>NZ_RXOM01000018.1 GCF_008692195.1 Salegentibacter sp. R32
GAAAGTACCTTCAATTATACCTGAATGAATTCATCTATAAGCTAAACCGAAGATATTTTGGGGAGAAGCTTTTCGATAGGCTCGTCATTGCTGGAATCACAGGATATGACTAATTACGGATATTCAAAAAATTTTTAAAATGAAATCAAACTTATTTATTTTTCGTAATTTATTATACTTAGCTGTAGTGTTTATCTTTTTATTAGTTTCTTGTTCTACTGATAGAGAAACAAATTCAGAAGTTAATGAAGATTATAGTCTTTCTTCGGAAGATGGATTTTCTAATAATCAGTCTGTTATTTATCCCAATGTGGAAATAATAAATTCTCCGGAAAATACACTTAAATTAAGTATAACTAATAATAATTTTGAGCTCGTATTTAATAGTTCTGTAGATAAAAATGGAACCAGTTCTAATCTTAGCATTTATAAAGATGATAAAGAATTATTTGATACTGATTTTTATATGGTTCCTTGTGATATAATATATATAGAGGTGCAAGATGATATAGAATTGGAAGCTGAATTTTTGGTTCAAGAAGGGATTTCAGTAGAAGATTTAAGGGTCGTAAATGATATCATGACAAATTCATATATAGATATAATCAATGAAATTAGATCAAATGAAGGAAGAAAGTTAGAACTTTTTTCTAACTTTTTCTTTCATAGGTCTATCGTTAATACTGCAAAAAGATCAATCACATCTGGCGAAGATTGTCAATGTACTACTCATCCAAGGCATTTGTCAGGAGAAATTTACTTTAATTGTCAAGAAGACATTTACATTAGTGTTAAAGAACTTGAAGAAACAATATCTGATTACATAGTAGAAACAGGAGAACAGGATGAGTCTACATCAAACTTGTTAAATTTTTTAGATAATACTAATAATACTAAAATCAGATTTGACGAGTATTATAACTTTTATTTTCCAAAAATCGAGTATATGAATATGTTGGAAAATAAAGCTTTAGAACAAAATTATGGTAATGCAGAAAATACCACTGGAAAGGCTGCGTATGATTGCGCTTGGTGGTGTCCGTTAGGATGTGGTTCTAGTCACGGATGTTGCGGTAATTATTCCGGTTGTTGCTTGTATTGGAATATTCTTTGTTATGTTCACGACGAATTATGTATTGATTGCGACTTACCGTTAGACCTGTGCTTTTCAGGCTGTATTCCTGATAATGTTATGGTTATAGTTGATTGCGATGTTTAATTTAAATTATGATGGATAATGACTAAAATACATGGAATTTCTGAAGCCAAATCACAGAAAGCCTTATTAAGCTTGACTATTTTTGCAGTGTTTTTTTTGTTACTACTTAAGTTAAGGACAAAGTTTGATTTTTTACAAACAACCCTTTTTGGTGTTTTTGCTGAACTTTTGACCATACCCAGTATCCTTGCCATAATCGCCTGTTTGTTTTTAGGCATTTATTTAATAGTAAAGAACCGTTATAAAAGCATAAAATTACCACTGTTAATTTTGGTTTTTAGTTTTTTAGGAATAGTGGTATTGTTTTCTATGTTTATTGATTAACTTAGTCTTATATATGGTATAAAAAAACCTCACAGGTTTTCAAAACCTGTGAGGTTTTTTTATTTTAAATATCAGGATATAAATTACCTCTTTTTCACTTCCTCCGCACCTTTAATCACTTTTTGTTTAAGGCCTTCTTTATAAACTAAAATTTTTTCAAGCACACATTTATCTGCAGCGCCAATAATTTGTGCCGCTAAAATTCCGGCATTTTTGGCTCCGTCTAAAGCAACCGTTGCTACAGGAACGCCGCTCGGCATTTGTAAAATAGAAAGTACAGAATCCCACCCGTCGATTGAGTTTCTCGATTTTACAGGAATACCAATCACCGGTAACGGAGAAAGAGAAGCGATCATCCCAGGAAGGTGAGCGGCGCCGCCGGCACCGGCGATAATAACATTAAATCCACGTTCGTGGGCGTTTTTTCCGTAGTCGAATAATTTTTCCGGAGTTCTGTGTGCCGAGACAATATCGACTTCAACTTCAATATCAAAACCTTTTAGTATATCGATGGCTTCTTGCATCACGGGAAGGTCACTCGTGCTTCCCATAATAATTCCTACTTTACTCATATTTTTATTTTTTTGCTTTTGGCTCTTTAAAATTTGCCTTCAGCTTTTATAAATTTTATAATTTTCTCGTCATTCCGGACTTGATCCGGAATCTCATAGAGATTTAAAAAACTTGAATGGATGTGATCCTGAAACAAGTTCAGGATGACATCTGCTAAATTCCTAACTCCTACTAATTACTTTAATTTCTTTCTTAACTTCTTCTGCAATTCTTCGAGCTTCCCCTAAATCTTTATTCACAATGGTCACGTGTCCCATTTTTCTAAACGGTCTTGTTTGTTTTTTACCATAAATATGTGGTGTTACGCCGGGCATTTGCATGATTTTTCCGATGTTTTGATAATGCACTTGGCCTTCGTGATTTTCATCTCCCACTAAATTTACCATCACACCACCAACTTTACTTTCCGTTTCTCCTAAAGGCAAATCTAAAATTGCGCGCAGGTGTTGCTCAAACTGATTGGTAAAACTCGCTTCAATGCTATAATGACCACTATTGTGAGGTCTTGGCGCGACTTCATTAACTAAAATTTCATTATTTTCCGTCTGAAACATTTCTACCGCCAATAAACCTACGTGCTCAAAACTTTCTGAAACTTTTTTGGCAACAGCTCTCGCTTTTTTAGCCACGTGCTCTTCTATTCTTGCCGGGCATATCACATATTCGACTTGGTTGGCTTCCGGATGAAATTCCATTTCGACCACCGGATACGTTTTTACTTCACCCGAAACATTTCTGGCAACGATCACCGCTAATTCATTTTTAAACGGAATCATTTTTTCGGCTAAGCAAGCACCTTCCGGTAACGGAATTAAATCTTCTTCTTCTCTAATCACAGAAACGCCTTTCCCGTCATAACCACCGGTGCAACTTTTCCATACAAACGGGTAATCCCATTCTTTTCGAACTAAAGCTTCGGTTAATTCATATTTTTCAGCATACACCGTAAAATCGGCTGTTGGGATTTCTTTTTCAGCATAAAATTGCTTTTGCACACCTTTATCCTGAATTTTTCTCAACGTAGCCGAAGAAGGATATACCTTTTTACCTTCACTTTCTAATTGCTCTAACGCATCGACATTCACCAATTCGATCTCGAACGTAAGTACATCTACTTTTCGACCAAAATTTACCACGGTATCAAAATCCATTAAATCGCCTTGCTCAAAAACATCACAAGCAATTTTACATGGCGCTTCTGGACTGGCGTCAAGCACATAAGTCTGGATGTCGTATTTGCGCGTGTCGTACAACATCATTTTACCTAACTGGCCGCCGCCAAGAATACCAAGCTTAAAATCTGAAGAAAAATAGTTATGCATTTTTATTATGTTGAAGGTTTCTGGTTTATCATTTAATTTTTTCGACTGTCACATGGAGCGGAGTCAAAATGTGGGCGTTTCCCTATCGGGTCGGGCCTGCCTGCCGGCAGGCAGGCTTTCGGCACTCGCTTTTTGTTTTGTTTTCAGCTTTGCTAGAACAACAAAACAAAAGAGCTTAAACAAATGCCTCAATCCCTAACGCAACTTGTTTCGGCAAAAATAAATCTTTTTAAGAGATTACACGAAAAAATAGGCTTTCTCTCTGTAATCCTTATCTTTGCACAAAACCGAGTGAAAACTCAACTAAGCATGCTTCAGTTACACGATTTAACCTTTGTCCCTTTTATTACTTCAGCAGAAATTGAAGAACGCATTGCAAGGCTAGCGAAACAAATCGGCGCAGATTACCAAGGGAAAACTCCTGTGTTTTTAGGTGTTTTAAATGGAGCCTATCAATTTACAGCTGCTTTAACGCAACAATTTAATGGCGATTGCGAGGTAGAATTTACCAAGCTAAAATCTTACGAAGGCACTACGTCAACAGGAACGATTCAAAATTTAATTGGCGTAAATAATCTAAAAGGGAAACACGTGATCGGGGTCGAAGATATTGTCGATACCGGCAATACCATTTCAGAAATTATAAAAATTTTAGAAACAGAAGAAGTCGCAAGTTATCGTATCGCTACACTTTGCTATAAACCTGAAGCTTATAAAAAATCGCATAAAATAGATTATATTGGGTTAAAAATACCAAATAAGTTTATTGTAGGTTATGGCTTAGATTACGACGGTTTAGGAAGAAATTTACCAGAAATATATCAACTAAAATAAATCTAAATGACAAACATCGTATTGTTTGGCCCTCCGGGAGCCGGAAAAGGAACACAGGCAGATATTTTAAAAAAGAAATACGAATTGGTACACATCTCTACCGGAGATGTTTTTCGTTACAATATTAAAAACGAAACAGAACTTGGTAAAACCGCCAAGTCGTATATTGATAAAGGTCAGTTAGTACCCGATGAGGTTACCATAAATATGCTAAACGCAGAGGTTGATAAACACCCGGAAGCTAAAGGAATTATTTTTGATGGTTTCCCACGTACCGAAGCTCAGGCAGCCGCTTTAGATAAATTATTAGAAAGCAAAAACGATTCTGTTAACGCGATGATTGCTTTAGAAGTTGAAGATGAGGTGTTGGTAGAGCGTTTATTAGAACGTGGAAAAACTTCGGGCCGTGCTGATGATGCCGGTGAAGGCGTAATTAGAAACCGTATCAAGGTCTATTATGATGAAACTGCGATTCTAAAAAATTACTACAAAAAGCAAGATAAATATTTTGGTGTAGATGGTGTTGGGAGTATCGATCAGATCACGCAACGTTTAAGCAAAGTGATCGATCAATTATAAGCTATTTTTAGCAAGAAGAATTTTAAAAATTTCCACAAAAGTGGAGCAGGAATATGAAAGAAGGAAATTTTATAGACTACGTAAAGCTGAATGTTTCTTCCGGGAAAGGAGGAAAAGGCTCTATGCATTTACATCGCGAAAAATACATTTCGAAAGGTGGGCCCGACGGAGGCGATGGTGGTCGTGGAGGTCACGTCATTATTCGTGGAAATGAAAATTTATGGACGCTTTATGAATTTAATTTTAAGCGACATATTAAAGCGGGGCACGGAGAAAATGGAGGAAAACAGCGTAGTACCGGCGCTGATGGAGAAGATGTTTATGTAGAAGTTCCGTTAGGAACGGTGATTCGAGATACCGATACGAATGAAATAATCGATGAAGTCACCGAAAATGAGCAGGAAATAATTATTGCTGAAGGGGGAAAAGGTGGTCGTGGAAACTGGCATTTTAAATCTTCTACCAATCAAACACCTCGTTATGCTCAACCCGGGATTGAAGGGCAGGAAAAGGATATTACCTTAGAATTAAAAGTCTTGGCCGATGTCGGTTTAGTCGGTTTTCCAAATGCAGGAAAATCTACTTTACTTTCAGTAATCACCGCGGCAAAACCTAAAATCGCGAATTACGAATTTACTACGCTAAAACCCAATTTAGGAATTGTAAAGCATCGAGATTACCAAACTTTTGTAGTTGCCGATATTCCCGGAATTATTGAAGGAGCCGCAGAAGGAAAAGGTTTAGGTTATCGTTTTCTGAGACATATCGAGCGCAATTCAACTTTACTCTTTTTAGTACCTTGTGATGCGGAAGATGTAAAGAAACAATATGAAATTTTATTGGATGAATTGCGTCGCTATAATCCGGAACTGTTAGATAAAGACCGACTGGTTGCTATTTCTAAAACTGATATGCTAGATGAGGAATTAAAAGCAGAATTGGATGAACAATTGAAGGAAGAGTTTAAAGATATTCCTTATGTGTTTATTTCTTCGGTAGCACAAACAGGATTACAAGAATTGAAAGATAAGCTTTGGGAAATTTTAAATAAAGATCCTGAAGATTAAATAAATGTAAATTATATTGAGTTTTGTTGCTCACTGTGATGAGATTCCTTATGAAGCCTGCCTCACCGGCAGGCAGGCACGAGATGACGTAAAATTCAAATTATAGAAAAAGCGGAACAATTTCAAGTTTCCGCTTTTTTTGTTAATGATAGGTTATATTGGGTGAAAAAGTAATAGTTTTTATTATTTTTATTAGACTAAATCACAAACAATGAAACGATTCTTGCCTTTTATAATTTCCCTCTTTGCGGTGCTTTTAACTTCTTGCGGTGGACCCAAAGCCTATTTTGATTACGACCGGAAAGTAAATTTTGATGAGTTTAAATCGTATAATTTTTACGATAGAATGGAAACCGGTTTAAGTGAACTTGATGAAGAGCGATTAATCGAAGCTTTAAATACCGGGTTGAGTAAACGCGGATTTACGTCTTCAGCAAATCCTGATTTTAAAATTAATTTCTATACAGAGGTTTTTGAAAAGCAAAGCAACAGTAGTATTGGTCTTGGTGTTGGCGGAGGCGGTGGAGCTGTTGGGGGCGGAGTTTCCGGAGGAATTCCTGTAGGCGGTTCCAGTTTATTTATGAGCATCACTTTAGAATTTACCAATGCAGAGAATGATGAGTTATATTGGCAAGCTGTCGTAGAACATAAATTCAATCAAAACGCCAGCCCCGAAGAACGCATGTATTTTTTTACAGAAGTAGTTGAAAAAGCTTTAGAAAACTATCCGCCAGAAGAGAAGTAACTTTGGCAGCACTTTTGTTATTTTTAGCCTGTGAGAAAACAACTTTTATACCTATTCATTTTAATAAGCGTTTCTGCAAACGCGCAAACCTCTTTTGAAAAAGGAGAAAAATTTTTTGAAGCCGAAAAATGGAATTCAGCTAAAAAAGAATTTCAGCAAGTTCCCACTTCATCTCAACAATTTGCAAAGTCACAAGAGTATTTAGGAGATATTGCTGCGCACCAAAAAGAATGGGACGATGCTTTAGATTTTTATGAAGATTTAGTTGAAGAATATCCCGATAATGCCAATTATAATTTTAAATACGGTGGCGCTTTAGGGATGAAAGCGCTTACGTTATCTAAAATGCAAGCAGCTTTTTATATTTCAGATATCAAACATCATTTAAAACGGGCGGCAATATTAGATTCAACGCATATTGAAGCACGTTGGGCTTTGGTCGAATTATACTTGAAGCTTCCCGGAATTTTAGGCGGAAGTGCAGAAACTTCTTATAAATATGCGAATCAACTACAGCAAATTAGCGCCGTGGATGGTTGGTTGGCAAAAGGTTTTATTGCGAAAGAAGAAGAAGAATTTGAGTTGGCTGAAACCTATTATAAAAATGCATTGAAAGTAGGAGGTTCTGTAACTTGCTACGAGAAATTATTAGAATTGTATTTAGAAAGCACTAATGAGCCTCATAAAGCTAAAGATCTGTTAGAAGAAGCTAAAAAAGCGCATCCCAACACCAACTGGTCTTCTTTTGTAAGTCAATTTTCATAAGCTAAATTTTTCTGCTGAATTCTTCACTCAAACTTGATGATCAACAATCTCAAGACTTTCAGTCATTGATAATCGGCGATGAATTAATATCTTTACGCTTTTAACTAAAAATTATTCTATGCGCGTACATTTTATTGCGATTGGCGGTAGTGCTATGCACAATCTTGCATTAGCTTTACACGAAAAAGGAGATGAAGTCACCGGAAGCGATGATGCGATTTTTGAACCTTCAAAATCGAGATTAGAAAAAGCTGAATTATTACCGGAAGAAATGGGATGGTTTCCCGAAAAAATTTCTTCAGACATTGATGCGGTAATTTTAGGTATGCATGCTAAAGAAGACAATCCCGAATTAAAGAAAGCGCAAGAATTAGGCTTAAAAATTTATTCTTACCCGGAGTTTTTATATGAACAAAGTAAAGATAAAACTCGTGTGGTTATTGGCGGTTCTCACGGTAAAACAACCATTACTTCGATGATTTTGCACGTATTGCATTACCACGATAAAGAAGTAGATTTTATGGTAGGCGCGCAATTAGAAGGTTTCGATACGATGGTTCATCTCACCGATGAGAATGATTTTATGTTATTAGAGGGCGATGAGTATTTATCTTCACCAATCGATCGTCGACCAAAATTTCATTTATATCAACCTAACATTGCTCTATTAAGCGGTATCGCTTGGGATCATATTAATGTTTTCCCGACGTTTGAAAATTATATCGAGCAGTTTAAACTGTTTACAGATTCGATGGTAAATGGTAGTATTTTGGTATATAACGAAGAAGATCCATTAGTAAAACAGATTGCTGAAAGTGCTACAAAACCAACTCGTAAGCATCCGTATACTACTCCAGAATATTTTGTAGAAGATGGCGAAACATTTTTAAAAACACCCGAAGGAGATATGCCAATCGAAGTGTTTGGAGAACATAACCTAAACAATCTTGCCGGCGCCAAATGGATTTGCCAACATATGGGAATCGATGAAGAAGATTTTTATGAAGCTATTGCTACATTTAGCGGAGCTTCAAAACGTTTAGAGAAAATATCAGATATACGTGGTACGCTGGCTTTTAAAGATTTTGCGCATAGTCCTTCAAAAGTAAAAGCAACCACAGAAGCCGTAAAGCAACAATATCCTGAAAAAGATTTAGTAGCTTGTTTAGAGTTGCATACCTATAGCAGTCTTAATGCAGAATTTCTTCAGCAATATAAAGACTCGTTAGCTGAGGCCGATAAAGCCATAGTCTTTTATTCACCGGAAGCGGTTCAGCTTAAAAAGCTTCAAGAAATAGATGCAAAACAGATAGAAGAGGCTTTTCAGCATAAGAATTTAAAAGTATATACAAATCCGCAATTATTTCAAGAATATTTAAAAACCGGAGCATTTACCAACTCAGTAATTCTATTTATGAGTAGCGGTAATTATGGCGGTTTAGATTTTGATCAAGTAAAAGAATGGATTTGATTTATATAAAATAACATAAAATAAAGAAGGAGTTTAATATAAAATCTAATGGATGCTTATGTTGAAGAACAAAACAATTTTAATATTAAACTCCCTATTTTGTTTATTATCACTAGTAATTTTAATAGATTTTGTTTGGCCGGGAGAAGTGATTCACGATGAGGTGTTAGATGTAATAACCGAAGAGCAAAAATATTATAACGCTGCAAAAAATAATCATTATTCTTATAGAGCAATTACCAACAAGCACGAATTTTGGGTTTCAAAAGAATTTTCTAGATCTAATTGGGAATCAGAAAAAATAGAATATTCAGTTTCTATACTATTTAAAGAAGTAAATTGGTATCAATTACGTACGTCAGAAAGTAAATCATTTTATTCTTTAAGAATTGTATCAGGAGCGGTTATACCTCTATTAGTTCTTCTTGTAATTTTTATATCATTTCAATTTAAAAAGAATTTAGAAGTGCTAACTTTTGTATTCTATGTTCTTCTATTTTTAGATTTGGTGTTTTTAATGCTGTAATTAATAATTGTCTTAAGACTTTTTTAAATACGGAAAGCTATACAGATAAATATTCTTCTAAACCTTACTAATTTTTTAAGTCAATACATTTTCTTAGACTTTTTGCTGATTTACTTCTTCTTAAGAAATTAATTATCTTTAAAGAAAGATTATTATATGCAAGACCAAAAACCATTTTCTATAAAAAACTGGGCAGAAGGAGATCGGCCTCGTGAAAAATTACTTCAGAAAGGGAAAATGAGTTTGAGTGATGCGGAGCTAATAGCTATTTTAATAGGTTCTGGTAGTCGAGAAGAAAGCGCGGTACAATTATCTAAACGTATTTTAGCTGCTTCTGAAAATAAACTGAATGAACTTGGTAAACTTTCTGTACAACAACTCACCAAATTTAAAGGAATAGGAGAGGCGAAGGCAATTACGATCGTTGCTGCAATGGAGTTAGGAAGGCGAAGGAGAGGAGAAGAAGCGGTGCAGCGGAAACAAATTACATCGTCAGATGCTGTTTTTGAAGTCATGCAACCCATAATTGGCGATTTAGGTCATGAAGAATTCTGGATTCTCTACTTAAATAATTCAAATAAAATTTTACAGAAACTTCAACTAAGTAAAGGCGGAATGACAGGGACTTTAGTCGATGTTCGCTTGGCGTTTAAAAATGCTTTAGAAGTAGGAGCAACATCTGTAATTTTAGCGCATAACCATCCCTCAGGAACTTTAAAACCCAGCGAAGCAGATAAGCAACTCACTCGAAAATTAAAACTCGCCGGAGAAAGTTTAGATATAAAAGTGCTAGACCATTTAATTGTGACGCAAAAGTCCTATTTTAGCTTTGCAAATGAAGGCATTTTATGAATGATACCCCTAAATTATTGATTTACGTAAGTGCGGTAACACCTAGAATTAACTACACGTTTAGGCAAATTTGTACTTATATTTTAGGGTTAAACATAAAATTTACTTCCAAAATTGAAGAGTTTATTGCTCATGATGGGGTTAAAATTTCCTACGGAAAACAAAAATTAGGTAGCGAGTTTTTTATTCAATCTGCCGGACTTTTAACTGAACAGGGTTTTAGTGATATTGAAGTAAGAGTAGGGAAATGGGAAGACGTGGTTTGCTTTTTCAGGACTTCAAAAGATAGTGATATTCCGTTTGATATTTTTGCCGCTTCCTTTTATATGTTGAGCAGGTATGAAGAATATTTACCTCACGTAAAAGATGAACACGGCCGTTTCCCTTCCAAAGAAAGTTTAGCTTATAAAAAAGATTTTATTGATAGGCCAGTAGTGGATATTTGGGCAAGAAAATTTAAAAATAAATTACAAGAACGTTTTAAGAACCTTGAGTTTCCTGAAAAACGATATGAAAACCGAAATATTCTTGCCGTAGCAGAAGCCTACAAATACAAGAAAAAAGGAATTGTTAGGAGTATAGGGGCCAGTTTTCGTGATTTATTCACTTTGGAAATAGGTCAATTTATAGAACGTTTAGAGGTTTTACTATACATAAAAAAAGATCCGTACGATATTTATGAAGATTTAATTAAATTTTCTAAGCAGAATAACCTGTACTGGTATTTTTTATTTCAGTTAAGTAATTACAGTATAAATAGTAAAAACATAAGTTATAATAAAATAAAATATCACGCACTTATTAAATCTATGGGTGATTATGGAAAGATAGGTTTGTTACCTGGCTATGAGGCGCTATCAAGTCTTAAAACTTTAAAGTTAGAAAAGAATAGGTGGGAGGCAATTGTGAATAGGCCTTTAGAAATTTGTCTGAGTTATTTTTTTGATATTAACTTGCCCAACCTTTATAATAATTTTGATAAGTTAGAAATAAAAGAAGATCATTCCATGGCTTTTGTAGATCTTCCCGGTTTTAGAGCCGGTACTTGCCGCCCGTTTCTATTTTACGATATTAATTTTGAAAGGATTTCTCCCTTGGTTATTTATCCGCCGGCTTTTAACAGTTGTTCCTTTGGTAATTTTTCTTTTTTTGAAGTAAAAAACCGTTTAAAAAAAATAAAAGAAGAAGTAAAGGAAGTAGGTGGTATTCTATCGATAATTTTTCAAAATTCAGATTTTGACGGAGAACAACAGAAAGAGAAAACATTAGAACTTATTAATATTCTAAATGATAATGGAGAAGGATATTAAACATATATTTTTTGATTTAGATCATACTTTATGGGATTTTGAGCGGAATTCTTCTTTGGCATTTCAGGAAATTTTTGAAAAGCATCAAGTACCTGTGAAAATTGAAGATTTTTTAAAAACTTATATTCCTATTAATGATTCGTATTGGGCAGACTACAGAAAGGATAAAATAAACAAAGAAAACTTAAGATATGGGCGTTTGTTTGATACTTTTCAAGCATTGAATATAAATGTAGAAAGAAAGCAGATAGATTTACTTTCAGAAGATTATATTAGTCATTTGCCAAAGAATAATTATTTATTTGAAGATGTTCATTCAACTTTAAGCTATTTGCAACAAAAGTATTTTTTACACGTTATTACGAATGGATTTTCAGAAGTTCAGGTTTTAAAATTGAAGAATAGCAAAATTGAAAATTATTTTAGTACTGTAACCACTTCTGAAGAAGCAGGTGTAAAAAAACCGCATCCTGATGTTTTTAAATTTGCCTTAGATAAAGCAAAAGCATTACCGGCAGAAAGTTTAATGATTGGTGATAATCTGGAAGCAGATATTCTAGGGGCAGAAAATTTTGGAATGAAAGCTGTACTGTTTGATAAAGCAGTTAACACTTCAACCTATTCAGGAAGAAAAATTAATAAATTAAAACAACTTTTAGAATTCATTTAAAATGAAAAAAATAGGATTATATTTTTTATTAGTATTCATCGTTTCATTTAGTTTTTCAACACAAGCACAAGAAAACTATGATATTGATAAACTAAACTATTACAAATATGTTGTAATTCCCATTCAGTATAAATTTCAAGATAAAGATAATGAGTATATGCTTAATTCGTTAACCAAACATTTATTAAATGAAGAAGGTTTTGAAACCTATATGGATGTGGAAGATAAACCAAACGATTTAAAGTTTAATAGATGTTTGGCTTTATATGCCGATATACTTAGTGAATCTGAAAGTTTTTTCTCTTTACAAACTAAATTAGAGCTTGTTTTTAGGGACTGTAATAATGAGATAGTATTTAAAAGTGAGGGAAAGAGTAGAATAAAAAATTATGAAGAGTCTTACCAAGATGCCCTAAAAGAAGCATTTGAAGTTTTTGGAGATGCTAATTTCATTTATAGGTACAATGGTAAAAACAATTACGATCAGCCACGTTCAATTAAAGAAGAAAAAAGTGTATCAGAACAAGCAGAGGTTGCCCAAATAGATGAAATTGAGCATAATCTCCCTGGTACTTATTCTTTATTTAATGAAAAATATAAAATAGATAAGATTGAAGCCGGTTACATTATGCGCAATGCTGAAAGTGGAGATAGAAAAGCATTTATAAATGTTACTAGTGATCATTCCATTTTATTCAATTCAGAGAAAATGAATGGTAAGATGAAATTTACTAGTGATGGCAATTTAGAAATTGAATATTTTAATAATGATACCGGAAAATTAGAAAAAGCTACTCTTTATAAAGTAAATTAATAGTCATATTTTCCATTCCATAAAGCCTTGAGGTATTCCCTTAAGGCTTTTTCTCTTTTATTGTTTCCGGGATCGTATAAAAGTGTGTTTTTTATGTCATCCGGTAAAAATTCAGCTTGGGTAAAGTTGTTTTCGTAATTGTGAACATATTTGTAATTATCGCCATAGCCCAAATCTTTCATCAATTTAGTAGGAGCATTTCTTATTGATAATGGGACCGATAGATCTCCTGTTTGCTTTACTAGTTGTTGAGCTTTGTTAATGGCCATATAGCTGGCATTACTCTTTGCTGAAGTTGCTAAATAAATAGCACATTGGCTCAAGATAATTCGGGCTTCTGGATAACCAATGGTAGTAACTGCCTGAAACGTATTGTTCGCCACCTGAAGAGCGGTGGGATTAGCATTACCAATATCCTCACTAGCTAAAATAAGCATTCTACGGGCTATAAACTTTACATCTTCACCACCTTCAATCATTCTTGCCAGCCAATAAACTGCCGCATTGGGATCACTGCCACGAATAGATTTTATAAAAGCTGAAATTATGTCGTAATGCTGTTCACCGGTTTTATCATACCTAACTGTATTTTTCTGGACTTTTTGCTCGACCAAATCATTAGTGATTTCTACTTTTTCAGAGTCTTCAGAAGTAACAATTAATTCAAATATGTTGAGCAGTTTACGCGCATCACCGCCGCTTAAGCGTAAAAGTGATTCAGTTTCTTTTAATTCAATTTGGTAGTTAGCCAGAATTTTATCTTTTTCAATAGCTCGATTGATTAAAGCTAATAAATCTTCTTTGCTAAATTCTTTCAAAATATAGACCTGACATCTAGAAAGTAGGGCGGGGATAACCTCAAAACTTGGATTTTCTGTAGTAGCACCAATTAGAGTAACCCATCCTTTTTCAACTGCTCCGAGTAAAGAATCTTGTTGAGATTTACTAAATCTATGGATTTCATCTATGAATAAAATAGGATTTTTAGTAGTAAACAATCCATCTTGCTTTTTAGCTCTTTCAATTACTTCGCGAACATCTTTTACGCCACTGTTAATCGCACTTAAGGTAAAAAAAGGGCGGTCAGCTTCATTTGCAATAATATTGGCCAAAGTAGTTTTGCCAACTCCGGGAGGTCCCCATAAAATTAAAGAAGGAATCATTCCTTTTTTAATCTGGGTTTTAAGACTGCCATTTTCACCAATCAAATGTGTTTGACTAAGGTAATCTTCTAATTTTTCCGGTCTTAATCGTTCTGCTAATGGTTTGCTCATAATGCAAATGTAGGATTTGAAAATGACAATTTTACCTGTTTTTAGAATTGGTTAAGCTTTTGCTATCTTGTAATTAATGAAAAATGAAAAAGCTTCATATAGGCTAGATATTATAAGTTTGGGGATTCCTTTAGCTTCTGTTTTAGCAATATGGATTGTTTATTGGCTAGAAATAAAGTTTGGTTTTTTTCTTAATCCAATGGGGATAGGCCCAAAAAGTTTAGTTGGGTTACGAGGGATTTTTTTCTCTCCTTTTATCCATGGAAGTATAGAACACCTTTACAGCAATACCATTCCATTATTCTTATTGAGTTTGGCCTTGTTTTATTTCTACCGGAAGTTAGCTTTTAGAGTGCTGTTGTTGGGATGGTTAGGAAGTGGATTTTTAACTTGGTTAATAGGAGAGCAGAGGAGTACTCATATTGGTGCCAGTGGAGTAATTTATGTATTAGCTAGTTTTTTATTCTTTAAAGGTATTTGGTCGAAGCATTATCGGTTAGTCGCTCTTTCTTTAATTATTGTTTTTATCTACGGAAGTTTAGTCTGGGGAGTTTTGCCGGGCGTTCCCGGAGTTTCATGGGAAGGTCATTTGTCAGGATTTATCACCGGAGTTTTATTGGCTTTTGTTTACCGAAAAGTGAAAGTGATTGAACTAAAAAAATATGATTGGCAAAGGGAGACTTATAATGAGGAGGAGGATGAGTTCATGAAGCATTTTGATGAACATGGAAATTTTATCCCAAGTTCAGAAATGGAAAATTTTGAAGAAGAATCTTCAGATTCAACAGCGAATATGACAGAAGTGAAAATTGTATATGAATTGAAAGAAAATAAGGAGAACGATTAAAAACGTTGTCTTACCACTTCATAGAGAATCGCTCCACAAGCCACGGAAACATTTAAAGAAGAGATTTCTCCTTTCATTGGTAGTTTAGCTTTGTAATTCACCATTTTAAGAAGCGCTTTAGAAACTCCTTTCCCTTCACTGCCCATAATAATTGCAGTAGGCTTTTTTAAATCAACATTATAAATGTAATTATCTGTTTTTTCTGTGGCAGCAATTGTTTGAATATTGTAAGATGCCAAATAGAAAAGAGCGTCTTTTAAATGATCTACTTTACAGATTGGGATATTGAAAATTGCCCCTGCTGAGGTTTTTACAGTCTGATCATTAATAGCTGCTCCTCCCTGTTTCGGCAAAATAATTCCGCTAACTCCTGTACATTCTGCTGTTCTAATGATTGCACCTACATTTCTTACATCGGTTAGTTCATCCAATACTAAAAAGATAGGATTTTCAGTTTCTTGAAAAGTAGTCTCCAACAGTTCTTCAATAGAAATAAAAGAGATAGGGGAGATTTTAGCAATGACTCCTTGGTGGTTTTCTTTGGTTAACTTGTTCAGTTTCTCAATAGGCACGTAAGAAATTTTGATATTCTCTTTGCTTGCCAAAGAAGTAATTTCTTTAATTCCAGAACTATTGATATTCTTTTGAATAAAAATTTTATCGATTTCTTGATCGCTATGTAAGGCTTCCAAAACGGAATGGATACCAAATATTTGTTGATTTTTCATAGGAATAAAAATAAAAAAAACCACCTCAATATTGAGGTGGTTTAGATTAATTAAATATGACATTTAATGCTCATCTTCTAAGAAACCAGTTCTTCTAAATCCAGCTACTTGATAAATAGTTCCAGGATCATCAGAAAATTCAGCTTCAAAGTAAATACTATCAGTTACATTTCCAGCTTCGGTAATAGCTTCATTAATTAGGATTTTACCATTATTGATGTTAACTTCTACTTCATAATCTGGAGTGTCTTCATCATCATCATCATCAACACTACTTTGTAAGCCATTTCCTGAAAATGTTCGATTTTCAATGTTGACAGGGACTTTAACTCTGTAAGCCCAAGTATTTAAGTTATCATTAATCCACATTTCATCTTCAGTGTTATCAGCTGTATTATAAGTATCTAATAAGTTATAACCTAACCCATAGACATCTTCACCATCAATTAAAAACTTCACGTACCATTCGCCTGATACTTCTTGAACTGCTGTTTCACCAGCATCAAAATCTTCGTATCCATCGTCTTCACAGGAAATAATACTAAATCCAAGAAAAAACAATGCTATTATTTTAAAATATTTTTTCATTTTATAATTTTTTTAATTATTTAGTAAATGTAGATGGGATTATACCACTAGGCCCAATTTCGATGGTAAGTGTAAAACTATTCTCTGAATTTAAAGTTCCTCCTGTTTGTGGATTTACATTTGGATCGGCTATTAAGGTTCCATAGTCAGAACTTTGAGGGGGAACCACTAAACTACCATTTCCTAAATCTACCATAAAAGCAGGAATGTTAATACCGCCTCCATATATAGTTTGTAATTGATAGTATCCATCTGCAAACTTTTCTACTTCGTTTGCAGGAGTGTATAACCCGCTTAAGTCTCTATTTAACGCTGTTTCTTCATCCCCGACAGCAACGTATCTAGTGGTTGTTGCTGGATAACCATCGGTGTTGGTAGCCGAATAGGTGATTGTATATACGCCTGGCGTATTTACATCGACTTCTCCACTTACTTCTACTTCTATTTCGTTGCCATCTTCAGTAGCAGTTACTCCGGGGTCAACATAATCTACTCCTAGTTGTGAAAAAGAATATTGTTGACCGTTCATTTGGAATACAGCATAATTCGTAATATCAGATTCAATAGGATCTTCTGGACTACATCCAATTAATAATCCAAGTGAAATAGCAAAAAATAGCTTATATATGTTTAATTTCATAATCTCTTGATTTTTAATTTATTTTTGATCCCACCAAACTTTTACAAGTAAGTTTTCTTTTTGACTCAAGTTAGAGTTTCGGGTAACTTCATTGTCAGAGTAGAAAATACTACTTGGAATTGAATTTCCGGGTAATACAGATGTTACTGATACTAATCTTCTTCCTAAACTATAATCAGGATTATTAGCGACTAGTTCAGGAAATTTAGTTCTAGTTGTTTCTATCCAAGCTTCTATATTGTTAACACCAGCTAGAGCAACCCATTTCTGTATAATAATTTGTTCTACCAATTCTTCAGTTGATGCAGTAGTGTCAAATTCATATGCACCTCCAGTGCCGGTTAAACTTTGCGCTTCAGTTACATCTAGGTTATGTAGAGCAAAAGATTCTTGCACCCCTTGATTGTATGCTGCTTGAGCCTGACCAGCTCCACTATATCTTGCCAAAGCTTCTGCTTGCAAAAAGTTGCTTTCAGCTATAGTCATCAGATAAACAGGAGTTAGAGGAGAAATTCTAGGTCTTGAAAAATCAGTTGCTGTTTGATTGCTGAAATTACTAGTAATCCCATCTCCTTGGTCTATTCCTATATAATCACCATCCGTATTAGGTCTATATATTGCTTCTAATCTTGAGTCAGAATTTGATTCGAGAAATTCGTGTAGAGAATTACTCGCTACATTATTAACATCACCTAGTCCTGTAGTTGCTATTTGAACTTCATAGAAAGGGTTTCTTTTATCAATAGCATCTACGAAAGCATCAAACTTTGCATTTTCAGTTATAAAATTACCGTTGTTGAGAAGTTCTAAAACCTCAGCACTATTATTTTGAGAAGTATATGCCATTCTCATATAAAGCTTTAGCTTAAGTGTGTTTGCGAATTGTACCCACCTATTCATATTTGCACCATAAATAAGGTCTTGTTCGCCTACGCTACTTTCAACAGGATTTTGTTCGTATTGAGCTACAGCACTATCAATTCTTGATATTAAATCTAAATAAATTTCTTCTCCGTTAGTGGGCATAGGAGATAGGTTGTTTTGACCTTCTAAGGCTTCTGTGTAAGGGATATCACCAAAAACATCTGTTAAGATTTGATAAGTGTATGCTTGTAAGCAAGTAGCAATTAGATAGGTTCCTGTCTCACCATTTTCTTCAGATCTATCCAAAACAAACTTCGCATCATTCAATGCGCCGGCATACAACTCAGTCCAAAGTCTATTGGCATAATCTACATTAATATTATAAGTATCTATAGTTTCATATTGGCCGGCTCCCGGAGACTGAGTATAATATTGAGCATATATCCCCCCTAAATTAAATAACTCTCCGCCCATTACTGTCACTAATGATCCTTCAACAGCTGATAATGCTAAACCAGAACTAATTGCAGGTGGACTATTAGGATCATCATTAATGTCTAAATCTTCATCACAAGCATACAAAACTATCAATAAGGATAGTAATAAAAGTTTTATATTATTTTTTTTCATTTTCATAATTTTTAAAATTTCGTTTTAATACTAAAACCAACGCTTCTCGTACTAGGATTAGCACCAAATTCACCAAATTGACCTGATAGGCCTGTTCCGAAAGTTGATACTTCAGGATCTATAAATTGATTGTCTTCTGGTGTCCATATAAATAAATTCCTACCTATCACTGAAAAACTTAATGCATCTACAAATGTTTTATCTAAAAGTTTTGAGGGTAAGCTATAGGAAAGTACAACCTCTCTTAATTTAACAAAAGATTTATCGATTACTTCACCTCTATTTAGAGCTTCTGCTCTGTAATAGTCATCTTGATGAGATTTGTCTACAGGAGTTGTGTTTTCAACATAGGTTATGGAACCATCGTCATTGAGAACTTGCTGTACAGAATTAGGGACTACAAAAGGTCTTCTGTCATTATACATGGTAACAGTAGAGTTTCCTGTAAATCTCATGATGCTAGCAGTTCTACTAAACATCAATCCTCCCTGTCTTGAATCTAAAGTGAAATCTAATGATAAATTTTTGTAACTGAAATTATTAGAAAAACCAAGGGTATAATCATATTGGGTGTCACCATAAACTTCTTTTTCAGAAGCTGCAATAGGTACCCCGTTAGTATCTACAATAATTTGACCACTATCAGTTCGTGCGGGAACAGATCCTTCAATAAGCCCAATAGTTTGTCCTTCTCTTGCTAGAAGTGAAGTAGTACTTAAGCCTGCTAACGATACTTGATCTATTCTGTCATCCAGTTCTTCTAACTCAGAATTATTCGTGGCGAAATTAACAGAAGCTTTCCAAGTAAAGTCACTCGTCTTGATTGGAGTTATAGTTACTAAAGCTTCTATACCCGTATTAGAAATTGTTCCAACATTTGCTTGTTGGCTTGTATAGCCTGTAGAGGGCGCGAATGGAAGGGCTAAAATTTGGTTTTCTACTTTTGAATCATAATAGGTGAAATCAATTCCTAATCTGTTAGAGAAAAATTCTAATTCAGCACCAATTTCAAATTCCTTTCTTGTTTCTGGTTTTAAATCAGGGTTTGCAGCTCTATTGCCTACTTCATATGCGTTCACACCTCCTAATGGGAAGTTTAGGTCTGCAAAACCCTGGTTGTCTGAAGAACCAGGTACCAATACTGAATTTACAAGATATGGATCTGTGTCCACCCCTGTAGAACCATAACCTGCCCGTAATTTACCATAATTCATGAAACTTGTGAGACCATCAAAGGTTCTTGTAAATACCCAACTTGTATTTACACCTCCATATAAACTTGAATTATTGCCAAGTGGTAATGTAGAATACCAATCATTTCTAATGTTTCCTGTTAAAAACAGTTGATTTTTTAGGTCAATAGTAGTTGTGTTGAAAATACCGTAAAGTTTACGAGTAGATCTCAATGATGAGGCTTGGGGTTGTTGACCAGAATTACTTAAACTATAAAATCCAGGAATATTTTGACTGCCGACTTCTGCAGAAAGAGAATTGCTCTCTCTTATATTGATATTAAAACCCGAGGTGGAAACCACGCCAAAACTTTCATTGATATCTAAATTAAGATCATATAGTATATCGTGATTTAATTGTTTGTAAGTTAATTGGTTTTCGAAGTAAGAACCTGGGAATTCTGTAGAAGTTCCGTCATTAGGTGAGCCTGGATCGGCATCAACAATAGCTTCCCATTTTCTTAGTTGTGAACTATAGGTATCTAACCCAAAACGATAAGTTAGATTAGACCAACTGTTGATATCCATATTAAGTGTAAATGATCCATATACTCTTTCTTTATTATATTTAGATCCATTTTCGTTTAGGGTAAAATATGGATTAGTTACTCCATAAGGAGTAAAGTAATTGGATACATTATTAAAAGGATCGTTATAATCTTCAAATCCGGAAATATTAATATCAGTTGGAGTTTGTAAAATATTATTGTAAACTGTCAATCCTTGCCCCGCCGCAACACTAGATCCTGAAGTATTTACATAGTTTAAATTTCCTGAAAATTTAAGGAAACCTATGTTAGAGTCTGCTGATAATGATAAATTGTTTCTTTCAAATGAATCTGCATCAGTAGGATATATACCGTCTTGCGCTAAATTTGAATAAGACATTCTTGCAGTTGATTTTTCATTACCTCCAGAAACGGCTACGCTATTTAAATAAGAAGTTCCTGTTGTGAAAAAGTTTCTCATTTGATCTTCTTGATAAGAAAATGGTTTTAGTTTTTGAGAATTGTTTACTACATTACCCCATACTCTAGTTTGACCATCGAATCTTGGGCCCCAAGAACCGTTTTCTCCTAGGAAATGAGCGCCATCCCATCCTTGACCGAATGTTTCTTGACGGTTAGGGGTTCTGTTCACTCTAGAAAAGAAGGTGGTGGTAGATAAGTCTACCGTCAATTTACCTGCTTTACCTTTTTTAGTAGTAATTACTACGACTCCATTGGCTCCTCTATTACCATATAGTGCGGTAGCAGAAGCCCCTTTTAGAACAGTGATATTTTCAATATCTTCAGGGTTAACGTCTTGTGACCCTCGACCAAAGTCATATCCTCCGTTCAAATCATCATCAAAAGCACTTTGGTTATTCATGGGAACTCCATCAATAACATATAAAGGTTGGTTGCTCCCAGATAAAGTACTAATCCCTCTTATGATTACTCCAGAGGACGCACCGGGATCTGTTGATGCACTCGAAATAGTAACCCCTGCTACTTTACCTTTAAGGGAGTTGGCAATGTCAGATTGAGCTCCTTTTACAATATCTTCTGCCTGAATCGTGGTTGTAGCAGCACCTACCGAAGATTTTTCTCTTTCAATACCTGCGGCGGTAACAATCACTTCTTCTAGTTGGTTCCCAGCTTCTAGCCTAACATTATAGCTGGACTGTTCTCCAATAGTAATTTCTTGGGTTTCAAACCCCACATAACTATATTCAAGTACATCCCCATTAGATACTTCAATAGAGTAATTACCGTCAAAATCGGTTTGAGTACCTGAAGATGTTCCTTGTACAATGATGTTCACCCCGGGTAGAGGGAGCCCATCTCCATCTGTTACCGTGCCGGTGACAGATTTTTCTTGTGCAAAAGCAATTTGCACGACAAACGCTAGTAGTAGCGTTAAAATTCCACTAAACTTTGTTCTCATTTTATAATTTATTTGAATTAGCCAATACCAAAAGTGAATAATAATAGTGTAAATACCAACTTTTTTTTAAAAAAAATATAATTTTGGTTAATTAAAATTTAGTTAACAGTTTTAGATGAACGGTAGTGTTTTTCAGTTCAAAGTTTTGATTTTCAGTTTTTCCGTTGGCAAATACCAATTTAAATAGACCGCTTTTGGTATTTAATCCAAGTCCGAAACCAAAGCTTATTAAATTATTATTTTGGTTCAGATTTTGATTTTTTAGCTTGCCAAAATCTAAAATACTATGTGCATATAGGCTTTGGTCTACAATATATCTGTATTCTGTATTGAAGAAGCTGTAAAGGTTTCCGATTAGGCTGTTTTCTTGAAATCCCCTTAATGTATTTATTCCGCCGGTTCTAAAAAGTTCATTGGTCAAGTAATTTTCAGAATTTAAATAACCTGTATGATTTCCTATATAAATGAAATTTCTGTTATTAAGCCTAAAATTGTGGAATCCGGAAAATGTAATCCGTTGTTGGTTAATTGTCTCGTTATTACTTTCTCTCTTGCCGATTTCTCCATTTAATGATATGTACGAGATTTTCTTGAAGATGGTTTTAGGGTTTGTGTTTGCATAAATGATTCTTCCGGTGAAGTAATTGGAACTATAATCGCTATAATTTTCTAGGCTGGTTTGGTTTTCTTCCAGTAGATAGTTCGAGTTTTCAGTTTTGTAGCCTGTGGAAAATTTTAGTTGCGGGGTGGCGGTATAGGTGCCTTTGATTTCTTGAGTGTTATTGGAGAAAGTGGAATCTTGTCTTGTTAAATTTAAAGACGCCTCCACGCTAATAGGTGTGTTGAATAAATAAGGCAGAATCACTTCAGCATTAAAATATGAATATTCTTCTCCGTTGTTTTTGTATTCGATGTGCAGTTCCTCTCCGTAATTAAGATTATTAATGAGTTGAAGGTTAACATGTCCGTTTAATTGTAAGTTGTTGCTTTCTTCACTGTTTGAAAAGCCTAAAAAACCGTCAAATGAATTGCTGCTTTGTTTTTCTAGGTATAAAAATACGGTGGTAGAGTCGTTGGTGAATAAAACTTCCGGTTTTCTAATCTGATTAGCAAAACTTAAATTTTCGAGAGCTTTTGTTTTTTTGTTAATGTCTGCTTTATTGAATTGCTTTCTGGTTTTTAGTCGTAGATAATTTTTAAGGAAGCTTCTGGGGAATTTTTCATAACCTTTAATGTTGATTTTGTCTAAGGTTCTTTTTTTGGAGGAGGAAATAACCAATTCGGCAGTTAATTTTTCCTTTTCTTTTTTAATGTTAGTTAAATGAATGCTGGTGAAAGGTCTTCCCTTATTCGATATTTCTTCATTCAAACTCAATAAATATCTCTCAATATTTTCAGTTAAAACCGTAATGGAATCTTGAAGTTGAATTTCTTTCAATTTTAATTCTCCGTTAATCGAATCTGAATTTCGTAAAAAAAGAGTGGTTTCCTTAAAAAATCGGCCCAGTTCAACTTGTCCTATATATATAGGTGTTTTTTTTTCTTTTTCAATATTAATTTTTCTTGCATCGATATATCCTTTTTTTTGAACAAGGTGAATGACGGAATCTAATTCTGTCGATAAGTTTTTGAAGTTGGAGTGTTGGTCTTTGTAGTCAGTTTCATCAATGAGCTTTTGTTTTAAACTGTCTTTGGTAGTGATCCTTAATTCAAGGTTTTGACAGAAAATGTTACTGGAGCAATTCAGTAATATAAAAAGGAGTATGTAGGATGTTTTGTTGATAAATGAATGTTTTAGAATACTAACGATAAAATCCCTAATTCTTATACCTTAGGTTAATAAAAATTAATCTGTTTGAAAATTAATGAATTATAGTTTGAATAGTTGAAATATATTTCTACATTTGCAAACCCTAAAAATAGGGATAAATAATTTTAATTAATTAGTTGTAAGTAGAATTTATGCCAACAATTTCACAATTAGTACGAAAAGGAAGGGCCAAAATAACTAAGAAGAGTAAATCGGCTGCTTTAGATTCGTGTCCTCAAAGAAGAGGGGTTTGTACGCGTGTGTATACCACTACACCTAAGAAACCTAACTCTGCTATGCGTAAAGTAGCAAGGGTAAGGTTGACCAATGGTAAAGAGGTGAACGCATACATCCCTGGTGAAGGTCACAATTTACAAGAGCACTCGATAGTATTAGTTAGAGGCGGAAGGGTTAAAGATTTGCCTGGTGTTAGATATCACATTGTGAGGGGTGCCTTAGATACCGCTGGTGTTGAAGGTAGAACTCAAAGAAGATCTAAGTACGGAGCAAAACGCCCTAAAAAGTAATTCAAAAACTTTTAAAAAGAAGAAATGAGAAAAAGACAGGCTAAAAAAAGACCTCTTTTACCGGATCCAAAATTTAACGACCAGTTGGTAACTAGGTTTGTTAACATGATGATGTGGGATGGTAAAAAATCAGTAGCGTTCAAGATTTTTTATGATGCTATCGATATTGTAGAGGAAAAAAAGCAAGACGAAGAAAAAACTGCTTTAGAGGTTTGGAAAGATGCTTTATCTAACGTAATGCCGCACGTAGAAGTGAGAAGTAGAAGAGTGGGTGGTGCGACTTTCCAGATTCCGATGCAGATTAGACCAGATAGAAAAGTTTCAACAGCTATGAAATGGTTGATTTCTTTTGCTAGAAAAAGAAATGAAAAATCAATGGCTGCGAAGTTGGCTGCTGAAGTTTTAGCGGCGGCTAAAGAGGAAGGTGCTGCTGTTAAGAAGAGAGTAGATACTCACAGAATGGCAGAAGCAAACAAAGCATTCTCACATTTTAGATTCTAAATATAATGGCACAAAGAGATTTAAAATTTACAAGAAATATAGGTATTGCGGCTCATATTGATGCTGGTAAAACAACAACAACAGAGCGTATACTTTATTATACAGGTATTAGTCACAAAATAGGAGAGGTGCATGAGGGTGCTGCTACTATGGACTGGATGGAGCAAGAGCAGGAAAGGGGTATTACAATTACTTCTGCTGCAACTCACTGTACTTGGCCTTACAGAGATCAAGAGTACATTGTGAATATTATTGATACTCCTGGTCACGTTGACTTTACAGTAGAGGTTGAGCGTTCACTTCGTGTATTGGACGGTGTTGTTGCATTGTTTAGTGCGGTAGACGGTGTAGAGCCTCAGTCAGAAACAGTTTGGAGACAGGCTGATAAGTATAAAGTGCCTCGTTTAGGGTTTGTGAATAAAATGGACCGTCAAGGTGCAGATTTTTTTAATGTGTGTAAGCAGGTTAGAGAGATGTTAGGAGGGAACCCTGTTCCTTTGCAAGTTCCAATCGGAGATGAGATTGACTTTAAAGGAGTGGTGGACTTGATTTCTAAAAAAGCGATCATCTGGAATGATGAGGATCACGGGATGACTTACGAAGAAGTTGAGATTCCTGCTGAACTTCAAGAAGATGTAGATATGTACAGAGCTCAATTAGTAGAGGCTGTTGCTGAATATGATGAAGCTTTAATGGAGAAATTCTTCGAAGATGAAAACTCTATTACTGAAGATGAAATTATCGCTGCGTTAAGAGCTGCAACTATAGATATGTCTATCATACCTATGATGTGTGGTTCTGCGTTTAAAAATAAAGGTGTTCAAGCAATGTTAGATGCTGTAATGCGTTACTTGCCTTCTCCTGTAGATGTTGATGCAATTGTAGGAACGAATCCTGAAACTGGTGAAGAGGAATCTCGTAAGCCAAATGTAGATTCTCCTTTCTCTGCGTTAGCATTTAAAATTGCTACCGATCCTTTCGTGGGGCGTTTAGCTTTCTTTAGAACTTATTCAGGTACTTTAGAGGCAGGTTCGTATGTTCTTAATAACCGTTCAGGTAAAAAAGAGCGTATCTCAAGAATGTATCAAATGCACTCTAATAAGCAAGAGCCAATTGAAAAGATTGAAGCTGGTGATATTGGGGCTGCTGTAGGTTTTAAAGATATTAAGACCGGAGATACTTTAACAGATATGAACAATCCTATCGTGTTAGAATCTATGACATTCCCTGAGCCTGTAATTGGTATCGCTGTAGAGCCAAAAACAAAGGCAGATGTTGATAAGATGGGGATGGCGTTAGCAAAGTTAGCTGAAGAAGACCCAACTTTCCAAGTGAAAACAGATGAGGTTTCAGGTCAAACTGTAATTTCAGGAATGGGAGAACTTCATATTGAAATTCTTGTAGATCGTTTAAAAAGAGAATTTAAAGTAGAGGTGAACGAAGGTGAGCCTCAGGTAGAATATAAAGAAGCGGTTACTAAAACAGCGCAACAGAGAGAGGTTTATAAAAAGCAATCTGGTGGTCGTGGTAAGTTCGCAGATATTATTTTCGAAATGGGTCCTGTAGATGAGGATTTCGAAGGTAAAGGTCTTCAGTTCGTAGATGAAATCAAAGGAGGTAGAGTTCCTAAAGAATTTATTCCTTCGGTACAGAAAGGTTTCCAAGAAGCGATGAAGAACGGTCCTTTGGCTGGATTCGTAGTAGATACTTTAAAAGTAACCCTTAAAGATGGATCTTTCCACCCGGTAGATTCAGATCAGTTATCTTTCGAATTGGCTGCAAAAATGGGATTTAAAGCTGCTGCAAAAGCTGCTGGAGCTGTGGTTCTTGAGCCAATTATGAAAATTGAAATTGTTACTCCTGAAGAAAATATGGGTGATATCGTAGGAGACTTAAACAGAAGAAGAGGTCAAGTAAACAGTATGTCAGACAGATCTGGTGCTAAGATTATAAAAGCTGAAGTACCATTAGCAGAAATGTTTGGTTATGTAACTACCTTGAGAACCTTATCTTCCGGTAGAGCAACTTCTACTATGGAATTTTCTCATTATGCTCAAACTCCTTCTAATATTTCAGAGGAAGTGATTAAAGCGGCAAAAGGAGCAGCTAACGAATAAAATTAGGAAAATGAGTCAAAAAATTAGAATAAAATTAAAGTCTTACGATCATAATTTAGTAGATAAATCTGCTGAAAAGATTGTGAAAACTGTAAAGACAACCGGAGCGGTGGTAACTGGTCCAATTCCATTACCAACTCATAAAAAAGTCTTTACCGTATTACGTTCTCCACACGTAAACAAGAAATCTAGAGAGCAATTTCAATTAAGTTCTTATAAAAGATTACTTGATATTTACAGTTCTTCATCTAAAACAATCGATGCTTTGATGAAGTTAGAATTACCAAGTGGAGTAGAAGTAGAGATTAAAGTCTGATAGTCGTTCTGGGTTTTATCTCAGAAAACATGTCCCAAGCTGCGTGCGAGGGAAAAACGGAGAGAATATATTCAGGGCAAGAATGTATTTTCTTGCCCTGAAATTTTTTTAAATAAATTTTTAATTAATTAATAATTATGTCTGGGTTAATAGGAAAAAAAATCGGTATGACCAGCATTTTCGACGAGAATGGTAAAAACATTCCTTGTACGGTTATAGAGGCTGGACCATGCGTAGTTACCCAAGTCAGAACCAGTGAGGTTGACGGGTATGAAGCAATTCAACTTGGTTTCGATGACAAGACAGAGAAAAGTACTACAAGTGCCGAAAAAGGTCACTTTAAAAAAGCTGGTACTGGAGCTAAGCGTCGTGTTGTTGAATTCAAGGGATTCAAAGAAGAATTTAAACTAGGTGATACAGTTACTGTAGAGCATTTTGCTGAAGGTGAATTCGTAGATGTGTCTGGAACTTCTAAAGGAAAAGGTTTCCAGGGGGTTGTAAAAAGACACGGATTTGGAGGAGTTGGACAGCAAACTCACGGTCAACATAACCGTTTAAGAGCGCCTGGTTCTATTGGTGCTGCCTCTTACCCTGCAAGAGTATTCAAAGGAATGCGAATGGCAGGACAAATGGGGAGCGAAAAAGTTAAAGTACAAAACCTTAAAGTGTTAAAAGTAGTTTCAGATAAGAACCTACTTGTTGTAAAAGGATGTGTTCCTGGTCACAAAAACGCTTATGTAACTATTCAGAAGTAATGGAAGTAGCAGTATTAGACATAAAAGGAAAAGAAACAGGTAGAAAGGTGAGCCTTTCTGATGCTGTTTTTGGAGTAGAGCCTAATGAGCATGCTATCTATTTAGATGTTAAGCAATACTTGGCTAATCAAAGACAAGGTACTCATAAAGCTAAAGAACGAGCTGAAATTACAGGAAGTACTCGTAAAATTAAAAAGCAAAAGGGTACTGGTACTGCACGTGCAGGTAGTATAAAATCTCCTATTTTTAGAGGTGGTGGTAGAATTTTTGGGCCAAGACCAAGAAATTACGGATTTAAATTAAATAAATCTTTAAAGCGTCTTGCAAAGAAATCTGCATTAAGCCAAAAAGCAAAAAATAATGAAATTTTAGTGTTAGAGGATATCAATTTTGATTCTCCAAAAACTAAAAATTTCACTTCATTGATGCAAGATCTTGGTATTGAGGGGAAAAAATCATTATTTGTATTGGGAGAGTCAAATAAAAACGTATATTTGTCCTCTCGTAATTTACAGACCGCTGATGTTGTAACAGCTTCAGAATTAAGCACTTATAAAATATTACACGCTAATAATCTAGTGTTTTTAGAAGGGTCTTTAGAAGGAATCGAGTCGAATTTGAGTAAATAAACGTTATGAGTATCTTAATAAAACCTATTATTACGGAAAAAGCTACTAACGATAGTGAGTTAAATAATCGTTATTCGTTTGTGGTTAATAATCAGGCGAACAAGATTGAAATTAAAGACGCAGTAGAGTCTGCTTATGGCGTTTCAGTAGAAAAAGTTCGTACGATGAATGTTCGTCCGGATCGTAAGATTCGTTATACCAAAGCTGGTATGGTAACTGGTAAAACAAAAGCTTATAAAAAAGCAATTGTACAGTTGGCGGAAGGTGAAACAATTGATTTATACGCTAATCTTTAAGATTAAGAAATGTCAGTAAGAAAATTAAAACCAATCACACCTGGTCAGCGTTTTAGAGTTGTTAATGGTTATGACGCTATTACAACTGATAAGCCGGAGAAGTCTTTATTAGCTCCGAAGAAAAAATCAGGTGGTAGAAACAGTCAAGGAAAAATGACCATGCGCTATGTAGGTGGTGGTCATAAAAAACGTTATCGTATTATCGATTTTAAAAGAGATAAGCACGGTATTCCTGCAACAGTAAAAAGTATAGAGTATGATCCCAACCGTACTGCTTTTATCGCATTGTTAAATTACCAAGATGGTGAGAAAAGATATGTGATTGCGCAAAACGGTCTTCAGGTAGATCAAAATTTAGTTTCTGGTAAGTCAGATGTGGCTACAGAAATTGGTAACGCAATGCCACTTTCAGTAATTCCTTTAGGTACTGTGATTTCTTGTATAGAATTACGTCCTGGTCAGGGAGCTGTTATGGCGCGTAGTGCCGGTGCTTTTGCTCAGTTAATGGCGAGAGAAGGAAAATATGCTACCATTAAATTGCCTTCTGGTGAGACTAGAATGGTGTTAGCAGATTGTATGGCTACCATTGGAGCTGTATCTAACAGTGATCATCAGTTAATCATTTCTGGAAAAGCTGGTAGAAAACGTTGGTTAGGTAGAAGACCTAGAACAAGAGCTGTGGTGATGAACCCGGTAGATCACCCAATGGGTGGTGGTGAAGGTAGAGCTTCAGGGGGTCACCCGAGATCTAGAAAAGGTCTTCCGGCTAAAGGATTTAGAACACGTTCTAAGACCAAGGCGAGTAATAAGTATATTGTAGAACGTAGAAAGAAATAATAAGATATGGCACGTTCATTAAAAAAAGGACCTTACGTTCACTATAAATTAGAGAAGAAAGTTGTTCAAAATGTTGAGTCTGGTAAGAAGTCTGTGATCAAAACTTGGTCTCGTGCTTCAATGATAACTCCAGATTTTGTTGGGCAAACTATCGGAGTACATAATGGTAAACAATTTGTTCCTGTTTATGTAACAGAGAATATGGTAGGTCATAAATTAGGAGAATTCTCACCAACCCGTTCTTTTAGAGGGCACGCTGGTGCGAAAAATAAAGGTAAAAGATAATTGAAGCTATGGGAGTTCGTAAAAGAGAAAGAGCAGAGCAAATAAAAGAAGCTAAGAAGCAAGTGGCTTTTGCCAAGTTGAATAACTGCCCTACTTCACCTAGAAAAATGCGTTTAGTTGCAGATTTAGTTCGTGGTGAAGGTGTAGAAAAAGCGCTTCAAGTATTAAAATTTAATAATAAAGAAGCTTCAGGAAGATTAGAAAAACTTCTTCTTTCTGCAATTGCTAACTGGCAAATGAAGAATGAAGATGCTAGTTTAGAAGAAGCAGAATTATTTATTAAAGAAATTCGCGTGGATGGAGGAAGTATGTTGAAAAGACTTCGTCCTGCACCACAAGGAAGAGCACATAGAATAAGAAAAAGATCTAATCACGTTACATTAGTGTTAGGGTCTAAAAATAATACACAAAGCTAAGAAGTAGTATGGGACAGAAAACAAATCCAATCGGTAATAGACTTGGTATCGTTAGAGGATGGGAATCCAACTGGTACGGAGGTAACGACTACGGTGATAAATTAGCCGAAGACGATAAGATTAGAAAGTATATCCATGCCAGACTTTCTAAAGCTAGTGTATCTAGAGTAATAATTGAGCGAACTTTAAAGCTTGTAACCGTTACTATCACCACGGCTAGACCAGGTATCATTATTGGTAAAGGTGGCCAGGAGGTAGACAAGTTAAAAGAAGAGCTTAAGAAGATTACTGGTAAAGAAGTTCAGGTAAATATTTTTGAAATTAAAAGACCTGAGCTTGATGCTCATCTTGTAGCAGCAAGTGTTGCACGACAAATAGAAAATCGTATTTCTTACCGTCGAGCAATAAAAATGGCTATTGCTGCCGCTATGCGTATGAATGCTGAAGGAATTAAAATCCAGATTTCAGGGCGTTTAAACGGAGCTGAAATGGCACGTTCAGAAGCATATAAAGATGGTAGAATACCTTTATCAACTTACAGAGCCGACATCGACTATGCTTTAATCGAAGCTCATACTACTTATGGTAGATTAGGAGTGAAAGTATGGATTATGAAAGGTGAAGTATATGGTAAAAGAGAACTTTCTCCGCTTGTAGGATTATCTAAGAAGCAGGGCGGTAAAGGTTCTGGACGAGGTGGTAACAAATCACGTCGTAGAAAGTAATTTTTTAAAGCAAAAGAAATGTTACAGCCTAAAAGAACAAAATATAGAAAGCAGCAGAAAGGTCGTATGAAAGGGAATGCTCAACGTGGGCATAGACTTTCAAACGGAACTTTCGGAATTAAATCTCTAGATTCAAAGTTTGTTACAGCAAGACAAATTGAAGCTGCTCGTATTGCCGCAACCCGTTACATGAAAAGAGAAGGTTCTATCTGGATTAAAATTTTCCCAGATAAGCCAATTACCAAAAAACCTCTTGAGGTACGTATGGGTAAAGGTAAAGGTAATGTTGAATATTGGGCAGCAGTAGTCAAGCCTGGAAGAATAATGTTTGAGATTGGTGGTGTGCCAATGGCAATTGCCAAAGAAGCACTTCGTTTAGCCGCTCAAAAACTTCCAGTTAGAACTAAGTTTGTTGTCGCAAGGGATTATCAAGAATAATTTTTGAATTATGAAACAATCAGAAATAGAAAAATTATCTGTAGCTGAATTGCAAGATGAACTAGTAAATGCTAGAAGATCTTATACAGATTTAAAGATGGCTCATGCAATTACGCCTCTAGATAATCCTGCGCAGTTAAGAACTGTAAGAAGGACTATTGCGCGTCTAGCAACAGAATCGAGTAAAAGAGAATTAGAATAATTCTGCTGAAGATGGAAAAAAGAAATTTAAGAAAAGAACGTATAGGTGTAGTAACCAGTAACAAGATGGAGAAATCTATCGTAGTTTCAGAGGTTAAAAAGATGAAGCACCCTATGTATGGAAAATTCGTATTAAAAACGAAAAAATACGTAGCACACGACGAGAAAAACGACTGCAACGAAGGTGATACCGTAAAGATCATGGAAACAAGACCTTTAAGTAAAACCAAGACTTGGAGATTAGTAGAAATAATTGAAAGAGCGAAGTAATTATGGTACAACAAGAATCTAGATTAAGAGTAGCAGACAATACCGGCGCTAAAGAAGTTTTAGCAATTAGAGTATTGGGAGGTACAAAGAAGAGATATGCTTCTGTAGGAGATAAAATTGTTGTAAGTGTAAAAGAAGCAACGCCTAATGGAAACATTAAAAAAGGTGCTGTGTCCACTGCAGTAGTTGTTCGTACCAAAAAAGAAGTTCGCAGACCAGATGGTTCTTACATCCGTTTCGATGATAATGCTTGTGTTTTATTAAACCCAACCGGAGAAATGAGAGGAACACGTGTATTTGGCCCTGTAGCTAGAGAACTTCGCGATAGACAATTTATGAAAATTGTATCATTAGCACCAGAAGTGCTTTAATACAAAAAAGAGATGGCAAAGCTTAAAATAAAATCAGGAGATACTGTTCGTGTAATTGCTGGAGAGCACAAAGGGCAAGAAGGTAAAGTACAGTCAGTATTAATTGAAAAGAATAAAGCAATCGTTGAGAGGGTAAACATGATTTCAAAACATGAAAAGCCTAGCGCTGCTAACCCTCAAGGAGGAATTGTAAAGAAAGAAGCTCCTATTCATATTTCTAACTTATCATTGTTAACCAAAGATGGAAAAACAACTAGAGTTGGTTACAAAATGGAAGGAGATAAGAAAGTGAGATTTTCTAAAAAATCTAATGAAGTAATTTAGTTATGAGTTACGTACCAAGACTTAGAGAAGAGTATAAAGAAAAAGTTATTTCTGCTCTTAAAGAAGAATTTAGTTACAGTAATATTATGGAAGTACCAAAACTTACTAAAATAGTAGTAAGTAAAGGTGTTGGTGCTGCTGTGGCAGATAAAAAACTTATCGACCACGCGGTAGAAGAGCTTACCACTATTACTGGTCAGAAAGCGGTAGCGACTATATCTAAGAAAGATGTTGCTTCATTTAAATTGCGTAAAGGTATGCCCATTGGAGCAAAAGTTACGCTTAGAGGAGATCGCATGTACGAATTTTTAGATCGTTTAATTACAGCTTCACTTCCACGTGTTCGTGATTTTAACGGTATAAAAGCTACTGGTTTTGACGGTAGAGGTAATTATAACCTAGGTATTACAGAGCAGATTATATTTCCTGAAATCAATATTGATAGGGTAAATAGAATTTCTGGAATGGATATTACCTTTGTTACTACTGCAAATACAGATAAGGAAGCAAAATCATTGTTAACAGAACTAGGACTACCTTTTAAAAAGAATTAATTATGGCTAAAGAATCAATGAAAGCCCGTGAGGTTAAAAGACAAGAGCTGGTAAAAAAGTATGCTGAAAAAAGAGAAGCTTTAAAAGAAGCTGGAGATTATGAGGCATTACAAAAATTACCTAAAAACTCTTCTCCTGTTCGTTTACACAACCGTTGTAAATTAACCGGAAGACCAAAGGGGTATATGAGACAATTTGGTATTTCTCGTGTAATGTTCAGAGAGATGGCTAACAAAGGGTTAATTCCAGGAGTTAAAAAGGCTAGTTGGTAAAATAGTATAAACGGTTGCAGGTTCAAAAAGAAAACCACAGCCATAAATCAAAATAGATGAATACAGATCCTATTGCAGATTATTTAACTAGAATTAGAAATGCGGTGGCAGCAGGTCATCGAGTAGTAGAAATACCAGCTTCTAATCTAAAAAAACAAATTACTAAAATATTATTCGATCAGGGATATATTCTTAGTTATAAATTTGATGATGAAAATACAGCGAGGGGTATTATTAAAATAGCTCTTAAGTATGATAAAGATTCTAAAGAATCAGTTATCAAAAAAATACAAAGAATAAGTAAGCCCGGACTTCGAAAGTATGCTGGTGCAAATGAACTGCCACGTATCTTAAATGGTCTTGGTATAGCTATCGTTTCTACTTCTCACGGAGTAATGACAGATAAGCAAGCGAGAAAAGAGAATGTTGGTGGTGAAGTTCTTTGCTACGTTTACTAATATTTAAAAGACGAAAACAATGTCAAGAATAGGTAAAAGTCCAGTATCAATTCCCGAAGGCGTAACCGTAAGCGTAAAAGACGGAGTAGTTACTGTAAAAGGAAAATTAGGAGAGTTAACTCAAGAGTTCAGTGATATCGACATCAAAGTTGAAGAAAATGAAGTCTTACTTGAGCGTCCTTCAGAAAAGAAAGTCTTTAAAGCAAAACACGGTCTATACAGAGCTTTAATCCAAAATATGGTTGAAGGTGTTTCAAAAGGCTTTACAAAAGAACTAGAATTAGTGGGAGTAGGTTACCGTGCATCTAACCAAGGTCAGAAGTTAGATTTGGCTATTGGTTATTCTCACAATATTGTTATAGATTTGGCACCTGAAGTAAAGGTTGAAACGGTTTCAGAAAAAGGTAAAAATCCAGTTGTTAAGTTAACTTCGCACGACAAGCAATTAGTTGGGCAGGTAGCAGCAAAGATTAGATCTTTAAGAAAACCAGAGCCTTACAAAGGAAAAGGTATCAAGTTTGTTGGAGAGCATATTAGAAGAAAAGCAGGTAAATCAGCTTAATAAAGTGTAGTTATGGCATTTTCAAAAGAAAAAAGAAGATATAAAATTAGAAGAAGAATTCGTAAGTCTATTACGGGTACACCAAGCAGACCACGTTTATCTGTTTTCAGAAGTAATAAAGAAATTTATGCTCAAATAATAGACGATGTGAACGGTGAAACAATTGCCGCTGCTTCTTCTAGAGATAAAGATGTTTCTACTGAAGGAACTAAGAGTGATATTGCAACAGCTGTTGGTAAAGCAGTAGCAGAAAAAGCTCAAAAGGCCGGAGTAGAAAAGGTATCATTTGATAGAAGTGGATATTTATACCACGGAAGAGTTAAATCATTAGCAGAAGGTGCTCGCGAAGGAGGACTAAAATTCTAAAGAGATTATGTATCAAGATTATAAAAACGTAGAACACGTAAAGCCAAGTGGCTTAGATTTAAAAGATCGTTTAGTTGGAGTACAACGTGTAACGAAAGTTACTAAAGGTGGTAGAGCATTTGGTTTCTCTGCTATTGTTGTAGTAGGAGACGAAGACGGTGTTGTAGGTCACGGTTTAGGAAAGTCTAAAGAAGTTGCTGAAGCAATTGCCAAAGCAGTAGAAGACGCAAAGAAAAATCTAGTTAGAATTCCTTTAACAAAAGGTACCTTACCACACGAACAAAAAGGTAAATATGGTGGAGCAAGAGTTTTATTACTTCCTGCTGCAACTGGTACCGGAGTAATCGCAGGTGGTGCTATACGTGCGGTATTAGAAGCTGTAGGAGTACATGATGTACTCTCTAAAAACCAAGGTTCTTCTAACCCACATAACGTAGTAAAAGCTACCTTTGACGCTTTATTGCAATTAAGAAGTGCAGAAACCGTTGCAAAACAACGCGGTATCTCACTAGATAAAGTATTTAACGGATAATATTCAGGATAATGGGAAAGATTAAAGTAACTAAAACAAGAAGTGCTATTAATCGCACTAAAAACCAAAAGCGTACTTTAGAGGCTTTAGGTTTAAAGAAGATAGGGCAAACTGTTGAGCATGAAGATTCGCCTAATATCCTTGGAATGGTAAATAAAGTACAACATTTAGTTTCTGTAGAAGAAACAAAATAAACTATACGATGGAATTAAATAACTTAAAACCTGCAGAAGGTTCAGTTCGAGGAAACAATAAGCGTGTAGGTAGAGGTCAAGCTTCTGGAAAAGGGGGGACTTCTACACGTGGACACAAAGGAGCTAAATCTCGTTCAGGATATTCTAAGAAAATCGGATTTGAAGGAGGTCAAATGCCACTTCAAAGAAGAGTTCCTAAATTTGGTTTCAATAACAGAAATCGTAAAGAATATCAAGGAGTTAATTTAGATACTTTACAAAAGTTGGTTGATGACGGTAAATTAAAAGATACTGTAGATTTTCAAACTTTAGTAGATAATAGATTAGCAACTAAAACAGATTTAGTTAAAATCTTAGGTAGAGGAGAGCTTAAAGCTAAATTAAAAGTTTCTGCTCATAAGTTCACTGCCTCTGCAAAAGAAGCTATTGAAGCTGCTGGCGGAGAAGCTGTAACCTTATAATAGATTAGAATGAAATTTATTGAAACTATAAAAAACGTTTGGAAAATAGAAGAGCTAAAGAATCGTATCCTGATTACTTTAGGTCTTCTATTAGTGTATCGTTTTGGTACGCAGGTAGTACTTCCCGGTATAGATGCAACTCAATTATCTAATTTAGCAAACCAGACTGAAAATGGTCTTTTAGGTTTGCTTAATGCGTTTACCGGTGGTGCGTTTTCTAATGCTTCAATTTTTGCATTAGGTATTATGCCATATATTTCTGCTTCTATTGTTGTGCAGTTAATGGGAATTGCCGTTCCTTATTTGCAAAAACTTCAAAAGGAAGGGGAAAGTGGTAGAAAGAAAATAAATCAAATAACCAGATGGTTAACTATTGCAATTACTTTAGTGCAAGGACCTGGTTATATTTATAATCTTTATAGTACACTACCTGATAGTGCCTTTATGTTAGGTGACTCAATAAGTTTTATTGCTTCTTCTGTTATCATCCTTACCACCGGTTGTATTTTTGCAATGTGGTTAGGAGAGAGAATAACAGATAAAGGTATCGGTAACGGTATCTCATTATTAATTATGGTAGGAATCATTGCAAGATTGCCACAATCATTCGTTCAAGAATGGGTTTCTAGAGTATCAGGTTCTGATGCTAATGGTGGTCTAATCATGATTCTTATAGAATTATTTATTTGGTTTGCGGTGATATTTGCCTCAGTAATGTTGGTGATGGCTGTAAGACAAATACCGGTTCAATATGCAAGAAGAAATGCAACGGGAGGATATGAAAAGAATATTTTTGGTGGAGCAAGACAGTTCATTCCTTTAAAGCTTAATGCTTCAGGGGTGATGCCAATTATCTTCGCTCAAGCAATTATGTTTATTCCTTCTGCGTTGGCAGGACTTTCAGATTCAGAAACTGCACAGGGTATAACTGCTGAATTCAATAATATTTTTGGATTTTGGTATAATCTGGTGTTTGCTTTATTGATTATCATATTTACATATTTCTATACCGCTATTACTGTTCCTACCAATAAAATGGCTGATGATTTAAAAAGAAGTGGTGGTTTTATTCCGGGAATTAGACCGGGAACTGAAACATCAGAATACTTAGATAGAATTATGTCGCAAATCACATTGCCAGGGTCTATATTCTTAGCATTAATCGCTATTTTCCCTGCAATTGTTGTTTCCTTAGGAATGCAACAAGGTTGGGCATTGTTCTTTGGTGGTACTTCTTTAATAATTATGGTAGGGGTAGCTATCGATACTATGCAACAAATCAATTCGTACTTGTTAAACAGACATTACGACGGTTTAATGAAATCAGGTAGAAAAAGAAAAGCAGTAGCATAATTATGGCAAAACAACCCGCAATAGAGCAAGATGGAACTATTATAGAAGCTTTATCTAATGCAATGTTTAGAGTAGAGTTGGAAAACGGACACGTAGTCACAGCTCATATCTCTGGAAAAATGAGAATGCATTACATCAAGCTTTTACCAGGAGATAAAGTAAAACTGGAAATGAGCCCTTATGATTTAACAAAGGCTCGTATAACCTATAGATACTAATAAATCTTTTAAATGTAGATAATTCAAATATTTTTCTTACTTTTGCAGTTCGAAAAATTTTGATAAAAGTCTAAAAGACAGAAACTTTACATTTATCAAGAAAAATTAATAGAGATGAAAGTAAGAGCATCAGTAAAAAAGAGAAGTGCCGACTGCAAAATTGTACGCAGAAAAGGGCGTCTTTACGTTATTAATAAAAAGAATCCTAGATTTAAACAAAGACAAGGCTAATTATGGCAAGAATTGCAGGTGTAGATATACCTAAACATAAGCGAGGAGTTATAGCTTTAACCTATATCTTCGGAATTGGCAAGAGTAGAGCTCAAGAAATCCTTGAGGAAGCCAAAGTAGATGAAAATACAAAAGTTTCAGATTGGACCGATGATGAAATCGGAAGAATCCGTGAAGCTGTTGGGCAATATACCATAGAAGGTGAATTAAGATCTGAAGTACAACTTAGCATTAAGCGTTTAATGGATATAGGTTGTTACCGTGGTATCCGTCACAGATCAGGTCTTCCATTAAGAGGTCAACGTACTAAGAACAATTCTAGAACACGTAAAGGAAGAAGAAAAACTGTTGCTAACAAGAAAAAAGCAACTAAATAATAAGTAGTAGTTATGGCAAAGTCAACAACTAAAAAACGTAAAGTAACCGTTGATTCTTTTGGTGAGGCACACATTACTGCATCCTTCAATAATATCATTGTTTCTTTAACAAATAAAGGAGGAGATGTAATTTCTTGGTCTAGCGCAGGTAAAATGGGATTTAGAGGAAGTAAGAAAAATACTCCTTATGCTGCTCAATTAGCTGCAGAAGATGCTGTGAAAGTAGCACACGAAGCTGGATTAAGAAAAGTAAAAGTATATGTGAAAGGACCTGGTAATGGTAGAGAATCTGCTATTCGTTCTATTCACAATGGTGGTGTTGAAGTAACCGAAATTATCGATATTACTCCGGTACCACACAACGGATGTCGTCCACCTAAAAGACGTAGAGTTTAATCATATTTAAAGTATAACACACAAGGGAATTCCGGTTATCGAAGGATTTTAATTATTTCGAAAGACCTTAATTCATAACCGCCCTTAAAATTTAAGTAAATGGCAAGATATACTGGTCCAAAAAGTAAAATAGCTAGAAAGTTTGGAGAAGCTATTTTTGGAGATGATAAATCTTTCGAAAAAAGAAATTATCCTCCAGGTCAACACGGAAACAACAGACGCCGTGGAAAAAAATCTGAATACGCTATCCAGTTAATGGAAAAGCAAAAAGCAAAATATACTTATGGTATATTAGAACGTCAGTTTAGAAATATGTTTGAAAAAGCAACAAGTTCACAAGGAATTACTGGTGAAGTTTTACTTCAATTATGTGAATCTCGTTTAGATAACGTTGTTTTTAGAATGGGTATTTCCCCTTCAAGAAGAGGAGCAAGACAATTAGTTTCTCATAGACATATTACTGTAAACGGCGAAATAGTAAATATACCATCTTACCGATTAAGAGCTGGTGATGTTGTAGGGGTAAGAGAAAAGTCTAAATCTTTAACGGTTATCCAATCTGCATTGGAAAACTCAAATAATGTTTACGAATGGATTAGCTGGAATTCAGAGAAGAAAGAAGGAACTTTCGTTTCTATCCCTTCTAGAATTCAAATTCCAGAAAACATTAACGAACAATTCATCGTCGAATTATACTCGAAATAATTTTTAATAGACAGAACTCATAATATGGCCATACTTAATTTTCAGAAGCCCGATAAAGTTATCATGATTGATTCAACTGAGTTCGAGGGCAAGTTTGAATTTCGTCCCTTAGAACCAGGATATGGATTAACAGTAGGTAACGCTTTAAGACGAGTACTGTTGTCTTCTTTAGAAGGTTTTGCAATCACCTCAGTAAGAATTGAAGGAGTAGAGCACGAATTCTCTACTATTGCTGGTGTTGTTGAAGATGTTACTGAGATTATCTTAAACTTAAAACAAGTTCGTTTTAAAAGACAGATTGAAGATGTAGATAACGAAACCGTTACCATCTCTGTATCTGGAAAAGATCAATTAACTGCGGGAGACTTTCAGAAATTTATTTCAGGATTCCAGGTACTAAATCCAGATTTAGTCATCTGTAATATGGAAGATAGCGTAAACCTTAATATCGAATTAACTATCGATAAAGGTCGTGGTTATGTGCCTGCTGAAGAGAACAAGAAAAATAACGCTCCTTTAGGAACTATCTTTACAGACTCTATTTATACACCAATAAAGAATGTAAAATATAGCATAGAAAACTATCGTGTAGAGCAAAAAACTGATTATGAAAAATTAGTTTTTGAAATTATTAGCGATGGTTCTATTCACCCTAAAGATGCTTTAACAGAAGCAGCTAAAATATTGATTCATCACTTCATGTTATTCTCTGATGAAAGAATAACTTTAGAAGCAGATGAAATAGCTCAAACTGAAACTTATGATGAAGAATCACTTCATATGAGACAGTTATTGAAAACTAAGTTAACCGACTTAGACCTTTCAGTAAGAGCATTAAACTGTTTAAAAGCTGCAGAAGTAGATACTCTAGGAGACTTGGTATCTTATAACAAAAACGATTTGATGAAGTTCCGTAACTTCGGGAAAAAGTCCTTAACAGAGCTAGAAGAACTAGTAAGCAATAAAGGACTTAATTTCGGGATGGACCTTTCAAAATACAAACTAGATAAAGATTAATTCATCATATTTTGCTCCCCGCGAGGGTTTGGTAGCAAGATGATAAAGTAAAAGTCATGAGACACGGAAAGAAATTTAATCACTTAGGAAGAAAAACAGCTCACAGAAAATCGATGTTGGCCAACATGGCTTCTTCTTTAATTGAACACAAAAGAATTAACACTACTACTGCAAAAGCAAAAGCTTTAAAACAGTTTGTAGAGCCTTTAGTAACTAAATCTAAAGAAGACACTACGCACAACAGAAGATTGGTTTTCGCTAAGCTTCGTAACAAATATGCGGTAAGTGAATTATTTAGAGAAGTTGCCCCTAAAGTAGGTGATCGTCCGGGAGGATATACCAGAATCATCAAATTAGGAAATCGTTTAGGAGATAACGCAGATATGGCACTTATCGAGTTGGTAGACTTCAATGAAATCTACAATCCTAAAGGAGAAGGTAAGAAAAAATCTACTCGTCGTAGTAGAAGAGGTGGCAAGAAGAATTCTTCTTCTAATGAAACTACTTCTACAGAAACTAAAACTGAAGCTAAAGAAGAGCCGAAAAAAGAAGCTCCTGAAGCCGATGAAAAAACAGACGATAAAAAATAATATGATTAATCTGTATTATTAAAAATCTTAAAAAAGGATAAGCTCTTAGAGTTTATCCTTTTTTTTTAATTTCTTTGTAAATAAATTGAAATCAATGAAATATCAAGTTCGAAAAAAGGCAATTTTATTATTGGAAGATGGCACAATTTTCCACGGAAAAGTAGTTGGTGAAAGAGAAGGAACAAGCTTTGGGGAAGTTTGTTTTAATACCGGAATGACAGGATATCAAGAAATTTTTACAGATCCTTCTTATTTTGGTCAAATTATGATTACCACCAATGCTCATATTGGTAATTACGGAACCTATTCAGAAGAAATAGAATCAGATTCAATAAAGATCGCCGGACTTGTTTGTAAGAATTTTAGCTATAATTATTCAAGACAAAAATCAGATCTTTCCTTAGAAGAATTTTTGAAAAAATATAATCTTCTAGCAATTTCAGATGTAGATACGCGTGCGTTGGTTTCTTACATTAGAAAAAATGGCGCAATGAACGCTGTGATATCAACCAGAGTAGATGATATCGATAAATTAAAAGAAGAACTTGCAGCAATTCCTTCGATGAAAGGTTTAGAACTTTCTTCAAAAGTATCTACCAAGGAGCCTTACTTTATAGGAGAAGAAAATGCTGAATTTAAAGTAGCAGCATTAGATATAGGAATTAAAAAAAATATTTTAAGAAACCTTGCTAAAAGAGGGTGTTATATTAAGGTTTTTCCTTTCGATACTTCATTTGAAGAAATGGAATCATGGAATCCTGATGGATATTTCTTATCTAACGGACCTGGAGATCCGGAACCATTGGAAAACGCAATCGAAGTTACTAAAAATATAATTGAAAAAGATAGACCGTTATTTGGTATCTGTCTAGGTCATCAAGTAATTGCTTTAGCTAACGGAATTGAAACGTTTAAAATGCATCACGGACATCGTGGGATAAACCATCCTGTAAAAAACTTACTTACCGGTAAAGGAGAAATTACTTCTCAAAACCATGGATTTGCCGTAAGTAAAGAATCCTTAGAGAAAAATCCTGAAGTAGAGATCACTCATATTCATTTAAACGATCAGACCGTTGCAGGATTAAGAATGAAAAATAAAAACTGTTTTTCAGTTCAATATCATCCGGAAGCAGGGCCTGGACCCAACGATGCACTGTATTTATTCGACCAGTTCATTGAGAATATGAAAAAAGTAACCGCATAAAATTAAAGTCCTTGAAATTTTCAAGGACTTTTTTGTTAACAAAAACGTTTTCGAGTGGTTTTAAATTCTAATTTTCGTAATTGTTGACATAAATTTAAAAGTATTTAAGCGTTAAAATCATTATCTTGCAGCTAAATTATTTATAATCAAACAAAAACTATGAGCTTAATAATTGAAATTCATGCTAGACAAATATTTGATTCAAGAGGAAACCCAACCGTAGAGGTAGATGTTATCACAGAAAGTGGTATTTTAGGGAGAGCAGCCGTTCCATCTGGTGCTTCAACTGGAGAGCACGAAGCTGTTGAACTAAGAGACGGAGGTGATGATTATATGGGGAAAGGTGTAACTAAAGCTGTAGAAAACGTAAATACAACCATTGCTGAAAATTTAATCGGTTTCTCTGTTTTTGAACAAGAAGCGATCGACAAAGCAATGATCGATTTAGATGGCACGCCAAATAAATCTAAATTAGGCGCAAATGCCATTTTAGGAGTTTCGTTGGCAGTAGCTAAAGCGGCTGCGAATGAATTAAACCTTCCATTATACAGATATGTCGGCGGCGTAAGCGCAAAAACACTTCCGGTTCCTATGATGAATATCATTAACGGGGGTTCTCACTCAGATGCGCCAATCGCATTTCAAGAATTTATGGTGATGCCGGTAAAAGCAAAAGGCTTTTCTCACGCTATCAAAATGGGAACTGAAATCTTTCATAACTTAAAGAAAGTACTTCATGATAGAGGTTTAAGTACCGCAGTTGGTGACGAAGGTGGTTTCGCGCCAACTTTAGAAGGAACGGAAGATGCGTTGGATTCTATCAAAACAGCAGTAGAAAAAGCAGGTTATAAATTTGGTGATGAAGTAATGATCGCTTTAGATTGTGCTGCTGCAGAATTTTTTGAAGACGGTAAATACAACTATAAGAAATTTGAAGGTGAAGGTGGTGAAGTAAGAAGTAGTGAAGAGCAAGCTTCTTATTTAGCTGAATTAGCTTCAAAATACCCAATTATTTCTATTGAAGATGGTATGGATGAAAACGATTGGGAAGGTTGGAAAGCTTTAACCGATAAAATTGGAGATAAAGTTCAATTAGTTGGTGACGATTTATATGTAACCAACGTAGAGCGTCTTTCCCGCGGAATTGATGAAGGTATCGCTAATTCAATCCTAATTAAAGTAAACCAGATTGGTACGTTAACAGAAACGATCGCTGCAGTAAATATGGCTCATAATGCCGGTTATACTTCGGTAATGTCTCACCGTTCAGGAGAAACAGAAGATAATACCATCGCAGATTTAGCGGTAGCATTAAATACAGGTCAAATTAAAACCGGTTCTGCTTCTCGTAGTGACCGTATGGCTAAATACAATCAGTTATTAAGAATTGAAGAAGAATTAGGTGAAGTAGCTTACTACCCGCAAGCTAATGCTTTCAAAATCTAATTTATTTTTTAAATATATAATTGAAAGTCCTGCAGAAAAGCTGGACTTTTTTTATGCTCAAAAATGAAGTTCCTTTAGTTATTACGATAACCTTTTCGATAATAAGAATTTTCTATTGAATTAATCAAAATTATAAAGGCTTCTTAACGGCTATTTAACACTAAATTTTGTAAATTAGCGACACTTTAAATTAAAAAATTCAATAATAAATCATGTCAAAAACAGCTACGATAGAACTTGATGGGAAAAAGTATGAATTTCCCGTTACAGAAGGAACAGAAGGCGAAAAAGCGATTCAAATTAAATCTTTAAGAGGGGATACCGGTGGGCTTATTACCTTAGACCCCGGTTTTAAAAACACTGGGTCTTGTGAAAGTGCCATCACCTTCTTAAATGGAGAAGAAGGAATCCTAAGGTACAGAGGATATTCCATTGAAGATTTAGCAGAAAAAGCGAGCTTTTTAGAAGTAGCATATTTATTGATTTTTGGTGAGCTTCCAACTCAGGAGCAGTTAGATAAATTTTACGCAGATATTAAGGAAGAATCTCATGTAGATGAGGAGATGAAGAAAATCTTAGACGGTTTTCCAAAAACAGCTCATCCAATGGGAGTGCTTTCTTCTTTAACCAGTGCATTAATCGCTTTTAACCCAAGTTCTGTAAATGTAGATTCAGAAGAAGATATGTACACAGCTATCGTGAAATTATTAGCAAAATTTCCAGTATTGGTAGCTTGGACGTTAAGAAAGAGAAACAGTAAGCCATTAGACTACGGTGATAGCTCTTTAAATTATGTAGATAACATCTTGAAAATGATGTTTAAAAAGCCAAATGAAGAGTACAAAGTAAATCCAAAAGTTTCTGCTGCTTTAAATAAATTATTAATCCTTCATGCAGATCACGAGCAAAACTGTTCTACCTCTACGGTAAGAATCGTTGGTTCTTCTCACGCAGGTTTATTTGCTTCTATTTCTGCAGGTATTTCTGCACTTTGGGGTCCACTTCACGGCGGTGCTAACCAAGCGGTAATTGAAATGCTTGAAGGTATTAAAGAAGATGGAGGTGACACCAAAAAATATATGCAAAAAGCTAAAGACAAAGAAGATCCATTTAGATTAATGGGCTTTGGTCACCGTGTTTATAAAAACTTCGATCCTCGTGCGAAGATCATCAAAAAATCTGCAGACGAAGTGTTAGGAGATTTAGGAGTTCAAGATCCGGTATTAGATATCGCTAAAGGTCTAGAAAAAGAAGCTTTAGAAGACGATTACTTCGTAAAAAGAAAGCTTTATCCAAACGTAGATTTCTATTCTGGTATTATTTACAGAGCATTAGGTATCCCAACAGAAATGTTTACCGTAATGTTCGCGTTAGGTAGATTACCAGGTTGGATCGCACAGTGGAGAGAAATGAGATTGAAAAAAGAACCAATTGGTCGTCCACGTCAGGTGTATACCGGTGAAAACCTTAGAGATTTTAAAGATATTGAAAATAGATAATCATTTCATTATCAAATTTGTAAAAGCTTCATAGAAATATGGAGCTTTTTTTATATTTGCCAAAAATTAAAAATGCTTTCACTACATATCACTAATGAGACCAATCGGCTTAAAGCCGTAGTGTTAGGTCTTGCCAGAAACATAGGCGATCAACCTAGTATTGAAGATACTTACGATCCCAAGTCTTTAGAACATTTAAAAGCCGGGACCTATCCAGAAGAGCAAGATATGGTCAAAGAAATTAAAGCGGTAGAAGAGGTTTTAAAGAAACATCAAGTTGAAGTTTACCGCCCAAAAGTTATCGAAAACTATAATCAGATCTTCTCTAGAGATATTGGTTTTGTGATCGAAGATAAATTTATTATTGCGAATATTTTACCCGATCGTGAACGTGAAATTGAAGCCATTCAACATATTATCGATTTGGTGCCTAAAGAAAATGTAATTCGATTTCCTGAAGAAGCACACGTCGAAGGTGGCGATGTAATGCCGCACGGCGATTATATTTTTGTAGGTACGTATCGAGGTGAAGATTATCCAGATTTTATTACGGCGAGAACCAATACGCAAGCAGTAAAAGCCCTTGCTGAGTTATTTCCAGATAAAACCGTGAAGTCGTTTAACCTTAGAAAATCGAATACCGATGCTAAAAATAATGCGTTGCATTTAGATTGTTGCTTTCAGCCGGTTGGGAAAGATAAAGCCATCATTCATAAAAACGGATTTTTAGAGGAAGAAGAATACGAATGGTTGGTAAATTACTTCGGAAAAGAAAACGTATTTGAAATTACCAAAGAAGAAATGTACAACATGAACAGTAACATTTTTTCAATTTCTCCGGAAGTAGTGATTTCTGAAAAGAATTTTACACGTCTAAACGCTTGGCTTCGTGAAAACGGAATCACGGTAGAAGAAGTTCCTTATGCAGAAATTGCCAAGCAAGAAGGTTTATTGCGTTGTTCTACTTTACCGTTAATTCGGGAGTAAGCGCGTCAAGGATTGAGCGGCGTGTTTGAGCTCTTTTTTGTCACCTTGAGCTTCTGCGAAAGTTTTAGAGGCAAAAAAAGCGAGTAGCGAAAGCCTGCCCGGACGCCCAAATGAAATAAAAACATCAGTTCGAACAGAGTCGAGAACGAATTATTGCAAAAAGAAAAAGAATGAAACAGATTACAGATAGTATTTTAATGATTAGACCTGTGGCCTTCAGAATGAATGAAGAGACGGCAGTGAATAATTATTTTCAGAAAAATATTGAAGGAAACGTAGACGAGATCACGCAAAAAGCACAACAAGAGTTTGACGATTTTGCTGCTAAACTTCGTAAAGTTGGTGTAAATGTAGTCGTGGTTGATGATGTTGCTGAAAACAATACGCCCGATTCGATTTTCCCGAATAACTGGGTTTCTTTTCACGAGACAGGAGATATCGCTTTGTACCCGATGTTTGCTGAAAACCGAAGAAGAGAACGTCGTGAAGATATTTTACAGCGTTTAGAAGAAGAAGGTTTTGAGATCAAGAATGTGATCGATTATACAGCTGCAGAAGAGGAAGAGATTTTCTTAGAAGGAACGGGAAGTTTACTATTAGACCGTGCGAACGAAAAAGCATATTGCGCCCTTTCTGAACGTGCCGATGAAGATTTGCTGATCGAGTTTTGCGAAGATTTTGAGTATATGCCGATAATTTTTGAAGCCAATCAAACCGTGAATGGTGAGCGTAAAGCCATCTACCATACCAACGTGATGATGTGTTTAGCTGAAGAATTTGCGGTGATCTGTCTAGACACGATCGACGATAAAAAGCAACGCAAAGCCGTGATCAATAGTTTAAAAGAAGATGGTAAAGAAATCATCACGATCACAGAAGAGCAAATGCACGAATTTGCAGGTAATATGTTGCAAGTACAAGGTGCTTTTAATAAAAAGTATTTGGTGATGAGTGAACGTGCACACCAGAGTTTAACGGCAGACCAAGTAGCTAAAATTGAAAAGCATTGTGAGATTCTAAGCAGTAGTCTGCAAACCATCGAAACCCTTGGTGGTGGAAGCGCGCGTTGTATGCTTGCGGAAGTTTTCTTACCGAAAGCTGAAAAATAAAAAAAGTTCCTTCCCTTTCAAGGGAAGGTGGCTTCTGTAGCTTTAGCGAAAGAAGTCGGTAGGTTAAAATTTCGTCATGCTGAACCTGCCCGTCCGGCAGGCGGGCTTGATTCAGCATCGCATCCCGATAAACAAAACCTCATAGGCTTTAAAATCTGTGAGGTTTTGTTTATTTAAGTCTTCGAGCTCCGAAAATCTTTTACTAACCGAATTCCTATTAAAACACTCAGCAATGCAAAAGGAAGTGAAGTCACAATCAATAATTTTTGCATTGCGGTTAGTACGTTAATTTCTGGAGTAAAACTACCCAAGAGTAGAATAGCTTCCGTAAAAATAAACATAAGTATAGCCCAAATAATTCGATGCGTTTTCTTTGGGTTTTGTTTTCCTTTATCGGTAAACATACTCAGTACATAAATCGCAGAATCTACCGAAGTAATTAAAAAACCAACCAATAGAATAATCGTTAAAATTGAAGTTGCGGTAGATAGCGGATAAGCTTTTAGAAAGACAAATATGGAAGTGAATACATTGTCAAACTCTCCCTGATAATTGCTCATTTGTGCGATAAGCTGAAATGATGAAGTGCCAAAAACACTAAACCAAAAGAAACTCCCGAGTGATGGAATGAATATAGCACCCAAAATCATTTGCCGAATACTTCTTCCTTTAGAAATTCTGGCAATAAAGATTCCGGTGAATGGCGCCCAAGCTAACCAAAACGCCCAATAATAAAGCGTCCAATCGGTAAGAAATTGTTTACCGGGATTGTAATTTCCTAGAGCTAAACTTAACGGAAGAAAATCGATGATATATCGATAAGTTGCGATTCCGAAGTTTTTAAGGATCTGTAACATATCATTTTGTAGAAAAATTAATATTAAAAGCAAAAAGGTAAGTGCAATATTCCAATTTGAAATTTTCTGAATTCCTTTATGAATGCCGTGATAAGCAGAAATAAACCCGAAGAGAAAAATGATAAATGTAAATAGATAAGCAAATGCATAATCATTCTCGGTTTCGAGTAAATAGGTGAGTCCGCCTTCAACCTGTTCCGTTCCTAAACCAATAGCGGCGACAATCCCGATCACGGTAGTTAGAATCGTTAATAGATCAACGCTTTTAATAAGTTTACTTCCTTCAAACTGCGGGAAGGTATTACTGAGTAATATAGATTTTTTCCGAATAAATAAATAGTAACCGATCACCAAAGCGAAGAACACATAAAAAGCCCAAGCGGTAAATCCCCATTGATAAAAAGTATATTCAAGCGCAACAACTTCCGCAGAATCATTCGTCGAGATTGGCGGATTTTGTTGCATAAATACCGGTTCTTGTACGGCACGCAGTAAAATGCCGGCGCCCATTCCTGCGCTATATAGCATCGCGATCCAAGACAATGTTTTGTATTCGGGTTTAGTGCCGCCGAGTCTTACTTTTCCGAAAGAAGTAAAAGCTAGAATCAAAAGAAATAAAACGCAGCCTAAACCTAACCATAAATAAAAACTTCCGAAGAGATCTCTAATCGTGATCGAGTAAGCTTCAATAGTGTTGTAAAAACTTTCCGGAGAAATAAAAATGAATCCTGAAAACCCTAAAATAAACAGAATCGATAAGGCTAAAAGAAGATTATTTTTAAGATAATCGAGTAAGGATTTAATCACTTGGCAGATGCAATTTCATTCAACATACCTTTAAAGATAAAAAAATGAAACGGAAGCATACTATACCAATACGCTCTTCCTGCAATTCCTCTAGGTCTAAAAGTTGCCGTTTGATGTACAATGCCATCGTCGTCGATGCAAAATTCTAACCAAGCCTCACCAGGTATGCGCATTTCAGCAAACAATAAGAGTCGCTTTTTTTCTTTATCGGCTAGTAAAACGCGCCAAAAGTCAAGCGAATCACCGGTGTTTATTTTATTGTTGTGCGTTCTACCGCGACGCAAACCTACGCCACCAAAAAGTTTATCGAGAAAACCTCTAAACTTCCATAAGCGGTTTGCGTAATACCAACCATTATTTCCGCCGATGCTCCAGATTTTTTCTAACGAAACTTCCGGATCTTCCGCTTTTTGTTGCTGAACATCAAGCAAACAACCGTGCTTGGGAACTTGAATATATTTGTTGAGGTCTTTTTGTTTGTACCTTCCGCTAGATTTTGAATCTTTCCAGCTAGAAACTACTTGATTTTGTTCAATTTTATCGAAGGCCATTTTAATGGCTTCTTCATAAGAAATAGGTTCAATATTCAGCATTTCTTGCAGTCTTGTGTCTTTAGAAATTACTTCCACCGTCATACTATCAACTAAATTCACGGCAAGTTTATACGAAGTAGAAGTCACAAAATACAACCAATAGGAAGAAAGTCTGGGAGTCATAAAAGGAACGCCGATAATGTGTAATCGTAAACCTCTAATCTTAGAATATTGAAGCATCATTTTTTTGTAGGTCAACACTTCCGGGCCGCCAATATCAAAAGCTTCATCGTAGCATTTTTTGTTACCTAAAACACCGGTTAGATACTGCAATACATTTCGAATAGCGATGGGTTGGGTTTTGGTATTCACCCAACGTGGCGTGATCATAAATGGGAGTTTTTCACACAGATCTCTAATAATTTCAAAAGAAGAACTCCCGGAACCTACGACAATTCCGGCTTGCAAACATGTTAAATGAAAATTGCCCTCTTGTAGAATTTCACCAACTTTCTCACGTGAACTTAAATGCTTAGAGCTTTCTTTATCATTAGTCATTCCTGTGAGGAAAATAACTTGCTTGACATTTAATGGCTCTAAATATTTGTTGAAGTTTTCAGCGGCCTGGGCTTCTTTTTCATCAAAATCTTTGGTAGAAGTCGTCATCGAATGTATTAAATAATACGCCGCATCAATATCGGTAGGAAGTTTATTGGGTTTAACTTCTTCCAGAAAATCGATCTCTACAATTTCAATCTCTTTTTTAACTTCAGGATCTACCGAGAGGCGATCGGCACTTCTTACGGCACAAACCACTTGGTGGCCTTGTTCTAAGAGTAAAGGCAATAAACGCATCCCAATATATCCGTTAGCACCGGTAAGAAGAATTTTCATGAGTCAATTTTTCAAGAAAATTACAATTAAATACTTAACTTTCGGTGCTTTTTAAGATGGGTTTATAAATGAAAAATACATTAAAGATTGTTTTACTATTAGTTGGCGCTGTTTTAATTGGCTACGGAATTTACACCTTACTCTTTCCGCATATTTCTTTAGAGAACGGAACCGAAAAAGTAATTGCTGAAAGCGATAGCACTCAATCTTTTGCGATGATCTGTCTAGGAATTCTATCTTTAGTCTGCGGAATCGCTTTTAGAAAACGATAAATAAATAAAACTATTGCTGTCAAAGAAAACTAAATATGCCATGAATGCTTTGGTATTTATTGCCAAGCAAAAAGATGATAAACCTGTACCAGCCAGTAAAATATCAGAAGAACAGAATATTCCTTTGAAATTTTTGGAAGCTATATTAGTAGAGCTTAAAAATGCTCGTATTGTAAATAGCAAAAAAGGAAAGTATGGAGGTTATGTTCTAAATTATCCTCCAACTCAAATTCATATGGCTAAAATTTTACGTCTCTTCGATGGAGCTATAGCTTTATTGCCTTGTGTTACCTATCAATTTTATGAACGTTGTGAAGAATGTAAAGATGAAGCAACCTGTGGTATTCGTCAAATTGCTATGGAAATTAGGAATGAAACAGTAGAACGATTAAAAAAAGCCACGTTGGCAAATATTATAGAAAGAGAAAATAAATTGAAGATATAAAAAAATTTTAATTTTAAATCATATAAAAAAGGTAGGATTAATAGGTTTTAGATATATTTGTTTTTTATAAATAGAACTTTTATGTCCGAGCTTTTTAATGTTTTAACGATTCCCTTCTTATTGGCAATGTTTTTAGCGATTAATATGGGCGGAAGTGGCACTGCACCAGCATTTTCTGCCGCTTATGGGGCTAAGGTTATTAAAAAGTCGATGATTCCCGGTTTATTTGGAGTAATGGTTTTAATCGGTGCTTTAGTTGCAGGTAAAGAAGTCTCATTAACTTTGGGTAAAGGTTTATTATCATCAGAATTCTTTACTCCTTTTTATACTTCATTAATATTATTGTCTATCGGACTTACGTTATTAATTGCTAATTTAATTGGTGTTCCGCAATCTACGAGTCAATCTACCGTTTTGGCTATCGCAGGGGCTGCTATGGCTTTGGATAGTTTGGATAGCCATATATTATTTTATGAGATTATTCCGATGTGGGTTATTTTACCTATTATTTCTTTTTTTGTAATGTATCTATGTTGTAAATGGATATTACCATGGGGAAAAAGAAGGATTTCGATATTCAAATTTCAATCTGCTAAATATCAAAAATCCTTAAAAATACTACTTATTTTATCTTCTATGTATGTAGCATTTTCCATTGGAGCAAATAATGTAGCTAATGCTGCTGCTCCCATAGCATCGTTAACCGCAAATGAAATGGGAGAAACGGATATGCAAAATTTTCTCCCTATTATCGTTCTTTCGGTTTTATTGGTTGCTCCCTGTTTTGCTATTGGTAGCTCATTGTTGGGTGCTAAAGTTACTGAACGTAACGGGAAGGGAATTATAGAAGTAACTCCTTTTTATGCCACGCTTATTGCTATTCTTGTGGCGAGTTTACTTTTATTTGCTTCTGTAAGTAAGGGTATTCCTACTTCTTTAGTTCAATTAAATGGAGCTGCTTTTATCGCTTTAAGAATGAGTAAAAAAGGAACTAGAAATACCTTTAAAAACAAAACAGTAAAACGTTTTTTAAGTGTTTGGTGCATAGCTCCTGTTTTTTCTTTTCTACTTAGCTTTTTATTAATTTATCTACTGAAATAACTACCTAAACGCAACGCCTAAAACCGTCATTACCGAAGAACTGATGTATTCGATCCCAATTGCGATTACGATAAAACCAATAATTCTAGAAATTGCGTTGATACCGGAAGCTCCTAACCATTTTACAATAAACGGAGCACTTCTTAACACTAAAAACGTCGCGAAACAAACGGTTAGAATAGAAAGCACGATCACAAGTTGATCTAATAAAACACTGTATTCTTCATTTAAACCAATTAAAAACGAAATAGACCCCGGGCCGGCTAACATCGGGATCGCGAGCGGAGTTAATGCTACACCTTCACGTTGGTAAGCATCATTTTTCACTTTTTCACGATCCATTCCTTTGTGTTTGTTGAAGGTTCCTGTTAGTAAAGCAAAACCGGAAGAGACGATAATAAGTCCGCCGGCAATGCGAAGCGATTCGATACTAATTCCGAAGAAATTCAGAATATATTTTCCGGTGAAAAAGGCGATGAGTAAAATCACAAAAATATTGATAGCCGTAAAAATTGAAGTGCGCGATTTCTCGGCGTTACTGTCTTCTTTGGTAAGTCCCACAAAAATAGGAACCGTTCCTAACGGATTGATTACAGAAAATAATGCTGCAAAAACATAGATAAATAAGTCCATTCTTTTTTGCCGCAAAAGTGATTTTTAAAATCTAGAAGAGTGTGAGCAATTCTTTAAATGAATGTTTGCAGAAGGTTAAAGTTGGTTTTATAGAAAATAAATTTACCATCCTGCAAGGTTTTAAAAACCTTGTAAGTTTACAAGTTCTAATAATACTACCTACAAGGTCAAAGAGACCTTGCAGGAAATGCGATAGTCTAGGGTTGAGAAGAAGAAGTCCAATGATTTGCTTTAAAATCGAGCACTTTTTTCATAAAATTATGAGTGCTTTTCGTCTCGGCTTTCACTTTAATAAAATATTGGTCTCTGTAAATAGAGTATTCTTTTGCTTTTCCTTTGTAAAGTTTTAATTTATAGTAAGGAATCACCAAAGCGTAAGTTTCTAATAACGACCGGAAGGTAATGATAATTCCGTCGGGACGCATTTCAATATTACAAGTGTTGGTATATTTATCGAGAATAAGCAGGTTATGAATTTCAATGCTGGTTGAAGTTATAAAAAGTTTGCTGGAGCCCACACCTTTCATTTTAATCCGCTCCACTAGTGAAAAAGCTTTACCAACTTCTTCGTTTATTTTTTCACGACGTTCGGGATTATTGTAAGAAACATTCAGCAGCATAAACTAATTATTGAGTATAAATTTTTCCTAAGTTAATTAATTGAATCGGTGTTTTGTAACCAGAAATCCGGTTTAAAATTCTACCGTCTCCGCCGTTTAAAAAAAGTAAAGTTGGATAGCTTCGAAGTCCAATACTTTCTGCAATTATTTTTCCTTCGCCTTTTTCAGCATTCAGCGCAAGATTTACAAATTCTTCATTATAAAAATCACCAACTTCTTTATCTTTTAAGGTATTTTTCTTTAGCGATTTGCAAACGCCACACCAATTGGCATATAAATAAACAAAAACCAGTTTTTCTTCTTTTTCAGCTTTTTTCAAGGCTTCTTGATAATTTCCGTTGTAAAAATCAATTCCTTTTTTAGCGGTTGGTTTTTCAGCAGAAAAAATTCCGAAGAAAATAAAAATTCCACTCCCTAATATCAATTTACTTAACAGTGAAAATGGAAATAGTTGCATAACTAATAAATTTATAGTTTAAAGTTAAGTCTTCATGCGAAGGAATACAATACTTCGTATTCAATTTATAATTCTGTTTCATTAAGGCGAATGATGCTGAATTTAAAACAGGAAAGCCACAAAGGATGTTAGTCAGCTTTAAATTTTAAATTATCTTTGCGTTTCAAAATTTTTGAGGAGATGACAATTCAAGACACATTAGTAGCAAAAGTTAAAGAAGCGGTAAAACACCTTCACGAGGTAGAATTAGAAAATGTTGAATTTCAGGCAACACGAAAAGAGTTTGAAGGCGATGTGACGGTGGTGGTTTTCCCTATGTTGCGTCAGGTAAAGACCAACCCTGTGCAATTGGGAGAAGCTATTGGGAAATATTTAGAAGAAAATGTAGAAGAGGTTTCCGGCTTTAATGTGGTAAAAGGCTTTTTGAATGTAGTGTTGAGCGATGCTTATTTCTTGAAATTTTTCAATTTAATGAAAGATGACGAGCATTACGGAAGCGTCACTACCAGCGAGCAATCTCCAAAAATTATGGTCGAATATTCTTCGCCCAACACCAATAAACCGCTGCATTTAGGGCATATTCGAAATAACTTGTTAGGTTATTCTGTTGCTGAAATATTGAAAGCCGCTGGAAATACGGTTTATAAAACCCAGATCATTAACGATCGTGGAATTCATATTTGTAAAAGTATGTTGGCGTGGCAGAAATTTGGACAAGGTGAAACGCCAGATTCTACCGGATTAAAAGGTGATAAACTGGTTGGAAATTATTATGTGAAATTCGATAAAGAATATAAAACCCAAATTGCCGAATTACAAAAGCAGGGAATTTCTGAAGAACAAGCCAAAAAAGAAGCTCCTTTATTATTAGAAGCTCAAAAAATGTTGCAACAATGGGAAGCCGGAGATGAAGAGATCGTTGCACTTTGGGAAAAAATGAACCAATGGGTGTACGATGGTTTTGAAGAAACCTATGCAGCACTCGGAGTAGATTTTGATAAAAATTATTACGAAAGCAATACCTATTTATTAGGAAAAGAAGTGGTAAATGACGGACTTGAAAAAGGCGTTTTTTACCGAAAAGAAGATGGTAGCGTTTGGATCGATCTAACCGATGAAGGTTTAGATGAAAAGATCGTCTTACGTGCCGATGGTACTGCGGTTTATATGACGCAAGACATTGGGACGGCCATTCAGCGTGTAGAAGATTATGCGATCAACGGAATGGTTTACACCGTTGGTAACGAGCAAGATTACCATTTTAAAGTTTTGTTTTTGATCTTGAAAAAACTAGGTTTTGAGTGGGCCAATCATTTATATCACTTAAGCTACGGAATGGTAGATTTGCCGAGCGGAAAAATGAAAAGCCGTGAAGGAACCGTGGTTGATGCCGATGATTTGATTGAAGAAATGACCAAAACTGCTCAAGAAATTTCTGAAGAATTAGGGAAACTCGACGGTTATACCGAAGAAGAGAAACAAGAGCTTTACAAAACGATTGGTTTAGGAGCTTTAAAATATTACATTTTAAAAGTAGATCCCAAAAAACGTATCTTATTCAACCCGGAAGAATCAGTAGATTTTCAAGGAAATACCGGTCCGTTTATTCAATATACATACGCGAGAATCCGGTCCATCTTAAGAAAAGCAGATTTTAATCATTCTACAGATTTAACAGGTTATCAATTACACGAGAAAGAACGTGAAGTGGTGAAGTTGCTTCAGCAGTATCCTGAAATCGTTCAGCAAGCAGCAGAGCAGCATAGTCCTGCTTTAATCGCGAATTATACCTACGATTTGGTGAAAGAATTTAATTCCTTTTATCAAAATGTAAGTATTTTGGGCGCTGAGGTGGAAGAAGAAAAAATCTTTAGAGTTCAGCTTTCTGAGGCGGTAGCCAATACTATTAAAAATGGATTTTCGTTACTCGGAATTGGAGTCCCTGAGCAAATGTAACTAGAACTTAACCCTGAACACAAAGTTTGGGGTTAAGCCTAGCGCTTCCTGCTGTACCAAATATATTTGGTCATTTTCATTCTGTTGGTAATAAGAATTGATGATGTTTTCTCTATCCAATAAATTCCAAATGGATAAACCGGCATAAGCCAATAATTTCTTCTGAATTTTAAATTCTTGACTCACCGAAATATCAACCCGCATATAATCTTTTAAGTTACTGCTATTAATGGGTTCATAATCAAATTGGTTATTGGCTAAACCAGTTTCGGTAATTGGAGTGAAAGGTTTCCCGGTTCGCCAAATTAGTCCGGCTGAAGCTTTAAAGTTTTTGTAGTTATAGGAAGTGGCAAAGGTGAAGGAATTGACAATTTCAAAATTATTGGGAATTCCTGTAGGAGATAAATCATAAAAGAAATAATCGTTATCAGTAAGGGAATAGCTTAAGCGGGCGTCAAAATTTTTAAACTTTTTGTTGATGAGAATATCCAATCCTAAAATTCGATAATCACCTACAATTTGTGCGTATTCATATTGATTCTGAAATCCTTGACTTTGTGAAGAAATCCCTTCTACTTTTTTCAAATAAGATTCTATGCTTGCCAGCCAATTGTTTTTTTGATAGTTAAGTCCCAAGGAAGCTTGCCTGCTTTGAATAATAGGAAAGTTTTGCCGATTGGACAATTGCCATTTTCGGTTTTCAATCCCTAAAAAATCATTCTGAAAATTAATGACCTGCGATAAATATTGACTTTTGAATTCACCTAAAACTTCTACCGAAAAGTTGTTCAAAAACTGCTGGTTAATACTTACTCTCGGTTCGGCTAAAAATAAATTAAAATCATTAAAATAATTTAATCGGGTTCCTGCGTTTATCAAGGTATTTTTAGACGGACTTTGGTAGCGTAAACTAGAAAAAAGATTGTTTACATTTATTGTGTTTCCTACGAAATCTTCATTCGTTATTTCTTCGTTTGCTTCAGCATCTTTTATTTTGGTGGAAATAAACTCGTAACCAGAATTCAACTGAAAATGATTATTAAAAGTCCATTTCGTAGTTAATTTAAGTGCATTTTCATACAAGTTATTTTCTTGTTCTAGGTAATCGTTAGTATTCAGGATTTCATTTGTCGCAGTAATATGGTAGTTAGAATGATAGAGTTGAAGCTGCGAAGTAAAGTTTTCGCTCCAATTTCTTCGGTAATAAACTCCCATTCCTAAACTGTTTTGTGAAAGCTTACTACTTTTGGTTTCAATAGTTCCGTTGTTTAATTCTTTAGCAGTAAAACCTAATTCATTAGAAATTGAAAAGTAATTTAAGCGTAATAAATCTTTTTCTGAAAGTTGGTACAACCATCGAAAACTCACATCTGAAAACCTGAAGTCTTCTTCAGTATTACTAATATTGGTTGGATTGGTGGTAACTTCAGTGTCTTGAAAAGCTCTATCATAATATTGTAAATAGGTTGGGGTGATAAAAGCTCCGTTTATGGAGGTTCTTGCTGCAATCTGTATGGAAGATTTTTTGTCTAAAGGTGTATCAATAAAAGCATCGGCACTTAAGAAAGTAAGACCAATTTCTGCGGTAAAATCATCGTTTAACTTTTTATCTGAAGCGAGTTCAATAACGCTTGAAACGCTATTGCCAAAATAAGCGGGAGTACCATTTTTATAAAGTGTCGCAGTGTGATTTTGATGTGGATTGATGGCCGAAATTAATCCAAAGAAATGCCCTGATTGATAGACTCTAATCCCGTCCCATAAAATTAGATTTTGGTCGTTGGTGCCGCCACGAATATTAATGTTAGAAACTTTTTCATTTACGCTTTCCACGCCTGGAAGAGCTTGTATAGTTTGGAAAGCATCGTTTTCGATAAGTCCGGGAATAATTCCTATTTCATCAAAATTAATTTTAAAACTTCCACCCTTTATTTTAGAAACTCCTTTGGCAATTACATTGGTAAGAATAATTTCATCTAATTTTTCTACCGTAAATTCTTGCTTTGGAGTTTTCTCTGGAATATTAGCATCTACTACAATTTGATTGGTGCCAATAAGGGTGAACTTGAATCCTGTTTTTTCTTCTAGGAAAGCGATGGTTTCGGTGACAGAAAGCATATTGGGCGGTTCTGGCACTTCAATATTTTTTAAATCTTCATCGGCGTAAGAAAAACTGTAATTGGAATGGCCTTCTAAGATTTCTAATAATTCTATTAAAGGAAAAGTATTCTGACTTTCTTCCTGTGAAAAAAGTTGATAGCAAAAAGTGAAAAGAAATATAACAATAAAGTAGCTTTTTTTACTCACTCTTAACGATGCTTACAGAACTACCATCTATTTTGTACGTAAGGTTAAAAGGAATGGTGATTGCCTTTAATGCCTGTTCTAAATTATTATGTACAAAGCTTCCGGTAAATGTTCTATCTGCATCAAAAGTAAGGTTTTTTAAATGAACCTTAATGTTATATTGTCTTGCTAGTTCGTTAAACACTTCTTTTAAAGGAGTGCTTGTAAAGTTACTCTCACCGGCAATCCAAGAAGGGGTTTGTGCAGAAATACTTTCTACTAAACTACTTCCGTCAATTTTCCTGAATTCTTTACCGGCAGGCAATAAAATGGTATCTTTTGCTGTGGTAACCTCCACAAGGCCTCCATAGCAACTCACTATAAAAATATTATCCCGTTGCTTTACGTTGAATTGGGTTCCTTTTACGCTAACATTTCCTAAAGGAGTAACTACTGTAAATTTTTCTCCTTTAGCAACTTTAAAGTAAGCTTCCCCTTTTAATTGAACTTCCCTTTTTTGTTTCCAATGATTTTCGTTAAATGCAAAATAAGAAGCTGCATTTACATTTACTTTTGAATTGTCTGGAAGTGAAATGTTTTCTGAAGTTGCTATTTGGGTAGAAACTTCAGTTAAGGAATCTTGAAAAACAAACGTGTAAGCTAAAAAACCGATTATTAATACGGCAGCAATTTTACTAAGTGTTGCCAACCAGTTTCTACGGGCATTTTCTTTTTCTTTTTCTTTTTGTGCTTGTATTTTGGTATAAGTAGTCTCAGCGTCAAACTCAGGCGCTTTAAAATATTGTGCGGTACTGGCAATTTTTTGATAGTCTTTAAAGCCATCAAGCTGCTCAAGCTCTCTCTCTTCTTCTTGAGAAAGCTCGCCGTCTAACCATTTCTGTATGAGTTTTTCTTCTTTCATCTTCGTGTTCTCTGCAAATAAAACAAGTAAGCTTCAAATTTTCCTACCTCTATAATTAAATTTCTTTTAAATCTTCCCGAAGTTTTTTTAAGGCGGAGTAAATTCTTTTTTCAACTGCTTTTCGCGAGATGCCTAAAATCTTAGCAATTTCTTTGTGTTTCTTTCCTTCAGTACGGTTCATCATAAAGGCAACGCGTTGGGCTTCGGTAAGTTTAGAAAGTGCATTTTGAAATTTTTCTAGGTATTCTTTTTCTTCCACCAAAAATTGAGGGTCTTGGTTATTTACCTTTTTTGTTTGCTTCTGTTGATATTTTAAAACTACTTTTTGGTGGTTAAATTCATTCAGCATTAAATTGTTCGCTACTGTAAATAAAAAAGACTTGGCTTTTTCAGGAGGAACATCTTTACATTTTTTCCAAAGTTTTACAAAAGCTTCTTGAACTTTATCTTGAGGCTGTAATTTTTCACCAAACTTATAATAAAGAAAATTGAAGAGGTGAGTGGCATGCTCTTTATAAATCTTACTGAAAAGACGTTCTTCGCAAACATTTTCTTTTAGGGATTTGGGCATTTTTTAAATTTTTACGCGATAAATGTAGAAAAATTTATAATAATAGGTAGGAATTTAATAAGGGAGAATGTTATATAAACAACAAACGGGAAGTTTTGCTGAAAAGCATTACCGTTAGTTTTCCTTTTTTATAAGGATTTCTCATTTGTTTTTTTGTTTAGGGGGAAGAGGGCCGTCTTTTTTTGGCGGCCATTTTCTTTTAATCTATTTACTTTCTTATATTTACAGTCTGATAATCAACCATTTTACCCTGTCATGAACAAAAAACTACTTTTTGCATTAGGATGTTTCTTTTGTATTGCCTTTTTAAAAGTGAAAGCGCAAGAGATTAATTTTCCTGATACTAATTTAAAAGACGCCCTCTTAAATCATCAACCAATGATTGATACTAATAACGATGGTGAAATCCAGATTGCGGAAGCGGCTAACTATAACGGAGACTTGGTTTTACCCAGTAGCTCTATTGGTGATGTTACCGGTTTGGAATATTTTAATAATGTAAATATTCTTAACTTAGACTATAATAATATTACGAATTTTGAGGTAGACGGACTTTCTTCTGTAACCTTTTTATCTATTAGGTATAACAATTTAATATATTTAAACGTTGGTTATTTGTCTTCATTGGAAAATTTAGTTTTGCGTGAAAATTCATTAACTTATTTGGATGTTTCAAATAATATTAATCTTAAATATTTAAATGTTAGGTTTAATCCACTTGTTGAACTTGATGTTTCTTATAATATAAATTTAGAGGAAATCACTTTAACAGATCTTCCTGCTATTGAATATATTAATTTGAAAAATGGAAATAATACGAATATGTCTTCCATTGATCCATTTACAAATATGCCTGCTATTCAAATGGTTTGTGTAGATGATGAAACCACATTTTTAAATAATCTTTACGATTTGCCTACTTGGGGGCAACCTTGGTTTTTAGTCACTACCGATTGTAATTTTTCTCTTGGACAACTTAATAATATAAACGGTTCCGTCAATCTTGATATGGGGAGCGGTTGCGGTGAGGCTAGCGCCGTTGCTGTATCCAATGTTTTGGTAGAAACCACAGTGAATGGAAATCAATTTGGAACTTTAACCAATGCAAATGGAGCTTATTCTTTATATACAAATGAAGGAGCAAATACAGCAACAGTAGTCGATATTTGGTCACCGTGGTTAACTATAAATCCACCAAGTTCCTCTACTTCATTTACAGGTTTTGGTAATTTTTCTACCATAGATTTTTGTATGAACCCTTCCAGCTCTTTTGAAGATTTAAATGTAACTATTGTTCCCACACGAGATTTGATTCCTGGAAGTATAACACGTTATGAAATTGTAATTGAAAATTTAAGTTCTATGAATCAGACCGGGAATGTTTTGCTTACCTATGATGATAGTGTGCAAAGTTTTATAAGTGCTTCTATTTCTCCTTCAGCAACCACTTCCAATACGTTAGAATTTGATTTTTCTGATTTAGAACCTTTTCATACTGAAAAAATTGAAGTAGAATTTCAAAATGAAAATGCTACAACCTTAAATGACGGAGATATGGTGATGATGACTGCAGAAATATTTCCGAATACCAATGATGTGGAGATTGAAGATAATCAATTTGAAATTAGACATATAGCTGTTACTACAGCCAATTCTAATTATATAGAAATTCTAGAAGGAACTGAAATTTACGATACCGATATTGACCAATATTTACATGATCTAGTGAGGTTTCAAAATACAGGAGAAGAAAATGTTCAGGATTTAAAAATCCGAGATACGCTACACGAGAATTTGGATTGGACTACGTTTAGAATAGTAAGTTCGAGCCATAGCAACTACCGTGTAGATATTGAAGGAGGAAATGCTGTTGAAATTAGCTTTGAAGATATTAATCTTCCTTACGTAAGTGTTAATGATGAAACAAGTAGGGGGTATGTTGCTTTTAAGGTGAAACCAAACGATGAAGTGGAAATAGGTGATTTTATTTTAGGAGAAGCCTCGGTTTATTTTGACTTTGATGCTCCGGTCTTTACCAATGAAGTTTCCACAGAATTTGTCGAAAATTTATCGATAGCTTCTGAAAATTTTTCATCAAAAATTCAACTTTATCCAAATCCTACTCAAGATATATTGTATATTGAAAATAATTCTTCAGAAAAAATAAATCAAGTAGAAATATATTCAATTTCAGGACAGAAAATTTTAGTTGAAAGTCATCAGCGCCAGATTAATTTAGGCCAACTAAACACCGGAATTTATTTTGTGAAAATTATTACAGAAAGCGGAGCTTCTTTAACTCAAAAAGTAGTGAAGAGGTAAAATGCTAACAACATATAAAAAAGCAACCTTAATTTTAAGGTTGCTTTTTTTATTGTTATGCATCAAATCGTTAACTTTGCAAATCTTAAAAATTTGACTGAAAGATTATGTTTGATAATTTAAGCGATAAGTTAGATAAGGCCTTTCACGTATTAAAAGGTCACGGACAGATAACTGAAGTAAACGTTGCTGAAACTTTAAAAGAGGTAAGGCGCGCTTTGGTAGATGCCGATGTAAACTATAAAACCGCAAAGAATTTTACCAATACAGTAAAAGAAAAAGCACTTGGTCAAGACGTACTAAAAGCGTTAAAGCCAGGGCAATTAATGGTGAAACTCGTAAAAGATGAGTTAACCGAATTGATGGGAGGTGATGCAGAAGGAGTAAATCTTTCAGGAAATCCCAGTATCATTTTAATGTCCGGTTTACAGGGTAGTGGTAAAACTACGTTCTCCGGTAAATTGGCTAGTTTCTTAAAAAACAAGAAGTCCAAAAAACCATTATTGGTAGCTTGTGATGTTTACCGTCCGGCGGCAATCGATCAGTTGCACGTGGTGGGTGAGCAAATTGATGTTGAGGTTTATTCCGACCGAGATACCAAAGACCCGGTTAAAATTTCACAAGATGCCATTGCTCATGCTAAAGAAAACGGGCATAATGTAGTGATTATCGATACCGCGGGTCGTTTGGCTGTTGATGAAGCGATGATGACCGAAATTTCGAACATCCATCAAGCCATTGAACCACAAGAAACATTGTTTGTGGTAGATTCAATGACAGGGCAGGATGCGGTAAATACGGCCAAAGCCTTTAACGATACACTTAATTTCGACGGAGTTGTACTTACCAAATTAGATGGTGATACGCGTGGTGGTGCCGCTATTTCCATTAAATCTGTAGTAAATAAACCTATCAAGTTTATTGGTACCGGTGAAAAAATGGAAGCCATCGATGTTTTCCATCCTTCCCGTATGGCAGACCGTATTTTGGGAATGGGAGATGTGGTTTCTTTAGTTGAAAGAGCTCAAGAGCAATATGATGAAGAAGAAGCAAGAAAACTTCAGAAGAAAATTGCGAAAAACAAATTTGGTTTTGACGATTTCTTAAATCAGATTCAGCAGGTGAAAAAAATGGGGAATATGAAAGACCTCATTGGTATGATTCCCGGTGCTGGAAAAGCCATGAAAGATATCGATATTGATGATGACGCTTTTAAACATATTGAAGCGATTATTCATTCGATGACACCAGAAGAAAGGTCTACACCTTCGCTTATCAATGCGAGTAGAAAACGACGAATAGGAAAAGGTTCAGGAACTTCCGTAACTCAGGTAAATCAATTACTGAAGCAATTCGACCAAATGAGCAAAATGATGAAGATGATGCAAGGCGGCGGCGGAAAGAAAATGATGCAAATGATGCGCGGAATGAAATAAAACAAAAAAGGCTGGGAGCAAAATGCCCGGCCTTTTTTAATGGAGATAATTAGTGATTACCAGATTTAATTTATAGAAAATGACATTATTAGACGGTAAAAAAGTTAGTAACGATATTAAAAACGAAATTGCGGCCGAAGTTGAAAAAATGAAAAGCCGTGATGAAAAAGTTCCACATTTAGCAGCGATTATTGTAGGAAACGACGGCGCTAGTATGACCTATGTAAACAGTAAAGTGAAAGCTTGTAAACGTGTAGGCTTTGAATCTACTTTAGTGAGAATGTCCGGTACGACAAGCGAAATGGAACTACTCGACAAAATTGAAGAACTGAATAATAATGATGATATTGATGGGTTTATCGTTCAGTTGCCGTTGCCTCCACAAATTGATACCCAAAAAGTATTAATGGCAGTAGATCCAGATAAAGATGTAGATGGTTTTCACCCTATCAATTTCGGTAAAATGTCGTTGGATATGACTTCTTTTATTCCTGCTACGCCGTTTGGAATTTTAGAACTATTAGAGCGTTATGATATTCCAACAAAAGGGAAACATACCGTGGTGATTGGAAGAAGCCATATTGTGGGAAGACCAATGAGTATTTTGATGGGAAGAAGTGGTTTCCCGGGAAATTCAACCGTAACTTTAACTCACAAATACACCAAGAATATTACCCAAATTACTTCACAAGCAGACATTATTATCATTGCGGTTGGGATTCCTCATTTCTTAAAAGCTGAAATGATTAAAGATGATGCAGTCGTAATTGATGTAGGAATTACCAGAGTTCCTGATGAATCTACCGAGAAAGGCTATAAAATTGTAGGAGATGTAGATTTTGATAATGTAAAGAAACGAGCTTCTTATTTAACCCCCGTTCCCGGTGGAGTAGGGCCAATGACCATTGCTATGTTGTTGAAAAATACCTTGCTGGCAAGAGAGCGTCACAGAAAAAGAGAAAAATTATAGTCGATAAAATTCTATTGAATAAAAAAGGAAACCAATTTGGTTTCCTTTTTTAGCTTTAATCTTGTTCAAGTTTCCAGTCTAAATATTTGTGCAAATCACTTTCGATAAATCGTAATGCAAGTGCTAAAACACTAGCATCATCAACGTAACCAAACCCGGGAATAAAATCTGGGATTATGTCTAAAGGATTCAGAACATATAATAGCGCAAATACAATAGAGGCGATGGTAAACCAAGGAATATCTCTATAAATTCCCAATTTGTAATCCTTTAGCATATTCACCATTAGCTTACCAAGTTCTGTATATTTTTTTAAAACACCTGCGGTAGACATTTTTCTATCAATCTCTTCTTGATTGTCTAAAGTTTCTGTGATGTCTTCAGGGCGAGATTTATTAGCCTCTTTTCTAACGTAATCTTCGTTAATTTTATCTTTTATTTTATCAAATATCATTGTTACAATTTTTTCGAGTTACTTTCTTCTTTCAATTCCGTATTATCTAGTTCGGTATTGTTGCTAGAGCTAGATTTATCTTTCCCGTATTCTTTCTTATAAATCATTACAATCAATAAGAATAAAGATACTAATAAAGGACCAAAAATAAGTCCGATAAAACCAAATAAAGGAACGCCAACTACTACGCCAATTAAAGTGATTAGCGGATGAACATCAGATAGCCTTCTTAATACATATAATCTAATTAGATTGTCTGAAGAACCTACAACTACAATCCCATAAATTAAAATCGCAATGGCTTGCCAATTTTCGCCTTGAGCAAACATCAGAATGGTCACAGGTACAATTCCGATAGCTGTTCCCACGAAAGGAATCATAGAACCAATGGTAGTAATAACAAACCAGAAAAACGGATTGGGAACTCCAAAAATTAAAAAACCAATTAGAGCGACAATTCCTTGTACCACAGCTACCAACGGAATACCAATTGCATTTGCCTTCACCATATTGTCACTTTCTTTACCTATTAGCATCAAATTTTCGTGATTAATAGGTAAATATTCATCTAGAGAATTTCTAATCTTATCTTGAAAAGTAAGCATATAATACAGTAAGAAATACATAATACCAATAGCAATAAAGGCATTAAATGTACCGCCCGCCAAACTCTGTAAATTGGTTGATACCCAACCGGTAATTTCTGAAGTGTTTATTTGGTCGCTAATACTGTAATTTAATGAGTGTTCCCACTTATCAATTTGAGTTTTAAAAGCTTGAACTACTCTTTCTGAATTATTTACTGCTTTACCTATTTTTGAAGTTAACATAGTGATGATTCCCGCCACAGGAACTAGAATGCCAATAAAAGAAGCAAACATTAATAAGCCGGCAGCCAAATCTTTATGCCAACCTTTCTGAACCAGTTTTCTCATCCAACCCTTTAGTAGAAAAAATAAAGTGATGGCACCTAAAATACCTGAAAGATAAGGTGTTAATTCTTTGAAAATTAAGAAGCCTAAAAACAAAAGGAGCAACAAGATAAAAAGTTGTCTTACTAAGGCTGGTTGTAGTTGTTTCATATATTACTTGGCAAATAACTGTTGTTGGTTTTTAAATGCTTTGAATTCTAAAGCATTTCCGCAGGGATCATAAAAAAACATGGTGGCTTGTTCACCGGGTTTTCCTTTAAACCGAATATAAGGTTCAATTTCAAAAGATATGTTTTTTTGCTGAAGTTTTTCTGAAAATGAATGAAAATCTTCCCACGTCAAAACAACTCCAAAATGCGGAATAGGCACTGCTTTTCCATCTACCGGATTTGTATTTTTCTTAGCAGAAGCATCTTTTTCTTTATAATGAATGACCAACTGATGACCAAAAAAGTCAAAATCTACCCAATGCTCGTCGCTTCTTCCTTCTTGAAGTTCTAACGTATCCCGATAAAAAGTTCGGGCAGCTTCTATATCATCTACAGGAATTGCTAAGTGAAAAGGCTGAATATTCTTCATGGATTAATGATTTCTAAGTGCATTAATAAGTTCGTCTTTTGTCATTTTCGAGCGCCCTTCTATCCCTACTTTTTTAGCTTGTTGGTATAATTCTTCTTTGGTGCGCTCTTCATATTTTTCACTTTTACCACCTTTTTTACCAGAATCTGGAGTGTTAGCTATTCGCGCAGCTTTTTCTTTACTGTAACCTTCGTTCCGTAAAGCTTCGTATTGCTCTTCGTTTTTAATTCGTTTTGCCATTTTTGTTTTAAATGTAACAAGAATTAAAAACCTTTACCCTTAAAATAATGTTACTTTTTGCGATTGATTCTCGGTCGCTTTTTTACTTTGGCTTTCACCTCCTTAGCTGAAAATTGAGAAGCTTCTTCCGTTTTGCTGGAATTTCCTATGAGTTGATTAAGTGCTTTAAATTCTTCTGAAGTAAGCTCACGGTATTTTCCCACTGGTAAATCCAGTTCAATATTCATAATTCTAATGCGCTTCAGCTTAACCACTTCATAATTTAAATACTCACACATTCTTCTAATCTGGCGGTTTAAACCTTGCGTGAGAATAATCTTGAATTCGTGACTGCTTATTTTAGAAACTTTACACTTTCTAGTAACGGTATCTAAAATAGGAACGCCATTACTCATTTTATTTAAAAAATCGTTGTTAATGGGTCTATCAACTTTTACAATGTATTCTTTCTCGTGATTGTTTCTGGCGCGTAAAATTTTATTGACAATGTCCCCATCGTCGGTAAGTAGAATGAGACCTTCACTGGGTTTGTCTAATCTCCCGATAGGGAAAATACGCTTTGGATAATTTATATAATCAATAATATTATCTTTTTCTACCCGGGTATCTGTCGTACAAACAATACCGACCGGTTTGTTGAAAGCGAGGTAAACGTTTTTTTCTTCTTTAGCTGAAATTAATTCACCATTTACCCGAACTTCATCTTCCTCAGAAACTTTGGTGCCCATTTCAGGAATAGCTCCGTTAATAGTCACCCTGCCTTCATCAATCAGTTTATCGGCTTTCCTACGGGAACAATAACCAACTTCGCTTAAAAATTTATTGATTCGTTTTAATTTCTTCTCTTCTGCCACAGATGTGAAAATTTTATTTATTTAGAAACTGAATAATTGCTGAATGAATATAATCATTATTCAATGAATGACCAGCACCTTCTGTTTCTATAAATTCAGATTGTTGAAGGTTTTTCTGAATACTTTTTGAAGCTTTTACCGGAGCAATTTTGTCGTACTTATCATGGATAACCAGAGTAGGTTGCTTTACTTCTTTGGCAAATTTTGCAATGGAAAATTCTTCAAACTTAAAACCTAATTGAGTATGGAATTTATTTTCTAAATCTTGCATTACCCGAGGTTTCAAGTTTAAGATTTGTTGGTAATCATTCATAATCGAAGTCAGTTCTGAAGGTGGTCCCAACAGCACTAACTTTTTAATGTTCTCATTAGGGAATTGGTGCTGATGAAAAACCGTAGTCATTCCACCAATACTGTGGCCAATTACCATTTCCGGATTCAATTCCTGAACCATTTTCTCTACACATTTGGTGTAAAGGGGAACGTGAATATAGTTCCCTTCAGAATAGCCATGAGCCGGAGCATCAAAAGCGTAGATGTTATAATTTTCTGCTTGTAGTTTTTCAACTAAAACCTTCCAACGGTACGTATTGCTTTCCCAGCCGTGAATAAGTAAAATAGTTTTACCGGAACCTTGCCAATGATAAGTTTGTAACTTGATTCCTTCAGCAGTAATAATATCAGATTTAGCTCTTTTTAAAAAATCTTCCTGTTCGGGTTTTACCCTTCCGCGCCGCGGTGTGCAAAACAAATAGAAAGCTTTTTTTACTGCTTTTTGGGGCTTGACTAAGTGTAAGGTGTTAAGCCTTATGCCAATTACTTTTGGTAAGTACTTATTGATTGTTTTTTTCATAGAAACCCCATAAAATTAATTTAAACTTCGTCGGTATCTTTTTTTCTTTTTACAATGCCAATTCCTGATAAGAAAAATATAAGTCCAACAATGGCAAATGCCCACGGACTTAATCCAATAGATAGGCTTCCAAAAATACCAAATACACCTAATACCAGGCTAATCATTCCGCCAACAACAAGTACAATTCCAAGAATCTTAATCATCTCTATTTTTTTTGGTTAGAGAGTAAAGATACTATTATGTCTTGCTGCTAGGGTGATGATTAACATTTTGTAAACAAAAGCATCATTAGTTGGTTTGCCATTTTTCAATCTCTTTTTTAGCAGACTCTTCCCCCGTCCAACGTAAAATTTTCACTTCGTCATTCAAATCGTAATTTTCAAACCAAGTACCAATCATTTTTCTTATTTCAGGATATTGAGTAGAAAAATCATCAAAGTTCGCCGCTTTAATAATTCGGTTTTTTTCTTCCGCAGGAATAGCGATTATTTTATTGTCAGATTCACCATCATCACTTAACTCTAATAGTGCAATCGGGATGATTTCAACAACACTTCCGCTAGGGATATTTTCCCCTAAGATAAGTACATCGAGCGCATCGCCATCGCCATCTTTTTCAGGATTGGAATATGTAGAAGGAATAAAACCATAATTGCCCAAGTAAGGCAAAAAATCAATTATTCGGGCTTTTCCTTCAGCAGAATCGACCACAAATTTTCTTGATATTTTATCATATTCAATTTTATGGTTGGTCCCGGCGGGAATTTCAACAACTGCTTGTACCTGATTGGCTTCAGAATAAGTAGGTAAATGATAAAAGTCTTTGGTTTCTTCCTTGGTTTTACAAGAAAAAAAGAATAATAGACTAACTGAAAAAAGTAAAAATGGGGTGATTTTCATGTTATTCCCAACCAATCCAAAAACGTTTAATTTCAGCATCATCAGGAATCTGATTTGGCTCTACCGGGATATCGGTATTGTATTTTGCATCGCCGGAAATATGTTTTTTATCGATAGCGATGTAAGCGTTAATTTCATCTAAGAAAATAATCACATTACTCAGTGTATTTTCGATACGGGAAATTTTATAATTGGTAGAAATATCTTTAAAAGTACTTTTAGCCGTTAAACCTTTTTCGGTTTTAAATCGCTTGTCTTTCACTTGAATAGTCCCAATTGTACTCGTGCTATCAAATTGTTGAACAGGAGTTAGTAATAAAAGTTCACTTCCTTTTTTATCAAAAACCGAAATTTGATTGCTATTTCTAAACTGGTTTTGTCCTTGTTTTACAATAGAATCGTTTGCATAAATAGAATCTAAATCTCTAACTTGGACATCTTTAGTAAGAAGCCCTACTTGATTTTTAGTTATTAAAAAAGGATCTTTTTTTTCTTCTTGTTTACAAGAAATTATAACGAGTGCTAAGGTGAAAAGCGTGATTAATTTTTTCATGGGTATATTGAATTATAAAGCCGTAAAAATAGGAATACTTATTTGCTCTTAGAAATAATTTGGAATGAATTCTATGAACAATTTAAGATAACTTCAAGAAATAAGAATAGTTCATTTGCTATTGATTATCTTTGCGCCGCGATGAAAAAAGAAGAAATAGAGCAGTTGGTAAATGAAGGGAAAATGCTTCCGTTAATGGAAGAATTTTATACCATTCAAGGAGAAGGTTACCATAAAGGAACGGCCGCTTATTTTATAAGAATAGGAGGTTGCGATGTAGGTTGCCATTGGTGCGATGTAAAAGAAAGTTGGGATGCCGAAAAGCATCCGCCAACGGTTACTGAGAAAATAGTAGATAATGCTACAAAATATAGCGATACTGTTGTGGTCACCGGTGGCGAACCGCTTACTTGGGATATGACCGAACTTACCACACAATTAAAAGCAAAAGGAGCAAAATTGCATATTGAAACTTCCGGGGCTTATGAATTAACTGGAGTTTGGGATTGGATTTGCCTTTCTCCCAAAAAACTAAAACCTCCTACCCAGAAAGTTTATGAAAATGCAAATGAATTAAAAGTGATTGTGTACAATAAACACGATTTAAAATTTGCAGAACAGCAAGCAGCCAAAGTAAATAAAGATTGTATTTTGTATTTGCAACCCGAATGGAGCGTTCGTGAAAAGATTATACCGTTGATTGTCGATTATGTGATGCAAAATCCAAAATGGAAAGTTTCCCTGCAAACGCATAAATATTTAAACATACCGTAATCATTCATCTGAAAAGATTGAAATTTTAAACTGAAAAATGAATCCATCTTATAAAGGTTTTTACTTTACCCTAGAACCTCCCCAGCCAGCAACCGAAATCCTAATAGCCGAATTGGGCGAATTGGGTTTTGAAAGTTTTGTTGAAACAGAAACCGGTTTGCAGGCTTTTATTATTACTGAAGAATATCAAGAAGGATTGTTAGAAGAAGTACAAATTCTGCAATCGGAAGAGTTTAAGATTTCTTACACTTCAGAAGATATAGAGCAAGTCAACTGGAACGAAGAGTGGGAAAAAAACTTTTCTCCGATTATGGTTGATGAAGTTTGTCAGGTTCGAGCACCATTTCACCCAAAATTAGAAACGGAGTTTGATATTGTGATTGAACCTAAAATGTCTTTCGGAACTGGTCATCATGCGACTACTCATATTATGATTCAGCATATTTTAAAAGAAGATTGGCAAGATAAAAAAGTGTTGGATATGGGCTGCGGAACCGGAGTTTTGGCCATTCTCACCGAAATGAAAGGAGCAAAACCCATCGACGCAATTGATATTGATAACTGGTGCTATTTAAATACCTTAGAAAATGTAGAGCGCAATAATTGCAAACATATTTCAACTTATGAAGGTGACGCGAGTTTGCTAGAAGGTAAAAGCTATGATGCGATTATTGCTAATATCAACCGGAACATTTTGTTAAACGATATGGCAACTTATGTAAATTGTTTAAATGCTAACGGAAAATTATTTTTAAGTGGTTTTTATCAGGAGGACTTACCAATTATTAAAGATTCTTGTGAAAAACTGGGATTAACTTACGAAAGTTACTTAGAACGAGAGCGTTGGATCGCAGCAAAATTTGTTAAATAATTTATTTTTTTGAAGGTTATTTTTTAATTTTAAGTGTTTAAAATATTAAGTATGAGCGTGCAAGAAGAAGTTTTAGAAGAATTACTCACCCAAACAGAAGAAACAGAACAGAATGAAATAGTGGTGTTTAATGATGATGTAAACACTTTTGATTTTGTAATTGAAATGTTGATACAAACCTGTGATCACAATCCTTTACAAGCAGAACAATGTACGATGCTTATTCATTACAAAGGTAAATGCGCCGTAAAAACTGGCGACTACGACGATTTAAAACCCCGTTGTAGTGCTTTATTAGAAGCAGGGATAAGCGCAGAAATACAGTGATTGTCGGAGTGTAAAATCAAAATATGTCAAAATCCTTTTCAATTATTTTGGAAAGGATTTTTTCTTTCCTACTCGGAGTAAGACCGGAAAGTTTACTTCTCTTTTTTGATTTCCCCAGCTTTTCTTTAAGTCGATTTTTATAAATCGAAGCGGACTCTCATTTATTGTCTTTTCATAATGTTTCACTGCAGACCATGTGTTGAGGTAATTCAGCATCTCTTCTGCAGTCCAATTAACTTTAATTTGAAAAGCTGGCACAGAAATTTCTTTGAAAGGGAATGGAATTGTTTGATAGTTCTCTTCAATATATTTTCGTTCTTCATCCCAATAGAAGCCAATAATATCGTCGTAAAAGTGATGGGTAATGTTATCAATTTCAGGAGAAATACTTAATAATCCATAACCAATAACGGCTAAAATTCCGTTTGGTTTTAAAGTTCGGTTTACTTCTGCATAAAACTTATCAAAATCAAACCAATGAATAGCTTGCGCTACGGTAATCAAATCAAACTGATTTTCTTCGAAATTTGTTTTCTCTGCTGGTTGAATAGAATAATTAATATTATTTAATTTTGGTGCTTGCTCGAGTTGAGAAGCACTGATGTCGGTCGCTTCAACTAAGTTGAATTTTTTAGCAAGTTGAGTGGCAACTTGGCCATTACCGGCCGCACAATCCCAAGCTGAATTTTTATTTTCTACTAAATCAAATATAAAATTGAATAAATCAGCAGGATAGGTAGGCCGATATTTTGCGTATAGGTCTGAATCTTTAGAGAAGTTATCTTTCATGCTTAAAAATAAAAAAAGCTTAGCAAATTGCTAAGCTTTTACGCCTTTTGATTGATGAGAACATATTTTGGCTAAAAAATAAATTTAAAGGCGATTTCTTTAGTATTTATTAATAAGACTGGATTTAAATTAAAATGTTGCAAAAAAAAATAATAAAAAATTAAAATTTTAATATTAACGGTAAAAAAGATAAAGGCTAACGAAACCGTTAGCCTTTGGTTACGCCGTTGATTGATGAATGAGAACAATTTTTAACTAATTAAATATCGGCGTTTGCTGTTCCAAAACTTTTTACGGCTATTCACAGTGGAATAGTGGCTATCGTTTTCTAAAGTTTTTGTACTTGCTTGGTCTAGTGATAAATTTACAGTATTCATAATATTGTGTTTTTGATTGTTGATGAATGATTTATACTAGTATGACGCTGAAGAATAAAATTTGTTACAGTACTTGGTAATACAAAGTAATGTTTTAAGATTTATTTAACGTTTCAAGCTTATAAATATTTTTCGCTTAAATATCTCCAATAGCGTTTGGGGACGTGTTGTTGGTGGAGTTTGGTGTTTTTTCTAGATTTAATATTCGTGCTGTCAAAATAATTTTTCCATAAGTGTTGAAACTGAATTTCTTCCGTCGTAAAAAAGTCGGTGGAAGTTTCTAAAATAGAAGCGGGCAGATCAAGCTGAATAATTTCTACTTTCTCCAGATCGTAAAAAATTCCGTAGTTTCTTTTTAAATCGTAAATGCACCATTTTTGATCGGCATACCGGTTCTTAAAATGTTTGACATTGAGCGGCAACACATTAAAATCGGGTTCTACAGTGGCAAAATAAATAGCATCTTTTGTTTTTCTAAAGCGAACAAAAGCATCCATTCGGTGTTTTTCTCGACCAACTTGTTTTACCGTTTGTGCTACTTTTAAAACCGCAGGATGCGCATAGTCTTTAGTAATATCTTTTGTAGAAACTAAAGCGTGTTGAATGTATTGAAATAAAGTAATTTCAATTTCATCCAGTTCACTTAAAAATGCCCAATAAATTTGTTGGCTTCCGCGAGAACCACATTTAGCTTTTACCTTTTTCCACACGCGAATTGCTTTTTCTTCAGAAGTGATGACCTCTTCAACTTCTTCAAAAAAATCACCCATAAATTTTTCTTTCTTGACAATTTTGGGCTGCTTGCATTTATATTCATAAGCCATAAAAACTGCTGAAAGAAAACCTTCAAAAGAAGCATCGTAAATAAAGATCATTTGTAACTATTTTTCGTCATTCCGGGCTTGACCTGGAATCTCATTACACTTAGTTTAAGCTTGTCGAAATTTCAATACTGAATCAACGCATCTTGTTTATCAAATAAATTCAACTGATTGTTATATGTATTTCTGAATTTACTACTCGAATTTTGTAAAATCAAACTTTTAATATTCATCGCAGAAAGGTCTTTTTTCTCCCATTCTTTTGAATTGCAAACCATAAAATATTTAGCGCGATTAAGTGCAACACCAATCTTTTTTAAATGCTCCCAATTAAGATTGCGATATTTTCTAGCGCCTAAAATCTTGTAGACAGATTTCATTCCGAGTCCGGGGATTCTTGCCAGCATTTGCTTATCGGCTTTATTCACATCTACCGGGAATAAATGTAAATTACGCAACGCCCAACTCAGTTTCGGGTCTACATCACTGTCGAGATTTGGGTGTTCTTTGTTGAGTAATTCTTCAATAGAAAATCCGTAAAAACGCATCAACCAATCGGCTTGATATAATCGATTCTCTCGTAGTAACGGCACATCGGTCCCAATGGAAGGTAATCTGGGGTCGTAACTCACGGGTATATAACCCGAATAATATACCCGTTTCATCTGGTATTTTTTATAGAAGTAAGCAGCGGTATACATCACTTGTGCATCGGTTTCGTTGGTCGCACCGACGATCATTTGTGTGCTTTGCCCGGCGGGAGCAAATTTGGGAGTACTTTTAATGATTCTCTTTTCGGATTTATGCCGAATAATTTCATCTTTTACCTTTTTCATAGGTTGAAGAAAATCTTTTCGGTCTTTATCGGGCGCTAGCAATTTTAGACCTTCTCGTGTGGGAATTTCAATATTTACAGAAAGCCGATCGGCATATAAACCTGCTTCGTGCATCAACTCATCACTCGCTCCGGGAATTGATTTAAGATGAATATAACCATTAAAATTTTCTTCTAACCGAAGTTTTTTGGCTACTTGTACCAAACGTTCCATCGTGGTGTCGGGACTTTTAAAAATACCTGAACTCAAAAAAAGTCCTTCAATATAATTTCGACGATAAAAATTAATCGTTAGATCGACTACTTCTTGCACTTTAAAAGCTGCTCGTTGAATATCATTACTTTTTCGAGTTACACAATAGGCGCAATCGAAAATACAATGATTGGTGAGCAAAATTTTTAATAACGAAACACAACGCCCGTCTTCGGTATAACTATGGCAAATACCCATTCCGCTAGAATCCCCAAGTCCTTTACCTTTATTTTGCCGTTTGCTTCCGCTGCTGGAACACGAAACATCGTACTTCGCAGCATCGGCAAGAATATTGAGTTTTTCTTTTATTCGATCAAAATTCATATAAATATGGATATATTACAAACTTATGGAAATTATCCTTCGGTTAGAAAATCGTTGATGTTAAAATTGAGTTGATTAAAATTAGTTTAACTTGAAAGGTGAAGAGATAATAACGACTTATACATTTTATTTATTTCTACGACCTATATGCACCTTCGAACCGCTACTGAACGACAAAAGAAAATCGCTACCATTATTACTTTTTTTACGATTCCGTTATCGGGATTTATGACCGATGTTTATTTGCCTTCTTTCCCTTCGATGGCGAAAGATCTATCGGTTTCAGAAAGTAGTATTCAATTTACATTAACCTGCTTTTTCTTAAGTTATGGTTTTGCGCAGTTATTTGTAGGAAGTGTTTTAGATAGTGTGGGGCGTTATAAACCGTTATTAATTTCGTTAGCAGCCTTATTTGTAAGTAGTTTGGCCGTAACATTTACCGACGAAGTTTGGTTAATTTCTTTTTGGCGAATTGTACAAGGTATCGGTACAGCTTTCGTTGTGGTCGCCAAGCGAGCTTATTTTGTAGATGTTTACGATACCGAAAGAAGAAAACACTACCTAAGCTATTTTACGATCGTTTGGTCTTGCGGTCCGATTATCGCTCCTTTTCTTGGTGGTTATTTAGAAGAATTATTCAACTGGCAGGCTAATTTTTACTTTCTAGCTATTTATTCAGCATTACTTTTTGTTGCTGAAGCAGTTTTTAGTGGGGAAACCATTCGAGTAGTTAAAAAATTCAACTTGAAAAAAACAACAAAATTGTATCGAGTAATGTTAAGGAACAGGGCTTTTGTGTTGGGTATCCTAATTTTAGGCTTAGCCTATTCGGTAGTGATGGTTTTCAATATTGCAGGTCCTTTTGTGGTAGAGCAACATTTTGATTTTAATCCGGTAGTGATTGGGTATTGTACATTGATCCTAGGAATTTCTTGGATGATCGGTGGTATTTTGAGTAAGCGATTTAATTTTTATCCTTTTGCTCCAAAAAATAAATTTGCTGTAATCGTTCAATTAGCGCTAATTTCTTTGTTAGTATTACTAAGTTTTAATTTCGATACTTTATATGTATTGATCGCTTTTGCTTTTTTAATTCATATTTGTTCCGGCTTTATTTTTACCAATTACTTTACTAATAACATGATTTATTACCCGAGTAATGCAGGTATTGCAGGCGGATTAATTGGCGGATTGCTTTACATCATCACTTCTTTTTCTAGTTTTATCATTTCATCTTCCGGTGAAATTATCGATACGCAAGATATGGGGTTACGGTACTTGCTAATTTCAATTCCGTTAGCGATCGCTATCTTTTATGCGCTTGCTGTTCAGTTGAAGCGTCTTAAGAAAAGAAAATTAATTGCTAAATAAGGGAAAATATCCTTTTATATTTTGGATTATTTCCTAATCCTGTTATCTTTACGATATGGAATTAGGAATTGAGATTAAACGTTTTAAAGAAATAAGAGACGAAAATCAGTTTACACAAGCTGAATTTGCCGAGCGTCTAGGAGTAAAAAACACTACAGCCGATATAGAACGCGGTCGTACCAAACTCTCCGGCACGGTGGTGATGGAATTGTTGAAGCAATTCAACATTAATCCACTTTGGTTATACGGGCAAAGTCATCAAAAACATTTGCCTTTGCATCAGGTCGATACGATGCCAAAAGTAATTACGGTCGATGTGGAAGATAACGAGAATATTACGATGGTTAACCAAAAAGCTGCTGCCGGCTATCCGCATAATATTCAAGATGTAGATTGGTACCGACAGTTGCCGGCGTTCGATTTTCCGCTTCCGCAGTATAGAAATGCTACTTATCGCGGTTTTCAGGTAGAAGGAGATAGTATGATGCCGAATTTAAGACCTGAAGATTGGGTGTTGGCAAAAGCCATCCCAAGTTTATCGGATGCGAGTGATCATAAAATTTATGTAGTCGTGATGTACGATACGGTGGTGGTAAAAAAATTACACAAATTAGCAGATCCTTCTAAAATACGATTAGTTTCTTTAAATGAAGAATATGCTCCTTTTGAAGTGAAAGTTTCAGATATTCAAGAGTTGTGGCAAGTAACGAGTAAACTTACGTTTAGTTTAGATGCGAACTCAGAAAATAGTATGCTCCGACAATTACAAGCTTCGATGGAAGAATTAAAATCACAGCTTAATTCTTTTAAACGATAATAAAAAGGCTTTCAAATTTTGAAAGCCTTTTTTAAGTTATTTATTAGTTATTGTTTGCAAGTCGTTCCTGATCTTTAGAATCAAAAACTTCTTTACCATCTAACCAATTTTTGAAATTTTCTTCACCCATTTCAGCTATCATTTTAGATGAATTTATAGCAGTACCTTCAACTTTAATTGTCAAGACAAATGGTACATCATTATATCTTACTACACCATCAACTAATAAATCATAACCAGGTCCGGCATTTTCTAAAGCTCTATCTAAAGCATCTTTAAGATTCCAACCTATTCCTAAGAAATATGACTTTTTTCCTTCAACTTTTTTTCCTTGTGTTTTGTCAACTTGTAGATTTACTTGCTTTGTACTAATCATTGTATAATCCACAAGTCTTACTGAACAGCTAGAAAGTGTTAAAGTTGTAATAGCAATTAATAGTAAAGATTTAATTCTCATAAAAGTAATTTTGTTTAGTTTCCTACTCGTAAGGCTTTTCGGTTTCACCCCGTTTCTTGATGGTTTCTGGTCTCCATTTTGTTAAAGAAAACCAAAAATAAAAATTTTATTGAAATATTACTGTATTAGATAATAAATTCTTAAATATTTACTTGTCCCCATACATTTCAGCTAAAAAAGCTTTTAAAGAAGTGGGTTCATTACCGGTGAAATCTCTGTAGGTAGTTGCCGTTTCATCAAATTCACCCTGAGCAATTCCTTTAGCAAACATCATGGTCATATCGATTGCCGGTTGAGGTACGCCATAACCTTTTAAAGTTTCTGCAAATTCTTCAGGTTCTGGAGAAACATAGTTAATTTCTGTTCCGCTTACTTCAGAAATAAGCGCTGCAATTTCAGCAAAGGTGAATGCTTTTTCGGTACTCACTTCGTAAGTTTTGTTTTCATGACCTTCACCGGTTAAAATTTCAGCAGCAAGAACAGCCATATCTTTTCTGGCCATAAATCCGGTTTTTCCGTCTTCAGCAGGTAAGAAAAGCGTTTTACTTTCTAATAAATTCTCTCCGGCGAAAAGCGGGATGACTTCCATATATAAATTATGCTTTAAAATGGTGTAATCCAAAGAAGCATTCTTTAGAGCATCTTCGGCCGCTAAATGACCTTTTGCTACGGGGTAAATCGGTGAATTTTCAGATTCATCTTTTCTGCCGAAACTTGTATACACCACATGTTTTACACCTGCTTTTTCTGCAGCAGCAACAATGTTTTTGTGCTGAGCAACTCGCTTGTCTAAATCATTTCCCGAGATAAAATAGATTTTTTCAACGCCACTAAAGGCTTTTTCTAACGAGCTTTCATCATCATAATTCCCTTCACGAATATCGATCCCTTTAGCTTGTAAAGCTTCGGCTTTGCTGGTATCTCTTACTAAACCTGCGATTTGATTTGCTTCAATTTTGGTTAATAAGGCATCGATCACTAAGCCTCCTAAATTTCCGGTAGCTCCGGTAATTAAAATTTTTCCTTGCATAACTATAATTTATTTAAGTTTGTTACTTACTTTTGGTAAGTCAAAGATATTTAGTAATTAAGTATTAAACAAGAAGGCACTAAAAAGTAAAGTAGTTACTTAGAGGTTAGTTTTATTGAAAATGAATGAATTATGAGATCAGAAAATTTAAAAATTTTTGCTGAAGCAGAAACTTGTCCTGCCAGAAATGTATTAGACCGCTTTGGAGATAAATGGTCGACGCTGGTAATTTTAGTTTTAAACGAAGAAGAAAAGTTGCGTTTTAATGAGCTACATAAAGTGATCGGAGATATTTCTCAAAAAATGCTTACGGTAACCTTAAGAAATTTGGAAGCTGACGGATTGGTAAGCAGAAAAGTATATCCTGAAATTCCGCCACGAGTAGAATATAAATTGACACCCTTAGGTAAAAGTTTGGTCCCCCACATTTCTAGTCTGTTAAAATGGGCAGACCAAAACTTTTCGAGCATTATGGCATCACGTTCAAAATATAACCAAAAGGCAAGTTAGATAATCGTTGCTTGACCCAAGCTAAGATTATCACCGTTAATTTTTAGATCTTCATTATCTAGAATTAAACCTTCAATAAAAGTTCCTACTTTCTCCGTAGAGTAGGAGCTTTCTTTATTAATATCGCTGGTACAAATATTCATTTCTAAACTTTTATCGACAGCCGCTTGAATGATCGCTGCTTCTTCCAGTAAATTAAAATGTTCTAACATCATCGCCGCCGAAAGGATAGAAGCAATTGGGTTCGCAATTCCTTTTCCGGCAGCTTGCGGGTAAGAACCGTGAATAGGTTCAAAAAGTGCGTGTTCTGTACCTACCGAAGCTGAAGCTAATAAGCCAATACTACCACCAATTACACTTGCTTCATCAGAAATAATATCACCAAACATATTTTCGGTAAGAATCACATCAAATTGTTTCGGGTTAATAATCATTTGCATCGCCGCATTATCGACATATAAAAAGTCTAATTCTACGTCCGGGTAGTTTTTGGCAATTTCTTTTACCGTACGTCGCCAAAGTCGAGAAGTCTCCAACACATTCGCTTTATCGACCAAGGTCACTTTGTTTTTTCGTTTCTGCGCCGCTTCAAATGCCAGATGCGTCATTCGTTCAATTTCTTCCGCAGTATATACGCAAAGATCCGAAGCTTCTCGCTCATCGTCGCTCAAAGTTTTTTCGCCAAAATAAATACCACCGGTCAATTCTCGATAGATCACCATGTCGGCACCTTCAATGCGATCGGGTCGTAAGGGCGAATGTTTCAATAAGCGTTCAAATGCACGAACCGGTCGAATATTAGCAAATAAACCTAACTCTTTGCGTAACTTTAGTAAACCTTGTTCCGGTCGTAGTTTTGCAGCGGGATTGTTATCGTATTTCGGGTCACCAATGGCGCCAAATAAAACCGCATCAGATTTTTTACATAAATCGAGTGTCGCATCGGGTAACGGATTTTCGGTGAGGTCGATTGCCGAAGCACCTACCACGGCTTCTTCAAACAAAAACTCGTGATCAAAACGTTCGGCAATGGCTTTTAAAACCTTGATCGATTGCTGTGTAATTTCCGGCCCTATGCCGTCTCCTGCTAATACTGCGATGTTCAACTTCATATCTTCATTTTTTAGGTTGGGCGCAACCCTAGCGGGTCGGGCTATACGTTATATCTTTTTTGCTTGTCACTTCGAGCGGAGTCGAGAAGTCGTTGATCTAGCAAAAAAGGATGCCACTTCTATCCCTTGCGCAAATTAGTTTATACGTTTTGTTGCTTTTCAAAAGCTTTAATTTTATCAAGTTTGCTTACTAAAAAGTCAATATCATCAAAACCTTTGAGCAAGCACATTTTTTTATAAGCATCGATGTCAAATTTCTCTTCTAAATTTTTATCGATGAGTTTTATCGATTGATTCTCTAGATCTACTTTAATTTGAGTTTGTGGGTTTTCTTCGATCGCTTTAAAAAGCTCCGATAAATACTCCGGACTCACCTGCACAGGAAGCAAACCATTGTTTAAGGAGTTTCCTTTAAAAATGTCGGCAAAATAACTGGAGACGACAACTTTAAAACCGTAAGCTTTAATTGCCCAGGCAGCGTGTTCTCGACTAGAACCACAACCAAAATTGTCGCCGGCCACTAATACTTGTCCGTGATATTTTTCTTGATTCAGCGGAAAGTCTTCTTTTTCATTTCCTACATGATCAAAACGCCAATCTTTAAATAAATTCTCTCCAAACCCGGCTTTATCGGTCGCTTTTAAAAATCGCGCCGGTATGATCTGATCGGTGTCAATATTTTCAATCTCTAAAGGAACAGCGGTATCGGTAAGTGTGATAAATTTTTCCATTAGTTTAAGTTTTGGGTGTAATCAACAATTTTTCCGGCAATCGCAGTGGCAGCAGCCGTTAACGGACTTGCTAAAATCGTACGTGAACCTTGCCCTTGTCTTCCTTCAAAGTTTCGATTACTGGTAGAAACGCAATATTCTCCGGCAGGTATTTTATCGTCGTTCATCGCTAAACATGCCGAACAACCCGGTTGCCGTAGTTGAAACCCGGCTTCTTCAAAAATAGTATGTAAACCTTCGGCTTCAATTTGCGCAGCCACTTGCCGCGACCCGGGAACGATTAATGCATTTACATTTTTAGCCTTTTGTTTTCCTTTAATATAATTGGCAGCGATTCTAAAATCTTCAATTCTAGAATTGGTACAACTCCCAATAAAGATGTAATTGATTGGTTTGTCGATGAGCGATTCTCCTGCGGTAAAGCCCATATATGCTAAAGCTTTCCCGGAACTTTTACTTTCGTTTACGGGAATGGCTTGTGAAATTTTAATGCCCATTCCGGGATTGGTGCCGTAAGTGACCATCGGTTCGATGGCTTCAGCATCAAAAGAATATTCTTGGTCAAATACAGCGCCTTCATCGGTTTTTAAACTTTCCCAGTAGGTTTTTAGCTTTTCAAAAGCTTCTCCTTTCGGAGCAAACTCTCGACCTTCCACATAATCGTAAGTGGTTTGGTCTGGAGCTATGAGTCCGCCGCGCGCGCCCATTTCGATACTCATATTGCAGACGGTCATTCGACCTTCCATCGACATCTCTTCAAAGACATTTCCGGCATATTCACAAAAATATCCGGTACCGGAATTGGTGCCGAGTTCACTAATAATATACAAAATGACATCCTTAGGAGTAACGCCATTCTTTAATTTTCCGTTTACATTAACTCGTAGTTTTTTAGGTTTTTGTACCAACACCGATTGGCTGGCAAAAACTTGAGCAACTTGACTCGTACCGATCCCAAAAGCGATGGTGCCAAACGCGCCATGTGTGGAGGTGTGACTGTCGCCACAAACCATGGTCATCCCCGGTTGGGTAATGCCTAACTCTGGCGCCATCACGTGAACTATACCATTGTAAGGATGACCTAAACCGTAAAGTGTAATGTTGTTTTCTTCACAGTTTTGGGTGAGTTCTTTTAATTGTTTACGAGATAAAAGATCTTTTACCGGCAAATGCTGATTTTCAGTCGGTGTGTTATGATCTGCGGTAGCCACAATTTTATCGGGCCGAAATACCGGAATATCACGGTCTTTAAGTTCTTGAAAAGCTTGCGGACTCGTAACTTCATGGATTAAATGTTTATCGATGTATAAAATATCGGGACCATTGGGGATCGATTCGACCACGTGTGCATCCCAGATTTTATCAAAAAGTGTTTTTTTCATTTTTGTTGATCTTCTAATTGCGCAAGGGATAGAAGCGGCATCCGTTTTTGCTTGATCAAAGACTTCTCGACTCCGCTCGAAGTGACAAGCAAAAAAGATATAGCGAATAGCCCGACCCGTTAGGGTTGCGCCCAAATTATGCGCTTACTCGATTTTTACTTTGATAGATTTGCATGATCTCGTGAATATCATTGTCAAGCACTTCTTTGCGTGCATCGGCAAAATGAAGAAATTCTTGATACACAACATCGAGTTCTAATTTGGTCAGGTTGTAACCAATTTTTTTGGCTTTATGCGCCAAGGCAGCGCGACCACTTCTGGCGGTTAAAATAATTGCAGATTCGGTAACGCCCACATCGGCAGGGTTTATAATTTCGTAAGTTTCTCGGTTTTTAATTACGCCGTCTTGATGAATACCGGAGCTATGCGCAAAGGCATTGGCACCAACGATGGCTTTGTTGGGTTGTACGAACATTCCCATCTCGCGAGAAACCATTTTGCTGGTGTCGTACAATAATTGCGTATTGATGTTGGTGTCTAAGTTTAATGCAGGGTGTTGGCGCAAAATCATGACGATTTCTTCTAGCGCAGTATTCCCGGCGCGTTCGCCAATACCGTTAATAGTACATTCGATCTGGCGAGCTCCGTTGGTCATTCCGGCAACAGAATTGGCAGTCGCCATTCCTAGATCGTTATGGCAATGGCAAGAAATAATTACATTTTCGATGCCCGGAACATGTTCTTTTAAGTATTTAATTTTTTTACCATATTCTTCCGGTAGGCAATAACCGGTGGTGTCTGGAATATTTAAAACGGTCGCACCGGCTTTGACGGCTTCGGTACAGACGACAGCTAAAAATTCGTTATCAGTTCTGCCGGCATCTTCGGCATAAAATTCAACATCATCTACAAAAGTTTTGGCATAAGCAACGGCTTCGCCGGCACGCTCAATAATTTCTTGCGGTGTGGCTTTAAATTTATACTTAATGTGTGATGCAGAAGTACCGATACCGGTATGAATTCTTGGTTTTTTAGCATATTTTAAAGCTTGTGCAGCGACTTCAATATCGTTTTTAACGGCGCGTGTTAAACCGCAAACCGTGGCATTTTTTACGAGTTTAGAAATTTCTGAAACTGACTGAAAGTCTTGCGGACTTGATACCGGGAAACCGGCTTCGATCACATCTACTCCCAATTCATCTAAACGTTTGGCGATTTTTAATTTTTGTTCGGTGTTTAATTTACAACCGGGCACTTGCTCTCCATCTCTCAACGTGGTATCAAAAATTTCTACCTTTTCTGTACTCATAAACGCTAGTTTTTAGTTTATCTTTAGCTTAAAAGTAAGTAGCTTATAGAGGTCTAGAAACCGACTTTTAAAAATGCTTACGATCGCTAAAGTTTGTTTTTAGTGTGTAATTGATTGTTTTTTAGTGTTTTGTGTTTTAGGTAATTACGATGTTAAAAGAATTTTCTGATCCTTTATTTTCTTTAGTGCAATCGCTTTCTGCTTCAGAAAAGCGTCAGTTTTCGTTATATGCAGGAAGATTAGGAGGAAATTCTGAACGTAAATTTGAACATCTTTTTAAATTGTTATCGAAACAGAAATATTATGACGAAGCAGAAATTCTTTCGAAAACAAGCATTACCAAACAGCAACTTTCGAATGTAAAAGCGCATTTGTACAAACAAATTTTAACGAGTTTGCGCTTGCATACTCCGCAGCAAAGCATTCCGCTACAGTTGCGGGAGCAATACGATTTTGCTTATATTTTATATCGAAAAGGTTTGTACAAACAGGCATTGAAATTGTTAGATAAAACCAAAACCACCGCCATTGAATATGAAGAGAAAACCATCGCTTTTGAAGTGTTGGATCTTGAGAAAATTATTGAGTCGCAATACATTACCCGAAGTTCTGAAAACCGCGCCGATCATCTGGTGAACCAAACGGAGGAGCTTTCTTTTTTGAATGTGATTGCCAGCAAGCTTTCTAACTTATCGCTTCAGTTGTATAATATTTTCTTGAAAATGGGCTATGCGCGAACGGAGGAAGAGGCAAAGGAAATTACCAATTTTTTTGAAGAGAATTTACCCGATTATGATTATGGTCAGCTGAGTTTTCGGGAAAAATTGTGGTTATATCAGGCGTATTTATGGTATAATTTTATCACGCAAGATTTCTTGTCTTGTTATCGCTATGCTTCGAAATGGGTCGATTTATTTCAGCAAAATTCAACTTTGATCCACGTGCATCCGGTATTTTATCTAAAGGGAAATCATTATTTGTTGGAATCACTTTTTTACTTGAATAGTGTCGATCTATTTGAGCAGGTACTTACCAAATTTGAAGAGAATGTTGAGGATAAGCGCATTCCTAAAGATGAGAATATTTCTGCTTTATCTTTTATGTATTTATATTTCAATAAGCTGAATTTAAGGTTTATGAAAGGCGAGTTTGCCGATGGAGATGCGCTTGTCGATGAGATTATTGACGGAATAAAAGTTTATCAACATACCTTAGATGAGCACCATTTGATGGTGTTATATTATAAAATTGCTTCACTTTATTTTGGAGATGGTAATTATAAAAAATGTATTGAATACCTGCAGAAAATCATTCAGAATAAATCTTTAGAAATGCGGGAAGATCTCATGTGTTTTAGCCGAATTTTAAATTTGGTAGCGCATTACGAAGCCGGACTCGATTATCACTTAGACCGATTGATTCGATCGACCTATCGTTTTCTAATCAAGATGAACGATTTACACGAAGTACAAAAAGAAATGATCAAGTTTTTACGTGATCTCCCCAAAGTTTACCCTTCAGACATAAAAGCAGAATTCAAAAAATTACGCGATCGATTAAAAGTTTACGAAGAACATCCTTTTGAGCGACGAGCTTTCTTGTATTTAGATATTATTTCTTGGCTGGAGAGCAATTATGAAAATCGTCCGGTAGCCGAGATCGTGAAAGAAAAGTTTAGAGAACAGAAACGCTTTATTTAGAATAAAGTATAGCTAAAGATGAAGTTAATGCTATTATATTCCGTATATCTTATTGAATACTTCCCTAAAATATCCCTGTTAAAACCATACCTGATTTCGGCTCCGTATTTATCTAAATATTTAAATCCAATTCCGGCAGCTAGGTTAGCAGCATTATTAACCTCTAAATTCTCAAATTCTTTTTTTAGTGCTACGTTGGGGGTGTAAGCTAGATTGACAAAAAATTTACTTTCTTCATTTAAAAATAAATAATATCGAGGTCCCATGGCAATATCTAAATAGCTGTAATCTATTTCTTGAGTAGCCGATGAAAGAGCTTGGTTATTATATTTTCCTTCTGAAGTGTATTTTTGATAAGCTACTTCAGCAAAAAGTGACCATTTATTATTATTAAAGGGTAGGATAAACTCACCTTCTAGACCTATTCTCCAGCTAATTTTTTTGTCGAATTCTATCGTGTAGCTAGGTGAATTTTCTATATAAGAACTCATTGACATTAAACTTATTCCTGGTCTAATGCTTAGATGGAAATCACTTTTTTTAGTCTTTTTAAATTTTTCCCTATAATTGGGGTCGTTACAGGCATTGTATTCTTTAAAAAGTTTAGTAAGGCTTCTTTCCTCGTATTCTAAATTTTGAATTTGGGAATAAGAGATATCTTCACACTTTAGATAGTTGAAAATTTGTTGCTTAAACCTATTGTTTTTATTCACATAACTCCCTTGTTGGTATTCTTTAAAAACCAATTGCTCAATATTTTTTTCATTGGTTTTATAAAAGTATTTCCGGTTGTTCCCATTTTCATATTTATATAAGGTGGCATCTCCATCAACCAATGTTTTTAGTAGAATGGTTTTTTCTTTGAAATTTGGTCTTTTGTCAGAATCTAAATTTCTTAGTAAAACCGGGGAAGTATCAATATCTACGGTGAATTTTACATATTGGGAAATATTTTCAATACCAAATTCTTGAATATTTTCTATAGATATGGAATTTTTTTCTGCTTCTAATGAAGTTTTATAATCGATAGAAGTGGGATTGTTTTTCCAATCTTCGTTTTTAATGAATACTTCTAAACGATCACCGTTTTCGGTAATGATATATCCTTTTTCAAAGTTGATTTGAGCAAATAAAAAAGTACTGAAGAGTACTGTAGTTAGGGTAAGGAAAAGCTTTTTCAAAATAATGGTTTTGTTTCGGTGTGCAATATAAACAGAATTTTGAAATTACAAATTCAACTGAAGAAAAACCAGATCTAACCAGCGATCAAATTTATAGCCTACTTCTTTTAAGTATCCTACTTCTTGAAAGCCTAGTTTTTGATGAAATTTGATACTGAATTTATTTTCAGCATCGATCCCGGCCACCATATTGTGGTAATTCTCTTTTTTGGCAATATCGATGAGTGCTAAAATAAGTTGCTTGCCAAAGCCTTTACCTTGATGGTCTGGTGAAACGTAAACCGAATGCTCAATACAAAATTGATAAGCTTCGTGCGGTCTAAATTGGCCAAACGTTCCGTAGCCGGTAAGCTTCCCGTTTTCTTCTGTGACTAAAATAGGAAAGTTGAGCCGCTTTTTTTCTTGAAACCAAGTTTGTATTTCGGCTAGACTTCTTTTATTATAATGATAAATAACGGTGGTATGCTCAATATGATAATTGAAAATGGTTAAGATGCTTGGTAAATCTTTTTCAATAGCTTCTCTAAGAATAGTCGTATTCATTTAATAAAGTTTAAAAAGCTTTCTTGAAAAAGGAATTAACATCAATCCGCAAACTAAAAATAATAGGAAGGCTAATTTTAAACTGAATAATTCGGCTAAATATCCTATAATTGGTGGACCTAAGAGTCTGCCCAAAATCCCGTAGGTAGAAATAATTGAAATGGCCATCCCTGCAGAGTATTTTTTAGAATCTCCGGCTGAAGTGAAAATCATTGGAATAACGGCAGCAACACCCAGACCAATTAAGCTGAAACCCACTAAAGCCGGCCAAAAATAAGGCAAGATAATAACGGTGGCTATTCCTATAACAATGAGGCTGGCACTTAGGTAATACGATTTTTGCATACCTATTTTTTCGATTACTCGATCTGAAGAAAATCGGGAAATTGCCATAAAAATCATAAAGGTGAAATAACCTAAGGTGAAAATTTCTTCACCTACCACGTCTTCAAAATATACACTGCTCCAGTCAAACATTCCGCCTTCACAAACCGAGGCAAAAAAAATTAAAATTCCTAAGTAAAAGATAAATGGGTCGGGTTTACCGAGTTTTATCTTGTTTCCACTTTCGGCTTTGTCGTTTTTCAATAAATAAAAATAAGCTGCAATTGCCCCTAATCCAGTGAGAAGTGTCACTAAAAGCATATGCAGTTGAATGGAAACATTCAGTTTTAATAATAACGTACAGAAAGCTACACCGGTTAAACCTCCAGCGCTCCAAATTCCGTGAAAGGAACCAATGATTTTTTGTTTAAATTTTTTCTGAAGCGTAATGGTTTGCGTATTCATAAATATATTGATGATACGCATACAGAATGAAAAAACCGATACTGCTACCACCAAAACAAAAATATTTTTGGTATAACCTACTGCCAATAAAGAAACGGCAAAAAACAGCATAGAAAGAATCAGCGGATTTCGACTACTGAATTTTGAAACCATCCATCCAGAAATGGGCAATCCAATTAAGGATGCAATTGGCATAACCAACAATAAGTTTCCTAAGTCTGCTTCGCTAAAATTAAAAATAGCTTTAATGGTGGGGATGCGGGAAGCCCAAGAAGAGAAACAAAATCCTGATAAAAAGAAGCATGTGCTTAAGGCAATACGCTGTTTAACTTTGAGCTGCATAATTTATTACTAATAATGAAAAATGCAAAGATGCTTCACTTTGAGAAAATAAGAAAAGTCTTTTGAGTTTTTATAACAAAAAACACAATTAGTTTTCTTTAACTTGAACCTGCACGTCCGGCAGGCGGGCTTGATTCAGGTTCTCATAAAGACTTGGTTAGGAGAGTGATGAGATTCTGAAATAAATTCAGAATGACGTTCTCAATACTTTTAAATTTTTATAACAAAAAAGCCACTCCTCACTTAGAAGGGCGGCTTTTGGAAAATTTATAACGGAATAAAATTAACTTGAAATCAAGTAATTTAAAAAGTTTTCGACTCCGCTTGAACTAACATAAGATTTATTTATTCAATGAATTTTCGATAATCTCATCTACCACTTCAGGATTTAATAAAGTACTGGTGTCTCCTAAATTATTGGTATCGTTACTGGCAATTTTACGTAATATTCTACGCATAATTTTTCCTGAACGGGTTTTAGGCAATCCTGAAACAAATTGAATTTTATCCAGTTTCGCAATAGGGCCAATATGTTCGGTAATTATCTGATTGATTTCTTTTCGAACATTCTCGTGCTTACGGGATTCTCCTGCTTCTTTTAAAATTACATAACCGTAGAGGGCATTTCCTTTTACCTCATGAGGGAAACCAACAATGGCAGATTCTGCTACGGCTTGATGTTCGTTAATCGCATCTTCGATAGGTGCAGTTCCTAAATTATGGCCTGAAACAATAATTACATCATCGGCACGACCGGTAATTCGGTAATAACCTACGCCATCTCGTAACGCTCCGTCACCTGAGAAATATTTATTTTCATAAGCTGAGAAATACGTGTCTTTATAACGTTGGTGGTCGCCCCAGACCGTTCTTGCCATTCCTGGCCAAGGAAATTTAATACAAAGCTTCCCCTGCACTTGATTGCCTTTTATCTCATTTCCTTCTTCGTCCATTAGTGCTGGTTGAATTCCTGGAAGCGGTAAAGTTGCATAGGTGGGAATGGTTGGGGTTGAATGCGGAATAGGTGAAATCATAATTCCGCCAGTTTCCGTTTGCCACCACGTATCGACCACGGGACAGTTCTTCTTCCCGACATTATCGTTATACCAGTGCCAAGCTTCTTCGTTAATAGGTTCCCCTACCGTTCCTAAAACTTTCAAAGAAGAAAGGTCGCGTGATTCTACATATTCTAAGTTTTCTTTAGCTAACGCACGAATGGCGGTTGGCGCAGTGTAAAATTGATTCACCTTGTGTTTTTCTACAATATCCCAAAAACGACCAAAATCAGGATAACTTGGGACGCCTTCAAACATAACGGTAGTGGCACAATTGGCCAATGGGCCGTAAACAATATAACTGTGCCCGGTTATCCAACCAATATCTGCGGTACACCAATACACATCACCGGTTCTGTAATTAAAGACGTTTTTAAATGTATAAGCGGTATAAACCATATAGCCACCGCAAGTATGCATCATTCCCTTGGGTTTTCCGGTAGAACCCGAAGTGTAAAGAATAAAAAGCGGATCTTCAGCATCCATCATTTCCGGTTTGCAGTTTTCATCTGCTTTTTCTAATAAAGGTTGTAGCCACTCATCGCGGCCTTCTTGCATATCTATTTCAGAATTAATTCTTTTAGCGACCAAAACGTTTTCCACATCGGGACATTTTTCTAAGGCTGCATCTACGATACTTTTTAACTGAATCGTTTTAGCTCCTCTGAAGGAACCATCTGCCGTGATAACCATTTTACAATCACTATCTAAAATTCTGGTTGCCAAAGCGGAAGAAGAGAATCCTGCAAAAACGATAGAATGAATGGCTCCAATTCGGGCACAGGCGAGCATTGCTACAGATAATTCAGGAATCATGGGTAAGTAAATACAAACGCGGTCTCCTTTTTTAATGCCTTTACTTTTTAAAACATTGGCAAATTTACAAACGCGTTGATGCAGTTCGTTATAAGAAATATGTAGTGCTTCTTCCTCGGGATTGTTCGGTTCAAAAATAATGGCAGTTTCATCTCCATGGGAAAATAAATGTTTGTCTATGCAGTTTTCGGTTATATTGAGTTGAGCACCTTGAAACCATTTTACTTCCGGTTTGGTGAAATCCCAGTCCAAAACTTTATCCCAGCGTTTGCGCCATAAAAAGTGTTCTTCAGCAATTTCTTCCCAGAATTTTTCGGGATATCTCACCGACTTTCGGTAAACTTGAAAATATTCTTCTAAATGTTTAATGTGATAATTACTCATAATTTAGTTCGTGGTTAATTTTATTGACTGTTAAATTTCTGAAATTATTTTTAGAAACCGATAAAAATTTAAGACAGAAATCGTTATTTGATAAAAATAACGGAATTATGCGGTAGTTCAGTTAAAAGAATATGGATTATTCTATCATTTTGAAAGTATATTTAGAGAATAATTCAACTTATACTAATATGTTCATCAAACTTTCTTTGTCGTTAATATAATCTCCGAAGAATTGTAAGTCTTTCATTCGACTCATTAACGGATCAAAATCTTGTTTTGCTTTTAATTCGATACCGACTACCGCATAACCTTTTTCACGAGAATTTTTCTTGATGTATTCAAAATGCGTAATATCATCATTTGGTCCTAAAACATCAACCACAAATTGTTTTAAAGCCCCAGCACGCTGCGGAAACCGGACTAAAAAATAATGTTTAAGCCCGTTGTACAATAAAGCCCGTTCTTTAATTTCTTCCATTCGGGTAATATCGTTATTACCTCCGCTAATGACGCAAACCACATTTTTTCCTCTTATTTCTTCTGAAAATTGCTCTAGGGCAGCTAAGGTCAAAGCTCCGGCCGGTTCAGCTACAATAGCATCCCGATTGTATAGATTCAAGATGGTTTCGCAAATTTTTCCTTCATCAACGGTGACCACTTTTTCCAAGTTTTGTTTACAGATTTGAAAAGTGAGGTCACCAACTTTCTTAACGGCTGCACCGTCTACAAATTTATCGATAATGTGAAGTTCAGTGTTTTCATTTTTATCAATAGAAGTTGACATGGATGCAGCTCCTTTCGGTTCAACCCCAATAATTTTGGTTTGTGGAGAAAGTGCTTTAAAAACACTACTCACTCCCGAAGCCACACCGCCTCCGCCGATAGGAACAAAGACATAATCAATCGGTTCACGAAAAGCTTCTAGAATTTCTAAAGCAATGGTTCCTTGCCCTTCCATTATTTTAGGGTCATCAAAGGGATGAATTACTGTGCTGTGATGCAACTCGCTATATCGCATAGCTTCCTGTTTGGCATCATCAAATGTATCGCCCACGAGAATTACTTCGACTTTATCTTCGCCAAACATCCGAACTTGCTGTACTTTCTGAAGCGGAGTAGGGGTGGGCATAAAAATTTTGGCTTCAATGTTTAATTTTTTACAAGAATATGCCACACCTTGCGCGTGATTACCAGCACTTGCGCAAACCACTCCTTTTGCTCTTTCTTCCGCAGTTAACGAAACAATTTTATTATACGCACCTCTAATTTTATACGAGCGCACCCGTTGCTGGTCTTCTCTTTTTAAGAAGATTTGAGCATCAAAATCTTTAGAATAACTTCGGTTTTTCTCTAGCGGCGTGTTTTTAGCTATGCCTTCTAAATTCTTTTGCGCTTTCTTGATTTCTGCTAAAGAAAGTTGAGGTAAAGTTTGCGTTTTCATTGTTATTTAAAATTAGTACAGTCTTCATTTCTAGCTTGATTGAGCGTTTCCCTGCGGGTCGGGCTATTCGTTGCAATTCCTCACAAATTTTCACTAAAGCTTTAATTTGTTGCGGGATTTTCACTACTATCCCTAACGCAATCAAAACCACCCTGCCCGTCGGGCACCCCTTCCTTAGAAAGGAGGGGGACTTTTTTGTCTAGCCAAGAATTAAAGTTTATCCTTGAGTCTCGATACAATTTTGCTTCATTTCATTACACAAAATCACTCGACCTGACGAATTTTTTATATTTTTTCAATTTTTGTGGATTAACTTCGAACTAACATCTATTTCCTATATCCTAATTTCAGTTGTTTTCCGGTCTTAATTTTCTTACTTGCGCACCGGTTTGCCATAATTCAGATTCGCGTAATTCTTTGAGTTCTTCTTCTAGTTTTTCACGGTAATCTTCTTTTTCGTTGGCTTTGATAGTTACTCGAGCTTCTTCTCCAGTTTTTACACTATCGTAAAGATCATCAAACACAGGAAGCGTTGCTTCTCTAAATTTATGACGCCAGTCTAGAGCTCCACGTTGGGCGGTGGTGGAGCAATTGGCATACATCCAATCCATTCCGTTTTCGGCGACTAAAGGCATTAAACTTTGGGTAAGTTCTTCCACGGTTTCATTAAAAGCTTCCGAAGGTGAATGGCCATTTTTACGTAAAACCTCATATTGCGCTTCAAAAACACCGGCCAAAGCTCCCATTAAAATTCCGCGTTCCCCGGTAAGATCGGAGTAGACCTCTTTCTGAAAATCGGTTTCAAATAAATAACCCGAACCTACGCCAATGCCTAAGGCAACGACACGATCATAGGCTTTTCCCGTGGCATCTTGAAAAATAGCATAACTCGAATTTAATCCTTTTCCTTCTACAAAAAGTCGGCGTAAAGACGTTCCTGAACCTTTTGGGGCGACTAAAATAACATCGACATCTTTGGGTGGTACAATGCCGGTTTGGTCTTTATAGGTAATCCCAAAACCGTGAGAAAAATAGAGTGCATCGCCGGAATTCAATTGTTTTTTAACGGTTTCCCACTGAGCAATTTGCCCAGCATCAGAAAGTAAATATTGTACAATCGTTCCGCGTTTGGCGGCTTCTTCCACTTCAAAAAGTGTTTCGCCAGGAATCCAGCCATCGGCGACAGCCTTGTCCCAAGTTTTAGAGTTTTTACGTTGCCCTACAATGACGTTAAAGCCATTGTCTTTTAAGTTGAGCGCTTGCCCCGGACCTTGAACTCCATACCCGATTACTGCAATGGTTTCTTCTTTTAAAGTTTCTACTGCTTTATCTAAAGGAAACTCATCACGAGTAACTACATTTTCTTCTACTCCGCCAAAATTTAATTTTGCCATGATTTTTTAATTTAAGTTTTATGAATTGTTTTAAGGTTAATTTCTTATGAGAATACACTTCGACAGGCTCAGTGTAACAACTCTGAATTAATTCAATATTTAAAGGTTGAAGCCTTTTCCACTTCTGCCATGTATTCTTTAAATTCTTTCATCTGTTTGGGAATCGCTACACGGCCCGACCGTACGAAGCCTAATAAACCGTAAGGTTCTAACTTGTTGTAAAGTGCTTGCGTATCGGTTTTGTGACCTGTTTTTTCGATGATCGTAAATTCAGCCTCGACCGTTAAAATGCGAGCATTGCTACTTCTAATGATCTCTTCCACATCTTCTCCGGAAGCTAAAGCCGAGGTAGGAACTTTATAAAGTGCGATTTCCTGATGCACCATCTCGTCGTTGCGGTGGTAAAAAGCTTTAACCACATCGACCTGCTTTTCGATTTGCTGAATTACTTTAACGACCAGGCTTTCTTCTTCTTCCACTACAATGATGTAGCGGTGAATGCCTTCGACCTCGCTAGCTGAAGCGGTGATGCTTTCAATATTAATATGTCTTCGGGTGAAGATGATGCTTACCCGATTTAGTAAGCCAATTTTATCTTCGGTAAATACCGATATGGTGAATTCTTCTTTCATCTTTTTTTATTTTAATCGCACTTCAGAAACACAGCATCCGGTAGGAATCATGGGGAATACATTATTTTCTTTCCCTACCATCACTTCTAATAAATAGCTGCCTTTATGATTTAAAAATCGGTTGAGCGCTTCTTCTAAGTGTTCTCGTTGTTCCACACGTTCGGTTTCGATATGATAACCTTTAGCGATAGTTTGAAAATCGGGGTTCACCATTTCGGTAAACGAATAGCGACGCTCAAAAAACAATTCTTGCCATTGGCGAACCATGCCTAGAAATTCATTATTCAATACCAAAATTTTCACATCGATCTGCGATTGAAAAATGGTGCCTAACTCTTGGATCGTCATTTGAAAACCACCGTCGCCCACTACACAAATCACTTCACGATCGGGAGCTCCTAATTTGGCTCCGATCGCTGCCGGAAGTCCAAAGCCCATCGTGCCTAAACCGCCGGAAGTCACGTGACTTCGCCATTGGTCGTGCTCGTAGTACCGTTGTGCTGCCATCTGGTGCTGCCCTACATCGGTCACGATCACTGCTTTTCCTAAGGTTTTATCTGAGATTTTTTTGATTACTTCACCCATCGTCATTTCTTTTTCTAACGAAGGAGAAAGTTCTTCTTCTACGACTTCTAAAAACTCCTTTTGCTTGCAGTTGTAGAATTCTTGTTTCCAATCATCATGCTTTTTTTCTTCTAAAAGCTCGGTAAGCATTTGCAGTGATTGTTTACAATTACCAAGAACCGGTACCTCGGCATATACGTTTTTATTGATTTCTGCCGGATCAATTTCGAGATGAATTACTTTGGCTTGTTTCGCATACCGACTTAGATCTCCGGTCACCCGATCGTCAAAACGCATGCCGACAGCTATCAACACATCACATTCGTTGGTGAGTAAATTAGGGCCGTAATTGCCGTGCATGCCTAGCATGCCCATATTGAGTGGATGATGTGAAGAAAGTGCAGAAATTCCTAAAATGGTCCACGCCGAAGGAAGGTCTCCTTTTTCAATAAATTTTCTGAATTCTTCCTGCGCTTCTGCCAACACGACTCCTTGGCCAAAAAGCACATAAGGTTTTTTCGCTTGATTGATTAAGGCCGCTGCTTTTTTAATTTGTACTTCGTTTACCGGATTATCCGGAACATAGCTACGAACACTTTGGCAAGGTTCATATTCAAATTCAAAACTTTCAAACTGTGCATCTTTGGTAATATCGATTAAAACCGGTCCCGGTCTTCCGGTTTTGGCCAAATAAAAAGCTTTGGCTAAGGCCTGCGGGATATCTTTCGCTTGCGTCACTTGGATGTTCCATTTGGTCACCGGCGTCGAAATGCCGACCACATCGGTTTCCTGAAAAGCATCGGTACCTAAAAGATTACTGCCTACTTGCCCTGTAATGCAAACTAAGGGCGTTGAATCGATCTGCGCATCGGCCAAACCGGTAATGAGGTTGGTTGCTCCCGGACCCGAAGTGGCGATGCAAACACCAACCTTACCCGAGACGCGTGCGTAACCTTGTGCGGCGTGAATGGCTCCTTGTTCGTGTCGCGTTAAAATGTGTGCTAAGCGATCGCGATAATCGTACATTGCATCGTACACCGGCATAATGGCTCCGCCGGGATAGCCAAACAAATATTCCGTTTCTTCTAGCAAAAGACATTTCACCACGGCTTCCGCTCCTGTGATGACTGTTGTTTTAGTTGATACTTCCATGAGCTTTATCGGTTACGCATCCTAAGGATGCAGAGGTTACAGATTGTGTATATTTAAAGAGCGCTCCACGGGATACTTTTAGTGGTGGCGCTTTCCATTCTTGTTGACGCTGTTGTAATTCTTCTTCAGACAGGTGAACGTCGATCGTATTTTTTTCAGCATCGATGGTAATTTGATCGCCATCTTTCAGCAAACCAATCGTGCCGCCAACTTGTGCTTCGGGAGTAATGTGCCCAACGACAAAACCGTGCGTACCTCCGGAAAATCTTCCATCGGTAATTAAAGCCACTTTCTTTCCTAATCCTCTTCCCATAATGGCAGAAGTAGGTTTAAGCATTTCGGGCATTCCCGGTCCGCCTTTAGGTCCTTCATAACGGATCACCACCACATCGCCTTCTTTTACTTCTCCGTTAGCAATCCCATCGTTGGCTTCATATTCGCCATTGTAGATTTTAGCGGTTCCCGAGAAGAGTAAACCTTCTTTTCCGGTGATTTTTGCTACGGCGCCTTCCGGAGCTAAGTTTCCTTTTAGAATTCGTAAATGACCGGTAGGTTTTAAAGGTTGTTCTACGGAATGAAGAATCTCTTGCTCTGAAGAAAGGGAAGGAACCTCTGCTAAATTTTCGGCTAGTGTTTTTCCGGTTACCGTTAGGCAATCGCCGTGTAGGTAGCCTTTTTCTAATAAATATTTCATGACGGCAGGAGTTCCTCCAATTTGATGCAGGTCTTCCATCAGGTATTTACCGCTCGGTTTTAAATCGGCTAAATACGGAACTTGATCACTGATTCGCTGAAAATCGTCTATCTTAAAATCGACGCCTGCCGCATCGGCGATCGCTAAAAAGTGAAGCACGGCATTGGTCGAACCGCCTAAGGCAATGACTACGGTAATAGCGTTTTCAAATGATTTTTTTGAAACGATATCGGAAGGTTTCAAATCTTTTTTGAGCAACTCTATCACGGCTTCTCCGGCTTGGGTACATTCGGCTACTTTTGCATTTCCTACCGCAGGGTTGGAGGCGTTGTACGGAAGTGAAAAACCCAAAGCTTCAATCGCAGAAGCCATTGTATTTGCTGTGTACATTCCGCCACAAGCTCCAGGGCCGGGACAAGCATGGTGAATTACTTTTTTAAATTCGCACTCCTTCATTTTTCCGGCAGATTTTTGTCCCCAAGCCTCAAAAGCAGAAACGACATCGAGTTTTTTATCGCCTAATTTTCCGGGAGCGATGGTTCCGCCATACACCATTACTGAAGGTCTATCTAACCTGAACATCGCCATCAAAGCGCCCGGCATATTTTTATCGCAACCTACAACGGTGACTAGCGCATCGTAGCTCATTCCTTCCACCACCGTTTCCATTGAATCGGCAATAATATCGCGAGAAGGAAGTGAAAAGCGCATTCCTGGGGTTCCCATAGAAATTCCGTCGCTTACACCAATGGTGTTAAACACTAAACCTACACCATTATTGCTGTTGATACCGGTTTTTACATGTTGCGCTAGGTCGTTAAGGTGCATATTGCAGGGATTTCCTTCAAATCCTGTGCTACCAATGCCTATTAAAGGTTTTGCCAAATCTTCATCGGTTAATCCTAAAGCGTGCAGCATCGCCTGCGAAGCGGGCTGGGAAGGGTCTTGGGTTACACGTTGACTAAATTTGTTGAGTTTCATGGTTTTTCTTCTTTAAACTAAAAAACCCTTCTCGGTGTGAGAAGGGCTTCTAAATATCGTTAGTTAATAGCATACCTTCTCAGCTCATTATTGGAATAATAATGACTAAAAGAATAATGCTAATAATGATGTTACTGTTTGTTTTCATCTAATCAAATAAAAAACCATCCGAAAAAGGATGGCTTCAATTTTGGGTACCATCCATCAGTTAATTTCTAATAATAGAAATGACTAGACAGATGATTGATATTTTTTTGTTTAACTTCTTCATAATTGTTTGATGAAAGTATAGAACTGTTTTGGATTGACCAAAATATAATTCGATTAAAATGTTAAAATGTTTCATTTTTATTGAATTGTTAGTTTTTAGGTGAGAAAAATGTCAATCTGAAAATTACTATCAACTGTTATACATTTCTTTTTCAATCATTTTGGCAAAATTAAATAGTATTCCTCTCCTATTTTTAAAAACAGGTATTATTACGCGTTTATGGTAAAGTGATTTGTAATAATTTGGTGGACAGAATAATAACCGAAAAACTATCAAATTATGCACAATTTTCTTAAAAGCCTTCAGCCCTTACCATTTAAGAGTGATAATGGAATTGAAGATGGCAAAATTAAAAGGTTGATTCCATCGAGTATGGTTGATACCCCAGTGATGGATTACCAGAAATGGCTCAATGAATCGAAAGATAAATTGGCTTCTTTGGAAAATGTTTCTACTTCAGAAAAAGTAGCGATCATTGGTTCTGGGATGAGCGGATTGATTACGGGTTTTGAATTGTTAAGGGCCGGATTTACAAATTTTAAAATCTATGAAGCTACAGATAGGATTGGTGGTAGGTTTTATTCGTATAAATTTCCTAATGATGATAAAAACTTTGCTGAGTTGGGAGCGATGAGATTTCCGCCTTCAGAGAATTGCCTGTATTGGTACATTAAATTTTTACAAGATAATTCCAGTAAACATCCTCATGATATTATTCTAAATTCAGATTTTCCTGACCCAGGGTTGGTTCCTACCTTGGTTTTATATAATGGAAAGCAGTACGAAGTAAATCCGGGGCAGCCACTTCCAAATGTTTTTAAGGACATTAATGAAAGTTGGAATGGCTTTCTTCATACCCGCGAACCCATTTTATTGGCAAACGGAGTGCAATTAGACCCACCGGCTCAAATTATGGATTGGCTCGATTTATCGCGGCCAGATGTGTACAATCCTGTAAAAGCCCAAAATGCTTGGCAAGGCTATGTGAATTATTTTAAAGATAAGAGTTTTGTGGAAGGGGTAATTGATATTTTTTGTCAACCTAATGCCCCTAAAACTTTTAATACGGAAACGAAGGAGTGGGGAGAAACTTATGAATGGAAATACCCGCAGGATATTGAAAAATTTGGAACAATAGGAACGGGAATTGGTGGAGAATATCCGCTGTTTAATATTGGGTTTGTTTGTATGTTGAGGTTTACGCTTAACAAGCTAGAAGAAAACCACGCTTTATTGGTAACCGGGACAGATTCTGTAGTAGATGCTTTGGCCGATTATGATTTCAATGGTAAAAAATTACGTGATTTTATTGAGTTGAATTCTGCTGTGCATCATATTCAACCAAATGAAACCGGTGAAACTATCAGTCTTTTAAATAGGGAAAAACAATTACTTGATGAGAAGATTAATCATTTAGTTATGGCAACTACCCATCGTTCCGCAGAAATAGAGATGGGCATTGATTCTTTATGGCAGCGAAAACAAGGAAAGATTGCAACGGAAATTATTCCGCAGGAAAAAAGACAAGCTATCGGGAATTTACATATTGCTCAGTCGAGTAAATTTTTCTTAAAAGTAAAACCTTGGTGGTTGGGTGAAGCAAATAAAGATAAGGTAAGATGTATTACTACCGATACTGCTATGGCGAACTTCTATACGTTAGAATATAATAAGGAAAGTGAAGATGCGGTTTGTTTGATGAATTATGTTTGGGAAGATTATTCTGAGAAAGCTGAATCTATAGGTGAATTAAACGAACGGTACCAACGTTTTCTTTCAGATTTAAAACAATTAGACGATATCGATTATATTTTAGATGCAATGCCCGATAAGGTAGATGCTTCTAATGCAGTAAAAATAGATTGGCAATTAAAGCAATATTACAACGGTGCTTTTGCACTTTCTGAAGCTACACAAGAAGATTACTTGAGTAAATTGTTTTATAACTTTATGAATGTGTCTTCAGAAAAAGCCAAAATATATTTTGCCGGAGATAGTTATTCCTGGGTTGGTGGCTGGGTAGAAGGAGCCTTACAAACTGGTTTAAATGCTTTTTCTGCAATTGCAACAAGTATGGGAGGAAAGTTAACGGCTAATAGTTACAGTCCTCTTCAGAATTTAAATTCAGAATCTATACGCTATGATAATCCAAGTTGGAACGATTCCATTGTTTCTTTTGGCCCGTATGGAGGCTCATCGGTACATACACAACCTTTTAATCAGTCCTTAACCACTAACGATTCCTTGGTATTGCATTTACGTGGAAATTGTATTTGTGGCGTAGAAGTAAACCAAAAATTGATTGGTGGTAAAGAAGGTTATGATACGGTAAGCATTAACCTTGCGGAACCAGTGGAACATTTAAAGCTGTATGTGACCAATTCTGAATATTATCGAGCTACGATTGTTAATTGTATTGAAATTAATGGAAAAATTTACGGAGGAAATCCAGAAGAAGGAGCATTGATTTATGAAATGTCTTTCCCGACACCTATGTATTTTTCTAATATTAATGGACTCACAGGAGATGCGGTAGATAGGTTAGGTTTTTCGTTTAGTGAACCTGTTTTGAAACAGAAGCAAAGTAAGAATACTGCAAAAAATGTTTCTAATTTAAGTCATTTAGCTACTTATTCATTTGTATTTTTAATAGTTTTCTTTAGCTTATTTTCTTGTAAAGAGCACAAGAAAGATAATGATACTCCCAGTAAGAAAGAAAAGAAATATACCACTAAAGAGACTACTAAGAATATGGGAATCAAACCTCAACAGTTTTCAGTTTATAAAGAAGAAAGCGAATTCAATTTCCCGGAAGATTCTACTAAAATCTATGAATGGCTTGCTAATAGAGATACTTTAAAGATTACTCAACATGCTTGGGGTATTTGGGAAAACCTTACTAAAAAAACCAATCAGGTTTATAAAGGTGATACTTTATATGTTTTTGAAACTTGGATGGGTGTAGATGAACTTGCAGAAATGTCGGCTGCAAAATATAGGGAAGGTGGTTGCGAACAAATAAAAAAGGGACGAACCGATTTAGAAATTCCGCAACAGTTTTTTCATGCACAGGTTTTTGCCAAGCAAGCTAAAATTGATTCAACCTTTAAAGTATTAGAGACTGTTTCTTACAATCCGAGTGCAGCTTGCTTTGCTACTCAAAACTTGATTTTTAATAAAAGCGTGCTAGATGGTTATCAACGAAAAGATAAAATTGGAAAAATACCTCCTTTTCCTGCTGATGCGATTACCACAAAACCCACTTATTATGCAGGGAAACCTAACGGAGATGAATTAATTAGGGTTCCGGTTTGGCCAGGTACGCCTAATCCAGCAAAAGAGTTTGGTCACGATTCTTGGGATTTGTATATATTTGTTGATATTAATAATGGTCAGGCGAAAGATAAAAAGCTGGTGCCGGTAAAAGGAAGTAATCCTACGGAGTCAGAAATCGCAGCTGCTACTTGTAACTTGAATGAGTTTATTCATTATAAAATAGATGAAGAAGGAGCAAAGTATTTAAATGAACATGAAGATAAAGGAACAAAAGCTGCCAGTCAATTTAAAGTGGGAGATTATGTACTTTTGGTAGGAATGCACGTAGGAACTAAAGAAATTAGCAACTGGACTTGGCAAACGTACTATTGGTCATATAGACCGGATAACCCTGCTAGTCCGAGTTCTAAATTTAATGCAGAATTGCGTCCTTCTTCTATAACCGGGGCTGCGGCAAACTATGCAGTTTCTACCGCGTATGCGATGGTATGGCCTAACCAACCTATAACGGGAGGGACCGATAAAGGTGCTGAAGCTATTATTTCATTTAATCCTTATTTAGAAGGAAGTTTTGGACCTAGTGTATTTGCATTTAAAAATAAGTTTAACCCTTCTTACCAATATGGAGTGCAGACTAATTGTATGACTTGCCATGCTTTAGCAATTCCACCTGGAGGAGAATATTCTACAGCGCAATATATAAGTATGGATAATGAGTATTTTAAAAATCAAGTTCAGTTAGATTTTGCTTGGTCTATACAGAGTAATATAAATGAAGATAAATAAGAGTAGTGTTTAGGTGATTAGATTAAGTTGAAAAGGTAAGCTTCTTTTATGAGCTTGCCTTTTCTTATTTGTTGAATTGTTTATAAATCAAAAACATCCATCGCTACTTTATTGTCACCGATTAACCTTTTTTGTTGAGGTGAATCGTAGGTAATGATGATTTCTTTTTCATTTAAAAAAGCCACGCCTTCTGCTTTGTCCTCTCCACGTTCAATTTCTGTTCCGCGGGCCACATCAAAAAGACGTTCTGGGTGATGGACTACGCTGGCATAATTATCTTCAAGTCCGCCTTCAATTTTATAGAGGCTAATGGTTCCGTCTAAATCCATTGTTGGGCCGGCCAGAATATATAAATCGCCATTGGGAAAACAATTGAGCTCACGAATCCCTTTTCCGTTTAAATCTATAAAATGCTTTCGATAAAGCTTACTTTCCCCTTTGCGCTGTTGCATAATTAATTCATTGTTCAAGCTATCGCACCAAATTTCTAAGATAACGGCATAACCATTTAGCACCGGTCCGCGCAATCCTATAAGAATTCTACTATCGCAAACGGCAAGTCCTTCAATATCAAATCCATTATCTTTACAGGGAATTCGCATAAAGTCTTTTAAATGTTCATCGGCTAACAAGGCATTGTGCAGTTCTGAGCTTTTGCTACCGCCCCGCATCATTTTGGCAGTTATTTTTTCTCCTTTATAATCGGCTTCTTTAAATAGTTGAAAATTTCCATCTTTTTGAAGGCAGGGAATACAGCCTAACGAAAATCTGTTTTCATCTAATTTTAATTCTTGCAAGGCTTCGAGTTGTTTTTCAATAGTATCTTCTTCGTCGGGTGAATTTCTTTTGAGGCTCATACTACCGCAAAACCAGAGGTAAGGTTCCTCATAAGCCAAGGCTTCCATATCCATTTCGTTATCTGCTGGTAGGTCAAAAAAATCTTTTAGCTCGTAACAGCAATGATTTTCAAAACTTAGCTGATCCTCGTCTTCGTCTTTTATGATAAGTCTTTCTATTCTCGCATCTTCGTCATAACTAAGCCAGAGGTTTCTATCTGTAATTAGTGTACTCGATATTTCTGTTTTAAGGTCACTTAAGTTTTTAGCTTCTTTATTAAAAGTAAGCAATGCGGTTTTGGTGGGTTTTTTTGGTTTGGGTAGCATTTTTTGTTTTTAAGGTATATAATTGCTAACTATTGTGTGGTCTTGTTAAGAATTATTTATCAAAGTAAAGCTGCTGAAATTCCCTTTAAAACCCTCTGGTTTATTTATACAGATAAAGATTAAGTACAAGAGATCTAGCTTTAAATGTTAATAAAATATTAATTTTAACAGTTTAAGTGTTGTTATTTTCGATTAAGTGTTTACTTTTGTCTTGTAATCGATTGCCGAATTAGTTTTATCGGTGTTCGGAATCAATAATGTTTAACACTTAATTTTTAGAACTTATGGGTGTGCTATCATTTATTAAACGGTTTTTACTTTTTGTAAGCCTTTGGGCAGTTGTGTTTGGAGCGATTTGTGCTGTTTTTCCGTTTGAGTACTTTAATCAGAAGTTTACCGAGGCTTATAACTTAGAACAAGTTCAGGAGGTTGACCGTTCTCAAGAATTGGCTACTTCAAATCATCAAAATTTGGATATTTATTAGATAGATAAAAAATCATATTACTTTACATTGGTTTTATATTTTAGTTAAGGCTTTATCAATTCAGGATAAAGCTTTTTTTATTTCTCTATTTCTTCCTTTTAAGTTATAAAGAGGCTAGGTTGCTATTCTTCCTAAAATTATTCTGTTATTTTTTAATGCCCGTGTTGAAAAATGAATATTTATAATTTAAAAATTGGTTAAATAACTCTATTTTATCGATTAAAATGTTAATAAAATATTAAAAAATAGATAAAGTGCAATTTGAGTCGATTAAATGCATATATTTGTATTGTAAATAATAATTAAAATAATTTTGAATATGGGATTGATGTCGTTAATAAAAAGATTTATGTTGTTTGTCATTATTTGGGTGGCAGTGTTTGGTGCGGTTTGTTATATTTTCCCTTTTCATTATTTCAATGAAAAATTCTCAGAAGCATATAATATAGATCAAACTCAAGAAATTGATAATTCACAGGATGTTGCTGTAGAAGATAAAAATTTAAGTTCTGATTATCAATTTTAAATTTAGAAAAAGTAAAAATCATTTCATACTTGTTTGTTGAATAAACTTCATCATTATCGATGGGGTTTTTTTATTTAATTAGAGTTATAGTTCTTATAAATAGAAATATAGGGTTTAAATGAACAAGTGAAATTTCTTTAAGTTTGTTACGTGTTTTTTTAAGCCTATTAGGGGGTATTCTGCACCCTATTTAAACCCTAAAAAATATTGTGGAAAATCAATATTATTGAATAATTTTACTTTGATGTATTTTTCAAAAATTAGCAAGTCAATATTATTTTTTTTCTGTGTATTTAATTTTTTTTTAATAAATGCTCAAAACTCTATTTATAGCGACAGTCTTAAAATTATAAATCTTTACGAAGGGGCGCGTCAAAATTCAGATAAAAATCCAATTAAGGCAAAAGAGATTTTATATGATTTAGTTAAATTCACTGATAGCATTTCTACTAAGCATACAGTTTCAGAAAAATTTTTAGCTGAAAGAAAATCAACAGCACTTCATTTTTTAAGTTATTTCGAAAGGCGTGAATCTAATTTTGAGAAATCTTTAGAATTGGCTCAAAGAAGTATTGAAATTAAAGAAGCTAATGATTTTCATCAATTACTCGCCACAACGTATCATCAAAAGGCAAAGACTTGGCACAATTTAAACTTAAATAGTGAAGTATTAAAAGCATTAGATAAGGCAGATTCTATAGCTAAACAGTATAACCAAAAAGATGAATTGCTCGAGATCTATAGTTCCTACGGTTCTTATTATGGATATCTTGGAGATACTATAAATGCGAAAAAATATTATAGAGCTTCAATCAAGTTGGTAGAAGATATAGGGAACCATCATCAAGAGGCAATAGTCTATTCCAACTATGCAAATTATCTGCATAGGACAGGCCATTATCATGAAAGTTTACCGTATTTAGAAAAATCTTTACAATTACATATTGATAACGATAATGATATTGGTTTAGAATCAGCCCTATATGCCTTGGGAATTCATTATAATAAAGTTGAAAAACCAGAAAAGGCGATTTATTATTTAAAACAGGCTATAAATTTAAATATTAAATTAAATGGAGAAGCTACTTTACCATTTCGCTACAAGGCCTTAAGTTATAGTTACGAATTGCTTGAAGATTACAAAAATGCCTACCAATATCATAAGTTATATAAAGAAGCACTGGCAAAGCGAAATGATGCTGAAGAAATAAAGCGAGTGGCGTTTTTGGAAAAGGATTTTCAAGCTGAAAAAAGAAGAGTTATAGATAGTACAGCTTTTATACAACAAAAACTATTGGATGAAAGTAATTTAAAACGAAAAGCCAATACCCGTTTTTGGGTATTTGTAGTTTTTATAACAATAATCATAGGAGTCATCGTTTTTTTATTAGGAAGGAATAGACAAAAAATTAAAGAACAGGCTTATCAAAATATTTTGCTAAACAATAAAATTGCTGTCAAAACCGAAGAGATAAATGAATTATTGACAGAAACCATTCAACATATCCGTAGTAAAGAGCATTTAGCTGAAAACCTTCAGAAATTATCTCTAGAGCAAGAAGGCATAACGTTAAAAAGCATTATTGCAGATTTAAAAGCTAGCAAAGCAGATCATTCTAAATTAATGCTTATTAAGCAAAATATTAAACAAGTAAATTTTGAATTTATAAAAAAGCTAAAAACCAAACACCCCATTCTTACCAAAACCGATATTGAAATTTGCTCTTTTATTCGCATTGGATTAAGCAGAAAAGAAATAGCCAATTTGCGAAATACTTCCTTAGAAGCAGTTAAATCTTCCCGTTTTAGGATAAAGAAAAAATTGAAAATTTCAGCTTCAGAAAAACTTGACGACTATGTTAACTCATTGTAGTTTAGTTTTTTAAGTTTTTGAACCCTGTTTTGCACCCCTTCATTTTTTGTATCAATTGGTACCGGAGTATATTTTTGAGCTAGAAATATGCGATATGACACCATCTGGAGACAAAAAAACTTTAATTGAAGCTGAAGAAGAAAAACTTTTCAATTATTCCTTTTTTCCTTTAGAGAAATTTATGGTTCAACAAAAAAGTAAATTAATTCAACATTTAAATAATCTTTCTGAGATAGAAGAAAAAATAAAAAGACTCAAAAATTAGAATTATGGAAACTCAAAGCTATTTATTTGAAACTATATTAGTATTACTATTTGTTTGCTATACCTGTATATTGGTTTTTGTTATTTATTGGATGATTGAAGTAAGCAAAGAGCTAAAGAGCATTAACCAAGAATTAATTCAATTAATTTATAAAAGGCAAGAGCATACTTAAGATTGTTAGAATTAATAAAACTTTTAATCATAATAATTTTTCTATTTCAAAAATAGAATTGATAACTAACTCGATAAATAGATATGATGAAAACTCAACTGCCAAATTTAAAGTTGCTCCTAAGTTTGATGACTTTCATGGTTTTTTCTGTAAGCTGTTCATCAGACGATGACAACAGCAGTAATAATGATGAAGAAACTAATTGTGAGAATACTGCCAGTATTTTTGATATTAACTTAAATGCAAACGATTGTAATGTAGATATCGAAGCAGAGCTTCTTATTAATAGTCAATATAACGAAAGCGTCAGCGGTTCCGTACGCACCATTACCATTAATGGAATCGCCAATCATTTAGTGGGAGAGTTTCCCAATGCCGGAAATCCCAACACCATCGCTGAAGCTTCAGAAACCTTTACCATGACTACCGAACCCAGTGTTGCTTCTAGTATCACTAATGGCCAAGGCCATACGTTTGGGGTTCTGTTTTCTGGTGTGGCAGTAGACCCTTACACGGCTGAATTTTTCCAAGGTTCGGGAGGCGTAAATATGCAATGGAATATTACTACTTTACAGAATGAACGAGATCTTGGTTTAGATTGTAATAATGCCCACGTGCAACCTACTGGTCGTTATCATTACCACGGTTTACCCATTAGATATGCTTTTGAAGAAGGCATTGATGGTTCGCAAATGGTAAAAGTAGGCTATGCCGGTGATGGTTTCTCCATTTATTATAAATATGGGTACGACGATGATGGAACTACCCTTATTGAATTGGAAAGCGGCTACCGATTAAAAACCGAAGAACGTAGTGGAGATGGTGTGACTGCTCCCAATGGTTGCCCCAACGGATTGTATTTTCAGGATTATGAATATGTAGAAGGTATCTCTGAACTGGATGCGTGTAATGGAAGATTTGGGAAAACACCGGAAGCTGAAAACGAATATTATTATGTTATTACCGATAATTTCCCTTCCAGTCCACTTTGCTTTAGTGGAACCCCCGATAATAGTTTTAGATTTAACTAGGTTATGAAAATTTTCTGTGGTCTACTCATTTTTTATGTATGCGTTGGGTTTTCGGTGCATAGTCCCTATAGCAATTCTTTTGTAATTGCTGAAGTAAATGGTGAAACCACCTTAACTGTACATACCACTCCGGCTGCACTTACCTATTTAGTAAAAGCCACGCAAGATTCTTTAAAAGAAGAAACCCTTATTAACCTGAAAGAAAATAAAACCATTATCACCGAGTATTTTACAGAACATATTCACTTGATGGCCGATAGTAAAAAGCTTTCTTTAAAAAACATGATAATGGAATCTGCCGGTCATCATGCCCTTTTAAAATTTGAAGTGAACAATCTCAATACTAAAACACTTGTTTATTCTGGGAGTATCACTGCCTTTTCAGATGTATTTAAACGTTTTGAAAATATTGTTGAAATAAAAAGGGGAGAAGAGACCTCCAATATATTTTTATTGAAAAAAGGCCAGCTTTATTTTGAGGAGGGGTGTTAGTATAATAATGTAATTTTTTAATTTAGGATTTTACAATTAATAATTAATTGAGCGCTTTTGTTTTTTAGGATATGTTATATAAAATTCAATTTTAATAAAAAAACGCAACTACTTTAAAAATAAGTAATTGCGTTTTTGTTTTGTGACCTCGGCAGGATAGATTTTTTTACTCTTCATTTATATATTTTATATTTGGCATTAATTTTAATTAAATGTATTTCAGTGGATTATATACATTTTTTTATATAATTTTTATCATTATATATAGTATTGGCTTTTTTGTAAACTTTATGTATAGAGATATTAAATTTTTCAATATAATCTTTTTCATTAACCTCTTTCATAGATTTATGTGAGTGCCTTGTTAAAAAGTCAAAAAATGATTTAGTTTTATCATTTTCATAATTCATTAATAATTTTAATTGTGCTCTATCTTTTTCGACCATTGTTGTTAATTTCAATAATTCCCTAAGATTATCTTTTGCTGTTGTTCCCTGTGCTTCAATAGTATCTTTATTACTTACATACAACATTTCTCTTAAATGTGTACAATAATCAGAAAATACATCCCTAAAATCATCTTTCCATTTGTTGATAGCTTGTGTTTCATTATTTACTTTCATCTGCCTAAATGCTAATATTCCAGCAAGTATTACAGTTAAAACGGGTATGCACATTTTAATCACATCAAGCCAAGTTATATTTTCCATATATTTTATTTAAAAAATTCAACTTTAGACAATATAACTTTAATAAATGAAATTTTACTAATAATGCCGTAAAAGCTATTTAAGTAACCTTATTTTTATTTAACCATTTATGAATGGTTTCGGTCTCACTCTCTTTAAGAATAGAAACTATAAAAATACTTTCTATTTAAAAATTACTTTTTATATATCTAAGTTGATTAGAACAAGTGAATTTTAATTTATCAGTTCGGGTTTGAAAATTTTATGGAGAATTTTTAAAACAAAAAACGCAACCACTTTGAAAATAAGCAATTGCGTTTTTGTTTTGTGACCTCGGCAGGATTCAAACCTGCAACCTTCTGAGCCGTAATCAGATGCGCTATTCAGTTGCGCCACGAGGCCTTTTTGCGGGTGCAAATATATTTCTTTTTCATAAAACTGCAAAGGCTTTTTGTGAAAATTCAAATTTTAAATTTCATCCCTTATTTTTATCTTCGAAATTTATAATTAATACTCATGAATTTAGAAAGCTATATTAGAACCATCCCCGATTTTCCTAAAAAAGGAATTTCTTATAAAGATATCACTCCACTTTTGCAAAACCCGGAAGCCTTAGATTTCTGCGTGAAAAGTTTTACTGATAAAATCGATGCAAAAATAGATATGGTGGTCGGTATAGAATCTAGAGGATATTTCTTGGCCACTTTACTGGCCAAACATTTTAATGCAGGATTTGTACCCATACGAAAAAAAGGAAAGTTACCATATAAAACACTTCAAGAATCGTACGATTTGGAGTATGGGCAAGACCAATTAGAAATTCATGAAGATGCCATAAAAGCTGGGCAGAAGGTTTTAATTCATGATGATGTGCTCGCTACCGGAGGAACCGCCAAAGCTGCTTGCAATTTAGTAGAACGTTTGGGAGGCGAAATTATTCAGTGTAATTTTTTAATAGAACTTTCTTTTCTAGAAGGAAGAAGTAAATTAGCAGATAAAAATATTTATTCGTTACTAAGTTATTAATTTTCTAATAGCTTTTGGTTGGGATTTGTTGCAGCGTGTTTGGTTACCCAAGTTTTCCATCCAATAATGGCCAATTGTAATTTACTGGCTTTCTCTAAATCCAGCCCTTTTTTGGTATAGTTGGGCAGTAAAATTTTATTCAATTTAGAAAGTCCTCTGAAGATTGAAGTTTTTAGTCCCATGGTTTTTCTTTTAAAAATACAAAATCCTTGACAGTCAAGCTCTCAAGGATTCTATTTTTAAGAAAATTATAGGGTTTAGAAACTGTTTAAATTTTCAAATCCCATTTCCGAAAATTTATTGATTAGACTCTTTTTGCCATAACCGCTCCATTTTCTCATGATCTTACCTTTTGGATCAATGAATATAAAAGTTGGAAAGCGTGCGGCCCCATATTTAATAAAGGTTTTCCCTTTACTACCTTTACCATCCCAAATGCTTTCCCAAGTTATTTGATCTCTTTCCAGTGAGTTAAGCCAAACTTCTTTATTCATATCACCTGAAACACTTACAATTTCTAAAGAATCTATATGTTTGTTTAAATCTTTAAGTTCTTCAACAGCTTGTATGCAAGGTCCGCAATAGGCTGTGGTAAAATCGACTAAGGTATATTTACCTCTAAGATCGGAAAGACTGGTCAGCTCATCGTTAGGTTGGTAGGCTTCAAAATCATAATAAGCGTCACCGGCATTTAAAATTTTTTCTTCTAGAAAGATTTTAACAGGTCTACCGTATTTTCCTTTTTGGATTTCAGGGTCAAGATTCTGATAAAGTTTTCTGACTTTTTCTTTAGAAATTTGATTTTTAAGATAGTTTAATTGAATAACGCTGGTATGAGCTTTTGGATGGGTCTTGATATAATCTATTTTAATAGTTTGTGTTAAGCTGTCTATTTTGGTAACTTGTTTGTTGATGGTAGTGGCTTTCTGCCTATCTCCCGCATAATGGGCTTTCAATACTAAATTCATGATAGAATCCCTTCTCTTTCTATGACTTTTTAGTTGGTTATCTAATTCCATCTCTTGATTTTGGGTGGGGGATCCTTCTATTTTTAAAGAATTTGGAAAATCTGAACGGTCACCGGTAACAGTTACAGATTCATTACCAATTAGCACAGAGGTGTAAAATAACTCGTCATTATAATTTCCTTGTAAGTTTAATAAAGTAGGGGGTTCTTCTAATGTTCCTGTGAATTTAAAATTTCCATTACTCAGCATTGTACTATCAAAAACGGCCTCGGTATCCAAATTGGCTAAATAGAGTTGAGTGCTGTCAGGGAGGCCGGTAATTCTTCCGGAAATTTCAAACCTATCTGTTTTATCTTTTGGTTTTTGGTTACAAGCGAGAAGAATAATAACTAATAAAATAGTATAAAGAAGGTTTTTCATAGGAGTTTATTTTATTTTCAGGTAGTAAACATAATACCTTTCAATATTATATTCTTTATAGAAATTTTTTGTTTTTTGACTATTTACAAGGCAATAAGAAGAAAATCCATTTTTAGCTTTGACTGGTGGAGTTATAGCAAGAATAGGATATTCTTTGCCCAATTCCAATTTAAAATATCCTTTATCGTTTTCTGTTTGAAGAGGTTTAAATATAAAACTATGATCAGCTTTTAATTTTCCCTCCAATGTCATCATGCTTGGATAATCAACTAAAATTTTGAGAGAATCTTTTAGGAATTTACCGCCGAAAATTATTTTTTGTTTATCCTCTTTTTCAAAAATCTTGGTTCTATCACATAAATTGACTTTATATTTCAGGGTGTCTTTTTCTCTTATAATCGAGTAGGTTTTATTTTCGCAAGACACTAAATTATCATTGCTTATAATTTCGCCTTTTACAATTTCTTCTTTTCGGATTAAAAATTTTTTTCCTTTAGCAAGAGCGTCCTTACAAACAATAGATAAAGTTAAAACGTTATTAAGCTTGTTGTAAACTCTTGTTTGGCGATCATTTGTACTTTCATACTTTAGTTTTATTTTATTTTGAGTGAAACTTATGAAGGGGATCAATATTAAAAGAATATGAAGTGTATTTTTCATTAAGATTATTTTAACGGAGTAACAAATACCTTTATTGATGAACATAAATGGTGTTACATTCAGGATTTTTAGGGATTTCCCCAGACGTGATTGTTTCTACATTGTATTTTTCAGTATCAAAATTCGTAGTACTCCCAAAGGGATGAACAGTAGTCGTGAGACCTGAAAAAGAAATAATCACATTTTTACCGTCAGCTTGAAAAGTATAGGTGCCTATAGGATTAGAATAAGCATTAGTTACTTCCCGAAAATGATTATCGGTTTCAAATTTAATTTCGATAGAGAGGTTGATTAGTTGGTGTTCATTATTCCTTTCTATATTAGAAAAGCGTATTTCTGTGCCTTCTAGGTCAGCTTCCAATTGCATTTTTATCTGTTCAATTTCTTGGTTGGTTGTACTGGATTTTATAATATGGATGGGAGTAGAAGATACTTTTTCTGAAATCTCTTTGTTAGCAGAAGGGTAATATTCAACCTTCTCCTTCACATTAAAACTCCATAAAAAGAAGCCCAGTAACGGTAAAATCAACATGCTTTTTAGAAATACGTACTTTCGTGATTGTTTTTTGTTTAACATAACTATTCGTTTTTTGATGAATGATTGATAAAAATGATTGGCCAAAGTTGGCGCTTGATAATTGGTGGCTACTTTTAATAAAGTAAGCTCGTAGTTTTTTTGTTGAATATCCTTATCTTTTGAAATCTCATTATCGGCAATAAATTCTAAATTTTCTAAGATTCTTTTTTGGTAGAACCAAGCTAACGGATTAAACCAAAATAAAATCAAAATCACTTGATTGCATAATACATCTATAGAATGGTATTGGCGACCGTGAATTTTCTCATGCTGAATAATAAAATCCAATTCATTTTTATTATAAAACTTTAAATGATACGCGATGTATTTAAAAAATGAAAAAGGGGAGAGTTTTTCAATAAGTTCAATATGGTAAAAACCTTCGGTATCTTTTCGTTTAGGGAGGTTTAAAATTTTCAATAAGCCGCAGAGCTGAATGATAAAGCGAATGAACATAAACACAACACCCACTAAATAAATGGAGAAAAGCAATTGAATCCAATCAAAATTTTCTTCTTTAATGCTATTGTGGTTTTCGATCGTGATTTCATTAACATTGAATGAAGTAGGAGCCGCTTCCATGTAAGTTACATGAGTAAACTCTAAAAATGGAAAGCCCAACGCGCAAACAATTCCCGCTAATAAAAAGTATCGATTGTGTTTAAAAAGTGTTTCTTTCTTCAAAAAGAAAAAATCTACCAAGAAAAATAAGCTTAGAATAGCGGTACTTTTTAAAAGATAAGTGAAAAAATCCATTACTTTTTGTTTTCAATAATTTCTAGAATTTCTCGTAATTCTTCCGCACTAATTTTTTCTTCTTTAGCAAAAAAAGAAACCATCTTTTTATACGAGTTGTCAAAAAATTTCTGTGAAGCATTCTTCATAAAGTAAGAGCTATAGGCTTCTTTATTAATTAATGGATAGTATCGGTGTGTATTTCCGAAGGCTTCGTGACCTACAAATTTTTTTTCTTCCAGTTTTCGTACAATCGTAGAAACCGTATTGTAATGTAATTTGCTGTTAGGCATTTCTGCTAATACTTCTTTTACAAATGCTTTTTCCAGTTTCCAAAGTGCTTGCATTACTTCTTCTTCTTTATTGGTAAGTTTTTCCATACTGTAATTTTAGATTGCTATTTGGTGATCATGCTTTTTACTATTATTAACCTTATATGTCCTTAAAGGATTTCAAACTTAAAACTAAAAAATAAGTTATACAACTATTTTTTTAGTTATTTAACTATAAGTTTAGTTTTAAGGTTGATGAGAGGTGGGTTTTTGATGTTAATCGAATTATTTTACTGTTTGACGCTGAAATGGTTAGCAGTGTGAATTTTATGTTAAGTTAGCGTAATCAACTAACCATTTCATTAAGCTCATTTTTATAATACCTGCTTGAAATTTTTAAGGTAGTAATGAAAATTAATGATTTAAAATCTACTCAATGAAACAGAAAATTACCCAAAACCTAGGTATTATTTTTTTTATATTTTTTAGTTTAAGTGCTTTAGCTCAAGACTTGGCTATTAATGAGGTGATGGCATCCAACGATAATATAATTGCCGATGCAGATGGTGATTATGAAGATTGGATAGAAATTTATAATTATGGCACTACACCTATAAATTTAGATGGCTTTGGTTTGTCTGATGATAACACAGATCTTTTTCAATGGACGTTTCCTGCTTACGATATTCAGCCCGGAGAATATTTATTAATTTGGGCTTCCGATAAAAATATATCGGTTTTGGGGCAAGATTTTCATACTAACTTTAAGATTAGTGCAGGCGGTGAAGATGTTTTTCTAACTGATGATCAAGGTAATATTGTAGATACAGCGCCAGAGACAGAATTAGATACCGATGTTTCTTTAGGAAGACAGCCTGACGGGACAGGTTCTTGGTTGTTTTTCTATACTCCAACGCCGGGAGCTTCTAATGTTGGGACTGGGTTAACTGAGTTAATGACTCCACCGATATTCTCACACGATTCCGGTTTATATACTTCGTCGTTTAACCTAACTCTAAGTCATTCTAATCCAAATGCACAGATAATTTATACATTGGATGGTTCAGAGCCTGAACAAAGTAATTTAGGAGGAACAAATTTTAATTATAAAAATAAATACCCTTTACAGACTACCGATTCTCCAGGGCCTCTTTTGTCTAATAGTTATATATCCAATACCTATGCTGCTCCAATAAATATTGATGATAGGTCTTCAGATCCAGATAATTTGACCCATAAAAATCCACACCAGTTTGATTTAATTACTCCTTTAAATCCGGTAAGAAAAGCCACCGTTATAAAGGCCAAGGCTTATGTAAATGGAATAGCTTCTAAAACTGTATCAAAAACGTACTTTGTATGGGCAGGTGGTAATCCATATAATATTCCGGTTATTTCTTTACAGTTACAGGAAGATTATTTATTTGATTATAATGACGGAATTTATACAGCAGGAGTAGATTTTGATACTTGGAGAGCACAAAACCCTAATAATAATCAATATTGGAGACCCGAGTGGAATAATTACTGGAGAAAAGGAAGTAATTGGGAATACCCTGTTAATGTTGAAATATTTGATGCCAACGGATTAAATTCTTTAATGAATTTAAACGCTGGTTTTAGAATTCATGGGAATACTTCAAGGTCTAATGCCATTAAAAATGTTAGGTTATATGCTAGAAGTGAATATGATGATGGGGAGTTTGAACATGATTTATTCAACAACCAACCTATACCTGATGCCGTAGTTGCCAATAATGATGAATATAAACGTATACTTCTTCGAGGTAATGGTGGGGGTGGTCCCGTTTCCTATGATGTTGTTTTTAACCGGTTGATGCAGCCTGTTTATCATGGTGTAGCCAGGATTCAACCTGCTATTCACTTTATTAATGGAGAATATTGGGGACTTACTGCTATAAGGGATCGTATAGACCAACATCATTTTGCTTTAAACTTTGACTTAGACGATGATGATATTGCTATTATAGATTGTAAAGGGGTGAATTGTGAATTAGATGAAGGGGAAACTGCTGATTTTAATGATTATATCGCGATGCGGGATTTCATTCTGAATAATGACATGAGTAATCAAGCCAATTATGATCAAGCAGCTAGTTTACTGGACATGAAATCTTATATAGACCATATGGTATTAGAAGTTTTTTCAGAAAACGATAGCTATGAAAGAAATTTCTGGAAAGTAAGAACTCCGGTTAATAATAATTATGGAGATGGAAAATGGCGAGTCACTGTTCAGGATTTTGAAGCTTCCTTAAATGATAACATCAATTGGTTGGAACATTGGGCAGATCCTTTAAATGCGAATAACGAAGCATTATTAAGCGCTCTTTTAGCCAATACAGAATTTCAGCATCAATTTATGAACAGGTTTGCAGATATGTTGAATACCGTTTTAGATACTAATTATTTTCACGATGTGGTTAATCAAACATTTTCTGAAGTTAATCTTTATTTAGCCGAAGATCAAGATCGCTATCCCAAAACAGATTTTTATGATCCATCAGAACAAACCACTCTGTTAACTTGGGGGAATTTACGTCCTGATGCTCAAAGAAGTCAAATCAAAAATTATTTTGCTGTTAATAGTATTTTAGATTTAACCTTAAATGTTTCAGATGTCCAGGCTGGTTTTGTGAAAATGAATACCATTGAAGTAAAAGAAAAAACATCGGGAGTTTCGCAAAACCCTTATCCTTGGATAGGGAAGTATTTTGAAGCGGTTCCTGTTACTCTAAAAGCAATTGCCTTTTCAGGATATGAGTTTTCTCATTGGTCTGGCGATGTAAGTGGTACAAATGCAGAACTTACCATTACTCCTTCAGCAAACATGCAAATTCAGGCCAATTTTACCGCCATAGATGATCCGTCTGAAGTGGTTTATTTCTGGTTAATGGATAGCAATATACCTAACGATACGCCTTTAACAGGATTAGATGCTACTTATTCAAGTAACGGCCTTTCAGCAACAATTAATTATACCAGTTGTCTCACCGGATATCCTTTTACCAGTGACGATCCGGAATGGAGAACCGCTTCTTTTGAAAGAAAAAACTCTCCAACCGAGTTAAATTATGCTGCGGAAGCAAATAATGATATTCCGTATTCAGAAGACATTATGAAAGGCGTCCAAGTAAAACAACCATTTAAATTTGGTTCTCTAGAGAATTACTTAGAATTTGTGATGCCTACCACAGATTTAGAGAATATTAAATTTTCTTTTGCAGTAGAGACCAATGGAGCGGCAGAGACTTTACTTATCGATTATTGGGACGGCAATGCTTGGTCAAGCAATAATTTAAGTAACGCTACTGAAACCGTTCCCGGTGATTACGAAATACGTGAGTTTGATTTCTCTAACGTAAGTATTGCCAATAACAATCCTAATTTTACAGTAAGAATGCGTTTTGATGGTACAGATATGTTTGTAGATAATGGTGATGAGGTAAGATTAAATAATATTGCGTTAATGGGAGAATCTACTTTATCTTCCCAAGAATTTGTTCAGCAAAATTCTATTAAAGTATATCCCAACCCAACTTATAATTTTGTAAATGTTGGATCTAGCAATCAAATTGGCAAACTTGAATTGTTTAATATTATGGGGAAGAAAATCAGGGGGTATTCTGTAAAAGGAACCCAGAAGAAAATCAACATAGAGAATCTTTCCGCAGGAATTTACCTATTAAAAGTTTCTGCTGAAGGACAAAGTGAAACAGTTAAATTGATGAAACAATAAAAATAACTTTTTTAAAAGTGCAATCCCTTTTCAGTTAAATGAAGAGGGATTTTTTTATTCCATCAAAAATAGAATAAACAAAAGCATCTAAATTGTTTACAGTATCTTCGCAAGAAAAATAACTTACATGTCTATAGTTTTAATAGTTGCCGGTTTTATTTTATTGGTAGTAGGAGGAGAGTATTTGGTGCGATCTTCGGTAGCATTATCGTTTAAGTTCAATATTTCTAAAATGGTGATCGGGTTAACCGTCGTTTCATTTGCAACTTCGTTGCCGGAGTTGTTGGTGAGTTTGCAAGCTGCTTTAGATGGATTTTCAGATATAAGTTTAGGCAATGTGATTGGTTCTAATATTGCGAACATAGGTTTGGTGTTAGGGATCACTTCCATTATTAGTTCGATCGATGTCGATAAAGATTTTTATAAATTCAATTGGCCGGTAATGGTCTTGTTTTCTTTAGCGCTATATGTCTTTTTACAAAGCGGTTACCAGATATCTCGACTTGAAGGTGGTATTTTCCTAGCGGCTATTGTACTTTATTTATTCATTTTAATACGAAGAGCCAGAAAAAATGATGAGGTCGCTACAGAAGAAGTCGATGATAGCTTGCAAGGTGTTTCAGGATTTAAAATTGTGATTTGGCTATTAATTGGTGGAGCGGCACTTTATTTTGGATCTGAGTGGCTGGTAGAAGGTTCGGTAGATTTAGCGAAAAAATTAGGGGTAAGCGAGCGCGTTATTTCGGTCACCATGATCGCTATTGGTACGAGCGTTCCCGAGTTGGCAGCTTCCGTAATTGCGGCGCTTAAAAAAGAGAAAGCACTTTCACTAGGTAATTTAATAGGTTCTAATATTTTTAATATTGCTTCTGTTTTAGGAGTAACTGCGCTTATTAATCCCATCAACTTAGAATCTAAAGCAGTCTTAACCAACGATATATTTTGGATGTTGGGGTTTGCAATAATTTTATTACCTTTAGTGTTCCTTCCGAAGCGTTACACCTTCAGCAGATATAAAGGTTTAATTATCTTTATAGGGTATGCTGTATTTGTAGGGCTTACTTTTTCATAGTAGTCATTTAAATTTAGGGGTAAGATAATTTTAAGGATACTTTTTTAAGAACTTAACAAAAAAAATTAGGGGGTATTTATAAAAACACTATTTTTGTGCCTAGCAACACAAAAAGTTAATTATAAATGTCAACGCTAAGATTTCAAGCTTTAAAGAAAACATTAAACAGAAAGCCGGTAGAGGTAGAAGAACCTGTTAGGCGATCTGAAATTTTTGGTAAAAACGTATTCAACGAACCGGCTATGCGCCAATACCTTACCAAAGATTCTTACAACAGTGTGATGGATGCTATCGAAAAAGGTTCTAAAATCGATAGAAATTTAGCCGATCATATTTCAACCGGATTAAAAGAGTGGGCGATCTCTAAAGGAGCAACGCACTACACACACTGGTTTCAACCTTTAACAGGTTCTACTGCAGAAAAACACGATGCCTTTTTTGAGCCAACCGGTAACGGTTCTGCGATCGAAAAATTTGGAGGTAGTGCTTTAGTTCAGCAAGAACCAGATGCTTCTAGTTTCCCTAACGGCGGAATTAGAAATACTTTTGAAGCAAGAGGTTATACAGCTTGGGATCCTACTTCTCCTGCATTTATTTTAGGAACTACACTTTGTATTCCTACCGTATTTGTATCGTATACCGGAGAGGCATTAGATTATAAAGTACCATTATTACGCTCGTTACAAGCTTTAGATAATGCAGCGACAGAAGTCGCTAAATATTTTGATAAAAAAGTATCTAAAGTAAATGCTACTTTAGGATGGGAGCAAGAATATTTCTTGGTAGATTCTGCATTAGCAGCTTCTCGCCCAGACTTAGTTTTAGCGGAAAGAACTTTATTAGGTCACGCACCGGCTAAAGGTCAGCAGTTAGACGATCATTATTTTGGTTCTATTCCTACACGTGTAATTAACTATATGCGTGATTTGGAAACTGAATGTATGTTATTAGGTATTCCTGTAAAAACGCGTCATAACGAGGTAGCGCCTAACCAATTTGAGTTAGCGCCAATTTTTGAAGAAGTAAACTTAGCGGTAGATCACAACTTATTATTAATGGATGTGATGGATAAAGTTGCTGAGCGCCACCATTTCAAAGTACTTTTCCACGAGAAGCCATTTGCAGGAGTAAACGGTAGTGGTAAGCATAACAACTGGTCGTTAGCAACAAACACAGGAGTGAACTTATTAAGTCCTGGTAGCACGCCAATGAAGAACCTTCAGTTTTTAACTTTCTTTATCAATACGATCAAAGCGGTTTACGATAACGAAGAGTTAATCCGTTCTTCTATTGCAACGGCATCTAACGATCACCGTTTAGGAGCAAACGAAGCGCCACCGGCAATTATTTCAGTTTTCATCGGTTCTCAGTTAACTAAAGTTCTTGATGAATTAGAAAAAGTAACCGATGGTAAACTTTCGCCACAAGAAAAAACAGATCTTAAATTAAATGTAGTAGGTAAAATTCCAGAAATTTTACTTGATAACACCGATAGAAACAGAACTTCACCTTTCGCCTTTACCGGTAATAAATTTGAGTTTAGAGCCGTAGGTTCAACTGCAAACTGTTCTAACCCAATGACCGTTTTAAACGCGGCAGTAGCGAAGCAACTTCAAGAATTTAAAGTTGAAGTAGATAAGCTCGTGAAAGATAAGAAGATGAAGAAAGACGATGCGATCTTCAATGTGCTTAGAGAATACATAAAAAAATCTAAGAAAATTAGATTTGAAGGTGATGGTTACGGGGAAGCTTGGGAAAAAGAAGCTGAAAAACGTGGCTTGAGCAATAACAAGAAAACTCCGGAAGCTTTAAAAGTTAAAATCGCAGACAAAACCATTAAGTTGTTTGAAGATTTAGGAGTGATGAACCGTGTAGAGATGGAAGCACGTCACGAAATTGAAGTAGAAGAATATGCAATGCATATCCAGATCGAAGGTCGTGTGTTAGGTGATATCGCAAGAAATCACGTAATCCCAACAGCGATTAGATACCAAAACATTTTAATTAAAAACGTACAAGGGCTTAAAGAAATTTACGGAAGTGAATTTAAAACGCACGCGGCAGAGCAATTAACGATCATTGAAGATATTTCGGGTCATATTGCTAAGATCAATAAAGGGATTACCGAAATGATCGATGCACGTCGTGAAGCAAATAAGTTAGAAGATGCTGAAGAAAAAGCATTTGCTTATTGCGATAAAGTAAGACCTTATTTTGATGATATTAGATATCACTGTGATAAATTAGAGATCTTGGTTGACGATGAATTATGGCCGATCACTAAATACAGAGAATTGTTATTCACGTATTAATCTGAATAACTTTTAAGAATACAACCCCGTTTTTGTAAACGGGGTTTTTTTAATTCCTTATTTTTGCAATTCCAATACCAAATAAAATGAGTCAAGAAGTAAGTAAACGTTACGCGCAAAGAGGCGTTTCCGCAGGAAAAGAAGATGTACATAATGCTATTAAGAACGTAGATAAAGGTTTGTTTCCTAAAGCCTTTTGTAAAATTGTTCCCGATCATTTAACCCAAGATGAAGACTATTGTCTTATTATGCACGCCGATGGCGCCGGTACAAAATCTTCATTGGCATATATGTATTGGAAAGAAACCGGAGATATTTCTGTGTGGAAAGGGATAGCACAGGATGCACTTATTATGAATATCGACGATCTTTTGTGCGTGGGAGCAACCGATAATATTTTACTTTCTTCTACCATTGGTAGAAATAAAAACTTAGTTCCGGGTGAGGTGATTTCAGCTATCATTAACGGGACGGAAGAATTGATTGCAGAATTAAAAAGCTTTGGCGTAGAAATTCATTCTACCGGTGGTGAAACGGCAGATGTAGGAGATTTGGTAAGAACTATTATTGTCGATTCTACCGTAACTGCAAGAATGGAACGTAGCAAGGTAATTGATAATGCCAATATTAAAGCCGGCGATGTAATTGTTGGTTTGTCTTCTTCTGGCCAAGCTTCTTACGAAAAAGAATACAACGGCGGGATGGGAAGTAACGGACTTACTTCTGCGCGTCACGATGTGTTCAATAAAGAATTAGTTGAAAAATATCCTGAAAGTTTCGATAACTCGATTCCTTCAGAATTAATTTATTCAGGAACAAAAAAACTAACATCAACGGTTGAAGATTCGGTTTTAGATGCCGGAAAATTAGTGCTTTCTCCAACGAGAACTTACGCACCAATTATCAAGAAAATCCTTTTAACATATTCTTCCGAAGAAATTCACGGAATGGTACATTGTAGTGGAGGAGCGCAAACTAAAATTCTTCATTTTATCGGTGACGATTTGCACGTGATTAAAGATAATATGTTTGATGTGCCGCCGTTGTTCAAGTTAATTCAGCAAGAAAGTAAAACCGATTGGAAAGAAATGTACCAGGTTTTTAATATGGGACATCGAATGGAAATTTATGTTCCGCAGGAATATGCTGAAGATATTATTGAAATTTCAAAATCTTTTGAGGTAGATGCCCAGATAGTAGGAAGGGTAGAAGCTTCAGTAGAAAAAAAACTAACAATAAATAGCGAATTTGGAAGTTTTACTTACTAAGACCATAAATGAAGGATAATGTTGAAGAAGTTTAGTTTACTTTTTATAGTTCTTTGCACTAATTTTTTAATCGCTCAAACCCGAGATAGTATTGTTCCGGTCAATACCTTAACACCGTATGCTTATCAACCTGCTTTTCCTATAACGCAGGTTGATAAATTAAATCGATTAAGCAAATACCATCCAAGTATTACCTTTTGGGAAGAAGTAAATAAAATAGGTTTGGACCTTTCTGAAGTAGCTTTTGTGAATTGGAATGCCGGGGGAGCGAATTCTATTTCAGCCTTATTGAATACAGATTTTAAAAGAACTTACGAGCGTAAAAACATTCGTTGGAAAAATGAATTGATTGCCCGATATGGAATCAACAAACAAACCGATCAAGATGTTAGAAAAACCGATGACCATTTAGAAATCAATTCAACCTTTGGTTATCGCAAAGACACGCTTTCTAACTGGTATTATTCGGCAAAAGCTAATTTTAGTACACAATTTTCCAATGGGTATAACTATCCCGATACCTCCAAGAAAATATCGACCATTATGGCTCCTGCCTATTTGTTTTTAGGGGTAGGTTCAGAATATAATGTAGATGAAGAAAATTTAAACGTTTACGCTTCCCCACTCACACTACGCTCTACCTTTGTGTTAGATCAAGACTTAGCTAATGAAGGAGCATTTGGAGTAGAAGGAGCTGTGTACGATGAAGAAGGAAATCTTATAAAAGAAGGTGAAAACGTAAGGACAGAAGTAGGAATTTTACTCACCAATGAATACAGCACAGAAATTTTTGAAAATATTGGTTTAAGCAACAAATTGAGTTTATATACCGATTACATCAATAAATTCGGAAATATAGATGTGAACTGGGAATTGAACTTCAATTTCCAGGTTAACCAGTATGTGTTGGCTAAACTAGGTTCACATTTAAAATATGATGATGACATTAAAGTCCAAGAAGAAAATGCTGAAGGAGAATTAGTAGATGCCGGCCCACGAATACAATGGAAACAACAACTAGGGATTGGAGTGATTGTTAATTTGTAGCCTTATCGAAAAAAAATAAGAAGTCTGAATTTAAAACTTAGATTTTTAAATTCAGACTTTTTTGTTTACAACAATATAGAAGTAAAAAAACTTCCAATTAAATAATCACCAAATTTATCGTAAATTTGCGAGCATTACGAGGAAGAATTATGATAGACAAATTAAATATAGTTAAGCAACGTTACGATGAGGTGAATGATTTAATCATTCAACCAGAAATTATTGCTGACCAAAAACGTTACGTAGAACTTACTAAAGAATACAAAGACCTAAAAGACCTGATGGTTGAAAGGGATAAATATGTAGAGCTTACTAACAATATTACTGAAGCCGAAGAAATTATTGCCGATGGCAGTGATGCTGAAATGGTTGATATGGCCAAAATGCAGTTAGAAGAAGCCAAAGAAGAGCTACCGGAGCTGGAAGAGAAAATCAGAATGATGTTGGTGCCAAAAGATCCGGAAGATGCGAAAAATGCAGTGGTAGAAGTTCGCGCCGGAACCGGTGGGGATGAAGCCAGTATTTTTGCGGGAGATATTTATAAAATGCTCACTAAATATTGCGAAAGCAAAGGTTGGAAAGTAAGCACCGTAGATTTTTCTGAAGGAACCAACGGCGGTTTTAAAGAAATTCAATTTGAAGTATCAGGTGAGGATGTTTACGGAACATTAAAATATGAAGCCGGAGTGCATCGTGTACAACGAGTACCACAAACCGAAACCCAAGGACGTGTGCATACCAGTGCCGCCACCGTTATGGTTTTCCCAGAAGCGGAAGAGTTTGATGTAGAGATTGACCCAAAAGATGTACGTATCGATTATTTTTGTTCCTCAGGACCAGGAGGTCAGTCGGTAAACACTACTTATTCTGCGGTACGTTTAACTCACGAACCTACTGGAATTGTAGCGCAATGTCAGGATCAGAAATCGCAGCATAAAAACAAAGAGAAAGCTTTTAAAGTATTGCGTTCACGCTTATACGATATGGAATTGGCCAAAAAACAAGAAGAAGATGCTGCTAAACGTGGATCTATGGTAACTAGTGGTGATAGAAGTGCAAAAATTAGAACCTACAACTATCCACAAGGTCGTGTTACTGATCACCGTATCAATTTAACACTTTATGATTTACAGAATATCATCAACGGCGATATTCAGAAAATCATCGATGAACTTAAATTAGTGGCCAACACCGAAAAACTTAAAGAAGCATCAGATTCATTATAATTCAATTTTTGTATCTTTAGTATAAAAGATAATTTATTCAAAATGAATATTGAAAACACAAAATTAGAGTTGATACAGCAGCTTCAGAAAACGGAAGATAAAGCTGTATTGCTTAGAATTAGAAAAGTTTTTGAAGAAGAATCGGGTGATTGGTTTGATGAATTATCTGTAGAAGAAAAAAAAGAAATTGAAATAGGTATCAGACAAGCTGATGAGGGAAAACTAGTTTCTCATGAAAGTGTAATGGAGAAACTAAAAAAATGGCATTAGAAGTAGATTGGACGCCCCAAGCAGAAAATGGACTTTTAGCAGTTATTGATTATTTAGAAAGAGAATGGAGTGTAAATGAAATACTTCAATTAGAAAACAAAATTAAAGAGGTGATTTCTTTAATTTCTATAAATCCTGATTTATTTCCCCTTCATGAAAATCTGAAGTTACACAAAGCTTTAATCGATAGAAATAACTACATAATTTATAGATTAAATACTGAAAAAGACAAAATAGAGATTATTAATTTTCGAGGAACAAAACAAAAACCACTATAAGTTTAGTGGTTTTTATTTTTATAAAAATACTATGACAACAACAGAGTTAGTTTCCCAAATCAAAATGAAAAAATCATTCTTATGCATCGGTTTAGATGTAGATTTAGAGAAAATCCCAACACATTTATTGGAGAAGGAAGATCCAATTTTTGAATTTAATAAGGCAATTATCGATGCTACTCATCATTTAGCAGTAGCTTACAAACCTAATATTGCTTTTTATGAAGCTTACGGTATTGAAGGTTGGCAAGCTTTAGAAAAAACAATCTCTTATTTAAATGAAAAGTACCCAGATATTTTTACCATTGCCGATGCAAAACGTGGTGATATTGGTAATACTTCTACACGTTATGCCAAAGCCTTTTTCAGTGATTTGAATTTCGATTCGGTTACCGTAGCACCGTATATGGGGGAGGATTCCGTAGTGCCTTTTCTAGAATTTGAAAATAAACATACCATTTTATTAGCGCTGACTTCCAATCGTGGAGCATTCGATTTTCAAACCAAAAAAGTCGATGGGGAAGAAGTTTATAAAAAAGTTTTACAAACATCAATAACTTGGAAAAATCACCATAACCTCATGTATGTGGTGGGAGCAACCAAAGCAGAATATTTTGCAGAAATTAGAAAAATAATTCCCGATAGTTTTATTCTGGTTCCCGGAGTTGGAGCGCAAGGAGGAAGCGTAGCCGAAGTTTGTAAATATGGCTTGAATGAAAATGTAGGTTTGCTCATAAATTCTGCACGTGGAATTATTTATGCTTCAACGAAAGAAAATTTTGCTGAAGCCGCTGCCGAAAAAGCCAAAGAATTACAACAAGAAATGCAAAACATTTTAGAAAATATATAATAGGATCTTTGATCTTTGTGCCACTGAGCTTGTCGAAGCGTGACTAACAAACTTATTGTAAAAGTGTTCTATTGAATTTGTTTAACTCTGTTGAATCCTAGATTTCAGTATCTTAAAAAAAATGATTATCCGTAATTTATGATAATTGATGTTTTCGTCATTCTGGACTTGATCCAGAATCTCATTACGGACATTCCAAAAACTATCAACCTCACAGGATTTCAAAATCGATGAGGTTTTTTAATTCCTAATTTCAAAGAAAATGATTATTTTGTAGCTATGGAATTAGAAAACTCAGCGCTTTATAAGAAAGCAAATGCTATTGAGCAGATGAGCTCTAAAATTGTGGATTTGGTAAATAATTATACCGAGGAAGATGTCCTAAATTTAGAATACCTAAAAACTCAAGCTAATTTTATTGCAGAAGATAGTTTAAAGATTCCGGTAAAAATTGCCGGTGCTTGGCATGTAGATTTGTATGATATAAAAATGGAAAATGCTGCTATTATTAGGCGGTCTGCAAGAGAAGTAAGAACTCATTTAATGGGATTAGAAATTCACGGTTTTAGAGAAAAAGAGTATTTAGATTTATTAAGAAATGAAATAGATGAATTTAGAACGCTATTTGCAGAATGGGTAAAAACTTTCGATCCGTGGAATTATATAATCGATCGTTGGGGACTTTTTAATCCGCCCGGGGTCAATTATGACGACAAAAATCCAGATGACGATATCCCTTTTGACCCACCAGATTTTGAAGATTTGTAAGTGAGCTTGGAAGTTATTGTAGGTAGTGTATGATGATTTTATTTCAATAAAATATTCCTTACTTTGTAGCTATGCAATTTCAAGATCAGTTACAACGAACAATTAAGTTAAGCCAAACTCCCACCCGAATTATATCATTAGTTCCCAGCCAAACCGAATTATTAGTCGATTTAGGTTTGAAGCAAGAACTTGTAGGAATTACAAAATTTTGCGTGCATCCTCTAGAATTACGAAAAGAAATTGAAATTGTAGGTGGAACAAAAGAAGTGAAGATTGAAAAGATTGCGCAACTTCAGCCGGATCTTATTCTTTGCAATAAAGAAGAAAACACTCCAGAAATGGTGGAAGCATTAGAAAAAATAGCTCCCGTTCACGTTTCCGATATTTCAACTATTGATGAAAGTTTGAAGTTAATTCAGCAATACGGAAAAATTTTTTATGTGGAAGAAAAAGCAGAAAAGCTAGTGGGTAATATTCAGAATGAATTGGAAAATTTTCAACAATTTATTGAAAATCAGCCTAAGCGAAAAGTGGCTTATTTCATTTGGCGAAAACCTTGGATGGTAGCCGGGGGAGATACATTTATTAATCATTTACTTCAGCTGAACCATTTTGAAAATATTTTTGCCGAAACCCTTCGCTATCCAGAAGTTGACCTGAAGCGTTTAAAGGAAGCCGATTTGGTGTTGCTTTCTTCAGAACCTTTTCCATTTAAAAAGAAACATCAACAAGGACTAACTGAATTTGTGCATCCCAACAAAATTAAGTTTGTAGATGGCGAATTTTTTAGTTGGTATGGCTCACGATTAGAGAAAGCTTTTCGATACTTTAAAAAATGGCACCTAGCAGAATTGCTCTTGCAAAAGGGATAGCAGCGGCATCCTTTTTTTATTTTTGATAAAAAATTAAAAAAGATACAGCGTATAGCCCGGTTTTGTAGCTTTTTCTGCGACAAAATTTGCCCTATTCTTAATTATTATTTTCTAATAAATCGCGAGGGTCTTTTCTAAGTTTAAGTGGAATGTCTTCTTCTGTACTGTAGAGTTTGAGTTCAGTAATATCTGCAGGTAAGTTGAAACCGTTAAGAGCTAAGGCTTCTTTTACTTCTTTGATGATTAAGCCACGCAAAACACTAGAAGTTACGCGATAATCAATAGTATTTATCCAAAAGAAAACCTTCAAATTAATAGTACTCGCAGCGAGTTCATCTTCGATAACAAATGATTCATGGGTTTCATCTTGAATAATATTTTTATTATTATTGAGTACTTGTTTAATAAGTAATTTTGCTTGTTCAATATCATTTTCATAACCAATCCCCACTACAAACTCTAAACGGAAAAAACCATCGGCGGTGTAATTTTCAACAGGTTTGGTGAGTACATCGCTATTGGGAATATAAATATCCCTTCCGTCGGTAGTTTTAATATGGGTATATCTAAAATTCAACGCTTTTACTTTCCCAAACATACTGTCTATTTTGATGGTATCGTTAATTCTAAAAGGTCGGTTAAAGGCCAATATAATTCCGGCAAGAAAGTTTTTACCGATATCCTGAAAGGCAAATCCAAGAATAATAGCAGCTCCTCCGGCAGCGGTCAAAATTCCGGCAGCAATCCCAGTAAGTCCGGCTACTTCCAAAGCTATCATAATAGCAATAAGGATGAGAACTATTTTAATGGCTTGTGCGAGAAACCTTGCCATTAAAGGGTCGTTAGCTTTCTTTAGAATTCTTCTTTTATAAAAATTGGTAATTACTTGAGCAATAAGTACACCGGCAACAATTATAAAAATGCCTAATGCTATTTTGGGCAGGATTTCTAAAAATTCGTGGTAATAACGATCTATGGCGTTAGTGATGGTTGTAGTTGGAGATTGAAATAATAACATTTGTGAAAATTATGCTTCAAGGTAGTGAAAGAAAGAATGGAAATATTGTAAAAAGTTCATAAAAAAAAATCAGCCGCTAAGCTGATTTTTATTTTCTAATGTAATCGGTTGAGTTCTAACCGTCTTAATTCCTGCAAAATTTGCCTAGCTTCTTGGTTAAAATAATCACTTTTTTGTTTGTTTTTAGGAGCAATTTCGTAGGCTTTGCGCATTAAACGCGTGTACTTTTCTTTAAGTCTTTGTATTCTATCATTATTTTTTTTCCAACTAAACATATTCTTTCATTTCATTTATACATACAAAATTAAAAGATAAGATATTTAGTATTTATTAAAATTCGTTAAGTTGTTGGTAAAGTATAGATGAGTAGTAATATCTATCGTTAATAATTTAACAAAAAAGCCAGGAATAACTCCCCGGCCCTTTTGACTTAACCCAAATAAATATTGAGATACCCTAAAATCTCACTACAAAGATGCGGTAGAAATCTGCAATAGATGTTATGTGAATATTACTTAGTATTAGCTTTGGGTTATTAATCTTGTAAAGCAAAAACCCTTTTTAATAAATCGGTAGTTCTACTGGCAATATTGGTTCTAATTTCTTGCTCTTCTACAGCAATCATCGTATAAACCCCGTCTAAAGCTTCCTGCGTTACATAGTCGGTTAAATCTGGGTTTACATTTTGTGTAAATGGAATATTATTGTATTTGGTAATAATATTAGACCAGATTTGGTCGGCACCCACTTTATCAAAAGAATTTTTAATGACCGGATTGAATTTGCTGTACAACTCTTGAGAAGTTTTTTGTTCTAGATAAGTGGTTGCGGCTCGATCATTTCCCAGTAAAATATTTTTAGCATCGGTAAAAGTCATTTCTTTAATGGCATTTACAAAAATAGGAGTCGCTTCTTTAGTCGCATCTTCAGCAGCACGGTTTAAAGCTTTAATGCCTTCATCAGCTAGACTTCCTAAACCAATATCCCTTAAGCCCTGTTCTACTTTTTGCAATTCTTCCGGTAGTAAAATTTTGATGAGCTGATTCTTATAAAAGCCATCGGTTTGGGTAAGCTTACTTACCTGTTCATCAATACCTTTGTCTAAGGCTTGTTTGAGTCCATTAGCAATTTGTTCTTGGCTAAGCCCAAAACCTTGTTGTGGATGATTTTCTGCGATAGATTGTAATTCAGCACAAGAAATTAAAGAGAAGCAGATAAGGCAACTAAGGAATATTCGTTTTATCATAATTGTAAAATTTTGTTAATTTTTTGAATTAAATTGTGATATAAATAATGAAAACGCTTTGGTTTTGAGTATTTATAATGAATGTCTATTTCTTGATATAGATATTCGATTTTAGCTTGAGGTAAAAATAGCGTATCTTTAATTGAATTAAAAATACAAGTTATGAGCGAAGAAAAAAAACTAACCACTGCTTCGGGAAGGCCATTTTATGAAAAAGAAGATTCTTTAACCGTGGGTCGCCGAGGTCCCATACTATTAGAAGATTATGTGCTGCACGAAAGTATGGCTCATTTTAATAGAGAACGAATTCCTGAACGTGTTGTTCATGCAAAAGGTTCAGGTGCATTTGGTACGTTTACGGTAACCAATGATATTACTAAATATACCAAAGCAAAAATGTTTTCTGAAGTAGGAAAGAAAACAGATATGTTAGCTCGCTTTTCTACGGTAGGAGGAGAAAAAGGTTCAGCAGATTCTGATCGTGATCCACGAGGTTTTGCTTTAAAATTCTACACAGAAGATGGCAATTGGGATTTAGTAGGTAATAATACTCCGGTATTTTTCATTAAAGATCCTAAAAAGTTTGCCGACTTTATTCATACTCAAAAAAGGCATCCTTTTACCAATATGAAATCGCAAACAATGCGTTGGGATTTTTGGTCGTTAAATCCAGAATCGCTTCATCAAGTAATCATTTTAATGAGTGATCGCGGAACGCCATATGGTTATCGTCATATGAATGGTTACGGTTCGCATACTTTCTCTATGATTAATGCCAATGACGAACGATTCTATGTGAAATTCCATTTTAAAACCGATCAAGGAATTAAAAATTTCACCGATGAAGAGTCTGTGGAAATGGCAGGGAAAAACCCAGATTTTGCTCAGCAAGATTTATTGGAAAATATTGAAGATGGAAAATTCCCAACTTGGACGCTTAAAATTCAGGTAATGTCGGAAGAAGATGCTAAAAGTTATAAATGGAACCCTTTCGACTTAACAAAAGTTTGGCCGCACGGAGATTATCCTTTAATTGAAGTAGGAAAAATGGAGCTTAATAAAAATGCCGATAACTATTTCGCTCAAATTGAACAATCTGCATTTGCACCAGCTCATATCGTAGATGGTATTGGTTATTCACCCGATAAAATGTTACAAGGAAGATTGTTATCTTATCCCGATGCTCACCGTTATAGATTAGGAGCCAACTATGAACAAATTCCTGTAAATCGCTGTCCTTATGCGGTAAATAATTATCAACGGGATGGTTTTATGACCGTAACCGATAATGGCGGAAGATCTGAAAATTACTTTCCAAACAGTTTCGATAACATAAAGAAAGCCGAAGAATACAAACAGAAACCACCAAGAGTGACCGATGCTGAAGCAGATTGGTATGATAGAAATGCATCAGTAAGCGGTGATGACGATCATTACACGCAGCCAGGTAATTTATATCGGGTAATGAATGATGAAGCAAAAGCTCATTTGGTACATAACACTGTAGGTTCAATGAGTCAAATCGATGGTCCCAAAAAGGAAGAGATCACGCAACGCCAATTACAACATTGGTATAAAGCCGATAAAGAATTAGGTAAAAGAATTGCTGAAGGATTAGGAGTACAAATTAAATTCTAATCATCATACACATATTTATGTAAAATTATAGAAGCGTTCTAATTTTAGAGCGCTTTTTTTTATTTTAAAATTCTTCAGTGTAATTTGAAGCATAAAAAAGGGCTCGCAATGAGCCCTTATACAAACTTGTCTTTCTAAGAACATACCCCACGAATATTCTTTAAAGAAGACATGATAAAAGTAAAATGATTTCAGTCTCCAAACAATACCCTCTAGAGGGTATATTGCGATATATAAAATTTCATAAGATTGTTATTAAAAATATTTTAATATTAAATTTTATCTATAATAGACGAAATGTAAAATCTTTATTTATTTTTAAATCGAATTAAAGGTATAATCCGAAACATATATGAAGTGAATTATGAAGATTCGTAATTGTGAGCAATTTCCTAGAAGAACTAATTTTAAATATTTTAATTCCAAAACAGGATTAACTTCTATTTTGATAGCTTTTTCGTAAATTTACGCACCTTAAATTAAGAATTTTTCAATGGAACAAGTAAAGCCTTATAAACCCAAACATAAAGTAAGAATAGTTACAGCGGCCTCATTATTTGATGGCCACGATGCGGCAATCAATATTATGCGTCGTATTATTCAGTCTACCGGAGTAGAAGTAATTCATCTTGGTCACGATCGAAGTGTGGAAGAAGTGGTGAACACCGCAATTCAAGAAGATGCAAATGCTATTGCGATGACCTCTTACCAAGGTGGTCATACCGAATATTTTAAATATATGTACGATTTGCTGAAAGAAAAAGGAGCAGATCACATTAAAATTTTCGGCGGCGGCGGCGGAGTTATTCTTCCGGAAGAAATTAAAGAACTTCACGAATACGGAATTACCAGGATTTACTCTCCCGATGATGGTCGTGAATTGGGCTTACAAGGAATGATTAATGATTTGGTGCAACAAGCAGATTTTGCAAGCCCATCCCTAACCCTTCCCAAAGGGAAGGGAATTAATGAAGCTCTAAAAGAGAAAAACGTTAATACATTAGCAAGATTAATTTCATTAGCAGAAAATTTTCACGATAAATTTGAAAAGAACTTTCCCCCTTCGGGGGAATTGAAGGGGGCTTCAGTTCCGGTTCTAGGAATTACAGGAACCGGTGGTGCCGGGAAATCTTCGTTGGTAGATGAATTGGTGCGTCGATTTTTAGTCGATTTTGAAGAAAAAACCATTGGAATCATCTCGGTAGATCCTTCCAAAAGAAAAACCGGTGGGGCTTTACTTGGTGATCGTATTCGTATGAATGCTATTAATTCACCTCGAGTTTATATGCGTTCACTGGCTACTCGCCAATCAAATTTGGCACTTTCTAAATATGTGCAAGAAGCGATTGAAGTATTGAAAGCAGCAGAATACGATTTGATTATTCTTGAAACTTCAGGAATCGGGCAAAGTGATACCGAAATTTTAGACCACTCAGATGTTTCTTTATATGTAATGACGCCTGAGTTTGGTGCCGCTACGCAGTTAGAAAAAATCGACATGCTCGATTTTGCCGATATTGTAGCGATCAATAAATTTGATAAACGTGGTGCGTTAGATGCGCTGCGTGATGTAAAAAAGCAGTACCAGCGTAATCACCAGTTATGGCACGAAGATGCTGAAAAACTTCCCGTTTACGGTACGATAGCTTCGCAGTTTAACGATCCCGGGATGAATAATCTTTACAAAAAGATTATGGATACCTTGGTTGAGAAAACGGAGACTTCTTTGAAAAGCGATTATCATATTTCAGATGAAATGTCTGAAAAGATTTATGTAATTCCACCAAAAAGAGTCCGTTACCTTTCAGAAATCGCAGAAAATAACCGTGGTTATGATGATACCGTTGAAACGCAAGTGGAAGTCGCTCAAAAACTTTACGGTATTTATAAAACCTTAGAGTCAGCCACCAATACAAAAATTGAGTTAACTAAAAATGGTTTAGATGAAGAAGCTTTAGAAGCAGCGACTTCTTCAGAAAATGAAGATTTAGTTGGTTTGTTGAAGAAGGAATTCGACCGTGTAAAAATGGATTTCGATCCTTATAACTGGGAAGAGATTTTAAAATGGGAAACTACCGTTAAAAAATACGAAGATCCTATTTATACGTTTAAGGTTCGTGATAAAGAAATTAAAATTGAAACGCATACCGAGTCACTTTCACATTTACAAATTCCGAAGGTAGCTTTACCAAAATACAAAGCTTGGGGCGATTTACTCAAGTGGCTTTTACAAGAAAATGTACCGGGAGAATTCCCATACACGGCAGGTTTATATCCGTTTAAGCGTCAAGGGGAAGATCCTACAAGAATGTTTGCCGGTGAAGGCGGACCGGAGCGTACCAACCGTCGTTTTCACTATGTAAGTTTAGGCTTACCGGCCAAGCGACTTTCAACCGCATTCGATTCAGTTACTTTATATGGTAACGATCCCGATGAACGCCCAGATATTTATGGGAAAATTGGTAATGCCGGAGTTTCGATTTGTTGTTTAGACGATGCGAAAAAATTGTATTCCGGGTTCGATTTGGCACATCACCTTACGTCGGTAAGTATGACGATTAACGGCCCCGCGCCAATGTTACTTGGTTTCTTTATGAATGCCGCGATCGATCAGCAATGTGAGAAGTACATTAAAGAAAATGGACTTGAAGCGGAAGTTGAAGAAAAAATAAAAGCCATTTATAAAGAAAGTGGTTTAGAGCGACCAACCTATCGTGGTGAGCTTCCTGAAGGAAATAATGGTCTTGGTTTAATGCTGTTAGGAGTTACGGGAGATCGCGTGCTGCCAAAAGAAGTTTATGCAGAGATCAAAGAAGAAACGATGGCGGTAGTTCGTGGTACGGTGCAAGCCGATATTTTAAAAGAAGATCAGGCGCAAAACACGTGTATTTTTTCTACGGAATTTGCTCTGCGTTTAATGGGCGATGTGCAGGAATATTTCATTCAGAATAAAGTAAGAAATTTCTATTCGGTTTCTATTTCGGGATATCATATTGCTGAAGCAGGAGCGAACCCAATTACTCAATTGGCGTTAACGTTGGCTAATGGTTTCACTTATGTGGAATATTACTTAAGCCGCGGAATGGATATCAATAAATTTGGGCCTAACCTTTCGTTCTTCTTCTCTAACGGAATCGATCCTGAATATGCCGTAATTGGTCGTGTAGCAAGAAGAATTTGGTCGAAAGCTTTAAAGCACAAATACGGAGCTAACCCGCGTGCGCAAATGCTGAAGTATCACATTCAAACTTCAGGAAGATCGTTACACGCACAAGAGATTGACTTCAACGACATACGTACGACGCTTCAGGCGCTTTATGCGATTTATGATAACTGTAATTCGTTACATACAAATGCTTACGATGAAGCCATTACGACGCCAACCGAAGAATCGGTAAGACGTGCGATGGCAATTCAATTAATTATCAATAAAGAATTAGGATTGGCGAAGAACGAAAACCCGATCCAAGGATCTTTCATCATTGAAGAATTAACTGAGCTAGTTGAAGAAGCCGTGCTGCAAGAATTTGATAGAATTACGGAACGTGGCGGTGTTCTTGGGGCAATGGAAACGATGTACCAACGTTCGAAAATTCAGGAAGAAAGCTTGTATTATGAAACTTTAAAACATAACGGAGATTTCCCAATTATTGGTGTGAATACCTTCTTGAGTAGTAAAGGTTCGCCAACGGTAACACCGGGTGAAGTGATTAGAGCTACGGAAGAAGAAAAACAATTTCAATTAACCACATTGAAGAAACTTCATGAAACTTATGAAGATAGCGCTGATGAAGCCTTAGAAAAAGTACAAAAAGCTGCCGTTCAAAATGAAAATATTTTTGAAGAATTGATGGAAGCCACCAAAGTTTGTTCTTTAGGTCAGATTACTGAAGCTTTGTTTGAAGTGGGGGGGCAATACCGAAGAAATATGTAAAATTGAAATTTTAACCCTATAAAAAACCTCAATGTAAAATTTTATATTGGGGTTTTTTGTTTCCCGCCCCTTTTTTAGTTAACATAGTTTAACGATTTGATTGTGTTTTGGTTAAATAAAATTCAATTAGTAATTTGTTAATAATAGTTGAGGTATTATCCTATTATCTTTGAAATAAAAAAAGATGAAGGATTACACAATTACATTTCTAATTTTAGCATTGGTAACAGGAGTAAGCGGGTTTGCACTGGGAGATTTTACCGGTATAAAATTTTTGAGAATAATGTTTATTATTTTCGCAGATTTATTGGTAGTTTCTCTTTTAGCAAAGGGACTTTTTGCAAATCAAAAGCGTTTGCAGAAAATTAGAGTGAAAAAATAATTAATTACTTTTTTCATTGCATTTATTCTGCATTCTAAATTACCTTTGCTTCAAAGATTTAAAGGTTGAAAAAAGCAATTTTCTTTATTATTCTTATAATCTCTTCGGTTTTTGGCTTTGCACAAGTCGAAGATAGTTTAATTACTTCAGCAGATTTTCAACAGCACTTAAATGAAGAATTTGCTACCAAAAAAACTACCCCTCTCACTGAAGAGGATTTACAGACTTTTAAAGGCTTGGAGTTTTTTGAGGTTAACGAAAAATACATAATAGAAGCAACTTTTGTAAGAACTACTTCTGCGTCACCTTTTGTGATGCCCACAACTACCGAACGAAAACCTATTTATGTTAAATACGGAGAGTTGAAATTTTCCTTGAATGGTGAAGAATTTACTCTAAACGTATATCAAAGTCAACGTTTACTTTCAGACCCAAAATACAAGGATTATTTATTTATTCCATTTACAGATTTGACCAATGGTGAATCTACGTACGCAGGTGGAAGGTATTTAGATTTTAAAATACCTACTTCTTCAACAGTAGTTATAGATTTCAATAGAGCTTATAATCCATATTGTGCATATAATGCTATATATTCTTGTCCAATTCCACCGGAAGAAAATAATTTACCAATTAAAATAGAGGCTGGAGTAAAAAAATATAAAAAAAGTGGGGAAAAGCCTTTACAGGCTAATAATGTAAAATAAGTTTACATTAATGTTCTTTAAAGTTTATTTGTTATTCTAATGGTCTTCTTATTGGTTGTATATACTATCCTTATAATTTTTCTATTTGAAAAAAGTTTAAGAAATTTACTGAAAATAAACTTGTTGCCATGAACAATTATCGGCAGTTTCAAGGTCTATAATATCGTTAAGGTAATAGATAGCGGTACAGCATACAAACACAATAACGATAACGCATAAAGTCAAAATAAAAATTTCGTTTTTAGAAATTTCAATTTTCCATTGATCATTTCTCTTACTGAATTTCATGAGAGCAAGTCAGAAGATTTTTTCAGGATTTTTTCTCTTTCAATCAATTCCAATTTCCAGATTAACCTTATTTCATCTTCTAAGACAGAGTGTGCCTTTTGGTTGAGCACATCTCTAATACTATGTGCTTTAAAAGCATTTCCGTTTCGATTTTTCACCTCGCCTCGTTCAGAGATTTTAACTGCCAATTTTTGAGCAGACTTTGGCCCAAAGAGTTTTTTAATGGCATCAGCTTCTTTTTTTGATATCATAATTTACCTACTGTTTGAGATTGTTAGACATTAGTTTTATATTTGCTACAGATACGCTGTAAATACACTTTTATTACACAGTATAATTACTGTATAATAAAACAAATATACAGTAAATTTTTTATTTTTCACAACATAAATCCTGTTATGGCAAAAAAAGTAATTGATAGAATAGAAGAACCTATTTCTTATTACAACTTGTCTTACAATGGTTTTGATAAAAAAGTTGGCTTGAGTAACGGTTATATAGGAAGGCAAATTAAAAACAATGCTAACCTAGGTTCTCATATTCTTGAGAAAATTTACGCAACTTTTGATGAAATTTCAGGAGACTGGTTGTTGGGAGCAGATGTACCCATTTTAAAAAAGGAACAATTTAAATCGCTTCAAGAACCTTTAGAAGAATATAAAGTGCTTTCTAATTTTGAAAAGGGTGTTTTAGAGAGTCTTCAAAAAGAACCTGTGCGGGAATATATAAAAGCAATCGTTTTGGAAGAAGAACAAAAAGAAACTGAAAAGACAAAGTCTTAGCTCTTTGTTTTTTCTAAGCTTTTACTAACCACATTCCGAAGAATACCGCAGCAAAACCTACAATTATACTTGCCAAGGCATAGGTAGCAAAACTTATAAAATCCCCAGATTTTAAAAATAAATGACTTTCGTAGGCAAAGGTTGAAAAAGTGGTGAAGCCTCCACAAAACCCGGTCGCTAAAAGTAAAGTGGTTTCTTGCGATAAATTTTCAGACTTTGCAAAATACCCAAGAATTATCCCAATAAGGAAACTTCCTAAAATATTGGCCAAGAAAGTTCCATAGGGAATTCCCGTAATCGAATTGTTAAGCCATTTTCCCAGTAAAAATCGGGCAATACTTCCAGTGCCACCACCAACAAATACGAGTATTAATTGCTTCATTATAAATTTTCTGTAGCTAAAACACTTTTATCTTTTCTTTTAATGGGAATATAAATTTCGGTTTCCCAATTGGCAGGGTTAGCTTCTTTTCCTGGATCTGTTATATAAATTTCAAACGGAGCGATTTCTTCATTCTTTACAAAATCGGTTTCTGCTAAATAAGAATTGGCTTTGCTCCAAGCTTCCGGTAAGTTATTGTAATTTCCGGTTAAGGTTACTTTTAAAGCTTTGGTTTTTTCGATGTATCCATTTAGAACATCACTTTCTTGTGGAGTGACTACTTTACTTGTGGTAGGAATTCCACAGGAAATAATAACCGTTCCAGAATCTTCATTAATTTGATTATAAACTGTAAGCGGTTGTCCACTCATTTCAATATCATTTTCAGTCATAAATCGTGCAACCTGCGGGAACATTTGTTCCATTTTTCTTTCTAAGGCTTTTGGGTTGTTTTTAGATGCTGTGGTTACGTACATATAAAAAGTTCCGCCGTACTCCGTAACTCCATCTATATTTACAGAATATTGCTGCATTTTTTTGGTAAGCCTTTCTTTTAAGTTGGTTAAGCCTTTTTCAAACATCGGATTCACCATTTGTCTCATACTTTTATCTTCGGTCAACATATCTATTTTATCAAAAAAACTTTGTTGTCCTTTTATGCCCCAAGTAACTTTTGTTTTTCCTTCAACCGGCTTAAATCTCCAATACATTTCACTTTGCGAGTCACCAAAAGGAGTTTCAAAAATCACTTTTTGGTCTATTGATTTGTTCGGAATCACTTTTACGGTTTCAATAGAAACATCTCTCGATTCATCGCCATTCCAAGAATAAGAAGCACCTTCACCACTGGTTTTTTCTGGGTAATTCACCACCATATTAGGATCTTGTTCTTTCCAAGGTCCCCATTCTTCCCAAGTTTTAAATTCATTCACTTCACTAAAAATCATTGCAGCAGGTACATCCATCACCATGGTTTCTTCCGCTTGGTAATCACCATCAATAGTAGCTACATAAATTGCCCCTCCAATAATAACAATTAGAATTAAGAAAAATAGGTACTTAAAAATCTTCATTTTAAAAATTGTTAAATTTTGTTAAGCTAATATACGTAATTTACAAAAGCTTAATCATTACATTTGTAAAAAACAATTAATAATCTATACAATGAAATTTAAATTTATACCGATGCTTTTAGCGGCATCACTTTTTGTGGTTTCCTGTGAAGATCATAAAAAGGATGAAAAAGATCAAACTTCTACCGAGCAAACAGAAGAAAAAACAAGTGAAGATTTTGACTTTACCGCAGAAGAGTTTGCCGATCTAAAAATACTTCGTTATCAAATACCGGGTTGGGAAAACCTTTCATTAAAAGAACAAAAACTGGTTTATTACCTTACCCAAGCCGGACTTTCTGGTCGCGATATTATCTGGGATCAAAACTACAAGCATAATCTAAAGATTAGAAAAGCTTTAGAGAATATTTATACAAGCTACGAAGGAGATAAAGCTACGGAAGACTGGCAAGCTTTTGAAACTTATTTAAAAAGAGTTTGGTTTTCTAACGGAATTCATCACCATTACTCGATGGATAAAATGAAGCCAGAATTCTCTAAAGAATATTTAAATACACTTTTAAAAGAAACCAATACCCAACTTATTGGTGAAGCTTTTGAGGTTTTGTTTAACGATAAAGCGATGAAAAAAGTAAACCTAAACGAAGAAAAAGGTTTAATTAAAGGTTCTGCGGTTAATTTTTATGGTGAAAATATTACTGCTGAAGAAGTGGATGCTTTTTATGCTAAAAAACAATCGCCCAATCCAAAACAGCCCCTTTCTTTTGGTTTAAATTCTAAATTGGTAAAAGAAGACGGGAAGTTAGTTGAAAAAGTTTGGAAAAGCGGCGGAATGTACGGTGAAGCGATTGATGAAATTATTAAATGGTTAGAAAAAGCTCAAAGTGTTGCCGAAAACCAAAAACAAGCTGATGCGCTTGGCTTATTAATAAAATATTACCAAACCGGAGATTTACAGACTTGGGACGATTATAATGTAGCTTGGGTAGAAGCTACTGAAGGAAATATTGACTATATCAACAGTTTTATTGAAGTTTATAATGACCCAAAAGGCTATCGCGGTTCTTATGAAACGATTGTGCAAATCAAAGATTTTGATATGTCTCAAAAAATGAAAGTTTTAGAAGACAACGTTCAATGGTTTGAAGACAATTCACCTATTATGGATGAGCACAAGAAAGAATCTGTGGTAGGCGTAACTTATAAAACGGTTATCGTTGCGGGTGAAGCGGGAGATGCTTCACCAAGTACACCAATCGGGGTAAATTTACCAAATGCTAACTGGATTAGAACACAACACGGAAGTAAATCGGTTTCTTTAGGAAATATTATTCACGCCTATGAAAATGCCGGAGGTTCTGGTAAGTTGAAAGAATTTGCGCACGATGAAGAAGAAATTCAACTTTCAGAAAAATACGGAGCACAAGCCGATAAATTACATACCGCGCTTCACGAAGTTGTTGGTCACGCATCGGGTAAATTGAATCCTGGAGTAGGAGAAACCAAAGAAACCTTGAAGAATTATGCTTCTACCATGGAAGAAGGTCGTGCAGATTTAGTGGGACTTTACTTTTTAATGGATCCAAAACTAGAAGAACTTGGCCTGACCGATGATTATGAAAAATTAGGAAAAGCAGCGTATAACGATTACATTAGAAATGGATTAATGACGCAATTAACCCGAATCGAATTAGGAAAAGATATTGAAGAAGCTCACATGCGTAACCGCCAATGGGTAAGTGCTTGGGTTTTTGAAAAAGGAAAAGAAGAAGGCATTATCGTAAAAGAAACGGTTGATGGCAAAACTTCTTTTGAAATTAAAGATTACCAGCGCTTACGTGAGTTATTTGGCGAATTGTTAAAAGAAGCACAACGAATCAAGTCTGAAGGTGATTTTGAAGCAGCCAGAGATTTAGTAGAAAATTACGGAGTAAAAGTAGACCAAGACGTACATAAAGAAGTTTTAGAAAGAAACAAGAAATTTAAATCAGCACCATACAGCGGTTTTATTAATCCTGTTCTAGTTCCTGAAATGGATGATAACGGAGAAATCAAAACTATAAAAGTTACGCAGCCGGAAAATTTTGAAAAACAAATGATGATGTATTCTAAAACTTACGGTTTCTTACCAGAAGTTAATTAGTATTTCATCACTATAATATTAAAGAAAAACCCCTTTCCAAATTAGAAAGGGGTTTTGTTATTAAATATCGTATTTATTTTTATCTATAGCATACCGAAGTAATTCCCCTTTTCCGTGAAGGTTTAATTTCTTCATCATATTTTTTCGGTGGGTTTGTATAGTGGTATAACTACAGCACCTGATTTCTGCTATTTCGTAAGAATTTTTTCCTTCGCCAATTAGATGAAGGATTTGCATTTCAGTAGTAGTTAAAATATTTTTCTTCTTTTTTGAATCTCCTTCCTCTAAAAAAGAAGTATCTAAACTTTTGTCAAAATAAAACTCTCCTTTCATTACTGTTTCGATGGCCTTTTTTACATCCCCCAAACCAGAATTTTTTAAAATATAGCCGTTTGCTCCGGCTTCCAACATTTGTTTTATACTATCTTCCTCATCAAACATTGTAAAGGCAACCACTTTTATTTCAGGGTACATTCGTTTAATCATTCGGGTGACTACAATTCCATCAATTTTTGGCATCCTAATGTCGGTAAGTAGTATATCGGGTTGCTTTTTCTTGATGGTTTCTATTAGCTTTTCGCCATCATTAACTTTACCTATAATTTGAATTTCAGGATCTTTTTCAAATAAAAGACTTAGTCCGTCAATTAAAGATTGATGATCTTCTGCAATAACAATAGTCGTCATAACGGTAAATCTATAATGATACTACTTCCTCTATTGGGGGAAGAATCAATTTGCATAGTTCCGCCAAGATTTTCAATTCTTTTTTCTATGGTTGCAATTCCCATTCCTTCAGATTTAGAAAAGTCTTTTTTGAAACCTACGCCATTATCTTCAACAATAATATTTAGGGTTGAATCGTGATTAGTCAGTGAAATATTGGCTTCCGTAGCGTTAGCATGTTTAATGATATTGGTAATTAGTTCTTGGATAATTCTGAATATTCTTATTTCCAGAGAATTATCCAGCCGGTTTTTTAAACCAAAATGGTCAATATTGATTGTAAGTTTATCGGAAGAAATGTTGCCGGTTAATTTCTGTAGGGCTGGCAATAAACCTTGACTGGCAACTACACCATTGCTTTTTTCGTGAGCCATGTTTCTCACATTTTGGTAGGCATCTTCGATAAGATTTAAACTGTTATTGATAGATTTTTCTAGGATAGTTTCATTTTGTTTGTTTTGCTGAAGGTTTTGCATATTCAGCTTTAGAGCAGCTAAAGTTCCTCCTAAATTATCGTGTAGGTTTTCAGCTAAGCGTTGGCGTTCTTTTTCTTGTCCTTCAATTAAAATATCTATACTACTAAGTTCTTGTTCTTTTAATTCTTTTTCTACTTCTTGTAGCCTAATTTGTTCTTTTTGTTGAGCAAGTTGTTGCTTTCGTTTTGCATTTTTAGCAATTAAAAAACTTATCCCTGTTCCAATAATTATAGAAGCAATGACCACGATAATAAGAATGGTTTCTGTCTGTTTCTTTTCGGCGATATCACTCTTCAATAATGCATTTTCCTTTTCTTTTTTTTCGGTTTCGTATTTAGTTTGGAGTTCACTAATAGCAAAATCCTGTTGAGCATCATTTATACTATCTCTCATTTTAATAAAAAGTTCTTTGTGCTTAAGAGCTTTTTTGTAATCTCCTTTCCATTTATAGTAATTTGAAAGTTTTTCTGAAATGACTTCTTTGTAAAATGCTTGGAGTTTATTTGACGGAATGCTATCTGCTTTTTTTATATAAAATAAAGCTTTATCAATATCGTTTTTTTTTTCGTAACTATTAGCGATATTTATGTATGCTGAAACAACTAAATATGAATTGTTCTTTGCCTTCTTGTAATAATCTAAACATTGATTATAGTAGAATAATGAAGAATCTTGTTTTTTATCAAAGCCAGCTAAAAGTAGAGCGAAATTATCTGTAGATTTTGCCCAAAGTAAACTGTCATTGGCTATCAAGGCATACTTGATTGCTTTTTCGAAATGTTTTCTGGATTTTGGATAATCAACATCAAAATAAACAATTCCATACATTTTATGAGCTAGCGCAAGTTTTTGAGTATCTTTTTGTTTTTTAGCATAATTATAATAACGATCTAAATATTCTTTAGAAGCTTCATCTTCTTTTTTTAATGTAGAATTTACATGGAGTTTTAAGTTACACTCCGCGATCTGGTCTTGGTTTCCAGTTTTTTCATATATAGCTAAAGCTTTGAATACTTCTTTATAAGCCTCAATAGATTGGTTTTGGGAAATATAATAATCTGAAAACGAAAGATGTAATTCGGCTTTTTTTTCTCCAAAACCTAATTTATTTAATTCTTTTTGATAATAAAATATAGAGTCTTCTTTATCAACTTTTTGACCAAAAAGAGATAAAGAAAATGATAATAAAATGTAAATTAATATTAAGGATTTATCGTGTAAGTATACCACCATGGCCTCTTTTTTTCTCGTCATCAAGATATTTTAAAGCAGTATAACTATATTTTCTTATTAATGCCGTAATTTCATTAATATCAGAAGCGTTAAAATCAAAATCATTATAAACTAATATTTGAATACCTTCTGAAGGGATACTATCTATCTCTAGCAGGACATCGTCAAATTTAATTTCGTGTATAAGGGTATTTGCAGCAATTTCTGAATAAGGAGGGGAATCGGCAGATATATCTTTGATATGAAGAACAAGAGTGAAACATTCATTAGAAGATAAATTATACGTTGATATTACTTCAAATTGTTCATGGGGGAGTGGGATTTCTAATTTAATTAAGCTCTCATCCATCAATATTTCACTAGGTCCATTGAGAATTTGGAAATTTTTTTCGTAGTTACTCATGTTAAATAAAGTTGGGGTTAGTAAAAGTTAATCTCAAAAAGCAGAGTTGGGTTTGCTTGTGAGAATTTATTTTGATAAAATTAACATAATTTTGAGAAAAACCGTGAGAACATTTATCTTTTTTTCAACCTAAAACTATTTCCAGCTTGCGTTAATTGCATTTCATTTGAAGCGGGAATGAATTCTATCTGAAGCTTTGCAGGAGTAAATTCAAAGGTGTTATTGCCAACTGCAGTAAGAGGAATGGCTGACTGTCCTGTGCCTTGCGCTTTAAGAGCATCGCCTTCAATAAAAACTTTAATATCTAAAGGGAAAGTGTCACTATCATAAGTCCCTTCATATTGCCGTAAAGTTGTTACATCAACTTGAATGGCTTTTTTATAAACCGGTAATTCATATTCTTTGTCAAAATAGATATTTAGCGTACCTAGCATAACGTCATTTAACGAAATTGAACTTCCGTTAGAGGTTATACTTACAGCTAAATGTTCTTCAGGGAAGTACCCGGCCAAAGAAGAGAAACCATCAATACCTCCAGAATGACCAAAAGAATACTTTTCATAATAAGGGAACTTAAACAATCCTAAACCATAATTATCTTCTAAGGTTTTCATTTTTTCCAGTGATTCTGCATTTAAGATTTTGCCTTCAAAAAGAGCTACATAAAATTTATTTAAATCGGTAGGGGTAGAAACAATAGCTCCGGCTCCTAATGGAACGCTCATATCAGTTTCCGTATCTTTTATCCAATTATTTCCTCGCTGATAAGAATAAGCTTCATTATTTTTTACATTAATTTCTCCTTGATATTTAGTACGGTTTAAATGGAAAGGTTGAATAATGTATTGTTGAAGCAATTCAGAAAAAGACTTTCCACTGGCGTTTTCTACAATCCAAGTTAAAATTACATAGTTCGTGTTGCTGTATTCACTTTTTTCATTAGGTTCAAAAACAGTTCCATTCAGTTTAATAATGCGAAGCAGTTCTTCTTTCGTTTTAGCTTCTTGCATCCAAGAAGTATAATCATCGCTATTGGTGAAATTAAAAAGGCCACTGTGATGGTTCAATAGATTCTTGATAGTAATTTTTTCTGCATTCGGTAGTTCAGGATAAAACTTGGAGAGTTTGGTGTCTAAAGAGAGCTTACCTTCTTCAACCAGTTTTAAAATTAAAGTTGCCGTAAACGATTTTGAAATTGACCCAATTCTATACATCGTTTTTGGGTTGGCTTTCATTTCGCTTTCTACATCGGCATAACCAATTGCTCGGGTATAAATAGGGTTTCCGTTTTCGTGAATCGCTATGCTGAACATTGCTTTGTCGGCTTTTACAATTCTATCTAAAAGTGAATCTAACTTTTGATTGTTGAATTCTTGTGCCAACAGTAAACTTGGAAGTAAGGCGATAAATAAGAAAATATTTTTTTTCATAAGAGAGGGTTTTTAAAGTTTACATTCCGGTTCTAATCGCTTCAACCGGGTCGAGACGTGAAGCTGAAATAGCCGGAATTATTCCGGATATGAGTCCAATAAGTCCTGAGACAGAAATCCCGATAATAATATTAGTAAAAGAAAGTACAAATTGAAAATCGCCGGTAAACTGAGATAAAACTACCGTAATCACCCAAACTAAGAAAATTCCCGCCAAACCACCAATAATGGAGAGAATCACCGCTTCAAATAAAAATTGAAGCAAAATAAATTTATTTTTCGCTCCCAATGATTTTTGAATCCCGATGAGGTTAGTTCTTTCTTTGACGCTCACAAACATAATATTAGCAATTCCGAAGCCGCCGACTAGCAATGAGAAACCGCTAATGATAAGTCCGAAAAGGTTCATTTGTCCAGTAATATTATCTATAAAATCGGTAAAGCCTTTTAATTGATTTACAAAAAATGTACTGACTTGATTAGGTTTTAAGCCACGATAAAGGCGTAAGTTTTGTTCAACTTGAGCAATATAAGCGGCGTTGTCCACATCACTTTCCGGCTTTAAAATAATTTGCGGAAAGGTTTGTTTGTTATTATCACCATAAATCCTACGGGTAACATTTACCGGTAAAAAAGCCGATCCGTCTTTTGATGGGCCAAACATACTGTTTCCTTCTTTTTCTAACACGCCAATTACAGAAAATTTCCTTCCGTACAAGCGGACTTTATTCCCTACAGCAGCTTCCGGTGTTCCAAAGAGATTTTCAGCAACTTCATTTCCTAGCACGACGACGGGAGCTCCGCTATTAGATTCTGCTTCATTGAAAAATCTTCCTTCTTCCAATTGCAAAGCTTCAATAAAATAATAGTCACTTGTTACCGCTCCAATTTCTACGCCTTGTACTTGTTTTCCTCCGTACGTAATTGGTTCGGCTTTTACGTTTAAGGTATAAGTGGTGGCAACCGTGTTGGGCAAAGTTCGTTTAAGGTGTTGATATTCATCATAACTTACATCGGGAAATTGTTCTCTTTTCCACTGTGGAATATCGGTGGGCGCAAACGAAAAGCGCATAATGATAATCGTACTGGTATCGAGCGAACTTAAACTGCCTTTTATTTCTTTTTCCAAAGAATCTACAGCGGCCAAAATGGCAATAATTGAGAAAATACCAATCGTTACACCTAGTAAGGATAAGAAGGTTCGTAACTTGTTGTTTTTTAATGCGTTTATCGCGAAAAACAAACTTTCTTTAAGGATTCTCAGGTAAATTAGCATAGGTGTGCGCTCATCAATTTGTAGTGCTGTTTAAAGATAGGACGTTTTGTTGATTTTTTTGTTACAACTTTTACTGAAAAATGAGCATTTTAGCAAGCTTTTTTTGGCATAAAAATATTACTTTCGCACTTTTAAACAACACAGCAACATGAGCGATATTAAAACTGCAAAATCAGCATTAATTTCAGTATTCCATAAAGACGGTTTAGCGCCTATCGTAAAAAAGTTAGACGAGCTTGGCGTAACCATTTATTCTACCGGTGGGACCGAAACATTTATTAAAGATTTAGGGATAAACGTAGTTCCTGTAGAAGATGTAACTTCTTATCCTTCGATACTTGGTGGAAGAGTAAAAACACTTCACCCAAAAGTTTTTGGTGGAATTTTAAACCGTCAAGAAAATGAGAGTGATGTAGCTGAAATGGAGCAATACGAAATTCCGCAGTTAGATATTGTGATTGTAGATTTGTATCCGTTTGAAAAAACTGTTGCTTCCGGAGCTTCAGAACAAGACATTATCGAAAAAATAGATATAGGTGGCATTTCTTTAATTCGTGCAGCAGCAAAGAATTTTAAGGATGTACTTTGTGTTTCTTCGATGACCGATTATGATGAATTTTTACAAGTTATTTCCGAAGGCGAAGGGAAAACTAGTTTAAAAGATAGAAAGCGTTTTGCAGGGAAAGCCTTTAATGTTTCTTCGCACTACGATACAGCGATTTTTAATTACTTCAATGCAGAAAATAAAGAAGTAGTTTACAAAGCAAGTATTGCGGAAGGGAAGAAACTTCGTTACGGAGAAAACCCTCACCAAGAAGGTTATTTCTTTGGCGATTTTGAAGCAATATTCGATAAACTTCACGGTAAAGAACTTTCGTACAACAATTTATTAGATGTAGATGCTGCTGTTAATTTAATGAACGAATTTAAAGGGGAAGCGCCAACATTCGCTATTTTAAAACATAATAACGCTTGTGGTTTAGCGCAGCGCGAAACTTTACACCAAGCTTATTTAGATGCCTTAGCAGGCGACCCTGTTTCTGCTTTCGGTGGAATTTTAATCAGCAACACGAAAATTGATAAAGCTACCGCAGAAGAAATTCATAAATTGTTTTGTGAAGTAGTGATTGCTCCGGCTTATGATGAAGCTGCTTTAGAGGTTTTAAAAGGAAAGAAAAACAGAATTCTTTTAATTCAGAAAGAAACTGAGCAACCCAATAAAACTGTAAGAACTTGTTTAAACGGAGTTTTGGTTCAAGATAAAGATGCGAAAACAGATGTTGCTGAAGATTTAAAAGAAGTAACGACAGAAAAACCTTCTGCTGAAGAAGTAGAAGATTTATTATTTGCTTCAAAAATATGCAAGCATACCAAATCGAATACCATTGTGTTAGCTAAAAGAAAACAACTTTGCGCTAGCGGAACTGGACAAACTTCCCGTGTAGATGCGTTACGCCAAGCGATTGAAAAAGCTAAATCTTTCAATTTTGATTTAGAAGGAGCAATAATGGCGAGTGATGCATTTTTCCCATTTCCCGATTGTGTAGAGATTGCAGATAATGCCGGAATAAAATCAGTTATTCAACCGGGAGGTTCAATAAAAGATGAATTAAGTATAGAATATTGCAATAAAAATAATATTTCTATGGTTATGACAGGAACACGTCATTTTAAGCATTAATTTTTATACTTTTATACAAGCTTTAAATTAATTTATGGGATTTTTTGATTTTTTAACTGAAGAGATTGCGATAGACTTAGGAACAGCCAACACCTTAGTGATTCATAATGATAAGGTAGTGGTGGATAGTCCTTCTATTGTAGCGAGAGACCGGATATCTGGAAAAATTATTGCAGCTGGAAAAGAAGCGGCGATGATGCAAGGAAAAACCCATGAAAATATAAAAACCATACGACCGCTTAAAGACGGAGTAATTGCAGATTTTGATGCCAGTGAGCAAATGCTTACCCGGTTTATTAAAGAAATACCGGCATTAAAAAAGAAAGTATTTACTCCGGCTTTACGAATGGTGATTTGTATTCCCTCAGGAATTACAGAAGTAGAAATGAGAGCGGTAAAAGAAAGTGCCGAACGTGTAAATGGTAAAGAAGTTTATCTTATTCACGAACCGATGGCCGCAGCAATAGGTATTGGCGTAGATATTATGCAACCAAAAGGAAATATGATTGTCGATATAGGTGGTGGTACTACCGAAATTGCAGTGATTGCTTTAGGCGGGATTGTTTGTGATAAATCTGTGAAGATTGCTGGTGATGTTTTTACCAACGATATTGTTTACTATATGCGTACGCAGCACAACCTTTATGTGGGTGAACGTACGGCAGAAAAAATAAAAATTCAAATAGGTGCGGCTACTGAAGATTTGGAAGTTCCGCCGGAAGATATGAGCGTTCAAGGTCGAGATTTGTTGACAGGAAAACCTAAGCAGGTAGAAATTTCTTATCGGGAAATAGCCAAAGCTTTAGATAAATCTATACTTCGTATTGAAGATGCTGTGATGGAAACGCTTTCACAGACGCCACCTGAATTAGCAGCCGATATTTATAATACAGGAGTTTATTTAGCCGGAGGAGGTTCGATGCTTCGTGGATTGGATAAGCGTCTTTCCCAAAAAACGGAACTGCCGGTGTACATTGCAGAAGACCCATTAAGAGCTGTCGTAAGAGGAACAGGAATTACATTAAAAAATATTGGTAAGTTCAAAAGTGTACTTATTAAATAGAAGCAGATTAGTTTATGCAGCAAATTGTCAACTTTCTTATAAAGTATAAGAATACCCTATTATTTCTGCTGTTACTTTTCCTGTCTGTTTTCTTCACGGTTCAATCGCACTCTTATCATAAAAGTAAATTTATTAATTCGGCTAATTTTCTTACCGGAGGCGTTTATAATTGGGTAAACGACATCGATGAATATTTCAACTTAAAAGAATATAACAACCGACTTGTAGAAGAAAATAAATACCTACGTTCCCGTTTAGGTGAATTAAACGCTAAAAATTTAGATACCATTTATCAAGACACTTCTAGTTTTGATAATCCTTACAAATTTATTTCCGCAAAAGTTATTCGGAATCAGTTTTCAAATATCGATAACTATATTCTAGTCAATAAAGGAGAAAGGGATAGTGTTCATAACGATTTGGGAGTGATTACCAGTCGCGGAATTGTGGGGATTGTTGAAGAAAGCAGTAATAATTTCTCTCGGGTAATTTCCATATTAAATACCAATTCTTCAATTTCAGTACAACTAAAAAATACCAATCACTTCGGAAGTTTATTGTGGAATGGGAAAGATCCGAATATTGTTCAATTGGAAGAAGTTCCGCGTTTGGCACCGGTTCATAAAGGAGATACCATTACAACCGATGGTCGTTCCTATATTTTCCCTAAAGGAATTCCTGTAGGAGTAGTCAATGATTTTGAACTCGATGTGAACCAAAGTTACTATAAAATAAATGTACGTTTGTTTAACGATATGACCAATATTGGTTACGTCTATATTATCGATAATCAAAATTTGGACGAATTAAAATCTTTAGAAAAAGAAGAAAATGAATAAGCTGTTAATCTCAAATATTACGCGGTTTATTCTGTTGGTTTTACTACAAGTGCTTATCTTGAGTAACATTAACTTTTTAGGATTTATCAATCCTTACCTATATGTGTTTTTCATTTTACTTTTACCTCTAAATTTAAACCATTGGAAAGTTCTTATTTATTCCTTTCTCATTGGTATTATTATTGATGTTTTTCAGGATAGCGGAGGTATAAATGCAGCAGCGAGTTTAGTGGCGGCCTATTTTAGGCCATATGTGCTAAAATTTGCGTTTGGAGTAAGTTACGAGTTTCAGACCATTAAGTTTTACCAAACCCCTTTTGCACAACGGTTAACTTATATTCTGTTAATAGTTTTTATTCATCATTTCGTGCTTTTTTCATTCGCATACTTTAATTTTACCTATATATTGGAAATTTTAAAGAATATGCTGTTCTCCGGCATTTTTACCGTTCTGTTAGTGGTGATTTCAATGATTTTATTTAGAAAAAGACGTAGATGAGAAGAATACTGCCTTACATACTTATTTCACTTACCGGGTTTATATTTTTAGGGCGATTATTTTACTTACAAATTGTAGATGATTCGCTTGCCGTTTTATCACAAAACAATGCGATAAAAGTTGAATACGATTATCCGCAGCGCGGTTATATTTTTGATAGGAATGGAGAGCTCTTGGTTTCCAATCAGCCTTCTTATGATGTCATGGCTATTCCTCGGGAAGTAGAGCCTTTTGATACATTGGAACTTTCTACACTTTTAAATATTACTCCCGAGCGATTAGGAAAACGTTTAGATAAAGCAAAAATCTATTCGCCTAGATTACCTTCTGTAATCGTGCCGCAGCTTACCAAAGAAGAATATGCTTACTTTCAGGAAAAACTTAGAAAGTACAAAGGCTTTTATATTCAGAAAAGATCTTCTAGAGACTATCAAATCGATTTCGGAGCTAATTTTTTAGGTTATATTTCTGAAGCCAATAATGCTGAAATTAATAACAATCCTTATTACCAAGCCGGAGATTTAATTGGTCGTCAAGGTGTTGAAAAGCAATACGAAGATATTCTTCGTGGAACCAAAGGCGTAAAATATATTCAAAAAGATAGGTTTAACCGGGAGATTGGTTCCTATAAAGATGGAATTTACGATACTTTACCCGTAAAAGGAAAAGATATTACGCTTACCATAGATGCTGAATTACAGGCTTATGGTGAAAAACTCATGGAAAATAAACGCGGAGGCATCGTTGCTATCGAACCTAAAACCGGAGAAATTTTAACCTTGGTAAGTGCTCCAGGCTACGACCCTGATTTATTAGTAGGAAGAAAACGGAGCAAAAACTTTAATAGACTTTGGTATGATACCATCGCCAAACCACTTTATGATCGTAGTTTGCAAGCGATGTATCCGCCGGGTTCACCTTTTAAAACAATGACTGCACTTATTGCATTGCAAGAAAATGTAATAAGTACCCAAGAACGAATCGATTGTCATCACGGTTTTTCTTACGGTCGCGCTTCTAGAATGAAGTGTCATAGTCATCCTTCACCCTTAAGTATGTCGCCGGCCATTGCTCACTCATGTAATGCTTACTTCGGAAAAGTTTACCGAAGGATTATTGAAAAATATGATACTCCTCAAGCCGGAATGAATGCTTGGCACGATCATTTAGCAAGTTTTGGGTTAGGGAACTTCTTGGGAAACGACTTACCGGTAGGGCAACCCGGAAGAATTCCCGATGCCGAATATTATAACAAATGGTATCCAGAAAATCGTTGGCAAGCAACTTATACCTTATCTAATGGAATAGGACAAGGGGAAGTCGCCACCACACCAATTCAATTAGCAAATATGACGGCTGCTATAGCCAATAGGGGGTGGTACTACACGCCACATATTTTAAAAGAGATGGATGGTGAACCTATCAAAGATGAGAAATATACTACTAAAAATGTAACTACCATTGATGCCAAAAACTTTGATCCAATTATTGAAGGAATGTTTGGGGTTTACGAATACGGAACTGCACAATTTTTACAAATACCAGATGTTGAAATCTGCGGAAAAACCGGAACCGCTGAAAATTACACAAAAATAGATGGAGAACGGGTTCAACTAACAGACCACTCTATTTTTGTGGCTTTTGCTCCCAAAGATAATCCTAAGATTGCCTTAGCGGTTTTTGTGGAAAATGGTTATTGGGGTGCTCGTTACGGCGGAAGAATAGCCAGTTTGATGATTGAAAAATATTTAAAAGATGAGATTACCCGAACAGATTTAGAAACTTGGGTAATGTCTCACAGCCTAGAAGAAGAATATGAGAAACCCTACAGTGGCGAACCTTTTAAAATCAATCAGTAAATGAATAAAAGCACCGGTTTCGATTGGATTTCTATTTTATTGTTTTTATTGCTGGTCGCTTTTGGATGGGTAAATATTTATTCCGCCTCGTTAAATGAAGGAGCTCAAGGCTTTTTCGATCTGAGTCAGACCTACGGTCGGCAAGGATTGTTTATCGGCTTAAGTGTAGTTCTCATTATTTTTATTCTCTCAGTTGAAGCTAAGTTTTACGAACGTTTTTCGAGTGTTATTTACCTAGCTTCTTTACTTTCCCTTTTGGGTTTATTTGTATTTGGTAAAACCATTTCCGGGGCAACCTCTTGGTACGCATTCGGTGGTTTTAGTATTCAGCCTTCAGAATTTGCAAAAGCCGCAACTGCTTTGGCTTTAGCAAAATATTTAAGTGATATTCAAACCAATATCAAATCGTTTAAACATCAATTGGGCGCATTTTTAATTATCATTTTGCCGGCATTAATTATCGTTCCGCAACCCGACCCGGGAAGTGCATTAGTCTATGCCGCTTTCTTTTTCCCTTTATATCGCGAAGGACTTTCGGGTGGATATTTATTAGTCGGTTTATGTTTTATTTCGCTTTTCGTTTGCACGTTGCTTTTTGGAGCGGTTTGGGTGAGTGTTGGCGTTGTACTTTTGGCATTAATCATTTTGTTTTTCAATAGGAAAAAGAAAAAAAAGTATACTGGCAGGTATATAATTATTTCGGCGGTTTCCATGCTATTTGCTTTTTCGGTCAATTATATTTTTCATAATGTATTTGAACAACGCCACCGCGATCGTTTTAATATTGTTTTAGGCAAAGAAGTAGATAGCAAAGGGATTGGTTACAATACTAACCAAAGTGAAATTGCCATTGGTAGCGGTGGCTGGACCGGTAAAGGTTGGACGCAAGGAACACAAACCAAAGGTAATTTTGTGCCCGAGCAGCATACCGATTATATTTTTAGTACTGTTGGCGAAGAATGGGGTTTTGCAGGAACAGCAACGGTAGTTTTGTTATTTATCGGCTTACTTATGCGTCTTATTTTCTTGGCAGAACGGCAAAAATCGAAATTTAGTCGGGTGTATGGTTATAGCGTCGTCGGTATTTTATTCATTCACTTTTTAGTCAATATCGGGATGGTGATCGGTATTTTTCCGACGGTTGGGATTCCGCTTCCTTTCTTTAGTTATGGCGGTTCAGGACTTTGGGGTTTCACTATTTTGCTTTTTATTTTCATCAAATTAGACTCCAATAGAAAAGCGACTTACTATTAAGCGCTTTAACTTTTTTGTTGAATTTTTTCTACAAGAAGTTCTTACCTTTAAAACTTCAGAAAAACTACTATGAGTCACGTCGTCATTATCGGAAACGGAATTGCAGGGATTACTGCTGCGCGACATATTCGAAAGTTTTCTGATAAAAAGATCACCGTTATTTCTGCTGAAACGGAATACTTTTTCTCACGAACAGCCTTGATGTATGTCTATATGGGACACATGAAGTTTGAACACACACAACCTTATGAAAACTGGTTTTGGGAGAAAAATAGGATTGAATTAAAGCAAGCTTATATCGATGAGGTTGATTTTAAAAATAAGATACTTTTTTCTGCGGAAGGAGAAGAAATCACTTACGATCAACTTATTTTAGCGACCGGTTCAGTAACTAATTTTCGTGCTTGGAAAGGGCAAGAATTCAAAGGAGTTCAGGGTTTGGTAAGCAAACCAGATTTAGAATTGCTCGAAGAAAATTCAGCTAACTTAAAACACGCAGTGATTGTTGGTGGAGGTTTAATTGGTGTTGAATTGGCAGAAATGCTTCATACCAGAAATATTGAAGTCACGATGTTGGTGCGAGAAACTCATTTCTGGGGAAGCGTGTTGCCTGCGGAAGAAGGGAAACTCATCAGTAATCACATTCAGCAACACGGCATTAATTTGTTGTTTGAAACAGAATTAGATGAAATTATTCCCGATGAAAATAAGCACGTAAAAGCAATAACGACTTTAGATGGAAAGCAAATCGATTGTCAGTTGGTCGGGATTGCTACCGGTATAAAACCCAATATATCTTTTCTGAAAAACACCGAATTAGAAACAGAAATAGGAATTTTAGTGAACCGAAATCTCGAAACAAATATTCCTGATGTTTATGCCATCGGCGATTGTGCACAACAGCGCAAAGCGATAGGAAATCGAAAATCGGTGGAAGCCGTTTGGTATACCGGAAGAATGATGGGAGAAACCGTAGCACAAACAATCTGCGGGAATACTACCGCTTACAACCCGGGAAATTGGTTCAATTCTGCGAAATTTTTCGATATCGAATACCAAACTTATGGTTGGGTTTTTCCGAAGAAAAAAGAAGGAATTTCCGATTTTTACTGGGAAGATAAAAAAAATCAACGAGCGCTTCATTTTCAATATAAAACCAATTCAAAAGAATTTTTAGGGATCAACGCTTTTGGGATTCGCTTACGACACGAAGTGATTGATAATTGGTTGACAGAAAAGATCCTTATTGAAAACGTGATTCAGCAATTACCAAAAGCTAATTTCGATAAAGAATTTTCGAAAAAAATAAAATTAAATATATCAGACCTACAAGGTCAAAAAGACCTTGCAGGAGTTTAAGGATATTTTCCTGCAAGGTTTTTAAAACCTTGTAGGTGTAAAAAACTAAATATGAGTAGAGTTCAATATAATATGGCTTTATCAGGGCAACCGCCTCAAGAATTAACTGTTACTCAAAAAGTCTTTGTGTTTGTAGGAATGTTAGGTCTTTTGGTCTTGTTGTTGGCAACCTTTAATTTTCAATTTCCAAATAAAGCTTTATGGTTAAGCTTGTCGTTGGGCGCTATTTCTGTGGGGACGATCGGTTTTTCTTGGTCGTTATACGCCAACAAATCAAGCGGAATTAAAAATGATGGCGTCTGGTTTAAATCGTTAACCTCACGCGGACTTTGGGCTTGGGTATTCGGAATTTTAATTACGCTTTTTTACGTCGTTCTTTATTTCTTCCCGCAGTATTTAGGTTTAAATGCAGATGCAGAAAACACCGGGTTAATCGCTTTATTCGATCCGTTAAGTAAAATGTTAAGCGGAAATCCTGCGAGCCAGTGGTTTGTTTATGGGACTTTATATACACTTTCCATTCTAATTTTCGGTATAAAATTCATCTGGAAATACCGTCACAGTCGCTACGAAATTATTCGCACCATTTCTGTAATGTTTTTTCAAACTGCTTTTGCGTTTATCATTCCGGAGTTCATGGCGCGTTTAAACGGAGAAAGTTTACAACTTCCGTATTACGATCTTAAAAATATCTGGCCGCTTAATTATTATAATTTTGAGCAATATCGCATTGATGGTTTTCTCAATTCAGGAACGATCGGTTTAGCTTTACTTATTTTTGGAGTGATCTCTATTTTTGTGATCACGCCCATTTTGACTTATAAATACGGAAAACGTTGGTATTGCTCTTGGGTTTGTGGTTGCGGTGGTTTAGCAGAAACAGCCGGCGATCCTTTTCGACATTTAAGCGATAAACGCCAAGTTGCCTGGAAAGTCGAACGTTGGGTTGTGCATAGCGTGGTGGTTTTTGTAACCTTGATGACGACTGCCGTGATCTATTCTTACCTCGATTACGATGCTACAAAATATTGGTTGAATAAAGACGTGTTTTTAGGTTTCGTGGCTTTATTGCTCACCTTGGTTTTTTGTTGGGCGATGTTGTTTAGACGAGAAGAATTGCAAAAAGATGCGCAATACGGAGCGATCGGTTATTTTGTAATCATACTCGGACTTATCGGAATTCATTTTTTCTTCGGAAATCAATTATTTCTTTTTCAAGCAGAAACTTTACGTAAAACCTATGCCTTTTTAATTGGTTCCGTTTTTAGCGGAGTGATTGGTGTTGGTTTTTACCCTATTTTTGGGAGTCGCGTTTGGTGTCGTTTCGGTTGTCCGATGGCGGCAATTTTAGGTTTTCAGCAGCGTTTATTTTCAAAATTTAGAATCTCTACCAATGGCGGTCAATGTATCTCCTGCGGAAATTGTTCTACTTATTGTGAAATGGGAATTGATGTTCGCGCGTACGCGCAAAAAGGACAGAATATTGTACGCTCGTCTTGTGTAGGTTGTGGTATTTGTGCAGAAGTTTGTCCGCGTGGCGTTTTAAAACTAGAAAACGATTCGCCTGATGGAAGAATTAATCCGAAAGATGTACTTTTGGGCAACGATGTAGATTTGATGAACTACGTCAACCAAAAGTAGCCCATGAAAAACCCCCGCATAAAAGTCATCATTCCCGCTTTTAACGAAGAAAATTCTATTGGTTTAGTTATTCAAGATATTCCTAATGTTGTAGATGAAGTGATCGTGGTGAGTAACAATTCAATCGATCAAACTGAAGAAAATGCACGAAAGGCCGGAGCTACGGTATTAACAGAAACCCGAAAAGGTTATGGTTATGCTTGTTTAAAAGGAATGCATTATGTTGCCGCACAAGCAGAAAAGCCTGATATTATTGTGTTTTTAGATGGCGATTACAGCGATTATCCGGAGCAGCTTTCAGCAATTATTCAACCCATACTTCAAGAAAATATAGATTTTGTAATTGGCGCAAGAGTAGACCGACTTAGGGAAGAAGGTGCTATGACGTTTCCGCAAATTTTTGGTAATTGGTTAGCTACGCGATTAATGCGTTTGTTTTTTGGAGCGAAATTTACCGATCTAGGTCCGTTTCGTGCTATAAAATATGATAAGTTATTAGCGCTGAATATGGAAGATAAAACCTATGGTTGGACGGTTGAGATGCAGTTAAAAGCCATCAAACAAAAACTTTCGTATGTAGAAGTGCCGGTAAATTATAGAAATCGAATCGGTGTTTCTAAAGTTTCTGGAACGGTAAAAGGAGCCGTAATGGCCGGCGTTAAAATTTTAGGTTGGATTTTTAAATATAGTTTGAAGTAATAGTTATGGTCATTCCTTGCTTGACACGGAATCTCATCTAGTTTAGCTAAGAGAGATGCTTAAATCGAGGATTCAACGGAGTTAATCAAGTTCAGCATGACGTTATTATTAAATAAAAAGTTTCTCCCCTTCATAAAGGGGAGATGCCGAAGGCAGAGGGGTTTTTATGATTACAATAATTCTTACACTTTATACACTTGCTTTACTCATTGTGTTTCTCTACGCGTTAGCGCAATTGCAGTTGGTCTTCAATTATTTTAAAGCACAAAAAGTAAAAGACACTTTAGAAAAATTTGATTTTCAGCTGGAAGAAGAAATTCCGTTTGTGACGGTTCAACTTCCTTTATATAATGAAAAATATGTGATAGAACGATTGCTGAAGAATATCGTTCAGCTTGATTATCCTCGAGAGAAATTAGAAATCCAAGTGTTAGACGATTCTACCGACGATTCGGTTTTGCAAACTCACGAATTGGTTGAAAAATTTAAAGCTGAAGGAATCGATATTCAGCACATCATCAGAACACATCGCAAAGGCTTTAAAGCGGGAGCCTTAAAAGAAGGTTTGAAAATCGCAAAAGGAGAATTCATTGCTATTTTTGATGCCGACTTTATGCCGAAAAAAGACTGGCTGCAGCAAACCATTCCTTATTTTAAAGATGAAAAAATTGGCGTAGTGCAAACCCGTTGGACGCATTTAAATCGCGATTATTCCTTAATCACCAAAGTGCAAGCCTTTGCGTTAGACTTTCATTTTATTTTAGAACAAGTTGGGAGAAGTTTTGGCAAGCACTTTATCAATTTTAACGGAACGGCCGGTGTTTGGCGAAAGTCGTGTATTCTTGATGCCGGGAATTGGCAAGGCGATACCTTAACCGAAGATTTAGACTTAAGTTATCGAGCGCAATTAAAAGGTTGGCAATTTAAATATTTGCAAGATGTTGAAACTCCGGCAGAATTACCGATGGTGATGAGTGCGGCACGTTCACAGCAATTTCGATGGAATAAAGGTGCCGCAGAGAATTTTCAGAAAAATTACAGTCAGTTGTTTAAAAGCAAACAACTTTCTTGGGCAACTAAATTTCACGGCTTTTTTCATTTACTGAATAGTTCGATGTTTTTACTGGTTCTGGTGATTGCGGTATTGAGTGTTCCGGTTTTGTACATTAAACATCAGTTTCCGGAGTATCATTTATATTTTTATGTGATGGCATTTTTAGGTGTGAGTACTTTAATTTTCTTTATCGCTTACTTGATCACGTTCACTAAAATTCACGGAAAAGAAAAGAAAAGCTTATTGAAATTTATCGGGATGTTTTTTTCATTTTTTTCGGTTGCGATGGGCTTGTCGGTGCACAATACTTGGGCAATTTTAGAAGGGCATTTGGGCAAAAAATCTTCCTTTATTCGGACGCCAAAATTTAACATTACGAGTTTAAATGATTCTTGGGAAGAGAATCAATACCTTCAATATTCCTTCAGCTTTACGCAACTATTAGAATTGGGCTTGTTTTTTTATTTTGCATTCGCTATTTATAGTGCTTTTAAGGTAAACGATTTTGGTTTACTTATTTTTCATACGATGCTTTTCTTTGGCTTTGGATTTGTGGTTTGGAAATCATTTTTCCCTAACTTTCGGTTGAAAAATCGAAAATAGATTGCTGAAAAATTTCTTGAAATATCATAAAATTTCATTGATCATGATGCTTAGCGTTGTGATCATGTATGCTGCTTTTGCTTACGATTTAGTGCGGAGTGATTTCGTAAAGCTACTGAGTTTATACGCTGCTTTATTTTTTCTGAGCTTTAAGGTGATTCAGCTACAAAAGCTTAATTGGAAGTTATTATTAGGCTTCGGAATTGTTTGTCGGTTAGTTTTTCTTTTTGCGATTCCCAATTTATCACAAGACTTTTACCGTTTTATTTGGGATGGGAGAATGATTGCGGAAGGCATTAATCCTTATCTTTCAACTCCGCAAGAATGGATTCAGTCGGGAAATTTTGAAGTGGTTGCACAATCACGACAATTAGTTGAAGGTATGCAAAGCCTAAATGCAAGTCATTTTACCAATTATCCGCCGGTTTCTCAATGGGTTTATGCTTTGTCCGGAATTCTATTTCCGAAGAGCATTTTAGGAAGTGTTATCACGATGCGCATCATTTTAATTTTCGCAGATGTCGTTGCTTTTATTTTTCTTCGGAAATTACTTCAGCAGCTAAAATTACCACAACATCAAGCCTTTTGGTATTTTTTGAATCCGTTAGTAATTATTGAGCTTATTGGGAATTTACATTTTGAAGGCTTGATGGTGATGTTTCTATTAATTTCTATTTATCTATTGCTGAAAAAGAAATGGATTTGGGCAGCTATGCTGTTTGGTCTTTCGGTTTCTGTAAAACTTCTTCCTTTGGTGTTGTTACCGTTATTTTTTCATTATTTCAGAAAACAAGAAAGGCTCAATATTTATAAGTTGATTGTTTTCTACGGAATTACATTTTTTACCGTACTCATCACTTTTCTGCCTTTTCTCTCAGTAGAATTAATTCAGGATTTTGGAGATTCGGTAGCTCTGTGGTTTAATAAATTTGAGTTCAATGCCAGTATTTATTATGTAATTCGGTGGATTGGTTTTCAAACCGTCGGCTGGAATATTATTGGGATTGCAGGTAAAATACTGCCGATAATAATTTTTATAACGATTTTAGGATTGAGTTTTTTTAGAGATAATAATTCAGAAAAGAGACTCTTTGTAAGTATGCTTTTTGCGCTCAGTATTTATTTTCTGTTTTCAACCACCGTTCATCCTTGGTATCTGATTACACCGTTGGCGATTTCAATTTTCACCAACCATAAATATTTATTGGTGTGGTCGTTTACGGTGATTTTTAGTTATAGTGCCTACGGCATAAATGGTTTTAATGAACAATTATGGTTGGTAGGGTTAGAGTATGTGTTGGTAATTGGCTTTTTGATTTGTGAATGGAGAAAAGAAAAACTAACTTTTAATTAGATTACTTTAAATCATTTATAATCTCTATAATTTGTTTTTCTAAAATAGGAATATCATTTACAGCTGTTTCCCAAATGGTATCTAGTTGAAGTCCAAAATATTCATGGGTCATAAAATTTCTCATAGCTTTCATTTCTTTCCAAACCACTTCGGGATATTTTGCTTTTAAATTATCTGAGATATGGCTTGAAGCTTCGCCTATAATTTCAAAATTTCGGATTAAAGCATCTTGTTCAATCCAATGATTTTCGAACTGTTCATAGTTGTTAAGAAGAGTTACTAACTTGTTGATTTTTTCAATACAATCTTTGATATGAGTCAGCCTAAATAAATCTTTATCAATTTCCATAAATAATTTTTACCTCATTTAAAACATGAGGTTTTAATTGAGGGTGAAGATATTTTTCAGAAATAAGGTCAACTTTTCTATTTAGTTGTTCTTGAAGGTGTTCTTGAAGCTGAATTAATTTGAATAATCCAATAGTTTCTTTAAATTGATATAAAATATCAATATCACTCTCAGGAGATTCTTCATTTCGGGCTACAGAACCAAAAACCCCTATTTTAGAGGGCTTAAATGGTTTCATAGCTTCTATAATAATTTTTATTTGCTCTTGAGTAATCATATTCAAAAATAATAAAAATAAAAGATATAATTACGGACTAATTATCCTTCGCTTTAATTCCAATATAAATATTTCTGAGGTAAATAATAGATCCGCCGGTATGTGAAGCAAATAAAACCGGGTCTTCCCGCATCACCGAGTAATAAATTAGAATAGCGGAACCCACTAAACTTATCGTCCAAAATGTAGTGGGCAAATTAGACTGATGTTCATGTTCAGAATGATACCATTGATATAGAAACCTACCGGTGTAAATAATTTGACCAACAACGCCAATTATCATTAACCAAGTAGCTATTCCTTTTTCATTTTGCTGAGAAAAGAGCAGTCCAAAATTAATATTCGCCCAAAAAATAGCATAAAATACGGCGAAAATAGGAAAGCCAATCACGAGTGCTTTAAATAGGAAAGAGGTGGATTTCCATTTGTTTTGAAGCTGAAGATTGCGGATGAACACGTAATAAATAATCGCTTGCCCCAACATAATCGAAAAATCTTTTCGCAAATAGCCGTAAATGAAAAATAGAATGGCAGCAATTAAACTTAACTTCCAAAAAATGGTCGGGGTTTCGAGTTTTTTGGCTCGTTCTGATTTAAACCATTGAATAATAATTCGGGAAGCAAAAATAAGTTGAGAAGTAAATCCTACGGCATACATCATCCAATCACTCATACACAAAATTTTTCGCAAGAACGGAATTTCCCCTATGACTTAACTAGCTTTTAGCAAAATCTTATCAATGTTTCTTTTTTTGAATCCTTTTAACTTCATATAAATCTTTTCTACGGTCTTTTAAATTATGGACGCTTCCGAATGTATGAAGTTCACGGAGTAAGTCAATGTCTACATCGGCTACGAGAATCATCTCCGCATTCGGGGTTGCTTCCGCCTTAATTCCGTTAGAAGGGAAAGCAAAATCGCAAGGGGTAAATACGGCCGATTGCGCATATTGAATATCCATATTGTGCACATTTGGTAAATTACCCACGCTTCCGGCAATGGCAACATAACATTCATTTTCAACGGCGCGAGCCTGAGCGCAAAGTTTTACACGGGAATAGCCGTTTTGTGTATCGGTTAAAAACGGAACAAACAAAATATCCATTCCTTCTTCAGCTAATAGTCGAGATAGTTCCGGGAATTCAACATCATAACAAATCAAAATTCCAATTTTACCGCAATCGGTATCAAAAGTTTTGACGATGTTTCCGGTTTGCATTCCCCAAACTCTAGCTTCATCGGGAGTCACGTGTATTTTCTCAAAACGTTCAACGCTTCCGTCACGTTTGCAAAGATAACCGACGTTGTAAAGTTTACCATCGATCATTTCTGGCATACTTCCGGAAATAATATTGATGTTATAAGAAACCGAAAGTTCAGAAAAACGCTCAATAATCGTTTCTGTAAAACCCGCCAATTCACGAATAGCTTCCGGTTCACTCATGTGGTTGTAAGCTGCCATGAGCGGAGCATTAAAAAACTCGGGAAACAAAGCAAAATCTGAACGATAGCCGGCAACGGTATCGATAAAATATTCCGCTTGATGCATCAAATCTTCTAAACCTTCGTAGGTACGCATTTGCCATTGAATGAGCCCTAAACGCACGACACTTTTGTTTGCAGAAGGTTTTTTGCTGGGTTTGGTGTAATACACATTATCCCATTCCATCAACACCGCATATTCGCCAGAATCATCGTCGCCTTCTAAATAACCTTTTAAAATTCGAACTGGATGAAAATCGTTAGACAGCTGAAAGTTTAATACCGGATCGTGAATTTCTTTTGAACGTACCTTTTCAATGTATTGAAGCGGACTAATATCTTTTGAAAACTTATGGTAGTTGGGTATTCGTCCTCCAAAGACGATCCCTTTTAAGTTGAGGTTCTCGCAAAGCTCTTTTCGATAATCGTAAAGACGGCGGCCTAATCGTAAGCCGCGGTAATCTGGCTTGATAAACACATCAATCCCATAGAGCGTATCGCCATCTTCATCGTGAATTTTAAAAGAAGTATCTCCGGCAATATCGTCATAAGTGTGATTGTCGTCAATTTCATCAAAATCGACAATAACTGAAAGTGCGCATCCGGCAATATCTCCATTTACTTTGATCACAATTTGCCCTTCCGGAAATAGCGAAATCAATTTTCCAATTTCATCTAATTTCCAATACGAATTGGGCATCGAGTGATAGGCTGCTTCTGTGGCTTCTTTCAACTCTTCAAAATCCTCTAAGGTGAGGTATTTTAACTCTACATTTTCAATTTTATCCATCTTCAATTATTTGGGCGCTACCACAAGGGTCGGGCTTTCGGCAGTCGCTTTTTTATTCTGTCAATACCTTTCGACTCAAGTTTATCTTGAGCTGAAGTCGAAAGACTCAAGGTGACAACATAAAAAGAGCTCCAACAATGCCTCAAATATATTCACGAACTCAATAAAAACTGAATTAGTGAGTAATCCCTAGCGCATTATAGTATTAGGCGAGAAACATTTACTTCGTTACACGTTAATTTTATAAAAGCCTACCGGTGTTATGACCAGTAGGCTCTAATTTTTTTGCATTAATTTTAAAACAAATAGTTTAAAATTACATATCTAATAAATAGGCAAAAATTAGTGGAGCAACAATAGTCGCGTCACTTTCTATAATGAACTTTGGTGTATCGATATCGAGTTTTCCCCAAGTAATTTTTTCATTAGGAACTGCTCCGGAATACGAACCATAACTGGTGGTTGAATCTGAAATCTGACAGAAATAACTCCAAAATGGCGTATCGGTACGTTCCATATCTTGGTATAACATAGGCACGACACAAATAGGGAAATCGCCGGCAATACCACCACCGATCTGAAAGAATCCGATTCCGTTTTTAGAATTGTCGGTGTACCAATCTGCTAAGAACGTCATATATTCAATACCAGATTTCATGGTGCTGGCTTTCAATTCTCCTTTTAATACATAGCTAGCAAAAATATTTCCCATTGTACTATCTTCCCAACCCGGAACGACGATTGGTAAGTTTTTTTCAGCAGCAGCATACATCCAAGAGTCTTTTATGTCAATCTCGTAGTATTCTTCTAAAACCCCACTTAATAACATTTTATACATGAATTCATGCGGAAAATAACGTTCGCCGGCTTCTTCAGCATCTTTCCAGATCTTGAAAATATGTTGTTGTAAACGTCTAAAAGCTTCTTCTTCAGGAATACAAGTATCGGTTACTCGGTTTAAGCCATTTTCTAATAAATCCCATTCTTCTTTAGGCGTAAGATCACGATAATTAGGAACGCGTTTGTAATGTGAGTGCGCTACTAAATTCATAATATCTTCTTCTAAATTGGCTCCGGTACAAGAAATGATTTGTACTTTATCATGGCGAATCATTTCAGCGAAAATTTTACCAAGTTCTGCCGTACTCATCGCTCCGGCAAGTGAAACTAGCATTTTTGCTCCACCATTAAGTTGCTCTTTGTACGCTTTTGCTGCATCGACTACCGATGCTGCATTAAAGTGTAAATAGTATTTTTGTATAAATTCTGAAATTGCTCCTTTACTCATTTTATTAATTTTAAATGTCAGCTCGTAAACCCTGAAAATTTGGTTAATTTCAGGCTGTAATCCAACTCAAGGAATTGAAGAAGATCCCAACAGAGACCTGAAAATTTGGTTAATTTCAGGCTGTAATCCAACCGACAAATTTTTAGATTATTCTTATTAATTAAAACTTATTCGTCTTCATCTTCACCGTCGTAGTCTTCATATTTAAACTTATAGCTTAGCATTTTATAGTAAAGCTTCGCAGCTAAAAAGTCTGAAGATTTTTCGGCAGGGTTTGGACAGAGTTCAACAATGTCAAAACCTACGACATTTTTCTTTTTGAAAATCATTCTTAAAAAATCTAAGGTTTCATACCAAAATAATCCACCCGGTTCCGGAGTTCCTGTGGAAGGAAGAATCGAAGGGTCAAATGCATCTAAATCGATAGTTAAAAATACGTTGGGTGTCATTTGCCCAATAGCATCGTCCATCCAATCTTCATAGAGATCGTGGGCAAAATAGACCTGATTTTCGTCCATGTAATCAAGTTCTTCTGCATCCATCGAACGGATTCCTACCTGAATTAAGTTGGTAGTTTTACTTGCTTCGTGAACGGCACAAGCATGATTACAAGTAGAACCTTCGTATTCTTTGCGTAAATCTGCGTGCGCATCAATCTGTACAACGGTTAAATCTTCAAAAGCTTCATTAAACGCACGAATGGTTCCGATAGAAATGGAATGTTCACCACCAAAAAGTGTCACAAATTTTTCTTGCTGAATGTAGTTTTTAGTGGTTTTATAAACCGTATCTACCATTTTTTCAGGAGAAGAATTTTCGGTTACCGGCGGAGCTAAATAAACTCCTTTTTTATACACCTCAGAACGGGTTTCAATATCGAAAAGCTCCATATTTTCTGAAGCTTCTAAAAATGCCTGTGGACCTTTATCGGCGCCTTTTTGCCAAGTGCTGGTGCCATCGTAAGGGACAGGGATTAATACTACTTTTGCTTCGTCTAAACGAGCATACTTGTCGGGGATTCCCGCGTAGTTTTTCTTAGTTGTCATGGTAACCTAAAATTTTAAGTAAGTCTTCACTTTTTTGTTGTTCACTAAATAGTTTGGTAGAAATATTTCCGTTTTCATCTTTATTAATCAAGATATGTTTTGGCGATGGGATTAAACAGTGTTGTAATCCGCCAAAACCGCCAATAGTTTCTTGATATGCTCCTGTATTGAAGAAGCCGATATATAATGGCTTTTCTTTTTTGAATTTTGGTAAATAAATAGCGTTCATGTTTTGTTCGCTATTGTAATAATCGTCGCTATCACAAGTAAGTCCGCCCAGCAATACACGCTCATATTCATCATTCCAACGGTTAACGGCCAACATGATAAAACGTTTATTAATGGCCCAAGTATCGGGTAAAGTCGTGATGAAAGAAGAGTTAATCATATTCCATTTCTCACGGTCGTTTTGTTGCTTTTGGTATAACACTTCATAGATCGCTCCGCCACTTTCGCCTACGGTAAAACTTCCGAATTCCGTAAAAATATGCGGAACGGGAACTTCTGCTTCCTGACAAGCAATGTTGATTTGGTTGATAATTTCATCCACCATGTATTGGTAATCATAATCAAATTGAAGCGAATTTTTAATTGGGAAACCGCCACCAATATTTAAACTGTCTAATGTTGGACAAATACGTTTTAAGCGAATATAAACTTTTAAGCATTTTAGCAATTCGTTCCAATAATAAGCGGTGTCGCGAATGCCGGTATTAATGAAAAAGTGAAGCATTTTCAGTTCAACTTTATCATTGTTCTTTATTTGTTCTTCGTAAAACGGAACAATATTTTTGTATCCAATTCCTAACCTAGATGTGTAAAATTCAAATTTAGGTTCTTCTTCTGAAGCAATACGGATTCCTATTTTAAAATCATCTTTAATTTCTTCGGTAAGAAGGTCAATTTCTTCATAATTATCAATAATCGGAATACAATTTTCGTGTCCGTTATTAATTAATCTTCCAATATTGGTAATGTACTGTTCACGTTTAAAGCCATTGCAAATCACATAAGTATCTTTAGTGATTTTTCCTGACTTCTGAAGTTTTTCAACAATATTGATATCAAAAGCCGATGAAGTTTCAATATGAATATCATTCTTTAGAGCTTCATCTAAAACGTGCTGAAAATGTGAACTTTTGGTACAATAACAATAGTTGTAATTGCCTTTGTAACTATGTTTTTCAATTGCTCCAGAAAACCACTGTTTGGCTTTTTGAATATTCTCTGAAATTTTTGGTAAATAGGTGAATTTTAAAGGAGCTCCATATTCTTTTGTCAACTCCATTAAATCTATTCCATGAAATTGTAAGGTGTCTTCTTTTAAATCAAACTCTTCTTGCGGAAAATAATAAGTTTGATCTATTAGATCTATATATTTTGTATTCATTAATTTTTATTGAAATATATTGAGATTTTGCTAAAATTAATTTAAAGATATAAAAAGATGAAAAAATCAATCTTAAATTAACGCAAAATTTGTTTTGAAGTAACCGGAACAAAAGCCAGTTCTTGATAGAAAGAAGGTTTTAATGCGGAAGCTAGCTTTAAAATTCGGTCGATTACCTGGTAACCTGTTTTTGAAATTGACTTCCTCACGTTCAAAAACCCGAAACTATAAACAGTATTCAATTTGTTCAGCTAAATGCAAGACAAATAAAATCTATTTTTTAATGTTGTGGAAGAGGCTAAATGTTAAAATTTATAAATAAAAAAGCCTCTTGAAAATGATCAAAAGGCTTACCTAATTTTAAATCAACTTAGTTTTATAACATCCCTAAGTTAATTACTTCTTGTTGGGTTAAATGCCTAAAACGGCCTCTAGGTAAATCTTTTTTGGTTAAACCACCATAAACTACGCGGTCTAGTTTCACTACTTCGTAACCTAATTTCTTAAATGTACGTTGTACAATATGTGGTCGGGTGCTTTGCAGTTCAATCCCGATTTCCCGTTTGGGACGGTTATCTACATAACTAATTTCATCCACAATTACTTTTCCATCTTCTAAGCAGATCTTTCCGTCACGAATGATTTCTAGATCTTCCTGTTCTAAATTTCTATTCAGCTCTACATGATAAATCTGTCGGATCCTTTTTTTCGGGCTTCCCAAGTTTTTTGACATTGTCCCATCATTGGTAAAAAGTAAAAGGCCGGTTGTACTTGTGTCTAATTTCCCTACAGGGTCTAATTTAGATTTTGAGGCGTTGGCAATTAAATCCATCACGGTGCGGTTGTTTCGTTCTAAACTTCCGGTTACGTAAAAACCTGTAGGTTTATTCAGTAGAACGTATTCTTTTTTCTCGGGACTGATTCTTCTTCCGTCAAATTTCACCTCGTCGGTGAGTTTTACCTTATGGCCCATTTCTGTAACCACTTCGCCATTTACACGAACGTTTCCGGCTTGAATATAAATATCGGCATCACGACGGCTACAGATTCCGGCGTTGGAAATGTATTTATTTAAACGCATTCCTGCTTCTGGGTCTTTTACCTGTTTGTCAACAGCAACATTCTGTTGAGGTTTATTGTTGTTTTTTTTCTTGAAAGGCTTATTTTTCTTCTTCATATCTCCTTTTCCTGATTTCTTAAAATTGCCCATAGCTTAAATTTTTTGCAAAGGTACGGATTAATAAATGAATTATCAGAAATGTAGAATTAATAATTAACTGTTGATTTACAATAGATTAATTATAAAACTCTATTTAAAACTACATCAATATCAATTAATAAAATACTGAAAACCCCAATTACAATAATTAATTTTAATAAGTTGTGGAGTAAAGTGTATTGGAGTTTAGAAGAAGATTTCCATAAAAAAAAGAGAAAAATAATCATGAGAATAAAGCTTAGAAAAAAGTAGTAATGCATATAACCAATCTCAAATTTTTTGGAAATTAAAATGAGCGTAGGAACAAGCGTAAGAGCGACTAAAGAACTCAGAATCATTTTTGAAAATTTTACACCATAAACTACCGGAATAGTACGGTAATCTTGAGTGAGGTCTCCTTTTAAATTCTCTAAGTCTTTGGTTAATTCCCGAATGGAAATAATAAGAAAAAGAAAAGTAGCGTGCACAAAAATCACCATATCAAAATTTTGATAATAGACGAAGACCACAAAAAAAGGCGTGATGGCTAAAATGGAAGCTACTAAAGTTCCTATAAATGGATATTTTTTGAGTCTATGGGAGTAGAGCCAAAGGAAAAAGATAAACACTGAAAAGAAAATTACTGCTTTAAACGAAACATAACTTGCTAAAATTACGGAGAGAAAATTCAGTGTAAAATAAATGGCCAGTTTTGTTTTTTGGCTAATGTAATTATCCAGTAAAGTTTTGTGAGGCCGATTAATTAAATCTTTTTCAGCGTCGTAAAAATTATTGATTAAATAACCGGAAGCAATCGCAAAGGTAGAAGCAATGACCAGGACAAATAAATTGACATCAAAAAGCACATCCCTAATCGGGGTGTTTGGTGCCAAAATATAGATGGAAGCCAAATATTGAGCAATGAATATAATAAGAATATTATAGCCACGCACTACCGAAAACAAACTTGCCAGTTTTAATAATACGAGTTTGTTTTTTCGTGAAAGCATCCCCATAAATTAAGATTGAGGAATTTCTTAGAATGTATAAACTACTTCTAGATTATGGTTTTTCAGTGCTTTTCTAGCTTGTTCAATATCTTCTGTAAAACCTAAAATATAACCGCCACCACCGGAACCACAAAGTTTTAAGTAATAGTGACCGGTATCGATTCCTTCTTTCCAAAGTTTATGAAATTGCTTCGGAATCATCGGTTTAAAGTTATCTAAAACCACGTGAGAAAGTTGTTTGATGTTAGAAAATAGTGATTTTACATCACCTTTCATAAAATCTTCCACACAAGCATCGGTGTGTTTTACAAATTTATCTTTCAACATTTTACGAAAACCTTCTTGTTTTAGGTTTTCCATAAAAAGATTTACCAACGGAGCAGTTTCACCTACCATTCCACTATCTAATAAAAATACTGCGCCTTTTCCTTCTTTCGATTGAGAAGGGATTCCTGCCGCTTCAATATTGTCTTTAGAATTGATAAGAATAGGTAAACTTAAATAACTGTTTAATGGATCTAGTCCTGAAGATTTTCCGTGGAAAAAGGATTCCATTTCACCGAAGATTTTTTTCAGCTTCAACAGTTTTTCCCGACTTAAATTCTCAAGAACGGTAATTTTATTCAATGCATATTTATCGTAAATCGCAGCTACTAAAGCTCCGCTACTTCCTACGCCATAACCTTGCGGAATACTACTGTCAAAATACATTCCGGCTTCAATATCTTTGGTTAATTCTTCTAAATCGAATTGAACTAACTTCGGAAATTTAATTTGCAGTTCACCTAAATAATCGGCAAAACGCTTAAGGTTATTGTTTGATTTTTGTTGCACTTCAGAAAGATCACTATTAATTTTTAAAGCGCCGTTGTATAAATTGTAAGGAATTAGGAGACCTTTAGAATGCTTAATCATTCCATACTCTCCAAACAAAATAATCTTAGAATAAAATAAAGGTCCTTTCATAATCAAGTATTCGTTGAAAACTTAAGCCAACTGTTTTGCTCCGGTTCCAACATTATCACAAATATACTGAGCATTTTGACAATGTGCAACTAACTGGTTCTTAATGAAATCTAAAATTTCAGTTTTTTCAGCTTCAGGATAGAGTAAGTGCACATTTGCGCCGGCATCTAACGTAAAACATAGTTTAGAACCGCTTTCGTTTCGATACTTCCATATTTTATTTATAATATGAATAGAATTTGGTTTCATTAAAATATAATAAGGATTACTTGTTAGCATTACGGCATGTAATGCTAATGCTTCACTTTCAACCAGATTGATAAACGCATCTAGATCTCCAAACTCAAGGATAGTCTGTATTTTTACCAAATTATTAAATGCTTGCTGAAATCTCGCTTCTGCATAAGGGTGGTCGTGCATTAATCCATGACCAACGGTACTACTTACCGTTTTTTCACCCTTATCGACCAGTAAAATAGTGTCTTGATAGGTTTTAAAAATAGGGTGTACTCGGTACGGATATGCTGTTCCGAATAAATTACTGCTGTTTTCAATTTTTTGATGTTCTCCCCAAACTACCAAACCGCCTTCAATACTTCTTGCAGCACTCCCAGAACCTAATCGAGCTAAAAAAGAGGCTTTTTTCTTGAAATAAGCCGAAGAAACTTCTGGGTTAAATTGCTGTTCTAAACTCATTAAACAACAAGCCAAGGCACTCATTCCGCTTGCTGAAGAAGCAATTCCGCTACTGTGCGGAAAAGAATTGGAAGTTTTTATGGTAAAATGATAATCTTTCAAGAAAGGAACATAAGTTTCAATCCGTTCAAAGAACTTTTTGATTTTTGGTTCAAATGAAGGAGCTTTTTCTTCCTCTAACAAAACTTCAAAAGAAAAATTTTCAGTTCTGGTAATCGGTCGGTATTCAAGGGTTGTGGTGGTTTTACAATTATTCAATGTAAAGCTCACCGATGGATTTTTAGGAAGTTGTTCGCCGTATTTTCCCCAGTATTTTACCAAAGCAATATTACTGGGAGATTCCCAAGTAACTTTTCCTTCGGTTAAACTTTCTTTTGGTTGCGGAAAAACAAACTCTTGTACCATCATCACTTTAAAAATTTCTGCAAATATAAACGATTAGATAGGCGATGTGGTTGTAGAAATTCAAAAATAATTCTAAATTAGAACGCGACTAAGATAACTTATGAACAATAGACCCAATTATTTAAAAATTTTAGCCAGCACTTTTGCTTGTGTACTTCTAGGTTTTCTAAGTACGCTTGCCATACAAAGCGTGTTGCACGATTGGTTGGCGGTAATTAATAAACCTTCTTTTGTGGTGCCGGATTGGTTATACACTTCGCTCTGGCTAGTTAATTTTGCCTTGATGGGAATTGCTGCCGGAATTGTTTGGAGTAGGGGATTGCATCACGTTTGGGTAAAAACCGCCTTGTACCATTTTGGGTTTCAGGTTTTATTAACAGCAGCTTGGTTCCTTACCTTTTTTGAAATGAAAATGTTAATGCTTAGTTTTTTACTCACCTTAGCACTGTTTGTTTTGTTGCTGTTTACCGTAAAATGGTTTAAGGTCGTGAAACCCTCTGCCGCTTATTTATTAATTCCTTATACGTTTTGGATTGCTTACACCGCCATTGTGAATTTTGAAATCTGGCGATTAAACTGATAAAGTTTTATTAAACCAAGCGTTTTTCGAATTTTACTAGGTTATCTTTTCCGTAAAAACTGAATATTATGGAAAAATGGTTCGAAGCATCCTCTACCTCAATTTTTGCGATAGCCATAACTTGCTTCGTGATTTATTTTTTAGTATTTCTATTTACCCGAATAGTTGGGAAACGGAGTTTTGCTAAAATGTCCAGCTTAGATTTTGCGATTACTATTGCAATTGGGTCGGTTATCGCTTCTACTATTATTTTAAAAAATGTAAGTTTAATACAAGGTAGTGTAGCGCTTTTATTGTTGTATTTAATTCAGTTGATTGCAGCGCGACTAAGAAGAATAAAAGCTTTTAAGCAATTGTTGGATAACACTTCTTTATTGTTGATGGATAAAACCGAAATTTTACACCATAACTTGAAAAAAGCCAATGTTACCGAAGACGATTTGAAAGCAAAACTTCGCGAAGCCAATGTTTTAAATCTTTCTGAAGTACGTGCCGTGGTATTTGAAAGTACCGGAGATATTTCTGTTTTACATACAACTGATAGTACTAAAGAATTGGAAAATTGGTTACTAACAGATGTAGATAGATAATGTACCAACCCAAAAAATATAAAAAGCAAGATTCGGAATATATTTTCAGCTTCATTCAGCAGCATCCTTTTGCAACGTTTGTGATGCAAAATGAAGAATTGCAAGCCACTCATATTCCGGTGTTGGTAGAAGGTAAACCGAAAGATTTTAGATTGTATAGCCATATTGCCAACCATAACGAAATGTTTTCTGCCTTAAGAAACGGAGCGAAAGCTTTATTGATTTTTCAAGGTGAAGACGCCTATGTTTCTTCCTCTTGGTATGCTGAAAAAGATATTAGTACGTGGGACTATTCGGCAGTTCATGTTTCTGTGGAAATTCAACTTCAAACAAAAGAAGAATTAGAAAATTCCTTAGAGAAGTTGGTATATCGTTTTGAGAAAGATCAACAACAACCCTTATTTTATAAAGATATCCCGAAGCAAATCATAGCAGAACATTTACCGTTGATAACCGGTTTTTGGGCCAAGCCAATTCAAGTGAAAGCTATTGCCAAACACCATCAAGGTTCTCAAGAAAAAGATGTGAAAAGTGTAATTAATCATTTAACCAGAAACGGGAATCCTAGTTTAGCTGAAAAAATTAAAAAAGAAAATTTAAAAAATAAGTAGGGCGTTACCCGTTGGGTCGGACTGTTCGCTATACCTGCCTGCCGGCAGGCAGGTCTTTTTTAAATTCCTGCGTAGGCAGAAATATAAAAAAGGATGCCGCTGCCATCCCTAACGCAAAAAAATATTTGAAAACTCGTTAGATTAGCGAAAGATTAACAAAATACTTGAGTTTTTAGGATTATTTTTGTATTTTAATCCAAAACCTATAAAAATATGTCAAATTCAGAACTTCAAGTAAGCAAAAAGTTAGTATGGGGAATGGTGATTGTCGGAATCTTATTTACGGTTTTGGGAGCATTTTTTAAAATCATGCATTTTCCGTTAAATGGTGAACTCTTAACCTTTGGTATTTTTATTTCAGGGGTTTCGTGGGTGATTATTATGGCCGATATTATTCAGCAAGAATTATACAATAAAGGCTTTTGGATTTTAAGTATGTTTATTCTTCCTTGGTTAACGCCACTCTTATACCTATACAGAAGAAATAACTTAATTCAATTTAATACTTCTGCATTTTTAAAAGAAGATCATCAGGCTTAATCTTTTACTTTGAAAAATTTTTTCATTTTTTTTTCTTTATATTGATAAAGAAAAAATCATATGCAAATCAGTATTTTGTTCATAATTTGATTATAAAGATGAAATCATTTTTATTATATGATACAATAAGAATAAGTTGCATTACATAGATTTAATATTTATCTGAATCTGAAAAAAATAATGATACCAAATCAAATAGAATATATAGATAATCTTTTTTTATCATACAATTACAATTTAGCTAGGCAATCGAATCAAAAAGTAAGAGTTTATACTTTGAGATATGGAATGTATCATGCTGCTGAATTTATTTTACTCGATAAAGATTATGATACTGCAAAAATCAAAAAAGAGTATTCAGAATTAGGATATGCTACTGATGTACATGTTCTTTCTGATATAGATGAAATAGAAGAATATTTGTTTGAAGGTTTTTTTATTAAGACACCTTTAGGAAATGAATTAAAAAATAGATATAAACATTTTGTAAATAAACAACTTCAGAATTTACCCGAAGGTAGTACATATAAATATATTAATAGTTCGTATGATTTAATATTTCAAGATGAATCCCATAATATTATTGAAAATAGAACTTATGATTCGAATACCGAAACTATATTGATAGACAGAATAAATGGTTTATTAAGTAATATAAAAGGAGCTATATTTATAATAATTGAAGCACCGGCAGGATTTGGAAAAACATGTACAGCAAATGAAATTCTGAATACTTTTTCACCCTCTGATTGTAAACAGTTACCCTTTTTTACTGAGCTTTCCAGAAATAGAGAAGCAAGGGTGTTTAAACATATACTATTAAATGAAATAGACGAACAATTTCCTAATGGGATTAAGCAAAATATTGTAATTGAACAAATTACAAAAGGGAGAATTCCTCTGATAATTGATGGTTTTGATGAGTTGATTTCAAAAGAAAGCAACAAAGAGGAGGTTGAGAGTATGTTAACTACAATTGTAGAATTATTAAAAGGAAATGCTAAAATTATTATTACATCTAGAAAAACGGCAATATTTAATAGTGATGAATTTTTAGATTCTATCTATGATTCAAATAATGAATTTTCTCTTGCTCGTTTTGAGATTAAAGAACCAAAAATTGAAAATTGGTTAAGTGATGATAGAATAGAAGTAATTGATAAAGGCAATTTTCCAATAGCACAAATTGCTAATCCTGTACTTCTTTCTTATTTAAGAAATATAAATGTTGAAGTACTAAGGGAGTATATTAATGATACTAATGATGGAGCTTTAATAGATAAGTATATTGATTATTTGTTGAAAAGGGAGCAGCAAAGGCAAAATTTGAAATTGAATAATGATGACCAACTTAGGATTTTTAGAAAGCTGGTTAGATTTATGTCTGAATATAATATTACCGCTGAATCAAAGGGTACTATAAAGGACTTCATAAAGGATTATAATCAGAAATTATTACAAAGAAGTTTAAAACTTTATATAGCAGAAGAGAAACCTTCAATGGAAGATTTGGTTGAAACGTTATCTAATCATGTTTTTCTTGATCGAAAGCCTAATGGAGATGTCGGAATAGTAAATGATTTTATTTTTGGTCATCTAGTAGGAGAAAATTTAATATTAGAAAAGTATCAAGAACACTATGAGCGTTTTGAAGAGGTGATTCCTCAAGATTTTGCTAGAAAATCTATTGATTCTTTTAAAATTCAAAATAGAGAGAATAAAGAGTCTCTTTGGAAAATATATAATGAAGAGAACTTCAATTATGATATTGGGTTTTATTTTGATCTAGATTATATTTTTTCTAAACAGCCAAGCAGACATTATCAAAATCTTTTTGTTTTTGATAGAGAAATTTTTGATTTAAATTTTACTGGTGATTGTAATTTTGAATCATCAGCTTTTTCCTCTGTCAACTTTCATAACTGTGAATTTGATATAAATAAATTTAATGATACATCATTCCAAAACTGCTCATTTTATGATTGTAAATTGATAAGTAAAAAATCTAATAAAGTTTATAGTGATTTTGCATTGTTTGCTTGTAACTCAAATAATGATTTTGTTTCGATTATACTTAACTTATTTGAAAATAATAATAGTAATTCAAATAAGCTTGTTAGAAAAAAAATATTGACAGAAGAAATAGTTTTGAAACAATTTTTCCAAGTAGACGGCATTAAACCTAGAGCACGTAAATTTTCATATATTAAAAAATCACTTAAAGATTTTGATGATAAAGAAATCAATAAAGTTATTGATTCTTTAAAATCTAAGGATTTTCTGCATTTTAAGGATGATGTAGGTTTTATCACTCGTGAAGCAATTCATTATTTAAAACATAAAAAATGATATGAATGCAGGTTTTCAAATAATTGAGAGACAAATTTATCAAAAAATTGTTGATGAACTTAATAAAATAGGTCTTTTATATAGAATTTTTATAAGGACAAAAAATGAGAAATCAATCTCAGAAAAAATTAAAAGAAAAAAAGACGAAAATATTCCATATCTAATAAATGGTAAAAAAATTCAAGATTTTATTGGTGTCAGAGTAGTTACTTATTTTAAGGATGATATTGATGTAGTAAAAGAAATATTACAAAACAAATTTAAGTTTGTTAATGAAGAAATAGATGAGCTGGAATTAACTGTTTTTAAGCCAAAAAGGACAAATATAATATGTCAATTTAGTGATTATCAGACGAAAATGTTTCAAGAAGCGAACAGTGCTTCAAATAATCAAATATTCAATTTGGTAGATAATACATTTGAACTCCAATTAAGAACAATTCTATCTGAAGGATGGCACGAAGTAGACCATAGTTTGAGGTATAAATGTAAGAATGATTGGAATCAACATAAAGAAAGTGAGAGACTTTTAAATGGTATTTATGCAAGTTTAGAAACAAATGATATTGCACTTAAAAATCTTTTCAATGAATTATCTTATAAGCATTTTAAGAGTGGAAATTGGGAAGCACTTTTAAGAAATAAGTTTCGATTACAATTTCAAATGGCACATTTAGACGAGGATTTAATAAAAATCTTAAATGATAATAATTCTATAGGAAAGCAAATTTTAAAAATTAATAGGCGTTCTTTTTTAATTAAGCTTTCTAATTTTGAATTATCTTTACCTGTTAATTTCAATAATTTACTGTATTTTCTAAATGTAATAGAAATAAAAAATGAAAAGATTTTAGAACTAACACCTGATTTAATAAAAAGCACGCATATATAATAGAGTTAATGATTTGATCTTATAGATTTCTTGAGATATTTGTATCCATTCAATCTTCTAATTCCTTCGCATAACGTTCAGCAAAAATAGAAATCAAGATGAGCTGACTTATGTGAAAAAGCATAATCGGCAATAAGAACAAACCCGCACCGGCAGAATTCCCAAAAATAATCTTCGCCATTACCGAACCGTGAACCAGCGATTTATTGGAACCACAAAAACGTGCGGTAATTTTGTCTTCCCTATTGAAGTTGAGTGCATTTGAAACCCAACCCGTAATTCCGTAAATTGAAAAGAAAAGCGCTAGTACGCCAAGCAAAATCAGTCCCAAGTCTAGAAAATTTAAATCATTAAAAATATTAGCGGAAAACGATTTGCTGAAACTGTCGTAAACAATAAATACAATAATCGATTTGTCAAATAAACTCAATTTGCTTTTGTAGCGGTTTACGAAAGTTTCCAATATTCGATGCAAGGCAAAACCTACTACTAACGGAATAATTATCTGGTAAAGCAATTTTAAAAATACATCGGTAAAACTAAAACCTTCCGAAGCATTTAAGAAAAAGCCCAACCAAAACGGAGTGATAATCACCCCAATAATTCCAGATAAACTAGCGTTGAAAATTGCTGCCGGAATATTTCCTTTAGCTAATGAAACCATCACCACCGAAGATGAAACCGTAGAAGGCAAAGCCGCTAAAAAGAAAAAAGCCAGCCAATAATCTTCTGCCGAGGTATCTTTTAAAAATGGATAAGCTATGAAAACCAATGCCGGAAATAATAGAAAAGTAGTCAGTTGAATGAGTAAATGCAATTTGTAATTGCTCATCCCCAATTTTAATTCTGAAACTGAAAGTTTTAATCCGTAGAAAAAGAAAATAAGTCCAATACCAATATCGGTAATCAATTTTAGTGGTACAAAATCTCCCAGCTGCGGAAAAAGATAAGCCACTAAAATAGCCGCTAATAAAGAAACAACAAACGGATTAATCTTCATCTTCTATTGATTTTGCAATGGCTTGAGCTGCTAAAAAACCTCCTGTCCAAGCATTTTGAAAGTTAAAACCACCTGTAATCGCATCAATATTTAACACTTCTCCTGCCAAATAGAGCCTAGGTTGTATTTTACTTTCAAAAGTTTTAAAATTCACTTCTTTTAAATCGACTCCCCCGGCAGTTACAAATTCTTCTTTAAACGTACTTTTTCCGTTCACGGTGAGTTGACACTCAGTTAATTCTCGTGCCAATTGAAGCATTTGCTTTTTACTTAACTCCGCCCATTTTTGAGTTTCGGGAATTTTAGTGGCGTTGAGTAAACTTAACCATAAGCGTTTTGGTAAATTAAATTGAGCGTGCGTAGTTAATTGTTGTTTAGCAAATTCAATTTTTAATTTCTTTAATTGATCGATAACTTCTTCTGAAGTTTCATAACCTAACCAATTCACCTGAATTTTAAAATGATAATTTCTAGCTTCTAAAATACGCGCTCCCCAAGCTGAAAGTTTTAAAATTCCGGGACCGCTTAATCCCCAATGCGTGATGAGTAAAGGTCCGTCACTTTCCAATTTTTCGTCAAGAATTTTGATGTGAGCAAAAGTTGAAATTCCGGCCAAATCTTTAATGCGATGGTCCTGAATATTAAATGTAAATAACGAAGGAACTGGTTGCACGATTTGATGACCGAGTTGCTTGAGCAGCTTCCAGATTTTTGGGTTACTTCCGGTAGCGATAACAATTTCTTCAGCAGCGAAATCTCCTTTTGAAGTTTTTACCAACCAATTTTTTTCTTCTTTCTGAATATTTTGAACCGAATGTCCTGTCTTAACTTTAACGCCTAAACGTTCGGTTTCAGCAAGAAAACAATCGATAATGGTTTCAGAAGAATCGGAGATGGGAAACATTCTTCCGTCTTCTTCCGTTTTTAATTCAATGCCGCGTTCATCAAACCAAGCAATCGTGTCTCCGGTCATAAATTGATGAAAAGGCCCTAATAATTCTTTTTCGCCACGAGGATAATTTTTGCTTAATTCTTTCGGAATAAATTCAGCGTGTGTGACATTACAGCGTCCGCCACCGGAAATTTTTACTTTGGTCAAGACTTCTTTTCCGCGTTCTAAAATCCTAATGTTGAGTTTTGGGTTTAATTCAGCTAAATTAATAGCTGTGAAAAAACCTGCTGCACCACCACCAATAATAAGTACCTCTCGCTGTTGAACCATTCCGCAAAAATACGTATTTGATTGTTCTAGAAATAAAATTGTTTATTTTTATAAATAAATCAACTATAAATGAAAAAAACACTCTTACTTATTTTCTCTGGAATTTTTTTGGTTAGCTGTGGGGAAAATCAAAAAGCTTCTAAAGAGAAGCAGCATTACGACGAAAGCATCGATGAAATTTTAGAAGTTCATGATGATGTGATGCCAAAAATGGGAACGCTTTCTTCTTTAATTGAAAAAACCGAAGCTGAAATTGATACAACCGAAAGGGGAAAAGAGTTCGAGAAGGCGAATAAAAACCTAAAAGAAGCTCATGATTTTATGATGACTTGGATGAAAAATTTTGGAGATAAATTTCCTAATGCGCTTCTCGATACAACTTATTCTAAAGAAGAATATAAAAAACGCGAGCCTATACTTTCTGCAGAAAAAGAAGAGGTAAAAGAAATGAAAGATAGAGTAAATGAAAGTATTGAAAAAGCTCAAGAATTATTAACTAAAACTTCATAAAATGGCTTACAGAACAAACTTAAGTTTACCGGCAACCGATTTGGGATTGCTTCTTTTTAGAGTAGGGGTTTCAGCTTTAATGTTGCCCCACGGCTATGGAAAATTAATGCAATTTTTTAGCGGAGAGAAAATCACCTTTGCCGACCCTATTGGTATTGGCGATACGGCAAGTTTAGCTTTGGCGGTATTTGCAGAATTTATTTGTTCCATTCTCATAATTCTAGGATTAGGAACAAGATTAGCAGCCATTCCGTTATTGATTACGATGATAGTGGCGGTATTTATTGTTCACGCTTCAGACGGGATGTCTCATCAAGAATTACCACTTTTGTATTTGTTTAGTTATGTGTTATTGATGTTAACCGGAAGCGGAAAATATTCGTTAGACCATTTTTTCTTAAAGAAATAAATTAGGAGGCACAGGAATTATCAATTTGTTTAATTAGACTGGTTGTAATTCCTGTTTTTTAATTTGTGTGGCAAGATACTCCGCATCTTTTTTAATTCCGCCTAAAGTGGCAGAACCTCTTGTGTGCAACCATGGTAAACCAATAAAATATAAACCTTTTATACTGCTTACGCCACGGTTATTTTTAGGATAGCCTTCGTGGTCGAGTTCTAAGCCTTCAATCCAAGAGAAATTGGGGCGGTAACCGGTGGCCCAAACTATATTTTTTACATCGGTTAAAGTCTGTTTTTCGGTTTCAATTTTTTCTTCGTGGGCATCGTTGGTTCTTCCGACGGGAATTACATTTTTTCGATTTAGAATTTCTTTGACATCAGTCCCAATCACTGGTTGTTTGGAATGACTGATTCGCTTTCCAATCCACGATTTTTTACTGAAACTTAAAAAGCCGGTTTTGGTGAACCACCACCAAAGTGTTTTCCCTAATATTTCTTGCGGAAGTGTTTTTACATCGGTATCACCAGAAAAATAAGTGGTTCTTCCATTTTTAGAAATTTCATCTAGAATTTGAAATCCGCTATCTCCAGCGCCTACCACCATAGCAGCTCCTTCTTGCAATTGGGTTGGCTTTTTATAATAATTACTGTGAATTTGGAAAATATTTTGAGAAATCTGTTTGGAACAAGGCGGCGTATAAGGAATGTGGAAAGGTCCGGTAGCTACAATTACTTGTTGGGTTTCTAAGGTAGAATTATCGGTTGTTAAGATGAACTTTTCATTTACCTTTTCAATTTTTTTGACTAAAGTGTTCAGTTGAACGGGAATGTCAAATTTTTTGACGTAGCTTTTAAAATAATCAGCAACTTCATATTTATTGGGATAATGACCTTTTTCCGCGGGAAAATCCATTCCGGCGAGGTGATTAAATTCAGTAGGGGTGAAAAGTGTTAACGAATCCCAACGGTTAAGCCAACTTGCTCCAATTTCATCTTCTTTATCGACTACCAAAAAATCCTTGCCCAATTGCTTTAAATAATAAGCCATAGAAAGACCGGCTTGAGCAGCTCCAATAATTATAAAATCCCGCATAGTTGTGTTTGTTCTGCGAGTATAATAACCTTTTTTCTGCTGAAAAACAAGTTTTTACACCACAACCCGCGGAATACTTTTATCTAATCTGGTAAGAAGTTCGTAATTAAGTTGCTCACTTAAATTCCCGAAGTAAGAAACGTTTATCGATTGTTCGCCATCTTGCCCAATAATAGTGACGGTGTCGCCTATTTTTACATCGATGTTAGTCACGTCGATGAGGAACATATTCATATTTACGGTTCCCACAACACTCAAGCGTTTTCCGTTGACCAGAACCCTTCCGGTATTACTTAAACTTCGACTGAAACCATAACCATAACCCACAGGAACACTAGCGATTTTCATATTGGTTTCAGCCAAAAATGAAGTTCCATAGCCAACAAAATCTCCTGCCTCTACTTCTTTGATATCAATAATAGAGGAGCGCCAACTTAAAATACTTTCTAGTTGAGTTTCATATTCGTGTTTTACGCCATAGGTGAGCTGACTTTCTTTACTAGGCCACAGGCCATATTGAATAATTCCGATTCGCACCATATCTAAATTAAATTGCGGATAGGCAATAATCCCAGCGCTGCAAGAGGTGTGTAGTTTTTTGGCCTGAATTCCTTTAATTTTTAAGAATTCAACTCCTTTTAAAAAGGTTTGTTGTTGTTCTTGAATTCGTTTAAAATTGGCACTACTTTCTGCACCGGCAAAATGCGTACAAATTCCTTCAACTTCAATTAATTCTTTGTTTTCTTCAATAATTCCTATGAGTTCGGGAAGTTGAGTTTGCTCAAAACCGTGACGGTTCATGCCGGTTTCTAATTCAATATGCACATGAATTTTTTGTGTTTGTTTTTTGGCTTCCCTCAACAAAGTCTGTAATCCAGAAATGTTATAGATAAAAAACTGGATTTCATTTTCAACCACCCAAGAAATATCTTCTTCAGCAATATCGCCCATGACCATAATGGTAGCTTCTTTGGTGAAAGATTCGTGCGCTATTTTGGCCTCAAAAGAACTAAAAACAGAAAAATGATTCACTCCTAAATATTGTAATTCAGGTACCATTTGTTCGATTCCGTGACCGTAAGCATTTCCTTTAATCACACTTGATAAAGTGACTTTTTCTCCAATGAGATTTTTTATGAATTTTAAGTTGTTGGCTAATGCATCTCTATTTAATTCTATAACCGAACTGTGATTGGTAATCATTGTAAAATTTTTTTGCTTAATGAGTAAAACATGTTAATTCCATAGGGAAGGAGCTCATCGGGAAAATCGTAATCAGGATTGTGTAATTCCGGCGTGTTTTCTCCTGAACCTAAACCGAACATTGCTCCTTTATATTGCTGGGTAAACGCTCCAAAATCTTCGCCCCAATTAAAAAAATGTTCTTTTTCTGTAAATGAATATTGATTTGCTTCAGCAGCTTCCTTAATGAGCTGAAAAGCTTTGGGATGATTGTTATTGGCTTCAAAAGCTTCTTTCCATTGCAGGGAGAAGTTGAGGTTTTCCCGTTGGGTAACTTTTTCAATTTGCTGAATGATTTCTTTTTTCTGCTGAAGAAATTTTTCGTGCTCGCCCGTTCTAAGCGTGTAACTTAACGTGGCTTTTCCGGCGGAAGTTCCGTAGGCTTTTTCTCCCATGTGAATATAAATTGGTGTCGCTAAAAAATAATTTTCTTGGGTAACATCTGGTTGGTGAATAGAAGCTAAATAATTAATTAAGTCACTTATAGCGGAAGCAGGATTTGTTCCTTTCCAAGGCATCCCGGCGTGACTGGTCTTTCCCAGCAGCTCAATATCTACACTTTCTACGGAAGGTGTGAAAGTTTGGGGTTTGGTAATGATATTTCCTAAAGGATAACCCGGGACGTTATGCAAAGAAAAAGCATAATCGATATTGAATTTTTCCAGAATTTTACTTTTGAGAATGTTCTTGGCTCCTTTTCCCGTTTCCTCTGAAGATTGAAAAAGCAGTAAAACTTTTCCTGAAAATTCATTTTTATTTTCTATTAGTTTTTCAGCTAATCCCAATAACATTGTCATATGTCCGTCGTGACCGCATTTATGGGAAACGTTTTTGTTCTTCGATTTATAGGGAAACTGATTAATTTCTTCAATGGGGAGTGCATCTAATTCGGCTCGAAAAAGAATTGTTTTTCCGGGAGAATTAAAATCTATTTCAGCTAGTAAACTATATTCTGAAAAGTTTTTATGTACCTGTGTGACACCAATTTCTTTCAATTGTTGTGCTATAAAAATTGAGGTCTGTTTTTCTTCTCCTGAAACTTCAGGATTTTGGTGCAATGTTTGTCTAAGTTCTTCTAAATTCATCGTTTTTAATATAAAACTTTCCACGGTTAATAAAAGTTAAGTCTTGTTAACACGGGGTTAAAATTTTCAGTTATATTCGGAAGCTCTCTATGGAAGGATTTATCATAGCCATTTTTATTATTTTATTGCTCGTCGCTTTGGTGGGGATTATTTTGGTGAAGTCAATTTCCTTGTTTGATCATATTTATATGTATTTTTTCAAAAAGCCCATTTACATTCATTTGTATTTTAGGTTGAAGAAATTACCTGTTGAAGAAGAACGATTTATTAAGGATCGCTTTTCGTTCTATAATCGGTTAAATACTAAACAAAAGAAATTCTTTCAGCATCGGATAATTACTTTTATGCAGGATAAATCTTTTGAAGCCCGGGACGATTTTGAAATTACCAAGGAAGTAAAACTTTATATTTCAGCAACAGCCGTGATGCTCACTTTTGGAATGCGGGAATTTTTGTTACCGGCGGTGCAGAAAATTTTTGTATATCCTGATATTTATTATTCTACGATTAATCAAAATCATCATAAGGGTGAATTTAATCCACGTTTAAAAGCCTTGGTGTTTTCGTGGAAGCATTTTTTGGAAGGTTTTGCTGATGATAAGGACAATATAAATCTGGCAATTCACGAGTTTATTCACGTGCTTCAGATTAACAGTATGAAGGAAAGTGATATTAGTGCGACTATTTTTGCAGATACTTCTAAAAAACTGGTCAACTTGTTATTGAATGATGAAATACGGCAACGTTTGCAAGATACCAAGTACTTTAGGGAATACGCTTTTACCAACCGATTTGAGTTTTTAGCGGTTTTAGTAGAATATTTTATTGAAAACCCTATTTTGTTTAAACAAAAATTCCCTGAGTTTTATAGTAAAATCAGGGAAATGTTGAATTATAATTTTAGTGGTTATTAATTTTTATTCCGAACGTAAATCAATTTGAATTTGTTATTGTTATGTTGGTTTTCACGGGATTCCACTTCAAATTTATTGATTGAATTAATCATTGGGGTAAGCTTCTGAAAACCGTAATTTCTAGAGTCGAAGTTGGGTTGCTTTTTCTGTAGTAAACTTCCTACATCTCCTAAAAATGCCCAACCATCTTCATCTGCCACATCAGAAATTGTAGAAGCTATGAGTTTGATGACTTTCGGTGTGATTTTATCAACATCATCTTTTTTATCTTCTTTTGCTTTGGAGGAGTTTCGGTTTTCAATTTCTTTATTTTGGTTCTTTAATATTTCTATATAGATGAACTTATCACAAGCTACAATAAAAGGTTCTGGGGTTTTCTTTTCGCCAATTCCTATTACATTTTTACCGGCCTCGCGAAGTCGGGTAGCGAGTTTGGTAAAATCGCTATCACTGGAAACCAAACAAAAACCATCTACTTTGTTGGAATACAAAATATCCATAGCATCGATAATCATAGCAGAATCGGTGGCATTTTTACCTTGTGTATAAGCGTATTGTTGGATGGGATTTACAGCATTTTCCAATAGAACGTTTTTCCATTTATTAAGATGGGGTTTGGTCCAATCACCATAAATTCTTTTAATGGTAGGATTGCCGTACTTGGCAATTTCTTGTAACATTTCTGTAATGTAAGCTGATGGAATGTTATCTCCATCGATTAAAACTGCCAATTTATTTTCCATACTTATTTTTTAACTGCAAGAAATATCTTCCATAATCATCTTTGCATGAATTCGGGAATTTTCTATAAACCACTTGTGGGTTTCCAATCCGCCACAAATCACTCCGGCTAAGTAAACCCCTTTTAAGTTGGTTTCCATAGTTTGCGGATTATACTGCGGAATTTTCTTTTCTTTATCTTGTAGCTGAATTCCTACTTCTTCTAAAAATTTAAAGTTAGGTCGGTAACCTGTTAGTGCCAAAACAAAGTCGTTTTTTAAGGTTTTTTTATTTCCTTCTTCATCCTTAATATCAACTTCGTTTTCTCGGATTTCTGTAATGTTAGAATTGAAATAAGCTTTGATACTACCTTCTTCAATTCGGTTAACAATATCGGGTCTAACCCAATATTTTATGCGTTCGCCAATCGATTCACCACGAACAACCATTGTTACGCGACCGCCTTTTCTATACACCTCCAGAGCAGCATCTACTGAAGAATTACTGGCACCTACCACAACCACATCTTGATTAGAAAAGTAATGCGGGTCGTTATAATAGTGGTAAACTTTAGGCAAGTCTTCTCCTTTTACATTCATATAATTGGGAATGTCGTAAAACCCAGTAGCGATGACTACATTTTTAGTTGAATAGTTGTCTTTACTTGTTTTTATTTGATGAATAGTGCCACTTTTTTCAACTGAATTTACTTTTTCGAAAAGATGAATATTTAATTTTTTTGAAGTGGCAATTCTTCTGTAATATTCTAAAGCTTCAGCCTTGCTAGGTTTAGCATTTTTGCTAATAAAAGGAATCTGGTCTATCTCTAATTTTTCTGATGAAGAGAAAAACGTCATATTTGTTGGGTAATTATAAAGAGAATTTACCAACGGGCCTTTTTCTATAACCACATAAGACAGGTTTCTTTTTTGGGCTTCAATCGCACAGGCAATACCAATGGGACCAGCTCCAATAATTACAACGTCTAACAAATCTTTTTCTGAATTACGAGTTTGCAATTTCCTTTAATTCTTTAACTGTTTCTTTTGGGGTAGCAGATTTGAAAACAAAACTACCGGCAACTAAAACATCGGCTCCGGCTTCTACTAATTGTTTGGCATTTTTATCAGTTACGCCACCATCTATTTCAATTTGGGTTTTTGCGTCGTTGTCTAAGATGATTTCTTTGAGTTGTCGGGTTTTCTTGTAAGTGTTTTCGATAAAGCTTTGTCCACCAAAACCAGGGTTTACACTCATTATACAAACCAAATCAATATCGTTAATTACATCTTCCAACAACGTAACATTGGTATGCGGGTTAATGGCAACTCCGGCTCTCATTCCTTCAGCTTTAATGGCCTGAAGTGTTCTATGTAGATGAGTACAAGCTTCGTAGTGAACCGTTAAAATATCGGCACCTAATTCAGCAAAAGTTTTAATGTACCGGTCAGGATCTACTATCATTAAATGTACATCAATTACTTTACCAGCATGACGGTTGATTGCTTCTAAAACTGGCATTCCGAAAGAAATGTTCGGAACAAAAACTCCGTCCATGATGTCTATATGAAACCAATCAGCATCACTTTCATTAACCATTTCAATATCGCGTTGAAGGTTAGCAAAATCTGCTGCTAGAATAGAGGGGGCAATTAATTTTTCCATTTTTCTAATTTAATTGAGTTACAAAAATACTAAGAAATAATGGATTAAATTTTTAATGATATTTTAGAAATTGTTTGAGAACTTCTTCAGCAGCATTTCTTAGTTTTTCATCTAGAAATTTGAGTTGATCAAAAAAATGCTTTAAATTTTTATATTGAAAAACTTCATTGTCGCAGATATAATCACTAACAAAAGTTTCAAAACAGGGTTGGGAGACTTCTTCTTCAAAAATTTTAATGATGCTATGATGTCGCTTATCTTCTTTGATTTTTTTCCACAGGGGGTATAGATATTTTGATTTACCTTCTATGATTTGAAAAAAATTTCCATCCGAATATAGTAACAAACCATGAATATTTTGCTTGTTATTTGTTGATTGGGTGAAGGATAGTAGTGATTGGATTTGAATGGGCGTTAATTCTAAATTACAATTACTCACGTAACATACAGTTAATCGCATTAGCAAGTTACTTTTCGGTTAAAGTACAAAAAATACGATTACAAGTCTATTCTTTTTTGGGTTTGCGTATTAAAAGCAAAAAACCCCGGTAATCAGCCGGGGTTTCATTCATCAATCAAAAAACGAACAGTTATGAATTACTGTTTGTTATCACAAAGTTACGAAATTTTAACCTAAGTATGTTTTTAAAATTCGACTTCTAGAAGTATGTTTTAATCTTCTAATGGCTTTTTCTTTAATTTGTCGTACTCTTTCTCTTGTTAAATCAAAAGTTTCTCCAATTTCTTCCAAGGTCATAGGGTGTTGGTCTCCTAAACCAAAGTAAAGTCTTACTACATCTGCCTCTCTTGGAGTTAAGGTTTCTAGAGAACGCTCGATTTCGGTTTTTAAAGATTCATGAATTAAATCTTTGTCTGGGTTTGGAGACTCTCCTGAACGAACTACATCATATAGGTTAGAGTCTTCTCCTTCTACTAACGGAGCATCCATTGATAAATGACGTCCAGAATTCTTCATAGATTCTTTGACGTCGTTTACCGTCATATCTAATTCTTTAGCTATTTCTTCGGCACTTGGGGGTCTTTCATTAGCTTGTTCTAAAGCAGCAAAAGTTTTATTAATTTTATTGATAGAACCAATTTTATTAAGCGGTAAACGAACAATTCTCGATTGTTCTGCTAAAGCTTGTAAAATAGATTGTCTAATCCACCAAACGGCATAAGAGATAAATTTAAAACCTCTTGTTTCGTCAAATCTTTTTGCAGCTTTTATTAAACCTAAATTCCCTTCATTGATAAGGTCTGGTAAGGTTAAACCTTGGTTTTGATACTGTTTTGCTACCGATACCACAAAACGCAAATTGGCATTAGTTAATTTTTCTAATGCTCTGTCGTCTCCGGCTTTAATGCGTTGTGCTAATTCTACTTCTTCTTCTGCGGTAATTAAATCTACTTTGCCAATTTCTTGTAAATACTTGTCTAGCGAAGCAGTTTCTCTATTGGTTACCTGCTTCGTGATTTTAAGTTGTCTCATTTACGATCTCCAGATTAAAATATGGGTTACATTTATTTATACGTAGGTTTTGATTTTTTTGTTACAAAACCTCTAAAATTTTTTAGTTGAAATTGAAACCAACTACTTGTCGGGAGAAAATGAGATGGATTACAAAGAAACTTAAAAAAAGCCTGTTTTGAACATTCAAACAGGCTTTTAGGAAATCAAATACTTTAAATTATACTCTGATGTGGCCATCACCATACACGTAATATTTATTAGTAACCAACTGCTTAAGGCCTAGCGGACCTCGGTGGTGTAATTTGTCTGTACTAATCGCAAGTTCTGCTCCAACTCCCATTTGGCCTCCGTCAGTAAATCGGGTAGAAGCGTTATGATAAACCGCAGCACTATCTATTTGCTCCATAAACTTGGAAGCTTTTTCTTTATCTTCGGTAATAATAGAAGCAGAGTGACCGCCTGAGTATTGATTTATTTTTTCAATAACTCCATCAATTCCATCGGCTTCAGCCAAAACAATCTTAAGAGCTAAAAATTCTTCATACCAAGTATCTTCATTTGGTATTTTTTCTTCATCGGTTAAAATTGTTCCAACCTTTTCATCTACCAAAATATTTACATTAGCATCTTTAAGAACTGTTTGGAGCTCTTTAAGCTTAGCTTCGTAATTAGGAATGTTCTTGTCAATTAATACTTTATCTAGCGCATTACATCCGGAAATTTTATCGGTTTTCGCATTGATAATAACTTTTACCGCCTTTTCCCAATCAGCATCTTCTGCAACATATAGATAATTGTTACCTCTACCACTAATGAGGACAGCACATTTTGCGTTATCTTTTACAAACTGAATTAAACGCTCTCCACCACGAGGTACAATTAAATCTAATTGAACGGGTGGATTTTGTAAAAATTCCCTCGTTTCTGTTCTATCAGTAAACATTAATTTAATCCAATCTTTAGAAAGACCATTTTCTTCTAAAGCTTCGTGCCAACATTTTTCAAGGATTATGTTACTGTTTTTGGCTTCTTTACCTCCTTTAAGGTAAATTTTATTGTTGGCTTTAAAAGCAAGAACGGCTGCTTCAATCGTAACATCTGGTCGGGACTCATAAATAATCATAATTGTCCCGAAAGGAGCGGTTTTATTTACAATGTTAAGACCGCTATCTAATGTTCGGTTTGAGATTTCTTGTCCAACCGGATCGTCTTGTTCTTTTACTTCTTTTATTGCTTGAATCATTCCATCGACTTTAGCTTCATTTACCACCAATCGGTCGTAAAGGGCTTGATCGTCTCTATCAAATGCTTCAAGGTCTTTTTTGTTTTCAGCGATAATGTTTGAACGTTCTCTATCGATAATCTTCATCATCGAGTCCAAAACTTTATCTTTTATAGTTGAATCTAATAATTCCATGTGTTGGTTTTTAAGGTTTAAAATTTACTTATGCGGTAAACTTTGTACCTACATCTTTTCCGTCTATAATATCTACAATTACATTGTGTCGTTTACCATTTGCGATGTAGGTTGGTATGTCTTTATTAGCTGTTCCTTTGGCAATTTTTAATTTAGAGCCCATTCCGCCGCGGCCTTCACCTTCACCTTTATCTGAAGATTGAACATATTTTTCAACATTCTCATCAACTTTTACTTCATTCAGTTTTTCAGAATTTTCATCTTCTGGGTGACCGGTGTAGAATCCTTCAATATCGGTAAGGATAATTAGCTTATCGGCATTAATCAATTCGGCAACTAAACTTGCTAATTCATCATTATCAGAGAACATAGACATGGTTAGTGAAACAGCATCATCTTCATTAGCAATTGGGATAATCCCTTCTGCCAATAAACCTTCGTAGCAATTAATCATGTTTTCTCTGTGCTTACCTGGGTCGAAGTCTCTTTTAGTAGCTAATACTTGTGCGCAACGCATTCCGTAGTCGTGAAAAATGCTGTAGTAATGTCTCATCATTCTTGGTTGTCCTACGGCTGAAAAGACTTGTCTTCTTATCGATTTGTCTTGAATTTTACATCCGCCAAGTATTTCTTGCCCTGCGATGGAAGAACCGGAAGAAACCAATACCGTCATAATATCTCTTTCATATAATTCGGCTATTTGTCTAACAAGTTCTTTTAAAACAGGTCCTAAAATTCGGTTGTCTTTGTTGGTCATTACGTTTGTTCCAACTTTAATTACAACTCTTTGTGTATCCTCGTCCATAATTGGTTTATAATGAATAAATTATTTTTCTCCTAATTCAACAGCTCTGTTAAATGCTGCGTAAGCTGCTTCTTTAATAAGGTCTTTCACATTATTATCATCCATTGAGTCTAATGCAGCTCTGGTAGTTCCTCCTTTAGAAGCTACACGGTTCATCCAAGTTTGTGGTGATAAATCGTTTCTATTGAAAAGTTCTACGGCTCCTTCAAAAGTGTTGCTGACCAAGACTTTTGAATCGTAATCTGAAAAGCCCATTTTCTTGGCGGCTTCCAGCATAGAATTCATAAAATAGAATACGTAGGCCGGTCCACTTCCAGAAATACCGGTGGAAGCATCTATAAATTGTTGTGTGTCTACGTGAATCGATTCCCCCGTAGTGTCTAATAGATTTCTAATCGCTAATAATTCTACCCGAGAAACTTTATCAGACTCAGTATAAGAGGTAACTCCTTTTCCTACTTGTGCAGGTAAGTTAGGCATGGTTCTTACTACTTTTGCAGCACCTAACCTATCTTGAATAGATTCAATGGTAACCCCGGCCATTAACGATATAAATATTTGACTGTCGTTAATCATCGGCTTCATTTCAGTAAAAAGCTCATCTGTATGATAAGGTTTTACTGCAATGAAAACTAAGTCTGCTTTGGGTAAGCAATCTTCTAATTTATCGTAAACATCAAAATGTGAAACTTCTTTGAGAGATAAGATTTTTTCTGGATCAGTATCATATATTTTTAGGTTTTTCTCACCAAGAAGGGTAGATTTTACCATTCCTTCTGCGTAAGTTAACCCCATATTTCCTGCTCCAATTACTAATACTTTCATCTTTTATATTTGTTGGTTTTATTTATTTGCTTATAAAGGTGCAAGCACTATGCAGATGTCCCGTTTATATTGGGAAATTTACAAGCGACCACAAATTAGTAATTAACAAGTGTATTAGTTAATACTTTGACATTTTTTTAATAAAATAATTTGAATTATCTGAAATGATGATAATTATTTAATTTTTTAGTAACTGCCAAAGCGTCGAAAGGTGTAAGTATGTCAGTTAAAGAAATCTTAAAATAAAAAAGCTCCAAGGAATTTCTCAGAGCTTTTTCAATTTATAAAATCGAACAATTACTAATTGTTGTCCTTTCCTTTATTTTCTCTTGGTGGTCTAGGAAGAAGAGCCTTTCTAGAAACTTTTTCTTTTCTAGTTTTAGGGTCAACTCCAAAGTATTTTACATCAATAATATCGCCCATGTTTACCACATCGGTTACATTATTGGTGCGTTCCCAAGCAAGTTCGGAAATGTGTAATAAAACTTCATTTCCTGGAGCCTCCATATATTCAACCACAGCACCAAAATCTAAAATCTTGATTACTTTTACTTCATAAACGCTTCCTTTTTCAGGTTTAAAAGTAATTGCTTTAATTTTAGCAAGAACTTTTTCAATACCTTCTTGATTGGTTCCTAAAATTTCAACAATTCCTTCTTCTGTTTCCGGGTCTTCGTTAATAACGATTTCTGTTTCTGTTACTTTTTGAAGTTCCTGAATTGTTTTTCCACCAGGACCAATTAAAGCGCCAATAAATTCTCCAGGAATTCTTCTGGTGATAATTTTAGGGGCGTGAGCTTTTACTTGTTCACTTGGACCAGCAATCGTATCGGTTAATTTAGAAAGAATATGTAATCTTCCTTCTCTTGCTTGCTTTAAGGCATTGGTAAGGATTTCGTAAGAAAGTCCTTTAATTTTAATGTCCATTTGGCAAGCAGTGATACCGTTTTCTGTTCCGGTTACTTTAAAGTCCATATCTCCTAAGGCATCTTCATCTCCTAAAATATCAGAAAGAACTGCGTAGTCATCTCCTTTAGAGATAAGTCCCATGGCAATTCCTGAAACCGGTTTTTTAAGTTGAATACCGGCATCCATCAACGCCATAGTACCTGCACAAACAGTCGCCATAGAAGAAGAACCGTTGGATTCTAATACTTCTGAAACGACACGTACAGTATAAGGACAATCTGAAGGAATCATTTTCTTTAATGCTCGCTGAGCTAAATTTCCATGTCCAATCTCTCTTCTAGAAGTTCCTCTAATTGGGTAAGCTTCTCCGGTAGAGAAAGGGGGGAAGTTATAGTGTAAATAGAATTTTTCTTCGCCTTGTTGTGTGGGAAGGTCAATTACATTTGCTTCTCTTGATGTACCTAGAGTGGTAGTAGCCAATGCCTGTGTTTCCCCTCTGGTGAAAACAGAAGAACCGTGAGCAGATGGTAAGTAATCTACTTCACACCAAATAGGTCTCACCTCGTCTGTTTTTCTACCATCTAATCTAATGCCTTCTTTTAAGGTTAGGTCTCTAACAGCTTCTTTATGTGCACTGGCGAAGTATTTAGAAATAAGTCCTTCTTTTTCTTCTAGTTCTTCTTCAGAATACTTAGCTAATACTTTCTCTTTTAATTCAGAAAAAGCCTCGCTACGTTCTTTTTTGCCTAGTCCTTTTTTGGCGATGTCATAAGCTTCTTGATAAGCAGCATCAAAAACTTCTTTTTCTAAAGCTTCATCGTTTTCTGCAACTTCGTAATCTCTCTTTTCTTTTAAGCCAATTTGTTCAGCCAACTTGCGTTGAGCAACACATTGCTTTTTGATAGCTTCGTGAGCAAATTTGATAGCTTCTGCCATTTCTTCTTCAGAAACTTCATCCATTTCACCTTCAACCATCGCAACGCTGTCTTCAGAAGCACCTACCATTAAATCGATATCGGCATCTTCTACTTGAGAAAGGCTTGGGTTAATGATGAATTCACCATTTACTCTAGCTACTCTTGCTTCAGAAATAGGATATTCAAAAGGAATATCTGATAGTTGAATAGCTGCTGAAGCGGCCAATCCTGCTAATGCGTCGGGCATTACTTCATCATCGTGAGACATCAGCTGAATCATCACCTGTGTCTCAAACTTATAATCTTTAGGGAAAAGCGGTCTTAACACACGGTCAACTAGACGCATGGTTAAAATCTCTTCGTTACTTGGTCTGGCTTCTCTTTTAAAGAAACCTCCTGGAAATCTTCCTGCTGCAGCAAATTTTTCTCTGTAATCTACTGTTAACGGGAAAAAATCCATGGTAGTTGGTTTGTAAGAAGAAACTACTGTACAAAGTAGCATGGCGTTGCCCATTCTTACTACAACAGAACCGTGAGCCTGTTTTGCTAATTTTCCGGTTTCGAGGGAGATTTCTCTTCCATCTCCTAAATCGATAACCTCTTTAAATGTTTGTGGAATCATAATTTTTAATGTCTTATTAAACAAAGGTCTCCGTCTTACCGGACGGTCAGGGTTGTGTTGTTGTGTAGTGAGTTGACCAATGAAAAACTGCCCAATTATTGTCTGGGCGACAATTTATACTATAAAAAAAGGGGCGTAAAAAAGCCCCCTTCAATGTTTATTTTCTTAAACCTAATTCCTTAACGATTTCACGATATCTCATAATATCTTTTTTCTTTAAGTAATCTAGTAAGCTTCTTCTTTTACCTACCAGCGATACTAGAGAACGCTCTGAGTTAAAGTCTTTTTGGTTACTTTTTAAGTGGTCTGAAATATGAGCAATTCTTTTAGTGAATAACGCAATTTGACCTTCTGTTGAGCCGGTATCGTTTTTACCTTTACCGTGCTTTTCAAACAATTGTTCTTTTTCTTCTTTTGTTAGATACATTCCAATATTATTTCAATGATTATTATGTACCGATAGTTTTTCTATCGAGCGGCAAAGATACATTTATTATTAAATAATCAATTAGATTAATAAAAATTCTTTTTTAAGCTCTAACCGGTTGATTTAGAATTAAGTCTAAATACAGGTTAATTTTGTTTTTTAGTTCTTTACGTTGGGTGATAAAATCTAAAAATCCGTGTTCTAATAAAAACTCAGAACGTTGAAAGCCTTCTGGTAAATCTTTTCCCGTTGTATCTCTTACGACACGTGGTCCTGCAAAACCAATTAGGGCGCCCGGCTCAGAAATATTAATGTCACCTAACATAGCGAACGAAGCAGTGGTTCCTCCGGTAGTAGGGTCTGTGCATAACGAAATATAAGGAATTTGTGCTTCTGCTAACTGTGCTAATTTTACCGAGGTTTTTGCCATCTGCATTAACGAGTAAACAGCTTCTTGCATTCTTGCTCCTCCTGATTTTGAAATAATCATTAATGGGGTTTTGTTTTTAATGCAATAATCGGCAGCCCGTGCAATTTTTTCTCCAACCACGGAACCCATCGAGCCACCCACAAACCTAAAATCCATACAAACTACGGCTAAATCTTTTCCTTTAGATTTTCCCACAGCTGTTCTGATGGCATCTTTTAAACCGGTTTTTTCTTGAGCGTCCTTTAAACGATCGGGGTACTTTTTGGTATCCTCAAATTTTAAAGGATCTTTTGCCGTTAAGTTTTTATCTAATTCTTTATATTCCTTATCATCAAAAAGAATTTCAAAATACTCTTTACTTCCTATACGGACGTGATAACCGTCTTCTGGACTTACATAGAAATTCTTTTCTAATTGTTCAGCATCGACAATTTTTCCCGTAGGCGATTTGTACCACAATCCTTTAGGGACGTCTTTCTTGTCTTCGGTTGCCGTTTGGATTCCTTTTTTTGTTCTTCTAAACCAAGCCATATTGTTTGAGTTATAGGGTGGGGATTCTGGTTTTAAAGAGAGTTTACGTTATTTAAATGTTCAAAAGCTAATTTCAATCTGTTTTTAAACGTAGTTTCTCCTTCTCTTAACCATTTTCTTGGGTCGTAATACTTTTTGTTAGGAACATCTTCTCCTTCAGGATTTCCAATTTGTGTAGCAAGATAGTCTTCGTGTTTTTTCATATAGTCACGAACTCCTTCAGCAAAAGCATATTGTAAATCGGTATCGATATTCATTTTAATAACTCCGTAACCAATTGCTTCTCTAATTTCTTCAACAGTAGAGCCACTTCCTCCGTGGAAAACAAAATCGATATGATTTTTTTCTACATTATACTTTTCTGTGATGTATTCCTGAGAATTTTTAAGAATTTTTGGAGTTAGTTTTACGTTTCCTGGTTTGTAAACTCCATGAACGTTACCAAAAGCAGCAGCGATAGTAAATTGATCGCTTACTTTACTTAATTCTTCATAAGCATAAGCTACTTCTTCGGGTTGAGTATAAAGTTTAGAGGAATCTACATCTGTATTATCTACACCATCTTCTTCACCTCCGGTGATTCCCAATTCAATTTCGAGCGTCATTCCCATTTTGCTCATGCGCTCTAGGTATTTTTTACAGATTTCGATGTTTTCTTCAAGCGATTCTTCACTTAAATCAATCATATGAGAGCTGTATAATGGTTTGCCGTGTTCTTCATAATATTTTTCTCCGGCATCTAATAAACCGTCAATCCAAGGTAATAGTTTTTTAGCGCAGTGGTCAGTATGTAAAATTACCGTTGCCCCGTAAGCTTCAGCTAAATCGTGCACGTGTTTTGCTCCGGCAACTCCTCCTAAAATGGCTGCTTGCTGGTTTTCGTTAGAAAGACCTTTACCAGCGTTAAAAATTGAACCTCCGTTAGAAAATTGAAGGATAACAGGTGAGTTTAATTCGGCAGCAGTTTCCATTACCGCATTGATAGTGTTAGAACCTACTACGTTTACTGCTGGAAGTGCGTAACCATTCTCTTTGGCATGTTTGAAAATTTCTTGAACTTCTTTTCCGGTAGCAACACCAGGCTTGATATTATGACTCATGGATTAGTTTTTTTAATTAAACGATTTACAAAATTAATAAAATAAAATGGGTTAGAAAGGATAATTAATTCCAACATTATAAACTGCATTCGCAAAATTATACTGCGTAAACCATTCTTGTTTGTTATAAGCCGGATTGTATGTTTTAAAACCTACATCAAAACGAATCACAAAAAAGCTAAGGTCATAACGTAAACCTAATCCTGAGCTTACTGCCAGTTCTTTAAAATCTTTAAAGGATGAAAACTTAGAACGTCCATCTTCTACATTGTCCAATACATTCCAAATATTACCCACATCTATAAAAACGGCACTATTTAACGAACCAAACAAATTGAAGCGGTATTCTGCATTTAGGGTCACTTTCATGTTGGCTTCGTTAAACTCATTCAAGCTACCGGAACTTCCCGGTCCTAAATCGTAAGCCTGCCATCCACGGTTGTCATTGGCGCCGCCGGCAAAGAAACTTCTCGCAAAGGGAATACTGTTGGAATTTCCATACGGAATGGCAATTCCTCCTAAAGCTCGAATGGCCAAAATATTTTTCTGTCCAAAATCCCAATGTTTAATAAAGTCGGTTTCAAATTTTCCGTATTGTGAAAATTCAACTCCAAATAATTCGTAGTTGTTATTGTCATTTTTGTCAAAATTTAATAATGGAGAAACTAATGAAAGCGTATTTCCTGCAGCTTCCAACTTGAATCTAAATTGTGTGAATTCTTCATCATAAATATTTTCCCTCGTATTTTTGATGTAGTTGAAATTGGAAGCAAGAATTAAATTGTCTTGGGTCAACCTGTCGCGACGTTCAATAATGTTTCTGGTAATTTGATTTTCCTGACGGGTGAAATTATATGTGTTATTATTAAAATCATTAATAAAACCACGGGTACCTTCAGGAACTGTTAAATCTGGTGCGTCATCATCAGAGATATCATTATCTTCTTCAAAATAAGAAGCATCTACCTGATCTGAATTAGTTTGTGCAATATCATTTAATCGGTTATATGAATTTCGATATACGTTAAAATAATTTCCCGTGTTTAAGTTTCTTACATATTGGAGGTCCAATAGGTCTAATTTATGTGTTAATTCATTATTAGGGTACCAACGATAATTTAATTTTCCAGTAACATTTTGTTTATCCAATCCGATGTTTTCCTGTGAACTTACGCCAACACTAAATGTGGTAAAAGGCGACATGGATTTTGGGATAATCCTGTCGGTATTTAATGGGAAAGCAATTTTTGGGAAAGAGAGGCTTACATCAGCACCAATTTCAGAAATATTAAAGAAACGGTCTTCACTATCGGCAGCGTCTTTAGAAGAACCTACACTTCCACGGCCTCCAATTTCCAGAGTTTCAGCTCCACCGAATACATTTCTAATCAATAAAGAACCTCCAAAACCAATTCCGAAATCCTGAATATTACTTCGGGAAACATCAAAATTAAAATCAACTCCAAATTTTGGTTTTGGAGTTAAAAAAATATTAGTAATTAATTTAGTCCCGGTAGAATCCCTTGGGTCTGGCATATATTGAATATCAGGATATTTAAAAATTCCCAATTCATTCATTCTTCTATAGGTAAGTGATCTTGCCCGGTCACTGTACACTTCTCCTTTTTTTATGAATACCGCATCGGCTACCGCTTTTGGTTTGTATTTTAAATCGTCGAAGCTGTAAAGTGTATAGCCTTCATAGCTGGCAGAATCGGTAAGCGGTTTGTCCTGATTAGAATACGTATAATCTGTAAAAATATTCACATCACTAATGTAATGCGCGCGATAAGGAACCGTGTATGCGGTGTCTTCTTTTTGAATATTACGATCGGCAATTACCAAATCTATATTGGCTTTATGATTTGTGTTAATCGTATCGGCTTCAAAGGTGATGTATTCCTGCTCAAAATGATAAAAGCCATTATTTCTGAATAACGAAACTATCCGTTGTCTTTCTGCATCAAAATTTTCTGTTTCAAATTGTTGGCCGTTTTTAATCAAGGCTTCTTTTTTGTGTATTTGATAAACCGAATCTGCCTGTGGGGAAGCAATTCTTTCTGAAATTGAATCGAGTAAATACGGTTGATGAGGTTTTACAAAATAATCTACTTTAGCGTGTTTATTATCTCTTTTTTCAATTTTAAAATCGGTTTCTGCATTAAACCAACCGTGGTTCCAGTACCAAGCTTTTAACCTGCTGGAAGAACGTTCGGTTTTTTGTTTGCTAACAATAACTGGTGCTTCTCCTGTTTCTTCTAAAAACTCATTAAATTCAACATAAGATTGTTCTAGTTTTTCTACCTGTTTTTTAGAGAGAAATTTAATCAGTCGTTTTTCCCGTTTAGGTTTTTTATGAAGCCATTGGTAAAAAGTAGTATCGGGATTAGGATTTGCCATATTGTAAATATGGAGCTTCAACGGAATTCCTAACAAGGGTAATTTTACATTGGGTTCCTGATAGAGCTGATCGTAAACAGTTCTCTTTTTGATACGCTCTTCATTTTCAAAAATGTTATTTTCGACCAATAAGTGCTCGTCTTCTTTAACCTTTTTTGTTGCATTACATGAAATAATGAGCCATACCAATAGAATTAATGATATTTTTGCGGGGAAGGATCTCAAACAAAAAAAATTAAATTTCAAAAATACATCATTTTATGCTTAGCAAAAGCCAAATAAAGTTAATAAACAGCCTATCTCAAAAAAAATATCGACAAAAAAACGGATTGTTTATTGCTGAAGGTATAAAAGTGATCAAAGAGCTCTTAAATTCTAACTTCGAACTGGAGCGTTTATTTTCTCAAGCTGATATATTTTTTACTGAAAAAGATAAAATGCAGTTGGTGGAAGAAAATGAACTAAAGAAAATTACCAAGCTAAGTACTTCACAAACAGCCTTGGCGTTGTTTAAAATTCCGCAGAAGCACATTGAAGTAAATGAAAATTTTATAGTGGCGTTGGATGGTGTGAGAGACCCTGGGAATTTAGGGACTATCATTAGGCTTTGTGATTGGTTTGGAGTGAAACAATTGCTTTGCTCTCAAGATACGGTAGATTGTTACAATCCCAAAGTGATACAAGCTACGATGGGGAGTATTGCTAGGGTAGAAGTAATTTATGCCGATTTAGTCGAAGAATTACCTCTATTAAAGCTTCCTGTTTTCGGAACTTTTATGGATGGTGAAAGTGTATATGAATCCTCATTGCCTTCCGAAGGAATTTTGGTCTTAGGAAATGAAGCCAACGGAATCACAGAAAATGTCAGAAAAATAATAACCCATAAACTCAGTATTCCTCAATTTGGCAATGCGAAAAATACGGAAAGTTTAAATGTGGCTACCGCAACCGCTATCTTTTTAAGTGAATTTAAGCGTCGGTAATTTTACTGAAAAGTAAAGTTGATAAAAATTCCTCGGGAAGACATCTGGTCAATATTTCCGGTGTAAGGACTGTTAGGGTCAACATCTCTTTTTAACTCGTCATTAATCGCGAAAACTCCACGAATAGAAGGGGTGAATTTAAAAAAGAACATATATAAATCTACTCCAAAACCAATTTCGTAATAGTAGGTGTTGCTGTTCATTCTAAACTCTCCCGCACTGTTATCGTCCGGATTGTTCTCATTACTCGATAAGTTAATAGAAGTAGAAACTCCACCCACGACAAAGGGTTTAAAATTGTTCAACCTTTTGGTAGAAAACTTCATTAAGAGTGGAATGTGAACATAAGTAGATTTTACTTCCCTTAAATTATCTTCCGGTATTTCAGGAAAGGTAATTTCTCGATTCACGAATAGAACACCGGGCTCCAAGCGCAAATCCATATAATCATTTATGCGAAGGTTTCCAATAAGGCCAACATTAAAACCAATGTTCTTTTTTACGATTAAATCTTCCGTAGGATGTTCTTTATAATTAAACTTAAAGTCGTAATTATTAAAGCCTAAAAAATACCCCCAAGACCATCTCTTTTGGTCAAAATTCTCGAGGTTCCTAATCTTTTCTTTCGTAAAAAGTTGGGCATTTGTGCTTTGAAAACCTAGTATAACTAAGGTTAAAACAACTATTAATCTCTTCATACAATTACTTTGAAGCCGTATAAATGGTTGCAACACCAAAAGTTTGGGGCTTATCTTTTACATTTATAAACCCAATTTTCTTTAAAATATTGTTGAACTTTTCACCATAAGGAAAAACTGCCGCACTATCACTTAAATATTTGTAGGCAACTTTATCTTTAGAGAAAATTTTTCCAATAGTAGGTAAAATATATTTACAATGAATGTTATACCCTTGCTTAAAAGGAAATTTCGTAGGAACTGAAGTTTCCAAAACCACAAAAATTCCGCCCGGTTTAAGTACGCGATAAATTTCCTTCAAACCATTTTCTAGGGTTTCAAAATTTCTCACTCCAAAAGCAACGGTAATCGCATCAAAACTATTTTCTTCAAAAGGAAGTGCTTCAGAATCTCCTTGTATCAATTCCAATTTATGGGCTAAAGAAGAATTGGCTATTTTCTTTCGGCCTACGCTTAGCATTCCTTCAGAAAGGTCTAACCCCACCACTTTTTGGATTCCTTCTTGCGCCATGCTGATGGCTAAATCTCCGGTTCCTGTGGCTATGTCCAAAGCGTTTTTGGGTTGGGTTTCAGTAACCAACTGTATCACTTTTTTTCTCCAAGAAGTATCAATACCAAAAGAAATCACACGGTTAAGTCCGTCGTAATTTTCAGAAATGGTATCAAACATTTGTTCTACCTGCTTTTTCTTGGTAAGCTTAGAATCTTTGTAGGGAGTTACCTTTTTAGACATAGCAAAAATTTTGGCAAAGATAAGATTTATGTCCCACAAATGGCTTCAAGGTTTAAAAAATTGCCAGATAAGGCGTTAAAGGATATCTGTAAAATAAACTATCTTTGTTACTTTGTGAAAAATTTCATCTTTATATGAAAATTATTATTGCGGGAGCAGGAGAAGTAGGCTTTCATTTAGCAAAATTGCTATCTTTTGAATCTCAGGATATTACCTTAATAGATACCGATAAGTATAATCTGGAATATGCAGATACGCATTTAGATATCAGAACCATTAAAGGTGATGCTACTTCTATAAAAGTTTTGAACGACTCGCAAGTGAACGGGGTAGATTTGGTAATTAGCGTAACTTCAAGCGAAACTACCAACATTACGGTTTGCGTATTGGCCAAGCAATTGGGCGCCAAGCGTACCGTAGCCCGAATTTCTAATACAGAATTTTTAGAAAATAAAGATGAAATAGGTTTTAAACGCTTCGGGATAGATGAATTAATTTCTCCGGAAGCCTTGGCCGCAAAAGAGATTGAATTGTTGCTAGACCAATCTGCGTTTAACGATACCTTTCAGTTTGAAGATGGAGCCTTAACCATGGTGGGTTTTAAGCTTTCACGTAATGCTTCCTTTGTAAGAAAAAGTGTAAAAGAAGCTGCTGAAATTTTTCCTGCACTTCATTTTGTACCGATTGCTATTCAGCGTTTTAGTACGCAATATACTTTAATTCCACGTGGAGATACACAGTTTCGGGAAGGAGACCAAGTGTATTTTATTACGACACCTGATGGAGTTGAAGAGCTGTTTAAACTTACAGGAAAAGTAAAACAGGATATTAAAAACGTGATGATTCTTGGTGGAAGCAAAATAGGAAAGAGAACTGCCAAAGATTTAAGTGATAAAAAATTTAATGTAAAACTTATTGAACACGATAAGGAAAAAGCCTTTGAACTTGCTGATGAACTTCCAAAGGTTTTAGTTATTAATGGAGACGGGCGCAATGTAGAATTGTTGGAAGAAGAGAATATTCACGATATGGACGCTTTTATTGCGCTCACCGGAAATTCTGAAACCAATATTATGTCTTCCTTAGTAGCTAAATCTAAAACCGTTAGAAAAACGATAGCTTTGGTAGAAAATATGGATTATTTTCAGTTAAGCCATTCTATAGGAATCAATACTTTAATCAATAAAAAACTACTAGCAGCAAATAATATTTTTAGGTACGTAAGAAAAGGGGAAGTGGTTGCCATGACCAAACTCAACAATATGAATGCTGAATTGTTGGAGTTTATGGTAAATTATTCTTCTAAAGTCTGTAACAAAAAAATTGTAGATATAGATTTACCGCGTTCTTCCATTATTGGCGGAGTAGTAAGAGATGGAAAAGGACTCATTGCTTTAGGTGATTTTAGAATAGAGGAAGGAGACCGGGTAGTGGTTTGTTGCTTGCCAAGGTCGATTAAGAAAGTAGAAAAACTTTTCTTGTAATGCCAAAACTCAACTATAAAATTATTCTTCACATTATGGGATTGCTATTGGTTTGCAATGGCGGTTTCATGATTTTTGCTTGTTTAGTAAGTTGGTATTATGAAGATGGAGTGACCGTACAGATATTGGGAGCTGCTATAACCACCATGCTATCGGGAATGGCTCTTATGTTTTTTACTCGGAGTCATCGTAAAGAAATGAAAAAACGTGAAGGATACATTATCGTAACTTTTGGTTGGATATTTATGGCGCTCAGCGGAATGTTGCCTTATCTTTTTTCTGAAGCCATTCCTACGGTTACCAATGCTTTTTTTGAAACTATGTCCGGTTATACCACGACTGGCGCGACCATTTTAAACGATATTGAAGTTATTCCGGAAGGAATTTTATTTTGGCGTAGTTTAACCCATTGGATTGGAGGGATGGGAATTATCGTACTTGCCGTAGCTATCTTACCTTTGTTGGGAATTGGCGGTATGCAGCTTTTTTCTGCGGAAGCTCCCGGACCGAGTGCCGATAAATTAAAACCTCGTATTACTGATACCGCAAAACGACTTTGGTTTATTTATGTAGGTTATACCATCGCTGAAACTGTTTTGCTGAAAGTTGCTGGAATGAGTTTATTCGATGCTGCCAATCACGCTTTAAGTACACTTTCAACCGGTGGTTTTTCTACTAAAAATGCCAGTATCGCCTATTGGAATCATAAGCCAATTATTCAATATATCATTATCCTATTTATGTTCTTGGCAGGAACCAATTTTGTATTGAGTTACTTTAGCTTTAAAGGAAAAGTACAACGGGTTTTGAGAGATGAAGAATTTAAATGGTATTGCATTTTTGTATTTGGTTTTACCATAATAGCTGCTTTTCTAATTTATTTTAAAGCTGATGTAGGGGTTTCCTCTATTTCACATCCTATGGTTTGGGGAGAAGGAGAAAGTGCTTTTCGTCACGCATTATTTTCAGTATTAACTGTTATTACAACTACAGGATTTGTCTCGGCAGATTTTAGTTTGTGGACACCTTTCCTTACCATCTTTTTCTTCGGAATGTTTTTCTTGGGAGGTTCAGCAGGTTCTACTTCCGGTGGCGTGAAAGTGGTACGGCATATTATCATGATCCGTAACGGAATTACTGAATTTAAAAGAACACTTCACCCGAATGCTATTTTGCCAGTTCGCTATAATGGTAGAAGTATTAAAGGGGAAATTGTATTTAATATTTTAGGATTCTTTATTCTTTATATGTTAGCATTTATTATTGGTGCCATCGGGCTTGCCTCCTTAGGATTGGACTTCCCGACTTCTATTGGTGGAGCGGCCTCATCTTTAGGAAATATCGGTCCCGCTTTTGGTGCGCTGAGTCCCGTGAATAATTTTGATGTCTTGCCTTCTCCCGGTAAATGGTGGTGCGCTTTCTTAATGCTTATTGGTCGATTAGAGCTATTTACAGTTTTAATTATCTTAACGCCTTTCTTCTGGAGGAATAGATAATAAAAAATAAAAAAGGAGAGTTTTTTAACTCTCCTTGAAAATAATTTTATATACTGAAGTCTTTACTCCACCCAAACTTTGCTAGCCAATTCTTTGGTACGTTTTGCGATTTCTTCTGGGTTTTTGTTTTTTTCATCATAAGCTAAGACCACGCCCATTCTTCGGTTAGGTCTTGAAGTGGGTTTGCCGAACACTCGAAACTCAGATTTTTCTTCCGCAGCAATTTTTTCCAATCCTTTTACTTCAGGGTGGTCTAAGTGTTCTTTCGCTAAAATTACAGCACTTGCTCCGGCTCTTTCTAAGGTGATTTCTGAAATGGGTAAACTTAAAATAGCACGTAAATGCAATTCAAATTCATTAAAGTTTTGTGTGTTAGCTAACGTTGCCATTCCGGTATCGTGCGGTCGCGGACTCAATTCTGAAAAGTAAACGCCGTTTTCTTCGGAAACAAAAAATTCAACTCCCCAAATTCCGGCGCCGCTTAAAGCTTCGGTAACTTCTGCCGACATTTTTTGAGCGGTTTGTAAATGAGCATCTTTCATCGTTGCCGGTTGCCAGCTTTCTCGGTAATCCCCATCTTCCTGACGATGACCTATTGGCGGGCAAAACAAGGTGTTTCCATTGTTTTGTGTTACAGTTAACAAGGTGATTTCGTAATCGAACTTGATAAACTCCTCTACAATTACTTCTACTAAATCACCACGAGAACCTTCCAAAGCATAATTCCAAGCTTTTTCAATTTGGTCTTCGGTTTTAATTAAACTTTGACCTTTTCCGCTGGAAGACATTAAAGGTTTAATAACACAAGGTAAACCAATCTGTTCAATTGCTTCATTCAAAGTCTCCAATGAAGTAGCGTAGCGGTAGCCTGCTGTTTTGAGGTTGAGTTCTTTGGCTGCCAAATCCCGAATCGCTTTTCGGTTCATCGTATAATTCGCAGCTTTTGCAGAAGGAACTACTTTAATGCCTTGCTTTTCGTAATCGTAAAAACGTTCTGTTCTAATTGATTCCACTTCAGGAACAATAAAATCCGGTTGGTGTTTTGCTACAATTTTATCAAGCGCATCGCCATCGAGCATATTAATAACCTCAAACCCATCGGCCACTTGCATGGCTGGAGCGTTTTCGTAACTATCTACAGCAATAATGGTTTGAGCAATTCGCTGTGCTGCAATAGTAAATTCTTTTCCTAATTCTCCGCTTCCTAACAATAAAAACTTCGCCATAATTTAAGATAAAGCTTCTTTAATTTGTGCAATCGCTTGAGAAATTTCCTGTTCGCTGGCTGCGTAAGAGATTCTTATACAATCAGGATTCCCGAAAGCTTCCCCGGTAACGGTTGCTACTTGGGCTTCTTCTAATAAATACATGGAAAGGTCGGTAGCGTTTTCAATTTTATTTCCTTTAAAAGTCTTTCCGAATAAGTCAGAAACATTTGGGAAAACATAAAAAGCTCCTTCCGGTTCGTTACATTTAAAGCCTTCAACTTCATTTAATAAGTTTAAGATTAAAGTTCTACGTTCTTTAAACTTATCAATCATATAGCGAATATTACTTACGGGAGCTTTTAAAGCGGTAATCGTTGCTCGTTGGGCGATACAATTAGCACCACTGGTAATTTGTCCTTGAATTTTATTACAAGCTCTGGCAATATATTCCGGAGCGCCAATGTAACCGATTCTCCATCCAGTCATGGCAAATGCTTTAGAAACGCCATTTACGGTAACGGTACGGTCGTACATATCTTCAAATTGTGCCATCGAAGCGTGACCACCTTCTGAGAAGTTAATGTGCTCATAAATTTCATCACTTACCACAATAATTTGTGGATGCTTTTGCAATACATCTGCCAATGCTCTTAATTCTTCAGAACTGTAAAGTGAACCACTTGGGTTGCAAGGAGAACTGAACCAAAGCATTTTTGTTTTTGGAGTGATGGCAGCTTCCAATTGCTCCGGCGTCATTTTAAAATCATTCTCAATCGAAGTTTTTACTTCAACCGGAGTACCTTCCGCAATTTTTACAATATCACGGTAACTCACCCAATATGGGCAAGGTAAAATTACTTCATCGCCCGGATTAAGCATCACCATAGCAACGTTGGCCAGAGATTGTTTAGCACCGGTTGAAACTACGATTTGTGAAAGATTATAATCTAAGTTATTATCGCGTTTAAATTTTTCAATAATCGCCTCTTTTAATTCCACATAACCATCTACAGGAGTATAAGAATTATAATTATCATTAATGGCTTGTATGGCTGCCTCTTTTATAAAATCGGGTGTGTTAAAATCGGGTTCCCCTAAACTTAAACCAATAATTTTTTTGCCTTGCGCTCTTAGTTCTCGAGCTTTTGCGGCCATGGCTAAAGTAGCTGAAGTTTCAAGCTTATTAATTCTTTCAGAGAGTTCTTGGTGTTGCATGGGTAATTAGATGGGTTTTTAAGTTTAAACAGTTACTGTAGCTGGTTTCATTCCCATTTCTTTTAAATGTTTAAAGTGGGCAATAATAGCAGCTCGGGTGGTTTTGTATTCGTAATAAGGAAGGTTGCATTCCTTTGCGGTTTGTTTAACAATTTTCGAAATTTTTGAATAGTGAATATGACTAATATTCGGAAAAATATGGTGCTCTACCTGATGGTTTAATCCGCCGGTGAACCAATTCACAATTTTATTTTTAGTTGAAAAATTTACCGTTGTAAATAATTGATGAATTGCCCACGTATTTTTCATGGAACCTTTTTCATCTGGTAAGGGCATTTGGGTATTTTCAACCACATGTGCTAATTGAAAGACAATACTTAGAATTAGTCCTGCGGTGTAATGCATAATGAAAAAACCAAGTAGAATTTTCCACCAAGCAATGCTCATAATTACCATAGGTAAGATAATCCAAATGGCGATGTAGAGAGCTTTGGTAATCGCTAATGTACTCCATTGTTTAATAGGGCTTGGCATTTTACCGTAAGCCAGTTTTCTTTTTAAATACCTTCGGGTTTGTTTAAAATCGGTTGTGATAACCCAGTTAAATGTAAGTAATCCATACAATAACACCGAATAGTAATGCTGAAATTCATGAAATCTTCTCCATTTCGAGTGCTTACTGAAGCGAATTACTCTTCCTGCTTCTAAATCTTCATCGTGGCCGTGAATGTTGGTGTAAGTGTGATGAAGCACATTATGTTGTACTTGCCAGTTATAGACATTTCCGGCAAGAATGTACATACTTCCGCCCATAATTTTATTCACCCATTTTTTAGATGAATACGAACCGTGATTAGCATCGTGCATGACGTTCATTCCGACACCGGCCATTCCTATTCCCATGACGATGGTGAGCAAAAGCATCCACCATTGCGAAATATCTAATGTAAGGATGATGAAATAAGGAGTCAAAAACAAAGAAAACATCACAATGGTTTTTAGGTGAAGTTTCCAGTTTCCGGTTCTTTTTATTTTATTTTCTTTAAAATACGTATTTACTCGTTTGTTTAGTGTCCTGAAGAATTTTGCAGAATCGACACGCGAAAATTTTATATGTGGTTGCGTCATTAGTTTAATAAGTTAAATATTTCCAAAGGTAAAAATTAATCGGTTGAAAAACTTATTAGAAGCCATAAACCTTTTTTGTAAACTAAAATATCTTATTTTTAGTGCTCAAGCAAAGCTATAATTTAATCTATGTTAGCAGCAATATCCTTATTTGTAATTATCACCCTTTCCGCTTTGGTTACTAAAGTGGCCTCCATCGCTTTGATGCACACCGGTCTTTCTACCGAAGTAGCCAAATTTCAGGCGCGTTCTGCCTATACCGGTTCTGGATTTACCTCAAGTGAAAGTGAAAAGTTGTTGAATCACCCGGTAAGAAGAAAAATTATCTACATTTTAATGCTGGTGGGAAATGCCGGTATTATCACGACTCTTTCCTCATTAATCTTAACTTTTGTGCTACCTGATAATAGAAATTCCCTTTTGTATAGTGTCCTAATTTTAGTGGTTGGGCTTACTTTATTATGGTTTGCGATTAAAAGTAAAATGGTAGATAGGTGGCTTTCAAAAATGATTGACCGGGCGCTCAAAAAATATACGAGTATAGATGTGAAAGATTATGCGGCCATTCTACACCTGTCAGGGGAATATCAAATTTCAGAGCTCCGCGTGAGAAAGAGTAGTTGGCTAGCCGGAAAAACTTTGTTAGAATTAGATTTAAAAAGTGAAGGAATCAACGTTTTGGGAATTAAAAAGAAAAAAGGTGGTTATGTAGGTGCTCCCAATGGTGATGATAAAATTGATGTAGGTGATGTAATTACTATGTACGGAAAAGCAGAAGTTTTCAAAAACCTAGACGCTCGGCATGATGATTTTCTTGGCGATTGGAGTCACGAAAAAATTGTCGCGCAAGAAGAATCTGAAAAATAAAGTGGCGTTTAAATGAATTAATATTGAAGGATAAACTTTAGTTTTGCCAATGAAATTACGGTGTAAACTTTTCTTTGGAAATGATTTAACCAAAATTGAAACAAGAAAAACCTATGCAAGAAGTACTTCAATACTTTCCTGATTTAACAGAACATCAAAAAGAACAGTTTTCGCAACTGAAAGATTTATACACAGATTGGAACCTGAAAATCAATGTGGTTTCCAGAAAAGATATTGATGAAATTTATTTGCGGCACGTTCTGCATTCCTTGGGAATTGCAAAAGTTCAAGCCTTTCAGCCCGGTTCTAAAATTTTAGATGTAGGTACCGGAGGTGGTTTTCCCGGAATCCCTTTGGCGATTTTATTTCCCGAGACTCAATTTCATTTGGTAGATAGTATTGGGAAGAAAATAAAAGTGGTTAATGAAGTGAAAGAAGGTTTGCAATTAGAAAATGTAACTACTTTCAATTGTCGCGTAGAAGAAGAAATTACCGGTCAGTACGATTTTATTGTGAGTAGGGCGGTAGCGCAGATGGAAACTTTTGTCCGGTGGGTGAAAGGGAAAATTGCTAAAAAAAATCAGCACGAACTTAAAAATGGAATCCTTTATTTAAAAGGCGGTGATTTAACTGAGGAATTGGCCAACTACCAAACCGCAAAAATTTATAATCTATCAGATTATTTTGAAGAAGATTTCTTCGATACTAAAAAAGTAGTTCATTTACCGATGAAATATAAAAGTTGACTAAAACCTATAACAAAAAAAACCTCGCAACAACTGCGGGGTTTTTTTGTGAACTAAATTTCTTTTCAGAATTATTCGCCCATAAACGGATATCTATAATCGGTTGCAGGAACAAAGGTTTCCTTAATAAGACGTTGAGAAACCCAACGCATCAAGTTTAGTTTAGAACCTGCTTTATCGTTGGTACCACTACCTCTTGCACCACCAAAAGGTTGTCTTCCTACAACAGCTCCGGTTGGTTTATCGTTAATATAGAAGTTACCAGCTGCATTTTGTAATTTATCGGTAGCTAATGCAGCTGCATATCTGTCTTGAGAGAAGATAGCACCGGTTAAGGCATAATCACTTGTGTTATCTAAAACTTCTAAAGTTTCTTCAAATTTATTATCCTCATACACATAAATAGTTACTACGGGTCCAAAAAGTTCGGTTTCCATAGTAGTGTAGTGTGGGTCTGTAGTTACAATTACGGTTGGTTCTACAAAGTATCCTTTAGATTTATCGTATCCTCCACCAATAACTACTTCAGCTTTTTTATCTTTTTTAGCTTGCTCAATATATTTTGCCAACTTATCAAAAGAACGTTCGTGAATTACCGCGTTGATAAAATTGCTCATGTCTTCCGGAGAACCCATTTTAAAAGAAGAAATATCTTCTTCTAACTCTTCCTTGATTTTTGGCCAAAGGCTTTTAGGAAGATAAACTCTAGAAGCGGCACTACATTTTTGACCTTGATACTCAAAAGAACCTCTTGAAATGGCTGTAGAAACTTCTTTGGTGTTTGCAGAAGGGTGAGCGATAATAAAATCTTTTCCGCCGGTTTCCCCTACAATTCTTGGATAACTCTTATAGTTATGGATGTTGTTTCCAATTTTTTTCCAGATGTTTTTAAAGACATCGGTACTTCCTGTAAAGTGGATTCCTGTAAAATCAGGACTTGCCAATACGGTATCGGTAATCATTTCAGGGTCTCCCATTACCATGTTAATGACACCATCAGGTAAACCTGCTTCTTTAAATACCTGCATTAAAATTTGAGCAGAAAACATTTGGCTGTCACTTGGTTTCCATACAGCTACATTTCCCATTAAAGCAGGCGCAGAAGGTAAGTTTCCTGCAATCGCGGTAAAGTTAAATGGCGTAATCGCATAAACAAAACCTTCCAAAGGTCGGTGTTCAATGCGGTTCCAAGCTGATTTATCTGAATTAGGCTGAAAATCATAAATTTCAGACATATATTCTACGTTGAAGCGTAAAAAGTCTGCAATTTCACAAGCAGAATCTATTTCAGCTTGAAAAATATTTTTAGACTGACCTATCATCGTTGCAGCGTTAAGTTTGTAACGGTAAGGCCCTGAGATTAAATCGGCTGCTTTTAAGAACACCGCAGCACGCTGTTCCCATTCTAATTTTGCCCATTTTTTTCGAGCTTCCAAAGCTTCACTAATGGCTTTTTCAATATGTTTTTTTTCAGCCAAATGATACACCCCTAAATTATGCTGGTGGTCATGTGGCGGATGCATGGTAGCCGTCTTTTTAGTTCTAATTTCTTCGGCACCAATATAAAGTGGAATATCTACTTGTTTATTGTATAAGTCTTTGTAAGTGAGTAATACTTCTTCTCTTTCCGGGGTTCCTGGCGCATAACTCTTTACTGGTTCGTTTTTTGCCGGCGGAACGTGAAAAAATCCTTTCCCCATAGTTTATTTCGTTTTTTTAATTGTTAAAATTTAATTTTTTAAATATAGGTAAATTCTATCAACTTGAATCTTATAGACATGTAAGGTTTTATTAATTTCTGTTAAGTTTTATTAAGTTGAAAATAGTTGTGCTAAATTTGAAATATGTGTACCGTGACATTTATTCCAAACAGAAACAATCCTACCGAATTTATTTTTACTTCCAATCGTGACGAGGCAAGTAACCGTCCTACGATTTCTCCTAAAGTATATAGGGAAAATGGAGTTGAATTACTTTACCCGAAAGACAAAGTAGCAGGCGGAACTTGGATTGCAGCCAGCAATCAGAAAAAGTTGATTTGTTTAATGAATGGTGCCAGAAAATCCCATCAAAGAAAAGAACAATACCGAAAAAGTAGGGGAGTGGTTTTAAAAGATTTACTTACGGCTGAAAATTTTAAAAATGCTGTTAAGAATTATCATTTTGAAGGGATTGAACCTTTTACCATTATTTATGTAGAATGGCAAGAAGAATTGAAATTAATGCAATTGATTTGGGATGGTGATGAAGTAGAATTACTTCCTTTGGAAATTAAACCGCAAATATGGTCGGCGTCGATGACCTATACTTCAGAAATGAAAAAAGAACGTCATCAGTGGTTTGAAAATTTTATAGCTAAAAAAAATATTTCAGAATTGACTGCGGAAGAAATATGGTGGTTTCATCATAGTGCCGGAAAAGATGATGAAAATAATGGATTTATCATTAATCGTGGACTATTAAAAACGACAAGTATTACCCAAATTCAACAAAACAGTGTAAGCTTGAAAATGAAATATGAAGATTTATTGAATAAAGAAATTAATGAAGCCGAACTTTAATTCAACGCAAAAGGGGCGCTTAATTTAAATGAAGGAATACTTACTTTAAACTTTCGGGTGCTGGTGAAATTAATCATATTGTAATGACCGCTCATAGCTCCAAAAGGTGAACTTAAGCTGCAACCACTAGAATAAGTGTGAGATTCCCCGGGTTTTAAAACCGGTTTTTTGCCAATAACACCTTCACCGGAAACAGTAGAAGTTCTATTTAAAGAATCTTTAATCTTCCAAAAACGGGAATTTAATTGAACAGAATCGTTGCTTTGATTTTCGATAGTAATTTCATAACTAAAGGCAAAATGCATCTGATAGTTTTTCAAGAAAGTGCCTTGAAAACTAGTCTTTACTGAAATTTTGATGCCTCTTGTAACCTGTTGAATCATATTAATATACTGCAAAGGATGCTAATACCGCAAGACCTGTCGTTGTGATGGCTAATATAACAAATATAACATTTAAAAACACAAATTTGATAAAGGTTTTTAATATTGATTGCTTGTAAAAATATCTTAAAGCTTGAAAAAGATAAACTCCGTAACTTAAAATAAATAAACCAGTTATAATGTCTGAGTCAAAAATCATATTGAGAATTGTGCTAAAACTCATGATGAAAAATAGCATGGTTTGTGAATGGAAGGCGAACACCAAATGTTCCATATAGGTGTAGCTTGTTCTGCCAAAAGTGAGCCAGAGGATTAATGTGAAAATTGGAATGAAAAAGAAAATGATAAATGGTAGCTTGCCCAAAGCATAATTAGTGAATGAAGCAGGTTTTTCAATAATGTTTTCAGCTGCAGTAGCCCGTTTATAAAGCCATTTGTTATAAAAACTTCTGTTATGTTTTAAGTCTCTTAGCGAGGTAGAAATAGACTGTTGATTGTGAGTATGTTGATACGCCATATATATTTCTACTTTTGCTATAGATTTTTCAAAAAAACCTAAGGAGTCTAGTTTTTTTTCAGGAAGCAGTTTAACATCAGAATAATCACTTTCGGTTGGTGCGTTGTTTTCTTCAATCTTTACAATGCCTACATTGTCTTCATCTTCAAAGGTTAGTTCAGAGGAAAGCCCATAAAGAAGGAAAAAAATAATGGAAATACTCAGGTAAAAGCGAAACGGGTTGGCGTATTTGGTTCGTTTTCCTTGGATGTATTCCAAAGAAATTTTTCCGGGTTTAAAAATGAGGGTATTTAAGGTGCGGTACAATCTAGAATCATAAGAAAATAGACTTCCGAAGAATTCATTGAAAAAGTCACGAAAACTTAATTTCTTGTTAGAGTTTAATTGCCCGCAATGATGGCAATAACGATCTTCCAGTTCTAAAGGAGTTCCGCAGTTTAAGCATTGAGTGCTCCTGTATTGCCTATTAAATCTGGAGTTTTTCATAGATTTAATTACTAATATTACGACTGCTGGTACTGCCCACTCCAATTATTCTGTCGTAGCGGCCACCAATGTCCCGATAGTAAGCTAAGATAGTGTATTGGTTTTCAGTTTCGTCAAAATTACCACTATTAAAACCTTCATTAATCGTTCCGTCAGGTTTCAGCAATACATATTTATAGTTGTAAAAACCTTGTTTAAAAAGTCGCTTTCCTTCGTATCGTTCTGTTTTGGTGTTATAGGTTAATTTGGTGGAATCATCTAAGTTGAAATTATTAAAATTTCCAAAAATATGAATTTCACCACCGTTTAAATTCTCATAATTTGCCAAAGAGAAATGAACCCAAGTGTATTCAGCTTCAATCGTTGGATCTTCCCCTTGAATAGTATTTACCCTGAAATTTCCATTAATATCCGGATCGTAAGTATACGGATCGTATGAACGGTTTTTATCGGTAAATAAATAGGTATTGTAAATATCTTTTAATTCAATAGTTCTAATATTCATGGTGGCTGCTCGCACGTCTTTATTATCAAACTCTAAGTATTCGTTCCCGCCCCAAAAAGCGGCTTCTTGATCATAGCGATAAATAAATTCATTGCCTAAAGAATATTGAGGCTTTAAGGTGTAAATTGAATTTTTTAAGTTGTTGTTCTGAATAATCAAGGTTTTTAAGTTCTGATCGGGATTTTTGAAAATTATCCTGTCTGAACCATCAACTGAAAAATAAACCACTTGTTTTTCATCTATGAATTTTAAATTTCTTGACCTTTTTATTTCAGCTTTTACAATGGCAATGTCTTCGTACACCATAAATTTTCTTGAAAAAACCAATTCTTTATCACTGTTAAATATTTTCAGCATATAATTTCCGCTCTTTTTCAGCCTTCGGGTGTTTCGGTTAGGAATGCTTAAAGTGTAATGAGAATATATTTGAAGCGTGTTGTAAGAATTTAAATAAGTAAGAATGCGCATATCGTCAAAACCCTCCATGTATTCGTTCTTGGCTAAATTAGAAGGTGTCCAATCAAAATCGTAATGCTGGATGGTATAATAATAATCGGCTTCATCTCCAATTAAATCATCAAAAGTAATAGTAATAGGTTCGCCGAGTTTTACAATTGGGGTTCCTGCAAATTCTGTACTTCCAAAAAACTGAACTGTTTTAATGTAAGCTGGTGGCGTAGTTTCTAAAGCCTGTGAAAACAGAGAATTAGAAATGATGAGGCTAAAAATGAAAATAATTACATTTTTCATAAAAAAATACTTGATGAATTTGGGTTTAAATATAATTAAAAAGTTTTCTTGAGCGCTTATTAATCAAAAAATGAAATAGTATTATTTAGAATAATTATAAATTATTAGAATTAACTAAGTTCCAATTAACAAGTTTATAACATGAGGTTTTTAATTACTAAATTTGCGACCGCGAATATTAACTGATAACAGAATTATGTCAAAAGACATTAAAGTTAAGAAAGGTCTTGATTTGCGGTTCAAAGGGGAAGCAGAAAAAACCCTTGTAGATGCACCAAGATCGAAGACCTTTGCCATTAAACCCCCAGATTTTCACTCCGTTGTCCCTAAACTTATCTTAAAAGATGGTGCTAAGGTATTAGCAGGTGAAGAAATTTTCTTTTCTAAATATAATGAAGGGGTTAGATATACTTCTCCGGTTAGTGGTGAAATTAAAGAAATAGTTAGAGGTGCCAAGCGCCGTGTTTTAGAAGTGGTGATTCAAGCAGATGAAACCAATTCTTATAAAGAATACGGGCAAATGGATGTTGCTTCTTCTGATGCTGAGGCCGTGAAAAAAAGAATTTTTGAAAGCGGCTGTGGAGCATTTGTAAAACAACGTCCTTACGATGTTGTTGCCAACCCGGAAGATACTCCGAAAGCTATTTATGTTTCAACTTATAATACTGCACCACTTGCGGCAGATCCCGATTTCTTTTTGCAAGATCAAAAAGAAGAATTTCAAGCTGGGATTGATGCCTTAAAGAAGCTTACCGAAGGGGAAGTTTATGTGGCGGTAAATAAGAAATCTTCTAGTTTGAAGGATATAAAAGGAGTTGAGATTTTAAATGTTTCAGGTCCGCATCCGGCAGGAAATGTAGGAGTGCACGTTCACGAAACCGAACCGATGAATTCTGGAGATCGTGTTTGGACGGTAGGTCCGGAAGATGTAGCGATTATCGGAAGATTGTTTTTAACCGGTAGGTTTGATGCTAAAAGAACTGTAGCGGTTGTTGGAGCTGATGCAAAAGAGCGGAAATATTTTAGAACCTATGTTGGTGCAGATGTAACCGATTTGGTAGGCGGTTTTAATGAAAATGAAAGCCGTGTGATTTCCGGTGATATGTTAACCGGTACTCAATTAACCAAAGATCATCAATATTTAGGTTTTTACGATAATACTCTTACTGTAATTCCTGAAGGAAATAACTACAGAATGTTTGGTTGGTTGCCATTTACCTATAATGGAATTCACTCGATGTCTAAAACTTCCCTTTCTTGGTTGTTGCCTAAAAAGAAGTATGATGTGAATACCAATTTAAATGGAGAGGAAAGAGCTTTGGTTGTAACAGGAGAAATGGAAGAGGTAATGCCTTTAGATGTTTATCCTATGCAATTGTTGAAAGCTTGTATGACAGGAAATATAGAAAAAATGGAAAATCTTGGTATTTATGAAGTAATACCGGAAGATTTTGCGTTGGTAGATTATGTAAATACCTCTAAAATTGAGGCGCAAGAGATTATTCGTCTTGGTTTAGATTTAATGATTACTGAAGTAGGATAAAAGGATCGTCATATATTATGAAGTGGATACGTCAAAGGCTCGATAAAATTAAGGAGCCATTTTCCAAAGGAAATAAATACGAAAAGTTTGCACCCGCAATTAATGCATTAGATACATTTTTATTTGTACCTAATCATACTACTAAAAAAGGTGCTCACGTTAGAGATGCGGTAGATTTAAAGCGTGTCATGATTACGGTGGTACTTGCTTTAGTTCCTGCTTTGATATTCGGAATGTGGAATGCAGGTTACCAGTATTTACACCAAATTCAAGGAGAAGTCGGTTTTTGGGAAGCAATAGGTCATGGGGCAACTAAGTATGTTCCTATGATTATCGTTTCTTATGCCGTTGGTTTAGGGATTGAATTTGCTTTCGCTATTATGCGAGGGCACGAAGTAAACGAAGGGTATTTGGTTACCGGTTTACTTATTCCTATGATTATGCCTATCGATATTCCATTGTGGATGGTAGCGGTTTCCGTAGTTTTTGCTGTGGTTATAGGTAAAGAAGCATTTGGAGGAACTGGAATGAATATTCTAAATCCAGCTTTAACAGCTAGAGCTTTTGCCTTTTTTGCTTATCCTACTTTTATGTCGGGGAATACCGTTTGGGTAAGTGAGGCTGGTTCTGTAGATGGGGTTTCAGGTGAAACGATTCTAGGTAAATTAGCCGCTGGCACAGAAGTTCCTTATTCTTCTATGGACATGTTCTCTGGTTTGATCCCAGGTTCCATTTCAGAAACTTCAACTATCTGTATTCTTGCTGGAGCTTTACTATTAATTTTAACGAAAGTAGGAAGCTGGAGAATTATATTCAGTGGCTTTATAGGCGCTGCTTGTATGGCATTAATTTTTAACTGGCTTGGCGGAGCTTATTTCCCGGATAATGATTTAATGAATTTCCCTTGGTATAATCACTTAATTATTGGTGGTCTTGCTTTTGGAGTGGTGTTTATGGCAACAGATCCTGTCTCGGCAGCGCAAACATTTAGAGGGAAATGGATTTATGGGTTCTTGATTGGTTTCTTTGCAGTGATGATTCGGGTTTTTAATCCGGCTTATCCGGAAGGAATTATGTTGGCTATCTTATTAATGAATGTATTTGCGCCAACCATCGATCACTTTGTGATAGAATCCAATGTGAAGAAACGTAAGAAAAGAGTTAAAGCAGAAGTAAAAACAGCTTAAAAGCATATTCATGAATAGAAATAGTAACGCATACACTTTCATTTTTGCCATTGTAATGGTTGTTGTGGTTGCATCTGTACTTGCATTTACAGCTACTTCCTTACAGCCTATACAAAATGAAAATGTTCGACAAGAGAAAATGCAGAATATTCTACATACAGTAGGTATAGATGTAGAACGTTCTGAAGCGAAAGAGAATTTTGATAAATATATTACTCAGCAAGTAGCATTAAAAGCTGATGGTTCTGAAGATAAAAGTGTAGATGCTTTTAAGGTTGATTTAAAGAAAGAACTTAAAAGACCGGTAGATAAGCAAATCTATCCTTTATACATTGCAGAGGTTGAAGGTGAAAAATACTATATCGTACCTTTAAGAGGTAGTGGACTTTGGGATGCCATCTGGGGATATATTTCATTGAAGGATGACGTAAATACCGTGAAAGGTGTTGTTTTTGACCATAAAGGAGAAACAAACAGGACTTGGTGGTGAAATCACAAAAGCTTGGTTTCAACAACGTTTTGAAGATGAAAAAATCTTTGATAGCACAGGAAACTTAGTAGGGGTTTCTGTAGTGAAAGGTTATGGCGGAGGAAATGATAAAGAAGATAATGCAGTAGATGCAATTTCAGGAGCTACAATCACCGGTGACGGTGTAACCGATATGATTTCTGAAAGATTAAAGCACTATCTTCCTTATTTTAAGAATCAAACTGATATGAAAGTAGCAGTAAAATAAAATTTTTATGGCTAAAGAAAATAATAAAAACACAGAGGTTTCAGAAAAAGAAGCTAAGAAAAAAGAATTAATCTTTTTCCTATCTAGTTCAGAAGAAAAAGAAAGCTTCTTGTCTAAACAAAATATGAAGTTATTGTCAGACCCATTAAATGATGATAACCCAATTACTGTTCAGGTATTAGGTATTTGTTCAGCATTAGCGATTACTGTACAATTACAAGCTGCTATTGTAATGTCTTTAGCGGTAATGGTGGTAATGGCATTTAGTAATATGATTATTTCTTTAATGCGTAACCTCATTCCTAGCCGAATCAGAATTATTGTTCAGTTAGTAGTGGTTGCCGCATTGGTAATTTTGGTAGATCAGGTGCTTAAAGCTTACGCTTATGATGTTAGTAAACAGTTATCGGTTTTCGTTGGATTAATTATTACCAACTGTATCGTAATGGGACGTTTAGAAGCATTTGCTTTAGGTAACGGAGTTTATAAATCGTTTTTAGATGGTATAGGTAATGCTGCCGGATATGGATTAATCTTGATTATTGTGGCTTTTTTCCGTGAGCTTTTAGGTTCTGGTAAATTATTCGGTTTTGAAGTATTAGGTCATAAAGGAGCTACCTTGGCAGAATCGACAGGTTTATATGCTTTTGGTTACGAGAATAACGGATTAATGTTATTGGCACCTATGGCATTAATTATTGTTGGAATCATTATATGGGTTCAACGTTCAAGAAATAGAAAATTAATAGAAGAAGCATAGAAGCTGCTTAAAATTATAGATTATGCAAGAGTATTTAAATTTATTTGTTAGAAGTATCTTCATCGAAAATATGATTTTCGCATACTTCTTAGGGATGTGTTCTTACTTGGCAGTTTCAAAAAACGTTAAAACTGCAGTTGGTTTAGGAGCGGCCGTAATCTTTGTACTTACTGTTACCGTACCTATCAACTTCTGGATGGATCAATATTTATTAAGACCTGGAGCATTACAATGGATAGATCCAGCGTATGCAGATGTAGATTTGAGTTTCTTAAGTTTCATCATGTTTATTGCGGTAATTGCATCAATGGTTCAGTTGGTAGAAATGATTGTTGAAAAATTCGCTCCGGCTTTATATGGAGCGTTAGGTATTTTCTTGCCACTTATTGCGGTGAACTGTGCCATTTTAGGAGGTTCTTTATTTATGCAACAAAAGAATTTTGATAATGTAGGAGAAGCCATAACCTATGGTTTTGGTAGTGGTATAGGTTGGTTCTTAGCTATCTTAGCTATAGCGGCTATTAGAGAAAAAATTGCATACTCAAACGTGCCTGCACCATTAAAAGGTTTAGGGATAACATTTATTATCACCGGACTAATGGCAATAGGTTTTATGAGTTTTATGGGAATTAAATTATAGTAGTAGAAAACAAAGCATTATGACAGTAATAATTGCAAGTGTAGTTGTATTTTTAGCATTAATACTTTTATTAGTAGGTGTACTTTTAGGGGCTAAAGCAAAACTTATTCCTTCAGGTCCTGTAAAAATCAACGTAAACGGAGAAAAAGATTTAGAAGTTGGTTCCGGTGGAACTTTGTTATCTACACTAGGTGATAATAAACTTTTTTTACCATCTGCTTGTGGTGGTGGTGGAACTTGTATCCAGTGTAAATGTATTGTAAAAGAAGGTGGAGGGTCAATTCTTCCAACTGAAGAACCACACTTTACACGAAAAGAAATTGCTGAAGGTTGGCGTCTAGGATGTCAGGTGAAAGTAAAGCAGAATATGGATATCCAAATACCGGAAGAAGTATTTGGTGTTAAAAAATGGGAAGCTACAGTTGTAAGAAACTGGAATGTGGCTTCTTTTATCAAGGAATTTGTAGTTGAAATTCCTGAAGATATGGATTACAAAGCGGGAGGGTATATTCAGATTGAAGTTCCTAAATGTACCGTAAAATACGAAGATATAGATATTACGGCTCATCCTGAAGAACATCCTGGGGAACCAGATAAGTTTAAGGATGAGTGGGATAAATTCCAATTATGGCCTTTAGTGATGAAGAACCCAGAAAAGGAAGAAAGAGCTTATTCAATGGCTTCTTATCCAGCAGAAGGAAGAGAAATTATGCTGAACGTTCGTATTGCTACTCCGCCTTGGGATAGAAAGAAGAATGGTTGGATGGATGTGAATCCGGGTATTGTATCCTCTTATATTTTCTCCAAGAAAAAAGGTGATAAAGTGACCATTTCAGGTCCTTACGGTGAATTCTTTATCAACGAAAGTGAAGCTGAAATGCTATATGTAGGTGGTGGAGCAGGAATGGCTCCTATGCGTTCTCATCTTTACCATTTATTCAAAACCCTCAAAACCGGTAGAAAAGTAACTTATTGGTATGGAGGTAGATCTCGACGTGAGCTTTTCTACATTGAACACTTTAGAGAATTAGAAAGAGAATTTCCTAACTTTAAATTCTTTATGGCATTATCAGATCCATTAGAAGAAGATAACTGGAAAATCAAAAAAGATATTGATGATAAAGAAGGAGATGGTTTTGTAGGCTTTGTGCATAATGTAGTAATCGATAACTATTTGTCAAAACATGATGAACCTGAAGAAATTGAATTATATTTCTGTGGACCACCATTAATGAACCAAGCAGTTCAAAAAATGGGAGAAGATTTTGGTATCCCAGATGAAAATATTAGATTCGATGATTTTGATTCATAATTTTCGAAATTAATAATAATAGAAAGTCCGGTATAAACATATCGGACTTTTCCTTTTTTATAGCTTATCTTTGTAATATGAATGAATTATCTGAGCAAGACCTTCATAATTTGGCGATGAATGTAGTAGGGGAAGATCTCCAAGAACAAGGTTACGAGTTTTTGGGAGTGAACAGTCAACTAAAGCGAAACCCACAATTTGTAGCCTTAAGAAATAAGAGATTACACTTTGTTATTGTCCGTGCAATTTCTTATCCGGATAATCCTGTAGAATACGATGCTATTTTTATGGAAACAATAAAAGAACACGCCAATAAATTTAATGCTCGTACTTTTTATGCTGGGGTAGGTTTAGCGCATTCAGAAGATTATGAAAAGCCTCTAACTAAAGATTCTCAATACGTAGTAAATTATAATGGCTTACAAGAAATTTAATTTCATAGTTCTCATCGTAATATTATTTGTTGCTTGTAATAATACACCTTCTGTACGCTATGTAGAAGGAAATGCAATAGGAACAACTTATCATATTAAATACTATTCAGCTGAAGACTTTGATGTGCAGAAAGGTATCGATTCGGTATTTTATACGGTGAATAAATCGATGAGCACTTATATGCCACAATCTGATATTTCAAAAATTAATAGAGGAGATACCGGTATAGTGGTAGATGAAATGTTTAAAGAGACGTTTCAACTTTCCAAAGAAATCCATCAAAACACTAATGGCTATTTTGAGCCTACCGTAGGTAACTTAGTAAATGCTTATGGTTTTGGTGCTGAAATATTAAAAGTTGAATTAGATTCAACTACCATTGATTCTTTGCTACAATTTGTAGGAATTGAAAAAATAAATATCACTGAAGAAGGAAAAGTAGAAAAAGAAAATCCTGGAGTTTATATTGAATTTAATGCTATTGGAAAAGGTTCTGCAGTAGATAGAATAGCCAAATATCTAGAGCTTCACGGAGCTGATAATTATTTAGTAGAAGTTGGTGGCGAATTAAGTGCCAAAGGAATAAATATTGAAAAAAATAGTCCTTGGCGTGTTGGGATTGACGATCCTAACCAAACAGAAGCTAAAAGAACGATAAGTTCTATAATTACCTTAAAAGATAGGGCAATGGCCACTTCTGGTAACTATAGAAAATTTCGTGTTGATTCGGTTACAGGAAAGAAATACGTACATACCATTAATCCCAATACCGGATTGGCAGGTAAAAGTAATCTTTTAAGTGCTTCAGTATTAGCTGAAAACTGCGCGTTAGCTGATGGTTATGCTACGGCATTTATGGCAATGGGATTGGAAAAAAGTAAAGAAACTTTAGAGAAGCTTCTCCGGGTAGATGCTTTTTTAATTTACAATGAAAATGGTGAGATGAAAACTTTTGCTACTAAAGGTTTTCAAAAAGTTTTGAAGGATTAATCTTCAGGTTTAAAGCAAACAGGTAAAATTTCTCCTTTTGCCAATCGGTATTTTTCTACTTCAGTTTTTGGAAGTTCATGGGAATAATCCACTTCCTTTACTATAAAACCTTTACTTCTGAGTTTTTCAAAATAATCCTTTCCATAAATACGCACATGGTCGTACTGGCCGAAGATTCGGGCACGCTCTTTAGGATCTTTGATGCTATCGTCTTCAAATGTTTTGTCACGACTTAAGTCTTGTGGTATCTGAAAAATGGCCATGCCTTTTGGCTTTAGGATTCGATAGAGCTCTTCCAGAGCTTTATCATCATCAGGAATATGTTCTAGTACATGGTTGCAAAAGATTATGTCGTAGCTGTTGTCTTCAAAAGGGAGATCACAGATGTCTGCTTTTACATCGGCTAAAGGAGAATTTAAATCTGTAGTGGTGTAATCTAAATTCTTTAATTTTTTAAACCGCTTGTAAAAAGCTTGTTCAGGGGCAAAATGAAGCATTTTATGGGGTGTGGTAAAAAAGTCGGTTTCATTTTTTAAATAAAGCCATAAAAGTCTATGCCGCTCCAAAGAGAGGGTAGAAGGGGAGAGAACGTTTTCTCTCTGATTTTCATATCCATACGGGAGGAATTTTGAAAAACTTCTACCATCTATCGGATCGGTATATTTATTGCCTTTAAGGGCAATCGCTAAAAAAGGCTTTACTAAATAGCTTAGCTTTATAAGTATAGGTCTAGGAACGTAATTTAAAATACTTTTAAAAGCCTTTTTGAGCATATTATACTTTTATGTCTCCCCAGTTTTCACCGGTTTTAATACGGTGCAACTGCATTTCTGAAACACCAAACTGCTTGGCTAACACTTTTAATCTTGTTCTTCTGTTGGGGTCCAGAAGTTTTCTTTTTAAGATTGTAGCTTCACCTAAGGTTAATTTAGTGTAAGTTCTGCGTTTGCTTTGTCTTTTAGCAATTACTTTGGGGTTGTGATCTTGATGGGCTTCCCACTCTTTGCGGTTTACCCAAGCAAGGTTACTAAGGTTGTTATCCAATTTGTCATAATTCTTATGGATAACAAACAGGCCGTCTTCTGGCTTGTCTAAAAATGCAATTGCTTGAATTTTGTGTACATAAAAGTTCTTGCGTTTACCGTTTTTTAATTTGGTATTAAAAACCTTGTAACCGTTAATGGCACTTCCTTTAAGGATAACACCATTTTTACTTTTCACAAAATTCATGATTCTGCCTTTACTGGAAATGGCTATTTCATAACCTTCTTCCCAGTCGTCTTCGTAATAATACCGCCACTCTTCAACTAAGTTGTTGTCGCGGTAAAAAGATTCAAGTTTGTCTAAATTCATCTTCTTCTTCGCTTTTAATTCCCAATGATTCATAAATATAATCAAAGGTAGATAGTAATTGGGGGTTACCGTCCACCAGGGCCACATCATGTTCAAAATGTGCACTGGGCTTTCCGTCTGCAGTTAGGATAGTCCAGCCATCACGAAGTTGCTTGATGCGTTTCGTTCCTAGATTTATCATAGGTTCAATGGCTACCGCCATACCTTCAATAAATTTCTTACCACGACCTCTACGGCCGTAGTTTGGCATTTCTGGGTCTTCGTGCATCTTAGTACCTAGACCGTGACCTACCAATTCTCTTACTACTCCGTAACCATTATCTTCAGCATGTTTTTGTATAGCATAACCTACATCGCCAACACGGTTACCAAGTTTAAATTCTTTTATACCAATATAAAGTGATTCTTTAGTCACTTTTAAAAGTTGTTTTACTTCTGGGGCAACTTCACCTACCTCAAAGGTATAGGCATGATCACCATAAAAACCATTTTTTACTGCGCCACAATCTACCGATATGATATCACCTTCTTCTAAGGGCTTATCATTTGGTATACCATGAACTACTTGAGCATTAGGACTCACACATAAGGTATTAGGAAAATCATATAATCCTAAAAATCCGGGAACAGCATCTTGTGATCTAATGTATTCTTCAGCTATTTTGTCTAGCTGAAGTGTGGTTACTCCCGGTTTTATTTCTTTTGCTATAATTCCTAATGTTCTTGATACAATTTGAGCGCTTTCGCGCATTAATTCTAATTCTTCCTTATTCTTGGTTATGATCATTAACTACTTTTTTTAAGAAATGAGAACAATCCCTTATTCTTTTTTTGCGCTGGGATGTCTGGCTCTGTATTGGTGAGTTCTTGGTAAATTTCTCCCCATCCAAAAAAGCCTCCTACATTTCTGTCATCTATAAATATATCTGCATTTATCTTTCGGCTGTATTTAGGGTCAAACTCTTCTTCTGGAAAACTCTTATTTACAGCGTAAAATTTGATTCCTTTTTCTTTGCAAAAATCTACAGCAGCTTCCAATCGATCTCCATGTCTATATGTCCACAATATTAATCGATGACCTTCATTTTCTAATTTTTTAAGTGTTTCAAAAGCAAATATTTTAGGTTCTCCAATACTGGGATATGCATCTTCCACAATGGTACCGTCAAAATCTACTGCAATGGTTAAAGACTTATTACTTATCATTCAACTTTATTTTATTCTGCGTAAACGTTTTTATAAGGTTGCTTGGTAACAATCTTTAAAATATCCTTTTCTAAAGTTTTTTGAGGAAATTCCACAAATCTATTTACTTCATTTCCTTTTTTATCTAAAAAAATAATCGTTGGTACATGATGAATGTCTAAACCTTCTTCGTAATTATTTTCTGTAGATTTAGAATGATTCATCGCATAAATCTCAAGATTTTTTTCTTTAAAGTTTACTTCGTCTAAAAGTTTTAAAAGTTTGGGTGTTTCCCTTCTACTGTCGGGGCACCAAGTTCCCATAAAAACTTTTATGCGATACTTTTTTATAGGCTTTTTTATTTTTTTTAATACCTTTTTTTTAGGCTTATAAGATTCATAACCTTTAATGAACCAATCTGCAGTATAACCTGTTCTAAAGTCTTCTTGAGTGATAAGACCTGTGTAGTTTTTATCTGCAGGAGTATTCTTTTCTTGTGCAATAGTATATAAATTTACTAAAAAAAATAGTAAAAAACTAAATTTTATTGCTTTTAGGTTGTTGATTTTCATTATTTTATAATAGATTTTTGCGTCATTAATTCAGGTTGGTCAATTTCCATTAAATCTAGAATGGTTGGGGCAACGTCTCCTAAGATACCATCATTAATTTCCTTTTTATCTTTACTTACTAAAATAACAGGAACAGGATTGGTAGTGTGCGCGGTATTGGCGCTTCCATCTTCATTAACCATCTTTTCACTGTTTCCGTGGTCTGCAAGTATGATTATATTATAATTCTCTTTGGCAGCTTCATAAAGCTTGCCTAGACATTCATCTACAGTTTCACAAGCTTTTACAGCCGCATCAAAATCTCCTGTATGGCCAACCATATCTGGATTTGCAAAATTGATACAGAAAAAATCGATAGAGGCTTTTGTGATTTCTTTCTCTAACTTATCAGTTAGTTCATAAGCACTCATTTCCGGTTGTAAATCATATGTGGCAACTTTTGGTGAGTTTACTAATATACGTTCTTCACCTTTAAATGGTTTTTCCCTTCCGCCGGAAAAGAAAAAGGTAACGTGCGGATATTTCTCCGTTTCAGCAGCTCTTAACTGTGTTTTTCCTGAATATTCCAGTGCCTCTCCTAGAGTCGCTTTAATATTATCTTTTTTATAAACTACATTTATATTTTGAAAAGATTCATCGTAAGTAGTCATGGTTACAAAATACAAGGGCATTTTTTGCATCTCGTAGTCGCTAAAATCCTCTTGTGATAAAGCTTGTGTAAGTTGTCTACCTCTATCGGTTCTAAAATTGAAGAAAATAATTACATCTCCTTTTTGAATTTTAGTTACAGCTTCACCGTTTTCTGTAATTACAATTGGCTTAATAAATTCATCAGTAACCTCGTTATCATAACTATTTTGAATAACCTCTAACGGATTTTCAGTATTTACTTCGCCTTCGCCTTTTACTAGTAAATCGTAAGCTTTTTTGGTCCTTTCCCAGCGTTTATCACGATCCATTGCATAATATCTACCTACTATTGAAGCTAGTTTAGCATCATTTTCTTTTAAAGTAGGTAATAAATCTTCAATAAATCCTTTTCCTGATTTCGGATCTACATCACGACCATCAGTAAAGGCATGTACAAATTTATTTTTTACCCCAGCTTTTTGAGCAGCGTTGACTAAACCTTTAAGATGTTTGATGTGAGAATGAACTCCACCATCACTTACTAAACCTAAAAAATGAACCGCTTTATCATTGGTTGTAGCATAATCAAAAGCTTCTTTTAATACAGCCTCATCTTTAAGAGTGTCGTTATCGACCGCCATATTAATTTTTGCAAGGTCTTGATAAACGATTCTTCCTGCTCCTAAATTCATATGACCAACTTCACTATTTCCCATTTGGCCTTCTGGTAAACCAACGTTCATGCCATCAGTACGAAGCTGAGCGTGAGGGTATTCTTTATAAAGCTTGTCGAAATTAGGAGTTTTTGCTTTTTCTATCGCAGATGCATCGGGATTTTGAGTAAGTCCCCATCCATCTAAAATCAATAAAATGGTTTTTTTGGACATCAAATAAAGTTTGGGGTAAATTTAAAAACTTAAAAAACGCTAATTTATAATATTTTCCTAAAATTATTGGTCTTTCATCGTTTATTTTAGCTCAAAAGGGAGGGGTTGATATCTAAAACGTTTTCGGTTACGTAATTCTGGATAAATACTTCTGAAAAGTTTTGACTGCCACAAATATCGGTCTCTTCTTGGAATACTTTTTTCAAGTCTAATTTTCTGTATTTTTCCAAGTATGGAATAGAAAGTGGGGCATATGAAAAATGCCAAGGTTCGTGTTTAAATCCTTTCCTGTTTTCATTTTTGGTGTAAACCAGATGAAAATCAAATTTTCTAGCATTTTCATCCATCCATTCACGAAGCGGAGTGTAAACTCCTTGATTATAATAATTTTTAGGTTGAAGTAGGGAAGCAGGCGCTTTAGGATTAGCATCGATAATATCGATATCGGTTCCCCAATGATGCCTAGAGGTTCCCGGAATGGTTGAATATTCTATAATTTTATGAATTGCTTCTACCGATGATAATCCTTGGTAGGTAAAGCGTTTAAATTTATCGTTCCAAATATTTTTTTGATGTTCAAAACTTCGATAACTGGAAACTATTTGAATAGCAATACCATCAGCTTGTGCTGCTTTTTGCATTTTCAAGAAGGCTTTATGAGCTTCTTTTCTTAGCTGATAACCGGAACCATATAAGTTGGGAGAACCTTTACCTAGTAGTTCTTCCGTAGAAATTTCTGCAGTGTTTAAAAATGAAAATGAATTGAACGGAAGTAAACTAGCCGCTGAAGTAAGCAAAGATAAATTGATAAAGTTACGTCTATTCATAATTCTTGAACATTAAAAAATGTGGTCCTACCGTGGGAATATCAAATTCCTTTCCAAAAACTTCAAAATTATTTTTTTGATAAAATTTTACCGCACTCGTTCTAGCATTAAACCATAAAACGGTTGGTGATTGCTGCATAATCAAATCTTCGGCATACAATAATAAATGCTTGCCTAGGCCTTTGCCTTGAGCTTCAGGGATAACCGCCATTCCTCTTAAATGGAACTGATTGTTGCTTTTCAACTTTTCGCTTTTATCTTTGAGAATGGTAGCAATCGCTTGAACCTCTTCATCTTTATATAAAGCTAGGTGAATGGTTTCTTCAGCGTAATCTCCCTCAAAAAAACATTCTTCCCGTGGCTTGCCGCTTCTTAAAACAGCTTGCCTAACGGGAAGAACAATTTCAACGTTTACTTCTTCAATGTGTATTTTCAATGAATTATGCTTTTACGTCTTGGTAATCTTCGTTTTCATCAAATTTTACTTCCGCAAAAGGACAGAGCGGATCTATTTTAAAGTCCTTCTTCCGTGCATAGTTCACCGTATGGTCTAGTAATTTGGTGGCCAAACCATTCCCTTCCAGTGATTTTCTGGTTTGGGTATGGTCTATTACCAACACATTCTCTTTTTTTACATAAGTAAGTTCACAAACAATACCTTCATCGTCTTGCATGTAAAACATCCCGTTGGTGAGATTTTCTTTATGTAAGATTTCGTGGTTCATGATTTTTTATTTTGAATATTGTTGGTCCACAATTCCGTAGTTAAGCGATTCTTCAGCATTCATCCAATAATCCCTGTTGAAGTCTTTCATTACTTTTTCAAAAGACTGTCCGCAATTATCAGCTAATATTTGCGCACTTAACTCTTTTGTTTTTAAAATTTCCTGGGCTTGAATTTCGATATTCGAAGCTTGACCTCTGGCGCCACCACTAGGTTGATGAATCATTACCTTGGCGTGTGGCATTATTAAACGTTTGCCTTTAGTTCCTGCAGAAAGTAAAATAGAACCCATTGAAGCGGCTAATCCAGTACAAATGGTAGAGATATCACAAGAAAGCGATTGCATCGTATCGTAAATGGAAAAGCCTGAAGTTACATAACCTCCCGGACTATTAATGAAAAACTGAATATCTTCCTTATCTAAAGAATCGAGATACATTAAACGTTCAACAATATGTTTGGCAGATTTATCATCTACTTGGCCCCAAAGAAATACTTTGCGGTCTTCTAAAAATTTATGGTCAATCAGGTCTTGAGACTTTCCTGGTTTGTTGCTCATGGTTACAATTTTTTATTTGTTTAAAAATAGAATTATTTTCATAAAAGTCCACATCAAATTTTTTGAAATTTTATTTGGTAGAAATATAAAGCTTATGGTATATTTGCCCCCTTCTGCGGGAGTAGCTCAGTTGGTAGAGCGTCAGCCTTCCAAGCTGAATGTCGCCAGTTCGAACCTGGTCTCCCGCTCTTTAGAAATCCTATCGATAAAATCGATAGGATTTTTTTGTTATAGTTTGTTGGTATTTAATGAGTTGCCGTGTGAGAAATTTATGCTAAAAGCAATCGGTATAAACCCGGTCTCATGCTTAAAAATCTAATTTTTTTTCTTAATTCACATAGATTATATCAAATATTGATTGATTTACAGATAGCTAAATTTCGCAAACTCCTGCAAGGTCTTTTTTTGACCTTGCAGATGCATTTTAGAATACAAAATACCTACAAGGTTTCCAAAACCTTGCAGGAATAAACAAAACTAATAGGAAAGATGCTTTACTTTTAAATTAATGTCTAGTTTTAATTTGATAAGCGGCAAGCGTATTTCCGTTAAATGTAGGAACTAGCAATAAGTTTTTTTCTTCCAAGTAAAGAATATCAGCGGAGTTTTGGTTTTCTTCACGAGTATCTAGGAGTAATTTTTTCTGAAAGCTTTTATCGATATGAAAAAGCCTTCCGTGCCAATCGGAAACAATAAATTCTTTATCGTTAAAAGCGGTAATTCCGTCACCCACGCCAAGATTTTTGGTTAAGGTTTTTAATTTTTCCTCTTCAAAAACTACTTTTAAATCTTCCGATTTGCTATTCATCACAAATAAAGAGTCATTTCTGAAAAATAAACCATTAGGACGTGATAAACTGCCTTTATGAGCCAATTGCAAACTATCGTTCTCTATTTTGTAAATACTTTTAGCGTTGCAAGCAGAAATATAAAGAGTTCCATTTTTTTCTACAATGTCATTAAATTGTGGTTCTTCCATATCTTCAGTAGAAAAACGCTTGATAATTTCCTTAGTTGCTAAATTTATTTTCGCGATTTCTTTGGAGTCCGCAACATATAAAGTATCACCGATGAGTGCCATTCCTTTCGGGCTGCTTATACCTTCAATTAATGTTAGGGATTTAATATTTCCTTGTAAGTCCACTTCAGAAATAAATCCGTCGCCATCCATTTCCCACCCATTTTGATTTACATTGGAAACTAAAAGCCGATGTTTGGCTTTGTCATACAAAACAGATTCGGCCGTTTTTAAAACCGTATCGGTTTCCCAAATTTTTTCAAGTTGAATTTCTTCTTGTTGCTGAACGGTTTTTTTTCCTTTTTCTGCAGAAGAAGAATTGTCGTGCGGCTGTTCTTTGCAACCAATAAGCATTAATAAACTGAATAGTGGAATAAGAAAATTTTTCATAGCTGTTTTTTTAAAAGATCGATAACCCGGTTAAAGAAGTAAGCTCCTCTAAAGCTTTCATCCCTTTTTCTGAATTTCCTTTTTCATTTAACAACGGACTCCAAACGGCCACAGAATATTCTCCGGGATGTACTGCGACAATGCCACCGCCAACACCACTTTTTCCTGGTAAGCCTACCCGAAAACTAAATTCGCCGGCTTCATCATAAAAACCACAAGTCTGCATAATGGCATTAATACGTTTAGCACTATTGGCACCAATAACTTTTTTTCCGGTGTTAAGGGTTTTTCCTTCATTGGCGAAAATGATAAAAGCTTTGGCCAACTGCCGGCAAGACATCGCGATAGAACATTGATGAAAATAAAAATCTAAAATATCATCAGCATGGTTTTCAATATTGCCTAAGGCTTTCATATAATTCACCAAGGCAATATTTCGATAGCCGTGTTCATATTCCGATGCGGCTACTTTTTCATCGTATTCAATACTAGGGTCGTCACTAATTTCCCTTACAAACTCGAGAAGATGTTCTTTCGGGTTTTCCAATTCAGAAATTAAAATGTCGGCAATCACCAAAGAACCGGCATTTATAAACGGGTTTCTAGGGATTCCCTTTTCTTTTTCCAGTTGAAGCAGTGAATTAAACGGGTCTCCAGAAGGTTCAACATCTACCCGCTTCCAGATTTTTTTACCGCCGTGTTTTTTTGCTAAAGCCAAGGTGAAAACTTTAGAAATACTTTGAATGGAAAAACGTTCATCGTGGTCTCCAAAACAAAAATCACCTCCATCAAGACAATATAAATGCATTCCGAATTTATTGGCCGGTATTTTTGCCAGCTCCGGAATGTAATCAGGAACCTTTCCGCCGGGATCAAAATGTTCCAGCTCTTTCTCAATAACGTTTAAAATAGCTTGGTAATCCATTACTCTAAATCTTTAAGGGAAGTTCCGCTTTCAACTTCGTAAGGTTCTTCGTCTTTTTCAAAAATCCGGGCGTTTAAATCTCCTTCCAAGATAATATCTTTATTTTTTACACGGAGCCAGCTTCCTTCCCGTAAACCAACGACAGGCATCGAATTCATATGATGAAATTCTTTAATTCGTGTTTCACGGGTTTCCCCTTTGTGAGTAGAAGTAGGATCGGGGTCTAAGTAATGCGGATTCAAATTAAATTCTAAAATTCCCAGTGTTTTAAAACTTGGCGGATAAACTATAGGCATATCGTTGGTAGTCCCCATGGTTAATCCGCAAATATTGCTTCCGGCACTGGTTCCTAAATAAGGCGTTCCACTTTCAATAACTTTTTTTAGCGGTTCCAATACTTTTTGGTTGTAAAGCTGGGAGACCAATAAAAAAGTATTTCCGCCACCGGTAAAAAGCGCTTGAGCATTTTGTAGTGCTTCTACAGGATTTTCAAACTCGTGCAATCCTTTTACTTTTTTGTTTAAAAAGGCTAAGCCTTCTCTGGCTTTTGCGGTGTATTCGTCGTGAGAGATTCCACCGGGACGCGCGTACGGAATAAAAATTATTTCAGAAACATCTTTGTATAATTCTTCTAAAGCATCTTCTAAGTAAGCTAAGTAATTGCTACCGTGAACAGTAGAAGTGCTGGCTATAATGCAGTTCATATCGTCAGTTTTTTTGTAAATTTATTGCAAAGTCTTGCTTTAACAAAAGTTTACGCGCGTTTTAGGTTTTTTATAAGACAGTTATTGGTAACTTAACTAAAAATTTAACGATGAAAAAATTACTTCTTTTTTTGCCAATCTTTTTATTAACTGTTGTTTCACAAGCTCAAATTAATAGTAGAATGCTTATTAAAGGAAAAATTAATGTTCCTATAGATGATGACGCTTCCTCGATTAATGTGTATAACCTGAGCACTACTAAAGGAACGATTACCGATGATTACGGCGAGTTTTTAATTGCGGTAGCTGAAGGCGATAAACTTTACTTTTCAGGAATTCAATACCAAGATTTTACAGTAGAAATTACAGAAGACATCATCAAAAATAAAAAACTGAATATCACTATTAATGAAGCTGTCACAGAGCTAGAAGAAGTAACCGTGAGACCTTACGGATTATCGGGGAATGTAGAAGTAGATTTGCAAAAGATTAAAACACAGGACGTGAATTTACCAAATGGAGGAAGCTTGGCATTGGTGGAAACCTACGATTACGAATTGAGACCTGATGAAAAGACCAAAGTTCATAACGATGCGATTGATAAAAGTTATTTAACGAATGGTTTGAATTTTGCCAATATTTTTCGGGAAATATTTAATTCAAAAGATAAGAATGCCAATAAAAATATGATTCAGGAAGATATTGATGTAAAAATCAGAAAGGTTTATAATGACGATTTCTTTAACGAATACCTGAATATAAAAAGAGAAAATATTAATGAGTTTATTTTTTATGCGGAAGAGCACGGTCTGCACAAAGAAATGCTTAAAGAAGGAAACGAACTTGCGCTTATTCAATTTTTAATTGAAAAAAGTAAAGCTTATAAAATGCAACAAAATAAATAAAGTAACGTCTATTAATACGATAGACCTTACTTATGAAGCATTTTTATCTCTTACTTTTCTTTCTTATCGGATTTTATGGATTTAGCCAAGAACAATTTCAAGGGCAAATCATCGCAGATTCTATTGCCTTTACACAAGTGAATATTGTTAACCTTAACCAAGAACTGGGCACAACGAACAATTCCCAAGGTGAGTTTGTGATTGATGCTGAAGTAGGGGATGAGGTGATTTTTTCTTCCGTTCAATACGAGCCTTATCAAATTACGGTAACACAAGAAATGCTTCAGCAGAAAGATAATATTATTTACTTATTTCCTTTGGTAAATGAGTTGGAAGAAGTGAAAATTAGTGACATTGATTTATCTGGAGATTTAAACAAAGACGCCAATAGTATAGAAACCAATCCTTTTTTCGACCCTAAAAAACACGGTTTGCCCGTCAATACCAAACCTAAACCCACCACAGCACAACGAAGGATTTACACGGCAAGTACTGGCGGTGGGATTATCCCTTTAGACCCTGTAATTAATACCATTACTGGAAGAATGGCGATGCTTTACCGGCAACGCGATTATGAAATAGAAAAGAACTTAATGGTAAAAGCCTATAATTCCCGTCCGTTAGATTTTTTCATTATCGATCTTGGTATTCCTGAAGATTTAGTGGAAGATTTCCTGTATTATTGTGTGACTTTTAAACCATTTAAAGAATTAATAGTCCAAAAAGAGAATACTTTCAAGCTTTCAGAGTTTTATAAAGAAAAAGCAAAAGCTTATAAAGAATTAAGAAGTATAAAAGAATGAAGTTTACCCGCATATTCCTATTGTTCAGTTTAATCTATTCCCTTTCCGCTTTTACTTCGGCTCATAAGTATTACCTGAGCATTACTGAAATTGAATATGCCGACGAGCAAAAATCCCTTCAGATTATAAGTAGGATTTTCGTGGACGATTTTCAGAAGTTATTACAAACCCGATATGATGAATCGGTGGAGCTAATCCGCGGAAAAAACAATCAACAAACAAATTTGTATATTGAGCGATATTTTGAAGACAAATTAAAAATTGAAATCAACAACAAAACGCTTCCCTTAAAATTTATTGGGAAACGCTATGAAGACGATTTGATTATTTGTTATTTTGAAGCGACCGATGTTGAAAATTTTGATAGAGTTAGCGTAACAAATCTTATTTTAACCGACTTATACCAAGAGCAGAAAAACTTGATTCATTTTAAAAAGAATGGAGAAACCAAAAGTTTAATGCTGATGAAAGATAAATCGGAAGGAGAACTGAAATTTTAATATTAATTAATTTAAAATCAAGCACATATAATGAAAAAAGCTAAATTCTTATTTACTTTTCTATTGGCAATTTTTTCTTTAGCTGCATTTGCGCAAGAGGATGAAGAACAACAGGAAAGTGAACCTCAAGAAGGACACATAAACCAAAACAAGTTTAGACAGCTTTACCAAGAATTTTCTACGCCCAATCAATATAGAACTGCTTCAGGAGCACCGGGACCTGCTTATTATCAAAATACAGCAGATTACGAGATGGAAATTACCTTGGACGATAAAAACCAAAAACTTTCTGGTTTTGAAACTATCACTTATACCAATAATTCTCCTGATCCACTAGAATATCTTTGGGTACAATTAGACCAAAATGTAAGGGCTAAAGACAGTAAATCACCTTTACGAAATGGCAACGGGATGAACCCTGTAAGCAGGCCAAGTAGTTTTGTATCAGATTATGTAACAGAACCTTTTGATGGAGGTTTCAATATTCAAGAAGTTTCCCAAGACGATAAACCTTTAAAATACACCATCAATCAAACAATGATGCGTGTAGATTTACCCGAAACTTTAGAACCGGGAGACGATTTTGAATTTTCGATCAAGTGGTGGTATAATATTAATGATCACGTGGTAAATAGAGGTCGTTCTGGGTATGAGTATTTTCCTGAAGATGGTAACTATGCATATGTAATTGCTCAATTCTTCCCAAGAATGGCAGTTTATAATGATGTTGAAGGATGGCAAAACTATCAATTTTGGGGAAGTGGCGAATTTGCTTTGCCCTTTGGTGATTATAATGTGAAAATTACCGTTCCTGCCGATCATATTTTAGATGGAACTGGAAAACTTCAGAATAGAAAAAAAGTATTTTCAGATAAAATGATGGAGCGTTACGAGCAGGCTAAAAAATCTTTTGATAAGCCGGTATTTATCGTCACTGAAGAAGAAGCAAAAGAAGCTGAAAAAGGCTTTTCTAACAAAACCAAAACTTGGGAATTTGAAGCCAAAATGGTAAGGGATTTCGCTTTTACCACTTCCCGAAAATACATTTGGGATATGCAGGCCGTAAATGTGGGCGGTAAAAATGTAATGGCCGTTTCACTTTACCCAAAAGAAGGAAATCAACTTTGGGAAGAATATTCAACAAAAGCAGTAGCGCATACCTTAAAATCGTATAGCGAACACACTTTTGATTATCCGTATCACAAAGCCATTTCGGTACACGCAAAAAATCAAGGGATGGAGTATCCTATGATTTGCTGGAACTACGGAAGACCAAACCCAGATGGTTCTTATACCGATAGAACCAAATTCGGAATGATTAGCGTAATTATTCACGAAGTAGGGCATAACTTTTTCCCGATGATCGTAAACAGTGATGAGCGTCAATGGGGTTGGATGGACGAAGGTCTAAACAGTTTTGTTGAGTTTATGGCAGAGCAAGAGTTTGGTGAAAAATACCCTGAAGCAATCGCGCCTTTAGATAAATACCCATCTCGTCGTGGAGAGCCTACAAAGATCACAAGTTATATGAAAGGTAATCAGGAATATATTGCTCCCATTATGAGTAATCCTGAAAACGTATATCAACTAGGAAACAACGCTTACGGAAAACCGGCGACTGCCTTAAATATTCTTAGAGAGACCGTGATGGGAAGAGAATTGTTTGACCACGCGTTTGCAACCTATTCTAAAAGATGGATGTTTAAGCACCCAACTCCTGAAGATTTCTTTAGAACCATGGAAGATGCTTCCGGGATAGATTTAGATTGGTATTGGAGAGGTTGGTTTTACACTACCGATTATGTAGATATAGGAGTGTCTGATGTGAAATCTTACTTTGTAACCGATAAGCCAACAAAAGAAGGAAAGGAAATATTAAAGCGTTACGGTATCGATGATCCAAGTCAAATTCCTGCGGTTTATGTGGTAGAAGAAGCTAGCGATGAATATACCGAAGACTTAAAAAATAAAAATCCATTAGAAAATGCAGCGACGCTGAAGGAATATATGATGGATAATTTTACCGAGCAGGAACGCAGAACGATGGAAGTTCCTCAACACTTCTACCAAGTTACTTTTGAAAAACCAGGAGGTTTAATCATGCCATTAATTGTAGAATATAACTACAAAGATGGTACTTCAGAAAGAGTAACTTATCCACCACAAATTTGGAGAAAAAACGACAAAGAAGTGAGTCGGGTGTTAGCCACCAATAAAGAATTAGAGAGCGTAGTGGTTGACCCAGATATGGAAACTGCCGATGTAAATACTGAAAACAATGCTTGGCCAAAAGAAGAAAAGCCCAATGAATTTGAGAAATTTAAAGAAGAGCAAACCAAGGGCTAAGCTAAGATAGAAGCAATAATTTTTAAGCTGACTTTAACGAGTCAGCTTTTTTTATACTACTTTTACTGCCTATATTTGTTTTATGTTAGTACTACCATTATTCATTAGCGGTGCAGAAATAGCCTTTATCATGTTTATTTTGGTAATGGTTTTTGGTGCCGATAAAATTCCTGAAATAGCAAGAGGTCTTGGTAAAGGTATGCGTACTTTAAAAAACGCTACCAACGATATTAAGAATGAAATTACCACTAGTGCTGAAAAGCATATGCAAGATGCCGGAGGGGAAGACTTCAAAAAAGAAGTAGATGAGGTAAAAGACGATATCGAAGAAATTACCGGCTCTATTAAAAGGAAGAATTAATTCATCTAAATGTTTGAACAATTAAAAGAATGGGATAGAGAACTTTTTATTTATTTAAACGGTCTCGGTATAGAACGTTTCGATGCTTTTTGGATTTTTGTTACCCAAGAAGAATATTGGATTCCACTTTACTTTATCTTCTTTCTTTTAATTTTTATAGCCTATAAAAAGAAACAAGCCTTCATTGTTTCCATTGGCTTTCTTTCTAGTTTTTTGGTAACCTTTGGCTTAACCCGTTTAATTAAAGCCTCAGTCGCTCGGGTAAGGCCCAATAATGTTGAAAACCTCCAAGAAATTATAAGGATTCTCCAAGAACCCACCTATTACAGTTTTGTTTCCGGACATACCTCTAGTTCTATGGCAATTACCACCTTTGTGGTACTCGTATTAAGGCATCGTTTTAAATGGGTGTATATCTTCTATATTTGGCCCATTTTATTTGCCACGAGTCGCGTTTACGTAGGTGTTCATTATCCTTCAGATTTAGCCGCCGGTGCGTTACTTGGCGTTATCATTGCCCTCATCGTTTATAAAATTTGTAAGAAAATGCTCGCAAGAGGAGATCGGGAATTAGAAGAGTTGTAGAAGGTTTTTTTATTCCTTTTTTAGATTATGAGGGCTGGTTATTATTAAATTTGGTAGCTTGGTCTTCCTGATTTTTTGAGCTTGAGCGAGTTGTATAAACACAAGAACTGAATTAAATAAATGTACTTTTTTCTATAAGTTGGAAAGGGATACCATTTCTATTCTTGAAACAAGACGGTCCACATACTTATTTTTTATTCTATTTCTAGCCATTGTAGGAATAATTTCTTCTTCTTTTATATTTACTATCAAATGGCATCTTGCTTGAGAAAAATTTCCATCAACATTTTTGGTTAACATCTTATTTTCAATCTCAAATGTGAATTGGTCGATGTTTTCAGAGTGAGTTATCATAACGCAAATGTACATACCGTCTTGTTCGTAAACCTCTTCGTTAGAAATAATTATAAAAGGATGAGGTTTAGATGATTCTTGATAAGGTAATTCGAGATAAAATTCTACGATATCTCCCCGGTTGTAAGACATTATTCTGTGATTTTAAGTAATGTTTTTCTATTTAATTTAGAAATACCATTAATTATATTCTGTGGGGTCTTTTCATAAGGAGAATTTTTATACTTGCTTTTATGAAGAATGCTTTCAAATTTATACAATGCCTTCAATAAATATTTAATTTTCTCTTTTACATCGTTATTATCTAAATAATCTTTTTTAGATAATTTCTCATCAAAAGAGTAAAGATCGTCAATTATACTATCGGTATCTTTTAAAAGATTTCCTATTTTTTCTTGATCCAATTCCTTTAGATGTTTATAAGAACCTTCAATTGCTAAAATAAAAACGTCAAGATTCTTATTAAGTTCTGCGCTTAAGTTTTTCTTTCTTCTTGCAGGAATTTTAATTGTTGTAAATTTCCTATCTTTAGTCTCCTTGACTATAGGTTTAGCTATTTGATTAATATTTATATCTAAAGTGAGCATAAATAAATATAATACTTTTTCAAATTTAGAGCAAATCTTATTCCAAAGCAATTTTATTTAATATGTCTTTCGATTTTTCACTACTCACGATTTTTATAATCTTTAGTTACAAATCAAATTACTTAACAATTTAAGGTATGCGAAATTTTTAAATTTATGAACTTATTACAGCATATAAAACTACATGTTTTTAACTAATATCTTTTAATCCAATTTTATCTTCAATCCAATCGTGAAAGTAGATTGTAATTCCTATTATTAAATGAAAAGCAATTAAAGCTTGGCCAAGTAATAAACTTGAACCCTTTGAATAAAATCCCAAAAGTCCTATTACAATATGATAAGCTGTTAATAAAAAAAGTCCAGTATTTGATTTACTATTTAAAACCCAAAGAATTAATATAACCTGCAGAGTCAAGCGTCCAAGTTGAATAGGAAGTCTTTCTCCTCCAATTTTATTGTAAACTAGAATCATTAAAATAATTTCAACTATGATTGTCAAAATTATAGCTGAAATTAAAATCGGTCTTTCCTTCATTCAGTTTGGAGTTTTTTTACGGTATCATTCAAACACTTTTCAAACTCTGACTGCTTAACTATTATTGATTTTTCATTTTCAGCGACAAAATCGGTTATTGATTCAAAATATTCACTAGGATTAGTTGGATCAACACACCAACCTTCTTGTCTTGAAAATCCATAGGTGAGTTTCAGGTCATTTGTTTTTTCAACTCTTAAACAACCTGTGTATTGGTCTGAAAAATCAATTGGTAGATAAATAACCTGACCATTTTTTAATTGTGTTAGCCTTTTATTCCAAGATAGGATTAATTCAGCAACAGCATTTTTTATTTCTGCTATTCCATTTTTCGGTTCTATGGCCAAAGCAAAAAAGTAGGTGTCATATTTTTGCGGACTTATTAAGTTGGGAATTTCAAAGATTAAATCTTGGTGTCCGCCTTTGCCATTTTCTATAATTTCTATGTATAGCAGATTAAGCATCCAGAGGTTGGTTTATTTATTATAAAAAACGTATTATTACTGATAAATTAAAAAAAGTTACAAAACCCTCGTTACCGTTAAACCATCCCGGATAGGCAATAAAACCGTTTCAACCCTTTTATCTGTTGCTAGCTTTTTGTTGTAAGCTATGAGCGTCTCCGTATCTATATCGCCTTCCTTTAAATCTTCCACCACCTTACCACTCCAAAGCACATTATCAGAAAGAATGATACCACCTGTATTCATTTTAGGAAGAATAATTTCAAAATAATTGAGGTAATTGCTTTTATCCGCATCAATAAATACCAAATCAAATTTCTCTTCCAGTTGCGGGATTATCTCCAAAGCAACACCCACGTGCTGATGCATTTGCGTTCCCCAACCCGACTTATCAAAATATTTTCGTTGCAGATCGTATAATTCTTCATTTTTATCGATCGTGTGTAAACTTCCATTTTCTTGAATTCCCTCCATCAAACACAAGGCAGAATAACCCGTATAAGTACCAATTTCCAAAATATGTTTCGGTCGAATCAATTTAGAAAGCATACTCAACACCCGACCTTGAAAATGTCCGCTTAGCATTCTGGGTTGCAAAACTTTTTGATGCGTTTCGCGGTTGAGTTCAGCTAAAAGTTGAGGTTCTGCCTGCGAATGTTCTTCGGCATATTTATCGATAGATTCTGGTAAAAAATTCATCAGTTTGTAATTCGGTTGAGTAAATCTTTTTTCGCTTGTTCATCATCACCGCAAAGCCATTTAATCACATTGTTTTCCCAAATATCGTCATACTGTTCCGCAGTAATAATATTTCGCTCCTTAGCTAAATCTAAAATTTTACCTGGATACGAAGATTGTGGAGCGCTCTCCATTTCTCCCAGTGGATAGGGATCGTCCAATCCCATAATGATCTGCTGCGGTTTTTGGTTTTCAACTAAGAGTTTTAAAGAACCCGTATCGTGTACCAACGTGTCAAAAAAGATATTTTTATGCCCTACGGATTTTCTTGGGTGTACTTTCCCTTCAAATAAATCTGGGCGACCATCAAAACCTTGTATTCTTCGGCCTAAATTAATTTGTGCCAATTGCCCACCGTGTGCAAAGCAAACGCGCATATTCGGGTATTTATCAGGATAACCATTCAGCGTTAAAAAGTGGTAGGCATCAGCGCATTGTGCTAGCATCCAAATCAAATGAAATCGCCAAGCCGTATTTTCTAGTTTGATAAATTTCTCGCCGTCGTAAGGATGTACTTCTACCGCCAAATTATATTTGCTCGCCATTTCAAAAATCGGCTCATTTTCTTCATCAAAAATACAACGCCACGTCCCAATACTATCCATATAATGCGTTGGCAAACACAACAAACGCATTCCTAATTCTTCTACACAACGCTCAATTTCCCACAAAGCACCACGCACAAAACCGGGATGTACCACAAAACCACAGGTAAATTTAGAAGGATGATCGTGTTGTATGCGCGCATTAAAATCATTCTGAAATCGCAACGCTTGCTTCATTTCTTCTACACGCAAGCCATTTCCATAAAGTTGTGAAAGGTTTAAAACTACAGCGTGATCTAGGTTGTAACGATCCATCCATTCTAGCTTTTCTTTCAAGAAAAAACTCGAATCGGTTACCGGGCGACGCCAATTTTTCTGAAGCATAAATTTACGCTCCTCATCTACCCAAAAAATCTCCTTATCCTTCATAAACTGCGGAATCTCTTCCGGGTAAGGCAGTAAATGAGAATGGCCATTTATACGTAATTTCTTTGTCATAGTTGTGTTTGTTGTTGGTTTGTGGCGTGTTTTGAGTTTTTATTTTTACCAAAATAAAAACTCAAAACCGGACTATTCGCTATATCTTTTTTGTATTTACTCCGAACAACCTAATCGAGAAGTTTTGAATAACAAAAAAGGATGCCGCTGCTATCCCTCACGCGAGCGAAATTACAAACTTTTTGTTCTTCCGCCATCTACCGGAACGTTAATTCCGTTAATATAACTTGCAGCTTCGCTGGCTAAAAAAGTGACCGCATTTGCCAATTCTTCCGGTTGTCCAAATCGTTTGGCAGGCACGGCACTTTGCATCGCTTGTGTTACTTCTTCTTCGGTTTTTCCCGTCTTATTGGCTTTGTTTTTAATAATATCGGTTAACCTTCCGGTGGCAGTTGCACCCGGTAAAATGTTGTTTACCGTAATGCCAAATTCACCTAGTTCATTCGCCATCGTTTTACTCCAATTTGCCACAGCGCCACGAATCGTGTTCGAAACGCCCAAACCATCTAATGGTTGCTTCACCGAAGTAGAAATTACATTGATCACGCGACCGTAACCACGCTCTTTCATTCCCGGCAGCAACGCCTGAACCAAAATATGATTACAGATCAAGTGCTGTGTAAAAGCTGCTTCAAATTCTTCGGTTTTAGCTTCAGAAATTTTACCGCCCGGAGGTCCGCCGGTGTTGTTTAGTAAAATATGATAGGCTTTGGTTTTTGTAGCTTCTTCTACTTTTTCTTTCAAGCTCGCCGGATTAGAAAAATCGGCGACCAAATAAGTATGATTTTGACCTTGGTTGTGTTCTAATTCTTCTAAAACCGTTTTTAGCTTATCTTCATTTCTGGCAACAAGTGTAACATTCACGCCTTCTTCAGCAAGTGCTAAAGCCGAGGCTTTCCCAATGCCGCCAGTCGCTCCGCAAATGAGTGCGTTTTTATTTTTTAAATTTAAATTCATAGATATAATTTCTATTCGTTTTTATTTTTACAACTTAAGCTTCTAGCTTCTACTTCATTTTCAACTTCAATTTGAACTTTTATACTGAATACACACATTCTTAGGTTCGGTAAAAAAACGCAAAGCTTCAAAACCTCCTTCGCGACCAACACCGCTGTCTTTAGTTCCGCCGAATGGAGTTCTTAAATCGCGATTTAACCACGTGTTTACCCAAATAATGCCGGCTTCTAAAGTATTACTTAATCGCATCGCGCGATCTAAATTGCTCGTCCAAACCGTAGCTGAAAGTCCGTAGCGAACATCGTTCGCCATTTCTAGCGCTTGTTCTTCCGTTTTAAAAGGCATCATCGTCACCACCGGACCAAATATTTCTTCTTGATTTAATTGACAACGATTCGATTTCACTTCAATAATCGTTGGTTCTAAGTAATAACCATTTTCGTGGTCTTTTACTTCAACGCGCTTTCCACCGGTGAGAATTTTAGCATCTTGTTTATCGGCTTCAGCAATATAATCTAAGATTTTTTTCATGTGTGCTTCAGAAACAACCGCACCCAAATCAGAAGAAGCTTCCGAAGGAATACCGACTTTTAGTTTTTTTGTTTCGGCAATAAAATCAGTTTTAAATTGCTCGTAAATCGATTCTTCTACAAAAATCCGAGAACCGCATAAACAAATTTGTCCTTGATTGGCAAAAGAGGATTTTACTGTGGTTTTCAGCATTTGCTCATAATCGCAATCGGCAAAAATTAGATTCGGATTTTTACCACCTAATTCAAGTGACAATTTTTTAAACATCGGCGCAGCCGTTCTTGCTAAATGCTCTCCGGTTTTGGTGCCGCCGGTAAAAGAGATGGCTTTGATCTGCGGATGTTCTACAATGGTTTGCCCAACTTCATTTCCTAAGCCGTGAACAATATTTAAGACGCCTTTTGGTAAACCGGCTTCGATGCAAACTTCACTGAGTAAATAAGCGGTCATCGGCGTAATTTCACTCGGTTTAGCGACTATGCAATTTCCTGCTGCTAGGGCAGGAGCTATTTTCCAAGAGAAAAGGTAAAGTGGTAGATTCCACGGAGAAATACAACCCACGACACCAACTGGTTTTCGAAGGGTGAAATTGATTGTGTTTTTTCCGACACTTTCGTGTGATTCGCTTCCAAATTGAGTGAGTGCTTGCGCGTAAAATTCAAAATTGCTAATCGCCCGCGGAATATCAATATTTAACGCCAACGAAAGTGGTTTCCCATTATCTTTAGATTCGGCTTTCGCAAAATCAACTAACTTTTTTTGAATTAAATCGGCTATTTTTAAAAGGACTTTGCTACGTTCTTCTAAAGTCGTGTTGCTCCATTTTGGGAAGGCTTTTTTGGCTGCTTCAAAAGCGAGTTCTACATCTTCTTGCTTACTTTTTGGGATTTTGCTGTAAACCTCTCCGTTAGATGGATTATAATTGTCAATCCATTCGTTAGAAACAGGTTTTACAAATCCTCCATCAATATAGTTGTGTAGTTGTTGCATGAGCTGAATTATTGTAGAATTCTGAAAAAATTCTACTCAAATATAACGCATGTTGAAAAATTGACTCAATAGATTTGAAAAAATTATTTATAGGAATTTTTCTAGTTGATTAATTAATAGTTGTGGAGAGTTTTGAGAATAGGAGAGGAGAAAACCCTTCCGTCTTTTTCAACTTCGATTGAAAAGACACCTTCCCTTAGCAAGGGAAGGAACTTCATTTAATTCCCTTCCGTTGGAGGGTTTAGGGGAGGCTTTTTAATGCGTAGCGTATTGCTGTTTTTTGTAAGCGATTACTTTTATTTCAATCAATAAATGCGGGTGCGGTAATTGATGAACGGCAACCGTAGTTCGTGTTGGGCCGGTCTCGGGTTCAAAAAACTTTCCGTAGGTTTCGTTGTAACCGCCAAAATCGTTCATATTGACTAAAAAAGTAGTTACATCGACCACATCTTTTAACGAAGCGCCTTCTTCGTGTAAAATACTATCGATATTTTCTAGAACAGCTGCCGTTTGTTTTTTGATGTCAAGGTTGGTAGTTCCCATTTCATCCACTTCAACACCTTCAAATGTATTATCGGGTCTGCGGGAACTCGTTCCTGAAACATATATAAAATCGCCCACGCGCTTTACGTGCGGATATTTTCCTCTTGGTGTTGCTTTTCCTTCAATTACTTTTCCTGTGCTCATAGTTTGTTTTTTGGTTTTCCGTTTTAAACCCTTCCGTCTTTTTTCGCTTTCGCTCAAAATCCATCTTCCCTTAAAAAGGGAAGGATATATTCTTTTTTATTCCTCTATTTGGAAAAGACTGAGAAGGAGCTTATTTTGTTTTAAAACTTACTTTTCCTAACTTTTCAATTTGTGCTTCGATGCTTTGGTTTGCTGAAAAATGAACCGAAGCGGTTGCCGCACCAGCTAATACTATTTGCCCTTTTTTAATGACAGTATCTGCTTTGGAAGCAAGTCGACTTAATTCTACGACCGATTGTAATGGGTTGGAAAGTATCGCGTTGGTTTTTCCTTCTGCTAAAGTTTCCCGATTTACTTTTAAATGAATTTGTAAGTTATTAATATTCTCTTTTAAATCAATCCAATCACCCAAAACATAAGCGGAAGCTGAACAATTATCGGCCACCATATCTTCTAAAGAGAATTTGAAATTTTCATAGCGACTGTCAACAATTTCAATTGCCGGAGCCATTTTATCGATGTAATCGGTAATATCTTTTAATCCGACCGATTCTTCGATATCTTTAGAAATTCGGAAGGCAATTTCAGCCTCAGCACGGGGTTGAATCCAACGGCTGGCATCGACTTCTTCTTTATGTAAAACTTCCATGGAATTGGTGAGTACACCCCAAATAAGGTCGTGCACACCCATTTGTTCCATTTTTGCCCGGTTGGTAAAACCAAGTTTATAGCCGGTAACATATTCGCCACGGTCTAATTTTTTACCAACACAAAGGTTTTGTATTTCATAAGCAGCATCTAAATCTATTTCATGAGCCGCTGCTAATTGTGATGTGGGTCTAGCATGCCTTGCGGCCTGATCTAAAATCTCTGCTATCTCCTGATGAGTCATTTTTATTTAGTTTATTATTTGCAAAAAGTCATCCTGAACTTGTTTCAGGATCACATCCTGATAATTTTTTAATTATTATCCTGATGAGATTCCGTGTCAAGCACTGAATGACGAAAATATTTACAGAATTTCATGAACAATTCGTTGATTATATCATCTTAATAAACAACGCTATCTTCTTCTAATATGTTTTTTGTTTCTTCTTCTACTAAGTTAAGCTTTTCTTTTAAACTTAAATCATCGTTGATTTTTTGTTGAGAGATTAATCGCAACATCGCTTTGTCTTGCGCACGTCCGCGTTGCATTGCTTCAGCATAGCCAATTTGTTCTTGAAAGGTAACTAGTCGGTATTTTGAAGAATATTCAGCTGGAAACTCCTGTTCTAAAGCGGTTTCCAATTTCCTTTTCTGCTGAAAAATAGGAGCTGCTGTATGTTCTTTCATTTCATAAAAATTGTCAATCGCTAAATCGGCAATCGCATCGGTATCTTTTTTACGAACATTTTGATAGGTTTTAAAAGTAGCTTCCCAATCTCCGGTGTGTTTTTCTAAAACTTCATCAAAAATCACAACGTCTTCAAAAGAGGCATTCATTCCTTGTCCGTAAAACGGAACAATGGCGTGAGCAGCATCACCCATCAATAAGCTTTTTCCGTGGCTATACCAAGGCGAACATTTAACTGTTCCCAAAGCGCCGGTTGGGTTTTCAAAAAATTCTTCACCTAAATTGGGCATTAATTTTAAAGCATCGGGATAATATTTCTGAAAGTATTCTTTTGCTTTTGCTGCGGAAGTAATATTCTCAAAATTATAATCACCTTCTTCATACGACATAAATAAAGTAACAGTAAAACTTCCATCTAAATTGGGAAGTGCAATGAGCATATTTTCACCTCTTGGCCAAATGTGCAACGCATTTTTGTAAAGTTGAAAATCTCCTTCTGCAGAAGGTTCAATAGTTAACTCTTTATAGCCGTGTTGTAAATAGTCTTGCGAAAAGCTAAATAGAAAACTGTGATCTTCCATCATACTTTTTCGTAAAGCAGAACCGGCGCCATCGGTACCAAAGATTAGATCGGCTGAAAAGGTTTTTTCTTCTTTGGAATGATAATCCCTAAAGGTAGCTTTTGCTTCCGCAGAACTTACGGATAAACATTCTTGATTAAACTGAATGGAAACATTTTCCATTTTTTCAGCTTCATCTAATAAAAGCGCGTTAAGGTCTGAGCGGGAAATGGAATTGATGTATTCATGTTCTAAACCACTATACGGCGAAAGAAAAGTGTTTTCTTCTTTATCGTGAATCATCCGGCCATTCATCGGGATGCAAATTTCTAAAGCTTTTTGCTCTAAACCAACGAGTTTCATCGCTTTGATACCACGATTGGAAAAAGCTAAGTTAATCGATCTTCCTGCTGATATATCGGTTTTTCTTAGGTCAGGTCGTTTTTCAATAAGTTGAACTTGGTAGCCACGTTGCGCCATTCGTAAAGCCAATAAGGAACCACAAAGTCCGGCACCGATGATAAGGATGTTTTCTTTCTTTTCCATTATAACAAAGCTTTTAGACGTTCAACCATTTTGTACACATCTTCAAATGAATTGTAAAGTGGAGCAGGAGCTACGCGAATTACATTCGGTTCACGCCAATCGGCAATCACTCCGGCTGCCATTAATTTATCAAATAAAGCTTTATTTGCGTTTTGTACTTTAATGGAAAGTTGACAACCGCGCTCTTCCGGGTTTTGAGGGGTGATAATTTCAATTTGATCACCTTCAATTCCTTTCAACAGGTATTCTAAGTAGTTCGTGATTTTTATTGATTTGGCTCGAATGTTCTTAAATCCGGCTTCATCGAAAATTGCCAGTGAAGCTCGAATTGCCGCTAATGATAAAATTGGTGGATTGCTTAATTGCCAACCTTCAGCTCCCGGGATGGGGTCAAACTCATGGCGCATATTAAAACGTGTTTGTTTATTGTGACCCCACCAACCAGTAAAGCGTTTTAAGTCTTTATTGTTGGCATGACGCTCGTGAACAAAACAACCGCCAACACTTCCCGGACCGCTGTTTAAATATTTGTAGGAACACCAAACGGCAAAATCTGGACCTGTTTCGTGTAAATTAGGCTGAATATTTCCTGCGCCGTGCGCTAAATCGAAACCGACTTTGGCTCCGCAACGATGGCCTAATTCGGTTATTTTTTTTAATGGGAAAGATTGTCCTGTATAATAATTGGTAGAACCGATGAGCAAGAGCGCAATATCATCTCCTTGCTGGTCCATTATTGTTTCTAAATCTTCAAAACGACAAAGCTCTTCACCTTCTCGTGGTTTCCACTGGATTAGTGCATCTTTTGGGTCATGTCCGTGAAATTTTAATTGAGATTCTACTGCATATTTATCGGATGGAAAAGCATCGCTTTCGATCACAATTTTATATCGACCTATACTTGGGCGGTAAAAAGAGACCATCATTAAATGCAGGTTGACACTCAAGGTGTTCATCATTACTACTTCTAGTGGTTTTGCACCCACGATCTTCGTCATTTTTTCGGTTAAAAATTCGTGGTAAGGCATCCAAGGGTTTTTGGCTTCGGTATGACCTTCAACCCCTAAATTACTCCAGTCTTCTAATTCTTGCTGAATGTATTCTTGGGTAAGTTTTGGTTGTAGTCCTAATGAATTTCCGCAGAGATAAACTTGTTCTTCCCCGTTTTTATCTTTAGGAATGTGAAACTGACTTCTAAAATGCCTTAATGGATCGTTGTGGTCTTGCTCTTTGGCAAATTCCAAGGTGTTTTTATGTTGGGTTGTTTGCATTTTTGTGTTGTAAAAAATGAGTTTTCCACAAATTTAGCAATAATTCATGAGTTGTTTTTGATTAATTGAAAGGTTTGAAGGATTGTTTTGTAGGAATTTGAGAAGAAATCTTTAAATATATTTCAACTTTAATAATTTTAGCAGTAATTATTCCACCTTAATATTGGTGAAATAGAGCTTAAAACTTCCCTCTTTATTTTGATGAGTCGTCGCTATTTTGAGTCCGCTGTAGGTTTGGTAATTCTCCCAAGTTGTTGAAAGATTGGGTTCTTTGCTTCCGGAAGCGATATAAGACCATTCTCGAATTATAAAATCTTTGTCGATATAAATTTTATACGTGTCGCCCGGTGTGTAACCATCTTCATTATCGTAAGCGATGGTAATTTCTGTCATAGGTTTTTCACTAATAGGTGCTTTTACATTTTCTTTTACAGAATATTGAAAACCTTTGTCCCAAACCAATTGAAAAGGGAAGAGTAACCAATATTTATCGTTAATAAAACCTTGGTCTGTTTGTTGTTGAATACTGTCCATATCTTTACGAAAATATTCAATCGTGTCTTTAGCTGATAGCATTTTGACCTCATTTTTTTGCGGTTGCCATTGCCAAGAACGTTCATAATGACTAGAATCTCGATCTACATTAAATGTATAATTCAGTTTTTTAATATTCTTCCAATTTTCATAACCGTGAGCATCAGCAATTTTTTCTAGAACAGAAATTTCTTTTTCAGAAGAAGTTTCTGTAACCGTTTTTTCAGTATTCTTTTTACAACTAATAGCAGTTAAGATGACCAAGGCGAGAAGTAGTAATTTTTTCATCATAAAATATTTATGTATTAAAAATAAAAAAACCTCTTGAAGTTCTCAAGAGGTTTTCAATATTATAAAAATTGAAGATTAATCTACAGCGTCTTCAACGTCGTCTGCAGCATCTTCCATAGAATCTCCTACATCTTCTGCAGCGTCTTCTACTTTATCTTCTGTACTTTCTTCTCTACAACTTGTGAATGTTGTTGCTAGGGTTCCCATTAAAAATAGGGATAAAAATAATTTTTTCATAATTTTAAATTTAATCGATTTGCTAATTAATTTACGGTCTTCTACCGGTTGCTAGTCTGTATAATATTCCGATTACGGCAAGCACTAATAGGATATGAATTAAACTACCCACGGCTTCACCAAAACCAAAATAACCTATGAGCCATCCTATGATAAGGATTACTACGATAAGCCAAATTAAATCACTCATGGTTTTTGTTTTTATAGTTAGTTGAAGTAAATGTAAATAATAAGAATTTTCACTCACGAGTGTTTAACTATCAATTAACTAAGAATTAATACTTATTTGGGTTTTTGAGAATGTCTGCCGATCGCTCTTTATGATTTTTTAAGGTTTCGGGATTCATTTTATTCAATAAACTCATCATCATATTCATTCGTTGATTGTCTTTGAAATGCTCACGTTTATCATCTAAAAAATTCCAATAAAGGGAGTTAAATGGGCAAGCTTTTTCACCTTCTTTTTTGTTTACATTATAATGACAATCTTTACAGTAGTTACTCATTTTGTTAATGTAACTTCCGCTGGAAACGTAAGGTTTTGTGCCCACAATGCCACCATCAGCAAACTGGCTCATACCACGAGTGTTGGGCATCTCTACCCATTCAATTGCATCGATGTAGATACCCAGATACCAAGCATCTACTTCATCTGGATGAATTTGAGCCAGCAATGCAAAATTTCCCGTGATCATTAACCGCTGAATATGATGTGCGTAAGCTTCATCTAAACTTTGCTTGATCGAATGATGAAGACAATTCATTTTCGTTTCAGCATTCCAATAAAAATCGGGAAGTTTATTTTGATTGTTAAGCTTGTTGCTTCTGCGATAACCGGGCATTTCTTTCCAGTAAATACCGCGCATATATTCGCGCCAACCTAAAATTTGTCTTACAAAACCTTCTACTTGAGAAATATCGATCTCAGTCTTATTTTCGTGATAAGTATCGACCACTTTTTCAATAACTTCTTGCGGAGAAAGCATTTTAGAATTCATCGCAAAAGAAAGGCGAGAATGAAATAAATAGATTTGCTCGGTATGCATCGCATCTTGATAATCGCCAAAATGAACCAACAAATTATCGCAGAAATAATTAAGTACTTTTAAGCAATCTGGTCGAGAAGTTGGCCAGTTGAAGTTTTTCTCCTGAATGCTTCCCATCGTTTTAATGTCTTGCTGCTTGATTTGCTCAACAATTTTAAAAACATCTTTTCTGAAGCCTTTTTCGTGCGGAATTTCCGGTTGGCCTTTCCATTTTTTGCGATTGCTTTTATCGAAATTCCATTTACAACCTTCCGGGTTTTTTTTATTTTGCATTAAAATAGAATGTTTTTTACGCATATCACGGTAAAAATATTCCATGGTCATTTCTTTCTTTCCTTCGTAAAATTCAGCTAAATCGGTTCGAGACGTGTAAAAATGTTCGGTATCGAAAGCTTCCGTTTCAATTTCTAAATTTGAGCAAAAATCTTTTAATTGTTCATCTAAACGATATTCATCGGGAAGTTGATATTCAAATTTTTCAATTTCATATTTATCGATCAATTGCTGAAGATTTTCCAAGAGATCCTGTTTATTTTCTTCTGCATCGATCTCATAATAAATGACTTGATGACTTTTGTCTTTTAAGTATTCATAGAAATTACGCATTGAAGCGAAAAAGACCACCACTTTTTGAATATGATGAACTGTATAATCGGTTTCTTGACGCATTTCTGCCATAAAATAAATGATATTTTTATCTGCGGAAGAAAACCAAGAATGTTTGTGATTAAGCTGATCGCCAAGTAAAAATCGAAGTTTTTTCATGATTTTGGTAACTTAAACTGAATTTTAGCTACTTATAAAGAAAGTTATCTTATGAAAAAATCTATTTACTATTCTTTACTTGTAGTTTGGTTGTTGAGTCTTGCTGTTTGTGCTTTTGTATTAGAGTTAGAGCAAAACACATTAATATATATTTACGTAATTACTCAAGGTTTAATGATTAGCCTATATCTAAGTATTTTTAAGAAAAAATCGTGTGCGAAATCTTAGAACAATTCTTTTTGACCACCTAACCAAGTTTGTTGATATTTTTGATCGGGATCGTAGCGTTTTGCCTGCGATTGAATATTAAATTTTCGATCTCGCGGATCGTTACCAACACCACTGTTGTACATCCAATTGCCCCAATTGCTGTGCACGTCGTAATCGATGAGCATACTTTCTAGATAGGCAGCGCCAATTCGCCAATCTTGTTTTAGCTCTTTTGCCCAAAAACTATTTATGTTTTGGCGACCGCGATTACTCATAAAGCCGGTCGCAGCAATTTCTTTCATATTTGCATTTACAAATGGTTTTTTAGTTTTGCCATTTATCCAGTTTTGAAATATTTCTTCATCTTGATTCCAGTCGAGATCTTTGTTTAGAATGCCACCAAGCTGAAAGATTTGATTTCCGTGTTTTAAGGAAATATATTTGAAGTAATCCCGCCAAATCAATTCAAAAATGAGCCAATACGTACTATCATTTTTTACGATTTGCTTTTCAAATTTTTTGATTTCCCAATAAATTTTTCTTGCTGAAATACTTCCGTTGGCTAACCAAGCCGAAAGTTTAGAGCTGTAATCTGCACCTAAAAGTCCGTTGCGGGTTTCTTTGTAATGCTGAAGCTGGCACGTATCCCAAAAGTAATGCTGAATGCGTTTATCAGCTTCATCTTCTCCTCCGCGAAATGGGAAGGCAGATCTTGAATCTTTTTCAACTTCAGCTAAACCTAAATCTTTTAATGTAGGTACTTGCGTAGTTTGCTCTATAAGATATTCTTCGGCTTGCGGTTGCGGTAAATTAGCCGGTGGTCTTACATTAACATGGTATTCAGATTTTTTTCTGAATTGAGTGTAGACTTCTGGAATATTTTGAAAAGACTCGTAAGGAATATCTTCAGGGTGAAATAAAAATTGATCGTAAGTTTCAATAAATTCAACTTCCGGTAAATGATAATGTACATTTTTTTGAACTTCAGCTTCTTCTTGTGTCCATTCTTTTTGAAGGAATAGTTGTTGAAAGTGATATTTTTCAGTGAGATTAGGAATTACTTTTTCTGGATAATCTTGAAAAATGAGTAAACTAACATTTAGTTTCTCTTTTAGGTTTTTCTGGAGGTTTTGAACCGTCTCCAAGAGAAATTTAGTTCTAAATTTTTCTGTTTTTTTGAAACCGAATTTTGTCTTTTCAAAATGTCGGGGATCAAAACAATACACTGCTAAAATGGGAAGGTTGCTTTTAAAAGCTTTTTCAATGGAATAATTATCAAAAACCCGTAAATCGTTTCTGAACCAAATTAAATTGTATTTTTCTTTTTCACACATTTTTTACTGCAATATTTTACTTGTTCCCAATCGCGCTCCCATTTTTTTCGCCACGAGAATGGTCGTTTGCAAACGGGACAAATTTTAGTGGGAAATTCACTTTTTTTCATTTAAAATAGAATTCACCTCTTTGTCAGGCTTGGCGTGTTCAAAACGGTCTAATAAACGCGTTTCAGCATAACCATCTAAACCATTTATGGCTATGGTTTCAGCTTTTTCAAGATTAAGCCAGCCGTCTTTTTCTTTAATACCATCTTCAAAAAGTAGGTGTTCAACTTCGCCAATAATCATTCGGCATTTATTTTCTTTAATGTAATAGTAGTTGACGAGTTTGCAGCCAATTTTAATTTTTGCTTCTTTAACAAAAGGTGGATAAAAACCTTTATGGTATTCTTCGGTTAAATTGGTTTTGTCAAATTCTGAAATTTCGCCATCATATTTAGCTGAAGTATGGTGAGCATCTTTAATAATGCCTTTATGAATGTGGTTGACGGTAAACTCTCCGGTAGAAACTAAATTATCATAAGTATTTCTTTCCACAGATGTAGGGCGTAAAATAAACCCGAGTAAAGGCGGATTACTACCTAGATGAATTACAGAACTATAAATGGCTACATTGGTGATTTCATCTTTAGACTTAGTAGCAATTAAGTTGGCAGATTTATAGCCACTTAAGCTATTTACCAGATTAATTCTAAATTGCTTTTCTAAGTTTTCAATATCTTCTCTATTGTAGTAGTTCATGGAGCTTATTTTTAAAACAATACTTGTTTAGTTTTTATCTAATAAAAGTTAAACAAAAAATAATTTTAGCCTAAAAAAGCTGTCGGTGAAGACAGCTTTAAGTTTTGTGATATGTTTTTAGACATATACCCATTATTCTTTGTTTTCTTGTTCTTTAATAGTAGATTCATCATAATCTACTTTATTGGTATTTTGTTTACGGTCACCTATGTTTCCTAATGGACTTTCGGTGTCCTCATGTTTTCTTTTTCTATGATTATCTTCAATACGTCCCATAATTACAATTTTTTATTTGCATTAAAGATATGTATAATTTATGGCTAGGTTTATTAAAGGCATTGTAAAATCTTGTTAAGTGAATTTTAAAGTTGATTTCTGTCTTCTTCATTTGCCGAAAGAACCCAATTTATGGCATCTTGAAGATGATAGAAATGAAGGACTTTATCTTTAATAAACATTTTTTCAAATTTAAGATTGAACATAGATGAAGTAGTACGGTGAACGATGATGTAGGAGCTTATTCGATGTTCAGATTTATAAAAATTAAGCCAATCTGAAGGGTTAACAAAATACTTGTTTTTTCTATTGGAAATATAATGTGGTTTTACATCATTGCCATAAAATTTAAGTGCTAACTTTAGCATCCGGTTGGCTTTTTTCCAATCATAGAAAACCCCTTCATTAATTTCAGCAATAATGTAGTTTGTATAAAAATAGAAGCTACCAAAATACAATTGGTGTTTTTCTATTGCCAATTTATATATTTCTTGATCTTTGATGATTTGATTTTTAGTATTATGAAAATTATCCAATTTTTGAAATTATGATATAAATTTTAAGTGAAATTTAATATTTATTGTTAAAAAAAGAATAATTTTTTTCTACTGCTAAAAATAAAAAGCCTTGTAAAATACAAGGCCTTGATTTTTGTTGTTGGTTTTGTCTATTTAAATAGAAGAATTGACAAGCCGAACAAACTCTGCTCGATATCCTTCTTTGTCCTTTCCTTTTCCGGCTTCTGCTAACCGAATAATTTTTTCTTTTGAAATATTTTTAGCGTATTCAGATGCTCTTAAATGCATCCCAAACATTGCTAAAGCGGCACTGAATTTCAAATCTGCTGAAGCTTTTTCAAGTTGAATATCTTCATCCTTTACAACTTTGATTAGTAGTTTACTTTTATCACCATCTGGTTTTTTATAGCGAAACTTTACGGTTAATAGGTCTTCAGAATTTCCTTTTACTTTTTTATCTGAATATTTTAAATCATCTATACCCCTTAACCATTCACTTTCTACACCTACCGGAATAATTTCGTAAAGTGCCGTTACGGTGTGACCGCTTCCTAATTCACCAGCATCTTTTTTATCGTCGTTAAAATCTTCCGCATTCAGTAAACGATTTTCGTAACCAATCAAACGATACGCCTGTACTTTTGCCGGATTAAATTCTACCTGAATTTTTACATCCTTAGCGATCGTATATAAAGTGCCGCCAAACTCGGTTCCTAAAACGCGTTGCGCTTCTTGCATCGTATCGATATAAGCGTGGTTACCGTTACCTTTATCGGCTAAAGTCTCCATTTTAGAATCTTGGTAATTTCCGGTTCCAAAACCTAAACACGTTAGAAAAACGCCGCTTTCTCTTTTTTCAACAATGAGATCTTCCATTGCTTGATCGCTACTCGCGCCTACGTTAAAATCGCCATCGGTAGCTAAGATTACGCGGTTATTTCCTTTTTTAATGAAGTTTTCTTCAGCAATTTTGTAAGCAAGCTTAATTCCTTGTCCGCCTGCAGTTGAGCCGCCGGCATTTAAGTTGTTTAAAGCTTCTAAGATTTTATTTTTATCGGATGTAGGTTCTAAAGCCAATCCTGCTGCGCCGGCATAAGTTACAATACTAATTTTGTCTTCGTCACGAAGTTGATTCACTAATAATTTGAAAGCCGATTTTAAAAGCGGAAGTTTGTTAGTAGAATTCATCGAACCCGAAACATCGATCAGAAAAACTAAGTTAGAAGGCGGAATATCATCTAACGGAACTTCTTTACCCTGCAAGCCGATTTTTACGAGTTTGGTGTCTTTATTCCAAGGCGATTGTGCCACTTCGGTATTGATCGAAAACGGATCTACGCCGGTAGGTTGCGGATAGTCGTAATCGAAATAATTGATAAATTCTTCAATTTTAACGGCGTCTTTCGGGATTTCTTGTCCGTTATTAATCATTCTTCGCACGTTACTGTAACTCGCTTTATCTACATCTATTGAAAAAGTTGAAAGCGGAGAAGCATTTACCATTTTAAAGGTATTTTCTTCAATTTCTTGATACGATTCTCGATTTTCTTTCGGACTCGGAATTGTATGGATATTATTGGAACTACTTATTTCTTCTGTTTTTCTTTCTAATAATGATGGCGCTTCAAGAGCTTCCACATCATTATAATCTAAGGTTTCAACGTCTTCTTCTAGAATTTGTGGAACTTGATTGGTTTGTGTTTTTTGATCTTTTTGTTGAATAGAATTCTTGATATCTCTATTACAGGAAAATAAGCATAAAGCAATTGCTGCTAATAAAATGTTGAAGTTTTTCATAATAAATGGTTTAAGTTGAAAAAAACATTTACAAACAACTTGCCAAAAAAATCGATAGTTTTACAAAATCACTGTTTTTCTATAAATAATTTAACCGAAATTTTAAAGATGAGTCAAAAATATGTGGCCTTGTTACGAGGAATAAATGTAGGCGGAAAGCGAAAATTAAAAATGGCAGATTTGCGTGAATCGGTTTTGAAGATTGGTTTTACGCAAGTTTCAACATACATTCAAAGCGGAAATTTATTTTTTACTGCGGAAGAAAAAAACACTACAATTTTAGAAGAAAAATTAGCGCAACATTTATTAGAAGAATATACTTACGACATTCCGGTGATTATTAGAACTGCGGAAGAAATCGAAAAAGTTATTGCTGAAAATCCATTCCCTGAAGCTGAAGATTTTAAGCAATTACATCTTATTTTTCTCAAAGAAAAACCTTTAGAAACTTCGATTAAAGATTTTGAAAAACTCGAATTTCCTTCAGAAGAATTTAAAATTGAAGCGCAGCATCTTTACGTGAATTATACCGATGGGGTTCGAAATTCAAAACTTTCAACTACGCTTATCGAGAAAAAATTAAACACCAAAGCTACCGCTCGAAACTGGAAAACACTGTTGAAAATAGAAAGTCTTTTAAAAGATTAATTGAATATTGGTAATGAATCAACATAACAAACCGTCACCCGTTTGTCACACTGAGCGGAGTCGAAGTGTTGATTCAGCTTTTTATGCTTAATATTTTGTTTTTCAAAGTAGTATGCGATTCCGAATCAAGTCCGGAATGACGAAAATACTCATTATTACAAGTTACGGATAATCAAAAAGATTAATTAGACTTCCTGATTTGTTCAACAAACGAATTAATGTTTTGCGTTCCGTTTTCGGTGAGGTGTTTGATGAAAGCTGAACCAATAATGGCTCCTTTGGCAAATTGAGTAGCTTTATCGAAAGTTTCGGCATTGCTAATTCCAAATCCAACAATTTGCGGATGCTGAAGTTTCATTTGATCGATTCTTTCAAAATAGGCTTCTTGCGCATCACCAAAACTATTTTTTGCTCCGGTAATACTTGCAGAACTTACCATATAAATAAATCCTTTTGAAGCTTCATCGATTTCTCGAATACGTTTTTCTGAAGTTTGTGGCGTGATCAAAAAGATGTTTTGTAAACCGTATTGCTGAAAAATCGCTTGGTATTCTTCAGTATAAACTTCTAAGGGAAGATCCGGAATAATAAGTCCGTCGATACCAATTTCAGCACATTTTTTGCAAAATTGTTCAATTCCATATTGTAGCATCGGGTTGAAATATCCCATGATAATTAACGGAATAGAAACCGTTTCTCGAATGTCTTCGAGTTGCTCAAAAAGTTTTTCAGTGGTCATTCCATTTTTTAAAGCTTGTGTAGAACTCGCTTGTATTGTGGGACCATCGGCTAACGGATCGCTAAACGGTAAACCGATCTCCACTAAATCTACACCCGATTTTTCTAATTTCTCAAGAATAGTTTTGGTATCGTCAAGTTGAGGATAACCCGCTGTAAAATAAATAGAAAGTAATTTTTTGTTTTCTTGTAATTTATGAGAGATGCGATTCATTATTTTTAGGTTTTGTTTACAGTTTATTTTTTGCGCCAGGGATAGTAGCGGCATCCTTTTTTGCTATCTAAAGCTTCTCGACTCCGCTCGAAGTGACAAGCAAAAAAGATATAGCGAATAGCCCGCTCGGGCGCCCAAATTATAAATCAAAATATTTCATATAGGTTTCTAGATCTTTATCGCCACGACCGGAAAGGTTGATTACCACAACTTCATCAGGTTGAAATTTCTTTTGCTCTAAAGCAGCTAACGCGTGTGCACTTTCGATAGCGGGAATTATGCCTTCGAGTTTAGTAAGCTCAGCACCGGCTTGCATCGCTTGATCGTCGGTAACCGATAAAAATTCTGCTCGTTTGCTGCTGAATAAATGCGCGTGCATCGGCCCGACACCGGGATAATCTAATCCTGCCGAAATTGAATAAGGTTCGGTAATTTGCCCATCTTTACTTTGCATCAAAAGTGTTTTGCTTCCGTGAATGATACCGTTTTTTCCCAGTTGTGAAGTGGCTGCGCTTTCTCCGCTATGAATCCCTTTTCCGGCAGCTTCTACAGCAATAAGGTTCACGTTTTCTTCATCTAAATAATGATAAAAAGCCCCGGCCGCGTTACTACCACCACCAACACAAGCAATAATATGATCGGGTTGGGTTCGGTTTTCTTTTTCTTGTAATTGCAGTTTTATTTCTTGCGAAATTATGCTCTGCAAGCGTGCCACCATATCGGGATAAGGATGTGGGCCAACCACCGAACCAATAATATAATGGGTTTCTTCGGGATTATTGATCCAATCTCGAATGGCATCATTAGTAGCATCTTTAAGCGTTTTACTTCCTGAAGTTGAAGGGATCACTTCGGCGCCCAACATTTTCATTCGAGCTACATTGGGTGCTTGTCGTTTCATATCGATTTCTCCCATATATACAAAACACGGCATTCCCATTAATGCGCAAACTGTCGCAGTAGCTACGCCGTGTTGCCCAGCGCCGGTTTCTGCGATAATTCTTTTTTTACCCAAACGCTTGGCCAATAAAATTTGCCCGACTGTATTGTTCACTTTGTGCGCTCCAGTATGGCAAAGATCTTCTCGTTTGAGGTAGATTTTTGTATTGTATTTCTCGCTTAATCGATTGGCAAAATAGAGTGGAGTAGGGCGACCTACATAATCTCTCAATAATTGCTGATATTCTTCTTGAAACGAAGCATCACCAATGATCTCTAGATATTGCTCCTTTAATTGATCGATATTCGGGAAAAGCATTTCTGGAATATACGCGCCGCCGTATTCACCATAATAGCCTTTTTCGTTGATATGATGTGTTTTCATTTCTTTAAAATTTGTAGGATGTGATGCTGAATCAAGTTCAGCATGACGGTATTGAAAAAAAAATCGTCATTCCGGACTTGATCGGGAATCTCATCAACTTTTTATTTTCTTTGTAAAAAAAATTAAATCTTCTATATTTTTTCTTCCCGGTTCGGTTTCGAATTTACTGTTCACATCGATCGCGTGAAGCGGTAAATTAAGCTGTTGAAATTCTTTGATTTTTTCAACTTCGTTTAATCCAATTCCGCCGCTTAAAAAAAACGGTTTTTGAAACGGATATTCTTTTAAAACTCGCCAATCGAAAGTAAAACCATTACCACCGGGATTCTTTCCTTTGGTGTCGAATAAAAAATAATCGACCACCGGAATGTATTTTTCTAATTCCTGAAAATCGAAGTGATCATTGATTGAAAACGCTTTGATGATTTCAATCGAATTTGATTTGGTTTGATGTGATGCTGTCCCTCGACTCCGCTCGGGATGATTTTCGGCAAAGTGATTTTGTTTTTTTAGAGCGTCACCCTGAACTTGTTTCAGGGTCTCATCCTTATTCTCATTTGTGATGTGATGCTGAATCGAGTTCAGCATGACGTCAGAAAATATGTCATCCCGGACTTGATTTGGGATCTCATTTCGCTTTTTATTTCTGAATCCTTGGCAATACTCCACACTTTCAGTTCCATGAAGTTGAATCGCTTGTAAATTATAGGCTTCAACTTTTTGTTGAATAAAACTCGGTTCTGCATTTACAAAAACACCTGTTTTTTTTATGACTGAATTGAGCTGCGGAATCTGTTCTTCAACAAATCGCGGAGATTTTTCATAGAAAATAAAGCCCATATAATCAGGTTGAAGTTGTGCCAACTCCAGTATATTTTCTTCGTATTTCATTCCGCAGACTTTCAGTTTCATGTTTTTATTTTTTGTCATTCCGTGCTTGACACGGAATCTCATTTCGAATTTCTAATATAATGTGATGCTGTCCCTCGACTCCGCTCGGGATGACATAGAAATTCTTTATTTTTTACTTTCAATTTCTTCGATGAATTGCTGAGCGCTTTTACCGGGATTTTCAGTTTTCATGAAAGTTTCTCCAATTAAAAATCCGCGATACCCAAATTCTCTTAACTCAATAATATCTTGGGCAGATTTTAGTCCGCTTTCTGATATTTTGACGATTTCCTTCGGAATTAATGTTGAAAGTTGTTTACTGATTTCCGTAGAAACTTCAAAGGTTTTTAAGTTGCGATTGTTCACCCCAATCAGCTGAACTTCTGCGTTGAGGTTGGCTTGCAATTCTTCTTGGTTATGAACTTCGAGTAAAACTTCCATTCCTAAGTCGTTAGCTAGTTTTGCAAAATTCTTCACTTGCTGCGGATTTAAAATTGCAGCGATCAATAAAATCACATCGGCACCATTTGCTTTAGCTTCTATAATTTGATATTCATCGATAATAAAATCCTTCCGCAGTAAAGGGAAATCTACACTTCCTCGCGCCAGTTGTAAATCTTCCAAAGAACCTCCGAAAAAACTATTGTCGGTAAGTACAGAACTTCCGCAAGCGCCAGCTTTTTGGTAGCCCGAAACCACTTCATTCACATACAATTTTTGATTGATGTTTTGTTTAGAAGGGGAACGACGTTTATGTTCAGCGATAATTCCGCTTTCGCTTTTTTTTAAAGCTTTGCTTAACGACAATCCTTTTCTCTGGAAAAGCGGTGAGGATTCTAAATGCTTAACCGGAAATAACTTTTTTTTAAGCTGAATTTCAGTCAGTTTATGTTGAACGATAGTATCTAAAATAGTAGCCATTATGCGCTAAGTTTTTGAAGGATTTTTAATTTTTCTAAAGCTTTTCCGCTTTTTAAAGATTCTTCTGCTTGCGATAAAGCTTCAGCAATACTGATTTTTTTTGCGGTTGAAATGGCTAAAGCTGCGTTCGCACAAACTACTTGGTTTTGTGCTTTAGAACCTTCATTATTGAGAATTTTTTGAAATAGTTTTACCGCTTCCGGAATGGTTTCGCCGCCATAAATTTCTTCTGCTTTAATTTTTTCAGTATTAAAATCTTCCGGAGTTAAAACGGTGTTCATTTGGTTGCCGACGATTTTTGTATTTCCGGTAAGTGAAACTTCATCGTAACCATCGAGTGCGTGTACGATTCTGAAATTGGTGTCGGTATGTTGATAGAGGTAACTGTAAATTCTTGCGAGTTCTAAGCTAAAAACACCAACTACCTGATTGGGCGGTTTTACAGGATTTACCATTGGGCCCAACATATTGAAGAAGGTTTTTACTGCCAGATCTTTTCTAACTGGTGCCACAAATTTCATTGCCGGATGAAAAAGTGGCGCGTGTAATACACAAATACCCGCTTTTTCTAGACAAGTTTCTAAAAATGCTTGATCGTTAGAAAATTTTACACCTAGATTCTCTAGCACATTGCTGCTTCCACTCACTGAAGAAACGCTGTAATTACCGTGTTTGGTCACGTTAACTCCGGCTCCGGCAGTAATAAATGATGCTAAGGTAGAAATGTTGAACGTGTTTTTACCATCGCCGCCTGTACCACACAAATCAATTGGATTGTAACCCGATAAATTGATAGGAACAGCGAGTTCTAACAACGCATCTCGAAAACCTGCTAACTCTTCAATAGTAATGCTTCGCATCATATAAACTGTTAGAAAACTTGCAATTTGACTATGATTGGCTTTGCCTTCAGAAATATTGATGAGCGCTTGTTTAGCTTCCGCTTTGCTCAGAATTTCGTGATGTGTTAGCCTATTGAGTAATTGTTTCATAATCCTCCCTTGATCCCTCCAAAGGAGGGAAATTTTTAGATGATTGGTCTTAATTTTTTATAAAGTCATTTTGGATTTTAGATTCCTCCCCTTGGGGGAGGCGAGGAGGGGCTATTTCTATCCAGTTTTTGAGCATTTCTTTGCCTTGTGGAGTGAGCACCGATTCGGGATGAAATTGTACGCCATACACTTGAAAATCTCGATGACGTATCGACATGACTTGTCCGTTTTCGTCGTAAGAAGTTGGAATTATTGAATTTGGCAAGTCTTGAATTACCCAAGAATGATAACGACCAACTTCTAGTTTTTTGGGAAGATTTTTAAAGATCGTATCTTCATTTTCAATAATTTCAATAGGAGTTGCAACGCCGTGAAAAACCTGGTTAAGATTGCTGAGTTTTGCGCCAAAAACTTCGCCGATCGCCTGTTGCCCTAAACAAACACCTAAAATACTTTTGGTTGGAGCATATTTGCTCACGATATCATTGAGTAAACCTGCTTCTGAAGGAATACCCGGCCCCGGAGAAAGTAAAATTCTATCGAATGCTTCAATTTCTTCTAGATCTATTTCATTATTTCTTTTTACGATAACTTCACAATCGAGATCTTCTAAGTAATGCACCAAGTTGTACACGAAGCTGTCGTAATTATCGATGACTAATATTTTAGCCCCACTCCCTAACCCTCTCCCCGAAGGGAAGCGGGAATTTGAAGATATACTATTATTTGTTTTTTTCATATTATTTATTTTTTAATTCTGTCAACGGGAGAGTTTTATTCCCCTCCTTTGGAGGGGTTGGGGGAGGCTTTTAGCAATTTCTAAGGCTTTGGTAAGCGCTCCTAATTTATTATATACTTCTTGTAGCTCGTTTTCGGGTTTAGAATCTGTCACGATCCCGGCGCCGGCTTGCCAGTGAAGCTCGTGAGCTTTACTTAAAAAGGTTCTAATCATAATGGCGTGATTAAAATTGCCTTTAAAATCCATCACTCCGATGGCGCCACCGTAAAAAGTTCGGTTAACGGTTTCATATTTATCAATGAGTTCTAAAGCTTTGTATTTTGGAGCCCCGCTTAAGGTTCCTGCAGGGAAAGTATCGGCCACTAATTGCATCGTCTCCATATTATTTTTATTTTTTCCCGTTACTTTACTTACCAAGTGAATCACGTGTGAGAAAAACTGAATTTCTCGATAAGTTTCTACTTTAACTTTGGCACAATTTCTACTTAAATCGTTTCTTGCTAAATCTACTAGCATCACGTGTTCTGAGTTTTCTTTTACATCTGAAGCAAGTTGTTTGGCAAGTTCTGCATCATGCTCATCGTTCCCTGAACGTTTAATGGTGCCGGCAATAGGATGAATTTCTGCCATCTCGTTTTCAACTACCAATTGCGCTTCCGGAGAGCTTCCGAAGATTTTAAAATTTCCGTAGTCAAAATAGAAAAGGTAAGGTGAAGGATTTACGCTTCGAAGTGCGCGATAAACATTAAAATCGTCTCCCTTATATTTTTGTGTAAAACGCTTCGATAATACCAACTGAAAAACATCGCCGCGTGCGCAATGTTGTTTGGCTTTTTCTACGTTTTGCTTGTAAACTTCATCTTCAATATTAGAAGTGATCTCGCCATCGGTTTCAAAACTAAATTGGGCAAAATTTTTGGTTTGCAGTAAAGCTTGCAGTGTTTCTAAATTGCTTTCAGAATTGTAATTGTGCGAAAATAAATAGGCTTCGTTGTTGAAATGATTAATGGCAATAATGTTTTGATAAACCGCATAATAAAAATCTGGAATGTCGAGCTTGTCTTCTTTTTCTTCAAGCTGAATACTTTCAAAATACTTAACAGAATCATAACCAGTATAGCCAAAAATACCGTTGTGAATGAATTTGTAATTGCTTTCTTCAGTTTTAAACTGTTGTGCAAATTGTTCTATTTCTGATGGAATATGTACGGAAGAAGTAATTTCTTTTTCAATTTTATGACCATCAGGATATTCAATAAAAAGCCTGTTGTTTTTCGCTTTAATGGAAGCAATTGGATTGCAACAGATATAGGAAAAACTATTTTTATTGGCGTGATAATCGCTACTTTCTAACAATAAACTATGCGGATATTGATCCCGTAATTTAAGGTAAATACTTACCGGGGTGATCGTATCTGCGATTATTTTTTTAGCGTCTGTTTTTAGCGTATACATATACTTATTTTCAAATTCATTCAACAAAAAAAGGCTTGTCGTGATGACAAGCCTTTTTGGATATGGTAAATATACAAAGCGGTGTTAGCTCACGACGTTTTTCGTAAGTTATTCCACCACCAAGTATGTACAGTTAAAATTTTCATTAGTCCAAAGATAAGTAGGAAATTGAAATTTCCAAATCTTTTTTAGAATTTAAGCGTAACGTCTAACTCAAATTCGTCATAAATTACTTTGTCGCCTAAACCTTCAAAGAAACTTCCTGAACCGTATTTAATGTCATATTTAGTTCTGTCAACAGTAAATTCAGTAGTCGCTGTATCACCATTCATTTCTAAATCGAAAGTTACTGAATGAGTTGTTCCTTTAATGGTAAGGTCAGCAATTACTCCGTAAGAATCTCCTTTTTTAGTCGCATTTTTAATAACTAATTTAGCTGTTGGATGATTGGCAACACCAAAGAAGTCATCAGATTTTAAGTGACCTTCTAGTTGTTTTTTTCCGTCACCCTCAATGTCGGTTACATTTATGCTGGTCATATCTACCGTAAATTCTCCTCCGGTAATATTTTCGCCATCCATTTCTAGGTAACCGTCTTTAAACATAATGGTTCCTTCGTGAGAACCGGTTAGTTTTTCACCTTCCCATTCAATTTTACTTTGTTTTGCGTTTAAGGTTTTTTTCTTGATTGGATTTGTGGTAAAAGAAATCATCGCAAATACCATTGCTAAAAGACCAACTGATTTAAAAATGTTTGTTTTCATTTTGTAATTAATTAAAGTGTTTATGATTAAATGTTTATAAATAAATTATCGCTAGATTTTCTAACTTTTTTGAAGTTTTGGGTAACGTCTTCTTCACTTCTGTAACCTACTGTGGCAATTACTGAAGTGGCAAGGCCTTTTTCTTCGAGTCCTAGAATTTTATCGAATTCTGCAGCATTAAATCCTTCCATTGGGCAAGCATCTATTTTTAAGGTAGCTGCTGCGTTTAATAGGAAACCTAAAGCGATGTACGTTTGTTTAGCAGTCCAAACAGCTTGTTTTTCTTTAGGTAAAGTTAAAGAAGCTCCTTTAATGGCTTCTGAATATTGTTGTAGATCAGAAAGCTCAATTCCTCTAGTTTCTGCTACATTTTTCATATAAGTTTCAATATATTCTTCTTTTACTTCTGCATAAGAAGCAAACACAAAAACTTGAGAAGCTTCAGTAAGTTGTGGTTGGTTATTTGCAGCAGCTCTTAGTTTTTCTTTTGTCTCTTCGTCTTCAATTACTAATACTTGGTAAGGCTGAAGCCCATAAGAAGAAGCACTTAAACGAACCGCTTCTTTTAATGCTGAAAGATCTTCTGCAGAGATTTTTTTATTTTCATCAAAACGTTTGGTAGCGTATCTCCAATTTAAATTTTCTAGGTGTGTTTTCATAATTATTGTATGTACAAATGTTTAATTAAAATTTTTTGTTGGTTATGACGACCTGAGTTTTTCTAAGAGGTCGTTGAGTTGTTCTAATTCTTGTTGACTTAAATTTTTGGTTGCTTCTTTTTCAGATTCTTCTACTTTTGGATCTATTTCTTGTAAAAGATCTAAACCTCCTTGAGTAATCACAATTTCAACTTTGCGTCGGTTTTCTTCGCAAACACAACGATCAACTAATTTTTTATCAATTAATTTATCGACCAGACGAGTAGTGTTACTCATTTTATTGACCATTCTGTCTTGTAGGGTACTCAAGTTGGCGGGTTTGTTTCCTTGTCCGCGTAAAATCCTCAATACGTTGAATTGTTGAACAGAAATTCCATACCTTTTAAGCAAACACATCATTCCACTACCAGTGTGGGCACTGGTTAACTGTAAGTTAATGAGCACCTTTTTATGGATAGAGAGTTTTGCTTTTGTTTTTAAAATTTCTTCAACATTCATTGTATCAACAATATTTGTATGTACAAATGTATAATTGTTTGTTTGGTATTTTGCTAATAGAATGTTAAATTTTAAAACAATTCATTACTTCCTATCATTGAAGTTTTAGTTTTAGCGGCAAGTAAGCTAGTTAGAGATTAAACTATTGTTAATTCAATTTAAAGAAATAGGAGAATGTCTTAACTTTATGGACAATACTCTAAAATGAATATGAAGAAATTATTTTTACTTTTTATAGGAATTATTTTTTTAGGCTGTAAGGAGCATAATAATTCAAAAAGTGAAGAAACTTTTCAGGCAGAAAAGGTTCCTACTTATAATTTTGAAGAGTTTGAAAAGCAACTTCCCAAAGAGGAAAATAAAACTTATGTAGTGAATTTCTGGGCTACCTGGTGTGCTCCTTGCGTAGAAGAGCTGCCTATTTTTACAGAGTTAGATAGTAAAAATGAAAATATAGAGGTGATTTTGGTGAGTCTTGATTTGCCAAAACTAAAAGATTCTCAACTAATACCGTTTATAAAGAAGAATAAAATAAGTTCTCAAGTAATTTTATTGGATGATCCCTACAGTAATGTTTGGATACCAAAAGTAAATAAAGACTGGGATGGAGCCATCCCGGCCACATTAGTTTATAATACAAAAAATAGAAAGTTTTATCCCCACAAGTTTGAAAGTTATCAAGAATTATTAGATGAAGTTCAAACTTTAAAAAAATGATTTTAAATTATGAAGACCTTAAAGATTTTAACCATAGTTGCTATTATTATTGCCGCTTCTGCTTTTGCGGTAAATAATGTGTTTGAAGGTGGAGAAGCCTCAAATTCTTCAGTAGATGGTTACGGCATAGGTGATGTTGCCACTGATTTTAGTTTGAAGAATATTGATGGGAAAATGGTTTCCTTGAGTGATTACGAAGATGCCGAAGGATTTATAGTGATTTTTACTACCAATCACTGCCCCTATGCAAAAGCTTATGAAGATAGAATAGTTGCCTTAGATAAAAAATATAAATCAAAAGGATATCCGGTAATTGCTATTAACCCCAACAATCCTGATAAAAATGAGCAGGATAGTTTTGAGAATATGCAATTAAGAGCCAAGCAAAAAGGCTTTACCTTTCCGTATTTATTAGATGAAGGACAAAAAATTTACCCGGTTTACGGAGCTACAAAAACGCCTCACGTGTATATTTTACAAAAAGAAGATGAAGAAAATGTGGTAAGGTATATTGGAGCTATAGACGATAATTATCAAGATGTAAATGCGGTAAAAGAAAAGTTTGTTGAAAATGCTGTAGATGAATTATTGGCTGGTGAAGAAGTTTCGGTAAAGACTACTAAAGCGATAGGCTGTGGTATTAAATAAAAACTTATTTTTGCTGAAAGTATTTACCTATGAAAGAACTATCTCAACAAGATTGGAAAGAACAATACGAAAATGATGAAAATTCATTTTTATTAGATGTTCGTACCGATGAAGAATACGATGAAAAGCATATTCCCAACTCCACTCAACTTGATATATTTCAAGCTCAGAAATTTATGGAGGAAGTAAATGAGTTTGATAAATCTAAAAACTATTACGTTTATTGCAGGTCTGGGAAAAGAAGTGCCCAAGCTTGTCAGATTTTAGATCAGGCCGGTGTAGCCAATACCTATAACCTTCAAGGCGGTATTATGGAATGGGAAGGCGAGACTAATTCTAACTAATATTTATCTATTGAAAAACAATATTTTATACCTAAGCATTTTAGTGTTTTCATTTAATTTTTTGGTATCCTGTAAAGAAGGGATTGCAAAACAGGAAAACACTATAGAGATGGTTACTTCTCAGGAAATGGAAGATCTTTCTAAGATGGAAGAAGTGAAAGTTCTTGATGTAAGAACAGAACAAGAGTTTAGCGTAGAGCATATCAAGAATGCCCAGAATATTGTTTACGATGAAAACTTTTCCGATAAAATTGCAGATTTAGATAAAAGTAAACCTGTAATCGTGTATTGCAAATCAGGGGGAAGAAGCGAAAAAAGCGCTCAAATATTAAAAGATTCCGGATTTGTAAAAGTTTACGACCTTAAAGGCGGAATCACTCAATGGAAATACGATAAAAAAGAAACTGAAAAATAGACTTCTTCTAGAGTTTATTTTTCAGTTTTAAAAATTCTTGTTCTAGAAAATTCAGTTTTTCTTCTAAATTTTTAGCTGAATTTTGTTCAGGAATTCGTTTAAAAAACACATACCTTATTTTCCAGAGTTCCTTAACCTCCTTTAAATCAAAAGTCAGATCATCTACACTTTTATGATCTGCTCTTAATGTAACTTTATTCTTCGTAATGTAGAGTCGGCGTAAAATAAGTTCATCTTCAACGAGCGCTAATACAATATTTCCATTATTTAATTTTTTATAAACACTGCTGGGGATCAATTCACCAATAACAACATCTTTGGGATATAAACCTTGGTCGTGATCAGTCATTTCTAAATTTGAAACCGTGTAGGCCCTAAATTTCTTTTCTGTATTTATAGGAAGTTGAAGAGTTGGTAATCCCGCAATAAATTGTTCATCTTCAAAATTGTGCAAATAATCTTTTGCATTTTGTTCTGTGATACAAGGAATGGAGGCAAAATTCTCTTTAATTCTTTCTTCCACTTTTAAAGAGAGATCACCTTTAAACTTCAATAAATGATTTACGGTGAGTTCTTTTTTTAGCAAATCATCAACTGTTATGCTAAAATAGTTAGCTATTTTAAGGATAGTTTCAATCTTAGGTTCACTTCTTCCTTCTTCATAAGCTCCTAAAGTTCCACGTTTTAAGGCGAATAAGTCCGCAAAAGACTGCTGACTCATATTTCGTACATTTCTTATTTTTCTAATATTTTTACCAAAAAGCGACATATTTTGCTAATTATATTTGCAATAACAAATTTTATTTGTATCTTTATCTAAGATTATTAGCTAATATACAATTAAATTGCTAATTAAGTAGGCTGAAATAAAATTTCAACTAAAATAATTAGCATTAAATGTTAATTAAATTTTAAAAAACTAACCGTTATGTTATCTTTAATTTTAATAACTTATGCCCATTTATATTGTTTTTTGGAGCAAAGTGAATTGTTATGTGATGTATTACTATAAACCAGCGAAAACCAATTTTTGAATGAAAAATCATTTTCAAATTACCAAAAACTTTTTATTGGAGCTTAATTTCAATATTACTTACGAAAATCAAGATGATGAAGTGATTGTGGTGCAAAAGGAAAATTTTGGAATTAAAAATTTAATTCTAGGCGTTTCCCCGCCCATATTAATTATGGAGCAATTCATTTTTAATATCAGCAATCAATCAGAAAAGGTCTTTAAAAGTCTGTTGCAAAAGAATCGGGATATTATTCACGGCGCATTTGTGTTAGATGAATCCGGTACTCGGGTAATTTTTAGGGACACACTTCAAATAGAAAACTTAGACCTTAATGAGCTGGAAGGTTCATTGAACTCCTTAAGCTTATTAATGAGTGAGTATTCAGATAAAATTATAGAATTTTCAAAATATTAAAAATCAACATTATGAACATATTTAAACGATTATTTAAAATAGGTCAATCAGAAGCCAATTCTGCTATCGATAAAATGGAAGATCCCATCAAAATGACCGAGCAGGGAATTAGAGATATGAAACAAGACTTAGAAAAGAGTCTAGAAGCTTTAGCGCAAGTAAAAGCATTAGCGATTCGTGCGAAAAACGAACAAGAAGAACATCAAGATAAAGCAGAAGATTACCATAATAAAGCCATTTTAATCTTGAAAAAAGCCGAAAAAGAACAAATGGAAAAGGAAGAAGCAGACCGTTTGGCTAAGCAAGCTTTAGTGAAAAAGGAAGAAGCACAACAACACGTGACGCGTGCCAAAGAAGAAGTGAAGAAATTCAATGAATCGATAGCGCAATTAGAGAATAATATTCAGGGGATCAAAGCGAATATCAGCAATTGGGAAAACGAATTAAAAACGCTAAAAGCACGCGTAAAAGTTTCTAACGCTACCAAAAACTTAAATAAACAAATGGCAGAAATCGATAGTGCAAGTACGGTTTCTATGCTAGAACGTATGAAAGAGAAAGTAGCGCAAGAAGAAGCTTTGGCTGAAGCTTATGGCGATATTGCAAACGCTTCTAAATCGATAGATGAAGAGCTTGAAAAAGCCGCAGATACTTCAGAAGCAAAAGCAGACGACGATTTATCTAAACTAAAAGAACAATTAGGCCTTAACAATAAAGACGCATAACCTTGAATGATTTAATCAACATCATATTTTCTGAAGTAAATCTGGTACTTACCTGCTTACTCATTTTGCTTGTCGCGTATTGGATTTTAACCATGATCAGCGGTATTGACTTTGACCTCGATGTTGATGTAGATATTGATGTAGACGTAGATGCAGATGCAGGTATCGAAGGCGGAAATATGGATTTTCAAGACGTCTCGAATGCAGAAGTGCATAAAGATGCTGTCGTGGGGAAACGACGCCAACCGCTAAAATGGTGGCAAGTATTTTTAATTTACTTCAATTTCGTAGGCTTGCCATTTATGTTTACGTTTACCTGTTGGGTGTTCGTTTGGTGGTTTATCACTGTGTTTACCACAAGTCTAACGCATAGTTACGATTCCAGTTTCGGTTTTTTAATTATGATCTTAGCCTTCATTCCGGCGCTTATCATTACCAAGATCATCACCACACCATTCAAAAATTTCTTCAAGAATTTGAATAAAGATGGCGATAAAGCAGTTGATTATATTGGTAGGCGTGGCGTGATGCTTTCAACCATTTCCGAAGAAAAAATGGGCAATGCAGAAGTGGTGATCGAGGGTAACTCTTACAACGTTTACGTCAAGTCGCTAGACGGCTCGCCAATAGCTTATCATCAAGAAATTTTAATTATCAATAAGTCGCAAGACAACAATTATTTTTTAGTACAAACTTATAACTAATTTAACTTAATTTATTATGGAAGAGATATTTTCTAGTTTAGGAATACTACTCGTTGGAGGGATAGTATTCTTATTGATTATTGGCGTTGCTATTATTGCAATGTTTTATAAAAAAGTTCATCAAGGTCAGGCGCTAATTCGTACTGGTTTTGGTGGTACAAAAGTCGCCACCGATAAAGGTCTATATGTGGTGCCGGTATTACATCGTGTAGAAGTTATGGATGTATCGGTAAAGAAAATTCAGATCGAACGCCAAGCGCACGAAGGTCTTATTTGTAAAGACAATATGCGTGCAGATATTAAAGTGGCATTTTTCGTTCGGGTGAATAACGATATTAGCTATATTAAGAAAGTTGCGCAAACCATTGGAGTTGCACGTGCTTCAAGAATCGAAACTTTAGAAGATCTTTTTGAGGCTAAATTTTCTGAAGCTTTAAAAACCGTGGGTAAAAAGTTTGAATTTATCGAGCTTTACGAAGCACGTCGTGAGTTTAGAGATGAAATCGTAAATATTATCGGGACCGATCTTAACGGATATACGTTAGAAGATTGTGCGATCGATTTCTTAGAGCAAACGCCGGTTCAGCATTTAAAACCAGATAATATTTTAGATGCAGAAGGGATCAAGAAAATTACAGATCTTACCGCTGCACAAAACATTAAAGCGAATTTAATTAAGCGTGATGAAGAAAAAACCATCCGTAAGCAAGATGTAGAAGCACGCGAGGCGATCTTAGAATTAGATAAACAATTAGCAGAAAAAGAAGAATCTCAAAAACGAGAGATTGCTAATATTAAAGCAAGAGAAGGAGCCGAAATTCTAAAAGTTGCCGAAGAAGAACGTCTAAAATCTGAAACCGCTCGCATTGCTACCGAAGAAAAAGTAAAAGTAGCTGAAGAGAATATGAACCGTCAGATCATCGTTGCAGAAAAGAATAAGCAACGTACAGATGCGGTGGAGACAGAACGTGTAGAAAAAGATCGTTTATTAGAAGCTACCGAAAGAGAACGCGTAGTTACTTTAGCTCAAATCGAAAAAGAAAAAGTAGTTGAAGTAGAGAAGAAAAACATTCAGGATGTGATTAGAGATCGTGTGATGTTAGAAAAAGGTGTAGTTGAAGAGCAAGAAAATATGAAAGATATTGAAGCCTTTAAAACTGCCGATCGAGATAAGAAAGTAAAAGTAACAAACGCTGAAGCTAACGCACAAGAAGAATTAATTAAAACCATTAAAGCTGCGGAAGCTCAAAAAGAAGCGGCAAAACAAAGAGCGGAAGAAATTAATATCGAAGCAATGGCTCGTAAAGAAGCGAGTGAAAAAGAAGCTGAAGCCAGAAAAACATTGGCAGAAGCACAAGCTAAAGAAGAAGCGATCATCGGTATGTCTGAAGCGCAAGTTATGCATGCAAAAGCAGATGCAAATGAGCGTCAAGGTATTGTAGATGCTTCTATCATCGAGAAAAAAGCTAAGGCAGAAGCTGCAGGTATCGAAGCTAAAGCAGAAGCTTCTAGAAAAGAAGGTAAAGCAGAAGCAGAAGTAATCAAAGAAAAAGCCCTTGCCGATGCTGCCGGAATCGAAGAAAAAGCAGCTGCAATGAAGAAGCTTGATGGTGTTGGTAAAGACCACGAAGAGTTTAAACTACGTTTAGATAAAGAACTACAAATTGACTTGGCAAACATCAATATTCAAAAAGATATTGCCGATGCACAAGCGCAAGTTTTAGGTGATGCATTAAAACAAGCGAAGATTGATATTGTGGGAGGTGAAACCATGTTCTTCGATAATATTGTATCGCAAATTAGTCGCGGTAAAGGTATCGATAGATTAGTTCAGAATAGTGAGAATATTCAGCAGGTAAAAGATTCTATTTTAGGAAGCGACGATATTCAAGGGAACTTATTAGAACGTGTTCGTGAGTTTGCTGCAAAATATGGTATTTCAACAGAAGATTTAAAAAATCTAACCATTGCCAACTTACTCATGGATCTTAAAAATAGATCGAACAGCGATAAAGAACATACAATGTTCAATAACCTGTTCAATTTAGCAAAAGGTTTAGGATTATCAGATAAAACCATTGGCGCCGTAGGAAGAGAGCGTTTAAGCTAAACTATGATGAACCTGCAAGGTTTATTTCAGATTTAGAATTGTAATCTGTCAGTTCGAGCGGAGTCGAGAACTATTGAGTAGGTTTCGACCCGCTCAACCTGACAATTTGGGAAATTATACTTATCAAGTTCCAAAGACCTGATAGCAAAATTGAAGGAATTAAAAAGTTATTAATATAATCATGTTGAAGTTTTCAAAAAAAGATATTTTTCATTTATTTCTTCTATTATCTGGCGTCTTATTACTTCTTATTTTTTCTGGTAAAGTTTCCCATGCATGGGATTCTATAGCTAATTGGTTATACAAAGAAAGAATAGATAAGAATGCTGAATTATTGAAAGTTATTTTAACTATTATAGGAGGTACTGCAGGTATTGCTACTATTGCTATAAGTTATAGAAGATTAAAATCTTTTCAGGAAAGTGTAGATAATCAAAGAGAGGAACTCAAACAAAATCAAAATTTCCGATTAGACGAAAGGTTTAATAATGCTCAACAACAATTGGGAAGTGAAAATGAGGTTTTAATTTTAGGAGCAGTTCAAGTCTTAAATGAGATAGCTAAAAAAGATCCTGATAATTACGCTTACTTGGTTTTAGAATTATTCACAACCTACATCAGTACTGAAGCGTCATTAGGTAAAGAAGTTTCAAATATAAAACATAATATAATAAATCAGGTTTTTTTGTTAATATCAAATAATGAATATTACAAAAACTTTAGAAAGGAATTGTCGAATGTCAATCTTTTAAATACTAAACTTATTAGTATCGATTTATATAATTATGAATTTACTAATGTGATTATGCCCAAGAAAATAGAAAAAGTAAATTTTTATAATTGTAATTTAAATTTTGTGAAATTTATACCTACAACATATTCACAATTTGAAAGCAACTTTTTAAATAAACCATCTAATAGAAATAATTATGGCTTAATATCTTTTACAAAATTTTTAAATTGTGAGATAACTAATAGTTTATTTTCAAATATAACTTTAAGAAACGTAGGGTTTGTAAAAGGCAAGTTTTATGAAAATGTATTTGATAGAACTATATTTCACAATCTTATGGGCAGATTCAATTTCACTACATTTTACTTGTGTAATTTTAAATCATTTAATGTGTCATTAGGTCCTGTATGTCATTTGTATGCATCTTATATTAATCAATCAAATTGGAAACAAATGATTACTGATAATGAGTTCTCAAGGATTTTTTTTCATAATACAGTTTTTAAGGGAAAAGTATATCGAACATTATTTCTAGGTTGTGAATATTCTAAAAAGGATGATATAGACCTTAATGATTTAGAGCAAGTTTTAGTCCCTTCTACTTCAAAGTTGGATGTCTCTAATTTTGAAGAACATTTGCAGTTGAGATTGCTAAAAATTGACGGAAATTATTGTCAAGATTTAGTTGATTATTATAAAGAAATTCCTGTAAGGTTTAATTACCTGAAAACTGATTATTTTAATTCTCACTATTCAAAAGATAAAAGAATTGATGTGTTGAGATATTTTTGGTAATCCTAGATGATGTATATTTTATTAGATGAATAAATTTAATCACTACACTAACCTCTTGTTCAAAAATTACTTATGCAAGAAGAACAACAAGAAAAAAATAATCAAGCCTTAGATGGCGGGACGTATGAGATTATCAAGAACAGGTTGCAAAAGCAGAAGCAAGAACTTCAACAGCGATTGCAACAACTCAACGAAAACAGAAAAGAAGTTTTCGGTTCTTTAGAAACTAAACTCATTGCCAATAACCGCATCAATACCGAAAATAACTGCATTGCCAGAGATATTGTGTCTATCGATAAGCTTTGCATTTTCGGGTATAATGTGCATTTTGGCTTGCGTACTGAAATTACGCTGAGCGACGTTTTTAGTATATATCACTATAAAGATCAGCAGTTTGAGCCGGTTTCGTTAGATTTAATTGAAGATGAAACATTTCAAACCGATTTTACCAATCTTTATAAATATTACCGAAACACCATTTTCTCCAAGTTTGCAGTTATTGGTAATTACTTACATATGGTTTTTCAGTTGAGTGATAGCGTGACCGATATTAAAACCTTTAAATGGTTAATTAAGGACGGAAGATTGCAATACATCAATAATCGAAGTGAACACGAATATAAATTTCCGCAGCAACACGAATTCAACTGGCAAGAAGCCGGAAGAGATGAACAACGCCACGGAGAACATTCGCACATTTCTATTTTAGATAAAGTTTTTGTAGAAACCATTGGTGGCGATCTTACCATAAAAATTGAAGATAATACCCAAGACGGTAAAGGTATTTACAACGAACCGGTTGAATATAAAGACCAAACCTTAGACGATGGTAAATTTCGCTTTGCTAATCTAGGAAACCTGATCACCTTAGAAATTAAGCCTTTTCAAGAAGAGGCGCGCTATTTTGTGTACAACCATAAACTGCAGGAAGTTCAGAAAATAGATAGCATTAAAGAAGCGGCGATCTTGTTACCCGACGAACAGGGAATCATTTTTCCTAACGGCTATTATTTACAAACGGGAGAATATCAGGTTTTCGATAGTGAAACACAAAACTTAAAATTTCAGAAGCGGATCGCTTCTCCTAACGGGGAAGATTATTTGTTCGTGTTTTATGCGCAAGATCGCGGTACGTATGTGTTAATGTCGTACAACGTGATCGAGCAAACTGTACAAACACCCATTATTTGTAACGGTTACACGGTTCAGCCCAACGGAGAGTTATGTTATTTTAAAGGTGAAGAAGAGCAAACCAAGCATCATATGGTGCAAATTTGGCAAACTCCATTTTTAAAAGGTGATATTATGCCTTCGCAACATCAAGATACGATGTTGTATAAAATTGGGAATAAAGATATTGTTCGCGCAATGGCAGAAGCGCAAGAACTTATTAATTTACTGAGCAAAGAAGACAATTATAGCGGACTTTATGATGATGTTGCCAAACTTTCTAAAGATATTTTAGATACTTATTATTGGCTAGCTGAAGAAGAAACGCAACAATTAAATCTTCCTTTAGCTGAAATTAATAAAGCGGCAAATGCTGCGATCGATGAGTTTGAAAAAGTAGTTCAGCTGAAGCGAAATGCTAAGCAAGAAACTGAAAAATTCACCAAAAAAGCAGAAGAGGTTTTTTCAAAAGTAAAAAGTACTTCTTTTAAGTCGATTGAAGATTTTGTACAACTGCTCAACCAAATGCGAACCTTGCGTGGTGAAGCCATTGGTTTGTATGAAATTCGATACATCAATGAAGTGCTCATCAAATCTGTAGAAGAAGAAATTGCCGAATATACCGAAAAGATCTCTCAGCGATGTGTTCAGTTTTTGTTAGATGAAAAAGCTTTGGCGCCTTATCACGAAAAGGTCGAAGCTAAAGAGCAAGCGCTCGATAAAATTGAAAAAGTTGTCGATGCAAAAAAGCTGGAAGAAGAAGTTAACCAAATTGCACAAGATCTAGAAATGCTTATCGAGATCGTTTCGAATCTCGATATTGAAGACACTTCGCATTCGACCAAGATCATCGATAATATTTCGTTGATTTTCGCAACACTTAACCAGTTAAAAGCGGCGATCAAGAACAAGCGAAAAAGTTTAGGTAGTAAAGAAGCGAAAGCAGATTTTGCAGCGCAGTTAAAATTGATCAATCAAAGTATTATTAACTACTTAGATATTGCAGATACGGTTGAAAAAACCGATGATTTTCAAACAAAAATTTCTATTCAGCTTGAAGAATTAGAAGGTAAGTTTGCCGATTATGAAGAGTTCATCACGCAAATTATTGAAAAGCGAGAAGAAGTTTACAACGCTTTTGAAGCTCGAAAAAATGCCATTACCGAAAAGCGAAACAAACGAAGTTTAGCTTTAGAAAATGCGGCTGACCGAATTTTAAAAGGCGTCGATAAACGCGCCTTAAATTTAGGTTCGGCTACCGAGATCAATGGCTATTTTGCTTCCGATTTAATGGTGAATAAACTTCGCGATATCATTCAGCAATTAAAAGATCTAGACGATTCCGGTCGAGCAGAAGAGATCGAAACCAAGCTGAAAGTTGCGCGTGAAGATGCCTTGCGCAAACTAAAAGATAAATTAGAACTTTACGAAGATGGCGATAAAGTCATCAAATTTGGGAAGCATAAATTTGGGGTAAATAAACAAAACCTCGACTTAACGATTGTTTACCGAAATAATGAATTACAATACCATTTAACAGGAACAGATTTTTACGAAGAAGTCACCAATTCAACTTTATTAAACTCTAGAAGCCTTTGGGATCAAGAATATATTTCTGAAAATGATGAGGTGTATCGAAGTGCTTATCTGGCATATAAATTATTCCGCAGTTTACCATTTTCAACTTTAGCGAATGCAAACGCCGAAGAGTTGTTGAAAATCGTTCAAGAGCAAAGCAGTAGTAATTATGCTGAAGGTTATGTAAAAGGAGTTCACGATCGTGATGCTGCCGATATTTTGTCGGTTTTGGTGCGTAAACATCAGGAGTTAGGTTTGCTTCGTTTTTCACCTAAAACCAGAGCGCAAGCGCAATTTTTCTGGCATAGTTTACCGGAAGAAATTCAGCAGAAATTTAATGAAGCCTTAAAATCTTCCGGAGAAGTATTAAGCTTTTTTCCGGATACGAAAGAATACGATTTTTTACTTCAGCAATTAGAAAAGGAAATCTTGCAAGTTGCTGAGAACTCGGTGTTGTTCTCTTCAGAAAATAGCAAAGCGATGGCGAGTTATTTATTCGAAGAATTGCAAGGCGACGATCAGTTTCAAATAAGTGGCGATGCGCTGAAAATAAAAGAAGATTTCATAAAGACGCTTCAGCAAAAACAAGCCGATCTAAAATTTAAAAACAGTTACGAAAAATTGGATGAGCTGGAAGCTAAAATTCAGCTAATTCGACAATGGGTAAAATCTTTCCTCAGAACATCTTCCACTAACTATGATGAAAACTATTTAGATGAAGTGGTGAGCGTGATTTTATTTGCCGATGATTCGGTTGAAAAAGTAAAACACATTCCGGCAAGCGAAAGTATTCAAAATTTAAAAGGAGATCATCCAAGTTTAAAAGAAGGTGAATTTCAATTTAATTACCATCAATTCATCGAAACTTTAGCAGAATATAATAAAGAAGTGGTGCCGGCATTTAAGCAGTTTAAAAAAGCAAAACATGAGGTCACCGAAAGTTTAAAAGAAGAGTTGAAGCTGGAAGAATTAAAACCTCGCGTATTAACTTCTTTTGTGCGAAATAAACTCATTAACGAAGTGTATTTGCCGCTTTTTGGAGATAATCTCTCGAAACAATTAGGAACCGTTGGCGATAACAAACGAACCGATAGAATGGGAATGTTGTTATTAATCTCGCCACCAGGTTATGGTAAAACCACCTTAATGGAATATATCGCTAACCGTTTAGGATTGGTGTTTATGAAAATTAACGGGCCGGCGATTGGGCATGAAGTAACTTCTGTAGATCCTGCGGCAGCCAACAATTCAGCAGCACGGGAAGAATTAAAGCGACTGAATTTAGCTTTTGAAATGGGTAATAATGTGATGTTATATTTAGATGATATTCAGCATTGTCATCCCGAATTTTTACAGAAATTTATTTCACTTTCTGATGGAACGCGAAAAATAGAAGGAGTTTACAAAGAGAAATCGAAAACCTACGATTTACGCGGAAAGAAATTCTGCGTGATCATGGCAGGAAACCCGTATACTGAAAGTGGAGAGAAATTCAGGATTCCCGATATGTTGGCCAACCGAGCCGATATTTATAATCTGGGAGATATTATTGGCGACACGGCACATTTATTTAAATTAAGTTTAATTGAAAATGCGCTCACGTCGAATACAACTTTACAGCAATTAAGCAGTAAACATTTTGATGATATCTATAAACTGATCGATCGCGTAGAAAATAACAATGCTGAAATTCAGCTCGAAGGGAATCATACGCCGCAAGAAATACAAGATTATGTTTCGGTTTTAGAAAAAGTAATAACAATTCGTGATACGGTGCTAAAAGTGAATGAAACTTACATCAAATCTGCCGCGATGGAAGATGAATACAGAACCGAACCGGCATTTAAATTACAAGGCTCGTATCGAGATATGAATAAGTTGATTAGTAAAGTCGTGCCGATTATGAATGAAGAAGAGCTTTCAACCCTTTTATTATCACATTATGAAAGTGAATCGCAAACCTTGACGACTTCTGCCGAAGCCAATCTGTTGAAATTTAAAGAACTTCAACAAAGTCTTAATTCGCAAGAAACTGAACGTTGGCAGGTAATTAAAGAAACCTTTGTAAAGAACAATAAGTTAAAAGGTTTAGGTAATAAAAATGAGATGGCGCAAATGCTTAATCAAATGATGGCATTTACCGATAACTTGGAAGGAATTAAAAAAGTACTGGAACAAGGTTTAAGTAAATAACAATTTAACTAAAACTCCCTCATTCAGGGAGTTTTTTATTTTCACTTATTATTGAAGTTCAACACTTGTGAAAAAAATCAATCACTTATTGAATAGCGTCATGGTATTCTTCTTCATTTCAATAGTTTTATCCTGTAATTCAGGTTTTAGACGTTTTATTAACTTCTATTGTTAATAAATTGTAAAAATTTTAATCAAAAAGTTAAATTAAAATGCAATAAAATCTGTTGAATTGAGTTATCTTTATAAAAGAAGCTAATAAATTTAATTTTTAAAATTATTTAACTATGGATATTGTGATTAATGCAATAATGACTTTGGGAGGTATTTCTTTTTTAGGAATTATTTTAGATGAATTTATGAAGACTTTATAAATAAGTCTTGAATTCAGTCTTCCCAACCGCAAAGTGTTCTTTTTAGCTTTTTGACATCTTCTAAGCTAAGCTTTTTGATGTTTGCTTTACAGGCGTTTAGACCTCTGCAATCTTTTACATAATGGTATTTTTTGGCAGTTTGGCTGTCACAAATAAAAACCGATTTTTCTGAACTTACTAGTGCTAAGTTGATACTTGAAAACGTAATAAAAACGATAAAAAGAAGTAGTTTCTGTTTCATGACTAAGTGTTTTATGAATAGTATTTTATTAAAAAAAGTTAAGTTATTTTAACAAAACATTATCTAATTTACAAATATTACTTATATCTCTATGGTTTTAGTGGAGAGATTTTAATAAGACTATTTTAAAACCTGGTCAGAACAAAAAAAGGTTCTCGTTTAGAGAACATTTTTGCTAGTTAGATTTTTTCTTTTTCCTTCTTCGTTTTCGCCAAGGAGCATTTAAAATATATTATTTTGTCAATAAATTAATTTGACCAATTCTTTTACCGCTTTACTTTTATTCTTTTTCCAAAAACTATAATGTAAAGGCAAACTTTTTATGCCCGTTCTACCTAATGTTTTGTAACGTTCTAAACTAAAGGCTTCTTTAAACTTTCCCGGGTAGCCTATTAAATCTATAAAATAGTTTTTATCTTGATGGGTAACCAAAATATCCAATATACTTCCGGCAACGGGATAACCACATTTAATATTTTCTAATCCCTCTTTTTTTAATGCTTTGACCACTTCACTTTGAAACTTATCTAATCTATTTTCTTCTGCATTAAAATGACTGAAGTTTTCAATGAAATCTAAATATTGATAAAATAAAGAATCTTGTTTTAGCTGATTTTTTTCAACAGAAGTAATTATAAATTGAAGTGATTTTGCCCTTGTAATCGCCACATTTAAAACTTCTGGTTTGTTGAGATGAATATATGCTGAATGATGGGTGTTTGGACAAATCCCAAAAGACATCAAAATAATTTCCCGTTCAGAGCCTTGAAAATTATAAGGAGTTCCGCAAAGTAGATTGAATTGTTTTAAGGTGGAAAGTTCATAGTGTTCGCGTAAGACTTTTTTAAGATAAGTTACTTGACTATTAAAGGGGGAAATAATTCCGATAGAAGGTTTTAGTTGTTCTTCTTTATACTCTTTAATAATAGAATTTAACTGTTGCAAAACTTGTAGGGCTTCTTTTTCATTGACTCCTTTTTTATTTCTTTCCCCGTTTACTCTAATTAATTCAATTTGTTTATTGTTAACGTGAGTGGGAGTAGATTTTAAAACCTCTAATTGTCCATCGTAAAATTGTTGATTACTAAATTCAATTAGAGACGGTGTAGAGCGAAAATGTTCTCGCAGAAAGGAAATCTGTTTTTGATGTTTTGCCTTGGCAATAAATACATCCAAAATACTTCGATGACGATAATCAAAAATTTTATCTTTCGGGAGATTGTATTTTTTCTGTAAATCGAATTGTTGTGCTTTCGCAACAAAGGAATAATGACGCAATTGATTAGGATCTCCTGCAATAACTACACGTTTTGCTCTATATAAAGCAGGAAGTGCAGAAGCGATATCACATTGTGTAGCTTCGTCGATAATTACCAAATCAAAACTATCTTTTTCTAAGGGCAGTACAGCGTTAAGGTCTGATAAATTAGCAAGCCAAATAGGGAATACTTTTAAGACGTGTTCAAAATCTACTTGCTGGAGAATACGCTTATATTCAGAAAAACTGGAAGTATCTAAAGCATCGTGAAACAAGGAAACTTCATTGCGGTAACGATGGGAGTTATTTTGAATGTTGAGTGCAATCTTTCGTTTAGAGTATAAGCTAACTTCTTTTTCCAATTGTTCTAGCACTTGATTAATTTCTTTAAAAATCAACCATAGCTCTTCACCGTTGTAAGAAAGTCTATTTAAATAAAATTTTTGCCATTTTTCCCAAAGGTTAAGTCGATGAGAAAATTCAAGGTCAGAGCGTTTTAATTCATCTTCAATATAGTCTTCAAAGTTTAGTTCTAGCCGAGATAGTTTGTTCGAAAGATTTTCAATTTTTTCAAGATCAAAAGTAGAGGTTGTTTTTGCTGAAATTCCACTTAAATATCGTCTTATTTTAGCTTTTAAGCTCACTTTGTAATTATGTCCGGTAGTATGAATCAAGTAATTTTTCAGCTTAAAATCTTGTTCCAACATTTTTCGTAAAATTTCAACGGCTTGTTTGGTTTTAGAAACCACTAAAACCGATTGATTATTAACTACGGCATCAGAAATGATAGAAGTGATAGTATAACTCTTACCAGTCCCAGGTGGACCTACGATTACTGAGTTTGAATAGCGATAGGCATTCTTCAAAGCTTCATATTGTTCAGCGTTTAATCGTGTTTTATAGAAGCTTTTTTCAAATGAAAATTCGTGTAAAGAATCACTTAAGAGTTTGCTGAGGCTTGAGTTGAATTTAGCCTGTGTGGCCATTTCTTTTAAATCATTCAAGACACGCAGGGAAGATTCAGATTTTTCTACTAGAATGGTTCCTGCTGCCGGAACCATATGAAAATTTTCATCTTCAATTTTTTCCGAAGAAAGAAAACTTCTTAATTTTTGGGCAGACCAAACTGTGGGGAACATCAAAAGTTCTTCAGTTTCTAAGTTGGTAACATACTTATCTAAAAAACTTTTTAAACCAATATAGTTTTGATTATTAATACGTTCAGTGAGTAAACGTACAAACTCATCTTTATCAATAAGCTCTTCCTTTAGTTCTAGTAAACGAAGAGCAGACCTATTAATGTCAAAATTTTCCTGTTCTATTTTTAAAAATTTTTCTTCCTCTAAAGTTTCTATACTGGAAGGAAATAATAGAAGAGGAGCACAAACACGTTTATCTTTGGTTAAAGGATTTTCATTTTTCCCAAGAATAAAAAAGCAACCGTAAAACAGTTTTTTCTCTAAGTTATAAAGTGCCATTTCCTTCTCTAAAGCCAATACTTTTTTATGGGTATAGGGAATTAAAGGGAGATGTTCAGAAAGTAGTTCTTCTTTCTTATCAGCAAACCATTTATAAGTATACTTACTGGAAAGAATATTATTTATCGTAAATTCTTTATAATCTAATTGGTAGCAATCTTTAAAATAGTTAAAGAAATCTTCGGCGTTAAATTTCACGTTTATGGTATTCAGATTTTCGAAGCCTGAAGATACAAATCTTCCTAAAAGAATAGTGATTTAAAAAACAAAAAACCCGCATTCAATTTTTTTGAATACGGGTTTTTTATAGTGGAGTCGGGGAGATTCGAACTCCCGTCCAAACAAGCAATTCAGTTGCTTTCTACGCGCTTAGTTTTCACTTCAATTGTCGGGAAAAATCTGGCAGAAAACCTCCCAATTTTTCCGTAACCTTTAAAGTTTCAATAGCCCTTAAAGGTGTCGGGCTACCTAGATTTATTTTATCGGTGCCTCTTGGTGGAACGCCATAAATCAAGGCTTTCCAGAGACATCTTAGCCCTATGTCTTACATAGGTTAAGGTAATCTTACTGTAGTTCAGATTACGCAGCTAAGGCGTAATTATTTTCGCCGTTTAAAAAAGTGTGAAATATGAGATTTACGAGCTATATCCCAGCGCTCGGCGTGCTTACAACTCAATTAGACTCGCTGTCAAAACCAAGTCGACCCCAGAACTCCTGCGCAGGCAGGAGTCTATGTTATTGTATAATCTCTTCGCTAATGCATTAGCATTTCAACTTCAAGACCGTCCATTCAAGTGAAAATCTATAAAGATCTTTGTATCGAGCATAGGCTTGAAATTAAAATTCTGTTCTCGATACAATTTTGCTTTGTTTCACTGCACAAAATCACTTGAACTGACGAATTTTAATTCCTAATATATTACTAATTTAATAGCAAAAACTATTGTCTTTTAGGCGTTTCGCTTGCTTTATCAAGCAAGCGGCTGGCTATGCGCTATATCTTTTTATTTTGTCATTTCGAGCGGAGTCGAGAAACAAAATAAAAAAGATAAATTTATCCTGAGCATAGCCGAAGGGCTGCTATCCCTAACGCAAAAATAATATGTAAAAGAACCACTTACTTTTAGCGTAAGGCTGGCAAAGATACAATAAAATCATATATTTACCCAACAACAATAAAAGTGCAAAGCCTGTGCCAAGGTAATCGTGTCAGGTTTACTTCAATATAAATTAAAATTTATGAAAATAGGAATTATTAGAGAGCGAAAAACACCACCCGATAGAAGGGTTGTTTTTTCACCTGATAAACTAAAAGAACTTCAACAACAATTTCCGCAGACCCAATTAAAGGTAGAAAGCTCCTCCATTCGGATTTTCCCGGATACCGCCTATCAAGAACAAGGGATAGAAGTTGCGGAAGACTTATCTGATTGTGAGGTACTTTTAGGCGTAAAAGAAGTTCCTATTTCAGCTTTAATTCCCAATAAAAAATATTTTTTCTTTTCGCATACCATTAAAAAGCAACCCTATAATCGGGAACTGCTACAAGCCATTTTAGAAAAGAATATTGAGCTTTTCGATCACGAAACCATTACCGATAATAAAGGAAACCGCCTTATTGGTTTTGGGCGTTATGCCGGAATCGTAGGTGCTTACAACGGTTTTCGGGCTTTTGGGATTCGGGAAAATTCATTTCAGCTTGAAAAAGTAGAAAACCTACCCGATTATAAAGCCGTCAAGAAAGAACTGCAAAAAGTGCAATTGCCCAATTTAAAAATTGTGCTTACCGGAAGTGGCAAAGTAGCCAATGGCGCCAGGGAGATTCTTGAACATCTCAATTTAAAAGAAGTCAACGTTCAAGATTATTTGGTGAATAATTTTGAAGAGCCGGTGTTCTGCCAAATCGACGTGTTGGATTACAACAAACGAAAAGATGGCAAAAATTTAGACCGTTACGATTTTTATAATAATCCCGATGAATACGAATCAGATTTTATGCGATTTGCAAAGGTGAGTGATGTGTTTATCGCCGGACATTTTTATGGGGATGGCGCTCCATTTTTATTTACACGGGAAGACGCGAAACACACCGATTTTAAAATCAATTTGGTAGCCGATGTAAGTTGTGATATCAATGGTCCGGTGGCCAGCACATTAAGACCTTCTACCATTGCCGAACCGTTTTATGGTTACCATCCACAAACAGAACAAGAAACGAAATTTGATCACCCGGAAGCCATTACCGTGATGGCGGTCGATAATTTACCTTGTGAATTGCCCAAAGATGCCAGCGAAGGTTTTGGGGAAATGTTTTTAGAAAATGTAATTCCGGCTTTTTTTAATGAAGACGTCGATGGAATTTTAGAACGTGCCCGAATGACTTTTCAAGGAAAGTTAACGCCGCGATTCGCTTATTTACAAGATTTTGTAGATGGAAAAGAATAGTAAGATGAAAAAACAGGTATTTATAGCAGTTCTCCTTATGATTTCGACCTTAAGTATTTCAGCACAAGAATTTACGGCAATGACGTATAACATCAAATATGCCAATGAAAATGATGGTGAAAACAGTTGGTCGAGGCGCAAAGATTTTTTTGCCAATCAACTGAAGTTTTATCATCCGCAAATTTTTGGCGTACAAGAAGCGGTAAAATCACAAATAGATTTTATTGAAGAGAATTTACCTGATTATCAATACGTAGGCGTAGGAAGGGAAGGGAAGGATAAAGGAGAGTTTAGTGCCATTTTTTACGATACCACAAAATTTAAAGTCGTAGAGAGCAATACGTTTTGGCTTTCAGAAACCCCTCATCAAATCTCTAAAGGTTGGGATGCCAATTATCACCGTATTTGTACTTATGCTTTGATGCAAGAGAAAAAAAGTGGAGAAAAATTCTATTTTTTCAATACCCATTTTGACCATCGAGGAGATGAAGCCAGAACCAATAGTGCTCGATTAATCATTCAGAAAATAAAAGACATCAATGCTGAACATTATCCGGTACTGTTAACAGGCGATTTTAACTTAGAACCGGAAACAGAACCCATTCAATTTATAAAATCTTATTTGAACGATGCAAAGGATGCTTCCGCGGAAATAAAATTAGGTCCGTCAGGAACATTTAATGGTTACGATTTCTCAACACCGGTTACCCGAAGAATTGATTATGTATTTCATTCCGAAGAAGTTAAAATTAAAACCTATGCAGTATTAAGCGATAATGAAGAAGGAAGGTATGCTTCTGATCACTTACCGGTTTTTGTAAAGATAAAATTGAATTAATCGTTTTCTATTTCGTTTTTTCATACGTATTCAAACATTCATCTAGCGATTTTCCTTGATAGTGAATGCAATCGCAAAAATCAAAATTGGTGTTTTGGAGTTGATTATTGTTGAATTGTTTTGAACAATCTTTATAGCTGTTTCTGGGCATAAGTTCAAAAAGCTTATTGCTGCTCACAAGTGTTCCTACGGCTATTAAAAATACTGCTATAAAAAATTTAAAAGGAAATTTTTTACTGTATTTATCCAGCCGAAAAGGAGTATAGTTGAGTTGCTCGGATTTTAACGGTAAAATAAATTTCAATCGATCATAATTGTAGAGCAAAATATACAAATTAGCAAAAACCATAAGGGTTGAGGTAAATAACGAACCTTCAAAACGTACCGCCCAAGACAATATCCAAATATTGACAATGATAGGAAAATAGAGCAAAGCTCCTAAAATAACAGTCCGAGGGATGATGAGAAAAATTCCGGCGAGTATTTGAGCTATCCCAATAAACGGGTAATAGAATCCGGTATGGTGCAGAGCTTCTAGATAAGCGCCCATCGGATGCTTTACTGCAAGTCCACTTGCAAAACGCTCTCCAATAATTTTTACGTAACCCGCAGCGATAAAGCCTAATGCAAGTGAAAATCGGCAGAATATGTAAAATAATTTATGCCAAAGGTTATGGCGGACGTCTTTATAAAATTGTTTGATTTTTGATTTCATGTTTGAATAATGATGAAAAAGAATCGGTACTGTCATAAAATACCGATTCTTTTAATGATTTAAAATTAAGAGTTCCATTCTATTTTTCGAGAAGCAAACATGATGATTGCTAGGATGATAAATAGTCCAATGCTTCCTATCAATAGAGCGTAATTTTCAAGCTGAATAATTACGTAAATAAAACTATATACTGCCGCTAAAGAAAAACTAATGAGTAACGGGAATTTGATGTTTTTAAAAATAAACCGGGAGTAAATACCTATCAATACCAAGACTGAACTTCCGGCGATGAGGTAAGCTTTAAAATACGTGGAATGTTCAGAAATGGAAATTAATAAACTGTAAAACATCACCAACGCCAAGCCAATCATTAAGTATTGAAAAGGATGAATATAAATTTTACTCACCAACTGAATCAAAAAGAAAACAATCAAGGTTAAGCTAATCACCATAAAACCGTATTTGGCCGTCCGTTCATTTTTCTGGTAATCATCCACAGGAATAATCAAATTGGTACCAAAAGCAAACTGAGTGAGGTCGGGTAAATTTCCTTTAAAAGATTGTTCAAACTGTCGATTAATTTGTAAGATTTTCCATTCTGCTTTAAATCCGTTTTCGGTGATTTCCCGAGAGCCGTCTTCCGGTAGAAAATTTCCATCAAAACTGGGTGATGCCCAATTAGAAGTCATCTTCGCATGGGTAGTTTTTCCTATTGGTATAAATTTTAAACTTTCACTTCCGTTAATATCAATGCTTAAGTGAAACGGGATTTTTTCATCTTTTACTTCTGCAAATTTCGAAATCGCTTCCGATTGTAAGGTTTTTAAATTCTCTTGATTATAGATCGGCATCAATTGCGTAGAAAGGGAGCCTAATTTAATTTCCAACTGACTTTTAATTCCTTTCAGATTCGAGGTTTTTACTAAGATAGTGGCTTTTTCCCAAAGCACATTTTCTGTCGGGATTTCAAATTCTTCCGTAGAAATTTTCGGGAAAAATCCTTCAAAGTTCATCTGAGAATGATAAACGACTGATTTATAAATACTGCGTTCCAAAGGTTTGGTTTCTACTTTTGCATCAATATTTAATTCATTTGGGAAGTAGTACAAATAGGAGAGATGCTCTTCCTGTTTGGTGACCATTTCTTCCTGCTTTTTATCGTATTCTTTTATTTCAGTATAAAAATGATAGGGTATTTTTAAAATAGGACCGGAGACCAAAACTTCGTTACCCCATTTTTGATTGATTTCTGAAATTACTTGCGATTGCCGGTTGGAGCGTTCATAAATAATATTTTTAACAAAACTAAGCGGGATGAGTAATACCAATGCTAAAATACCAACGATAAGCAGTTTAGCAGTAATGGAGTTTCTTAACCAATTTCCAAATTTTCCTTTTTGATTTTCCATAATGATTGATTTATATGAATATTGAATTGAAGTTGATTGGTAATAGTGGCTTTGTTAAAAACCATTGATTGAAATACTTTGTAATCTAGATGCAAAACCTGCTCATAATCAAAATTATGAAATGGATGAGCCTGCTTTCCGATTTGATACGACTGTAGGTAGAATGAAAAGTATTCTGGTAAGAGGAGTGTTCCCAACAAAATCGCTCCGTACATATATGGACTTTTTTTACCATTGCCCATACATAAATATTGCAGGCCGATTTCCTCTTCTACGCGGGTTCCGTAATTGGTGAGTGTATGGTAAGCATCGTGACGCTCTACTTTTGGAATAAGCTGAAAGTTATTTTTCTTTAGAAATTCACCTAAATGAAAACCAAAGGTTTCTGTAGGGAATTGGAGTAGATCTTCTGTAGTGACGTCCCAAGGAACGTGATTTCTCTTGAAAGATTTGGTGTAAAGGCTTTTGGAGATTTCAAAAAGAAAGACAACAAGTTTTTTTCTCATAATAATTAGTTTTAAAGAACTTTGAAATTCAAAGTATATAAGTAAAAAAATAGAATTAGTTAGGGTAGCGGTCTAAGGCTTTAATTTCGGTTTTGTAAGTATTTGGTAAGATAAGTTCTTTAAAAAAAGCATCGGCTTTCACCATTTGGCTTAGTTTATAAATGGGGATGACTAGTTTTAGTACTGAATGTTTCCTGAAATTCAACAGCTTTTTAATAGTTGCTGGAGCCAGTAAAGTTTGGGCTTCCAATACCAATTGATAACGGAACAAGCCTAAATGTTTTTTGTATTGAATAAATAAATCTTCCGTATAATTACTGTAGGCAAAATTTTCTTGAAGCTGAAGTGCTCGCTGTTCTTCCCACCCTTCAAAGCTGTTTGGCAATCCTGGGATTTTCATTAATTTTCCTACCCGGTTAAAAACTTCAAAAGCTTCCTTTTTTTCTTCAGAAGTCAGCTTCCGTTCTAGTTTTTCATAAGCCCGAATCGAATAATCAATCAGCATAAACAAGACATCCCGATACGCCCAATCCGGTATTTTAAAACCGCGTTTTTTTTCCACTTTTCCGTGAATATGATTCATTTGTTGAATGGCTTGAACTGCTGCTTCCTCTTCAGCAAAAACAATCACCTTAGCATAATTCACCGTAGAAAATAATCTGCCTAAAGGATCGGCTGGTAATTTTCCGGTAAAGTACAACCAATCTACTGCTTTATTCAGGGCAAATTCGGCAGCTGCTCCGGCAAAAATAAATAGCACCGTATCTGCTTTTCCCCAAATTTCCCGAACGATAGAATCTTTATTTACAAAATAGGTTTTCATAGGAAGTTTTATTTTTACTTTTACTTACAAAATTAATCCCAAAGACCTACTTGAGCTAAGCCAAATACTAAACTCAGCCAAAAACCGATAAGAAATATCAGTACACAAAATGCATTGATTAGGAATTTGTAGGAAGATTGTTGGAGTAGGTTTTCACTCACTAAATGAAAGAAAATTCCACCACAAGCACCACCAATCGAAACGCTAAGTATAGGAATGTAAATCCACGATTCAACTTCACCAATAATGAGAAGTAAAATGGAGAGTAAGAGGAGGGCGATTCCAGTTCCTTGCAAAGCTCTTTTGGCTATTTGTGGCCAGCTTAAATTGATAAAAAAGTGTTGTAATGTCATAGATATTGCTATTTAACTTTGAAATTCAAAGTGGATTAATAAAAAAATATAGATTTACTTCATTTGTTTTTTAATAATGTTTTCTAAGGCTTCAATGTGCTTTTTAAATTCTGCTCTTCCCAATTTAGTAGCAATATATTGCGTATTGGGTTTACGCTCGATAAACGATTTTTCTACGATAATGTATTCTGCTTTTTCCAGTGCTTTAATGTGACTGGCAAGATTACCGTCGGTTACTTCTAATAGTTCTTTTAAACGTTTAAAATTCACTTTTTCATTCACCATTAAAATCGACATGATTCCCAAACGAATTCGGTGATCAAAAAGTTTATTTATATTGTCTATAATACTCAACTTACTGTCTTTTTTCTTCTCGGTACATTAAAATTCCGTAGATAATATGCAGAACTCCAAAACCCATGGTCCAAAAATATAAACCATAACCGGGAAATGCAGCACAAATCAGTCCTAAAATTATTTCAGAATAACCTAAATATTTTACGTTACCAATGGTAAATTTGGAAGCATTTACTAAAGCCAATCCATAAAAAATGAGCATTAAAGCAGCACTTAAACCATAGTGTTGTTGGTAAGCTTGTATTAAAATATAAATTCCTCCTGTGACTAAAGGAATAAGAAAATTGAGTAATAGTCGTTGAGTGGTCGCATCCCAAATCTTTTCTCCGTTATTCTTAGCTTTTTTCATCGTTAGGATGATTGCGGTAACAATACTAAAGGCCGCAATGAGAAGCAAATCTAAAATGATATATTCAATTTTTAACGGACTTGTTGTTGAATAATCTAATTGCTTTGGGAGAAAATAAATGTAGGCAATTGCTGCTCCGATGAGCGCGTAACATCCGGCTAGAATCCCGGAGAGTCCACTTAAAGAAATAAACCTTGAAGATTTATTCATTAAGTCTTTGATTTCTGAAATGTCTTTAAAATAATCTTTTTGCATATTTAAAGTACTTTGAAAAACAAAGTAAAATGAAAAAATTGATTTATGCAAGTGGAAAACAAAAAAAGCCTCTCAAATTTTGAGAGGCTTTGGAATAGAAAAATCTTGTATTTTTATTTCACCACTAACAGCGGACTTTTTAAACTTTCATTGAATAGTTCTTCGGTTAAACTTCCTATAAGAAGCGAAGAAATATTATTGCCGCCTTTGTCTGAAAGCACTACTAAATCTGGATGACGTTTTTCAATTTCCAGTAAAAACTTTTCACTTACGCTTTTATCTTTCGCATAAATTAATTCTTTTTTATCTGGTGTGTTGATTACAAATTTTTTGAAAAACTTGGTTGATTTTTGCTCAAGATGCTTTTCTATTTTTTCAACAGCATCATCTTTGGGTACATAAGGTGAAAACTGAATAGGAACGTGATAAATGTGAAGCGAGTTGAGTTGAAATTTAATTTTGTCTCTTATCTGTTCTACAAATTGAAAGGATTTTTTAGAAGGTCCTGAAAAATCGGTTCCTATCCATACTTCTTCTAATTTTATATTCGCTGTTTGCGGAACGCTAATGATATGGGATTTAAGAAGTCGTAATAACTTTCCTGTAAGAACACCCGCTCCTGCTCTAGCTTCTTTATTTCCAACAATGGTAAGGTCAATCCTGTATTTGTTAACCACGTAATCAATGAGGGATTCTGTATTGGAATCTTCAGAAATCAAGACTTCCCAATTGGCTTTAGTGCTAAATCTTTTTTCTATTTTTTCATTAAGTTCATCCCCTATAAGTTGATCTAAGTTGATTTTGCTGAGTTCTTCTTCAAATAATTCAGAAATCTCATATTTCTTTATGTTATGAACAAAATAAACGTTTTCAGCTTCTAATTTTTCAGCAAGAAAAGAACTGTATTCAATAAGGTGATTGTCTATTGAAGAGAGGTCTAAGGCTACTAAAATATTTTTTACAGTTTCCATTATTGGTCTTTTTTATTTCTTCGTTCTACAATTTCTTTTACGACTTCTTCATAGTCGTCCATTTGTTTTTCAGATTTTTTCTTTTCTAGTTTTTGCAGGTCTTCCTTTAAACCTTTGTAGAGGGAATAACACATGATAAGCAAAATGATGGCAAAGGGCAGGCCGGTAACAATAGTTGCAGTTTGCAAAGCTTCTAACCCACCGCCAATTAAAAGAACGGCAGCTACGGCACCTTCGGTGACGGCCCAAAAAATACGCTGTCCCACGGGTGCATCAATTTTCCCTCCTGAAGTTAAACTGTCGACTACTAACGAACCGGAATCTGATGAGGTAATAAAAAATCCGGCAATAAGAATCACAGCAACTATATTAATGACCATTGAAAGTGGGTAATCTTGGAAAAATACAAATAAAGCGGTAGCGATATCATCTTGTACGGCATCAACTATAGTGGTGTCGCCACCTAATGCCTGTTGAATGGAAACACTACCAAAAGCAGACATCCAGAAAAAAGTTACTAAGGAAGGAACCAATAAAACACCTAAAATAAATTCACGGATGGTTCGTCCTTTAGAAATTCTAGCGATGAACATTCCCACAAAAGGAGACCAGCCAATCCACCAACCCCAATAGAAAACAGTCCAATCGTTTTGCCAAGAATTTCCGCTGTAGGTTTCACTCCACGTTGAAATTTTTAAGAAGTTGAAAAAATAACTTCCTGTATTTTCTACAAATGAACGGAAAATAAATAGGGTAGGACCTAAAATTAAAGCAAGCAATAATAAAACTACAGCTACACGCATGTTCCATTCACTTAAAATTTTAACTCCTTTGTCAACTCCTAACACTACTGAAGTGGTGGCTACTAAGGTAATTCCGGCAATTAATAGCACTTGGGTTAAAGTACCGTCGGCAATGCCAAATACGTGATTTAAACCGCTGGCAATTTGTTGAACGCCAAAACCTAGGGAAGTTGCTAAGCCAAATAGTGTAGCAAGCACCGCAAAAATATCGATGGCATCCCCAATTTTACCATGAATTTTATCACCCAAAAACGGATAGAAAATAGACCGGATAGTCAGCGGTAATCCTCTGGAAAATGTAAAATAGGAAAGTGCTAAACCTACTAAAGCATAAACTGCCCAAGCGTGAAAGCCCCAATGTAAAAAGGTGAAATTCATCGCTTCTTGAGCGGCAGCAACGGTATTGGCTTCAGCGGTGGCAGGATTAATAAGGTGTTTTACCGGTTCGGCAACACCAAAAAAGAGTAGTCCAATTCCCATTCCGGCGCTAAAAAGCATAGCAAACCAGGACATGGTTTTAAATTCGGGTTTGGCTTTTTGTCCGCCAATCCTCAGCTTTCCGTATTTTCCTAAAGCAAGATAAACCAAGAACACCAAGAAGAGGTTAATGGTTAATATGAAAAACCAGTCGGCATTTTCTGCAACGGCATGTTGAATGTTTTTAAATGCTTTTTCTGCTTGCTTTTCAAAAATTAAAGTGAGCGTAATACTTACAATAATGAAAAAGGAAGAAATGAAAAACACCGGACCGTTGACGTCCAGTCCAAAAATTGATTTTTTTTCGTCGCTTCGAGTAACTTTTTTAGCCATAAATTATATTTTGATTAAAAGTAGTATCCAATATTAATGTTGAACCGGGCTTCCCAATTTGCATCAGGATTTCCGGTTGAAAAATCGTCTTCAAAATTACCGCCAAGCCAAGAATGATTGTATCCTGCTGCGTAGTCAATATAAGTATAAACTTGCCCTGCGGTAACGAGCAAGCCGGTGACGTTCATAAAAGAATCGGTGAATTCTTTTTCTTTTTTCTGCATATAACCAAAGTCATTGTAAACTTCAATTTCAGAAACTGGTCCCCATGCTACGGAAATTTTTTTAGAAACCGCAAGCGTATACATATTAAAATCGGCTGCAATTTCATAGGGAGTTCCATAAGCGCCCATTTTTAAAATTTCATTGGACTGTCCTTCTTCATTTTCAGGGGAGTGGGAAACGGTAATCGCTTCAGTTTTTAAATTCCAATTGTTCCAATTTAATTCGTAATGCAATGCTAATGCGTAATGACTTCCATTTCTATTGGTGTCAATATTGTAAAGGCTTCCATATTGACCGGAAAATCCTATTCGATGTTGAATGCTATCTCCTAATTTACGAACAATTTTTCCGTTAAACTGATTGGTTTCTTTATTTCTTCCTACCACATCGTAAGAATACCTACTGGAATTATTTTCGGTATCTCCACCAAAGTTTAATTCTTCCGCATTTTTCAAAAAAGCAAAAGCATATTCCCATTTTTCATCTTTATGAAGGTATTTGAAGCCCATATCATGGTCGTCTTCTAAACCAACATAATAAGTGATATTAAAAAACCAGTTATGGGAATTGTATTGTTTGATGCCGAAGGGAACGTAAACCAATCCCACGTGAATCTGATTTTTTTCGTTGAATTTATAACCAACCCAACCTTGTTTAAGAAAACCGCCCCCGAAAGCTTCAGAATATAATCGGTATTCTGCATTCAAAAAAACACCTTTGTAAGAGGCTTTGGCATTAATACGAAACATATCGTAGCCAAATTCACCTCCTTTGGTCTTTTGCTCTTCTTTCCACGAAGAATAAATATAGTTGAAACGTAAAGCACCGCCGAGATCGAGCTCAGGTTTTTCTTTTTCTTGGCTAAAACTTAAAAAAGGAAATACTAAAAAAATAGATAGCCTAAAGAAATAGGAGACTTTTAGAATTTTGAACATTCTTAATTTTTTGGTTGGTTATCCGGGAAATTAAGACGAAAATTCTAGAACTTCTTGTAAAAGGCTAAATATTAATAATACTTTAAAACTTTTTGATGGTTTGCCTAATTTTGACCAAGTTTGATAATAGTTTTTCTAGATACTGAAGGTCGAGCATATTGGCTCCATCACTTTTTGCATTGGCAGGATCAAAATGTGTTTCAATAAAAAGTCCATCAACGTGGTTAACTACTCCAGCCCGGGCGATGGTTTCAATCATATCGGGTCTTCCTCCGGTGACACCACTACTTTGGTTAGGTTGCTGAAGGGAATGTGTGACGTCTAACACAGTAGGAGCGAATTTTCGCATCGTTGGAATTCCGCGGAAATCTACAATTAAATCCTGATAGCCAAACATCGTTCCTCGATCGGTCACCATTACTTGTTCGTTATTACAATCGGTCACTTTGGTAACGGCGTGTTGCATACTTTCTGGACTCATAAACTGTCCTTTTTTCAAGTTAACTACTTTTCCGGTTTCTGCTGCAGCCACTACCAAATCGGTTTGACGAACAAGAAATGCAGGGATTTGTAGTACATCTACATATTCAGCAGCTTTTTGCGCATCACTAATTTCGTGAATATCGGTAACGGTAGGAACATGAAAAGTTTCAGACACTTTACGAAGAATCTTTAAGGCTTTTTCATCGCCAATTCCGGTAAAACTATCAATCCTACTTCGGTTAGCTTTTTTAAAACTTCCTTTAAACACGTAAGGAATGCCTAACTTATCGGTAATACCAACTACTTTTTCTGCAATTCGTAAGGCCATTTCTTCACCTTCAATAGCACAAGGTCCGGCTAATAGAAAAAAGTTGTCTTTATCGGTATGCTTTATATTTGGGATGTTTTCTAATTTCATAAACTGAATTTTAATGCAAAGGTAATTAATTATTCAGTAGCTAAAATTTCATTTTATCTTTTGAAATATAGTTCTTTAAAATAATCCCAACGTATGTAGTTGAAAGGAATATAGAGTTTCCAAATTTCATTTTACTGATTATTCCTTTTTTATAGAGTCGTGTTCCATCTAAAAGTGGCCTGTAAATAAAAACATAGGAAACAAGTACAATGATGAATGGGGTACTTTCGATTAATTCAGCTTTCTTCAGGAGAAAAAGTAACAGCATGGGAAGGAAAACTGCTAAATAATACAAGAATAAGTTCCGCATAAGAAAGGTCGATTTGCTTCAACGTTAAGGCTTTGCGAGTAGAATTTCAACATTCCATTAAATAGCGCTATAATTTTACGTTTATTGCTTTATTTCCAGAAAATTAAGCTTACATTTGCAGCCTTTTAAAAGAGGCTTTTATGACAGCAATTAGAAATATTGCAATTATTGCACACGTTGACCACGGTAAGACTACCTTGGTAGACAAAATTATGTACCACTGCCGTTTGTTTCGTGATAACGAAAGCACCGGTGAATTAATCTTGGATAACAACGATTTAGAACGTGAACGTGGAATCACGATTACTTCTAAAAACGTTTCGGTAACTTATAAGGATACCAAAATTAATATTATTGATACTCCTGGTCACGCCGATTTTGGTGGAGAAGTAGAGCGTGTTTTGAACATGGCCGATGGAGTGTTACTATTGGTTGATGCTTTTGAAGGACCAATGCCACAAACGCGTTTTGTACTTCAAAAAGCGATTGATCTTGGGTTGAAGCCTTGCGTGGTCGTTAACAAAGTAGATAAAGAAAACTGTACACCAGATGAAGTACACGAGAAAGTGTTTGATTTGATGTTTGAATTAGGTGCTGAAGAGTGGCAGTTAGATTTCCCTACGGTTTATGGTTCAGCCAAAAACAATTGGATGAGCGAAGATTGGAAAAAGGAAACCGATAGCATTGAGCCTTTATTAGATATGGTCATGGAACATATTCCTGCACCAAAAGTAGATAAAGAAGGAACACCGCAAATGTTAATTACTTCCTTAGATTTCTCTTCGTTTACCGGAAGAATTGCTATCGGACGTTTACACCGTGGTATTTTAAAAGAAGGAATGCAAGTTTCTTTAGTGAAGCGTGATGGAAGCATCAAGAAAACAAGAATTAAAGAACTACATACATTTGAAGGTTTAGGCCGTAGAAAAGTTGAAGAAGTTGTAGCCGGAGATATTTGTGCGGTAGTTGGTTTAGAAGGTTTTGATATTGGTGATACGATTGCCGATTTTGAAAATCCTGAAGCTTTAAAAACTATCGCTATCGACGAACCAACGATGAGTATGTTGTTTACCATCAACGATTCTCCTTTCTTCGGAAAAGACGGAAAGTTTGTGACGTCACGACATATTAAGGAACGTTTAATGAAAGAGTTGGAGAAAAACTTAGCGCTTCGGGTAGAAGAAACCGATAGTGCCGATAAGTTTATGGTGTACGGTCGTGGAGTTCTTCATTTATCTGTTCTTATTGAAACTATGCGTCGTGAAGGTTATGAATTGCAAATTGGTCAGCCACAAGTTATCATCAAAGAAATTGATGGTGTGAAATGTGAGCCGGTAGAAGAATTAACTATCGATTTACCGGAAAATGTTTCAGGTAAAGCGGTAGAATTTGTGACGCTTCGTAAAGGTGAAATGTTAAGTATGGAAGCTAAAGGCGACCGTATGGTTTGTGAGTTTATCATTCCATCTCGTGGAATCATTGGTCTCCGTAACCAATTATTAACTGCAACTGCCGGTGAAGCGATTATGGCGCACCGTTTTAAAGAATATCAACCATTAAAAGGAGGTATTCCTGAGCGTTTAAATGGTTCGTTGGTTTCTATGGAAAAAGGAACAGCTATTCCTTATTCTATCGATAAACTTCAAGATAGAGGGCGTTTCTTCGTAGACCCGGGAGAAGATATTTATGAAGGTCAGGTAATTGGTGAAAATTCACGTCAGGATGATATGACGGTGAATATTACCAAAACCAAAAAACTGTCGAATGTACGTTCTTCAGGAGCCGATGAAAAAGCGAAAATTGTTCCAGCGATTAAGTTTAGCTTAGAAGAAGCTTTGGAATATATTCAAAAAGATGAATATGTAGAAGTAACGCCTAATCACTTAAGGTTACGTAAAATTTTCTTAACTGAAAACGAGCGAAAAAGAAATAAGATTATCTAAGAAAATAAATCTTCAATTTTAAAAATCCCGAGCAGTTGTTCGGGATTTTTTACTTTTATAGCCGCGAAGCCTAAAAAAATAGTAATTTAGAAGTTTAAATTGTGCCTTTGAAAACCTTACGTGTAGAACAATATTCAGCCGAAAAAAAAGTAGCGTGGAATGCTTTCGTAAAACAAGCTAAAAACGCGACTTTTCTTTTTGATCGTAATTTTATGGATTATCATCAAGATCGTTTTCAAGATTTTTCGTTGATGATTTATGAAAAGCAAAAACTAATTGCTGTTTTACCCGCAAATAGAGTGGGGAATGAAATATTTTCTCATCAAGGCTTGACGTATGGCGGATTTATACTTTCAAGAAAAATAAAGTTTGAAAAAGTTCTGGAAACTGTAAAAGAGAGTCTGAAATATTTAGAAGAACAAAATATTTTAAAGCTTCAACTAAAATTAGTACCTAAAATTTATCATATTTATCCTTCAGATGAAATAGATTATTTACTGTTTTTGTTGAATGCAAATATTATAAGAAGAGATATTTCTTCAACTATTCAAATAAATGAAGCCCTGAAAATACAATCCAACCGATTGGAAGGTGTGAAGAAAGCGGTGAAGAACGGACTTCGAATAGAAAAAACAACAAACTTTAATGAATTTTGGGATAAGATTTTAATACCTAATTTATTGAAAGCGCATCAAGCTAAACCTGTTCATTCTTCAAATGAGATAAAAAAAATAGCTAAAAATTTCCGTGAAAATATCCATCAATATACTGTTTATAATGATTCAAAAATAGTTGGAGGAGCTACAGTTTTTGAAACAAAAAAAGTAGCTCATATTCAATACATTTCAGCAGATGAAAATAGACAGCAATTGGGTACACTAGACTTTCTATTTCACTATTTAATAGAAAAAGAATTTAAAGATAAATCTTATTTTGATTTTGGAACTTCCAATGAAGCTCAAGGACTAAAGTTAAATAAAGGATTGTTGTACTGGAAGGAATGCTTTGGAGGAAGAAGTGTTGTTCATGATTTTTATGAAATTGAGATTAAAAATCATAAAAGATTAAATCATATTTTTATATAATGATCCCATTTTTAGATTTACATAAAATTAATCAACCTTACGAAAAGGCTTTTAAAGAAAGCTTTCAAAAGTTTTTAGATTCGGGTTATTATGTATTGGGCAATGCTGTAAAAGAATTTGAACAAGCTTTTGCAAAGTATTGTGGAGTTAATTATTGTGTAGGAGTAGGGAATGGATTGGATGCTTTAACTTTAATTTTAAAAGCTTATATAGAATTAGGGAAGTTGCAAAAAGGAGATAAAGTCATTGTCGCTGCCAATACCTATATAGCTACTATTTTAGCTATTAAACATGCAGGTTTAGAACCTGTATTGGTAGAACCGGATGACCAAACTTTTAATTTAGATCTGAAAGAAGTAGAAAAAAATATAAATGCTTCTATAAAAGCTATCTTGGTGACTCATTTGTACGGTCAATTAGCCAAGATGAAAAGTTTAAGAAGAATAGCAGATGAAAATAATTTACTTTTAATCGCCGATGCTGCTCAAGCTCATGGAGCAGAAGATAGAAATGGTAACAAAGCCGGAAGTTTAGCCGATGCAGTTGGGTTTAGCTTTTACCCTAGTAAGAATTTAGGAGCGTTAGGGGATGGAGGAGCTGTAACCACCAACAATAAAGATTTAGCGAAGGTGATTTCTCAACTTAGAAATTACGGAACTTCGTCAAAATATATCAATGAATATATTGGTTTCAATTCTCGTTTAGACGAATTACAAGCCTATTTTTTATTGGATAAGCTAAAAGATTTGGATGATGCTAATAGTAATAGGAAACTAGTAGCTTCAAGATATTTAAATGAAATAAAAAATGAGAAAATTAAGCTTCCGTTTTGGGATGGGAGTATGGATCATGTTTTTCATTTATTTGTAGTTCAAGTAGAAGATAGAAAAAGGTTTGCTGAGTTTTTAGAAAAGAACCAAATAGGTTATCTTATTCATTATCCGCTGCCACCACATCAGCAAAAAGCCTTTTCATACTTTTCAAATTTGTCATTTCCTATCACCGAAAGAATTCATCAGCAAGTAGTGAGTATTCCCGTAAGTCCGGTAATGGAAGAAGAGGAGGTCTCTAGGGTCATTCAGGTTTTGAATGCTTATTAGAATTTTATGTCTTTTAAAATAAAACACTAAAGAAAATAGACAGATAAGTTTTACTTTCGTTTAAAAAGAATTTGGTCATAATGTTGTGATAATTTTACTTTGTTTTTTGCAAATAAAATATAAGGAAAAAACACAGACATAGCATCAGCTATGACGAGTACCTGCCGGACAGGCAGGTTTTTAATGAAATAATTGAGAGAAAAGATGTTAAAGAATATGGCATTATATGATTAAATTGGTATAAAATACAAGCTATTTGAAAACTCCTAAATTTGTACGCGAAAATTTATTGCTAAAGATAACTTCTTTAAACGCGGTAGTTATTAGCGTTAGACTTTTTCTATCACTGTTTATACAACGTATTTTGGCAGAAATGGTTGGGGAAGCTGGAATAGCTAAAATTGGGCAATTACGAAACCTTACCCAAATACTAACATCGATTTCTTCACTAGGTATATTTAGTGGTGTTGTAAAGTATATTGCACAATATAAAGAAGATGAAAAGCAGTTACAAAAGCTTTTTTCTACCTCATTTGTTTTTATTTTAATAGGTTCATTCGTTACGGCAACTTTTCTATTGCTAGCTTCAAGACAGGTTAGTCATTATTTATTTAGCACTGCAGAATATGCCTACCTTATAAAGTTAATGGCTGTAGTAGTTCCATTTATAGCTATTCAACAAATATTTAATGCCGTTGTAAATGGCTTATCTGAATACAAGAAATTTGCTTTAATTGATTTAGTAGGTTATTTAGTTAGTTCGGCACTGACCATATTTTTTCTTTTTCAATATTATATTGATGGTGTCTTAATAGCCATAGCAGTTACACCTATCATTCAATTGCTTATTTTGTTATTTATTTTTATTAAAACCCTAAAAGAGTATATACATTTTTCTGAATTATCATTCAAAATTCCATTTGCAAAAGACTTACTTACTTTTTCGCTGATGTCTTTTTTTTCTACTGTTTTATTTAATTATGTAGAAATAGCTATACGGTCTATGCTTATAAGAAAAATATCCGAAATTGATGCAGGAATATGGACCGCTATGTTAAACATCTCCAAAAATTATATGGTCTTTTCTAATGCTTTATTTTCATTATATGTATTACCTAAGTTTGCCGGAATACACAAGGTAAAAGATTTTAAAAAAGAATTATATTCAATATATACTACTTTATTACCTCTTTTTGGCTTGGGAATGATTATTATTTATTTTGCAAGAGATTTATTAATACAGCTTGTATATCCAGACTTTATAGGGCTTGCTCCATTATTCAAATGGCAATTAATGGCAGATTTTGTGAAATTAGCTTCCATCATTTTGGCTCATCAATTTTTAGCAAAAAAAATGGTAAAGAGCTTTATTTTTTCAGAGATTGTCTCTTTAGCTTTATTTTTCGGTTTAGCTTATTTTCTAACCGATATTTATGGGGTAGAAGGTGTAGTAATAGCCAACTTAATTCGTTATTGTTTGTATTTTTTATTGGTTTTATTTTTAGTAATACGCTACTTTAAGAAAAACTAATTACGGGTAATCAATTATTTTTTATCTCTTTCAGTAGGTAGGGTTATTTTTCGTATTATATAAGGGCGTTTATCTTGCGATTCGTAATAGGTTCGCATTTGTAAATCAATAACAATACCGATGGTAAAAAGCTGAATACCCAACAGCACAAATAACACCCCTACAATTAAAATGGGTCTTCCCCAAATGTCAAAGCCAAGTATTTTTTCTATTAAAAGGTATATGTTAATGAGTACTCCTAAAGAGAAAAAAAACAGACCAATATTTCCAAATAAATACAAAGGTTTTTGTAGGTAATTACGTTGAAAAAGTATTAGCAAAAGATCATTTATAACCTTAAAGGTTCTCCCTAATCCATATTTAGATTTTCCAAACTTTCTGGGGTGGTGCTTTACGGGGACTTCTTTAATTCTAGTACCATTTAAAAAGGCTAAGAGGACTATAAAACGATGCATTTCGCCATATAAATTCAGTTCTTTAGCTGTTTCTTTTCTAAAAACTTTTAAGGCACATCCTTGGTCTTGAATGTTTAATTTGGTTGTTTTTCGAATAATAAAATTTGCTATTTTTGAAGGGATTTTTTTAAAGAAAGAGTCTTTTCTATTGACTCTTATACCCGTTACAAGGTCAATATCTTCTTCGATTAGTAGTTTAAGCATTTTTGGGATATCATTTGGATCATTTTGCATATCTCCGTCTAGTGAAATAATAAAATCTCCCAAGGCATTGTCAATCCCAGCGGCTAAAGCTAAACTTTGCCCGTAATTTTTTTTTAACTCAATTAATTTTACGTTTGAATTTTGTAAAGACTTAATGTTTTTTACCGTATTATCTGTACTAAAATCATCTATATATATGATTTCAAATTTATAGTTGATTAATGCTGTTTCAATTTGTTTTGTTAAGGGTAAAACATTTTCATCCTCATTATAAACTGGAATTATGATAGATAAAAAACTTGAAGAAGTCATAAGCAAATGATGTTTTATTCTGATTTTTTATAAACCCTAAAATAGTTTCTCTTTTCAACTAATTTCCAATTATTTTTCACATAAACTGTGAGTAAAGAAGTTTCTTCATAATTATTGATGTTATTTTCAAAATTTTCAAGAAAAACGGTTACATTTTTAGTCTCTAGCTTGTCAATATATAGTTGAATTTGATCGGCTAAGTGATGGTTAAAAACCCAGTCAACACCAATTGGGTTTTTTGTTTTGGTTAAATAATGCCCAAGGGTTACAGAGGGCAATATGGTATAATTGGTATAGTTTTGTGATAATTTTTTTAACTCTAAATACTTTTCGTAAGTAGGTTTGTCGCTTTTTATACAACTAAGTTGCGGATAAATAGCTCCCATGTTATAAGTTAGTTCTTTTCGATTGGAGTCCATATAAACGTTTTGATAGCCTACATAAAAAACAATTACAAAACATAAAACACTTATTGACCCGACTAATTTTGAAAATGTAAAGGTTTTTAAATCATAGCTCATTATAAAAAAAGTAAACACAATTGGGGTTGAAAAATGAATTGGTGTATTAAAACCATTGCTAATAGCAGCACACCAACTGAGACTTAAAAGGAGTAATAAAAACCAATATCTTTTATCTTTCTTTGCGAAGTATAATGCATGTAAAGCTGAAATAACTAGTAGCGATTGCATTAAAGCATTTTTTACTGTATGGTAACTGTCTTCATGCAAGTAGAAGTATAAAAATAGAACCGCAATACTTGTAATTGCATAGAGAAAAGTAACATGATTAGGAAGGTATTTTTTTACTAAGAAGAAAACTGACAATAATCCTATTATTAATAAGTAATTAAACTTAAATGCTAAATAATATACTTTTATTGCGGTATTAATAAAACTAGAGGCAGGTGTAAAGCTGAAAATTTGATTATAAAATGCATCCCAAGCATCATTTAAAAATAAAATAATAATGAATAGTAGGGCAGTCCCTAATCCACTAATTACAAAAATAGTAGCTTTTTTATAATTCTTTAGCAGTATTAGATAAGCGGTTAAAAATACAGGAAAGAAGAAGAAAGATTGCTTGCATAAAACACCTAGTGAGATTAAAAAAGTCCCTAAAATAATTTGCCATATTTTTTCTTTTCTATGCAGCAAAAAATAGGTGCCTAAAATAGAAAAGAAAATACCGTCTACCGTATTCCAAGGCATTGGGGGGTAATTGTGTATACTTATTAATGCACCTAGTATCGCAATAAAATAAACAGTGTTTTTAGAGTTTATTTTAAATATTTTACAAAGTAGTTTTGCTGCAAAATAGGAGTACAAAAAAACCTGTATGTAATAAAAGCCTCTATTAATTAGATATGCGTAATCTTCGGTTATGTACAGAAATAAAGAGTGGAAATAAGGTGAAAAAGGAGGTTTTATGTAAGTGAAATCTGTATATGGGAAATAACCATTGTAAATACTCCAAGAAATACTGAAAATAGTACCCATATCACCATCTTCAAAACCATAAGTAGTGTACATTACAATGTAGAAAAGAAGTAAAACCCAGTACAGGTATTTAAAAGAGTTTTCCTGTAAATAAATTAAGTTTTTTTGATGCATTCTCATTGTATTTGTAAAAGGTACATAAATCTAAGCACTCTTCTGTACTACCTCAAATACCTTTTGCCTGTCGCATTTTAAAGTTTTGGATGGATATTTAAGTAAAAGCGCATAATCGTGTGTGGCCATTAAAATAGTACGACCATTTTTATTAATTTCTTTCAAGACTTCCATGACTTTCACAGAAGTTTGTGGGTCTAGGCTTCCCGTAGGCTCATCGGCTAAAATTAATTCAGGATCGTTTAATAAAGCCCTGGCAATCGCTATCCGTTGTAGCTCTCCACCTGAAAGTTGATAAGGGTATTTAAAGTTTTTGGTTTTCATCCCCACTTTATCCAATAATTCATCAATCTTGCTTTCCATCGCCCGTTTTTCTTTCCAACCGGTCGCTTTTAGCAAAAAAAGGAGATTATCTTTTATCGTGCGGTCATTCAATAACTTAAAATCTTGAAAAACTACGCCCTGTTTTCTTCGTAAAGACGGAATTTGTTTTTGTTTCAGATTACGCAAGTTAAAGCCTACAATATTTTCTTCACCTTTAGATAAAGGTAAATCGCCATAAAGCGTTTTCATAAAACTACTTTTTCCCGTTCCGGTTTTACCAATTAAATAGACAAAATCACCTTTGTTGATTTCCACATCAACCTCCGATAAAATTAAATTTTAACGTTGGTAAATCGCAGCATTTCGAAGTTCTAGAATAGTCTCGGCCATAAACTTTACTTTAGGCTTTAAAGGTAAATTTTTCTCTAGAATTATAACTCATTTTCTATTAAAAAAGTATGCAAACACTAGAAATTAGTAGAATTAAGCTGAACGGTTTCTTTTTTAACATTAACATAATTAAAGCATTTTTTATGCGTTTTAAAAATGTAGTTTAACGTGAGTTCGATATAAGAAAAGTAAAAAAAGAGGAATTAGATAACAAAGAAAAAACAGAAAACAAGTGTATTTAAGTATCTATAATTCAAGTATTTAACTAATATTCTGCTTGTGATTTCTACCGATAAAATTACTGAAATTTTCTGTTTTATTGATGGATTTCATCAAGAATTTGAACAAGCTCAACAAGGAGGACTACTTCTTGGAGCTGATTGCTTTATCAAAAGAAGGAATAGGAATTCCAAGCTCTCCAATAGTGAAGTAATGACCTTAAGGGTACTTTTCCATTCCGGGAATTTCAGAAACTTGAAGCACTTTTACCTTTTCTATGTAAGGCCACATTTGAAAAGTGAGTTTCCTGAAACAGTATCTTAAAACCGCTTTGTGGAACTCCAACAAAAGGCAGGGGTGCCGATGGCCTTGTTCCTTAAAATGTGTTGTTTGGGAAAGTGCACCAGTATTTCCTTTATAGGTTCCACCCCACTGAGGTCTTGTCATATAAAAAGGGAAAAACAGCATAAGACTTTTAAAGGAATGGCTACTAAGGTACAATGTTCCATAGGATGGTTCATTTGGCTTCAAACTTCATTTAATTATCAATGACAGAGGGGAAATCTTGGGTTTTATGCTGACCCAAGGAAATGTTGATGACCGAGAACCTTTAAAAAGTGATAATTTCCATAAGAAGATAATAGGCAAACTCTATGGGGACAAAGGGTATATAGGCAAAGATATCTTTGAAAAACTCTTTGTGGATGGGGTTCACCTGATTACCAAGATCAGAAAGAATATGAAAAACAGCTTAATGCACACTTACGATAAAGTGATGTTGAAAAAGAGGGCCATCATTGAAACAGTAAATGATGAACTCAAGAATAACTTGCCTGACGGCAGTCAGGTGTGCCAAATTGAACACACCAGGCACAGGAGCTTTGATAATTTCCTCTCAAACCTACTCTCTGGGTTAATCGCCTACAGCTTCTTTCCCAAAAAACCATCCTTAAACCTTGAGATAATAGATCAAAGATTATATGCTTAAGTCGAACTCACGTTAGTTTAAATTATCTTTGAACCAACTAGCTATAAAATATTGTCCTAATGAATTATAAACAGATTCTCGGTTTTTTCGCTATTATTTTACTGGGATACATGGATATTGCGCAACAATCAGCAGTGTACACCAACGATTTTGCAGAGTATAATAAAACAATCGATTTATACAACAACCATCAGTACAAAGCCGCACAAAAACTTTTTAAGGAAGTGAAAGGTGAGGCGAAAACCATTTCTTTAGAGTCAGATTGTACTTATTACATTGCTAATTGTGCTGTACGCTTAAACCAATCGAATGCTTTAGAGCGGTCTGAATTAAATAAAATTATTGGGGAAAGTTATTTCAACTTAGAGCAATACGGAACATCATCAAAATATATCAATGAATATATTGGTTTCAATTCTCGTTTAGACGAATTACAAGCCTATTTTTTATTAGAAAAGTTAAAAGGTTTAGCAGAGTCAAATCAACAAAGAAGACTGGTTGCTCAACGTGACTTATTTGAAATTAAAAATGAAAAAATTAAGCTTCCCTATTGGGATGAAAGTAAAAATCATGTTTTTCATTTATTTGTAGTTCAAGTAGAAAATAGAAAGAAGTTTGTTGAGTTTTTAGAAAAGAACGATGTAGGTTATCTTATTCATTATCCCCTGCCACCACATCAACAAAAAGCTTTTTCAAAATTTTCAAACTTGTCGTTTCCAGTTACAGAAAAAATTCACGAGCAAGTGGTGAGTATTCCTATTAGTCCAGTAATGGAAAATTCAGAAATATCAACTGTTATTTCAGTATTAAATGTCTATTAAGTGAAAATTCCTGAAAAAATACGAACAAATTTATTACTAAAAATGACTTCTGTAAATAGTGTGGTCATATTGGTAAGACTATTTGTTTCACTTTTTTTACAAAGACTTTTTGCTCAATATTTAGGAGAAACAGGAATAGCTAAAATAGGCCAATTAAGGAACCTATTAAATATTCTAGGTTCTTTTTCTTCTTTAGGAATTTATAATGGAGTCATCAAACACACTTCAGAGTTTAAAGATGATAACCTCAAACTTCATAAACTATTTTCCACTTCTTTTGTATTAGTGGGAATAAGTAGTAGTATACTTTTTTGTATACTTTTTTTTCTTCCAGAGAATATCAGTGAGTATTTGTTTGCTACAAAAGATTTTTCTTACCTCATTAAATTATTGCTTTTTTTATTCCCTTTATAGGTTTACAAAAAGTTTTCTATGGTATTATAAATGGCTTTTCTGCTTATAAGAAAATTGCCAAAATAGATTTGACTGCCTATTTGTTAACTACCATTTTTACTATATATTTTCTTCTTATACATAATATAACAGGGGTTTTTGTTGCTATAAGTATTAATCCAATAGTCCAATTATTAGTATTATTGATTTTATTAGTTAGGTTTTTAAGGAAATATGTAGATTTTTCAAAACTTAGTATTGAAAAATCATTTCTTAAAAGTTTAATGACATTTAGTTTAATGTCTTTTTGTTCTTCTATATTATTAAATTATGTAGAGTTAGAAATCCGTTCTACTTTAATAAATAAAATTTCTGAAAGTGATGCTGGTATTTGGACAGCCATGGTGAATATATCAAGAAACTATATGGTTTTTTCCAGTGCGCTTTTTTCAATGTATGTTTTACCTAAATTTTCAGGAATCCATAGTCAAATTAAATTTAGAAAAGAGGTGATTTATATTTATAAAACCATCTTACCAATTTTTGGAGTAGGGATGTTAATGGTTTATTTTTTTAGAATTAATTGTTTCTCTAATATATCCTGACTTTGAAGGATTAACTTCTCTTTTTAAATGGCAATTATTAGGAGATTTTGTAAGATTAGCTTCTATGGTACTTGCCCATCAATTCTTAGCTAAAAAGCTTATTGGTAGTTTTATTTTCACCGAGATATTATCTTTAGCTCTTTTCTATGGTTTTTCAACTTATTTAATTCCTATTTATGGGATTAATGGAGTAGTAATTGCCCACTTAATAAGATATGTATTATATGCAATAATTGTTTTTCTTTTAATAAGGGGATATTTTTTGAAAAAAGATGTAGAACGTTAGATAAAAATTTATATTAGATTTTTATGTTTACAAGCTCAAGTTATTATTGAATATACATATGTGCATTTTATGAATACAGAATTAGATGATTTAGAACTTATTGAAATTCCAAAAATATCAGATCCTGATGGTCGTGGAAATTTATCTGTTATTGAAAAGAACCTTCTCCCTTTCGAAATTAAACGGGTATATTATTTGTATGATGTTCCCAGTGATTCCTCCCGAGGCGGTCATGCACATATTGAATTAAAACAATGTTTAATAGCTTTAAGCGGAAGTTTTGAGGTCGTCTTGAAAGATGGTAAGGAAGAGAAAAGGATTTGGTTAAATAAGCCAAATAGAGGTTTGCTTATTCCTTCTGGAATTTGGCGTGAACTAGAAAACTTTTCATCAGGTGCTGTATGTCTTTCTCTGGTATCTGATTTTTTTAAAGAAGAAGATTATATTCGGGATTATCGGGATTTCTTAAATTTTAAAAGTTAGCTTGTTTGATAAACTTTTAGATATTTTTGAGCTACTTTTTTATAATCGTGATGAGTTTCGATAAATTGGCGAGCACATTTTCCTATCTCTTCAATTTTAGAAGGGTTTTCAATAAGCCACGATAGTTTTTCTACTAAGTAATCAACATCAGGTAGTGCATTAATACAGACTTCGTCTTCTTGTAAATTATAATATTCTAAAAACTCTTTTTCGGCTCCGGTAAATACTACTTTTCCTTTGGCCATGGCCTCTAAAGCATTGTAACCTTGGTCGTAAGCATAAATTTGGTCTAATAAAATATGAGCTGAATTATATTTGTTAATATACTCTTTATAGGGAAGATTACTAACCGTAATTATTTCAACTTTATTTATATATTTTTTCTTAATTTCTTTTAAGGAAGCATCAAAAATATCATTTCCTTTTTTATAGTAATTAGTTTTATTAATTCCATGAAAAATTGTTATTGGATTATTTTTTTTAATTTTTTTATATTTTAACTTGTTTATATTGATGGGATTAGGAATTAAGCCTTTAAAATATGGATAGTTTTCATAAGGTAAAACATAGTCTATGTCAGAAGCTGAAACGGAACTAATTTTTTTAAATACTTCTTGGTGGTGCTGATAACTTTCCTTAGAAGTATAATCGAGAATATGATGGGATTTTTTTTTACTGATTTTTTTTTCAAAATAAGGCGTTAAAATAGAATATCTATATTTCTTATCTGCAGCGAATTTTACACTTATATAATCGGTACCACAAGCCAAGAGATGAAGTTTTTTATTATTTTCTTTTAAAAAGTCAATAATTTTAAAGGCATTTTTTCCTTTAATTCCAAAAGGGCGCTCATTAATTAATTGTACAACATCATAGTTAATCAAATCTTTCTGATATGTGAAAAATTGTTTAGTAATACTTATTTGGGTAATATCTTTTTTTAAAATTAAGTAAATAGCAATCTTAAGTTTTCTTAGAATCCCCTCATCATATTTTCTTGTTAGTTTTATATCTGCCGGAAAATTTTTGAAATAATCTCCAGTAGCAATAATAGTAACTTCATGACCTAATTGCTGTAAACCTTCTTTTAAAGAGTTGTGTAGCCTACTATATTCGCCAACTAATAAAATCCTCATATAATATTTTATCTTTGGCAATATAAAGATATTATAGCGTAAAATTAATGGCATATTCGGTTCTTGATAAAAAGGTGTGTATTGTTTCTATTTCTTTAGGTAAAGGGGGAGCGGAACGCTCTACGGCCTTACTTTCTCAAATGCTCAACAGCTTGGGCTATCAAGTACATTTAGTAATTTTGACTGATGATATTTCTTATGAATATGAAGGTAAATTATTCAATCTTGGTTTAGAGAAAAAAAAGAGTAATACTTTTTTTAGTAGGTTAGTACGATTTAGAAGGTTTAAGAAATATATAGTTCAACATAAATTTGATTATATCATAGATAACAGGGTCAAAAACAACTCTTTAAAAGAGCTGTTTTATCTTAATTATGTTTATCAAAATCAAAAACTTATTTACGTAGTAAGGAGCGCTTATTTAGAAAATTACTTTCCGAGTAGAAATTCTTATCTGGCAAAATATACCTCTAAGAAAATAATAGAGCGAGTCCATAAGATTGTAACTGTTTCAAAATTTATTCAAAAAAAGGTAGAAGAAAAGTTCAATTTAAACAAAGTATATACCATTTACAATCCAATTGAAGAGCTAAATGTAGGTATTGAAACCTTCAAAGAAAAATATATTTTGTTTTTGGGACGAGTGGTAGACGAAGTTAAAAATATTAGTTTATTACTTGAAGCTTATGCTACATCTAACTTACCTAAATATAATATTCATTTAAAAATTTTAGGTTATGGTCCAGATACTCTATTTTTAAGAGAAAAGGTTGAAAATATCAACCTTTCAGAATATGTGAAGTTTATATCCTATACTCCTGAAGTTGGAAACTTTTTGAATCATGCTAAATTTACTGTTTTAACGAGCAGATATGAAGGTTTTCCAAGAGTTTTAATAGAATCACTTTCGGTAGGGACTCCTGTAGTTTCTGTAAATTGTAACAGTGGCCCGGCAGAAATAATTCACCATGAAAGAAATGGTTTACTGGTCGAGAATCATAATCCTTCTGAATTAGCTTTAGCTTTTAATAGAATGCTTGAAGATAAAGAACTTTATTCATATTGTAAAAAGTACGCACGTAGTAGTGTTGAACATTTAAGGATGGAGGTTATCGCGAAAAAGTGGAAAGAAGTTTTATTAGGATAGGAAAGTTTCTTTTTCTATAATTTTAACCTTTAAAAGCCGTTAAGTATATATTTTGTTTTAGAAGAAATAATTGAAATTTCTTACTTACTTTTAAAATAACTTTTGGTAAACCAAGTAGAAAACGTTGTTTATCTGTAAGATTATTTAGGTCAATATCGTTAATCACTCTTTTCCAAATAGGATTATCAATCATTTTACATCTTATTACTAATGCATATCTATTAGAATCTAGATATTTTTTAAAAGATGGGTTGGCGTCTTCCTCTTCTCTAAATTTATTAATAAAGTACTCCCTGTCTTCATTATAGAAGGATTGAGCTAAGTTGTTTTCACTTTTTTGATAGTAGCGCATAGTTACTGTTGGATTTAAAGCGATATCAAATTTTAGAGCAGCCCTTACAAAAAAGTCTAAATCTTGAGCAGTTCTTAGTCTTAAATCAAATTCTCCAATTTTACAAAAGTTTTTTTTAGAGAAAGCAGAAGCAGATGTCCATATCACTGCATTAATAGTACTTGCTTCAAAGTAATCCGGTACCAATTGAATTTTATTAGGTTTGAAATTTCGGTATTCTGCTTTGCGAAGGGTTTTGCCATCCAATAAAATTTCGTAGCCGGTACCATAAATACCTGCCTTAGGAAATTTTTCAATAGTTTTATAGAGTTCTTCTAAGTGATTGGGGTACCAATAATCGTCGGCATCTAATAGTGCTATATACTTACCATCCGCGATTTTTATTCCAAAATTTCTGGCAGAAGAGACTCCGCCATTTTCTTTTTTAATTATAGAAACTTTTTCGTGATTACCGAACGGTTTAACTCTATGGTAGCTATTATCAGTCGAACCATCATCTACGACAATTACTTCGTAACTTTTAAAGTCTTGTGCTAATACACTTTCTATGGTTTTAGAAATATAGTTTTCTTTATTATATAAAGGAATAACGACTGTAAAAAAAGGACTCATTTATTTATAATATAGCAGAAATAACTTAATCTATAAAGATTGAAAATTTTTAATGAAGGAGAAGATGATGTTAAGTTTTGCTTTAAATTTTTTTTGAATAATTTATAAAAAATAGCAAAAATAGCATCAGCTTTAATTTTTTTTAATTTCTCATAGGTTTTTAGAATTTTGACAAAATCGGCATTAATATAACCGGCAACATAAATTTTCTTTAGATTATGAAGTCCTTTAGAAAACTTTTCAAGAAACTCTGTATTGCTATCAATATCTATATGAATTACAGGGTTATCTATATGTTCAACTTTTATTTTTTTTTCTTTAATTTGATAACTAAATAGTGTGTCTTCGTGACCATATTCTGTTATGTTTTCATCAAAAGCGATAAAGTTAAATAACTCTTTTTTTATAATTGTATTATTGAAAAGTAAAGATCTGTATGGACTCAATTTTCTTTTTGCAGAAGATTTATCTTCATTGTTTTTACCATATTTCCATCGCAAGCTAATATTTTTTTTACTGTAATCTTCAGCATGAATTCTTCCGCCGTAGATGATTTCTGTAGTATTTTCAATAAATTCTATATATGTAACCAAAAAATTTTCAGGGATAATAGAACCATCATCTAAAAAAAGTAGATAAGGGAATTTTGCTGTGGAGGCCAATAAATTTCTATTTTTACTTCTTCCTAGATTTTTTCGATTTTCTTTAAAGGTAACATTCTTGAGTAAATTTATTTTTTTATTTTCTTTGTTTAATTTTGATTTGGAACCATCTTCAAATACAATAATTTCAAATTCAATACCTAGTGAACTGGCTTGCAAATGAAGTTCTTCAACAAATCCTTTAATATTATAATTATATATAGGAATTAAAATTGAGAGCATTGTGATGTTTAAATATTTATCTTTACAAAGTAAATACTTTTCATTATGGAAATAATTAAAACTGCAGAGTTTTCTGAAATAATTCTTAAACGTCTTCAAGAAAAAAGAACAGAGTTAATAAGTCAATATCAATCTTTTAAAAATAATATTGGATATTTTTACTTGGATAATTTATTACCTAAAGAATGGGCAGGACAAATAAATAATTCATTTCCACAACATGAAGAAATGGTTTTAAAGAAAAGTATTCGGGAAAATAAATATGTTGCAGCCCAGATGGATAAATATAACCCAATCTTGGAAAATATAATTTATGCATTTCAAGATGATAGGATTGTAAAAGAAATTTCTGAAATATGTGAGATTCAAAATACATATCCAGATGAAAATTTATATGCAGGAGGAATATCTATGATGGGGAAAAATCAATTTTTAAATCCACATCTCGATAATTCTCACGATAAAGATAGAAATAGATGGCGTGTACTTAATCTGTTATATTATGTTACCCCTGATTGGATAGAAGATTATGGAGGGAATTTAGAATTATGGCCTAATGGAATAAAAGAAAAACCAATCACAATCGATAGTAAATTTAATCGATTAGTAATTATGGCAACACATAACAACTCTTTACATTCGGTTTCTCCTGTAAATTATAATGGGTTTAGAAGATGTGTTTCTAATTATTATTTTTCGGATAAGCCTTTACAAAGTACCGATACTTTCCATGTTACATCATTTAGGGCAAGACCTAATGAAAAACTAAAGGACACTATCTTACAAGCAGATACTTGGTTAAGAATGAAGGTTAGAAAAGTATTCAAAAAAGGAATTGTAGAAAATCCCCATGTTTATAAAAAAGAAAATGAGAAAGAAGATTAAGCACTCTTCTGTACCACTTCAAACACCTTTTGTCCGTCACATTTTAAAGTTTTAGAAGGATATTTTAATAAAAGCGCATAATCGTGTGTGGCCATTAAAATAGTGCGACCATTTTTATTAATTTCTTTGAGAACTTCCATCACTTCTACCGAAGTTTGTGGGTCTAGGTTTCCAGTAGGCTCATCAGCTAAAATTAGTTCTGGGTCGTTTAGTAAAGCCCTGGCAATAGCTATTCGCTGTTGTTCCCCACCGGAAAGTTGGTAAGGATATTTAAAGTTTTTAGTTTTCATTCCTACTTTATCCAACACCTCGTCAATCTTGCTTTCCATCGCCCGTTTTTCTTTCCATCCGGTCGCTTTTAGCACAAAAAGAAGATTATCTTTTATGGTGCGGTCGTTCAATAATTTAAAATCCTGAAAAACCACGCCGAGTTTTCTTCGTAAAAACGGAATTTGCTTTTGTTTCAGTTTACGCAAGTTAAAGCCTACAATACTTCCTTCTCCTTCAGATAAAGGTAAATCGCCGTAAAGCGTTTTCATAAAACTACTTTTTCCAGTTCCGGTTTTACCAATTAAATACACAAAATCACTTTTGTTGATTTCCACATCAACCTCCGATAAAATTAAATTTTCCCGTTGGTAAATCGCTGCATTTCGAAGTTCTAGAATGGTTTCCGACATAAACTTTACTTTAGGCTTTAAAGGTAAATTTTTCTCTAGAATTATAACTCATTTTCTTTTAAAAAAGTGTGCAAGCACCAGAAATTAGTAGAATTAAGCTTGACTGCATCTTTTTTAACATTAACATAATTAAAGCATTTTTTATGCGTTTTAAAAATGTAGTTTAAATTATCTTTGAACCAACTAGCTATAAAATATTATCCTAATGAATTATAAACAGATTCTTGGTTTCTTCGCTATTATTTTCCTGGGATACTTGGGTACTGCACAGCAATCAGCAGTTTACACCAACGATTTTGCAGAGTATAATAAAGCACTCGATTTATACAATAACCACCAGTACAAAGCAGCACAAAAACTTTTTAAGGAGGTTAAAGAGGACGCGAAAACCATTTCTTTAGAGTCAGATTGTGCCTATTACATTGCCAATTGTGCCGTGCGGTTAAACCAATCGAATGCCGATGAACTCATGGAAGATTTTGTGCAAAATTATCCAACCAGCACCAAACGGAATTCAGCCTACATTAATGTCGCCAATTATTATTTTGAAAATGGGGATTATAATTATGCCCGTAAATGGTACAAAGAAGTTGACCAAAGCAGTTTGTCCAGAAAGGAATTGGAAGAGTTTTACTTCAACAATGGCTATGCGTTTTTTAAAGCCGGAAGAAAAGAAGAGGCCAAGAAATACTTCAACCGTGTTCGTGATTCTAAAGAATACGGTTCACAAGCCAAATATTATTTAGGGTTTATTGCTTATGAAGGTGATGATTACGAAGAAGCCAACGAGATGTTTGATGAGGTAAAAGATAACAATCGTTACAACCGAAACCTTTCTTACTTTCAAGCCGATATGAATTTCAAGCTGGGAAAATTTGAAGAAGCTATCAAATTAGGAAAAGAACAACTCGATAAATCCAATGCTTTAGAGCGTTCAGAATTAAATAAAATTATTGGGGAAAGTTATTTCAACTTAGAGCAATACGAGCAAGCCATTCCGTATTTAAAAGAATACCGGGGAAAACGTGGCAAGTGGAACAATACCGATTATTATCAATTGGGCTATGCCTATTACAAACAAGGTGATTACGAAAATGCTGTTTCAGAATTCAATAAAATTATCGATGGGCAAAACCACGTGGCTCAAAATGCCTATTATCATTTAGCCGAATCTTATATTGAATTAGGAAAAAAACAGGAAGCTTTAAATGCGTTTAAAAATGCTTCTGAAATGAATTTTGATGAAAAAATTCAAGAAGATGCCGCTTTAAATTACGCGAAACTCAGTTATGAAATCGGGAATAACTATAAAAGTATTCCTGAAGTGCTCACTGAATTTTTAGAAACTTATCCAGAATCTAGAGAGCGGGAAGAAATTGAAGCTTTATTGGTAGATTCTTACATTACTTCTAAAAACTACGAAAAAGCTTTGAGTTTATTAGAAACTAGTAATGATTATAAAGACAAACAAGTTTATCAAAAAGTGGCTTATTACCGCGGAATAGAGCTATACAAAGAAGGGAATTATAGCGGAGCTTTGGTGATGTTCAATAAATCTTTAGCTGAACGTAACGACCAAAATTTTACCGCAAAAGCTACGTATTGGAAAGCTGAAAGTGATTATAACCTAGAAAATTACCATGATGCTTTAATCGGTTACAAGGAATTTAAAGGAATGACCGCTGCGAAAAATACTTCAGAAATTGAAGATATTGATTATAATATTGCTTACACTTATTTTAAGCAAAAAGATTATGCCACAGCGATTAACTTTTTCAAAAGCTATACAGATACGCATAAAAAACCATTAACCCAAGTTAATGATGCTTACTTAAGATTAGGAGATAGTTATTTTGTGACGAGCGATTATTGGTCGGCGATGGAAGCTTACAACCAAGCCATTGCGATGAAAGGAATCGATAGCGATTATGCTTATTTTCAAAAAGCAATCAGTTATGGATTTGTAGATAAAAACGACCGGAAAATTGAAGATTTAGAAGCTTTCCTAAATAAATATAACAAATCCATTTATCGGGACGATGCTTTATATGAATTGGGAAATACCTATGTAGCTGAAGACAATACTCAAAAAGGGATTCAAACCTATAACCGATTATTAAATGAAGCACCCAACAGTTCTTTTGCGTCCAAAACTTTATTAAAGCAAGGACTTATTTATTATAACGGTGATCAATCACAAGAAGCCTTAGATAAATTTAAACGAGTAGTGAAAGAATATCCGGGTACCGAAGAAGCCAACCAAGCCGTAAAAACCGCACGGGTAATTTATGTAGATTTAGGAAGAACAGATGAATATGCCGCTTGGGTAAATACTTTGGACTTTGTAGAAGTTTCCGATTCAGATATTGATAATGCAACTTATGAAGCGGCAGAAAATCAATTTATTGAAAACAATACCGAAGCCGCTAAAAAAGGATTTCAGAAATACTTAAATCAGTTTTCTAACGGCCTGCACGCTTTACCGGCCCATTTTTATTTAGGTCAGTTGCACTATCGTGACGAAGAGAAAAATGAAGCTCTTCCGCATTACAAATATGTAGTGGAGCAACCTAGAAGCGAATTTACCGAGCAAGCTTTAGCACGTTTATCGCAGATTTATTTAGAGAACAAAAATTACAAAGCGGCTATTCCAATTTTAGAAAGATTAGAACAAGAAGCCGACTTTCCACAGAACATCACCTTTGCCCAATCTAACTTAATGAAGTCTTACTATCAGTTAGAAAACTATGCAAACACGGTGAAGTATGCTGAAAAAGTGCTTCAGAATTCAAAAATAGAAAACAGCGTAAAAAGTGACGCGCAAGTATTTATCGCTCGTTCGGCCATTCAAACCGGAGATGAGACAAAAGCGAAAAAAGCTTATGAAGAAGTAAAGAAAATCGCTACCGGAAGTCTAGCAGCAGAAGCACAATATTATGATGCTTACTTTTTGAATAAAGAAGGTAAGTATGAAGAATCTAATGAATCTGCACAGCTTTTAGCCAAAGAATATTCTTCTTATAGAAAATGGGGAGTAAAAGGGCTTTTGATTATGGCAAAAAACTGGGAAAAGTTAGACGATCCATATCAGTCAACAACAATTCTTAATGCTGTAATTTCAAACTTTGAACAGTATCCTGATTTGGTTGAAGAAGCCAAAGCAGAATTGTCTAGGATTAAAAATGAGCAGGCAGAAACCAATTCTTCCGTAGAAGCAGAACAAACTAACAATAACAACTAATCTTTCTTATATGCAACGCATTTCATTAAGTAAAGGACTTTTATATATTTCAGCATTATTATTTTCAACTGTTGCTTTCAGTCAGAAAGATGATGAAAAAGAAGAAGGCGATATTGATACCGAACGATTAATTATTGTAAAACCTTATTCGCCCACGGTTAGTGATGCCTTTAAGGTGAAACAAACGCCTAAAATCAACGACTCTACAGACCGAAAAAAGAAAGAAGTTACCTACGATATTTTTTCATTTCCGGTAGCTTCCACCTTTACGCCCGCCAAAGGCAGGGCAGCAGGAGTGGCGTCTAAAGCACAGCCTAGATTATTCAACAATTATGCGGCTTTAGGTTTCGGAAATTACTCCAATGTCATGGCTGAGTTTTATGGCGGATTGCAAGTGAATCGAGACCAAGAACTGGGAATTTCCTTAACCCATAATTCGTCACAAGGTGGAATTGACAACGCGACTTTGGACGATAAATATTACGATACAGGACTTAATTTGGATTATACCGGTGAAACTCGAAATTTTACTTGGGGAGCAGAAGCCGGTTTTCAGCATCAAGTATTCAACTGGTATGGAACACCTGATTTTTTACCAATAACAGAGGAGGAATATGGAGCGATAGATCCACAACATTCGTATGTCGCCATTACAGCTGGAGGAAATATTGATGTGGCGCAAGGTGTTTTTGATAAAGCAAGTATCAAATACAGACGATTTGGCGATAATTATAGCAGTGGAGAAAATCACGTAGTCATCACTCCTGAATTTGAATTTCCGGTAGCCAATCAATTTGTGAATTTAGACTTCTCAGCAGATTATGTGGGAGGTACGTTCGATAAAAATTATATGAATGACACCAGTTTAGAGCCTGGTACAGAAATTAAATACAGTTTCTTTAATTTAGGAGCACACCCAAGTATAACTTTAACACAAGGCGACTTAGCCTTAGATGCCGGAGCGGAAGTAGTGTATTCTATGGATGGGGAACACGATGAAAACAAGTTTTTTGTGTACCCGAAAATTCATGCAAGTTATCAAGTAGCCGGAGAATATTTTTCAGTATATGCCGGAGCCGATGGTGGTTTGCAACAAAATACTTATTATAGTTTTGCACAAGAAAATCCGTTTGTATCTCCAACTTTACTAATTGCTCCAACCGATAATCAATACGATGTTTACATTGGAGGGAAAGGAAAGTTTACCGAAAGTGTTAGCTATGATATTCGGGGAAGTTATCAATCAGAACAAAACAAAGCCTTATTTCAGCATCAAACCTATTCTACAATCACTCCAAAAGAAAACTACGAGTATTTCAATTCTTTTGGATTGGTTTATGATAATGTAAACACCGTTAAGTTATTTGGAGAGTTGCAATTTGCAGTGAATGAAGATTTCAATCTAAGAGTCAATGCAAGCTTTTCTACCTACGATAATGAGTTTGAAGAAGAAGCATGGAATTTGCCGCAAATACAGGGTACTTTAATGGCCGATTATCAAATCTCAGAAAAATGGTTTGCCGGGGCAAGCCTGTATTTTGTAGGAGAACGTAAAGATTACTACAATTACGATTTAACTTCAGTAGATGGCGGAGCTACCCAACGCGTAGAGGAATTAGGTGCATTTTTAGATGCCAATCTAAGAGTAGGTTATAAGTTAAACGACCAACTTTCATTTTTCGTGAGAGGAAATAATTTAGCCGAAGGAAACTACCAACGTTGGATGGGCTATTCCGTACAAAGTTTACAAGTGATGGGCGGTGCCAGTTACCAATTTGATTGGTAGAAGTAAGCACTTGTCATCTCGAACGCAGTCGAGAGCTCGTATAGAAATATAAAAAAAACCTGAAGGAAACTTCGGGTTTTATTTTTTGTGAGGAATTTTAATTGATTATCAGTAATTTGTAATAATAACCTAAGTTCGATATAAAAGTATTTTGTTGGCATTTTGGATCATTGAGTGAATTTTCAAGGAAAATTTGTATCGAAATGTTACCAAAATGGAAACTTCGACACAAAATCTTTTGCAAAGATTTCACTCAGTCTCCGAAATTTTCTTATATCTCACTCATGTTAATAGTTATTTTCGTCATTCCGGGCCTGCCTGCCGGCGAGGCAAGCTTGATCCGGAATCTTATACTACATTGAAAAACAAAATATTTAGGATGACGGCGTCTCATTCTGATTCATAACGGATATTCAAAATTTTAATTCTCTCAAAACAAGATGTTTTTATCCAAAATAGTTATCTTGCGGCCCAAACTAATTTTTCATGAAAAAACTTTACTTCTTTTTTAGCTTTTTACTTTTTAGCCTTTTTGTTTCCGCACAAAACGCTCCCTTTATCACGACTTGGGAGGTGACTTCAAATGATTTAGAAATTACCATACCTACAGAAGGTACAGGTTACGACTATACTGTAGATTTTGGAGACGGAACCGTGTTGAACAACCAAACCGGTGATGTAACACATACTTACAATAGCGTAGGAACTTATACCGTGAGTGTTTCTGGGGATTTCCCTAGAATTTTTTTTGGTCATCAATACCCCAACTTAACTGATGAAGCCTTAAAACTTAAAACAGTTGAACAATGGGGCGATATTGAGTGGTCAAGTATGCAATGGGCATTTTTGGGGTGCTTTGATTTGGTTATCAATGCTAACGATACCCCAGATTTAAGTCAAGTAACCAATATGTGGGGAATGTTTGAAAGTTGTACTAATTTTAATAGTAATATTAATAATTGGGATGTATCCAATATTACAATGATGTATCATTTGTTTTATGGGGCCGAGAACTTTAATCAACCTTTGGATAATTGGGATGTTTCTAATGTATTTTATATGAATGGTGTTTTTGAAGGTTGTACAAATTTTAATCAACCTTTAAATAATTGGAACGTTTCAAATGTTGCGGATTTTGCATTTATGTTTAAAGGAGCCACAGCATTTAATCAGCCTTTGAATAATTGGGATGTTTCAAATGTTAACGATCCAAATACGGGTGGATTTGCTTTTATGTTTGATGGAGCAGAAAATTTTGACCAACCATTAGAAGACTGGGATATAAATACATTTTCTTTGCAGGGTTTTTTGAATGGATCTAACCTAAGTGTTGAAAATTATGATAAATTACTATCAAAACTAACTTATTCCAATTTGCAGAATATAGAATTGGGAGCAAGCGGGTTGGAGTATTGTGATGCTGGTAAGCATCAATATTTAACAAATACCTTAGGTTGGGAGATTATTGGAGATAGCGTTTCAGAGGATTGTAATCAAATAACTGGTAATATTATTTTCGATAGTAATGGGGATGGTTGTGATGCAAATGATATTTTAGTGAATAATCTAAGTGTAATTGCTAATGACGGCAATTATGATAATACTACATTTCCGAATAATGGAATATATGAACTTCCTATTTTAGGGAATAACTTTACAGTTTCATTAGGTAATTTACCATCTTATTATACTGCAACACCGGTAAGTGCCACGGTTTCTTTTAGCAATTCTGATACAGAAATTGTAGATTTTTGTATCACTACTAATCAAACAATAGAAGATTTAAATATTACCTTAATCCCAATAAGTCAAGCCCGTCCCGGTTTTGATGCAGATTATCAATTGGTGGTTCAAAATGTTGGTACACAAACGATAGCTAATCCGTCCATAAGTCTAGCTTTTGATAATACGATGCAGACTTTTGTTTCGGCATCACCCAATCCTTCTTCGACTACTGTTAATCAACTAAATTTTGATTTTGCGAGTATTGCTCCTTTTGAAAGTAAAGTGATAGATCTTACGATGAATACCTTTCAACCGTCAACAGTAAATGGTGGTGATATTTTAAGCTTTACTGCAAATGTTATCCCAAATACAAATGATAATACTCCAGAAGATAATACTTTTATTTATGATCAAACAGTTGTTAACTCTTATGACCCTAACGATAAACAAGTCTTGCAAGGAGAAGAAATTTATGAGGAGCAAACCGATGAATATTTAGATTATTTAATCCGTTTTCAAAATACCGGAACAGCTAGTGCCATTAATGTAAGAATCCAAGATACCTTACACCCAAAATTAGATTGGTCAACCCTACAACCCATTAATGCCAGTCACGATTACCGGGTGGAAATTACCAATGGCAATCAAGTAGAATTTATTTTTGAGGATATTAATTTACCTCACGAAGCTGCTGATGAACCGGGAAGCCATGGTTTTATCGCCTATAAAATTAAACCGAAAGAAGATGTGGCACTTGGCGATATTATTACCGGTGATGCACAAATCTATTTTGATTTTAATGCGCCCATCATTACCAATATGGTTTCTACAGAAGTAGTTCAAAATCTTGATACCAAAAGTTACGATCTAGCTTCAAAATTGAACATCTATCCCAATCCAACCAATAATGTTGTTCATCTTCAAACAATTAAAAATGTTCAATTAGAAGAAGTAAGTATTTACAATCTTCAGGGAAAACAGCTTTTAAACTTTCGGGATAATTTAGAAAAGCTAAATATCGGGAACCTCAGTAAAGGAATTTATTTGATTAAAATTTCAACTAATCAAGGAACCATCAACAAACAATTAATTAAGAAATAGTTAAATAGAATTTATAGATACTAAAAAGCGTTTATCATTGGTAAACGCTTTTTATTTTTGTGTAAATATTATTCATGAAAAAAATCCTTCTCCTAGTAATCAGTTTTCTTTTCATTGCTTGTGAGCATAAAAAACCTGTTGACTTATTAGTAATGGGTGCCAAAATTTATACGGTTAATAAAGATTTTGATTTGGCAAAAGCTTTTGTGGTTAACAATGGGAAAATAGTGGAAGTAGGCGAAGGTGAAAAGTTATTGTTGAAATATGAGCCTAAGAAAACTTATGATGCCTTAGGGAAAACTATTGTTCCCGGTTTAATCGATGCTCATGCTCATTTTTATGGATTGGGCTTACAACTTCAAAAAGTAGATGTTACTGATACTAAAAGTTTTGATGAGGTTATTGAAAAAATTGTTAAATTTCAAAAGAAACATCAAACCAAATTTATCAACGGTAGAGGGTGGGATCAAAACGATTGGAAAATTAAAAAATTTCCGACAAAAGATACCTTAGACAAATTATTTCCCAATACGCCGGTTGCTATTACCAGAATAGATGGGCATGCAATGTTAGTTAACCAAAAAGCTTTAGATTTAGCAGGTATTAATAAAAACACGAAAGTTAAAGGAGGAGAGGTGAAAGTGGTAAATGGAAAACTTACCGGAATCCTGATTGATAATGCCATGTCAAAAATCTCCAAAATTATTCCCCAACCCACTAAAAAAGACAACATAGAAGCTTTGCTTGCCGCACAGGATACGGTCTTTAAATACGGATTAACCACTATTGATGATGCCGGTTTGAGCAAAGAAACCATTATGCTGATAGATAGTTTGCAAGAAACCAAAGATTTAAAAGTTCGTTTGTATGCGATGGTGCAAAATCAGCAGGAAGATTTAGATTATTTTTTGAATGAGGGGATTTTAAAAACAGACCGATTGAGCGTAAGGTCGGTAAAAGTTTACGCCGATGGTGCTTTAGGATCACGTGGAGCGGCTTTAAAAGAAGAATATAGCGATCGACCAGAACATTTTGGAGCTATGCTCATAGGCTTGGAAGAATTAAAAGATCTAGCCATGACCATAAGTAAAACTGATTATCAAATGAATACCCATGCCATTGGTGATTCAGCGAATTATACTATACTAAAAGTTTACGATTCGGTATTGAAGTATGAAAAAGATAAACGTTGGCGAGTGGAGCATGCTCAAATTTTAAGTGAAAAGGATTTTAATTATTTTAAAGGAAAGCAAAATATTATTCCTTCGGTACAGCCCACTCACGCCACGAGCGATATGTATTGGGCAGAAGATAGGATTGGCCAGAAAAGAATACATAATGCGTATGCCTACAAAAAATTATTGAAAAGAGCAGGTTTGGTAGCTTTGGGAACCGACTTTCCCGTAGAAAAAGTAAGTCCGTTTTTAACTTTTTATGCAGCCGTAGCCAGAAAAGATATAAGTGGTTTTCCTAAAACCGGATTTCAACCTGAAAATGCGCTAAGCAGAGAAGAGGCTTTACGTGGAATGACAATTTGGGCAGCTTACACCAATTTTGAAGAAAATGAAAAAGGAAGTATTGAACCTGGAAAATTTGCTGATTTCACTGTATTAGATCGGGATATTTTAGAAATACCGGAAACAGATATCTTGAAGACAAAAGTGGATGCGACTTTTATCAACGGAGAGGAAGTATATACGAGCAAGCCTACTACAAAGGTTTCAGAAGGAGCTCATTAAATACTAACTGGATAATTATTTCTATACGAGATTTTTCTGGATACCCAAATCTTTGGGTGTTACTTTGAATAGTTTTTTCAAAGATAGCTTAAGACTGCTAAATAATCAAAATGTTCCCCTTCTTGAATTAACTCACAAGAAAACCCATTGCTTTCAGCGGCGAGTTGTAAAGAATTAAAATCAATATAAAGCCAATCAAATTCTGCTGAAGTTTCATTTTTATAACTAATAGAATAGCTCAACTCCCCATAATATTGATTTGGATTTACCCAAATACCGCCATCTTCGTCTTCTTCAAAAAGATAACGTAAATCGGAAGAGTCAATTAAAATTTTTCCGTTGGGTTTCAATAGCTTTTTTACTTGATTGAAAAAATGAGTTAAGTTTTTCAATTTACTAATAATTCCGCTACCGTTCATGAGCATTAAAATGGTGTCGAATTTTTCATCTTTTAAGTTGAAAAAATCTTGTATTTCAGTATTTCTCACTCCGCGTAAGCGACAAACTTCGATAGCACCTTCAGAAACATCAATTGCTTTTACTTCTTTTTGTTGCTGCTGAAGGTAAAGGGAGTGACTCCCTGCACAACAACCTACATCTAAAATTTTACCCTTAGCCAATTGGAGCGCTTTTTGTTCTAATGGAGGCATTTCCTTATAACTGCGGAAAAGATATTCCGTAGGGATTTCATCATCATCAAAATCATTGGCGTGAACAAGAATGTTTTCCGGTTGGTTTTTATAATAATAGTCAAGAACGGCTTGACCAAAAATATCTGGATTTTTCAAAATATGAATTGCTTATAGTTACCTTTGCGCTATGGAAGAAATTTTAAAAAATCTACCAAAGCAGGCCAAAGATAAGCATAAGGAAAATAAAAAGTTTTTTGCGAAGCTTAAAAAAAAGCCACCTAAACATTTAGACCTTCTTATGCAAGAATTGCACGATGAAGAATTTGAGCGTACCGATTGTTTAGATTGTGCCAATTGCTGCAAAACTACCGGACCTTTATTTACCAATAAAGATATTGAGCGGATTTCAAAATTTTTAAAAATGAAACCGCAACAATTTATAAATGAATATTTACAGATTGATGAAGAGAACGATTATGTGCTTCAGCAAGTTCCCTGTACTTTTTTAGGCTACGATAATAAATGTTTGATTTACGATGTTCGACCTAAAGCCTGTGCTGAATTTCCGCATACCGATCGTAGGAAATTTCAACAAATATCCAATCTAACTTTAAAAAATGTCGCCATTTGCCCTGCGGCCTATAATATTGTAGAAGAAATGAAAAAGCGTATTCTTAACGGTTAGGTTTATATTTTTTTATATATTTAGAGAAAACTGACTTATGTATAAAAAAATACTTCCTTCGCTGTTACTTTTATTCTTTTGTTTTCAGAACGCCCATTCAAAAATTAACTGGTTAAATTCTCTAGAAAAAGGTAAGAAAGTTTCACTCGCTTTAGATAAACTCATAATTGTAGATTTTTGGGCGACGTGGTGTGGACCTTGCAAAATGATGGATAGAGATTCTTGGAGTAAAGAATCTATTGTTGATATTACTAAAAATTTTGTTCCTGTAAAATTAGATTTGGAAAAAAATAGCAGGTTAGCGATAAAATATAATATTAGGTCTATACCAAATATTTTAATTATGAATGCTAATGGCGATGTTATTTATCAAAGTACCGGCTATCTAAATGAGGAAGACTTAAAAAAACTTTTATTAAAATTTAGTCTAAGTACTAAATTCTTAAAGAGGCAATCCCTTAATTACTTTAAACATAAAAATTATGTTACTACCTTACGATTAGCAGATAGTTATTTAGATTATAGTTTATTTTTAAAAGAAGAAGAACCAAGAAGGGGATTTTTAAATATAGCCAATTCTTATTTAAAAGAAGCCGAAAAACTTTTAGATAAAGAACAAGCTAATTATGAAGTAATGAAAGAAAAGATAAGTTTGTTAAACTTAGTGGTCGATTTGCATAACTATGATTTTAGAAAAGTAAATAGGAAAATATCAAAATTGAATTTAGAAAAAATAGATAGTAAAAATAAAAAGATTTTCTATTACTTAATGTATGCAAAAGAACTAGGTCTTAATGATAAAGCTAATAAATGGAAAAAACTGCTATTAGCTGAAAACGGAAATGAATATTTAAAAAAGACAGAATTGCTATTTAAAGAAACTAATTAAATAACCACTCTAATCCCTAACTGAAGTTTTAAATAATTAGCGGAATTAAAAAAATCTTGAATTTCTTGTGGAGCTTCAATTCCCAAGAAATCTTTTTGAAAAATCGGAGAGAAATAAAGCCCAAAATGTTTACTGAAATGATAATCTATTTCTGGGCTCAACCAAATTGTGCTTCCGGTATCTTTGGCTATTTGATCGTGGAAGAAATTTTTATATTCTACAGATCCGATTCCGGCGCTAAGTGTATATCTAACATCGTTTCTAGGTAAAAATTGGTAACCAATTATAGGTCCAATAAAACTGGAGTTTGTTTTGTCTTGCCCTCCCACAAGTTCATTGTTTTTAATTTTATGATAAGTATTTCCATAGCGCACTCCCAATAAGAATCCACTATCAATAAATTAAAACTGAATTCTAAATCAAATCCGGTACTATTGGTGAAAGATTTATTTGCAAAATTATCCCCAATCGCTATAGGTTGAGTATATCCAATTTTGAAGATACCATAGTGGTCATCTTGAGGAAATTTATAATTTTCTTCTTGTGAAAATGAATGATAGGTAACTATCAAAAATAAAAGGCTTATGAATAACTTAATAGGTGAATTCATAATCGACAATTTGGTTGTTCATAGGAATTTCGATGGTTACTTCAGGTTGATTATCTAATTGATAAATAAATCTAACGTTTGTATTCTGTAGGGTTTTGAACTGTTTTGAAAAATTTAGTTGATTTATATTTTGATTGTAGCTAAATGTATTAGTTTCAAAGCATGCTTGTGCATTGGGAACTAAGGAAACCAAATCAAAATTATAAGAACAATGAGAAGAGGAATAACGTAACCTCCAAGACAATTGATGCTCTTCGGTAGAGGTTTTATTAATTTCAAAATTTAGTAAACTAATAGATTTTAATTCAATTAGACCAAGTTGGTATAGATCACGTAAGGATTATCATTATTTATTGGATTAATGCTTGCGGTAGAGAATTCAGAAGAAGTGGAATTTACCTTTATCTCGTAGCCAATATTACTTTTAAATGAGGCGAATGAAAAATTTCCGTAATTATCGCTTATATCTTCTCCTAAAATATGTCCAGAAGAAAAAAGGGAAATATCAATGTTAGCGATTGGCTCTTGTTGAGGGTTCGCAACTTTGCCTTTAACAAGTAGTCTTTTATTGTATTCAATATCTGGTTCACAGCTAAAAAGCAATAAATTGAAAAATACGAAGTAAGCTATTATTTTCATCTAGTATTTTTTAAGTAGATACTAAATGTAAGAATGGTTGCGTTAAGTTACTGTTATTTATATAGAAGATATTTTTTTCGGGTAGTTTGATAATCTTCTAAACCTTTTTTCCAAGTGGTTTTAATTGCTGACTCGCTCATTCCACTTTCTATCTGTTGCTGAAGTTTTTCAGTTCCGGCCAACTTCGGAAAGAAATTATTGAAGAATTCATTTTTATTTTTTGTGTTTCGGTAAGCTTTAATAAGCCACTCTAAATTAATTTCAGCTAATTTTTCTTCGGAAGTTAAATTCATTCCGTAGCAAAGTTTTCCTTCGTTTTTAGGATATTTAGCTCCTTCGTTAGATTCTGGGGTGTAGGAATAATTAAAGGTTTTTGAATCTAATTCAGGAGAACCAAATACTTGAAATTGATAGTTCGTTCCTCTTCCGGCATTCACCTTGGTTCCTTCAAAAAAACATAAACTTGGGTATAAATTAATCGCTTGGTCGTTGGGTAAATTAGGCGAAGGTTTAATAGGAAGTGAATAGGCTTTTTGATGTGTGTAGTTTTTCATTTTAATCACCATCAATTCACATTTCACTTCATTTTTTAACCAATTTTCTCCGTTAATCATTTGCGCATATTCACCAATGGTCATTCCATGAACAATCGGTACGGGGTGCATTCCTACAAAACTTTGTTGTGATTCCTCTAAAATTGGTCCGTCAATATAATGTCCGTTAGGGTTGGGACGGTCCAACACTAATAGCGGAATATTATTTTCAGCACAAGCTTCCATCACATAATGCAAAGTAGAAATGTACGTGTAAAACCGAACGCCCACATCTTGAATATCGAAAATCATCATTTCGACACCTTTTAATTGCTCATCGGTTGGTTTTTTATTGCTTCCGTAGAGCGAAACCAGTGGTAAACCGGTTTTGGTGTCCATCCCGTCTTTTACTTTTTCGCCGGCATCGGCTTTTCCGCGAAATCCATGTTCAGGAGAAAAAACTTTTTCAATTTGAATGTTGGAAGAAAGTAAGGAATCTACTAAATGAACGTAAGTTCCATCTTCTTTAAAAATCACTGAAGTTTGATTGCCTACAATTCCTATTTTTTTTCCTTTTAACAAAGGTAAATACTGTTGGGTAAGATTGGCTCCCATCACTATAGAATTTTCAGTTGAAGCTTTAGCAGCAGCCGTGTTTTGTTTTTTTGTTTGAGCTTCACAAGAAATCAATCCTAAAGCTAGAATAAAAAATGTATTTTTGAGCAATCGGTTAAAAAGCATCTCTTTTGAATTTTGAATATTTTATTTCTAAACGCTTAATTAGCGCAAAAGATTATAAAAGTAGTATTTCGGCACCAATAATTAAAATTGCAGTTTCCGCAATTGCTATTGGGGTGATTATGATGCTTATTGCTGTGGCGACCGGAGTTGGCTTGAAACAAAAAATTAGGGATAAAATTGCTGCGTTTAACGGACATATTATTATTAATAACCTTAATAACAATAATTCGCAGGAAACGCAGAAACCTATTTCTATTGAGCAAGATTTTTATCCGGAGTTTACTACTGTTGAAGGCATTAATCACATTCAAGGCGTTGCTACCAAATACGGTATTATTAGAACCGAAACCGATTTTGAAGGCATTATTGTAAAAGGTGTCGGTACCGATTACCGTTGGGATTATTTACACGAATATTTAGTAGAAGGAAAACTTCCCGTTTATAAAAAAGAAGGCTACAGTATCGAAATTTTAATTTCAGAATATCTTTCTAAACGTTTAGGGTTTCAAGTAGGCGATAAGGTGATTGTCTATTTTATGAATGAAGAAAACCGTGACCGCCCGAGATTGGTAGCGTTTGAGGTAAGTGGGGTTTTTAATTCCGGGTTTCAGGAGTTTGATGAAACTTATTTAATTGCAGATTTAAATCAGTTGCAGCGCTTGAATAAATGGAATGATGATGAAGTAGGAAATTTTGAAGTTTTTATTGATGATTTTGATGAAGTAGATACAAAAGGCGGAGAGGTTTACGACAACATCAGCTCGTTTTTAGATGCCAAAACCATTCGGCAGGCTTTCCCATCGATATTTGAATGGGTTTCCCTTTTTGATTTCAACATTGCTTTAATCATCGGAATTATGATAATCGTTTCCGGTATTAATATGATTACCGCTTTATTGGTTTTGATTCTCGAACGAACCCAAATGATTGGAATGCTAAAAGCCATAGGAAGTACCGATTGGAGCATCAGGAAAATATTTTTATACAACGCAGCTTATCTCATCCTTAAAGGACTTCTTTACGGAAACATTATTGGGATTGGTGTTTTGCTGGCTCAGAAATATTTTAAGTTAATTCCGCTGAATCCTGAAACCTATTATGTGACTGAAGCGCCAATTTATTTTAATTGGGATTATATTTTGTTGGTAAATGCAGGGACTTTATTGTTGTGTATGCTCATGTTACTTATCCCTTCCTATATTATCACCAGAATCACACCCGCCAAGTCTATTAGGTTTGAGTAAGTAGTTAGCAGTATTCAGTTCATTTCATACAACTACGAACTTCATTTTTCAATTTCGATTTCAACTCCAAGTTCTCATGCGAATCCCTATATTTGCAATCCAAAAATTGAAAAAGAAATGGATTACAAAAACAATATATTAGAAACCATAGGCAATACGCCGCTTGTGAAAATAAACAAACTCGTGGAAGATATTCCGGCAATGGTTTTGGCAAAATACGAAACTTTTAATCCCGGTAATTCGGTAAAAGACCGAATGGCTATAAAAATGATTGAAGCTGCCGAAGAGCAAGGACTTATTAAACCTGGGGGGACAATCGTAGAAGGAACTTCAGGAAACACGGGAATGGGTTTAGCTTTAGCCGCGATTGTAAAAGGTTACAAAATGGTTTGTACCTTGGCCGATAAACAAAGTAAAGAGAAAATAGATATTTTACGAGCGGTAGGCTGCGAGGTGATTGTTTGTCCCACCAATGTAGAACCGGAACATCCCGATTCTTATTATTCAACTGCTAAAAGAATTGCTGAAGAAACGTCTAATTCTTGGTATGTAAATCAATATGACAATTTGGCCAATACCCAAGCGCATTACGAAAGTACCGGACCGGAAATCTGGGAACAAACCGATGGGAAAGTAACCCATTTTGTAGTTGGCGTAGGAACCGGCGGAACCATTTCTGGAGTAGGGAAATATTTAAAAGAACAAAATCCGAATGTAAAAGTTTGGGGAGTTGATACCTATGGTTCAGTTTTTAAAAAATACCACGAAACCGGAGAGTTCGATGAAAATGAAATCTATCCGTATGTAACCGAAGGAATTGGCGAAGATATCTTACCCAAGAATGTAAATTTTGATATTATTGATGGTTTCACCAAAGTAACCGATAAAGATGCAGCAGTTTACACCCGAAGATTGGCACAAGAAGAAGGAATGTTTTTAGGGAACTCTGCCGGAGCGGCGATGAAAGGATTACTTCAATTAAAAGATGAATTTAAAGAAGACGATGTGGTGGTAATACTTTTTCACGACCATGGAAGCCGTTACATTGGTAAAATTTATAACGACGATTGGATGAAAGAACACGGGTTTATGGATTAAATCTTATTTATAAAAAATAAACCTTTCTTTGAAAAAAAACTCTTGTAAAAAATGCAAGAGGTTTTTTTTATTCCATAAATCCCCAGTAAATTAATTTGAAAATCCTTACCTTAGAAGGTATATTTTAAGAAATGAGGTATTTATCAGCGTTATGTTTATTCCTGTTCCTATTTAGTTCCTGTGGTTCCACTTCAGAAATGTCAGAAAACGGAGTCGCTAATCCTTCTCAAAATTCAAGTACAATTTCTTACTTGGCCTTGGGTGATTCTTACACCATTGGAGAAAGCGTCGCCGAAAGTGAACGCTGGCCGGTACAGTTAGCAGATAAATTTCGTAACGATGGCTTTAGCGTAGAAAACCCGAAAATTATAGCCAGAACAGGTTGGCGTACCGACCAGTTATTGGAAGCGATGAACGAAGAACTAGACACAAAAAAATACGATTTGGTTTCCGTGTTAATTGGCGTCAACAATCAATATCAAAGTAGGGATATCGAGCAGTTTCAGGAAGAGTTGAAAGTTATTTTGCAAAAAGCCATAGCGCAATCCAAAACCGGAAAAGATGGCGTTTTTGTAGTGAGTATTCCCGATTATAGCGTGACGCCTTTTGCTGAAAATAGTGATACTGAAGAAATTTCAAATGAAATTGCGATGTTCAATGAAATCTGTCAAAATACCAGTGCTAATTTTGAAGTAAAATACTTTTACATCACCGATATTTCTGAAGAAGCCGAATTCAACTCTAATTTAATTGCCGAAGACGGTCTGCACCCAAGTGGTGAAATGTATCGCAGATGGGTAGAAAAAATTTATCCCGAAGTAAAAGAATTATTAAATAATTAAATGAAAGAAGATTTTTTACATTACCTATGGAAATTTAAAAAGTTTGATTTTCTAAAAGCAGAGACAACGGCTAATGAAAATATAAAAATCTTAAATTCAGGACTTCATAATGTTCAAAATCCCGGTCCCGATTTTTTTAATGCAAAAATTGAAATTGGTAATCAACTTTGGGCAGGTAATGTAGAAATTCATATAAAATCGAGCGATTGGTATGCGCATCATCACGAAAAAGATACTCATTACGATAATGTGATTTTGCATGTAGTTTGGGATGACGATGTGGCCGTTTTTCGAAAAGATAAAACCCAAATCGCAACACTTCAATTAAAGGATTTTACAGCCTCTGAAACATTAAACAATTATCAAGAATTATTACAAGCGCCTCGAAAATGGATTAATTGTGAAAACGATTTTCATCAATTCACAAATTTTCAGCTAAAGAATTGGTTGGAGCGTTTATACATCGAACGCTTAGAAGAAAAATCAATCCTCATCACAAAATTATTGGAAGAAACTGAAAATAATTGGGAAGCAGTACTTTTTCAATTACTCGCTAAAAATTTCGGTTTAAATAAAAACGGAAAAGCATTTTTGGCGATGGCAAAATCAATTCCATTTTCGGTAATTAGAAAAATAGAGGAAGTTGAAATTTTAGAAGCTTTGTTCTTCGGTCAAACCAATTTATTAACTCAAGATGTTGACGATTCCTATTTTCTTCAGCTTCAAAAAGAATACGGTTATTTAAAACATAAATTTCAGTTACAATCCATTCAGAAAGAAGTTCAGTTTTTTAGATTGCGTCCGCCCAATTTTCCTACGATTCGATTATCACAATTGGCGCAGTTGTATATTCAGCAGAAAAATTTATTCAGCAAAATAAAAGACATACAAACGCTGGAAGAAATTTACCAACTTTTTGAAATAGAAACTTCAACTTACTGGAAAACCCATTATTCCTTCGGAAAAGAGAGTAAAACTACAACTAAAAAATTGACCAAGAAATTTATAGATTTAGTGATTATTAATTCTATTGTTCCTATTAAATTCGCTTACCAGAAATTTCAAGGAAAAGTGGAAGTAGAAAATCTCTTCCATATTTTAGAATCGATGGGAGCGGAAAGCAATTCAACTATCAAAAAAATTAATCAACTTAGAAAGAAAACCGCCACCAACGCTTTAGAATCACAAGCACTTTTACAGTTAAAACCTAATTATTGCGATGTAAATAAATGTCTGCAATGCGAATTAGGTTTAAGTTTGTTGCAAAGAAACGCTTCGTGAGCTAAATTTGTAGAGATGATAAATTTTATTTCAAACATTCGTTATTATTTTGAGCGTAACGGGTTTTACGTAAGTTCCCGCTTGGCAGACAGGCTAGGGATGCGGGTTAAAAGCGTTAGATTGTTTTTTATCTACGTTTCCTTTGCTACCTTCGGCATCGGTTTCGCCATTTACCTGACCTTGGCTTTTTGGTTGAAACTTAAAGATTTAATTTACACTAAACGCACATCTGTCTTTGATTTATAGAGATCCATTAAAGAAAATATCCCTTAAAAGATATTTAGGTTCCAGGATTATCGTTGCGTTAATCTTATTGGGTGGAGTGTTTTTAGTAGGTATTTTAGGCTACAAACTATTTTCGGGATATACTTGGGTAGATGCAATTTATATGACCGTCATTACCATAACGACAATTGGTTTTGGCGAAGTGCAGCAATTAAGTCCGCAAGAAAAAATACTTACTTCAGTTTACATAATTTGCAGTATCTTTTTTGTGGGTTATGCAATTTCAGTGATTACAGAGTATATGTTAAGTAAAAACAATATAGGAAATTTAAGGGCTAAAAAAGTGAAATCTAAAATTGATGCATTAAAAGATCACATTATTGTTTGTGGCTACGGAAGAAATGGAGACCAAGCCGTAAGTAAATTATTGGCTTACAACAAAAATTTTGTGGTCATAGATAATGATGAAAAAGTATTGGAACCGTTGTATGATTCCGGGATACTTTACATTCATGGAAATGCTACCGAAGACGAAGTGTTAAAGCAAGCAGGAATTGAACGTGCTTCAACCCTCATGTGCACGTTGCCGGGCGATGCCGATAATGTGTTTATTGTACTTTCTGCCAAACAGCTAAATGAAAAACTAAAAATTATAAGTCGGGCCACCAAAGAAAGTACTACTTACAAACTAAAACTTGCCGGAGCCGATAATGTAATTATGCCCGATAAAATTGGAGGTGACCATATGGCGAGTTTAGTGGTGACGCCAGATTTAGTTGAGTTTTTAGGACATCTTTCCGTTTCCCGTCAAGAAGGAAGCATTAATATTGAAGAAATAGACTTTGATCATATTTGTACCGATGGGAAAGAACATGCCATTAAGGAACTAGACCTTCGGAAAAAAACAGGGTGTACCGTAATAGGCTACCGAGCTCCTGACGGAAATTATAGTGTAAACCCGGATGCCAATATGGTGATAAGAAAAAATTCAAAGCTTATTTTTATAGGTAAACCCGAACAGATTGAAAAGCTAAAACAAACTTATAAAGTTTAAAATAAGTTATTTTTATTTAACATTTACTTTACATTTTAACTTGTAAGCTTTTGAAATAGGGAATTTTTTTATGATATTGGGGGCTTAATAATTTTTAACATTTTAATTCCATTAACAAAACGACGATATTTTATGAGGAAGTATTTGCTTTCAGCATTATTTTTATGTTTATCAATTGGTTTAATGAATGCTCAATCCAACGAAAACGAGGATTTTGATGTAAAAGCCGATTTAATAAACCCATCTAGTTTAATAAATAACGGTACCATTGAGTTAACGGTTAAAGGAGGAACACCGCCATATACTTATAAATGGACAAACCAAAGTACTTCTTTAAAATCTAATAAAGCTACAGGTTTAGTAGAGGGAATTCCTTACGATGTGGTAATTACCGATGCAAAAGGAAATTCTGTCACCAAATCTTACCGAATTAAAGCAGAATCGATTACCGAGCATTTTAATGGATTTTTTCAGCCGATTGTAGATAATATGTCGGCTGTTTTATTTTGGGATCCGTTTGCAGCTTTGGGAATTTATGATCCTGTAGTTTACGCCGATGTAAAATTGGTCGCTACTCCAAGTTGGAGCGCACAAACAGATGAAATTTATACCTTACAAAAGTGGTTAAAACCAGAAGGTACAAAGGTAAAGAAAGGGGAGAAAATTGCCATCGTAAAACACGGACCTGAACAAGAAACCGTAACTGCACTTGCAAATGGTGAATTAAAATATTTAGTAAAAGAAGGGAACGAAATTTTCAACCCTAACAGTACGGAAGATTTAATTGAACAAGGTGCTCATTATTTAGCTGAAATAAAATATGACGATCCTGTAGCATTAACCCATCCCAACGGAGACCTTCAAAAAAATAGCATTCCGTTTATCGTGATTTGGTTGGTATTAGGAGCTATATTTTTTACGGTAAGAATGAAGTTTATTAACATTCGAGGCTTTAAACATTCATTAGCTTTAGCAAAAGGAAAATACGACGATCCTAACGCGCCGGGTAACATTACGCACTTTCAAGCCTTGGCGACAGCAGTTTCTGCAACCGTAGGATTAGGGAATATTGCCGGGGTAGCAGTAGCAGTTTCTCTAGGTGGGGCCGGAGCTACTTTCTGGATGATTATTGCCGGTTTATTAGGGATGTCTTCCAAGTTTGTAGAATGTACGCTGGGTGTGAAGTATAGAAATATTACTGAAGACGGTCGTATTTTTGGAGGACCAATGAACTACCTACGCTACGGTTTAGAAAAGCGTAACTTAAAAGGTTTAGGTAAATTTTTAGCAGGATTCTTCGCTATTTTAGGTATTGGTGCTTCTTTTGGAGGTGGTAACATGTTCCAGGCCAATCAGTCTTTTGAAATTCTTTCTGGGCAATTCCCAATGTTAGATGGTAACGGATTCTGGTTTGGTATTGTCGTAGCCGTTCTTGTAGGAGTGGTTATTATTGGAGGTATTAATAGTATCGCAAAAGTAACCGGTAAAATTGTTCCATTTATGGCAGTAGTTTATGTCTTGGGAGCATTAACGGTAATTATCGTAAATATAAATAATATAGGGCCTGCATTTAACGCAATTATTGACGGTGCTTTTTCACCAAGTGCCTTAAAAGGTGGTGTTTTAGGAGTGTTAGTAGTTGGTTTTCAAAGAGCAGCCTTCTCTAACGAAGCAGGTGTAGGTTCTGCAGCGATTGCGCACAGTGCCGCAAAAACAAATCACCCGCCATCAGAAGGTTTTGTAGCATTGTTAGAGCCGTTCATTGATACGGTTGTAGTTTGTACACTTACCGCTTTGGTATTAGTATTTACCGGAATGCACGAAGTAGAAGGTATTGGAGGGGTTGAGTTAACCTCAGATGCTTTTGCTAGTGTGATTTCTTGGTTCCCATACGTATTGGCAGCAGCTGTATTCTTATTTGCTTTTTCAACGATGATTTCTTGGTCTTACTACGGAATGAGAGCTTGGACATATTTATTCGGAAGAAGTAAAAAATCTGAAATGATTTATAAATTCTTATTCCTAATTTTCGTAGTGGTAGGAGCTTCTATTAGTTTAGGTGCCGTATTGGTATTCTCAGATATGATGATTCTTGCGATGTCGTTCCCGAACATTATCGGACTTTATATTATGTCTGGTGAAGTAAGGGAAGATTTAAGGGAATACTTCAAGAAAGTAAAATCTGGTGATTTATTTATAAAAGGTAAAACCGCATAAATCTAATAATATGAAATTTAAAAAATCCCATTTTGTGTTTACACCCAAACAACAAAATGGGATTTTTTTATTGGTGTTTTTAATCCTTTTGGGAATGGTGGGCATGTATTACGTGCATCATTTTCCAGAGGAAGAGCAACTATCAGAATTTCAAAAGCAGGAATTAATTCAAGTTGAAAAATTTTTAGATTCGGTAAAAGCAGAAAAACAAAAATCGAAAAAAGATACCATTTATCCTTTTAACCCTAATTACATTAACGACTTTAAAGGTTACAAATTAGGAATGAGCTTAGAGGAAATTAAACGTTTAAAAGATTTTCGTGCCGAAGGAAAATGGGTGAATTCAATAAAAGATTTTCAAAAAGTCACGAAAGTTTCAGATTCATTACTGAATAAAATTTCGCCTTCTTTCAAATTTCCAGAATGGGTTCAAAAAAGAAATGCAGCTCAAAAGAAAAAAAGCTTTACTGCAACGAAAATATCTTCAGATAAAAAGAAAGATTTAAATACTGCGACCAAAGAAGAACTAGATGAGATTTATGGAATAGGAGAGAAGTTGAGTCAGCGAATCATTAATTACCGATTAAAAATAGGCGGTTTTGTAGATAACATTCAGTTGAAAGATATTTATGGATTGCCCTACGAAACTGAACAGAATATCTTAAAAGAATTTTCCGTTACAAAAAATCCTACACCAGTAGAAAAACTTTCCATTAACGAAGCCTCAGTTATAGAACTTACTGAAATTATTTACTTCGATTATGAGTTGGCTAGACAAATTGTAGAGTATCGAGAACTACATGAGGAAATAAAATCCTTTGAAGAATTAGCAAAAATAGAATCCTTTCCAGCTTATAAAATAGATAGAATTAAATTATATCTTAAATTAAATTAGAAATTCGTAAAGTATAGGTTGTTTTTTACATAATTTTACTTTTTATTTGAAGTGATTTTAAGAAATTTCAATTGATAGAAGCTAATGAGCAATACATACTTTACAGAAGAGCATAACTTATTCAGAAAAAGCCTTAGTGATTTTTTACAAAAAGAGGTAGTTCCGCACATAGAAAAGTGGGAAAAAACCGGAACCATCGAGCGTTTTATTTGGGAAAAATTTGGAGAAATGGGATTCTTCGGAATCAATTATCCTGAAAAATACGGTGGCTTAGACTTAGATATTTTCTACACGGTTATTTTCTTGGAAGAACTTCAAAAAATAAATTCCGGTGGTTTTGCTGCTGCAATGTGGGCACACGCTTATTTAGCAATGACTCATTTAAACAAAGAAGGAAGTCACGAAATAAAAGAAAAATACTTGGCACCAAGTATTACAGGAGAAAAAATAGGGTGTCTTTGTATTACTGAACCTTTTGGAGGGTCAGACGTTGCCGGAATGAAATCTACCGCAGTAAAAAACGGAGATCACTATATTTTGAACGGTTCTAAAACCTTTATTACCAACGGGGTGTATTCAGACTACTTGGTAGTGGCGGCTAAAACCAGCCCGGAAGAAGGTAACAAAGGGATGAGTATGTTTGTAATAGACCGCGATACACCGGGAATCGCTTCAACCAAACTAGATAAATTAGGATGGAGAGCTTCAGACACCGGAGAAATTTCATTCACCGATGTGAAAATTCCTGTTGAAAATTTAATGGGAGAAGAAGGGAAAGGTTTTCCTTATATTATGCAACATTTTGCTTTAGAGCGTTTAATTATGGGGGTGAATGCTCATGCCAGAGCTGAACATGCCATTGAATATACCTTGCAATACATGAGCGACCGTACCGCTTTTGGAAAATCTATCGATAGATTTCAGGCTTTGCGCCATCGCATTGCCGATATTGCCAGCGAAGCAGAAATGTGCAAACAGTTTAATTATTTAACGGCACAGCGATTGGGCAATGGGGAATATGTGGTAAAAGAAGCTACGATGTCTAAATTACTTTCAACCAAAATGGCCGATAAAACGATTGATGAATGTTTACAGTTTTTAGGAGGTTATGGTTATATGGAAGATTACCCATTAGCAAGAATGTTACGTGATAGTAGGTTAGGTCCAATTGGAGGTGGAACAAGCGAGATTTTGAGAGAGATTTTGGCGAAGATGATTATCGATAAAAAAGAGTACAAGCCGGCTACATAATTATTTGATTGAAAATATTTTAAATATTTTGAAAATTAAAAATAAGTATTAATTTTGCCGCTCGAAATTTTAAGTGAAAGGAGGTGATATCAACGTGTTAGTAATACCAGTAAAAGACGGAGAGAACATAGAAAGAGCGTTAAAGCGTTTTAAAAGAAAGTTTGACAAAACTAAAACTATGCGTGAGCTGCGTTCTCGTCAAAATTTCACAAAGCCATCTGTAAAGCATAGAAGCAAAATCCAGAAAGCGCAATACATTCAGCAATTAAGAGATCAGGAAGAAATGATCTAAATTTAAATTCTGAATATCATACAACTGCTGGTAGATAAAGTTTAGTAACTTTGTTTATCAGCAGTTTTTTTATGGCCTCTATTCAGCAATTTTTAGACTACCTTTTATATGAGAAAAAATACTCCTCTCATACGGTTTTGGCTTATCAAAAAGATCTCGAAACCTTTGCCGTTTTTATTCAAGATGAATTTGAAGAAGAACAGTTAAAGGAAGTGAACTATTCCATGATTCGTTCTTGGATTATTAGTTTGGTGGATCAAGGGATTTCCAATAGAAGTATCAACAGAAAAATTTCCTCTTTAAAGACATTTTATAAATTCTTATTGAAAATAAAAGAAGTTGAAACTTCTCCGTTGGCAAAACATAAATCTTTAAAAGTTGATAAAAAAGTGCAAGTGCCATTTTCTTCCAAAGAGGTTTCAGAAGTAATTCAAAATTTTCAGCCTGAAGGTTTTTCAGAAATACGGGATCAGCTTATTATCGAATTATTATATTCCACAGGAATGCGTAGGGCAGAACTAATTAATTTAAAATTGAATAGTGTAGATGTTTCTGGTAAACAATTAAAAGTTTTGGGAAAACGAAATAAAGAACGAATAATCCCTTTGCTGCCTTCGGTTTTGAAAACCCTTCAGCGTTATCTTTTAGAAAGAGATGAATTGGCAATAATTAAAGACGAAAAATATCTATTGCTAACTCAAAAGGGAAATAAACTTTATGATACGCTTGTTTATCGGGTCGTAAATAATTATTTTAGTAGGGTGTCCACTAAGGTGAAAAAAAGTCCACATATTATTAGGCACACATTTGCAACCCATCTTCTTAACGAAGGGGCAGACTTAAATTCGGTAAAAGAACTCTTGGGTCATTCAAGCTTAGCTTCAACACAAGTTTACACACATAATAGTATAAACGAGCTAAGCAGGGTTTATCTGAACGCCCACCCAAGAAATAAAAATAAATAGAAGTCTAACTAACTAAAACCTGAAAAGATGAAGATTAACGTTCAATCCGTAAACTTTAATGCCGACCAGAAACTAATTCTATTTATAGAAAGTAAATTAAACAAGTTAGAAAAGCATTTTGATAAGATTACCTATGCCGATGTTTTCCTGAAAGTTCAAAATACCCGTTCTCCGGAAAATAAAATTACAGAAATTTTATTGCACGTTCCCGGAGACGATATTATGGTGAAAAAGATGAATAAAAAATTTGAAGAAGGTGTAGATGAAGGAGTTAACGCCGTGCGAAGATGCCTTAAAAAACGTAAGGAAAAGCTACGTGCGTATGCCTAGAAAAAAAATATAAAAAAAATCGCAAAAAAATTTTGCAGAAAACATAAACACCTCTATATTTGCAGTCCGTTAGAAATAGCGGGCTTTTTTAATGTAAAAAGCAGGACATAATGCCGATGTAGCTCAGCTGGCTAGAGCAGCTGATTTGTAATCAGCAGGTCGTGGGTTCGAGTCCCTCCATCGGCTCTGTTCTATGAAATTTTGAAAGGTTTTTTTAAAACCATTGGGGAGATACTCAAGCGGCCAACGAGGACAGACTGTAAATCTGTTGTTTTTTAACTTCGCAGGTTCGAATCCTGCTCTCCCCACAACTGAAATTTAGTTTAAAATAAATTAATTTTTGGAATGCGGGAGTAGCTCAGTTGGTAGAGCGTCAGCCTTCCAAGCTGAATGTCGCCGGTTCGAACCCGGTCTCCCGCTCTATTTCCTTGGAAGTTTTCAAGGCTAAATAGAGCTTAATCTGTTGGTGCAGATTGGTTTTAGGCCGACGTAGCTCAGGGGTAGAGCGCTTCCTTGGTAAGGAAGAGGTCACGAGTTCAATTCTCGTCGTTGGCTCTAAGTTGAATTTTTCAACTTTTCACTTAACAGCAAAATGCTTGTTGTTAAGTTTTATGTGTATATAAATTGAACACTAATATATAACTAAGATTAAATAAGTATTAATTATGGCAAAGGAAACTTATGATCGTTCCAAACCGCACTTGAATATAGGTACTATTGGACACGTAGATCACGGAAAAACAACTTTAACTGCAGCTATTACTAAAGTGTTAGCAGACGCTGGATATTCTGAAGCTAGTGCTTTCGATCAAATCGATAACGCTCCAGAAGAAAAAGAGAGAGGTATTACAATTAACTCTTCTCACGTAGAATATGCAACTGCTAATCGTCACTATGCGCACGTTGACTGTCCAGGTCACGCCGATTATGTGAAAAACATGGTCACTGGTGCTGCTCAGATGGATGGTGCTATTTTGGTTGTTGCTGCAACAGATGGTCCTATGCCGCAAACTCGTGAGCACATCCTTTTAGGGCGTCAGGTAGGTATTCCAAGAATCGTTGTGTTCTTAAACAAAGTTGACTTAGTTGATGATGAGGAATTATTAGAGTTGGTAGAAATGGAAGTTAGAGATTTACTTTCTTTCTATGAATATGATGGAGATAATGGTCCTGTAGTTTCTGGTTCTGCTTTAGGGGCTTTAGAAGGTGAAGATAAGTGGGTTCAGACTGTTTTAGAGTTAATGGAAGCGGTTGATAACTGGATTGAATTGCCAGAGCGTGATGTGGATAAGCCTTTCTTAATGCCTATCGAGGATGTATTCTCTATTACTGGTCGTGGTACTGTAGCAACAGGTCGTATTGAAACTGGTGTTGCTAATACTGGAGATCCTGTAGAGATTATCGGTATGGGAGCTGAGAAATTGACTTCTACTATTACTGGTATTGAAATGTTCCGTCAAATCTTAACAAGAGGTGAAGCTGGAGATAACGCTGGTATCTTATTAAGAGGTATTGAGAAAACTCAAATCTCTAGAGGTATGGTAATTACTAAGCCAGGTTCTGTAACTCCTCACGCTAAATTTAAAGCAGAGGTTTATATCTTGAAAAAAGAAGAAGGTGGTCGTCACACACCATTCCATAATAACTACCGTCCTCAGTTCTATGTAAGAACAACAGACGTAACAGGTACTATTAGTTTGCCTGATGGAGTAGAGATGGTAATGCCTGGTGATAACTTAACTATTACTGTTGAGCTTATCCAGACTATCGCTATGAATGTTGGTTTACGTTTTGCTATCCGTGAAGGAGGTAGAACAGTAGGAGCTGGTCAGGTAACTGAAATTCTAGACTAATTATAAAGTTAGTTGAAATTATATAAAAGTTGAGGTGTTTCGTTTATGCGAAATACCTTGACTTGTATTTACGGGTTTAGCTCAGTTGGTAGAGCACTGGTCTCCAAAACCAGGTGTCGGGAGTTCGAGCCTCTCAACCCGTGCTTTAGAAATATGGTATTTCTAATTTAATAAACTTTAATTTTTAAGATTAAAGTTTTTTAATATCTATATAAAATGGCAGGAATCGCAAATTATATATCAGAATCTTACAACGAATTAAAAAACCACGTGACTTGGCCTTCTTATGCGGAAGCTCAAAGACTGACGGTAATCGTACTTGTTTTTTCAGTAATCTTTGCATTATTGGTTTGGGGAGTAGATACAGTTTTTAGTTCTGCAATCGAGCAGTATTTTAACTGGGTTAAATCGTAAGTAATTGATCTATGGCAGAGAGTAAGACAAAAAAATGGTATGTAGTAAGATCTGTAAGTGGTCAAGAAAACAAAGTGAAAGACTATATTGAGAAAGAAATTGCTCATCAAGGTCTTGAAGATTTTGTAGATCAGATATTGGTTCCTACTGAAAAAGTGATTCAGATTAGAAACGGAAAGAAAATTAATAAAGAAAGAGTTTATTTTCCGGGTTATATAATGGTTCAGGCCGCTTTAGAAGGTGAAGTTCCTCACGTAATTAAAGGTATTAATGGAGTGATAGGATTTTTAGGAGAAGTAAAAGGTGGAGACCCTGTGCCGTTAAGAAAATCTGAAGTGAATAGAATGTTAGGTAAGGTAGATGAATTATCTGTGAAAGAAGATAACGTGGTGATTCCTTACACTGTTGGTGAAACAATAAAAGTAATTGACGGTCCTTTTAATGGTTTTAATGGAACTATTGAAAAAGTGAACGAAGAGAAACGTAAGCTTGAAGTAATGGTGAAAATCTTTGGTAGAAAGACACCATTAGAATTAAGTTACATGCAAGTAGAGAAAATTTAAATGTTACGCTATATCGAATTATTATTTTTAAATGCTTCCACTTTTATAATTGATAATTCAAAATTAAATTTTATTTAAAATGGCAAAAGAAGTAAGTAAGGTTGTAAAATTACAAGTGCGCGGAGGTGCGGCTAACCCGTCTCCCCCAGTTGGACCTGCTTTAGGTGCTGCCGGAGTGAATATCATGGAATTCTGTAAGCAATTCAATGGTAGAACTCAAGATAAACAAGGTAAGGTATTGCCGGTGGTAATTACAGTTTATTCAGACAAGTCTTTTGACTTTGTTGTGAAAACTCCACCAGCAGCCGTACAATTGATGGAAGCAGCTAAAACTAAAAAAGGTTCAGGAGAACCTAATCGTAAGAAAGTAGCAAGTGTTTCTTGGGATCAGGTTAAAGCTATCGCAGAAGATAAAATGCAAGATTTAAATGCATTTACTGTTGAGTCTGCTATGAAGATGGTTGCCGGTACGGCACGTTCTATGGGAATAACTGTAAAAGGTGATGCACCGTTTTAACCTAAAAAGACAAGAATAGAAATGGCAAAAATAACAAAAAAGCAAAAGGAAGTTCAGGCAAAGCTTGATAAATCTAAGCTGTATACTGTTGCCGAAGCTTCTGCTTTAGTAAAAGAGATAACAAACGTAAACTTTGATCCTTCAGTAGATCTTGCAGTACGTCTAAATGTAGATCCTCGTAAAGCTAATCAAATGGTTAGAGGCGTGGTGACATTACCACACGGTACCGGTAAAGATGTAAAAGTTTTAGCTTTAGTAACTCCAGATAAAGAGCAAGAAGCTAAAGATGCTGGTGCAGATTATGTTGGTTTAGATGAGTACCTTGATAAAATCAAAGGTGGTTGGACAGACGTAGATGTAATTGTAACTATGCCGAGTGTAATGGGTAAATTAGGTCCTTTAGGTAGAGTTTTAGGTCCAAGAGGTTTAATGCCTAACCCAAAAACTGGTACAGTAACAATGGATGTTGCAAAAGCAGTATCAGACGTAAAAGCTGGTAAAATCGACTTTAAAGTAGATAAAACCGGAATCGTCCACGCAGCAATAGGAAAAGCATCTTTCGATGCAGATAAAATTGCAGGAAACGCAAGAGAATTATTAACTACGCTTGTAAAGTTGAAGCCTCAGGCAGCAAAAGGTTTGTACATAAAGAGTATCCATATGTCAAGCACTATGAGCCCGAGTGTAGAGATAGACACAAAAAGGTTTACTGAGCAATAATAAAGTTTATTATGACAAGAGAAGAAAAATCACAAGTAATAAAAGATTTAACTGCCCAGTTAGCTGAAACTTCAACTGTTTATTTAGCAGATATTTCTGGCTTAGATGCAGGAACCACTTCTAACTTAAGAAGAGCTTGTTTCAAGGCTAACGTTAAATTATCGGTAGTTAAGAATACATTGTTGGCTAAAGCAATGGAAGCCGCTGAAAAAGATTTCGGTGAGTTACCATCAACTTTAAAAGGCAATACATCGATTATGATTGCTGAAACTGGTAATGCGCCAGCGAAAGTAATTAAAGAATTCAGAAAGAAAAGTGAAAAACCACTTCTTAAAGGAGCTTATATAGATGAAGCTATCTATGTTGGAGATGAAAACTTAGAAGCCCTTTCTAACATCAAATCTAAAGAAGAGGTTATTGGAGATATTATTGGATTGTTACAATCACCAACTAAAAATGTTATTTCAGCACTTAAGTCTGGTGGAGGTAAACTTGCGGGAATACTTCAAACACTTTCTGAAAAAGAATAAATTTCAAATTAAGTACGCACTTTTTAATAATTATAAATACACATTTTAAAACGATAGAAAATGGCAGATTTAAAAGATTTCGCAGAGCAATTGGTTAACTTAACAGTAAAAGAAGTAAACGAGTTAGCTGATATATTAAAAGAAGAATATGGTATCGAGCCTGCAGCAGCAGCTGTAGCAGTAGCTGGTGGAGCCGCTGGAGGTGGTGAAGACGCTGCTGAAGAGCAAACAGAATTCGACGTAATTCTTAAAGCTCCAGGAGGATCTAAATTAGCAGTAGTGAAGTTAGTAAAAGAACTTACTGGATTAGGTCTTAAAGATGCTAAAGAATTAGTTGATGGTGCTCCAAAACCTGTTAAAGAAGGAGTTGCTAAAGACGAAGCTGAAGCTTTAAAATCTCAGTTAGAAGAAGCAGGAGCTGAGGTTGAGCTTAAGTAAGCTTAACAAGCTATATTATTTAGGTTTAGGCCTCAGGATATGCTCCTGAAGGTCTAAACCCTTTTGCGTATTTATGCGTTAGTGCGATTTTTTGCACAAATTTTTTTAGTTAATTACGTGCTTTCAACTTTTTATTTTCAATAAAATATGAAAGTTGAAAACCTCAAATTCCGTCCATAGATGTTAGAAAAGCAAACTGAAAGAATTAATTTCTCTTCTGTTAAAAACAGACCAGATTATCCGGATTTCTTAGATATCCAGATAAAATCATTTCAAGATTTCTTTCAATTAGAAACCAAATCAGAAGAAAGAGGGAATGAAGGTTTATATAATACCTTCATGGAAAACTTTCCAATTACGGATACTCGTAATCAATTCGTACTAGAATTTTTAGATTACTTTGTAGATCCACCTCGTTACTCCATTCAAGAGTGTATTGAAAGAGGACTTACTTATAGTGTTCCTCTTAAAGCAAGATTGAAACTATATTGTACCGACCCAGAGCACGAAGATTTTGAAACTATCGTTCAAGATGTGTATTTAGGTACAATTCCTTATATGACACCTAGCGGAACTTTCTGTATCAATGGAGCAGAACGTGTAGTAGTATCTCAATTACACCGTTCGCCAGGGGTTTTCTTTGGTCAATCTTTTCACGCTAACGGAACCAAATTATATTCAGCTAGGGTAATTCCTTTTAAAGGTTCTTGGATTGAATTTGCTACCGATATCAACAGTGTAATGTACGCGTATATCGATAGAAAGAAAAAATTACCGGTAACCACACTTTTCCGTGCTATCGGGTTTGAAAGAGATAAAGACATCTTAGAGATTTTTGATCTTGCAGAAGAAGTAAAAGTTTCTAAATCTGGACTTAAAAAAGTACTAGGGCGCAAATTAGCGGCACGTGTGCTAAACACTTGGTATGAAGATTTCGTAGATGAAGATACCGGGGAAGTTGTTTCTATTGAAAGAAACGAGATTGTATTAGATCGTGATACAGTTTTAGAAAAAGATCACATCGAAGAGATTTTAGAGACGGGAACTAAAACAATCTTACTTCACAAAGAAGATAATTCTACAGGTGATTATGCTATTATTCATAATACCTTACAAAAAGACCCTACCAACTCAGAAAAAGAAGCGGTAGAACACATCTATAGACAATTACGTAACGCAGAACCACCCGACGAAGAAACTGCAAGAGGAATTATAGATAAATTATTCTTCTCAGATCAACGTTATAACCTTGGTGAAGTTGGTCGTTACCGAATGAATAAAAAATTAGGTCTTAATATTGAAATGGATAAGCAAGTACTTACCAAAGAAGATATTATTACCATTATAAAATATTTAATTGAGTTAATTAACTCAAAAGCAGAAATTGATGATATCGATCACCTTTCCAACCGTCGTGTTAGAACTGTAGGAGAGCAGTTATCTCAGCAGTTTGGAGTTGGTCTTGCTCGTATGGCACGTACTATTCGTGAGCGTATGAACGTAAGGGATAACGAAGTATTTACACCAATCGATTTGATTAACGCGAAGACACTTTCTTCTGTAATCAACTCGTTCTTTGGTACCAATCAGTTATCTCAATTTATGGATCAAACCAATCCATTGGCAGAGATTACTCACAAACGTCGTCTTTCTGCATTAGGACCCGGAGGGCTTTCAAGAGAAAGAGCAGGTTTTGAGGTTCGTGACGTCCACTATACTCACTATGGTCGTCTTTGTCCTATTGAAACTCCTGAAGGTCCAAACATTGGTTTGATTTCTTCACTTTCAGTTTATGCGAAAGTAAACGGAATGGGATTCATCGAAACTCCTTACCGTAAAGTAGAAAATGGTAAATTGGATATCGAGAATGATCCAGTTTATTTCTCTGCTGAAGAAGAAGAAGGAAAACTAATTGCACAAGCAAATATTCCATTAAAAGAAGATGGAGAAATAAATACCGATAAGGTAATTGCACGTATGGAAGGTGACTTCCCGGTAGTAGAGCCTGATAAAGTTCACTTTACAGATGTTGCTCCTAATCAGATTTCATCTATTTCAGCATCCTTAATTCCATTCTTAGAGCACGATGATGCGAACCGTGCATTAATGGGGTCAAATATGATGCGCCAAGCAGTACCATTATTAAGAGTAGATTCTCCAATTGTAGGTACAGGTCTTGAGCGTCAAGTAGCTTCAGATTCTCGTGTATTGATCAATGCTGAAAGAGCAGGTACTGTAGAATATGTAGATGCGAGACAAGTTACAATTAAGTATGATCGTACTGAAGAAGAGCGTATGGTTAGTTTCGATTCAGATTCTAAAACATACGATCTTATCAAATTCAGAAAAACCAACCAAGGTACTTCTGTAAACTTGAAACCAATCGTAAGAGTAGGAGATCGAGTTGAAAAAGGTCAAGTACTTTGTCAAGGTTATGCAACCGAAGAAGGTGAATTGGCTTTAGGTAGAAATATGAAAGTAGCCTTTATGCCTTGGAAAGGGTATAACTTTGAGGATGCGATTGTAATTTCTGAAAAAGTAGTACGTGAAGATATCTTTACTTCAATCCATATCGATGAATATTCATTAGAAGTTAGAGATACCAAACTAGGTAATGAAGAATTAACGAATGATATACCAAACGTTTCAGAAGATGCAACAAGAGATCTTGATGAGCACGGAATGATTCGAATTGGTGCCGAAGTAAAACCTGGTGATATCCTTATTGGTAAGATTACTCCTAAAGGAGAATCAGATCCAACACCGGAAGAGAAATTACTTCGTGCTATATTTGGTGACAAAGCCGGAGATGTAAAAGATGCTTCCTTAAAAGCTTCTCCATCATTAGAAGGTGTGGTCATCAATAAAAAATTATTCGCTAGAGCTATAAAGGATAAGCGTAAGCGGGCACAAGATAAAGAAGATATCGCTCGTTTAGAGGCTAAATATACAGTGAAGTTTGAAGCCCTTAAAGACGAATTAATTGAGAAATTATTCGCTATTATTGGTGGGAAAACGGCACAAGGTGTGAAGAACGATTTAGGGGAAGATGTATTGCCAAAAGGTAAAAAGTACACCCTTAAAATGTTAAATTCTGTAGATGACTATACGCATTTAACACAAGGTACTTGGACAACCGATGATGATTTAAATGCATTGGTGGCCGATCTTCTTCACAACTATAAAATTAAAGAAAACGACCTTCAAGGTAATTTAAGAAGAGAGAAGTTTACTATTTCTGTAGGAGATGAACTTCCATCAGGAATCTTAAAACTTGCTAAAGTTTACATTGCTAAAAAACGTAAACTAAAAGTAGGGGATAAGATGGCAGGACGTCACGGTAACAAAGGTATTGTGGCAAGAATTGTTCGTCAAGAAGATATGCCTTTCTTAGATGATGGAACACCGGTAGATATCGTGTTAAATCCACTTGGGGTACCTTCTCGTATGAACATTGGTCAGATTTATGAAACTGTATTAGGTTGGGCAGGTCTAAAACTTGGTCAGAAGTTTGCAACACCAATTTTTGATGGAGCTACCTTAGATCAAATTAATGAACTTACCGACAAAGCTGGAATCCCGAGATTTGGACATACGCACTTATATGATGGTGGTACCGGAGATCGTTTTGACCAAGCAGCAACCGTAGGTGTGATCTATATGCTGAAATTAGGACATATGATTGAAGATAAGATGCACGCACGTTCTATAGGTCCTTACTCATTAATCACGCAGCAGCCATTAGGTGGTAAAGCACAATTTGGTGGTCAGCGTTTTGGTGAGATGGAGGTATGGGCACTTGAAGCTTATGGAGCGTCAAGTACATTACGTGAGATCTTAACCGTGAAGTCTGATGATGTGATAGGAAGAGCGAAAACTTACGAGTCTATCGTAAAAGGTGAACCAATGCCAGAACCTGGTTTACCAGAATCTTTCAATGTATTGATGCACGAGTTAAAAGGTCTTGGTTTAGATATAAAATTAGAAGAGTAATAGCGTTGCCTTCAGCTAAGGCTGAAGGCAATAGTTATCATTAATGTTTAGAATAATTCTTTAGCACCATATATTATGGCAAGAAATAATGATAAGAATACACAAAAGAGATTTAATCAAATCTCTATAGGTTTAGCTTCTCCAGAAGCGATTTTGGCTGAATCGAGAGGGGAAGTACTTAAACCAGAAACTATTAACTACCGTACGCACAAACCAGAGCGTGACGGTTTATTCTGTGAGCGTATTTTTGGTCCTGTAAAAGACTACGAATGTGCCTGCGGAAAATATAAAAGAATCCGATATAAAGGAATCGTTTGTGACCGTTGTGGAGTAGAAGTTACAGAAAAGAAAGTACGTAGGGACAGAGTAGGTCACATTAACTTGGTAGTACCAGTTGCACATATTTGGTATTTCCGTTCGTTACCTAACAAAATAGGTTACCTATTAGGAATCCCATCCAAAAAACTCGACATGATTATTTACTACGAACGTTACGTAGTAATTCAAGCGGGTATTGCTAAAGATGAAGATGGTGAACCTCTTAAAAAGATGGATTTCCTTACCGAAGAAGAATATTTAAATATTTTAGATAGTCTTCCGCAGGAAAATATGTACTTAGAAGATTCAGACCCCAACAAGTTTATCGCTAAGATGGGAGCTGAATGTTTAATTGAAATCTTACAGCGTCTTGATTTAGATGAATTGTCTTATGAATTAAGACACAAAGCAAATAACGAAACTTCAAAGCAACGTAAAACCGAAGCTTTAAAGCGTTTACAAGTTGTGGAAGCTTTCCGTGATGCAAATGCTAATAGAGAGAACAAACCTGAGTGGATGATTATGAAGGCAATTCCGGTAATTCCACCAGAATTGAGACCCTTAGTTCCATTAGATGGAGGTCGTTTTGCTACTTCAGATTTAAATGATCTTTATAGAAGGGTAATTATTAGAAATAACCGTCTGAAGAGATTAATGGAAATCAAAGCTCCTGAAGTAATTCTACGTAACGAAAAACGTATGCTTCAAGAGTCGGTAGATTCATTATTCGATAATACCAGAAAATCTTCAGCAGTAAAAACGGATTCAAACCGTCCTTTAAAATCACTTTCAGATTCATTAAAAGGAAAACAAGGTCGTTTCCGTCAAAACTTATTAGGTAAGCGTGTAGATTATTCAGCTCGTTCGGTAATCGTCGTAGGACCGGAGATGAAATTATACGAGTGTGGTTTACCTAAAAATATGGCAGCCGAACTTTACAAACCTTTCATCATTAGAAAATTAATAGAAAGAGGGATTGTAAAAACCGTAAAATCTGCTAAGAAAATAATCGATAAAAAAGAACCTGTTGTTTGGGATATCTTAGAAAACGTGTTGAAAGGACACCCGGTATTACTTAACCGTGCTCCTACGCTTCACCGTCTAGGTATTCAAGCTTTTCAACCAAAATTAATTGAAGGGAAAGCAATTCAACTTCACCCATTGGTATGTACGGCATTTAACGCCGATTTCGATGGTGACCAGATGGCGGTGCATTTACCATTAGGACCGGAAGCTATTTTAGAAGCACAATTACTAATGTTGGCTTCTCACAATATCTTAAATCCGGCGAATGGTTCACCAATTACAGTACCTTCTCAGGATATGGTATTGGGTCTTTATTATATGACCAAGCTTAGAAGATCTACTCCAGAACGTCAAGTGAAAGGTGAAGGATTGACTTTCTATTCTGCAGAAGAAGTAATTATCGCTTATAATGAGAAAAAAGTTGAACTAAACGCACCAATTAAAGTTCGTGCAAAAGACTTTAATGAAGATGGCGAATTAGTTTATCAAATTATAGAAACCACTGTTGGTCGAGTACTTTTCAATGAAGAAGTGCCAGAAAGAGCTGGTTATATTAATGAAGTTCTTACCAAAAAATCATTAAGAGATATTATTGGTAGAATTTTAAAAGTAACTAGCGTACCGGAAACGGGAGAATTCTTAGATAAAATTAAGAGTTTAGGTTACGGTTTCGCATTTAGAGGTGGACTTTCATTCTCACTAGGGGATATTATTATCCCTGAAGAAAAACACGGAATGATTGATGAAGCCAATCAACAAGTTGAAGGTATTATGGGTAACTATAATATGGGGCTTATTACCAACAACGAACGTTACAATCAGGTAATTGATATTTGGACTGCAACCAACGCTAATCTTACCGAGTTAGCCATGAAACGAATTCGTGAAGATAACCAAGGATTTAACTCTGTATTTATGATGTTAGACTCTGGAGCGCGTGGTTCTAAAGAGCAGATTCGTCAGTTAACCGGTATGCGTGGTCTGATGGCTAAGCCTAAAAAATCAAACTCTGGTGGAGGTGAAATTATTGAAAACCCAATTCTTTCTAACTTTAAAGAGGGACTTTCAATTCTTGAATACTTTATCTCTACTCACGGTGCACGTAAAGGTCTTGCAGATACCGCATTAAAAACGGCAGATGCTGGTTACCTAACCCGTCGTTTAGTAGATGTATCTCAAGATGTAATTGTAGGTGAAGAAGATTGTGGTACCTTAAGAGGTATTGAAATGAAAGCGCTTAAGAAAAACGAAGAGATAGTAGAATCTCTTGGTGAGCGTATTTTAGGTAGAACTGCCTTAAATGATGTAGTTGACCCATTAACACAAGAAGTAATTGCTGAAGCAGGAGAAGAGATAGATGAAGCGATTGTTGAAAAGATTGATAATTCTGCACTAGATGCTGTAGAAGTAAGGTCCGCTTTAACCTGTGAAGCTAAGAAAGGGATTTGTGTGAAATGTTACGGTAGAAACCTTGCTACTGGTAAAACAGTACAAAAAGGAGAAGCTGTTGGTGTAGTTGCTGCTCAGTCAATTGGTGAGCCTGGTACACAGTTAACCTTACGTACATTCCACGTGGGAGGTATTGCAGGAAACATTTCAGAAGAAAATAAAGTAGTAGCAAAATTTGATGGTACTGCAGAAATTGAAGATTTAAAAACCGTAAAAGGAGAAGCACCTGATGGTAGTCAAGCGGAAATCGTAATTTCTCGTACTTCAGAATTGAAGATTGTTGATCCTAAAACAGGAATTACCTTAAGTAATAATGTAATCCCTTATGGTTCGCAAATATTCATTAAACCTGGAGATAAAATTAAGAAAGGCGATGTAGCTTGTGAATGGGATCCTTATAACGGGGTGATTATTTCTGAATTTGCCGGTTCAATTAAATTCCAGAATATTGAGCAAGGAGTTACTTACCAAGTAGAAACCGATGAACAAACCGGTTTCCAAGAGAAAGTAATTTCAGAATCAAGAAACAAGAAGAAAATTCCTACCTTATTAATTATGGGTAAAAAAGACGAAGTAATTCGTTCGTACAACCTTCCGGTTGGTGCCCACTTAATGGTAGACGATGAAGAAGATATTAAAGTAGGTAAGATTTTGGTGAAAATACCTCGTAAGTCTGCGAAGACTGGGGATATTACCGGAGGTCTTCCACGTGTAACCGAATTATTTGAAGCACGTAATCCATCTAACCCAGCAGTAGTTAGCGAGATTGATGGTGTAGTTTCTTTTGGTAAAATTAAACGTGGTAACCGTGAAATTATCGTTGAATCTAAACTAGGAGAAGTTAAGAAGTACTTAGTAAAGCTTTCTAACCAGATATTAGTACAGGAGAACGATTATGTTCGTGCCGGAATGCCATTATCAGATGGATCGATTACTCCGGAAGACATCTTGAACATTAAAGGGCCAAGCGCTGTACAACAGTACTTAGTAAATGAAGTTCAGGAAGTTTACCGTTTACAAGGGGTGAAAATTAACGATAAGCACTTTGAGGTAGTAGTACGTCAAATGATGCAGAAAGTTAGAATCCAAGATCCGGGAGATACTATTTTCTTAGAGAACCAATTAGTTCATAAATCTGACTTTATCGAAGAGAACGATGATATTTTTGGTAAGAAAGTAGTAGAAGATGCTGGTGACAGTGTTAACTTGAAACCTGGTCAAATTGTAACTGCCCGTGAATTAAGGGACGAAAACTCGTTATTGCGTAGAGAAGATAAAACACTTGCTACAGCGAGAGACGTTGAACCTGCTACGGCAACACCAATTTTACAAGGTATTACCAGAGCTTCACTTCAAACTAAATCATTTATCTCTGCGGCTTCCTTCCAGGAAACTACCAAAGTTCTTAACGAAGCAGCTGTAAGTGGTAAAGTAGATACTTTAGAAGGACTTAAGGAAAATGTAATTGTAGGTCATAAGATTCCTGCAGGTACAGGACTTAGAGAATACGATAATATTATTGTAGGTTCTAAAGAAGAGTTTGAAGAAATGATGGAAGAAAAGCAAGAAGTTAATTATAACTAATTCTAAAACCCGGTTTTTTAAAGCCGGGTTTTTACTTTTACCAAAGATTATGAGTGAAGAAAAAGATAAAAAATCAAACCAAAAACAACTCAATATCGAGTTAGATGAAGCTACTGCGCAAGGTACCTATAGTAACTTGGCTATAATAAACCATTCAGCTTCAGAGTTTGTGGTAGATTTCGTAAATATTATGCCCGGAGCACCAAAAAGTAAGGTGAAGTCTAGAATAATTTTAACTCCGCAACACGCCAAGCGTTTATTAAAAGCATTAGGAGATAACATCAATAGATTTGAAAAAGCCCACGGCGAAATTAAAGATTATGATAAGCCACCTATTCCATTAAATTTTGGACCAACAGGTCAGGCTTAAAAAATAAAAACTCCGAATGAAAATTCGGAGTTTTTTTTATATCTAATAATTTTATTCTTCTAGAATTCAGAAGTAAAATGAAATGTAATACTTGGGTATTTTTGTTGAGTCATTTGTAAAGAGAATGAAGAATCAGCGAAAAATACTAATTGTCCACGTTTATCTTTTGCTAAAAATTTTGCCTTCACCCGCTTAAAATCCTGAAATTCTTCATTTTTTTCATCTTCAGCTTCTACCCAGCAAGCTTTATGTACATTGAGAGGTTCATAGGTGCATTTTGCTCCATATTCGTGTTCTAAACGATATTGAATAACTTCGTATTGAAGTGCGCCCACTGTTCCTATAACTTTTCGGTTATTCAGTTCTAGTCGGAATAATTGGGCAACCCCTTCATCCATTAATTGATCAATCCCTTTTTCAAGTTGCTTAGACTTCATGGGATCGGCATTATTAATATATCGGAAATGTTCTGGAGAGAAACTCGGTATTCCGCGGTAATTTAATTCTTCACCTTCTGTAAGCGTATCACCAATCTTGAAATTTCCAGTATCGTGGAGTCCCACAATATCTCCAGGATAAGAAATATCTACAATTTCTTTTCTTTCAGCGAAAAAAGCATTCGGGCTGCTAAACTTTAGTTTCTTCTTATTTCTTACGTGTAAATAAGGTGTATTTCTTTCAAACTTACCCGAAACAATTTTGATAAAAGCCAAACGATCACGATGTTTAGGATCCATATTTGCGTGAATCTTAAATACAAATCCGGTGAAGTCTTTCTCTTTAGGGTCAACCTCTCTGGTGTCACTTTCTTTTGGTCGGGGAGAAGGGGCTATTTTTATAAAACAGTCCAACAATTCCCGAACTCCAAAATTATTTAATGCCGAACCAAAAAATACAGGTTGAAGTGTTCCTGCTTGATAGGCTTTTTCGTCAAATTCGGGATAAACACCTTGTACCAGTTCAAGTTCTTCCCTTAATGTATCAGCAGAATTTTCACCGATTAAATCGTCCAATTCAGAAGAATTTAAATCAGATATTTCAATGGTATCTTCAATGTCTTTTCGTGGGTCGCCGGTAAATAAATTGACGTTTTTTTCCCAAACATTATAGATCCCTTTAAAGTCATATCCCATCCCGATAGGATAACTAAGGGGAGTGACTGTTAAATTTAATTTTTGTTCAATTTCATCTAAAAGATCAAACGCATCTTTACCTTCACGGTCTAACTTATTGATGAATACAATCATCGGGATATTGCGCATACGGCAAACTTCCACTAACTTTTCAGTTTGTTCTTCGACACCTTTAGCCACATCAATAACCACGATTACACTATCTACAGCGGTTAACGTTCTAAAAGTATCTTCAGCAAAATCTTTGTGACCTGGAGTGTCCAGAATATTGATTTTGTTATTTTTATATTCAAAAGCAAGTACCGAAGTTGCTACAGAAATTCCACGTTGGCGTTCAATTTCCATAAAATCACTGGTAGCTCCTTTTTTAATTTTATTATTTTTAACTGCTCCGGCCTCTTGGATAGCCCCACCAAAAAGGAGAAGTTTTTCGGTTAAAGTTGTCTTACCTGCATCTGGGTGAGATACAATACCAAATGTTCGTCTTCTATTTATTTCGTCTAAAAAATTCATAGTTGCAAAGATACCTTTTTATAAGGCTTTAACAAGCTTAATGATTTATATCTTATATATGGTTAAAGTAATTTTTGAATAGTTTGGAAAAAACTTTTTTACTTATTTATTTTTAAAAAGTTAAATTTTGTTGGATAAAATTTGTAATTTTAACTTTTAAAGAAATAACCCCATATCTTCAGCTAACAGCTAGATAGTTAGATTGTTAACTACATGTGTATAAAAAAGTTACTTCAATTTGTAATTCTATTACTATCTGGATTGTTTTATTCTGTACCTTCTTTTGCACAAAGCACTGCGCAGGCACAGTTATTTGGTCGTGTTTATAAAGATTTAAATGGAAATGGAACTCAAGATTCGGGAGAACCAGGTATTCCAAATGTAGATATTATATATCAAGTAAATAATGGTTTATTTCAGGCTACTTCTACTGATATCAATGGAGATTGGTTTATTACCTGTAACCCTGGAGTTGTTGTAATATATGTAGATGAGGGAGATGTAGGAGCTGGTGCGATTCAAACCGAGGGAGTAAACCCCTCTACCGTAATCGCAACAGCTAATTTAAGTCTTGCCGGGGGAACCGATGGCTATTATTTTGAAGGAGGATTAACTGGTCATTTATATTTTGATTTAAATGGTAATGGAGTCCAAGATTCGGGTGAACCCGATATGCCCAATGTTGATGTTATAGTTACTTCAAGTAGTGGGGATCAAGTAACTGTTTCTACAACAGTAACGGGAGATTGGTCGGTCTCAAATATAGCTATAGGGACTGCCTCGGTTCTAGTTGATACCAACGATCCTGATTTTCCTACTGGAGCTATTCAAACCGAAGGGACCAATCCAAGTTCTGCGACCGTTGTTGCCAATCAAACTACTTTTACGGAAAATGATGGTTTTTATGAAGGAGGGGAAATAACCGGCCATTTATATTTTGATGAAAACGGCAATGGGATTCAGGACGCAGGTGAACCTGATATGCCCAATGTTTCAATTTTAATAAAAGATTTTTTAGGGAGTAGTAATTATACTGTAGTGACAGGTCCCAATGGTGATTGGTCTGTAATGGTCCCTGCCGGCACTACGGAAGTTGAGGTGGATACCAGTGATCCTGATTTTCCTACCGGTGCAATCCAGACCGAAGGAACCAATCCAACTAATGTTTTAGCTGTAACAGGACAAACTGTTTTTTCAGAAAACGATGGCTTTTTTGAACAGGGAGCATTAAGCGGCCATTTATATTTTGATAAAAATGGAAGTGGAACCCAAGATTCGGGCGAACCCGATATGCCCAATGTAGAAGTGACCATTACCCCGAGCAATGGTTCTCCGGTAACTGTTTCTACAACATTGACGGGAGATTGGTCGGTCTCAAATATAGCCATAGGAACTGCCTCGGTTCTAGTTGATACTAGTGATCCTGATTTTCCTACTGGAGCTGTTCAAACCGAAGGGACCAACCCAAGCTCTGCGACCGTTGTTGCCAATCAAACTACTTTTACGGAAAATGATGGTTGGTATGAAGAAGGCATTCTTACCGGTCATTTATATTTTGATGTGAATAATAATGGTGTTCAAGATGCCGGAGAACCAGATTTAGAAAATATAGATGTGGAAATTACCGATGCTTTAGGAAATGTATTTACGGTAACTACCAATACCAATGGAGATTGGCAAGCAAATGTTCCCTCCGGCCCTACCGTTTCAGATATAGATGAAAATGATCCTGATTTTCTTTTTAATATTCCACAGGATATTACACAGGGAACAGATCCTACAACAACTGTAGTGCAAACAGGTATCGTTGTGAGTGAAGAACCAAATGGTTTTTTTGCTGAAGAAGAACTAAAGGGGCGTCTATATGACGATACCAATGGAAATGGAACCCAAGATGCTGGAGAAATGGGAATTCCAAATGTGACTGTGACATTAGTAGATGTAGGAGGGAATATCTATTCAACAGCTACTGTTGCTAATGGAGATTGGAGTCTTACAGTACCTGTAGGAAGTGTTACCTCTACGATAGATGAAAATGATCCTGATTTTCCAATTGGGGCAACTCAAACCGAAGGAACGAATCCCACAACGACCAATGTGACTGTTGGAGGAACGAACACTGAAATAGATGGTTATACCACGAATGTAATTGATACTGCATTAATTTCTGGTCATTTGTATCATGATTTGAATGGAAACGGAACCCAAGATACCGGAGAACCGGATTTAAACGATGTAACTGTTGAGATTACAAATAGTTTAAATATTACTATACCTATAAAAACTGGTGTTAATGGAGATTGGAGCCTATTAGTTCCCACGGGGAATACTACTTCAGAAATTATCGAAAGCACTTTGCCTTTCTCAAATTATGTCCAAACCGAAGGAACGAATCCCACAACGACTAATGTGATTGTTGGAGGAACGAATACTGAAATAGATGGTTATACCACGAATGTAATTGATACTGCATTAATTTCTGGTCATTTGTATCATGATTTGAATGGAAACGGAACCCAAGATACCGGAGAACCGGATTTAAACGATGTAACTGTTGAGATTACAAATAGTTTAAATATTACTATACCTATAAAAACTGGTGTTAATGGAGATTGGAGTTTGTTAGTCCCAACAGGAACTACAACGTCAGAAATAAATGAAAGTACCTTACCTTTTTCAGGAGCAGTCCAAACAGAAGGTACAAACCCCACAACGACTAATGTAACTGTTGGTGGTGCAAATTTCGAAATAGATGGTTATACTACTCCTGTGAGAAATTTAAAGGAAATAAGTGGACATGTTTATAAGGATGCTAATGGAAATGGTGTTCAAGATACTGATGAAGCCAATTTACCCGATGTAGATGTAGAAATTACAGATGTTTTTGGAGGAACTCAAACCGTAAACACAGATGTAAACGGAGATTGGATTGCTAACGTAGCTCCTGGAGAAACAATTTCAGAAATAAATGTAAACGATCCGGATTTTCCTGTAGGGGCTATTCAAACGGAAGGAACCAATCCTACAACTACACAAGTTACGTTAACCGGGACTTTTAATGAATTTGATGGGTTCTTTTCTCCAGATTTTGCAACCAATTCACTAAATGGTCACGTATATTTTGATACTGATGGTGATGGAACTCAAGATGTAGGGGAGATTAATATAGCCAATGTAGAAGTAGAAATAACTGATGAATTAGGGGGCATACAAACCGTAATTACTGATATGAATGGAGATTGGTCTGCAGGAGTTCCTGTGGGGCAAGTTTCAAGTGAAGTATTAATTCATAATATTCCTGTCTATGCCAATGTAGTAATTTCACAAGGAACAAATCCAACTGCTACACAAATAGTAGATGGAGTTGACTATAATGAGATAGATGGTTTCACTAATGATGAGGACGAGATTGAAGATATCGAAGTGTTTAATGCGGTGAGTCCAAATGGAGACGGAAAAAATGATTATTTGATTATTGAAGGAATAGAAAATTTCCCTGATAATAAATTAATGATTTTTAATCGTTGGGGAACTAAAGTTTACGATGTTAATAGCTACGGCCAAAACAATAAATATTTTACCGGATATAGTGAAGGAAAAGTTACTGTAAAAGAAGATGCTAAATTGCCTGCAGGTACATATTTCTATATGTTAGAGGTAAAAGCTAATAATGGAAATGTACTCAAAAAACAAGGTTACATATACATAAATTAAGCAATGCTATTGAATGGGTTTAAATAAAAACAAAATATTATTTTTTATTTTTTTGCTAGGTTGTTCCTATTTAACCTTTGGGCAGCAAGATGCACAATATACGCAGTATATGTATAATACATTAAGCATCAATCCGGCCTATGCAGGTTCGCGTGATATGTTTAGTGCAGTATTGTTGCACCGTTCACAATGGGTAGGTGTAGATGGAGCACCAACCACACAAACACTTGGAGGTCATACACCTCTTAACGATAAAATTGGGGTTGGTTTAAATATTGTAAACGATAAAATAGGACCTGCAACAGAAACTTATTTTGATGGTAATTTTAGCTATAGTATTGAACTTTCTTACGATACACAAATTAGTTTTGGACTAAAAGCAGGAGCACATTTACTGGATGTAGATTATTCCAAATTGAACATCAATGATGGAACAGATGAAAACTTTCAGCCTAATAATGTAGATAAAAAGTTTTCTCCGCAATTGGGATTGGGTTTAATGCTTCACTCAGATAAATATTATGTAGGTATTAGTGCACCCAATATTTTAGAAACTAAACATTTTGATGAATCACCAAACGCAAGTGAATCTATTGCTAAAGAGCGAATCGGTTACTATTTAATTTCCGGGTATGTTTTTGATGTTTCAGACGATATCAAATTTAAACCCACGTTGCTGACCAAGGTAACATCCGGAGCTCCTTTACAAGTAGATGTTTCAGCTAATTTCTTATTTTATGAGAAGTTAACTGCCGGTTTAGCCTATCGCTGGGATGCTGCAGTTAGTGGTTTAGTTGGATTTCAATTTACAGACACATTAATGGTGGGTGTGGCTTATGATACAGATACAACAGAATTTTCAGAATATAGTGGGGGAAGTTATGAAGCTTTTATTAGATTTGATTTATTCAAACGGTACAACAAAATGGTTACTCCAAGATTCTTCTAATAAGATTTGTATATGAAGCTTTTAAACACTTTCATCCTTATCATTTGTTTAGTTTCAAATCAGTTTATTTTTTCTCAAACAGAAAAGCTGAAAGAAGCAGATAAGATGTTTGATAGGTATGCATTTATAGATGCTAGAGAGATTTATTTGGAAGTTGCAAAAGCAGGTTACCAATCTGAAAACTTATTCAAGAAACTAGGTGATTCCTATTATTTTAATGGAGAATTGCCAAAAGCTGAAGAATGGTACGGAGAACTTTATAAATTAAAAAATGGAAATTTAGGTGAAGATTATCTTTTTCGATATGCCATGGCACTTAAAAGCAACCAGAAATATAAAGAATCAGATAAAATAATGTTGGAGTTTGAAGAAGTTTCCGGTGAAGATTCCCGACTGAATCTATTAAAAGGGGAACGAAACTATCTTGAACTCATCGAAATGCAATCGGGTAGGTTTACGGTAGACCAATCTAAAATTAATTCAGAATTATCAGATTTTTCACCAACCGTTTATCAAAACAAAATGGTATTTGCGACCAATAGATCAACTGGTTCTTCCGTTAAAAGAATTCACGAATGGAACAAGCAGCCGTATCTAGATTTATATGAAATGAATCTAGATGATGAAGGAAACTTAAAAGGTGATGCAGAAGCTTTTCCGAAGATAATCAACTCTAAATTTCACGAATCTTCCGCAACATTTACCAAAGATGGATTAACCATTTACTTTACTAGAAATAATTACAATAACAAAGAATACGGGGAAAGTGAAGAAGGTATCAATTATTTAAAAATATATAAATCTACCCGTCCTTCCTTAAAAGGAGAGTGGTCCACTCCTGTAGAACTTCCTTTTGCCAGTGACGATTATTCCATTGCGCATCCTGCGTTAAATGACGATGAAACACAACTTTATTTCTCTTCAGATATGCCGGGAACCAAAGGGCTTTCAGATATTTTTGTGGTTGATATCGATGAAAACGGAGCTTTTGGCGTTCCCAAAAACTTAGGGGATAAAATTAATACTGAAGGACGCGAAAACTTTCCTTATGTGAGTGATGATAACGCTTTGTACTTTTCTTCCAATGGTCATATCGGCTTAGGCGGTTTAGACGTTTTTGTTACCGTTATCGGAGAAGATGGAAATTACGGAGACGTTTTCAATCTGGGTCGTCCTATCAATAGCTCAAAAGACGATTTTAGTTTCTACATCAATAGCAAAACCCGGAAAGGTTTCTTCGCCTCCAATCGTGATGGAGGTGTGGGAGTAGACGATATTTATTCTACCACACAAATTGAGGATATCATTAAATCCTGTCAGCAATATATAGATGGGAAAGTTTCAGCAGTAGATTCTGAAAAAAATCTAGAAGGGGTAACGGTTGAATTATTCGATGAAGATTTAACCAAAATCGATTCCATGATTACCGATGTAGATGGAAAATATAAATTTACATTGGAGTGCGAGAAAAAATATATTGTAAGGGTTTCTAAAGATGATTACGAAACTACTGAAGAAAGGTTTCAAGCAGGTTCAGAATTTGAAAAGAACTTTCAGCTTCCTGTTAAAATTGAAGAAGGCGAAAATCTGGGTATCGAAAAAGCCGGAATGGGAGACGATTTGAGTGACCTTCTTCAACTAGACCCAATTTATTTCGACTTAGACAAAACCAACATTAGAAAAGATGCAGAAGTAGAATTGCAAAAAGTACTAGCAGTTTTAAAAAAATATCCTTCTATGAAAATAGATATCCGATCCCATACCGATAGCAGGGGAAGCGATAGCTATAATTTAAGCCTTTCAGATAGAAGAGCTCAATCTACCGTTAACTATCTTGTAAATAATGGTATTTCTTCGGCTAGAGTTACTGGAAAGGGATATGGTGAAACTCAATTAATCAATAATTGTGATGACGAGATTGATTGTACCGAACAAGAACATGCTTTAAACAGAAGGTCTGAATTTATTATTCTAAATGAAAACCAAACTCCACAAGAAGTGAGGGATGCCATTGCAGCTCAAAATGGTTTTACAGAACAAATTGAGCAATCTTCTATAAACAATACCATATACGATTTCAGTCCATCCAATACCCAAGAAGTTTATACCGTACAAATTGCAGCCATAAGTCTCAACAAAAAAGTGGTGAATTTCCCCAAATTGAATAATGTATTTTATCATAAATACTTAAGTGATGGCTACACGAGATACTATACCGGCCAATTCACTTCAAGAGAACAAGCCGAAGCTTATAAAAATAAAGTATTGGCAAAAGGTTTTGAAGGCGCATTTATCGTAAAACTAAAAGGAGATAAAAGGTTGTTTTAAAATTTTATTTCTAGTCTGTTTTTGTACTTTTGATTTCTATGGAAGAAAAAGTAATTCTTGTTAACGAGAACGATGAACAAATTGGGCTGATGGAAAAAATAGAAGCCCACGAAAAAGCCTTGCTTCACCGAGCATTTTCAGTATTTGTATATAATGAAAAAGGAGAAGTAATGCTTCAGCAAAGAGCATTATCTAAATACCATTCTCCAGGATTGTGGACCAATACTTGCTGTAGTCATCAAAGAGAAGGTGAAAGTAATATAGATGCGGGAAAACGCAGGTTAATGGAAGAAATGGGCTTCACCACAGATTTAGAAGAAACCATTTCATTTATTTATAAAGCTCCATTTGATAACGGATTAAGCGAGCACGAATACGATTATATTTTAATAGGAAAATATAATGACGAGCCTAATGTAAATCCAGATGAAGTTGCTGCTTGGAAGTGGATGAGTCTAGAAGATATTCAGAAAGATTTAAAAGAAAATCCGGAAATTTATACCGCTTGGTTCAAAATTATTTTCGATAAATATTCCAATCATATTAAAAATGAATAAGCTTACCGTTAACAGAAAAGCTCATTTTAACGCTGCCCACCGACTTTTTAGAAAAGATTGGAGTGACGAAAAAAACCAACAAGTATTTGGGAAATGTAGTAACCCAAATTTTCACGGGCATAATTATGAGCTCATCGTTTCCGTTACCGGTCCTGTAGATCAAGAAACGGGATTTGTATACGATATGAAACGTTTAAAGGAGCTTATTTATGAAAAAGTAGAGCAAGAATTTGACCATAAAAACCTGAATATAGAAGTAGAAGAATTTAAAAACCTAAATCCAACGGCAGAAAATATTGCCATTGTAATTTGGAATAAACTCAGAAAAGAAATAAATTCAAATTTAGGCTTAAAAATTACTTTATACGAAACACCTCGCAATTTTGTAACCTATGGCGATTAAATTATGAAATTAGAAGTTGGCGATAAAATACCTTCGTTTACCCTTACCGATCACGAAGGAAATTTATTTAGTTCTCAGCAAATTGTGGGAAAAAAAGTACTGGTCATTTATTTTTATCCAAAAAATTTTACTCCGGGCTGTACCAAAGAAGCCTGTAGTTTTCGTGATAACTATAGACAATTTAAAGAATTAGGTGCCGAGGTAATTGGGATTAGTTCAGATTCGGTTGAATCTCATCAAAAGTTCACTCAAAAATACGATTTGCCTTATATTTTATTGTCAGACCCAACCGAAGATATCCGTAAAGAGTTTGGTGTAAAAGGTCACTTATTTCGATTAGTGCCGGGAAGAGAAACTTTTGTCGTTGATAAACAAGGAAAAGTTCAGTTTAAATTTAATAGCCTAAGCTCTGCTCATCATATGGAGAAAGCTTTAGAAACCGTAAAAAAAATAACACATGAGTAATGAATTATATCCTTTGAAGTTTACTCCTATTTTAAAAGAAAAAATATGGGGAGGTTCAAAACTAAATACATATTTAAATAAAGAAAGCAACAGCGACCAAATAGGTGAAAGTTGGGAAATAAGCGATGTAGAAGGAGATTTTTCTATTGTTGCCAGCGGAAATTTACAAGGTAAATCACTTCGTTCTCTAATTGAAAAATATCAATCGGACTTAGTAGGTAAATCGATTTACGAGAGATTTCAGAATAAATTTCCTTTGCTTATCAAATTTATTGATGCTAAAGAAAACCTTTCGGTACAATTGCATCCCGATGATGTGCTGGCTAAAAAACGCCATAATTCATTTGGAAAAACCGAAATGTGGTACATTATGCAAGCCGATGAAGGTTGCGGAATCATTGTAGGTTTTAAAGATGGGGTGAGTGTTGAGGATTATGAGAATTCTTTAGAAAATAATTCCATTGAAGACTTACTTAATTTTGAAGAAGTCCAGCCCGGCGATACATTTTTTATTAAACCCGGTTTAATTCACGCGATAGGAAAAGGAGTGGTTTTAGCGGAAATTCAACAAACGTCAGACATTACTTACCGGGTTTACGATTATAATAGAACCGATAGTGAAGGAAATGCGCGGCAACTTCATACGGAAGAAGCCAAAGATGCAATAGATTTTGAAGCCAATAATGAATATAAAATTGATTATGCTTCCAAGGAAAATGATAAAATATCCTTGGTCGAAAATCAATATTTTAAAACCAAACAAATAAAATTATCTAAAGAATTGACGTTAGATTATTCTTCTACCGATAGTTTTGTAATTTATATGAATATTGAAGGAGATACAAAAGTAAGTACAAATAGGGGAGACGAGGTGTTAAAAGCCGGAGAAACCCTGTTGATTCCTGCCTGTATTGATGAGGTGAAAATATCTTCAAATAATTCAACTTTATTAGAAGTTACTATCTGATTTTAGATTACTTTTGCGCCATTAAATTTTAAAATTATGGCAAGCGTAAAACACTTAAAAAGAGATTTGAATTATGTAATGGGCGATATTATTGAAGCCGCTTACATTCATCAAATTGCAAACCCAAAAGAAGATTCAGCAAAATCAGACCAAATTGTAGAAGATGCAATTACTTCATTTAACGGGTTTATAGTTGAAATAAACAAAAGACCTGTGGAAAACAGGGGAGCGCATTTACAAAAAGTAAATAAAGATATTGAAGCAAAAGCAAATGAATTGGTAACTCGGGTAAACGAGTTGTAAAACAAAAAAAGCGGAATTTTAAAATTCCGCTTTTTTATTTTATAAGAAATTTAAATTTTTAATAATTAAAAGTTCTCACTTCAAGAATTTTTAAAAACTAGAAAGAATGTCTACTTTTCTTCTTGAACTTTCTCTTCTAGCTTTTCAGTTTTTTTACGTTCCTTAATAAGCGTTTTAAGCTCTTTTCCGTATTTAGATTTTCTAATGTTTTTATCTAGTGAATTGTAAACGGTGTCTAAATACTTAGTATTGGCATCAAACGCTTCCGTTAGCATAATGTAAGGTGAAACTTCCAAATTTTTATTGTTCATTGCAAAGTTTACGGTGTATAAATACTTTCTGCGGAGAAGATTTTCATACTTCTTATTGGTGGCAATTAAGCCTTCTTCGTCTTCCTGTTGCTGTGCTTCAAAATTTTCTTTAATCAAATCTAAATGCTGATTATTGAAACGCTTTACAATTCCTTTAAATTCTTCTAGTTTTTGTTGATTAGTAGAGCCTTTTACTTCAGCATCAAACGTGAAGTTTTTTAAAGTAGTATTAATGGTCATTTCACCTTCTTCAGCAAAAAACTCGATAATATCATCATTTTTTTCTCCATCAACTTTGTCTAAATAAAGAAAAAGGATTTCCGGTTCTTTTAAATGAGTTTCCAAAAGATAATTAGCATCGCCATTAATTTCAACAGAATCTACATTTATGACTAAGGTATCTTCAATTTTCTGTAAATAGAGCTTTCCTTTTTTTAAACCATCAATATTTCCGGTTAAAGTAAAGTTGACTTCTTTACTGGAACAAGCAGCTAATAAAATTGCAATTAGACTAAAAAAAACTAACTTTTTCATGTTTTATTTCCGTTTCTATGGGTAAGAATCAAATCTTGTTTAAGGCTGCAAATATCATATTTTTTTCTCCAAAAACTAACTGCCGGCAGCGATTTGCATTAAAATTGCACAAAGGTAGGCTGCCCAAGTTCCTACTACATAACCTAACACGGCTAAAAGCACTCCCACAGTTGCCAAGGAAGGGTGAAATGCTGCAGCAACAACCGGCGCAGAAGCGGCACCACCAACATTAGCCTGACTTCCTACGGCCAAGAAAAAGTAGGGAGCTTTAATAAGTTTAGCAACCAGAATAAGCAAACCGGCGTGAATGGCCATCCAAACCAATCCAATAGCAATAAGTCCGGGATTATCAAAAATCATGGTAAGGTCCATCTTCATCCCGATAGTCGCTACCAAAATATAAATAAAAACACTTCCTATTTTACTGGCCCCGGCTCCTTCATATTCTTTTGCTTTGGTAAACGAAAGTAGAATTCCGATAAGAGTCGAAATAGAAATCATCCAGAAAAATGTAGAAGTGAAAGAAGATAAAGCTGAACTTTTATCGTTGAACACTTCAAAATTAGAAGTAAGAAAAGTTGAAATTCCATCGGCACCAAAATGGGCAATTCCTACCGCTCCAAAAGCGAGTGCCAACATAATCATAAAATCTGCCAATGAAGGATTTCGGGTAATGCTTGCTGTATAATGGGCTACTTTTTCTTTAAGTGCTGTGATGGCCGAAGAATCTGCTTTAAATAAGTTGTCTATTTGTTTGGTTCTTCCTATTCCTAATAAAATAATAGCCATCCATAAATTCGCTACTACAATATCTACAAAAACCATCCCTCCATATTTTTCAGGATTAAATTTGAAAACTTCCAACATTGCGGCTTGGTTAGCACCACCTCCAATCCAACTTCCGGCTAAGGTTGCAAGTCCCCGCCAAGTAGCGTCAGGACCAATTCCGCCAACGGTTTCTGGAGAGAAAAAAGAAATGATTAAAATAGCTAAAGGTCCACCAATTACAATCCCGATTGTTCCTGTAAAAAACATAATCAAAGCTTTAGGGCCTAAGTTGTAAATGGCTTTTAAGTCTATACTTAACGTCATCAAAACCAAAGAAGCCGGTAAAAGATATCGGCTAGCTACAAAATATAGATTAGAAGTATCTGAACTTATAACTCCTATAGAGTTTAAAATAGCTGGTAGTAAATAGCACATAAGTAGTGCCGGAACTATTTTATAAAACTTTTTCCAAAATCCGGATTTTCGGGAAGAGGTATAAAAAACTGCTCCGAGAAGCAGCATTAAAATTCCAAAAACAATAGCATCATTGGTAAACAGTGGTGCTTTTTCCATAATTTATTTATTCAGAAATAATTCTTCAATACTTTTTGCTACGCCATCATTTAGATTGGTGTCGGTCACTTTATTGGCAACCGCTTTAGTCTCATCTCGACCATTTTCAACTGCAATACCCATACCTACACCTTCGATCATTTCAACATCATTATAGTTATCACCAAAAGCTACCGTTTCTTCTAAACTCAAATTATAATGATTTTTAAGTAGGTATTCAATAGCGGTTAATTTTGAAATTTGCTTATTAGCGATTTCAATGTAGGTAGATTTAGAACGGTAAATGTGTAATTGATCATTGTAATTTTCTTGAAGGAAGTTAAATAAGTCCTCAATATGTTCTTCATCTCCCATACACATAATTTTATGCGCTCCTAATTCACGTTTTCCCCAATCGTCCATGACTTCGTGAATATGTTTGATGGATGGAGTTACTTTGGTATTATTTTCTTCGCGCTTTGCCCAATAATCGTATTCTGGTACGTGCCATTCATCAGCGTGATATAAACTTAAATGAACTTTATTTTTTTGATTGTATTTTGCTAATTCTTCAATAGTAGGAACAGGAATAGCAGTAGAACTCACCGGGTTTTCGTCTATAATTACAAAACCGCCATTGTAGCAAATAATAGGTTGGTCTTCAATTCCTAATTGTTTTTGAAGATAACGCATAGCCTCCGGCATTCTTGCTGAAATTAAAACCACCGGAATTTCGTCTTTAATTGCTTTTATAGCGCTTATCGTTCTTTCTGAAAGTTCGCGATCTTTGTTTAAGAGAGTTCCGTCAATGTCAGAAAATACAATTTTGTAGCTCATTTTCTCGAGTTAGTTTAAGATAAAATTTGAAATTACCTCTACCAATTTATCTGAAATTGGGCGTTGAGGTTCGTTATAAGATTTCTGGTTGGCAATATCGTCGTTTTTATCTACAATTCTAAATATATGATTCATATTTTCGATAATCACCAATTCGGCATTCGGTTGAGCTTCTTTTAATTTTTGCGCTTCTTCCGGGTTTACCTGTAAATCGTTATTACCATTAATAAGTAAAATAGGAATAGTTAATTCTCTAATTTCTTCCTGCGGATTATATTTCATCCAAGAAGCCATAAAAGGTTGAGCCGATTTTCTGAAAATAGAACTCAACGCCGGATTAAAATCTTTTACTTTTCCTTTTTCAGCTAATTCTTTAAAAGCCATTTTAGTGTCTTCCTTTAATTTTGGCATTTGTCTTCCAATCTGTTCAATAATTACTTGGTCTATAGATTGTCCTGCTCCGGCAATACTTACAAAACCATCTACTTCTTTATTTGCAGCTGCCATCCCAACCAAAGCACCTTGACTATGACCAATAAGATAAATTTTACTGAAGTTAGGCAAAGGGGCAAAATAATTAATCACTGCTTCGGTATCGGTAATAAAATCGTCAAAGCGCATATCTTCCTCATCAATATCTAATTTCTGGGCTTTTAAAGTGCGTTTGTCATACCGGAAAGTAGCAATTCCTTCATCAGCTAGACGTTTTGCAAGCTTTTTTGAACTGTTGTTATTTACCATCATTTGGTTCCCGTCGCGGTCGGTAGCACCGGAACCATTAATAATAATAGCTAACGGAGTGCTTCCGCTTCTGGGAGCGAGTAAAGTTCCTTCCACATATTTACTAATTCTAAGGTCATTGGCCACGAAGTCGTTTTGCTGCGACCAGATGGAAGAAGTTATTCCGAAGAAAAATAAAAAAAGTAGAATATTTAATTTTTTCATAGCGGTTTTGGGTTTTTCTAAAGTTATAATAAAATGTTGATTTGAAAAGATTTCAGCATCACAAGCTTTCATTTTTAATTATAATCATTTATTAACGAATATTTCTTTTAGCAATGTATTCTTGTTTTAAATTTGTAGTTCAAATTTTAGACCTAATGAAACTTTTACGATACATTTTTATTTTGTTTTTTCTTTTCATTGTTAGTTTTTCAAATGGAAAAAATAAAGATGATTGGGGTAAAAACGGGCATAGAACCACCGCTAAAATTGCTGAAGGATACCTAAAAGGAAGAGCCAAGCGAAAAATAGAAAAGTTATTGGATGGGAAATCTTTAGCTTTGGTTTCAACTTTTGGAGACGATATTAAAAGTGACCCAGCTTATAGAAAGTATAGTCGTTGGCATTATGTGAATATTTCACCCGGAAAAACCTATGAAGAAGTAAAAGATGAATTAGGTGAAAACTTAATCTGGGCAATTCAAGAATGTGTTTCTAAATTGAAAGATGAAAACACACCTAAAAACGAACAACAATTTTTCCTGAAAATGCTAGTACATTTAGTAGGGGATTTGCATCAGCCTTTGCAAGTTGGTCACGCTGAAGATAAAGGCGGAAATGATATAGATGTAAAATGGTTTAATAAAAGAACAAATTTACATCGGTTATGGGATAGCGATATGATTGAGTTTTTTGATATGAGCTATTCTGATTTAGCAACAAATCAAGCAGAATTATCTAGACGGGAAGTGAAAACTGTCAAGAAAGGTAATATAGTGGACTGGGCAATGGATTCTAAAAAATTAGTCGAAAAAGTTTATGTTTCTGTTGAAGAAGATGAAAATCTATATTATAGATATATGTACGATTGGTTTGATGTAGTTAGAGTACAACTTCAAAAAGGAGGAATCCGCTTAGCGAAATTATTAAATGAGATTTACGCTTAACGTTTCGAGATTTTATTTCCCGAAATATGTTTTTGTCTAGAAGATTTAAAAGTATCAATTCCGTTTGAGCGTAATTTTCGGTGTTTTGTTTTTCTACCTTGAACTCTCTTGCGCCACATTCTAAAACTAGATGGTTTCATTTCGCGCTGCATAATAGCGATAACTTCTTTTTCGGTCACACCAAATTGAAATTCAATTGCTTCAAAAGGAGTGCGGTCTTCCCAAGCCATTTCTATAATTCGGTCAATTTCTCTGGAAGTAAAGTCTTGTGTTAGCTTTCTATCCATTGTTGTGCTTTCTTTTTTTCATCTAAATCAAAATATTTAATTTTAGAATCACTAAAAGGTTTCATTAACCGGCTTAACCATTCTTCCCATTCCTTATTGCCAACCATAGCAATTTTATTAAGGTTGCCATCGCAGTCAACATCTAATTGTAAATCATTCCAAATAGCTTTAGGCGACCATCCGTTAAAATCTTTCATTTCAAAATACCAGTTGATATCATCATTAAAATCAACTTTACGCTCAAGAAAAGGAACAAGCTCTTTATAATCCTCTTCATCTAATTTACCCTCTACAATCGTGTAAATTGTTTTTCCTTTAGACTCTAGTGAAATCATTTGTTCTTTTTATTGCTTTTTACAAAATTATTGGTAAAAGCTTAATTTCTATCTTAAACAATCACTAAATCTAAAGTTGCTATCCGTTAAGAAGTCTTAAAATTACTGAGGTTACAATATCCTAAAAGTAAGATTTATCCGTTCATCGACAACTTTTTTTGTTTTAGGGATTTCGTGTTGCCAATAATGTTGAGTTTCTCCTTTCATTAATAACAAGCTGCCAGGTTCCAGTAATATTTTCTTTTTTAACTGGTGATCCTTTCTATTTCTGAATTTAAAAAAGCGTGCTTGCCCCAAACTCAAGGAAGCAATTGTTGGGTTCTTACCTAATTCTTTTTCATCATCAGCGTGCCAGCCATTACTGTCATTCCCATCTCTGTATAGATTAGCCAAACAGGAAGTGAAGTTAGTTTGGGTAAATTTTTCAATATCTTTTTTAACGCGTTTCAATTCATCAAAAAAGGGGAGTGGCTCCATTTTTAAAGAAGAATAAGAATAACTTTTTTTATTGCTAGCGTAAAAAGCGGTCAACCTTGGTTGCCAATATAATTTACCAAAAATCTTAATTTGATCGTGACGCCAATCAATTTTTTTATGAAGAATACGATAAAGTTGAATTGATTTTTCTTCGGAATAAAATGCCGGATAATATAATATAGTAGAATTCGGTAAACCTAAATCTATTTCTCTCATACTAATAAGGTAAATAATAATATGCCCAATACATAAGTACAAACTGAAGCGGTAATCTTAAAATCAATAACCATTGCGGAATACCAGCACCAGCTTTTTTTGAACTTAGCATATAAAAATGAACCAATAAAAATACAATGAGCATAGCAATGATGCCATAAATTGAAATATTTTTAGTTAAAGGAAAACATACTCCAATCCCTAAAACAACTTCAGCAATACCACTTAAATAAACAAGTGCTTTAGGAGCAGGTAAATATCGGGGCATAATCCGAAGATAAACTTTAGGCTTTCTAAAATGGTTCAAACCTGCTAAAATGTATAGAAAACCCATCAAGTATAGATGCCAAGGATAGTTCATTTTTTATTTTAAAGGTATTAAATTTCTAGGAGAAGAAATTTTTTTAATTTTTCTCTTGTTATATTTATTTCATTTCCAGTTTTTTAAATCTGGGATTAAAAAAACATCAAATAAACATAAAGAAAAGTTTGCATTTAAGTTGGGAAGGGTTGTATATTTGCACCCGCTTTCGGGCGGATATAAGTTCATTGAGTGGTGTTTTCTGGTTTTATTTTTTTGTTTTCCAGCCCGTTGGGGCTTGGTCAAAAAAAAACTTTAAAAAAATAGAGA
>NZ_RXOM01000003.1 GCF_008692195.1 Salegentibacter sp. R32
GCTTTTGCCAGACATAAACTGGTCAAGTACCTTTTTCTCAAATTCTTGTTGTTCCTTTGTTGTCATAATTCTATCTGAATGAAATTAATAAATAATTCTATTCAGACAGAGTTTATTTTACACCCTCTATTTTAAGAAATTGATTTAAGATTATGCTCTATTATTCCTAATGTGCATCGATTACTTTTAGTAGCTTCTCCTGTATTCAAATATATAGAGCTGTCTGGGTATAGATAGGTTTCATCATTACGTCATCTTTTGGGAACGATAATTTATTTTGATGTATTTCTTGACTTTTCTATTCAAGTTTTCATTGAGATTGGCGGTATAAATGATTTTTCTTATCTCCATTTGGGAATTCGAAAAATACGGTGAGATTTTCTCAGTTATCCCTCAAAATTTTATGACCTACACTACAGATATCTACCTTCATATTCTCTTGAAAAATCATTTGGGGAATCCGCCTTGGCTATCTGATGGAAGTTGATACTTCAAAATTGTAAACCTCATTGGCTTAAAACGCTACAATCACATTTTATTCTATCTACCATATTCTTACTTGGTTTTATGATTCTCCAAAGCAATTACATGCTTTTTTACCAAAACCATTTTTGATATTAGTAGTATCGGAATTTTGATTCTTATCATAGGAAAGATAATCCTTCAGTTCTCCTTCTAATATTTTCTTAATCTCATGTTTTGCAGTTTTTTTAAGCAATCAAGCTTGTTTCCACTCTAAACCCCCTTTTTAGTAATTTAGTACTGTATAAATTTTATGTTGAAGGATGTTCATAAATATCGTTGTAAAGATCTTTATATTTTTCTTTAATCACTTTACGTTTCATTTTCATGGTAGGAGTGAGGTGGTCACCTTCCACAGACCAAACATCTGGTGTTAACCTAAATTGTTTTATGCGTTCCCATTTACCAAAACGTTCATTGTAAAAATCTACTTCTTGTTGAACCCTTTCCATAACATCACTATTCTTAACTATTTCTTCGTTAGAATCACCCAGTTTTATTTTCTTCTGCTTAGCCCATTCTTCTATAAACTCAAAGTTGGGTTGTATTAATGCTGCCGGCATTTTTTCACCTTCACCAACTACCATAATTTGCTCGATAAATCGGGATTGTTTCATTGCATTTTCAATAAGTTGTGGTGCAATGTATTTACCACCGGAGGTTTTGAACATTTCTTTTTTACGATCGGTAATCTTCAAGAAACCTTCTGTATCAACTTCTCCAATATCACCGGTATGAAAGTATTTTTCTGTTTTTAAGTCGAACTCATGTGAAAATAAATAGAGCTTTTTTTTATTAAAATAGATTTTATCTAAGGAACTTTTTCAAAATTAATACTGGCATAGCTAGTAGATATATGAAGGTTAGTATTGCTGTTTTGGTTACGATAGTAGCCTGTGATTTTTTTACTTATGTTTTTCTCATAAGATTTAAGAATTTGCAGATCGTCGGTTCCGTGAATGCCTCCGTAAGAGGAATTAATATTAAATTGAAAATCCATTTCGGCATCAAAGCCTAATTTAATTCCCGCGTAATCGGTTTTTATTTCAACATTTTTAATGCCCTTGACAAGTTTGTCTATACGCACGGAACCATAACCTTGTTTAAGATCTAATGAAGAGAATACACGACCAATTTTAGTGCTAAGGTAGTCGCCACGGGCTTCAATATTTGCTACTTTTTCTACAGTGATGCTACCATAGTCACAATTAAACTGAAGGTTTTTTACTTTGGAAATATTAGAATCCGAATAATCTGCCTGTACAATGATATTTTGGGCTTCTTCAATAGTAAATCCAGAATAATCGGAATGAATAGTTGCATTAGTAATATAACCAAAATGACAATTTCTAGTATAATCGAAATTAAAAGTATTGCTTTCCCCTTTTGCTTCACCAATATCAATTTTGCCATAGTCGCATGAAATATTTGTATTTCCTAAGACTTTATCAATGTAAATTGCTCCGTAATCATTGTTGATATCCATATGATGGCGTACGGGTGCTTTTATTACGTAATTAATCTCCATATTTACGTTATTACTATTTCCGAAGATAGCACTCCACCAAGATTTGTTTTCATTTTCGAAATAAGTGACCGCACTCACTTCATCACCTTTTTGGTTGAATTCAACATTAATATGATCTAATTTTTTTTGAACTTCTTCAGCATTATTTCCATTAGTTTTTATAAAAACATTAATAATAATCTTGTCTTGATCCCAAGTAGAAATATCAATGTTTCCATAGCTGTTGTCTATTTTTAGTATTCCATTTGGGGAGACTGAAAATTCTTTCGATATTTTTTTCTCTTTGGTGTGTTTCCCGTTATGGTCACAGTTTGCAAAGCTTACGGCCGGAAAGAATAGGACTAGTAAAAATAATTTATATAGTATTGTTTTCATATTTTATCAATTTTAAATTCGTTAATTGTTTGTATTTGCTCTAGTACTTGTTTTAAAAGATCAATTCTCTGTTGAAAATTATTGATCATAGCGAAGATTACGCGTTTATCTTTTCCGCTTTTTAAAAGGTCTTTTTTTAATTTGTTATATTCTTTTTCTAAGGTCTGCATTTGTACCAATGCATCATTAATAATTTTATTGGTTTCCGGTGTTCTTTTGCCTTCTATAGATTTAAGTTCTTGTTGAATAAGGTTACTGTAAAAATCTTGGGTTTTTTTCATTTCCGGGGAAACATTAGCTAAATCTGTTTCTTTCTGAAAGGAAAGTGAATTAAAGCTTGTTCCTAAAGCAAGGAAGCCAATTAACAATACAGCCGCCACACCACTTAATGAAGGCCATAAGACTTTTACTTTATTGCTTTTTGTCTGCTGTTTTAATTTAGCGTGAAACCGTTCTTCGTGTCCCGAAATAGGTTCAGCGATATCAAAATTTAAGTCCTTTAACTCTTCAAAAAAATCTTCATTTTTCATCTTTCATCATTTTTTTTCTTAAACTTTCTTTTGCTCGTGAGATGGTTGTTCTGCAATTAGCATAGGAAATATTTAAAATTTCTCCTATTTCTTCATAATCATATCCCTCAATAAGGTGAAGCGTTAGGCAAATTCTGTAATTTTCTTTAAGCTCTTGCATTGTATGCATGACTCGTTTCACCTTTTTATTTTGGGTATCTTCATCGATTATTCCTTTGTTTTCTTCGGTTTCATTTTGAAGGTAATCCTTATAGCTTACTTCTTCGTATCTCGATTTTTTTTGATGCACATTAATGCTATTATTAACAACAATTCTTTTCAACCAAGCCCCAAAAGTCGCATCTCCTTTATAAGAATCAATTTTGGCAAAAGCATTTAAAAAAGATTCTTGCATGATATCTTCTGCTTCAGCACTATGGTGCACAATTCTTAATGCTGTATTATACATTGCTTTATAATACCTATTGTAAACCTGTAGCTGAGCTTTTTGATCTCCTTTACGACAGTCTTCAATAAGGCCGTTAATATGGGGGATGGTTGATTGCAAAAGTTAACTTGTTTCTACTATAAAGATATGGGGTGTTACGATTTGTTACAGTTTGAATAAATTTTTTAAATATCCGCCATAAATAATAATTGGGATTTCAAGAATTGTTTTTAAAATAAAAAACCCAGAATTGTGGTAAATTCTGGGTGGTAATTATTTCTTTAGAAGAATTTTTTAGTTGGAAGGATGCTCGTAAATATCGTCGTAAAGATCTTTATATTTTTCTTTAATCACTTTACGTTTCATTTTCATGGTAGGAGTGAGGTGATCACCTTCCACAGACCAAACATCTGGTGTTAACCTAAACTGTTTGATGCGTTCCCATTTACCAAAGCGTTCATTATAAAAATCTACTTCTTGTTGAACCCTTTCCATAACATCACTATTCTTAACTATTTCTTCGTTAGAATCACCCAGGTTTATTTTTTTTCGTTTAGCCCATTCTTCTATAAACTCAAAGTTGGGTTGTATTAAGGCTGCCGGCATTTTTTCACCTTCACCAACTACCATAATTTGCTCGATAAATCGGGATTGTTTCATCGCATTTTCAATAAGTTGTGGTGCAATGTACTTACCACCGGAAGTTTTAAACATTTCTTTTTTACGATCGGTAATCTTTAGGAAACCTTCGCTGTCTACCTCGCCAATATCTCCGGTATGGAAGTATTTATCTTCGGTAAGAACTTCTTTTGTTTTTTCTTGATCTTTATAGTAACCAATCATTACTTGAGGACCTTGAATCATAATTTCCCCATCATCTGCAATTTTTACATTCGTATCGGGCAATGGTTTTCCTACGCTTCCTATTTTAAATCCGTTATCACGCATGTCATTAACGGCAACCACAGGTGAAGTTTCCGTGAGGCCGTAACCTTCCATTACGCCAATACCTGCTGCATTAAATACACGGGCTAATCTTGGTTGGAGGGCAGCGCTTCCAGAAGCGATTACATTTAACCTTCCGCCTAATGCTTCTTGCCATTTACTAAAGATAAGCTTACGGGCGATTTTTAGTTTAAATTCATACCACCATCCATTATTTCCGTAGGGTTCCCATTCTAATCCTAATTCTACTGCCCAATAGAAAAGCTTATGTTTAATTCCGGATAAATCGGAGCCTTTTGCAATAATCTTGTCGTAAACTTTTTCTAAAAGACGGGGAACGGCCGACATCACATGCGGGCGGACTTCTTTTAGGTTTTCACTAATCTTATCGATAGATTCAGCAAAATAAATACTTACTCCCGCATATTGATACATATAGAGTAACATGCGTTCATAAATGTGACAAACCGGTAAAAAGCTAATCGCAACATTGCTACCTTTATTTAAAGGCAATCGGGTTGCACTATTGATGGCGTTACTGGTAATATTTTTATGGGATAACATAACCCCTTTGGGTTTTCCCGTCGTTCCTGAAGTATAAATAATGGTCGCCAAATCATCTTCTGTGATAGAATCTTTGATGCGATCTACTTCTCCTTGATTGCTTTCATCTTCACCGAGTCCTAAAAGTTCTGACCAGTTTTTTGTGTTAGAGATTTTATCGAATGAGTAAACCTCTTTTAAACTTGGCACTTTATCTTTTATTTTATTGACTTTTGCCAGTACTTCTTCATCTGATACAAAGCAATATTTAGATTCGCTATGGTTTAGAACGTATTCATATTCATCTTCGGAAATAGTAGGATAAATGGGAACATCCTGAGCACCTATTTGTAGGATACCAATATCCATGATATTCCACTCGGTTCTGTTAGAAGTAGATATCAACGCAATTTTATCGTTTGTATTTACTCCCATTCTTAGCAAAGCCCTACTTATTTTGTTGGCTTTTGCTATATATTCTTCAGTTGAAGTACCTATCCACTCACCATTGTATTTGGTGACAAGGGCTTGATTTAGGTTAAATTTTTCTAACTGATAATATGGGAAATCGAATAATCTTTTAATTTCAGTCATAGGAAGATATCAATTTGTACACTGCAAAATATAAAATAAACTGCTTATTTTATATTAAATTTATAAAAAAACCTTCCTAAAATTATTCAATTAACTAATAAACAGTAAAATCCTATTCAGATTTCTCAAACCATTTTCTAGCATTTACAAAAGCTTCTAACCAAGGCGTAACTTGATCGTCTTTTCTATCTTTTGGATAATTTGCCCAATTCCAGCTAAACGTTGAACGTTCTAAATGCGGCATCATCACTAAGTGACGACCAGAGTCATCCGTTAGCATCGCGGTATTAAAATCTGAACCGTTCGGGTTGGCAGGATAAGCATCATAACCGTATTTACCTACAATGTTATATTTTTCTTCCTCATAGGGGAAACTGAATTTACCTTCGCCATGCGCAGCCCAAATTCCTAATTTGCTACCTGTTAACCCAGAAAGCATTACTGAATTATTCTCCTGAATTTCAACAGAAGTAAAGTTACATTCAAATTTATGAGAATCGTTATGTAACATTTTTGGCTTTTCTTCATGGCTAGGATTAATTAATCCTAATTCGATGAAAAGTTGACAACCGTTACAAACCCCTAAGGAAAGCGTATCTTCTCTGTCAAAGAATTTCTTTAAAGCTGTATTGGCTTTTTCATTGTAAAGAAAGGCTCCGGCCCAACCTTTTGCACTTCCTAGAACATCAGAATTAGAGAAACCACCCACAGCAGCAATAAACTGAATGTCTTCTAAGGTTTCCCGACCGGTAATTAAATCGGTCATATGAACATCTTTTACGTCGAAACCAGCTAAGTGCATAGCGCGTGCCATTTCACGTTCTGAATTTGAACCTTTCTCGCGAATAATTGCTGCTTTAATTTTTGCTTTCCCGGTATTGATTTTAGGAAGTTTTCCTGTGAAATTTTCTGGGAATTTAAAAGAAAGCGGTTGCTTTTTGTAATTGTTAAAACGCTCGGTTGCTTTTTCCTTTCCGCTTTGTTTTTGGTCTAATAAATAAGATGTTTTAAACCAAGTATCACGGTACATTTCAATATCGAAAATGAAATTATCACTGTGATTAATTATTTTTAATTCAGCGTTCTTTGTGACCAATCCTAATTTGAAAAACTCAATCTCGTTTTCTTTTAGAATAGTTTCTACAGATTTGTCTTTCGCTTGAAAAACGATTCCGCTGTTTTCGTGGAATAAAACTTTTGTGGAATCTTCTTCATTTAACTTAGAAAGGTCCAGTTCTGCTCCTAAATTGGTATCGGCAAAACACATTTCTAAAAGCGTGGTGATTAATCCGCCGGAAGCCACATCGTGCCCGGCGAGAATTAAATCTTCTTTTATAAGTTGCTGAATGGTATTAAATGCTAAAGCAAATTTTTCATCATCTTTAATGGTAGGAACTTCAGTACCGATTTTATTCAGAATCTGCGCAAAAGAAGACCCACCTAATTTAAATTCATCTTGAGAGAAGTTAATGTAATAGACTTCACCGCCTTCTTTTTGAAAAACAGGCTCGACTACTTTACTAATTTCATTACAATTTCCCGCTGCTGAAACAATTACCGTTCCTGGCGCAATTACTTCTTTATCAGGGTATTTTTGCTTCATCGAAAGTGAATCTTTCCCCGTAGGAACATTAACTCCTAAAGCAAGTGCAAAGTCTGATAATCCTTCAACAGCATCATATAAACGGGCATCTTCCCCTTCATTATTACAAGGCCACATCCAGTTAGCAGAAAGGGAAACCGATTTTAATCCGTCTTTAAGCGGAGCCCAAACCATATTGGTTAAAGCTTCAGCAACCGAATTTTTAGAACCCGCCACAGGATCTACCAAAGCCGAAATAGGAGAGTGGCCAATTGAAGTAGCAACCCCTTCTTTACCTTTATAATCGAGAGCCATTACGCCCACATTGTTTAATGGTAATTGTAAAGGTCCGGCGGTTTGCTGCTTTGCTACTCGACCAGAAACACAACGGTCAACTTTGTTAGTTAACCAATCTTTACTGGCAACCGCTTCTAGCTGTAAAACTTGCGCAACGTAATCGTATATTTTAGAAGAATCGTAAGCTAAATCTGCATACTTGCGATTAACTTTTTTATCGTTCATAATGGTTTTAGGCGAACTTCCAAACATATCTGAAAGTGCTAAATCCATTGGTTTTTCTCCCGAAGTTTCACTTTTAAACGTAAACTGGTGGTCACCGGTTACATTTCCTACTTCATACATGGGTGAACGTTCGCGTTCCGCTACACGTTTTAAGGTAGCAATTTGCTCTTTGCTAATCACCAATCCCATACGTTCTTGAGATTCGTTACCAATAATTTCTTTTGCTGAAAGGGTAGGATCACCCACTGGAAGTTTGTCTAAATCTATTTTTCCACCGGTATCTTCAACCAATTCGCTTAAACAGTTTAAGTGGCCACCGGCTCCGTGGTCGTGAATGGAAACAATCGGATTTTTATCGGCTTCTACCATTCCGCGAATGGCGTTGGCAGCACGTTTTTGCATTTCAGGATTTGAACGTTGGATGGCATTAAGTTCGATTCCGCTACTGAATTCTCCTGTATCTGCTGAAGAAACTGCGGCACCACCCATTCCAATTCGATAGTTTTCACCACCTAAAATCACAATAGAATCATCGGTTTGTGGCGTAGCTTTTATGGCTTGGTCTTTTTTACCGTAACCAATACCACCGGCTAACATAATTACTTTATCATAACCTAAATCACGGTTGTCTTCAGAATGTTCAAAAGTTAATACCGAACCAGAAATTAAAGGTTGCCCAAATTTATTTCCAAAATCTGAAGCTCCGTTAGAAGCTTTAATCAAAATATCCATTGGGGTTTGGTATAACCATTTGCGTTCTTGCATCGCTTTTTCCCAAGGTCTTTCTTCTAGACGGCTGTAAGATGTCATATAAACAGCAGTTCCTGCCAATGGTAAAGAACCTTGACCACCGGCTAAACGGTCTCTGATTTCACCACCGCTACCGGTTGCTGCTCCGTTAAACGGTTCAACAGTAGTAGGGAAGTTGTGCGTTTCTGCTTTTAAAGAAATAACCGAGTCAAATTCTGTATTTTGATAAAAATCTGGTTTATCGGCAGATTTTGGAGCAAATTGCTCGACTTTTGGTCCGTTGATAAACGCAACGTTATCTTTATAAGCTGAAACTATATCATTCGGGTTTTCCTCAGAAGTTTTTTTGATGAGTTTAAAAAGGGAGGTTGGTTTTTCTTCGCCATCGATCACAAATGTTCCGTTGAAAATTTTGTGACGACAGTGTTCTGAGTTTACTTGTGAGAAACCAAAAACTTCAGAATCGGTTAACTTTCTACCCAATTTTTCAGAAAGTCGTTCTAAATAATTCACTTCTTCTTTATTTAAAGCTAAACCTTCTTGTTGGTTGTAAGCTTCAATATCTTCAATTTCAATAACTTTTTCAGGCTGAAGATGAATGTCGTAAATATCTTGATGAAGCTCCGGATATTTTTGCGATAACATCGGGTCAAAATCTTTGAATTCTTTTGAAACTCCATGGAATTCTTCTATACGAATAATCCCTTCAATTCCCATGTTTTGGGTGATTTCTACAGCATTAGTACTCCAAGGGGTCACCATTGCGGCACGCGGACCTATAAAGTCTCCTTCTAAAGTTTCCTGATTAATTTGAGAAGTATTCCCAAAAAGCCAGTTAAGTTTTTTTGTGTCTTCTGAAGTTAAGTCTTTTTGAACTTGCACCGCATAAACGGTAGATTTTGGGTTCCCGAAGAAAAGAATCATAATTGGGTGATTTGTGTTGTGTTTAAAAACGCAAATTTAACTTTTTATGATGAATTTAAGATATAAAAAAAGCGACAAAATCTTGCCGCTTTTTCACTAGTTATCGTTAATAACTTTTAGTTGATAATTAATTTTTTAGTAGCTGTTTTCCCTTCCGCAGAAACTCGCAGTAAGTAAAGTCCACTAGCTAAATTTTCAACTGAAATTTTTTGAGTTGAATTAGTGTTTTGCTGAAGTAATCTTCCATTCAAATCATAAATCGCATAAGAGAATCCTTTGGCAGCAGGAATTGTGATATTCAATACTCCGTTAGAAGGATTTGGATAAATACTAAATTGAAGTTGGTTTTTGTTTGTATTTGAAAGGTCTTGTTCTCCTTCCATTATAAAACTATCTACCGTCCATCGAGTAGCTTCTTCACCATTTGAAGTATCGTATTTAAAAGCGAAATATACGTCACCGCTAATCGAACTAATATCAATATCATCAAATTCAAAAACAACCTCGTTAGCATTACCTGATGGATGTTGCGGAATCGTTAGATTAGGAACAGCCGTCCAAGTTGCATTTGAAGGAGCGTTTGTAGCATTATAGTCTGTAGAATATAATAACTGTAATTCTGAATTACCGTAAGTAGCAACTGTGTAAAAGCTTAGCTTTTCTTGCGTATAATTATCTAAATTGATACTGTTAGTGGTAATTAACCAATCTATACTTGGTACTTGATTCCCTTCTGAATATGAATTCATCTGAAAACAACCAGTATTATCTTCACCAAATTCGGTTTGGCATTGCCAATCTTGTGAACTTAATTCACTTACTGGTGTAAATTGTATGTTTTGACAGTCGTTGAAATCTTCTGCAAAAATTACTTCAGCAGCTTCTAAAGTTGTTACCGTTAACATATTACTCGCATTCGAAATATTTCCGTAGGCATCTAAAGCAAAAACTTCAAAATCGTAAGTGGTTTCCGGTGTTAAATTGGTTGCTGAATAAGTTGTATTCGTTGCTGAAATTGTGGCAATTTCAACACCATCTTGTTCAATTTGATAAGAAACAACTCCAACATTATCGGTTGCTGCATTCCAGGTTAAATTTACGGAAGAATCTGTTAAACTATTGTAATTTAAGTTAGTTGGAGCAGTTGGCGCTTGCGTGTCTGGCGTTCCCCAAACTTGTGCTACATATTGCGGGTTATCAATAAAAGGATTTCTGTTTCCTTGAAAATTATAAGCCGCGTTATTTCTGTCGATTTCTTTTTGCGAAACCGGATCTGAATTATGCCATTCTAATAGCATAGCCAAAAACCAATCTTCATATACTTGAGTAGAAGTTCCGTTTAAAGCAACATCGCTATTGGTAGTATTGTTTTCCCAACCATCAATTTGACTCTCGTAGCGTGTAGCCATATAAAAATAAACTCGGGCAACATCACCTTTAAATTCATCAATGGGTTCAAAAACAGTTCCGTTATAGGCGCCAGAGAAATTATAACTGTTGTTTCCTTTTTTGGTTCCGTTTTGGGATGTCCACGAAGGATTGGAAACTTCACCAAAAGAAAAATTACTGCGTTGTCCATTTACATAACCATCAGTTGGATAAATATGATGAATATCAGTGTACATAGGTGATTGATCGTTAAACCAGCTTTTAGGGAAAAGATGTTCACGGTTATAGCAACTTCCTTCACCATTATAATTTCCACATTGATCATTTCCTAAATTAAAATTATAAGAATCAGTTCCGGTAGGGTTTTCAGAATAGATATCTAAAAGACTCCCATCATTTTCATAATAATTATCAACATCTGAGTTGTAATATGCATTCCAAAGATCACCATAACTTTGTGCAGTATGACCGTTGGTGATAATAGTATTTAGTTCAGACTTTAAGTTATAACCCGATAAGCCTTGCGCAGAATTATAATAACCTGCAGGAACTTGTGCTTTTACCACGAATGCGCAAATACTTATTACGAATAAAAGTAAACTCTTTTTCATTTTATGATTTTGTTTTTTCTAATTGAGCCATGTAAAAACCGTCGTAACCACTTTTATGAGCTAAGACTATTTTTTCTTTTATGAGTGTAAAATCTTTTCCAGCTTCCCGTTGAAGAAAATCCTGCACTTGTTTTTGATTTTCTGAAGGTAAGATAGAACAAGTGGCATAAACCAATTTTCCGTCGTCTTTTATGATTTTAGAATAACGGTCTAATAAATCGGCTTGGGTTTCTTGTATAGTTTTAATGAATTCCGGTTGTAGTTTCCATTTCGCATCTGGATTTCGACTTAATACTCCTAAACCACTACAAGGCGCATCGATTAATACACGGTCGGCAGATTTATGTAATTTTTTAATGACTTTATTATTGTCAATTAATCTAGTTTCAATATTGTGAGCACCAGCACGTTTAGCTCGGCGTTTCAATTCCTTTAATTTATTACTGAAAATATCCAGCGCGATGATTTGCCCTTTATTCTCCATAAGCGCTGCCAGTTGAAGCGATTTTCCTCCGGCTCCGGCACATGTATCTACAATTCGCATGCCTGGTTGAACATCTAGAAAGTCACTTACCAATTGAGAGGAAGCGTCCTGTACTTCAAACCAACCATCTTTAAAAGCTTTGGTTTTAAAAACATTGGCACGTTCATCTAGTTCTAAAGCTAATGGATAACCTTGAATGTATTTGGCTTCAATATCTTCTTGAAGCAATTGATTTCTCAAGTCACGCTTTGTGGTTTTGAGCGTGTTGGTTCTTAAAATGACAGGAGCTTGCTCGTTGAGTTCAGCAATTTCTTTGGTCCATTTTTCTTCCCCTAATTCTTCCATACCTAATTCATCTAACCAATCAGGAATGGATTCACGGAATTTTCTAATCTGGGAGAGTTCATCAAATTTCCCTTTAATTCTTCGGGTAGGAGTGGTTTCCAATTGTTTCCAATCGGGTAATTGAATTCCACGAAGTGTGGCCCAAACAGCAAATAACCTGAATAAATTTTCGCGGGAGAAAGGTTCTTTTACTTCGGCTATTTCTGCATAAAGTCTTTTCCAGCGGACGATATCGTAAGTAGTTTCAGCAATAAAACTACGGTCGCGTGAACCCCAGCGTTTATCCCTTTTTAATGTCTTGGCAATTTCTTTATCGGCATATTTACCTTCGTTAAAAATAGAAGATAAAGCATCTATCGTTGCAAAAACCAAATTTCTGTGCAATCTCATTTCTTAAATTTTTTCTTTATTTTTCTTACCTATAACTATTATAAACTGTATGTTGCATAGTTTTTAGGAACAAAAATTGCGGCTGCGAAGTTACAACTTTTACTAAGCGAATAATGTTATATTTGAAAAAAATCTATTCATGAAAATAATTTGTGGTTTTGTTTTTTTGTTGGTTTTTACCAGTTGCGTGAATGTAGCTAAACAAGAAAATGCTATGCACGAATTTGCCTCGGTAGCTGTAGAAGATATCTTTACCAAAGAAATAAGTATTCGTGCTTTAAAAGTAAATCCCAGTCATATTTTTTATGCCGGTTCTAACGGGAAGTTTGGTTATTTAAATACAGCCGACCACTCGGTGGCCTTTATGGGAAGAATTGGAGAGCAGAATACTCCAACTGAATTTAGGGCGATTGGTAGTACCGATGAATGTGATTTTATCCTTTCTGCAGGAAATCCTGCGTTGTTATATAAAGTCAATTATTTTGGGAAACGTAAATTAGTTTATCAAGAAGAAGGAGAAAAGGTTTTCTATGATGCGATGACGTTTTGGAATGATACCGATGGAATTGCCATTGGTGACCCAACCGATGGATGTATGTCGGTAATTATTACCCGAGATGGCGGAGAAACCTGGCAGAAAGTTAGTTGTGATAACTTACCGAAAGCATTGAAAGGCGAAGCGGCTTTTGCTGCCAGTAATTCTAATATTTCGATTGTTGGGGAAAATGCTTGGTTTATCTCTGGTGGTGAAAAATCTAGAATATACAAATCAAAGGATAAAGGAAAAACTTGGAAGGTTTTTGACTTGCCGATAACTTCAGGAAAATCGACTACGGGAGCTTACAGCGTTGATTTTTACGACCAAAACCTTGGAATGATTATTGGCGGTGATTATACCAATCCTGACTATGATTTCAACAATAAAATAGTTACTACCGATGGTGGTGAAACTTGGAATGTGGTTGCAAAAAATAAAAATCCAGGATATAGGAGTTGTGTGAAATTTGTGCCAAATACCGGAGGAAAGGAAATAGTTGCAGTGGGTTATAAAGGTATTTCTTATAGTGCGGATTATGGTGAAACCTGGAAAAACTTAAGCGACGAACCTTTTTATACGATAGCTTTTATTAATGAGTTTGTAGCTTACGCAGCTGGAAAAAACAGGATTTCTAAACTTACCTTTATGGAAAATACCGGTGAGTAAAATTACTTCTTATATTTTTCTAACAACATCTTATGAAAATCGTGCTCGGCTTTTTTCAGCATTAAAATTTTCTTGGCCGACATTAGTTTTTCTAATTCTTCAATAAAACTTTTACGTAATTTAAATCGTTCTTCTTTCATTTGAAGATAAGTAGCTAACAACTCTTCAGCTTTTTCTTCTTCTAAATTCTCTATGGTGTTTAATCCGTTTTTCACTTGGCACCATTTATCTTCATAAAGACTATCTTTTTTCTTTTCGTAATGGTTATAGATAGGCCAAAATGTTTGGGCTTCTTCTTTGCTAAGTGATAAAGCATCAGTAATGAAAGCCGTTTTTAGAGATTCAATTTTTTCATCTTCCTCGTCCTGCGCAAAAGTCTGACAGGTAAAAATGAAAATGGTGAGGTAAAAAATATATTTAATCATAACTTATTCGTCGTTGAGAAGCGAAGTTACATCAGAATTATTACTAAGGTACTCTAAAATAGCTTCATTGTCAACCGTATTTAGTTGTGCCTGAATATTATTATTGAAATCTAATTCATTTTCAAAATCAAATTCGTTTTGTTCTAAATAGTCTTCGATGGCTAATGAACTAATTTCTTCAGATGAAAATGACTGAACAGGGTTTTTGTAAATTAATAGGATAAATATGGCGATTGCGGCAATGCTGGCAACTGCTGTAATGATTTGCCTGGTATGAAGTTGAATTACTTTTGAAGTATTTTCTTCTTTAGGTAGATCAACTTTAAAATTTTCAAAATAATTGGTTGGCGTTTTGTAACCTGAAGTTTCAATTTTGTTGAATGCTGAATTTTTTTCAGTCTGAGAAAAATCGACCTTGAAGTCCTCAAAATAATTGTCTGGGACTTTAAAACCGGAATTTTTTGGTATGTTCTTTTTCTCTTTCATGTGTTTTTAAGACTTCATTTTCAACAAAAGGTTTAACCCTGTTTTAAGTATTCTTCAATTTTTTTGCTTGCATGGTGATAATTAGATTTACAAGCTCCTTCAGAAACTTCTAAAATTTCAGCAATCTCTTTATATTTTAAATCCTGAAAATATTTCATATTAAAAACTTGTCGCTGCTTTTCTGGTAGCGTTGACAAGGCTTTATGTAAAGCTAACTGAATTTTATCTCCTTCAAAATAAACGTCACTTTCCAGATTATCTACCAAGTAATCTTGCATTTCTTGACTGGAAAGTTGCAATCGTTTTGCTTTTTTATTAATAAATGTAATGCTTTCGTTCGTGGCAATGCGGTACATCCAACTGTACAATTTACTATCGCCCTTAAAGTTCTTGATATACCTAAAAATTTTGATGAATGTATTTTGTAAAACATCATTGGCGTCTTCGTGGTTTTTTACGATGTGCCTAATGTGCCAATACAATCTTTCTTTATAAAGTGCTGCCAAACGGGAGAAAGCTTCTTCTTTGCGTTCTCCATTTTGAAGTTGTTCAACAATTTTATCTTCTTCTTGTTGGGTAGCCATTTCATTTTTGTTTGCAGCTACTCAAAAGACTGCATTTCTACTAAATTCTTGTAGGTTCCGTTTAAGGCAAGCAATTCGTTATGTTTCCCTTGTTCAACTATTTCACCACGTTGCATCACGATAATATTATCTGCATTTTGAATGGTAGAAAGTCGGTGTGCAATCACGATGGAAGTTCTGTTTTTCATCATGTTTTCCAGTGCTTTTTGCACTAGTTTTTCACTTTCGGTATCAAGGGCAGAGGTGGCTTCATCTAAAATCATGATCGGCGGATTCTTTAATACCGCTCTAGCAATGGAAAGTCGCTGTTTTTGTCCACCACTTAACTTGTTACCACTATCGCCAATGTTAGTTTCGATGCCTTTTGGTAATTCTGAAACAAATTCCCACGCATTGGCAATTTTTAGGGCTTCGATGATTTCTTCGTCTGTCGCATCTTCTTTGGCAATGAGAATATTATTTTTAATAGTTTCATTAAACAAAATAGCATCTTGGGTTACCATTCCCATTAAATTACGAAGGCTTTTTTTGCTGATGTCTTTAATATTGGTGCCATCAATTAAAATTTCACCGCGTTCAATATCGTAAAAACGGGTTACTAAATTGGCAATGGTAGATTTTCCGCTTCCAGATTGGCCTACCAAGGCGATGGTTTTTCCTTTGGGGACTTCAATATTGAAATTCTTTAGCACATCGTAATCTTCATAGCTGAAGGAGATATTATTAATTGAAATACCGTTTTGAAAAGTATCTTTTTGAATAGCGTTTTCTTTATCCCGAATAGGGTTTTTGGTTTCTAAAACACTTAATACCCGTTCTGCAGCAGCATTTCCTTTTTTGACTCCGTAAGAAGCTTTACTTATTGATTTTGCCGGAGTAAGAATATTGTAGGCCAATCCCATATAGGCTATAAATGAAGCTCCATTTAAAGAACCTTCTAAAATCACCATTCTTCCGCCATACCAAAGTAAAATGGCAATGACAATAATTCCTAAAAATTCACTTACCGGTGAAGCTAAATTTTTACGATGCATTAAATCGTTAGAGAATTTAAAATGACGTTGAGTAGATTGCTGAAAAAAACCGGTGAACCTTTCTTCAGAATTAAAAGCTTTTATAATTTTTAAACCGGAAAGTGTTTCTTCTAAAATAGATAAAATATGACCATTTTCACGTTGCACTTTGTCAGATTGTTTCTTCAGCTTTTTCCCGATTAAAGAAATAATATAACCTGAAACCGGAATAAAAATAAATACAAATAGGGTTAATTGCGGACTGATGACCAACATCCCAATAATTGTGAAAATGATGGTTAATGGCTCTTTTATGATTAATTCTAAAATAGCTAAAAATGAATTTTGAACTTCTTGTACATCAGAAGTCATCCTCGCAATAATATCTCCTTTTCTTTTTTCTGAATAAAAAGCAATAGGGAGTTCTACTATTTTCTTGTATAATTTATCACGTATATCTTTTAAAACCCCATTTCTTAAATAGGCTATAAAATATAGTCCCATATAATTGAAAAGGTTTTTGATAAGAAATAAACTAATAATAATCACTACGAGAATGGTTAAGGTATAAACTTGACCTTTTTCTGCGGAAGTAGTGGTGATGTAATAGTTGGAATAATCGTTAAAAAAATCTCCCAAATGAACTAAACCTTCAAATTTGGGAGTTTCTTCAACGGGTTTTGCTTCGCCAAACATTACCTTTAGCATAGGAATAAGTGCTACCATTGATAATGTACTGAATAGCGCGTAAAATATATTGGCGAAAATGTTTAAAAAAGCGTACTTCTTATAAGGAAGTACAAAAGGAATTATCTTTTTAATGTATTTCATTTACATTGACACTTAAAAATCAAAGTGCGAAAGTACCGAATCAATTTTATTTTCGAGTTCTTCTTTGGTTTTTTTATAATTATCTATTGAATCTAATTCACCATTCACACTCACATAAAACTTAATTTTAGGTTCAGTTCCACTAGGTCTTGCTGCAATTTTTGTTCCGTCTTCCAAATGAAAAATCAATACATTGGATTTTGGGAAATCTAATTCTTTTGTTGAATTTTCTTTGAAATCTAGTGCTTTACTTGTTTGATAATCTTCAAATAAAACCACTTTGGTATTACTGAATTCTTTTGGAGGGTTTTCTCGAAGATTGGTCATCATCGTTTTAATTTCTTCAGCTCCAGAAATTCCTTTCTTTACCAAGGAAATTAATTTTTCTTGATATAAACCGTGTTCAGCATAAAGTTTTAAAAGTTCATTATAAAAAGAACTGTCCTTTTTTTTGGCTTGAGCTCCAATCGTGCAAGCGAGTAGGGTGGAAGTAACTGCATCTTTATCACGAACAAAATCACCTACCATATAACCAAAACTTTCTTCACCTCCGCCTACAAAAGTTTGCTGCGGATAGTCTTTAATCATTTTAGCGATCCATTTAAAACCTGTTAATCCCAATTTACATTCTACCCCGTAATGATCTGCTAATTTGCTCATCATTGGTGTTGAAACTACGGTTGAAGCAATAAATTCATCATTATTAAAACCGTTTTTCGCTTTGTATTCTTTCAGCAGAAAATCGGTCATTAAGATCATGGTTTGGTTTCCATTTAATAAAACCATTTCGCCATCATTATCTCTAACAGCAATCCCTAACCGGTCACTATCAGGGTCGGTACCAATCACCATATCGGCTTGCTCCTCATCGGCAAGTTTTAATGCCATTTTTAAAGCATCGGGTTCTTCCGGATTAGGAGATTTTACGGTTGGGAAATTTCCGTTGGGTTCAGCTTGGTCTTCAACAATAAAAACATTTTTGAAACCTGCTTTTTCCAATACCTGCGGAATTAATGTAATGGAAGTCCCGTGTAAACTGGTAAAGACAATTTTAAAGTCTTCTTTTGCTTTTTTAGAAACACCAAAATCTACATTGTTCAAAGAAGCTTCAATAAAAGCTTGATCTACTTCTTGGTCGATATATTCTATAAGATCTTCGTTAGCTTCAAATTGAATCTCACTATATTCCAATTCATTTATAATATCGATAATTTCTTTGTCCTGCGGTGGAACCAACTGTCCGCCATCTTCCCAATAAACTTTGTAGCCATTATATTCCGGTGGATTGTGACTTGCAGTCAGCACAATTCCACATTGACAATCTAAGTGTTTGACGGCAAAACTAAGCTCTGGTGTAGGTCTTAGGTCTGAAAAGATGAAAACTTTTATTCCGTTAGCCGAGAAAACATTGGCAACGATTTGTGCCAATTCTTTACTGTTATTTCGGCAATCGTAAGCAATAGCTACTTTTATGTCTTGATTTGGGAACTTTTCTTTTAAGTAATTAGAAATTCCCTGCGTGTTTTTTCCTAAGGTATATTTATTAATTCGGTTGGTGCCTACGCCCATAATCCCGCGCATTCCGCCGGTACCAAAAGCCAAATCTTTATAAAAACTATCTTCTAGTTCTTTTTTATCGTTTTCAATTAAGTGTTGTGTATTCTTTCTGGTAGTTTCATCAAAAACATCAGAAAGCCAATATTTTGCTTTAGATAAAATTTCTTCCATAGTAATTTTTGAGTTAGTCGGTATTTACAAAAATAAAGAAAAAATAGCGGATGCCTATTGATTTAAGGTTTTGCTAACTTTATAACGTTCGGTTTTGTGTTGTGAGCGTAAAATAAGTTCAGCAATAAAACCAGCTAAGAATAATAATGTACCCATCACCATGACGGTTAAAGCAATGTAAAACCAAGGGTTTTGGGTGACTAAAATATCAGGGACGTGATGGTATAAATGGTAAAGTTTGGAAATACCAATGTACAAGGCAGCGATGAAACCGAAGAAAAACATTAAGATTCCTAAACCACCAAAAAGATGCATGGGGTTTTTACCAAATCTTGAGATGAACCAAATGGTGATTAAATCTAGCAAGCCGTGTAAAAAACGTTCTGAACCGAATTTGGTTTCGCCATATTTTCTGGCTTGATGTTTTACTTCTTTTTCGGCAATATGATGAAAACCTGCGTTTTTTGCCAATAGTGGAATGTACCGGTGCATTTCTCCATAGACATCAATTTGTTTGATTACTTCTTGACTGTATGCTTTTAAACCGCAATTAAAATCGTGAAGTTGCAATCCTGAAACTCTTCTGGCGGCTAGATTGAAAAGTTTGGAAGGAAGGTTTTTGGTGATAATGTTATCGTAACGCTTTCGCTTCCAGCCGGAAACCAAGTCGTAATTTTCATTTTTAACTAAGTTATACAAGTCAGGGATTTCTTCTGGATTGTCTTGTAAATCTGCATCCATAGTAATCACTACTTCTCCTTTTGCCATTAAAAAACCGGCGTGCAATGCTTGGGATTTTCCGTAGTTTTTTTGAAAATGAATTGCTTTAACGGAAGGATTGGTTTCAGAAAGCTCTTTAATAATTTTCCAACTATAATCGCTACTTCCATCGTCTATGAAAATAATTTCATAGGAGTAGTTGTTGGCTTGCATTACTTCAATAATCCAATTGTAAAGTTCTGGTAAAGATTTTTCTTCGTTAAGAAGTGGGATAACGATCGATAGCTGCATTCAATTCAATTTTAACCTTCTAAAGCGGGATTTTTCTTTTTGATGATTAGACCAACGATAAGCGAAATTATAAATCCGAAGAAAATATTCATTAAAAGTGTAATGGTTGCCATAAAAAATGGCGTTCGGGTAATGCTCATCATTTCCATGGATTGCTCAATTTGTTCATCAGACATTTGGCCAGTTTCAATCATTCCCATTTTTTGCTGTTCTGCCATAATATCTAAAAATTCAGGAAAAACATAAGAATAATGAATGTAAGCATAAATACCAGATAATAAACCCGCAATTACAGCCACAGCCATTCCTGTTTTTAAAGCTTCAGATAAGCTGATGAATCCTGAATTACTTTTCTTGTATGTTTTTAAAGCAATAGTGAAAATTACCACTGTAACAATAATATTAAGTGTGCTTATTACATAGTTTATGGTACTTTCAGGATCAATATTTAATACATAAACAACTACAAGTATTAAAATACTATACAATGCTAATGCTAAACCGTAGGTGTAAGCTATAGATTTAATAGAAGGGGAATTTTCCATGAGTTCAGATTTATTATTTTGGCTAGTTAGTACACAAATATAGAAAAAGGTTACAGAGCATTTTTAAAAACTTTTATTCTTTCTTAAATTTGTAGGGTAAATAGTTGTAAAATAATTTATTTTGTATAAATTTGCACCTCGAAAATTATAAGGTTTAAAGCTAAAGAAGATGAAACAAGGAATCCATCCAGAAAATTATAGACTTGTAGCTTTTAAAGATATGTCTAACGACGAAGTCTTTATTACAAAGTCTACTGTAAATACAAAAGAAACTATTGATGTTGATGGAACTGAGTATCCATTGGTAAAATTAGAGATCTCAAGAACTTCTCATCCATTTTATACTGGGAAGACAAAACTTATCGACTCTGCTGGACGTATTGATAAGTTTAAAAACAAATACGCAAAATTCAAGAAGAAATAAGTTTATAGCTATTTCTTTACTATATAGTAAAACCTCTAAAGCTTGCTTTAGGGGTTTTTTTGTGTTTTGTTTTTGAAGTTTTACTGCTTAAGTTTTTAAAATAAGGAAACACTTGAGGTGTATTATTTAGGTTATGATTTTTTAAATTATCGCATTGTATTACTACCGTTGTTTTACAATTTATTATTTTATTACGTTTAATTTTCCGTTATTTATTGTGAATTTCACTTTTAAATCTTCAGTTAGGTAATGCTCCATTAAATTCAAATTAGGATTAATGAATCTAGTTTGCAACATTCTTGTTAGAATTAAAATAAAATTCAATAATGTTTTTCCTTGGTCAACTAAAACATCTTCATCTCCAACTTTTGTGTATGGATAAAGACTGTCTTTATAACTATAGAATTTCTTTCCATTGATTTCTACAATATGATTATCCTCAGTTGTTTGAAATATATCACCTTCAACTATTGGAAAAACAAGAGGTAATTCCTTTTTCAATCCACTATTTAAAGCAAGCAATCCTTGATCTAAAGCACAAACGTGACTCGGTATATTATCAAATTCTTTATTATTCTCTGCACTAAACCAATTTAAAAAAGTGCTTAAATTGTAAGTGTCAGTTTCATATGCAAAAATTAGCCCTAATGGTGGTTGAGTTGGTTTGTCTTGAAAGAGAGTTGTATTAATATTTATTTCACCAATTGGTTCTGTTGGTAAAACTCTGAATCTCTCTTGGATATAATCTAGTTTTAAAACTGAATCAATATTTTGAATAGCAATTTTGCTTTTTTCTGAATCAAGACTAGTTTTCACTTCTATTACTGCATAAACAATATCAACAGGATAAAATTTAGCAGTTGACATTGATAATAATTCAGGATAATTGTAATTGTCATAAATAATTATATCGCATTGTCTACTTTGATTTCCTTTTTTGTCAATTACGATTCCCGAACCAATTCCATATTTTTTTGGTATAAATTTTTTGATTAGGTCACGGATTGCAGATTCATTTCCATCTCCTTTTAATCCATTATGTTTAAATAATCTATTAATAAGTTGTACTTCAGAGTTTAACCTTCCAAGTACACCTTTATAATATTGAGAAAGGACATCTTGATTCATTCAATTCTTATTTTGCAGAATAAGCAAATTAATACAATCGTATTTATCTAAAACTTAAATATAAAATTTTTAATTAATATATTTTATCTAAAGTTGGTTTGCCATTGTAAAGTTGAGGTTAAGGATACTTGAGATAGGAATAAGAAAAAAAAGAAAAAGCCTGAAGAAATAATCTTCAGGCTTTTTAATTTAAAGATATTAATCTTTTTTCTTAATTCTTGATCACTTTAAATGTTTGAGTTGTATTTTGTGAGTTAATGTTCACAAAGTAAGCTCCGTTACTTAAAGTTTCAATATTGATAGTTGTATTAAGATCGTTAATACTTTTTCTTTCTATCACCTTTCTACCGGCAATATCATAAATAGTTACGTTATTAATTTCTTGATCACTGCTAATAGTAAAATTAGATTGAGCAGGATTAGGATAAATTTTAATATCCTTTTTATCAAAATTGTTTGCTGTTAAATTTGCAGAAACACAAGAAATTTCGGCATCCCATCCAGCTTCATGACTATACATATCTGAAGTGAATTTTACTGTAATTGCTCCATCAGGGTTGGTAGCTTTAAAAGTTGGTAAACTGCCAGATAAATCTCCTGTTAGATTATTTCCACCGGAAAATAAAGGAGCATCGATAGAAGTACCATCATAAACACTCATGAAGTCATAATCTTCTTCTAAATGGAAAGCCAAAAATTCTAATTCTATCACTTCTCCGGTCGAATCAGGATAGAAAGTTTTAATAAGTGTTTGTTCATCACCGTAATCTCTATTTGGTCCTCCTGTGTCTGTAAAATTACCTCCTTGGCAATAATCCCAATCTGAAAGAAATAGAGAACTATAATAGCCTCCAATATCATTAATATTCGTACATGAATTGGCTACAGTTACTTCATAATAAGTATTTGGAGTTAAATTTTGAAAATCTATAAATGGACTAAATGAATAATTCCAAGAGCCTCCTTGGAGACCAAATTCATAAAATAAATAATACCATTCAGTTGAATAGTTATCTACTATCTCCATTTCTATAGAATTAGATCCGTCACTTAGGAAGGTGATGTCTTGTATAGACATAAAGCAAGAATTAATACAATCAGTACCTAAGCAATTCTTACTATCAATTGTATTTCTTATTAGTTGGGAAGGTTGAGGTCCAAAACCTAAAGATAAATTAACTCCAACACTATTTAAATGACAATAACTCATGATAGTTCCTCCATTTTGTGGTATAGGTCCAGTTGAACAATTAGTAAACCGTTCATTAACTCCAGCTAAAGTACCACATCCATCAATAGGTGTATTATCGCCGTTCCAGAGACATTGATGAGTATGAGGTGAGCTAAACGAATGTCCCATCTCATGGGTAGAAGCCCCAATTGTCCAAGAGTAGGTAGGTACTTGGTTGTAATATTGTTCTACAGCAGAATAGGCATAGTTATTGTTTTCGCATAAGGTATTAAGATAAGCAACACTAGTGGTTGTAGGTTGATTGATTAAGTGAGCTAAATCTCCATTAAAATAATTTCTAGTATTACTAAATAACATTAAGTTATTTGAAAAATCATAGACATAAGGATCTGGCTCTGTCCAAACCATTACCTCACTTAAAGCAATATTAATACCATCATTAGCATATAGGGTAGATATGTTATTATGTATAGCTGTCACCCAATTAACCGTCTGGGAAACATCTGAATTATTCTGAAGATAAGGTTCGTAAGCTACTTCGTAATAGATTCTAACACAATTGGTTGTTGTTAAATTAGATTTTGTTGACGATACTCCCTGTTCGATGGTTTGCTGCATATTTTCAGTCATTTCCTCGTAACGACACTCAAAAGGATTTGTTTCCATTAAGTCTTGTTCGGCGTAGATAATATAGTCATCATTATCCTTAATTTTCCCTATGTTTATATTTCCTAATTCTATTGAGGAAGCTACTCCATATAAACTATTATTATAAAAACTGAAGGACGCTACAGATCTTGAGGAGTTTGCAATGACTCCTCTATAATGTACACCAGATTTAATAGGTAGTTTTTCTTCATCCTGAGTGAATGCACTGAAACTATCTTCCAAGGGGTTTTTTCTATATAATTCAATGTTAACCATCTCACCTTTAAATGGAAATGAAAATTTAATTAAAAGGGGTTGAGTTTGATAAATTTCTTTTAGTGTACCTTTATTAACTTCAAAAATTGAAGCATTCTTTACATCAGATTTTAACCTTTCAGTGCTACGATCGGTATCTTGCAATATATCATAAGAAGGAAAAGTATAACCATTTTGATGATAGGTCTCAATATCTTTTTTTATCTGTTGTTGTGATAAAGCAGAAATGCTTATTAAAAAAAATAGTAGTGTAAAATTTTTCATTGATGGATTTTGATTAATTTTTGCAATATACTAATTAAAGAGCAATAATTTTGCCAAATTTTAACAGCTCAATTATATATACGTGAAAAATACTTTTCGGTTTTCACTTTTAACCTTATTTTTGCTGAAAAAATGTTTCGAATACTATATATTTTATTGATCTTCGTTTTTTATTCATGTAAAAATGAAAAATCATCCAATTCAACTACTCGAAAGAAAACTCAAAAAGAAATTGTAGAAAAAACTCCGCTTCAAAAAAGTATAACTAGAGGTAAATCTGTCTATACTAAAAATTGTGCACAGTGCCATTTGCCCACAGGAAAGGGAATTCCGAAAATTTATCCACCACTTCGAAAATCAGATTGGTTAACTAAAAAGAGAACCGAAAGCATTCACGCAGTAAAATATGGGTTAAGCGGAGAGATAACAGTTAATGGCCAAGCTTACGAAAACATAATGACACCAATGGGATTATCAGACCAAGAAGTAGCCGATGTGTTGAATTACGCGATGAATATGTGGGGAAACAAACAAGAAAAAATGGTATCTTCGGAAGAAGTTGCACAAGTAGAAAAGTAAATTTCCTAATTCATGAATTTAGTAGAACTTCAACAAAATTACGGTGGTCAATTTCAACCCGAATTAATAGAAGAGATTGATAAAGTCGCTATTTTTAAAGAAGTAAAGACGGGTGAAGAGCTTATAAAAGTAGGCGATTACATCAGGTCGATGCCGCTAATTTTAACTGGAGCTATTAAAATTTTAAGAGAAGATGAAAATGGCGACGAGCTCTTACTGTACTTTTTAGAAAAAGGCGATACTTGCGCCATGACTTTAGCTTGCTGTATAGGCAACAAAAAAAGTGAAATTAAGGCTGTCGCAGAAACCGATGCTACATTATTAATGATTCCTGTACAAAAAATGGAAGAGTGGTCTTCCAAATACAAAAGTTGGCGAAATTTTGTGTTCGATAGTTATCATCATCGATTAATGGAAGTGCTTCAATCTATCGATAGTATTGCATTTTCTAAGCTAGATGATAGATTACTGAAATACCTTCAACATAAAAAGAAATTTTTTAAAAGTAATTTAATTGAAATTACCCATCAAGAAATTGCCCAAGATCTAAACTCTTCTCGGGTGGTTATTTCACGATTGCTCAAAAAGTTAGAAAACCAAAATGCGATAGAATTACATCGAAACTCCATTAAATTAATAGCTGTGTAACATTTATTACGCTGACTAACTTTTCTTTTCTATAGTTTTGTTGGCAGAATTGAAAAAATAGCAAATGTTAATTAGCGTTTTAGGTTTTATAGTAGCATTAATTATCGGGATTGTTTTAGGGCTTACCGGCGGCGGTGGTTCCATTTTAACTGTTCCGGTATTTGTATATTTATTAGGGATCGATCCGGTGTTGGCTACCGGTTATTCATTATTTGTAGTCGGTATTTCCTCGATGTTCGGCGCCATTAAAAACCTGCAGAAAGGTTTAGTTAGTTTTGGAACTTCGCTCATTTTTGCCATTCCGGCGGTAGTTGCGGTATTTTCAACTAGAAAATTCATTATTCCCGCCATTCCTGAAGTCATTTTTCAAAATCAATCCATATTATTTACCAAAGATGTTGCCATTATGGTGTTTTTCGCCATACTAATGTTAGCCGCTTCTTTTTCGATGATTTTAGATAAAAAGAAGAAAGTTATAGAAACCGGAACAGACAAACCCAAAACAACAAATTATTTCAGCTTGATTTTATTGGGCGTTTTTACCGGAATCGTCACTGGTTTAGTTGGCGCCGGTGGTGGTTTTATTATTGTCCCAATTTTAATATTTCTGGCAAAACTTCCTATTAAAAAAGCGGCAGCAACTTCTTTATTCATCATTGCACTTAATTCGTTGATTGGTTTTTTAGGCGATGCTTTGCAAATCGAGATCGATTGGACTTTTCTACTTTCTTTTTCAGCATTTGCTATCGTCGGAATTTTTATAGGGATTTACCTAAATAAATTTATCGATGGTGCTAAACTTAAAAAAGCTTTCGGTTGGTTGGTGTTAGTGATGGGAATCTATATTTTTTATAAAGAAATGATGATGTAAGATGAAAGAATTTTGGAACGAAAAATTTAATACCAAAGAATATATCTACGGAAAATCTCCGAATGTCTATTTAGCTGAAAAGTTGAAAGAATTACCTTCCGGTAAAATTTTATTCGTTGCCGAAGGCGAGGGGAGAAACGCTGTTTTTGCGGCTAAAAATAATTGGCAAGTTGAAGCTTTCGATATTAGCAATATAGCAAAAGAAAAAGCACTTCAATATGCTGAACAGTCAAAAGTGGAAATTAATTATTCCACACAAGATTTTCTTGAAATTCCTTATAAGGAAAATTCTTTCGATGCGATAGCCTTAATTTATGCTCACGTTGAAAAATCTAAAAGAGCGTCTTATTTCAAAAAGATCGATCGACTTTTAAAAACTGACGGATATTTAATTGCTGAAGGTTTTGGTCAAAATCATCCTAATTATCAAAAAAAATATCCCAAAATTGGCGGACCTAAAAACGCGGAGCTTTTATTTTCTGTGGAAGAATTTAAAGAGTGTTTCAACAATTATAATTTCATAGAACTTCAAGAAGTAGAAACCAGCCTAAATGAAGGTGAAAAGCACGTAGGCAAAGGTTCTGTAGTAAGAATGTTCGCAAAAAAGAAGCTTTGATTTTTAAGTTGAAATCACAAGAAATTTTCAATGTAACCCGGGTTACTTATAAAAGTGAAGATAATGTGTATTTTTGTTACCGATTGATAGCAAAATGTTAGAGAAATATTTAAAAATAATAAGCGATTCGTTTACCGGTTATTTCAACTATTTAGTAAGTGAAATAACCAATCCGTCGTGGACAAACTATTTCTACTGGCTAATAGGTTTATCGTTATTGGTTTGGGCGTTAGAGATATTTATTCCGTGGCGAAAAAATCAGCCTATTTTTAGAAAAGGCTTTTGGTTAGATAGTTTTTATATTCTGTTTAATTTTTTCCTATTTTCTTTAGTAGGTTATAATGCGATCTCAAATGTTGGGGTAGAATTATTTAACGATTTTCTATCGCTCTTCGGTATCGAAAATATTGTAGCGATCGAAGTGCAGAATTTTCCCGTTTGGGCGCAATTGCTAATTATGTTCGTGGTGGCAGATTTTATTCAATGGAATGTTCACCGGCAATTACACAAACAACCTTGGCTGTGGAAGTTTCATAAAGTACATCACAGCGTAAAACAAATGGGTTTTGCCGCACAGTTTCGCTTTCATTTTATGGAAACTATTGTGTATAAAACTGTACAATATATTCCGTTGGCGATGATCGGTTTTGGTATCGAGCAATTTTTTGTCGTGCATATGTTCTCAGTTTTTATCGGGCACTTAAATCACGCCAATTTGGGGTGGAGTTACGGTTGGTTAGGTTATATTCTCAACAATCCGAAAATGCACATTTGGCATCATTCAAAAGAATTGCCAAAAGACCGACCTTACGGAATGAATTACGGATTAAGTTTAAGTATTTGGGATTATTTGTTCGGAACGGCTTATATTCCCGAAAACGGAAAAAATATAGAATTAGGCTTTGAAGGAGACGAAAATTTCCCGAAAAGCTTTCAAGAACAGTTGATGTATCCGTTTCAGCATCAACAAAAAACAACACAGAAGTAAAATATAAAATCTTTAGAGATGAATATAAAACAATTTAACGATAAAGCTTTAGCGCATTACAGCTATGCGATCGTTTCCGAAGGAAAAATGGCAGTGGTAGATCCTGCAAGAAACCCGATGCCGTATTATCAATTTGCTGAAGAAAACAATGCTAAAATTGTAGCAGTTTTTGAGACGCATCCGCACGCAGATTTTATTAGTAGTCATTACCAAATTCATAAAGAAACCGGTGCAACGATTTATGTTAGTGAATTGTTAGGTGCCGATTATCCTCACCAAACTTTTGATGACGGCGATAGTTTTATGTTAGGAAGTATAAAATTTTCTGCCATTAATTCTCCTGGGCATTCCCCAGATAGTATTACAGTTTTAGCTGAAGAAGGTAACGATAAAGCAATGTTTACCGGTGATACTTTGTTCATTGGGAATGTTGGTCGCCCAGATTTACGTGAAAAAGCAGGAAATATGCAAGCCAAGCGCGAAGAGTTGGCCAAGCAAATGTACCATACCATCAAAGATAAATTCACGCATTTACCCGATGAAACCTTGGTTTATCCAGCACACGGAGCTGGATCGCTTTGCGGGAAAAATATGAGTGATGCTTCATCTTCAACCCTAGGGAATGAGCGAATGGGCAATTGGGCGTTTAAAGAACAAACCGAAGAAGAGTTTGTAGAAGAGATCTTAAAAGATCAACCTATGATTCCGCATTACTTTGGTTTCGATGTAGATACCAATAAAAAAGGACCGGATAATTATTTAAAAAGTATCGGAGAAGTCCCTGTTTTACTGAATGTAAATGAAGTGGAATCAGGCGCGGTAATTGTCGATATTAGAGCTGAAGAAGATTTTAAAGCGAATCATTTAAAGGGAAGTTTTAATATTCAAGGGATTCGTGAACCGCAAAAATTAGAAACCTGGTTAGGTGCAATCGTACAACCGGAAGAAGCTTTTTATTTAGTAGTTCCTTCTGTAGAAATGATAGAGACTGCTTTAGCGAGAATGGCTAAAATCGGTTATGAAAAGCAATTAAAAGCAGTAATTACTCTAGCCGGAGATTTAAGTTCTTCTGAAAAAGTAGATGTGGAAGAATTTAAAAATAATCAGGAAAACTACACCATCGTAGATATTAGAAACGAACCTGAGGTTGAAGAAAATAAACCTTTTAAAAGTTCTATCAACATTCCGTTACACGAATTGAGAGAGAGAGCAAACGAAGTTCCTACCGATAAACCAATCGTAGTGCATTGTGCTGCCGGTTACAGAAGTGCTGCCGGAAGCAGCATTTTAGATCGTGAGATAGATAAGGTGAGCGTTCTCGATCTTAGCGATGCAATTAAAGATTTTATGTAATAGAAAATTCAAATTTACCCTTTGTATAAAAAGAAAAAGCCAAGCAATTTATTTTGCTTGGCTTTTTCGATATAAAGCAGGTTAAGTATTATATATTTTTATTTTTCAAAAAGTTTCCGTCGAGATCAAAAACAAGTTCAGCACCGCTTTTCATTTCAATTTGATGACCGTCATCATCCATTTTCCAATCGGTAACATAATCCTCACCATATCTATTTTCTAAAAAGTATTTCATCTTAGTAGGGATTAGCGCGTAAGGTACTTTTTCATCACCAGAAATTTGAGTCGCTTCTCCATTTTCATTAAAATCGATTTTGGTTCCGTTTTTAAATTTTACCTGATAGCTATCTTCATCGGCATTTACCTTATCAATTTCGTTATCGGCGTAATTCACTTTTACAATTTCTAAAGCTTTTGCAGGTAATTTATCTAAATTTTCTTGGGCTTGACCAACAAAAGCAGCGGTTAGGGTTATAATCCCTAAAATTATCCATTTTCTCATCATTAATAATTTTTATTGGTTTCTATGGCTAAATTAATAGATGAATAAACTTTTGACTATTAACGAATTGTGAATTTGAATAAGCTTAACAACTTTTACTAAAAAAGTATTAAGTAACTTGAGTTACAGATTTGTTCATACTTATCAAGCATATTTGTATAAAATTTTATGACTATGAATTGGATTTTAGAACCTTGGCCGTGGTATATCGGCGGACCCGCAATTGCGATTTTTATGTTATCGCTCTTAATTATCGGGAAACAATTTGGAATGTCTTCTAACCTAAGATCGCTATGTTCGATCGGTGGTGGAGGCAAAGTGGCCGACTTTTTCAATTTCGATTGGAAGGCTCAACGTTGGAATTTAACGATTATGATCGGTGCAGCAATTGGTGGTTTTATTGCCGCTAATTACCTTTCAGATAATACAGTGCAAATTAACGAAAGTTTACTTCCGAAGTTACAAGAATATGGAATTAACAGCGCAGGAGAAGCTTATTTACCCACAGAGATTTTTGCTTCAGAAAATCTAAACCTCAAAAATCTACTCATTTTATTAGGTGGTGGTTTATTAGTTGGTTTCGGTGCAAGATACGCCGGTGGTTGTACTTCTGGTCACGGTATTTCTGGATTGAGCAATTTACAATTACCATCGTTAATTGCGATTGTCGGTTTCTTTATCGGTGGCTTAGTAATGGTACATTTATTTTACCCGTTAATTTTTTAAACATTTAAATGAAAAATGCTGCAATGTCACACTGAGCTTGTCGAAGTGTGATCAGCATCAAATCACAATATTATTCAACATGAAAACAATACTTTATTTATTTCTCGGAACGATTTTCGGGATCATTATGTACAAATCTGAAGCTGCTTCGTGGTTCAGAATATATGAGATGTTCAACTTTGCCAGTTTCCATATGTATGGCATTATGGGTTCTGCCGTTGCTATTGGTATGATCGGTGTTCAATTTCTAAAAAAGAAAAACTATAAAGCCATCGATGGAACAGATCTTTCTTTAACTCCAAAAGAAAAAGGAATTTCAAGATACCTTTTCGGCGGAATTATTTTTGGTTTAGGTTGGGGCTTAGCAGGCGCTTGTCCGGGACCAATGTACACGTTAGCCGGAGTCGGCTATATTTCAATTTTAATTGTTATTGCCGGAGCTATTTTAGGAACTTTTCTATACGGTTTACTTCGGAAGAAATTACCGCATTAGAATTAATAAATTTTACAAAGCTTTTATTAATGTCTTAACGTACATTGAGTTTTCATTTCTTTAATTTTAAAATAAAAAATGAAAACTCAAACTATTTTACTTAAAGAACGCCCAAAGGCAACTCCAGAAATTTCTAATTTCGAATTTAAAGAAGAAGAAGTTGCCTCATTATCTAAGGGTGAAGTTCTTTTAAAATCTATTTATATTTCTGTAGATCCTTACTTGAGGGGAAGAATGCGAGATGAAGAATCGTATATTGATCCTTTTCAAATTAATGAGCCTATTTCTTCTGCCATTATAGCTAAAGTTGAAAAATCAGAAAATAAAGATTTTAACGAAGGCGACTATGTATTGGGTCATTTGGCTTGGAAAGAATATCAAATTGCTAAGGGAGATAATTTAAAAAAGGTAGATCCTAATCAAGCCAAATTATCTGCATATTTAGGAATTTTAGGTATGACAGGATTAACCGCATATTTTGGACTTACAGAAATTGGTGAGCCTAAAGAAGGTGAAACAGTTTTAGTTTCTGGTGCAGCTGGATCTGTAGGGAGTGCTGTTGGTCAAATTGCCAAAATTTATGGTTGTAAAACTATTGGAATTGCTGGCTCTGATGAAAAAATTGAATTAATTAAAGATAAATTTAATTTTGATGAAGGTATTAATTACAAAACTACCGAAAATATGGAAAAAGCTATTTCTAGCGCTGCTCCAAACGGGGTAGATGTATATTTTGATAATGTTGGTGGAGAAATTTTAGACGCTACTTTACAAAATATTAATAGAAATGGTAGAGTGATAAATTGCGGAGCGATCTCACAATATAATAAAAAAGAAATGCCAAAAGGACCAAGAGTCGAAGGTGTTTTAATTAAGAAAAGCGTTAAAATGCAGGGCTTTACGGTACAAAACGATTTTGGTGACAGATTTCAAGAAGGATCAAAAAAATTAGCTCAATGGCTTCAAGAAGGTAAACTTAATTATGAAGAAACCATTCAAGAAGGTTTTAAAAATGTACCACAAGCTTTTATAGATTTGTTTTCGGGTAAAAATCAAGGGAAAATGGTTGTAAAAGTCTCTGATGAATAATCTATTAATATTGTATTTAATTTCAAAAAGAAATCTCAAGGTTTATATAGCTTTGAGATTTTTTTTTTAGCCTGTATTTGGACTCAAAATTTTAGAAAAATTTTTAATTGTATTCTCAAAAAATATACACCTATAATTTTATATATTTACAAATCATCAAAAATAAGTCTATTTATTTATCAATATGGATAAAAATTATAAAGTAAAAGTAAATAGTGATGTTGAGTTAGAATTTAAGCTAGACGAAATTCAAAACCTCGATGCTCAACCACTTTCTCACCAACGTTACCACGTATTAAAAGAAAATAAATCTTTCAAAGCAGAAGTTGTACAAAGCGATTTTCTAAATAGAAAGTATACCGTTAAGATCAATTCAAATTCGTACGAAGTCGATATTGCTAACGAGCTCGATTTGCTTATCGAAGAAATGGGATTGTCTTTGGGTAATGCTCAAATGGTAAACGATATTAAAGCGCCGATGCCCGGTTTAATTCTTGAAGTTAATGTAAAAGAAGGAGATGAGGTGAAAGAAGGTGATTACCTTTTAGTATTAGAAGCCATGAAAATGGAAAATGCCTTAACTGCGCCAAGAGATGCGGTCATCAAATCGATAAGTGTCGAAAAAGGACAAACCGTAGAGAAAAATCAACTTTTAATTGAAATGGAATAATAACTCTTTCATAATCTCAGAGCGTCACACTAAGCTTGTCGAAGTGTTGCTTTGGAAGTTCATCCTAAGTATTTAGGTTGAAAAAATTTCAAGATGAAAGAGAAGAAAAACTACAATTACCAATGAAAAAAATATTAGTTGCCAATCGAGGAGAAATTGCTTTACGGGTGATGAAGTCTGCTCAAAAAATGGGCATCAAAACCGTAGCGATCTATTCAACAGCAGATAGAAATGCGCCGCACGTAAAATTTGCAGACGAAGCCGTTTGTATAGGAGAAGCTCCTTCAAACCAATCGTATTTACTAGGCGATAAAATTATAGAAACCGCAAAAAAACTTGATGTAGATGGGATTCATCCCGGTTACGGATTTTTAAGTGAAAATGCACAATTTGCAAAAGCGGTAACCGATAGCGGTATTAAATTTATAGGTCCAAAACCTCACGCCATCGAAATTATGGGAAGCAAGCTCGCAGCAAAAGATGCGGTGAAAGCTTACGACATTCCTATGGTTCCCGGTATAGATGAAGCCATTACCGATACCGAAAAAGCCAAGAAAATCGCTAAAGAAATTGGTTTTCCTATTCTTATCAAAGCTTCTGCCGGTGGTGGTGGTAAAGGAATGCGTGTTGTTGAAAGTGAAGAGGTGTTAGAAGAACAAATGAAACGTGCCATTAGCGAAGCAGAATCTGCTTTCGGTGATGGTTCTGTTTTTATAGAAAAATATGTGGCTTCACCACGCCATATTGAAATTCAGGTGTTAGCCGATGAACACGGTAATACCGTTCATTTATTTGAAAGAGAATGTAGCGTGCAACGTCGTCACCAAAAAGTGGTGGAAGAAGCTCCGTCGGTGGTGTTAGATGAAGCTTTACGTAAAGAAATGGGAGAAGCTGCTGTTCGTGTTGCTAAAGCTTGCGATTATGTGGGCGCGGGAACCGTAGAGTTTTTGTTTGATGAACGTAGAAATTTTTATTTCTTAGAAATGAATACGCGTTTGCAAGTAGAACATCCGGTAACCGAATTAATTACAGGAATAGATTTAGTAGAAGAGCAAATTAAAGTTGCTCGTGGCGAAGCTTTAAGTTTTACACAAGAAGATCTAAACATAACTGGTCACGCCTTAGAATTAAGGGTTTATGCGGAAGATCCGTTAGACGATTTCTTACCAAGCGTTGGGAATTTAGAAAAATATGTAATTCCTGAGGGTAAAAATATTCGTCTCGATAATGGTTTTGAAGAAGGAATGGATGTACCGATTTATTACGATCCGATGTTGGCAAAATTGGTAACGTACGGTAAGAGTAGGGAAGAAGCCATTCAATTAATGATTGAAGCGATCAATGCTTATCAAATTGAAGGAGTTTCAACCACCTTGCCTTTTGGGAAATTTGTTTGTGAGCACGAAGCCTTCCGCAGCGGTAATTTCGATACGCATTTTGTAAAGAAATATTATTCCGCTGAAAAGCTTCACGCCAAAACAGAAGAAGAATCAAAATTGGCAGCAATCATAGCATTAAGACAATATTTAAAAGATCAGCAACAATTACGTTTACCCATTACAGAATAATGCAATTTTCATTTCGAGCCTAATCAAGAGGTAATCAAAACTGAAATATTCTGTTCAAAAAACAAAAATTAAATGAGTCAAAAAAATATAGATCAGCTTCAAGAAAAAATCAAAAACGCCCATTTAGGTGGTGGCGAGAAGCGAATTGCCAAACAACACGAAAAGAAAAAATTAACCGCTAGAGAACGGGTAGATTATTTGTTAGATGAAGGTTCTTTTGAAGAAATCGGGATTCTAGTTACCCACCGAACTACAGAATTCGGAATGGACAAACAAAAAATTTATGGAGATGGAGTTATCACCGGCTACGGAACCATTAACGGAAGATTAGTCTACGTTTTCGCTCAGGATTTTACGGTTTTCGGTGGTTCACTTTCAGAAACGCACGCAGAAAAAATCTGTAAAGTAATGGATTTAGCAGTGAAAGTTGGCGCTCCAATGATCGGTTTAAACGATTCTGGTGGAGCGAGAATTCAAGAAGGTGTTCGATCTTTAGGAGGTTATGCCGATATTTTTCATCGAAATGTAAAATCTTCAGGAGTTATTCCGCAGATTTCAGCCATTATGGGTCCTTGTGCCGGTGGAGCTGTTTATTCTCCGGCAATGACCGATTTTACGTTAATGGTACAAGACACGAGTTATATGTTCGTAACCGGTCCAAACGTCGTGAAAACGGTAACAAATGAAGAAGTAACTTCAGAAGAATTAGGTGGTGCAAGCACACATTCCACCAAATCTGGAGTTACGCATCGCGTTGCCATTAACGATATTGCTTGTTTAGAAGATATTAAAAAAATGATAGGCTATATGCCGCAAAACAATCAGCAAGCGCCAGAAAAATTACCTTATGAGTTAGGCGATGAGCTTCGCCCGAAATTAGATGAATTAATTCCAGATAGTTCCAATAAACCTTACGATATGCACGAGGTAATTAACGGAATTATCGATGAAGATTCTTTCTTTGAAATTCATAAAGATTATGCTGAAAATATTATTGTTGGTTTCGCTCGTTTAGGCGGAAGAAGTATTGGCATCGTTGCCAACCAACCGATGAGTTTGGCCGGGGTTCTAGATGTAGATTCTTCGAAAAAAGCTGCACGTTTTACACGTTTTTGCGATTGTTTTAATATTCCGTTATTGGTATTGGTAGATGTTCCTGGATTCTTGCCGGGAACCGACCAAGAGTGGAACGGAATTATTCTTCACGGAGCAAAATTACTCTATGCGTTAAGTGAAGCAACCGTACCAAAAGTTACTGTAATTACCCGTAAAGCTTATGGTGGTGCTTATGATGTGATGAACTCAAAACACATTGGTGCCGATTTAAACTTTGCGTGGCCAAGTGCAGAAATTGCGGTCATGGGAGCTAAAGGAGCCAGCGAAATTATTTTTAGAAAAGAAATTAGTGAAGCCGATGATAGTGAAGCAAAATTAGCAGAAAAGGAAGCTGAATATGCTGAATTGTTTGCTACTCCGTTTGAAGCTGCTAAACGTGGTTTTATCGATGAAGTAATAATGCCACGCGATACGAGAAGAAAGCTATTAAAAGGTTTCAGTATGTTAGAGCATAAAAAAGTGTTACGTCCTCAAAGAAAACACGGGAATATTCCTTTATAGATTAAAATCAGAACGTCAGGCTGAACTTGATTAACTAACGTTGAATCTTTGATTTCAGCATCTCATTCAGATACTTTTTTAGCTGAAATTAAAATGTCACACTGAGCTTGTCGAAGTATAATTGTGCTATTTCAGAATAGATTAAACCTAAAATTTTCCAAAACCGATGAGTTGTTCCTCATCGGTTTTTTATTTTCCAGTTATGGAAAAACTTAAAAAAATTGTCGTTGTTGATGAAACGAAGCTGAATAAATTCGCTTTAGAAGAATTGAAAAGTTATGCTGATGAGGTTGAAGTTTATCACGACGAACCTACCGAAGAAGAAGTAAAAAGTAGAGTAGAAGATGCAGAAGCTATTATCGTTTCTTGGCGAACAGAAATTTCAGAAGAAATAATAGATACCGCTAAAAATTTAAAATACATCGGAATGGCTTGTTCGTTGTTTGATGACGAATCTGCCAATGTAGCGGTCAACTATGCTAAGCAAAAAAATATAGAGGTCACCGGAATATTCGATTATGGCGATCCCGGCGTAATTGAATTTGTAATTTCTGAAGTCATTCAGCTTTTACACGGTTTCGGCAAACACCAATGGAAGGAAAAACCAGTAGAATTAAGTGGCCGAAAATTTGGGATCATAGGTTTAGGGACGACCGGTCAACTTTTAGCGAAAGCTTTAGAAGCTTTAAATGTAGAGGTTTTTTATTTCAGTAGAACTCGTAAAAAAGAATTAGAACATGAAAAACTTCAATATTTAGAATTACAGAATTTATTAAAAACTTGCGAAATAATCTCTATTCATCTTCCAAAGAATACAGAAATTTTAAATGAGAAAGAATTTAAACAATTTGGTGAGGATAAAATTTTAATCAATACCTCATTAGGCTTTCCGTTTGAAGAAAAATCTTTTGAAAATTGGTTAGAGTTGAGTAATAATTATGCAATTTTTGATGGAGATGCCACAAATTCTCTCCCTTCAACCTTCAAAAAACGATCAAATGTCATTATTTCAGAAAAAAGTGCCGGGTGGTCTCAAGAAACTCAAGAACGTTTGTCGCTCAAAGTTTTAGAGAATTTAAAAGACTTTTTAAAAAGGTAAATCTAAGTTAAGGTAGCCTAAATTCTTGGCATTCCCAATTAATGGCATTACATTTGAGAAAATTGATAAAGTAGGAGTTTTATTTTTTAATCTGTTTATTAAGTTAAGAGTAAATAACGATAATGACTCCTATTATTAAAAACGAAAGTAAAATTTAAAAAAGAATTATGTTAAAATCAGTAAAACTCAATTTATTTTTATTTGTAGCAATGGTAGGTACCGTAGGGATGTCTGCCCAAACGTCTGCCACTACAGATGTTTCTGAAAAAGAATTAAATAAATTTGCAGATGCCTATCAAGCTGTGCAAACTGAAAATAGAAATGCACAGCAAGAAATGATGACTCTTATTCAGGACAATGGATTGGAAGTAGCACGTTTTCAAGAAATTCAAAAAGCTCAAGCAGATCCTAATACTGAACTGGATGCCACCGAAGCAGAATTAAAATCTCATCAAAAAATTATGGGAGAACTTCAAAAAATGCAACCAGAGTTACAAACTAGAATGGAAGGTATTATACAAGATAATGGTTTGACTATGCAGCGCTACCAAGAAGTTGCTGCCGCGGTACAAGCAGATCGTGAATTACAACAAGAGCTTCAAGCCATTATGGTTAAGAAAACACAATCTGCAGCACCAGCTGCCAACACCAAAGGTTAATTAGATAAAAATATCTTATTTAAAAGACGGTTTTAAACTGTCTTTTTTTGTGAAGTAGCTAAATTAAAATATAAAAACTCTATCAATTTGTTGACTAAAGTTTAATTAATTTAAGGAGAACATTGAGAGTATAGAAATAATGATTTTTATATTTTGTTCATTTACTTAAGCATAAAAAAACCGTACAATATTTTGTACGGTTTTTTTAAAATATATGATTGTTATCCTTAAATAAGATTATTTATTCACAATATTATTTAAGGTTTCACTAGCTCTCATTTCTTTATACACAAGTGCTTCGTCTGGTTTGTAATAACCATCGATATTTACAGAGCTTCCTTGAGCTGCATTTAGTTCAGAAATGATTTTGTCTTCATTTTCTTCCATTGATTTAGCAATTTCAGAAAATTCAGCTTTAAGGTCAGTATCTTTATCTTGAGCGGCTAAGGCTTCTGCCCAATACATTGCTAGATAGAAATGACTACCACGGTTATCTAATTCATTCACTTTACGGGAAGGGGATTTTTTATTATCCAAGAATTTTTCTGTGGCATCGTTTAAAGTTTCAGAAAGTACTAAAGCTTTTTCATTATTGTATTTCTTTCCTAAGTGTTCTAAGGAAACTGCTAATGCTAAAAATTCACCTAATGAGTCCCAACGTAAGTGGCCTTCTTCTAAAAATTGTTGAATATGTTTTGGTGCAGAACCTCCAGCTCCGGTTTCAAATAAACCACCACCATTCATTAATGGAACAATAGAAAGCATTTTAGCACTTGTTCCTAATTCTAAAATAGGGAAGAGGTCGGTTAAGTAATCACGTAACACGTTTCCAGTTACAGAAATAGTATCTTCTCCAGCTTTTACTCTTTTTAAAGTAAATGTAGTTGCTTCTGCAGGAGACATAATATGAATTTCTAAACCATTCGTGTCATGGTCTTTTAAGTAAGTATTTACTTTTTTAATTAGTTCAGCATCGTGAGCTCTGTCTTTGTCTAACCAAAATACTGTTGGCCAACCAGTATCCTTTGCACGGTTCACAGCTAATTTTACCCAGTCTTGAATAGGTGCATCTTTTACTTGACACATCCTCCAAATATCTCCGGCTTCTACTTCGTGTTCAATAAGAACTTTACCTTCATTATTTACCACTTGTACAGTTCCATCTGAAGGGATTTCGAATGTTTTATCGTGCGAACCATATTCTTCAGCTTTTTGGGCCATTAAACCAACATTAGGAACAGTTCCCATGGTCGTTGGATCAAAAGCACCGTTTTCTTTACAGAACTCAATGGTTTTTTGGTAAAGTGGAGCATAACTACTATCTGGGATAACTGCTTTGGTATCTTGAGTTTCGTCGTTTTTATTCCACATTTGACCTGAAGTTCTAATCATTGCCGGCATAGAAGCATCAATAATTACGTCACTTGGTACGTGAAGGTTGGTAATCCCTTTGTGGGAATTCACCATAGCAATGTCAGGACCGTTTTCTAAATCTTTTTGAATATCGGCTTCAATTGCTTTCTTCTTATCTGCAGGAAGTTTTTCAATAGCACTTAAAACATCACCTAAACCACTATTAGGGTCGGCTCCTGCTTCTTTAAGTTCGGTTCCGTATTTTTCAAATACATCTTCAAAGAAAGCTTTTACTGCGTGACCAAAGATAATAGGGTCTGAAACCTTCATCATGGTTGCTTTCATATGTAAAGAGAAAAGAACACCTTTATCTTTTGCGTCTGCAATTTGTTCTTTTAAAAACTTCACTAAAGCCTTTTTGCTCATAAAAGTTCCATCGATAACTTCACCTTCCAGTACATGGGTCTTTTCTTTTAAGACTTTAGTTTCACCGGCTTTTGTTTTCAATTGAATTTTTACATCACCTTCTTTCTCTATGGTAAGTGATTTTTCATTGGAACAAAAATCATCAGCATCCATTGTTGCTACGTGAGTCTTAGAATCTGAACTCCATTGTCCCATACGGTGTGGGTTTTTCTTTGCGAAATTTTTAACGGCCTGTGGAGCTCTACGGTCAGAATTTCCTTCTCTAAGTACAGGATTTACAGCACTACCTTTTACTTTATCGTATTTGGCTTTTGTTGCTTTTTCTTCCTCTGTTTTTGGCTCATCAGGATAGTGAGGTAAGTTATATCCTTTTGCTTGTAATTCTTTAATGGCTGCTTTTAACTGCGGAATAGAAGCACTAATGTTAGGTAATTTGATAATGTTAGCTTCCGGTGTTTTGGCCAGTTCTCCTAATTCTGCAAGAGCATCTGCTACTTTTTGCTCATCGGTTAATATTTCAGGAAAAACGGCCAAAATTCTTCCTGCAAGTGAAATATCTTTGGTTTCTACATTAATACCTGATGAAGCGGTGAAAGATTCTATAATTGGAAGTAAAGAATGAGTAGCTAGAAAAGGAGCTTCATCTGTTTTGGTATAAATAATTCTTGGTTGTTCTGCCATTTGAATTGTATAATTTAGTTTTAAGATTAAAGAAAGAATTTAATCTTGGTTAATAATTGATTTAAAAAAGTTCCTTTAAAGAGAAAGGAACCTATAGGAAAGTCCAAATATAAGCAATTTAAGCTTTTTTTGATAGGATTTGGAGGTTAGATATGTGTTAATTGTGGCTGTAAATGGTGAAAGCCATCCCGTTATAAAATTAACAACGAAATGGCTTTCCGAAGAAATAATCCTAAAAATATTTAGTTAGATTAATTTCTTCGTACTTGTTAGTATTGCTAACAAGGATATTTTTTGTAGAAGAAGAAAAATCCTTTTGTCATTTTCTTACTTTCTCTACTATAAATTTAATAAACGCTGAAAATAAATCCTAATAATTGTAACTATTTTATTTTTAACTGTTTATAAACATAGCTTATCAACAATTGTTCATAAAAAAAGCCTTCCAATACGGAAGGCTTTTTGATACTTTTTAAAGCTTGAATTATTATCCGTTATAACGACGCTCTTTAATTCTAGCTTTTTTACCGGTAAGTTCTCTAAAGTAGTAAATTCTAGATTGACGAACTTTACCTCTTTTGTTAATTTCAATTTTTTGTAAAGCCGGTAAGTTGATTGGGAAGATACGCTCAACCCCAACAGTACCACTCATCTTACGAATTGTAAAAGTTTGCGAAGCACCAGTACCTTTTAACTGAATTACAGTTCCTCTAAAGAACTGAGTACGGGTTTTTGCACCCTCTTTAATTTCGTAATAAACAGTAATGGTATCTCCCGCATTAAATTTTGGGAAATCTTTTTTCTCTACGAATTCGTCTTGAACAAATTTAATTAACGATTCCATCTTTTTCTATGATTTAAGGTAAACCTAAAACAACGTTCGCGATTTTCGCCAGAGGTTGATTTAGAAGCGAGTGCAAAATTAATGATTATTTTTAAATGAACAAGTTTTTACTCTTCTTTTAGTAAGTCCGGTCGAAGTTTTTTTGTTCTCGAATAAGCTTGTTCTTCCCGCCAAGCTTCAATTTTAGGAAAATTCCCGCTGGTAAGTATTTCCGGCACTTTCCAGCCTTTGTATTCTGCAGGTCTTGTGTAAATGGGTGGAGCCAATAAATTATCCTGAAAAGAATCGGTAAGGGCAGAGGTTTCATTTCCTAAAACTCCCGGGATTAACCGGATGACAGCATCACAAAGAATAGCGGCTCCCAGTTCGCCTCCCGATAATACAAAATCACCTACAGAAATTTCACGGGTTATAAAATGATCTCTTACCCGTTGATCAACGCCTTTATAATGACCACAAAGAATAATGATATTGCCTTGCAATGAAATTTGATTTGCAATTTTTTGATTGAGTGTTTCCCCGTCGGGCGTCATATAAATTACTTCGTCATATTCCCGTTGCGATTTTAAATCTGAAATACATTTATCAATGGGTTCTACCATCATCACCATTCCTGCGCCGCCGCCATACTGATAATCGTCTACTTGTTTATAGTTATCTTCTGTGTAATCCCTGAGGTTGTGCAAATGGACTTCCACTAAACCTTTATCTATGGCTCTTTGAAGAATAGAGGCTTCAAACGGGCTTTTTAAAATATCGGGAACTACCGTGATGATGTCTATGCGCATCAGAAAAATCTTTAGTGTTTGTTTTTGTTCTGCTTATTGATTTCGTCTTGTAGTTGACGACCTAGCTTTTGTTGCTTTTCTAAAGCTTTTTTACGGTATTCGTCAAATTCAGCTTCATTATCGGCTAAATTCTTCTTAGCTTCTTTAGTGAGAACTTTACTTTTTTTGTATTGATAAATGAAAAATACCAACACCAATACCAGAATAAATACAATTATCCACATAATGGTTTGATACGTTCCTTTTTGGGTAGGCATTCCAAAAAAAGAAATTTCATCTTTTTCTTGAGTAACTTGATTTAAATCGTTTTTGGTACTATTGAGTTGCGATTTTAAATTTTCAATTTTGGCTTCCTGTTGTTTGATGGTTTCATTGTAAGCTTCAATTTCTTTATTTAAACCATTAATTCTATTAACAGTATTTTTCTGAAGCTGGGTGAGCTTGTATTTTTTTACAACTTTATAATCTTGGTAATTATTGGAAGATTCGATAACTTCTTCAAATTGAGTATTGATGGAATTATCTTCTTCTGAAGTATTTTCTTCTTGGGCAAAACCACTTAAAAATATGCTTAATAAACTAAAAGTGGCGATGTAGTGTTTTAGGTTGCTCATCATTGCTTTTTAAATTTCAATGTAAATAACTAAAAATATATGGGTTTATTATACTTTTTTCTGCTGAAAAATAAACTACAAAGATATACAATGTCTTAAAGTTTTAGCTTTTAAAAGTAAAAAAACCTACCGGGCAAGCGGTAGGTTTTTATATAGACGTTTACTTAATTATTTGGCTTAATAATAAGTAAAGCGTCTTACTTTGGCAATATATTTAGCCAGACGAATTACTTGATGACTATAACCATACTCATTATCGTACCAGATGTAAAGTATAGCGTTTTTACCATCTTCTGTTACAATAGTGGCGTTGCTATCGTAAATAGATGGGGCAGAAGAACCCACAATATCAGAAGATACTAATTCATTATCTAACGAATATTTTATTTGTTCTACTAAGTTACCTTCTAAAGCATATTTTTTAATGATGGTATTCATTCCATCTTTAGTAATCGCTTTTTTCAGGTTTAAATTTAAAATGGCTAAAGAACCATTGGGAACGGGAACCCTAATCGCATTAGAGGTAAGTTTTCCTTCTAACACTGGTAAAGCTTTTGCAACTGCTTTTCCTGCTCCGGTTTCTGTAATTACCATATTTAAAGCGGCTGCACGACCTCTTCGGTATTTATTATGCATATTATCTACCAAATTCTGGTCGTTGGTGTAAGCATGAATGGTTTCTAAATGACCGTGTTGAACGCCTAAAGAATCTTCAACAGCTTTTAAAATAGGTGTAATAGCATTGGTAGTACAAGAAGCTGCTGAAAAAATTGAAACTTTATCTGGGTTATATTCCGCGTGATTTACTCCGTGCACGATATTGGGAACGCCTTTTCCCGGAGCAGTTAACAATACTTTGCTGGCTCCTTTAGATTTTAAGTGACGGCTTAAGGCTTCTTCATCTCTAAAAGCTCCGGTGTTATCAATGACCAAAGCATCACTAATTCCGTATTTGGTATAATCTACATCTTCAGGTTGATTGGCAGAAATAACATACACGGTGGTTCCGTTGATAATTAAGGCTTTTTTCTTTTCATCGATACTTACAGTTCCATTAAAATCACTGTGTACCGAATCACTCTGTAATAAGGAAGCTCTTTTTTCTAAAACAGTTGCATCAATAGCTCCGCGGGTTACGATAGCTCTTAATCTTAATTGACTTCCTTTACCGGTTTTAGTCATTAACTCTCTGGCGAGTAAACGACCAATTCTACCAAAACCATAAAGTACTACATCTTTAGGTTCTATACTTTTATTGCTTTTTGCTTTGGAAAGCTTATTGGCTACAAAAGCGGTTGCATTGTGTTTATCTTCCTCTAGTTGATATTCGTAAGTGAGTTTACCAATATCCAGTTTTGCAGGAGGAAGGTCTAGTGTTTCAATAGCTTTTGCTATTTCTACAGAATCGAAAATTGAAATGGGTTTCCCGACAAATTTTCCTGCGTAGTCGTGAAGGTTTAAAATCTGACTTACATTCTGATCGATAAGCTGATTTCTAAAAAGCACTAATTCTATAGATTTATCATACCATAAATCACTTACAATTTTAATAAATTCTACAGTTGCCTTTCTACGGTCTGCCTGAAAGGCAAGTTCTTTTTCGTAAGCTTCGTTTTGACTCATTTTGTGTGTGTTGTGTTTGTAAATAAAATTTAAAGTCGGCGCAAAAATACATATTTCAAACGTTTTCGTAACACAAAAATAAAAAAATCCCTTTCAAAACTGAAAGGGATTTTTTACGAAAAATGTAATGTTTTACGGTCTAAAAACGTAGTTTTCTTCGTTACCGCTAATATGTTTAAAAGTAATTTTAGTGTTTTCGTCTTTAGACTTACTATTCATTATTTTTTTAACATCATTTATATTTGTCACTTTCTGATTATCAATAGCTATAATTATCCATTCATCTTTTTCAATATCTAATCGTGGCGATAGAGGTCTTACGATTCTTACTCCCTCATTTGTTTTAAAATAATTCAGATAATCTTTATCAGCATTCGTGATTTCAACTCCTGCAATTTCTAAATTATAGGTTTCGTATTTAGTAAGTTTAACCTCAGTTTGGCGTTCTTCACCATCTCTAAAATAGTTAATGTTTACTTTATTACCGGGTCTTTTAGTCCTGATGTAAGATGTTAAATCTGAAAGTTTTCTAATATTTATGCCATCTATTTCCGTAATCATATCACCTTTACGCAATCCTGCTTTTTCAGCCCCTTCACTCACAGAATTAATGTAAACTCCTTGAGAAATAGAAAGGTCATTTTTCTGTGCTGCTTCAGGATTTAAAGTTCCACCGGTAATTCCTAAAATGGCCTGTTGCACATCCCCATATTCTAAAATATCTTCTACTATTTTTTTGGCGTTGTTACTCGGTACGGCAAACCCATAACCAATATAGCTTCCGGTTTGTGAGGTAATTGCGGTATTAATTCCTATTAATTCTCCATTGGTATTTACTAAAGCACCACCACTGTTTCCAGGGTTAATCGCAGCATCAGTTTGTATGAACGACTGCATTCGAGAGTCTCCTTCATTTAAATCTCTTCCTTTGGCGCTAATAATTCCGGCAGTTACGGTTGAAGTTAAATTAAATGGATTTCCAACCGCAAGCGCCCAATCACCAATTTTTACATTGTCACTATCGGCAAACGGAATATAATCTAAATCTTGTGTATCTACTTTTATCAAAGCAATATCAGATTGTGGATCGGTTCCTACTACTTCTGCTTTATAAGTAAGGTTATTGTTTAAAGTAACTTCCAATTCGCTCGCTCCATCAATCACGTGATTATTGGTAACAATATATCCATCAGGAGTTATAATAACTCCAGAACCGGCACCTTGAATAGCTCTGCCACCACGCATTCCACTCATATATTCCCGTAATGTTCTAGGCTGTCTGCCAATGGCGACATTTTTAACGTGAACTACGGCGTGGACAGTTTTATCGGCGGCTTTTGTAAAATCAGTATCGATAGAAGAATTTCCGATACTTGTTGCATATTTATTCGAAATAAAAGTAGCCGCTTGTTTTTGGTTTGTTTGTTGGGTTTCTAGAATGGGAGAGTGGTTGTTTTCCTCTAAAAATAATTTGTAGCTTCCAAGTGTTATGGCCCCACCCAATATGGAAACTAGTAATAAACTTGATAACTTTTTCATAGGGTTGTTGGTTTTAATTCTAAAATTATAAACTTTTGTTCCTTCATATTATTGGCTTAACTGTTTTTTAACGGCACATATTTATAAGTGAATATGTATATTTGCCCACTATTAAAACGAAAAAATGACCGTAAAATTTTATAAATATCAAGGAACCGGTAACGATTTTATTATGATTGATAATCGGGAAAGATTTTTCAAAAATGATACCAAAGTAATCCATCACCTATGTGACCGAAAATTTGGCATAGGGGCTGACGGATTAATCCTTTTGGAAAATTCTGAAGATCCTGAAGACGATTTTAAAATGGTCTATTTTAATAGCGATGGAAATCAAAGTACGATGTGCGGAAATGGCGGAAGATGTTTAGTTAGGTTTGCCGAATTTTTAAATATTGTTGAAAAAAATGCCACTTTTACAGCAATTGATGGTAAACACCATGCTAAAATTGAAGCTGATAAAATTCATTTGCAAATGCAAGATGTAGATGGGATTAAAGAATTGGGAACTGAATATTTTCTAGACACCGGCTCGCCGCATCATATTGTTTTTACTTCAGATGTCCATCAATTAGATGTGAAAAAAGAGGGAGCTGCCATTCGGTATAATGAAGTTTATAAAGATGAAGGAACCAATGTAAATTTTGTAGAGCTACAAAATGAAATTCTTCAAGTAAGAACCTATGAGCGTGGAGTAGAAGATGAAACACTTTCCTGCGGAACCGGCGTGACTGCAGTTGCGATTGCTTCAACGTATGCTGAAAAATATCATAGTTTGCCGGTGAAAATTCAAACACCCGGCGGAAACCTAGAAGTGAGTTTCAAACAAAGTGGAAATCAATTTAGTGATGTTTGGCTAAGTGGTCCGGCAGAACAAGTTTTTGAAGGCACAATAGAATGCTAACATTAAATGGAAAACATATCAATTTACGGCCTTTAGAACCCGAGGATTTAGAGTTTATTTATGAGATAGAAAATAATGAAGACCTATGGGAGTTGAGTTCCACACAAACCCCGTATTCAAGGTTTTTGATCAAGCAATACTTAGATAACGCCCATCGTGATATTTATGAAGTGAAACAATTACGTTTGGTTATTGAAACTAAAGAAGAAGAAAGATTAGGCTTGATTGATATCTTCGATTTTGACCCACAACACCGTCGTGCGGCAATTGGAATATTAATTGTAGAAAAAGAAAACAGAGGAAAAGGTTTTGGTGCCGAAGCTTTAAAATTATTGTGTGACTACTCTTTTGAACGCTTAAAACTGCATCAAGTTTATGCGAATGTCGCTGAAGATAATCTACAAAGTCGAAAGTTATTTCAGAACCTTAATTTTCAGCAAATCGGAATAAAAAAAGACTGGAACCTCGTAAACGGAAATTATAAAAACGAAATTTTATACCAATTAATTAATAATGTATATTAAAAAAATACTTTTAGCTATTGTTCTTTTAGGAATGCTAGGTTTGGGCATTTTCAGCTATTTTGTGTACCAAGCTGTGTTAGCGCCCAACACTAAGTTTTCTTCAGAAACCAAAGAAGTTTTTATTAGAACCGATGCCAGTTATCAAGAAGTAATTAATCAAATGAAACTGGTGGTAAAAGATTTGGAAAGCTTCGACCAGGTAGCACAAAAAAAATCATATCCGCAAAGTATTAAAGCCGGCAGGTTTATTCTGAAAAAGGGAATGAGCAATAACGATATGGTAAATACGCTAAGGAGCAGTAATCAACCTTTGGCCGTCCAATTTAACAATCAAGAGCGATTGGAAAACCTTGCCGGAAGAATCGCCTCACAAATCGAAGCCGATAGTATTTCGCTAATGAAAGCCATGACGGATTCCACTTTTTTAGCTGAAAACGATTTTAAAAAAGAAACAGCTTTAGCAATGTATGTTCCTAATCAATATCAATTTTATTGGAATACCTCTGCGGAAGAATTTAGAAATCGCATGTTGAAAGAATACCAAAAATTTTGGACAGATGCTAGAAAGCAAAAAGTAGAAAAAATTGGCTTAACTCCGAAAGAAGTAAATACCTTGGCATCCATTGTACAAAAAGAAACTGCAAAAGTAGATGAACGTAAACGTGTAGCCGGAGTGTATATGAACCGCTACAATCGTGGAATAAAACTAGATGCTGATCCCACAGTAATTTACGCTGTAAAAAAGAAAAATAAGGATTTCGACACCATTATTAAGCGTGTACTTTATAAAGACTTAGATATAGATTCACCTTACAACACCTATAAAAATGCAGGTTTACCTCCGGGACCAATTGCAATGCCTGATATTTCTGCGATCGATGCGGTATTAAATTACGAAGATCACGACTATTACTATTTTGTGGCGAATCCCGAAAAACCGGGTTATCATAAATTTGCAAAAACTTTACGTCAGCATAATAATAACCGACAAGCTTACGTGCGTTGGATCAATAAAATGGGAATTAATAGATAATAGATAGTTTTTGGGCGTTACCCTAGCGGGTCGGGCTTTACAGTACAATCTTTTTACTCGTTTTTCGTAAAAAGGATTTTCGTTGCAATCCCTAACGCAAGCGAAGTAGAGAAATTATTCTTTAACCTTCTTCACTCGTTTTAAATCCAATAAATTAATAGGATTAATGCCTAAACCTTTTACGTTTTTCTGTGTAAAGCGAACTACCTGATCGTAATATAAAGGCACAACTGCAGCTTCTTTCATTACGATCGAATCCATTTGTTGGTAGAGGGAGATTCTATCATTTGCTGCTGAAGTATTAATGGCTTTTTCATATAAACTATCAAAAGTAGCCGATTTAAAATGAGTGTAATTAGGTCCGTTGGGCGAGAAGTTTTCCGAATAAAATAGCGATAAATAGTTTTCAGCATCGGGGTAATCGGCAATCCAACTCGCTCTAAAAATAGCTAATTTTCCTGCCGAACGTTGCTGCCGAAGGGTAGAAGGTGGCATCACATCGATATTCACTTGTATCCCGATTTTTTGTAATTCTCGCTGAATATATTCTACCAAATCTAAATAGGAAGAGTTAGTGCTTATAGTCACTTCCGGTGAAGTATCGCCGGTTTCTTTTTGATAAGCGGCTAAGAGTTTTTTCGCTTTTTGAGGATTGTATTCATAATATTTATCTTCCGCAAAACCGGGTAAACCTTTTGGGATAAATCCGTTTTCTGCCGGCGTTCCAATTCCGTTTCGTAAATAGGTAATCATTATTTTGCGATTAAAACCATAATTGATGGCTTGGCGTAATTGGCGAGCGTTAATTTCCGGTGTTTCGCTATCCAAATAAATTCCTAAATATTCGGTATTTAAATAAGGAGCTGAAAGCATTTCAACCCGATTAGCGTATTTTTCTTTCAGTTGTCCAACCGAAGAAAGTAATTCATCTTTATAAGAAGGATCTAAACCGCTTAGAAAATCGATATTTCCTTGCGCAAATTGTAAAAATTCACTTTGCTTGTCGGGCAAAAAGGTGATGGCGACGGCTTCCAAATAGGGGAGTTGTTCACCGTTTTTATCTTTTTCAAAATAAAGATTGTTTTTCCTGAATACCAATTTTTCATTAGCTTCCCAACGTTTAAATCTAAACGGACCTGTGCCAATTGGGTTTTCTCTAAAATCAAGCACTTCCATTTCAGTTGGAATGACTGAACAAAACTTCATCGATAACAATCCTAAAAATGCAGGAAACGGTTGTTGAAGCTGAATTTTCACGGTAGAATCATTTTCAACAGTAATTGTTTCCACATTTTGCATTACCCAACTTCCCGGTGAAACCAAATTTGCGTCGGTTAGCCGCTTTAAACTATAGACCACATCTTTTGCGGTTACAGTTCTGGTAGAATCTTTCCCGAAAATTTCATGCTTGTGAAAATAGACTTTCTTCCGCAGAGAAAAAGTGTAGTTTTTTGCATCTTCAGAAATCGTCCAACTCTCCGCTAAATCAGGTTGAATATTAAGATGATCGTCTAATTGAACCAAGCTATTGTATAGCTGATGGCAAGGCCAAATATTTCTTTGGTCTTTAGCAAAAGCAGGATCTAACGAAGTAATATTTGCGTGCTCGTTATATCGAAAAACCAAATGATCTCGATCGTTATTACTTGTGTTTTGGCAGGAAATTAAGAATAAAGTAAGTACAAAAACTAATATTTTATAGGGATGGAAGCGGGAAGTTAGAAGCACGAAGTTTTAATTTTGTAGTATTATTATGTGGTGAATTCTTTATTGATTTAGATGATAAAACAAATAAAATATAGTTTTTAATTCAATAAAAAATTTTAATAAATATCAAATATATCTAAAATTTCGATTTAAAAAGAATATGAATATTGTGATTCGTTATATAAAATTTTATAAATATTTGTTTGTTTTTTATATTAGTTGAAGTTATATTTATCGTGATATTAACTTAAAATTCTAATAAATTATGAGAAAATTAAAATTAATCCTTAGTCTGTCTCTTGCTCTCTTACTTGCAAATTGTTCTGTAGATGAGAGTAATAATGAAGAGTTAAATTCGAACCAAATTGAAATTTCTAATGCTAATATGCTAGCTGATATTTCAAATGATATTACAAACGAAAAAATAAATGGTTTACTAAAAGATTTAGACTATGAAAAAACTTTCTTAGAAGAATTAAGTCCTAATTTTATAGAGAATCAATATTACGAAGAAGCTGTTTATACTGATATTAATTCTGTATTTTTTAATCAGGATGACCAAGAATTTAATGTAGATGCAGTTGCAATCTATACTTTAGATAATGAAAATAGTGGTATTGGAATTTATAGTTATTTTCCTTCATCAAAAGAACTTTATTATAGTCTATTTGAACAATCAGAAGGTAAATTTATTTTAGTTGAAGATTTTCCAAAAATAGTAAATAATGTTGATAATAAAGATTTATTGTATGTAGCCAATAATTATTTACATTATTCAGATACACACCTTATCGTTAATTCTAAAGATTTATACTATTCAGATTTGAGTAAAAATTTTAATGATCTTAGTTTAGAAAGAACTGTGTCTAGTTTGAGCCATCCAAATATTGAAGTATCGCAAAGTTGTGGATTTACCTTTTCATGCCTTAATGGGGGAGGGGGATCTTGCATACCTAGTGGATGTTTAAATTTTGACTGGATTTGTAAATATTCAGAAGTTTCTACTACAGTTATGGATCATGATTATACATTGGTTGCAGATAACAATTTTGAATTAGAATTGCCAGAACCTATATTACATGATTTTAGGGATAATTTGGATGAGACTAAGTTAGGACAAAAATATGTGGATATTTACTATGTAGTAAATAATCATTTCCTAGAAAGTTTAAGTTCTGAAGTAATTATTAAATCTATAGATGTAAGTGCAGATATTAGTGAGGTGGTTAGTAAATTTAATAGTTCTAATGCTAATCAGTCTATTTACGATAATGTATTTGTAGATAAAGTTAAAGACCTTTTAGAGGAATCTTCAATTCATTCTTCGAGTCCAGAATATAAGAAAGCTGTTCCTATTTTGATTAATGAATTGGATAACTATAAGAATTTAACTAAAAGTCAATTAATAGCTAAATTTAATGAATAAATATATTTATTTTTTTCTTATTTTATTTTGCAATATTTTTTTTATTTGGTTTGGCTATCAGCTATCAAATATAATATTTCATTATAGTGATTTCCCTATATTTTCATATAGCACATTACCAACTATAATTTTATTTTTGATAACATTTTATTTATATAAAAAAGTAAACCACACTAAGATTTTTAGTGTGGTTTTATGCCTATATACTCTATTGTTTTCTATATACAACTTATTACTTTTATATACTTTTCCAGTTATAGTCAAAGAATTATTAATTTATGAGAAAATTATATATAGTGTATTTAATTTTTTGATTTTTTGTCTAATAATTTATTGGGTTTTTAAAAGAATGGATAAGAAACATATTTTGGTTATTATAATTATTACAATTTATAATTTATTTAATGTTTTTTGTGCTTGGTATAGCCCTAATACAGTTTTAACAAAATTTGTATATAAATTATTTGATTAATATTTAATCTAATATCTAATGAAATATTTACCTAATGAATAGTTTTTTTTAAATATAAATTCTACTGCAAAACTCGTAATTCATTCCTATATTTGCACGCGCTTTTGTAAGGAGTAATAAGGCTTGCCGCCTAAATTATTCATCACAATAATACTAAAAGATTAGGAAAGGAGCTGTTATGATAGATACAAATAAAAATGTAGCATTTTACACGCTGGGTTGTAAGCTTAATTTTTCTGAAACTTCAACGATTGCCCGTTCATTTGAAAATGAAGGTTTTAATCGTGTAGATTTTACCGAAAAAGCAGAAATCTATGTAATTAATACCTGTAGCGTAACTGAAAATGCCGATAAACGTTTTAAAACTATCGTGAAGCAAGCTCAAAAACTTAATGAAAATGCCTTTGTGATTGCCATTGGTTGTTATGCACAATTAAAGCCAGAGGAGTTAGCCGATGTTGAAGGTGTAGATTTAGTATTAGGAGCTACCGAAAAATTTAATATTACCAGTTATTTAAATGAATTACTGAGTCAGCCTGCTGAAACTCGCACCGCTCAAATCCATTCTTGTGAGATTGACGAAGCCGATTTTTACGTAGGTTCTTATTCGATTGGTGATCGAACACGTGCATTTTTAAAAGTGCAAGATGGTTGTGATTATAAATGTACTTATTGTACGATTCCTTTAGCACGTGGAATTTCCCGAAGTGATACGCTAGAAAATGTGCTGAAAAACGCCAAAGAGATTTCTGATCAAGACATTAAAGAAATTGTATTGACCGGTGTAAATATTGGTGATTACGGTAAAGGAGAATTCGGGAATAAAAAGCACGAGCATACTTTTTTAGAATTGGTAAAAGCTTTAGATGAAGTAGAAGGGATCGAGCGTTTACGAATTTCTTCTATTGAACCGAATTTATTAAAAAACGAAACCATCGATTTTGTTGCGCAAAGCAATACATTTGTGCCGCATTTTCATATTCCGTTGCAGAGCGGAAGCAATAAATTGTTGGGCTTGATGCGTCGTCGTTACCGTCGAGAATTATATGTAAATCGTGTTGAGCAAATTAAAGAAACGATGCCAAACGCCTGTATTGGTGTTGATGTAATTGTTGGTTTTCCCGGTGAAACCGATGAGTTGTTTTTAGAAACTTATAACTTTTTGAACGATCTTGATATTTCGTATTTACACGTTTTCACCTATTCTGAAAGAGATAATACAATCGCTGCCGAAATGGAAGATGTCGTACCCTTAAAAGTGAGAAAAAAGCGTAGTAAAATGTTACGTGGTCTTTCAGCTAAGAAGCGAAGAGCATTTTATGAAAGTCAGCTAGGGAATACGCTTACCGTACTTTTTGAAGGTGAAAATAAAGAAGGCTACATTCACGGATTTACTCAAAATTACGTAAAAGTGAAAATGCCATGGAATCCGGAATTTGTAAATACACTACACGAAGTAACTCTAACAGAAATCGATGAAGACGGCTTAGTGCGTTTCGATTTAGTGGAGTCGAATTCGAACGTCGCAGTTTAATCTTCCCGTTTATAAAAAATATAATCGGTAACTAAAGGTTCTATTTTATTTCTTCGGAAGTCGGCAACAATTTGCCCTTTGTGATGCGTGTAGTGATTTGCGATATGAAATAAAATATCTTTTATAGAATTGCTGAAGCTTTTCCCTTTTGAATTTTGATAGGAGATAAGATTTTCTAAATCTAACTCATCTATTATTTGAAGTGTTTGTTGATGGTTAGTGATATTTAATTCAGCTAAATTTTCAAGTTTGTGAAGTTGATGTACGCCTAATTCAGCTTCATTTATGATTCTTGCATTCCAAATTTGGTGAGCATTCAAGCAATGACAGAATAGTTTGTAGGTTTCACGAGAAAGCTGAGGTTGATGTTTTTCAAATTCAGAAATAAATTTCTGGTTGAAAAAGTGATGATATTCAAAAATATCTTTGAAAAATGCTTTCATCTAAATATTAATTCCTACCGGTAACAAATCAGCATATTTTCTTTTATTCGCTTTAAAGAATTTTTTAACCTCTTTACTCGTAGGAACAACTTTTATTCTTTCTTTGTCTTTAATGTAATCAAATACTTTGGTGAGAAAAGCATTGTGATAACCTTCTTCTTTTAGGTTTTCAGGCATTACAAATTTAGAAAGGAAAATTTTCTTTTCTTGTTCAGAATATTCCAATTTTACAAACTTATCTTTGATGGTTGCTTCAAACTGTCTTAAAAAATCATTGTTTTTAACTTTAAAATCTTCCATGGCTAAAGTTTTAGTTCATAGGCACTTCTATTAAAAGAACCTTTGCTTCTTTGGTAACTTCAATTTCTATACCATTTGTTTCCCAAACTCCTAATGCATCTTTTTCTATGAGCGTTTGTTCTCCAATTTTTAACTCACCGGAAATCAAGAAAATATAAGCTCCGTGACCTTCTTTGTGAAGCTTGTAAGTGAATTTTTCGCCACTTTCAAAATTTCCTAAATTAAAATAGGTTTGTTGGTGAACCCAAAGGGCATTTCCGTTGTTATCGTCTTTAGGAGATACAACAGTTAAGAGCTTATTTTTCCTATCTTCAGGAGTGAATTTTTTCTGATCGTAACGCGGTTCAACATTTTCGGTTTCTGTGAAAACCCAAATTTGCAAAGTGTTGGCGCGTTCGGTTTTGCTAGCGTTAAACTCACTGTGTTCTACCCCTGTTCCGGCACTCATCACTTGCACTTCTCCTTCGTGGATAACACCTTCATTTCCCATAGAATCTTTATGCTGAAGTGCTCCTTCCAACGGAATCGTAATAATTTCCATATTTTGGTGTGGATGCGTTCCAAAGCCCATTCCACCGGCAATAATATCATCATTTAGCACCCGTAAAGCTCCAAATTGTAAACGGTTAGGGTTGAAGTAATTAGCAAAACTAAAAGAGTATTTAGCATTTAACCAACCAAAATTAGCAGAACCACGTGAACTTGACGGATGAAAAACTTGTTTCATTTTAAATAGTTATTTAATAGAAATTATTAATGTACAATCTGTAAACATTAGTAAATTTAGATTTTTTTAGTCAGTTTTATTGTTAGATAGCTGTTAAATGATAAGAAGCACTTTGATGACGCAAGTTTACTTTATGCCGGGAATGGCGGCCAATCCTACGATTTTTGAATACATCAAGTTGCCGGAAGATAAATATACCATTCATTGGCTTAAATGGAAGATTCCTTATAAAAATGAAAGTATGCATTCTTACGTAACAAGAATGTTGGAAGATGTAGTGCATCCCAATCCTGTTTTAATCGGGGTTTCTTTTGGTGGAGTTATTGTACAGGAAATGGCTAAATTAATTGCAGTAAAAAGATTAATTTTAGTTTCAACAGTAAAGTCTAAACATGAGTTGCCGGCAAGAATGAAAATGGCTCGTAAAACAGGACTTTATAAAATTTTGCCAACCAGTTTGGCCGGTAGAATCGGAGATTTGGAAAATCTGCCTGTGGGTGAATTTGCCAAAAAAAGAGCGCATTTATATAAACAATACCTTTCTGTAAGTGATAAAAAGTATTTAGATTGGGCCATTCAGCAAATGGTTTGTTGGGATCAAGAAGAACCTTTAGAAGGAACAATTCATATTCATGGAGATAAGGACATTGTTTTTCCTATAAAAAATATTGAAAATTGCATAATTATTGAAGGAGGTACACATATTATGATTATTAACCGCTTTCGTTGGTTCAATAAACACTTACCTTCCTTAATTAAAGAAGGAAAATTAGTAGAAGAAAAAAATTAATATAAAAAGACTGAAGATGAAGAAAGTTAAAAATACTTTAGCAATAGTGGGAGCGATAGCTATTGCCGGATTAGGAATACAAGCTGTAAGTTCAATTACGCAAACCAAAGGAACAAATGCTGTAGCTGCCAAAATCAATCCCAATAAAGAAAAAGCCGTAAAAGATTACAATGTCTATGCGTTGTCTCTCCCTGAGAACTTAAATTTTGCAGGAGAACGTGTTCCGGTAGAAAACCCCGATATTCATGAGCGAATGGACCGTGAGTTATTGGTAAATACCTATTGGCAATCTAACGGATTACTATTAATTAAGCGTGCTCATAAATACTTTCCCATTATTGAACCTATCTTGAAGGAAAACGGAATTCCGGAAGATTTTAAATATTTGGCCGTTGCTGAAAGTGGTCTAACACAAATTGTCTCTCCCGCCGGAGCCACCGGTTTTTGGCAAATTATGGAAGCCACGGGAGAAGAACATGGTTTAGAAGTAAACAATAATGTAGATGAACGCTATCATATTGAAAAATCTACCCGAGTTGCCTGTGAGTATTTAAAAGAAGCAAAAGAACGTTTCGGGACTTGGACATTGGCTGCGGCTTCCTACAATGCGGGCAAATATGGTATTGAAAAACAACAGGAGCGTCAAGATGTAACCGATTATTACGATTTACTTTTAGGAAGCGAAACCGAACGTTATGTTTTTAGGATATTGGCCATTAAAGAAATTTTAAGCCATCCCGCGAAATACGGATTCAATTTTGAAGAAAAACACCTATATAAGCCCATTGAAACCAAAAATGTTTCCGTAGATACTGCTGTTACTGACTTTGCAAGATTTGCTAAAGATTTCGGCATTAATTATAAAATCTTAAAAATTCATAATCCTTGGTTAAGAGAGGCTCATCTTAACAATAAATCCCGTAAGTTGTACAAAATTGAAATTCCAGAAAAAGGAACTTACACTTACCAGCCTAATGATTGAATTTGTACAGAATAATATTTTTCTCACGTTAATTATCATCAATTATATTATTGCTATAGGAACAGCGATATTTATAATACTTAATAACAGAAATCCCATAACGACCGTGTCTTACATTTTGGCATTGGTCGTTTTGCCTTTTCTAGGACTGCTGGTTTATTACTTTTTCGGACAGGAATACCGAAAAGATAAAATGTTTAAACGAAAAAAGGTTTTTGACAATAAAACGGTAAAAAAATGGGAGAAAAAATTATTGTTGAATGATTACCGATTAGAAAATTATGAATCAGATTTTTTAAAGAACAAAGCTCACGTAGTACGATTGCTTCAAAATAATCAGCGAAAACCGCTCATTTTTGGTAACGATGTGAAGATTCTCATTAATGGTGAAAAGAAGTTTGAATCTCTTTTTAAAGATTTAGAGCAAGCAAAGAATCATATTCATGTAGAATACTATATGTTTAATGATGATAAAATAGGCTCTAAATTTATAGAAGCGCTAATTAAAAAGTCTAAAGAAGGAATAAAAGTCAGGGTAAATTACGATTATGTAGCCAGCGGAATAAAAAATAAAACCATTAAAAAAATGAAAAATGCCGGGATAGAAATATTTCCATTTATGCCGGTTTGGTTTCCTAATCTTACCCGAAAGCTCAATTACAGAAATCACCGTAAAATAGTAGTTATCGATGGAATTATAGGATACGTTGGTGGGGTGAATGTTTCAGATGAGTATGTAAATCCTAATGATATTGGTTATTGGCGGGATACGCACACTAGGTTAAAGGGTAATATAGTAAAATCTATTCAAACTCATTTTTTATTGAATTGGAATTTTGTTTCTGAACAAGAAATTGAAATTACCGACGATTTTTTCCCAAAAGTTGAAGAAAAATGCGGAGATATTCCAGTACAAATTGCAGCTAGCGGACCAGATTCTGATTATCCGCATATTATGGAAGCCATTTTCACGGCTATTAATGGAGCTGAAGATTATATCAGGATAACAACTCCTTACTTTATTCCGAACGACCAAATGCTTACGGCTTTAAAAACCGCGAGTAGGAGAGGAGTGGATATTGAAATTTTAATTCCGAAAGAAGGAGATTCCTGGGCGGCAAAATATGCCACTAATTCTTATATTTTAGAGTTGCTGGAATCGGGCATTAAAGTTTATCATTATTGCAAAGGAATGGTCCACGCCAAAACTATGGTGGTAGATGGTTTACTTTCAACCATTGGAACTTCCAATATGGATTACCGAAGTTTTGAAATTAACTTTGAAATCACAGCCTTAATTTATAATGAAGGGATTAGTGCTAAAATGAAAGAGATTTTTGAAGATGATGTAGCACACTGTGAAAAGGTAGATTTAAAAGAATGGGAAGAAAGACCATTTATAGAAAAACTTAAAGAATCTTTTAGTAGGCTTTGGGCACCATTGCTATAGTTTCTATTTAATGGTAAATTCAGTTTGACTCAACAATTTTTCTTCGTGGTCTAAAATTTGAGAAACGCCTTCAGCTACGTTTTGGTAATTCTGGGTGTAAGATTTTTCGTAAGGCGTATCGTAAGGAAGAATTACCGTCCTGTTAATATTCAATATTTGTTTATCAGAACCAATGTAGAAGGTGGTAGGAAAACCCAGCGAATGTTTCATCGTTCTAATAATAAAAGAATCTCTATTTTCTAATTCATCTACATAAACAATATCAATCGCATTGCTGTATTCACGGGCAACTTTTTTTACCTGATTTTTTTTATCCCAAAATAAAACGATGAAGTCAATTTCATCTCTATATTTTTTAGCAATTTCATTAAAAGCAGGAATTTCCCCTTTTCCGGGAACGCACCACGAAGCATAAGTTAATAAGAAAATAGGTTTTTCATAATCGTTGAAACAATTTTTGTTTTTACCTATACAATTGATGCTGAAGTTATCTATATAAGTCCCAACAAGGCAATTTTTGACGAGGGAATCAAATAAAAAATCTGCTCTCTCTGTTTTTTCATAACGGTAAGCTTTGCTGATTTTTTTGTTATAGTCATTAATATGGATACTTATCGCTTCAGAAAAGAAAGTCTTGTCTTTATCAACACTATCTTGTGCTGGTGATAAAGAGAATAGAAGTAAAAATAAGATTATGGGTATTTGTTTTATCATACGCCAAACATCTTTGTTAATATTAAATATACAAAAATAAATAACAAATATTGATGATTTATTATTTTTATGTTGTGGGGTGCGGTAAAACTATTAAGTTATCGAAAAAAAAATTAGATTTTCTTCATTTGCTGTTTCATCATTCTAATTTGATCATTCAGCATATTGTGCTTGTCTAATTTTTGAGCTTCTTTTAAAAGCAATTGTGCTTCCCGTTTTCTTCTTTTGGTCATCGCAATTCCAGCTAAATTTAGCTTTGCCATTGCCAAATCTTGATTCATGGAAAGTCCTAATTTTATGGCTTTTTTAAAGTATTTTTCAGCCTGAGTAATATTGGTTTGAGAAACCATCAACCCATGTAGGTAATTGTAATAACCTTGTTGTTTAGTGGTTAAAGCTGCTTCAGGATTTTTAATTTTATCTAACCACCTCTTAGCTCCGGGAAAATCTTGCTTTCTAAGTCGAAGAAAAGCCAACAGGATAATTTCATTTTTAAAATAGAGAAAAACAAAAATCCCCGCTAGAAGGATAAGTAAAATTCCATTCCCAATATTGTTTTCCGTAAATTGGTAAACAGCATAAGCAACAGATAAAACAGCTAAAACTAACTTTATATTTTTATTGAACATGGGCTTTTATTTTTTCCGCGGCAAAGGTATAAAAAACAATTCAGAAATAATTTAAATTTCCTCTTGTGTGAGTGAAAAGATATTGTATATTTGCACGCAGTTTTAAAAAGACGAAGATACATAAGAAGATTAAAGATATTTTATCATGAAAAGAACGTTTCAGCCATCAAAGAGAAAAAGAAAAAACAAGCACGGATTTAGAGAACGCATGAGCAGTGTCAATGGTAGAAAAGTCCTTGCGAGAAGAAGAGCAAAAGGAAGAAAGAAACTTTCTGTATCTTCAGAAAACAGACACAAACACTAATATGATAAATTAGTGATTTTAAATATTTAAGGTGTTACTTATTCGTAACGCCTTTTTTTATATCTCAAATCTACTTATTTTTAAAGCCCAAACAAATAAACCTATTTCTAGTATGCCTAAAAACAAAGACCTTAAAAGTATTTTAATTATAGGTTCCGGTCCCATTATTATTGGTCAGGCCTGTGAGTTTGATTATTCTGGTACACAAGCTTTAAGATCGTTACGGGAAGATGGTATAGAAACCATTCTCATCAATTCTAACCCGGCAACGATTATGACAGATCCCTCGATGGCAGATCATGTTTATTTAAAGCCCCTTACCACAAAATCAATTATCGAAATTTTAAAAGAGCATCCACAAATTGATGCTGTTTTACCCACAATGGGAGGACAAACTGCATTGAATCTTTGTATTGAGGCAGATGAAAAAGGTATTTGGGAAGATTTTAATGTAAAGCTCATCGGGGTAGATATTAATGCCATTAATATAACTGAAGATAGAGAGCAATTTAGAGAGCTAATGGGAAAAATAGGTGTAGCAATGGCTCCACAGGCCACGGCGACATCTTTCTTGAGAGGAAAAGAAATTGCACAAGATTTTGGTTTTCCGTTGGTAATTAGAGCATCTTATACCTTAGGAGGAGCAGGAGCAGGAATTGTTTACAAAGAAGAAGACTTCGACGAAATGCTGAGCAGAGGTCTTGAAGTTTCTCCCATTCATGAAGTAATGATTGATAAGGCGATGATGGGATGGAAAGAATACGAGTTGGAACTTCTCCGGGATAAAAATGATAACGTTGTTATTATCTGTACCATTGAAAATATGGACCCGATGGGAATTCACACCGGAGATTCCATTACTGTAGCACCGGCGATGACCTTAAGTGATTCTGCTTTTCAGCGTATGCGGGATATGGCTATAAAAATGATGCGCAGTATTGGTGATTTCTCAGGAGGTTGCAACGTACAGTTTGCAGTAAGTCCTGACGATAAAGAAGATATTATCGCTATTGAAATTAATCCGCGTGTATCGCGTTCTTCCGCTTTAGCTTCAAAAGCAACAGGATATCCCATTGCTAAAATTGCTTCAAAATTAGCTTTAGGTTATACCTTAGATGAATTAGATAACCAGATTACCAAAACTACTTCAGCCTTATTCGAGCCAACTTTAGATTATGTTATCGTAAAAATACCACGTTGGAACTTCGATAAATTTGAAGGTTCAGATAGAACATTAGGTCTTCAAATGAAAGCAGTTGGAGAAGTAATGGGTATTGGCCGTTCGTTCCAAGAAGCGCTTCATAAAGCTACCCAATCCCTAGAAATAAAAAGAAATGGTCTAGGCGCCGATGGAAAAGGATATAGCGATTATGATGTAATTATCGATAAATTAACCAATCCAAGTTGGGATAGAGTGTTTGTGATTTATGATGCCATTCAATTAGGAATTCCGTTAAGCAGAATTCACGAAATCACAAAAATTGATATGTGGTTCTTGAAGCAATATGAAGAACTGTATCAATTAGAAAAAGAGATTTCTAGCAATTATACTATTGATTCCATTAATAAAGAGATTTTACTGGAAGCCAAGCAGAAAGGTTACGGTGACCGCCAAATTGCTTATATGCTGAAATGCTTAGAGAGTGAAGTACACAAAAAACGCGAAGAATTAAATATTAACCGTGTTTATAAATTAGTGGATACCTGTGCAGCAGAGTTTGAAGCAGAAACACCTTATTATTATTCAACTTTTGAAAGTGAAGTTGAAAATGCCGATGGAAGTAAATATGTAGAAAACGAAAGTACAGTTTCAGACCGAAAGAAAATAGTAGTACTTGGTTCTGGGCCTAACCGAATTGGTCAAGGAATCGAATTTGATTACTGCTGTGTTCACGGTGTTTTAGCCGCTTCTGAAGCAGGTTATGAAACCATCATGATTAACTGTAACCCGGAAACCGTTTCTACTGATTTTGATGTGGCCGATAAACTTTATTTCGAGCCGGTTTTCTGGGAACATATTTACGATATCATCAAACACGAAAAGCCGGAAGGTGTGATTGTTCAGTTAGGTGGGCAGACTGCACTTAAATTAGCTGAAAAATTAGACCGCTACGGAATAAAAATTATGGGAACCAGCTACCAAGCTTTAGATTTAGCTGAAGATCGCGGTAGTTTCTCTAAGTTATTACAAGATAACAACATTCCTTACCCAGATTTTGGTACGGCCGAAACTGCAGACGAAGCTTTAGCATTAGCAGATGAGCTCGACTTCCCGATCTTGGTTCGTCCTTCTTACGTGTTGGGAGGTCAAGGAATGAAGATTGTTATTAATAAAAAAGAACTGGAAGCGCACGTAGTAGATTTACTAAGAAAAATACCTAACAATAAATTGCTGTTAGACCATTATTTAGATGGAGCTATCGAAGCAGAAGCCGATGCGATTTGCGATGGGGAAGATGTGTACATTATTGGTATTATGGAGCATATTGAACCTTGCGGAATTCACTCGGGAGATTCAAATGCGTTGCTACCACCATTTAATTTAGGAGATTTAGTACTTCAGCAAATAAAAGACCATACGCGTAAAATTGCTTTAGCTTTAGATACCGTTGGTTTAATCAACATTCAGTTTGCGATTAAAGACGACAAGGTTTACATTATAGAAGCAAACCCAAGAGCATCGAGAACGGTTCCATTTATCGCAAAAGCTTATGGAGAACCTTATGTAAATTATGCTACGAAAGTAATGTTAGGGGATAAGAAGCTGAAAGACTTTAACTTTAATCCGAAATTAGATGGATACGCAATCAAGCAACCAGTTTTCTCTTTCAATAAATTCCCGAAAGTAAACAAACAATTAGGGCCGGAGATGAAGAGTACCGGAGAAAGTATCTTGTTTATTAAAGATTTAAAAGATGACGATTTTTACGAGCTTTATGCAAGACGTAAAATGTATTTAACGAGATAAGTTATTAATCATAGTTTTATATTACAAGCCTTGTTTTAAAATTTAAAGCAAGGCTTTTTATTTTAGTAAGTAAATAAACCGAAGCTTCTAGCATAACGAAATTTTATAAAACGTATTTTTCTATAATATCTTTTTTGGATTTAATACGCAGAAATTTACTCAGCTAAATAAAGTTGAACGAGTTATAATTGAGAATCCTATTTAACCTCAAAATTGTCCGCTTCAGAGCTTTATTAATTGTCTAACTTTAAATCTCAACTTATCTTTATGGATTAAAATTTTTTCAGTTGAAAGCAATTGCAGCCATCCCTAAAAACATTCTAACCAAAAGTTTCTCAGAAATGAGAAAGGTAAATTATTACATTACCGGCATTATTGGTTTATTTGGGTTCTTTTTTTTAGCAATTTCAGAACTTCCTTTAAGCGCTATTATTTCTTTTGCCCTTGACGGTTGCGTTTATATATTCTTACTTACTACGCTTCATATTTATATTTTAAAATTCTGTGCTTCTCGTTACCACAAGCAAGCCAAATATTTTAATTTTTGGCGTTATTCTTTGGGCTTTATAGGTGCTATTTTAATACACTTTTTAATTTTTCCTTTTTTTGAATATCTATCAGGAATACAATCAGAATTCGAATTTCATCGAACCTTAATTTTTATAGCCGAAGGTTTCATTTTTGCGAGTTTGACCTTTTTTATGCATAACTATATTATACTTAGCTATTTTAGAAGGGAAATTGAATTGGAAAATTCGATATTGAAAATGCGCTCTGAAGAAGCTAAAAACCTATTGCTCAAAAAGCAGATACATCCTCATTTCTTCTTTAATTCTCTAAATACCTTAAAGGCTATTTACAAAAAAGATATGGGACTAGGAGAAACCTATCTTATACATTTAGCAGATTTTATGCGTTTAGCAGTATCTAATCACTATTCTGAAGCAACTACTCTTAAAGAAGAAATAGAAGTATGTGAGAATTATTTAATGATGCAGAAAATAAGGTTTGGTGAAAGTCTTCAATGGAATAAAACTATTGAGAATCCTGAAAAATTAAATTGGTTTTTACCATTCTTTTCGCTTCAGCCTTTAGTGGAAAATGCTATTAAACATAATTCTTTTACAAAAGAAAAACCTTTTCATATTCATATTATTCAGCAAGGAGATCAGTTAAGAGTAGAAAATAGATTACAACCAAAAACTTTTAAGGAGCCTTCTTCGAAAAGCGGTCTGGTTAATTTAAATGAACGTTACCATATTTGGTGTAAGGAAGAAATTACCATACGCCAAACAGAAGATATCTTTTTTGTTGAATTTAAACTTTTCCCCTATGAAAATCCTAATCATTGAAGATGAACAGTGGGTAGCTGAAGAATTAGCCGAAACTTTAAAAGAAATAAATTCTAATATAGAAATTTTAGGAATTTTAAATTCTGTAGAAGAAAGCATTCGTTTTTTTAACACACAACCTGACATCGATTTAATTTTTAGTGACATCCAGCTGGGCGATGGACTTAGTTTTGAAATTTTTCAGAATAAAATAATTTATACACCGGTGATTTTTTGTACGGCTTATAATGAATTTATGCTTCAGGCTTTTCGTGCAAATGGCATTGATTACATATTAAAACCGTTCAGCAAAAAAACTTTAAGTGAGGCACTATTAAAATATGCTAGTATGCGTAAAGCCTTTACCAAAGATTTACAGATAGATTATAAAAACCTGATGCAAAAGGTGACTTTAGAACTTCCGAAGTCACAGACTATTATTATTAAATATAGAGACCAAATACTTCCTTTAAAGTTAGATAAAATAGCTTTTTTCTATATAGAAAACGGAGTCACTTACGTACACACCCATCAACAAAAAAAATATGTCTATAATGGGGCTTTAGAAGAGCTGGAAAAGAAAACCCAACCTGTTTTCTATAGAGTGAATCGGCAATATCTAGTTAATAAAAATGCCATTAAAAATGCTGTAGAACTATTTTCGAGAAAAATAAAAATAGAACTTTCTATTCCTTGGGATAAAGAAATCTTGGTCAGTAAAGAGAAGAAAACCAGCTTGCTTAATTGGTTGGAAACTAACAAATAATTCATTTCAAATCCTTTTCATAAGGCTTTTTGTCCGTTTCAATTTTTTTATTCCTTGTCCTTCCCCTAATACAAGATAAGTTTGTTGGGAACATCAAAAAGAAAAAATGAAATTTCCAGCCTTTCTTGTGTTTTTTTATCTGTTGTGCTTTCAATTATCTGCACAGGAAACTTTTAACCTAGAAGATTGTATAGATTACGGGTTGCATAACCACGGAACCATAACAATAGCGAATAATGGTGAACTCGCTGCAGATGCTGCGGCTAAAGAAACATTTTCTGGATACTTACCAAAAGTTTCTTTAAACGGAAATATTGATGATAATTTAAAAGTACAGGAACAAGTAATCCCTGCCGGAGTTTTTGGTGAAGAAGATGTTCGGGTGGCATTTACTAAGCAATTCAACACTACGGCAACTGTAGAATTAGAACAAAAAATCTACGATCATTCTTTAATTATCGATTTAAAATCCAGAAAATTTAAGCAGGCACAGGCTAAATTAGAAACACAGCAAACCAAAGAAGACTTGATTTATACCATTAGTTCAGATTATTATCAGGTGATGGTATATAAACTTCAACTTCTACTATTAAATAAAAATAAAGAAACTTATGCTGAACAAGTGCGGATTTCTGAGTTACAGGTAGAAAAAGGTGTTTTGGCAAAAGTTGACTTGAAAAAGGTGAGAGTAGATTATAACAGTACCCTTTCTCAGATTAGGGTAACTCAAAATAATTTAACTAATAGTATTAATACTCTAAAAAACGATATTGGTTATCCTGTCCATAAAAATCTTCAAGTAGAAGAAGTTGAAATTACACCAAATGATTTAATGGCTGAAACGCCCACTACCGATGATTTTCAACCTGAAAATCGTATAGAATTTCAATTAGATAGTATCAATACTGAATTGTTAAAAATAGATTATCGAAGTACGAAAAATTCGGGCTTACCTAAGCTAAGTGCATATGCAAAGTACGGTACGGTAGGGTTTGGTGATGAGCTTGAAGAATCTTTTAATAGTCAGCAAAGCTTTTCAGCGATTGGATTACGTTTAAGTGCAAATCTTTTTGAAGGATTTGGGAAAACAGCCAAAGCTACTCAGGCAAAAATAAAATATGAAAATGCAAAAGAGCAGCAAAAATTAGATATGGCTACATATAAAATAGAAGTAGCCAACGCAAGTTCAAAACTAATTTCTTCTAAAACCAATGTAGAAGAAGAACTGGAGAATACAGAATTGGCACAATCTGTTTTTAATACTACAGATCTGCAATACCAAAAAGGCGTTGCTTCACTCCGCGATTGGTTAGAAGACCAACTATCGCTTCAGCAAGCACAGAACAACTACCTAAATGCAGTAGTCGATTTTTATGTGGCCACTTTAGAATTTGAAAAATCAAAAGGGACTTTAAAAAATTATTATAACACGCTTAACGAAAAATAATGAAAAAGAAATATATCCTTTTTTGCATCATCGCTATTGTAATATTACTTATCGGGTTTAAGTTATACACCAATAAAAAAGAAATAAACGAAGAAAAGGCGGCAAGTGAAACGGTAGAAGATATTCGCATCCCTATATTAACAGATACAGTATCTTACATCAACGTATCTAACAGCTTAAAAAAAACAGGAACACTTATTCCTGTAAAGAAAGCTGTGATTTACGCACAAGCTGCGGGAAATTTAAAACAGTTGAATTTTGAGCTGGGCGATCAGGTTGCTAAAGGTGAATTGCTTGCCACAATAGATGCTAAAAAGTTACAGATTGATTTAGAAAATGCAAGAGCTAAAGCTAAAAAACTGAAACACGATTTAAGTATTTATAAAGAACTGTTAGAAGGAGAAGCTACTACACAGGAGACTGTAGATCAATATCAACTTGATTATACCGATGCTAAAAACCAGGTGGCTCAATTAGAAAAACAAGTGTACGATACGCGCTTACGTTCTCCATTGTCAGGAATTGTTTCAGATAAAAAAGCAGAGTTAGGGGTATATGTAAATAGTGGCGAAGAGTTGGCTACTGTTATCGATATATCACAATTAAAAGTACAGGTGTATGTTCCTGAAAATGAAATTTATCAACTTACCGAAAATAGTATCGTGAACTTTACCACAGATGTTTATCCCGACAAAAAGTTTGAAGGGAAAATGAATTATATCAGTTCTCAGGCTGATGAAACTCACAATTACTTAGTAGAAGCAAAATTAACCAATCCTAAAGAAATGCCACTTAAATCTGGGACTTTCGTGTATGCTAATTTCACCAATGAAACCCAACGTCAGATTTTAGCCATTCCTAGAATTGCCTTAATAGAAAACACAGGGCAAGCTCAGGTTTATGTGATTTCTGAAGGAAAAGCTTTTATCAAAGAAATAAGTTTAGGACAAAATTATGGTGATATGGTAGAAGTTACTCAAGGACTTAAAAAAGGTGATGTGGTTGTGGTTTCCGGACAAATCAATTTAAAAGACAAATCAGCCGTAACGATTTCTAAAAACATATCGAAATAATGACGATTTCTGAATTATCGATTAAAAGACCACTTCTAATAGTTGTAATATTTACAGTACTCATTCTTTTTGGAGTCCAATCGTACTTACAGCTCAATTATAATTTATTACCCAAAATACAGGTAAATACAGTAAGTGTAACTACTATATATCCGGGAGCTTCTGCTTCAGAAGTAGAAATGAACGTTACTAAAAAATTAGAAGATCAACTTGCCAGTACCGAAGGTTTAGATGGCATTAATTCTACTTCACAAGAAGGGCTGTCCCAAATTAGTATTAACCTAAAAAGTAATGCAGATTTAGATGAAGCGGAACGCAATATTCAGCGTAAAGTAGATCAGGCAATGAGTGATTTGCCGGCAGATGTGGAAGACCCTACCGTTAGTAAAATAGATTTAGAAGAAACCCCGGTAATTAGCTCCGGTGTTATTGCTAATGTGGCTCCCAAGGAATTGTATCAAATGATTGATGATCAGATATTACCTATTTTACAAAATACGGAAGGTGTAGGAAAGGTTAATATTATAGGAGGAACACCCCGGGAAATAAAAGTAGACCTCAACCAAGATAAACTTAAAGCTTACAAGCTTAGTGTTGCTCAGGTAATCACAGCAATATCAAATGCTAACCGTTCTTATCCTGCCGGAAGTATAGAAACCAGAGATGAGCAATACGCTATTAAATTTGATGCTAACCTTACTTCTGTAGAAGAACTTAGGGAACTTAAAATCCAGAATACCCCCAATAAAGGAACCGTTTATTTAAATGATATTGCATCGGTAACAGACGGAACAGAAAAAGTTACCACGATTAACCATATTAATGCTATACCTTCCGTTGGTATTCAGGTTATAAAACAAAGTGATGCCAATGCTGTAGAAGTAAGTGAAATTATCCGCGATCAATTTAACAAATTGGAAAACCAATATGAATCTTTTGGACTTCAATTTAAAATTTCGGCAGACCAAAGCGAATATACTATGGCTTCTGCAGATGCGGTAATGGAAGATTTGGTTCTTGCTATTATAATTGTGGGAATCGTAATGCTTTTCTTTCTGCATAGTTTTAGAAGTTCACTGTTTGTAATGGTTGCTTTACCTTCTTCTATTATTCCTACGTTTATAGCAATGTACCTTTTTGGGTTCTCCCTTAACTTAATGACATTAATGGCAATGTCTCTCGTGGTTGGAATTTTAGTGGATGATTCGATCGTAGTATTAGAAAATATTTATAGGCATTTAGAAATGGGTGCCAATAAACGTAAAGCAGCTTTAGAAGGAAGAAATGAAATAGGTTTCACCGCTATGGCTATTACTTTGGTAGATGTAGTTGTTTTTCTTCCTCTAGCATTGTCTGGCGGAATCATCGGATCTATTTTGAAAGAGTTCTCACTGGTAGTGGTTTTTTCTACCCTAATGAGCCTTTTTGTTTCCTTTACAGTAACTCCATTACTGGCCAGTAGATTTGGACGGTTAGAAGATCTAAAAAAAGATACATTGTGGGGAAAGATCAATATCTATTTTGAGAATTTCATTACAAACTTAAGAGAGTATTATGGAGTTTTACTCACCCAATCCTTAGAAAAAAAACGATGGGTTTTAGGAGGTATTTTTATTCTTTTCATCAGTTCATTTATGCTAGTGGGATTTGGATTTATTGGGGCTTCTTTCATCCCGGCGGGAGATCAAGGAGAACTTATTATTACTCTAGAAACCGCTCCATCTTCCTCAGTATATCAAACCAATATGGTGACTCAGCAAGTAGAAAGTTTACTGTTGAAAGATAAAGATGTAGAAACCGTTTTTTCAAGTGTGGGCTTTGTTTCAGGTAGTGTGGCAGGAGCCAATAACAATAGTAATATGGCTGAGTTAACCGTAAGCCTTACAGAAGATCGATCACTTAGCGCTGAAAAATTCGGGTTAAAAATTCAAAAAGAAATTACTCAGAAAATCCCTGGGGTTATTGCTTCAGCTTCCTCCACATCAATTTCTGGAGGAGGCAGTCAAGTCCCTATTCAGATTGCAGTAAAAGGACTTGATATTAAAAAAATAAGAACGTTAGCTGAAAATATAAAAAATGTAGCTGAAGAAATCCCGGGAACTAAATATGTTGAACTTTCAGTAAAGGACCCCAAACCACAAATTGAAGTAGAACTGAATCGTGAAAAATTAAAGCAATTTGGAATTGATGCGAGTGAAGTAGGAATGGCTTTGCAAAATTCATTTACGGGTGATGATAACAGTAAATTTAAACAAGAGGGTAATGAGTATGATATCCTAGTAAGTTTAGGTAATGCCAACCGAAATAATATTCAAAACGTTCGTAATCTTTCTTTTACCAATAGTGACGGCGCAGTGTTTGAACTTTCTCAATTTGCCACTATAAAACAAGGAATGGGAGAAACCGTCCTTGAACGCAAAGACCGCTTAAATTCCATCACCGTAAATTCAAATGTAGTAGGCCGACCGGTAGGTACCGTGGGAGAAGAGATTAAAGAAAAAATAAGTACAATGGCTATTCCTGATGGAATAAGCATTGAATATCTTGGGGATTTGAAAAACCAAGGTGAGGCTTTTGGAAGTTTAGGTACCGCTCTTATTATAGCTATTTTACTGGTGTATCTAATTATGGTAGCGCTTTATGAAAGTTTGGTTTATCCCTTTGTGGTTCTTTTTTCCATTCCGGTAGCCCTTATTGGAGCATTATTGGCATTGGCCCTCGCGATGGAAACCCTCAATATATTTTCAATTATTGGGATGATTATGTTATTGGGACTGGTGTCTAAAAACGGAATTTTAATTGTCGATTTTACCAATCAATTAAAAGCTGAAGGTCATACCGTTAAAAGTGCCCTTATTGAAGCCGGTAAAGAGCGTTTGCGTCCTATTTTAATGACTACAATGGCAATGGTACTTGGGATGCTCCCCATTGCTTTAGCTTCCGGGGAAGGCTCGGAAATTAAAAACGGAATGGCTTGGGTAATTATTGGTGGACTTACCAGTTCTATGTTGTTAACCTTATTTATAGTTCCTATTATGTATTTAATTATAGAGCATTTACGTATCTATTTTTCTTCAAAAAAGCATTCCAAAATTCAAGAATCTCAATTAATCGATAATAATTAAAATATGCGATCTCAAATTTCAATCCTATTTCTTCTTATCTCCTATCTAGGAACTTCACAAGAAAAAGAATTTAACTCTACACAAGAAAATCTTTTGCCATACCCGCAATTGAGGCAGTTTTCAGTTTCTTATGATTACATCGGAAAAACCAATTACACAGCCAATTTTGACGGGATGCCGGAAGAAACAGGCAAAGTACAGCGCGGAAATCTGAAAGCCTACGGAACATTTAAATTAATCGATAAAAAGAAGTTTACACTCAGTTTAACAGAAGTCTATACGCATTCTAGCTTAGATTTTGAAACAGATGATTTCCCTATTTTTGATATTGATGAAGACTCTTATGGATTCGATAATTTCAATACCTCATTAAATTTCACTTATAAATCGGTTTTATTTGGGAAACCTTTTGTGTCCAACGCTTCTGTAATTACTTCAACTCGGGACTTCTCTCACTTAGATAAAGTAAGCGGTCTTGTTTCCGCTACGCTAGTCTTTCAGAAAAACAAAAATACACGCTATACTTTAGGGCTTGCCGGGATTATAGATCCCTCTTCTCAAATTCCTGCATTCCCCGTCATCACTTATTGGCACCGTTTTAAAAATCCGTTATGGGAACTTGATGTGGTATTACCTCAAAAAGTAAAGATAAGACGTTCCAATACCCTTGGAGGTTGGGTGTCTTTAGGCAGTGAGTTTTCTGCACAAAGTTTTTTCATTCCAGATTTTCAAGATAGAACCGGGACTTTCGAAAATCGATTTAATGAAATTGAATTTGGTTTGAGCTACGAAAAAATATTTATGAAACGTTTTATGTTTTCCGTAAATACAGGATACAATGCTGTAGTACAAAATAACATTATAGAGGTGTATAAACCTAATAGTGATAAAATAGGGGAAATTGATTATGACCCTTCATTTTATGCAAAAGTAGGAATTTCTTATTTATTTGATTTTGGTAAAAAGTGAAAACTTTATATGTAGTGATTTATAATGATTTATCTTCTTCTAATTCTTTAATCACTTTACAAGGATTTCCTGCAGCCATCACGTTTGCAGGAATATCTTTGGTTACAACGCTTCCCGCGCCAATAATACTTTTGTCACCAATACTCACGCCTGGGCAAATAGTGACATCACCCCCAATCCAAACATTTTTGCCGATGGTAATTGGTTTTCCTTTCTCAACAAGTGTAGCACGTTTTTCGGCGTTGGTAGGATGTATCGCTGTATAAATTTGCACATTAGGGCCGAACATGGTTTTTTCTCCAATTTCAATAGTGGCTAAATCTAATAGCGTACAATTAAAGTTGAAAAACACGCCTTTTTCTGCTTTAATATTGTAGCCGTAATCACAGTAAAATGGAGGCTGAATAAAAATTGCTTTATTGGAATTAGGCAATAATTTTCGGGTAATTTCTTTCTGTTGCTGAAGATTTTCCGGCGGGTTATGATTGAGTTGATGCAATAGCTTTCTGGCTGCTAAACGTTCTTCACTTAATTCTTTATCAAACGGATTAAAATATTCTCCTGAAAGCATTTTTTCTTTTTCTGTCTTCATTTTTTAGTTGAGGTTTTGCGTTAGGGGTTGAGGCTTTGTAGGAGCTCTTTTGAGATTCCTGCCTACACAGGAATTTGAAAAAGCGACTGCCGAAAACCCGACCCGATAGGGGAACGCCCAAATGTTAGAGCTGCTGTAAAGTATAATTACATAAAAGAGCAATCACAATGGCGAGTCCAAAACTGAGTAAGGTTCCAATAAGAATGTACTCGGTGAGCTTGCGGTCTTTCGATTCAGTAAGGTCACTAAATCTGAAAATAGACTTGGCGGCAATTAAAAAACCAACGCCTTCCCAATGTTGCGTGACGATAAATACAAACACAAGCAAGCGCTCTAAGATTCCGATGTATTTGCCTGCATTTTCGAGCGATTCGTCTTTTTCAATTTCAGTATTGGGTTTGTAGATGGAAATCAAAGTTTTTATCATAATCGATGCCGGATTGGTCAAGAAAAAAGCACCGGTAAGGTAACAAAGGAGTTCTTTGGAAATGATAAAATGGATACTTTCTCGCTTGACTAAAAAGTAAAGTGCAAAAATCACCAAAAAATGAAAAAGCTGGTCGAGAAAAAACAGCAAGCGTCGATTTTTTTCATTTTGAAAACTGAGTTTCCAGGTATCGATTCCTAAATGCGTGACTGCAATAATTAGGGGAATGTACCACAAGCTCAAATTCCATAAAAAAAGAAAATTCAGTAATAAATGAATCCCAACGTGAAAGTACAGCTTATTGGAAGCTAATTTTTTTCTCTCTTTTTCTTTTACCCAAGTGTAAGGCTGAAACAAAAAATCGCCCACCAAGTGCGCTAAAATGAGTTTGAGCAGTAGCATCATAAAATCGATTTTATTTTATGTTGAAAAATTTGATTAAAATCTGCTAACTGACTAAGGGAGGCTCTTTTCTGCCGTTCACTTACTGTGTTTTGTTTAATACCGATTAATTCTCCCAGTTGTTGCTGATTTATCTCTGGATTTTCCAAACTCAATTTAACTATTTCTGCGGAATTAGGCGTCCAATAATCCATGGCAATTAAAGTTAATTGAAAATATACGTTGAGTTCTTTGTCTAACTTTTCATTTCCCGTATTAATGAGCAAATTGGTTTTTTCGCGTTTCAATTTTTCAAACATTTCTCCAGAACGTATAAAAGCGCTTCCGTTGGCTTCAGAAATCGTTTTGGCTTCATAGGTTTTTTCTCCAATCCCAATTGCCATTCTGGCATCGAGTTCTTTTATGGTTTTTAAGCAAGCTTTTATGTAAACGCATTGCCAAAAAGCCTGTAGCGGGTCTTTGATTTCTATCTGAAAACTATCTCCCCTAAAAATTTCCCAGTCGGTTTGTTCTTTGCCCAAAACCTGAAGTGTAGCACGAATTTGCTCTAGATAAGCTTTTGGTAATTTTACCGATTTAGAATTGATAATATCTCCTGTTATTATACTTGTCATATTTCAAATATCGTTTAAAAAGACGATAAATGCAAATATCGTCTAAAAAGACGATAATATAAATTATCGCTTATAGGATTGATAATTCGATTTATCGTTATATAAATGGATATTATTGTTGATGAATATTCTATACCTATAAAATTTAAAAAATGTTAAACCTAAAAACTATGTAACCAAAGTGACACTAGTTAATAGGATATAAAGTAAATTTGTTAGAGAACAAAACTTCGCTTTTTCTATGGAAAATCTAGAGGCCGCAAGACTTCAAATGGCAATCACACTCATTTTCCACATTGTATTTGCCTGTATTGGAATGGTGATGCCTTTTTTTATGGTGATTTCGCACTATAAATGGTTAAAAACCCGAAAAGAAATTTACTTAAAACTTACCAAAGCTTGGCAACGAGGCGTGGCAATTTTCTTTGTGACAGGAGCTGTTTCTGGAACGGCGCTTTCTTTTGAATTAGGTTTACTTTGGCCTGAATTCATGAAACACGCCGGACCCATTATTGGAATGCCATTTTCGTTAGAAGGAGCCGCCTTTTTTGTAGAAGCGATTGCACTTGGTTTTTATTTATACGGTTGGAAAAAGTTACCCGAAAAATTCCACTGGTTTACCGGAATTATTATCGGTATTTCAGGAGTGATGTCGGGTATTCTGGTCGTTGCTGCTAATGGTTGGATGAATGCTCCTTCAGGGTTTACTTATGAAAACGGAGTATTCTCCAATATTAATCCCATTGAAGCTATGCTGAACGCTGCTTGGTTTACCCAAGCTTTGCATATGACGTTAGCCGCTTTTGTAGCCACCGGTTTTGCTGTAGCGGGAATTCACGCTTATCAAGTTTATAAAGGTAGAAATGTAGAATTACACAAAAAAGCATTTCGCATTGCCATAATTTTTGCAGCGATTGCGGCATTGTTACAACCCATTAGCGGAGATATTTCAGCAAAAGATGTAGCAGAACGACAACCCGCTAAACTTGCTGCTTTAGAAGCGCATTATGAAACAGAAAAAGGCGCTCCGCTGTATATCGGTGGAATTGTAGATGAAGAAAATCAAGAAGTAACACATAAAATTGAAATTCCAAAAGCGCTTTCTTTCTTGGCTTTTGGCGATTTTGATGCAGAAGTAAAAGGATTGAACGATTTTCCTGAAGATGAACAACCTCCGGTAGCGATCGTTCATTATGCTTTTCAAATTATGGTGGGGATCGGTACGTTGTTAGCGATCGTCGGTTTATTTTATCTTTTAAGTTTAAAGTGGAAAAAGTGGCAAAACCATCGGAAATTTTGGTTGCTTTTTACCTTGATGGCGCCGTTGGGTTATATTGCTTTAGAAGCCGGTTGGATCGTTACTGAAGTTGGCCGACAGCCTTGGATTATTTATCAAGTAATGAAAACCAAAGATGCCGTCACGCCAATGCCAGGCATTTTTTACAGTTTAATCACCTATACAGGAATTTACATTGTACTTACTTGCGTCGTAAGTTGGCTGTTAGCCCGCCAAATAAAAGTGTTGAACCAAAACGAAGCTTAATATGTTAACCGTAGTTTTATTCTTTCTATTTTTCTCATTGTTTCTCTATGTATTGTTGGCAGGAGCAGATTTTGGTGGCGGAATTATTGAACTTTTTTCTTCACCTAAAAATCAAGAGAAAACCAAGCAGACTATTTACCGTGTAATGGGACCAATTTGGGAAGCCAATCACATTTGGATTATTATTCTCATTGTAATTTTATGGATTGGTTTTCCGCAGTACTTCAACATATTTGTGGTCTATTTACATATTCCCATTACGTTAATGTTATTAGGAATCACCATTCGTGGTTTGGCTTTTATTTTTAGACATTATGATGCCATAAAAGGAAAGTCTCAAGGTTCTTACAATACTCTATTTAAATTGGGAAGTATTTTGAGTCCGTTGTTTTTGGGAGTCATTTTTGGTGGATTGGTTGGTGGAAATATCAATCTATTTTCAGAAAACCCTAACCTTAGTTTTAAAGAAATTTATATCGATGGTTGGTTTAATATATTTTCTTTATTAATCGGTCTTTTTTATATCACTCTGTGTGCTTTTATTGCTTCCAACTTTTTGATTGGTGAAGCTTCAGATGAAAATGAATTAAATTTATACCGAAAAAAAGCTAGTTACTCAACTATAGTTTTAGTGCTCATTGGTTTTATAATTCTACTTTATGGTTATTTTAATGAGATAGCATTCGTTATAGATTTTATTGAGAATAAATATTCTATCATTGCTGTAGCGATTTCAGGAATTGTTTTAATCCCATTGTGGAAAATGATTAAACTGAAGCGAAAAGCTTGGGCCAGAATTTTAGCCGGGGTACAAGTTTTATTAGTAGTTTCTGCGGCGATGTTAGCGCATTTTCCAGATGTTATTATTACTTCAACTAAAGAAATAAGTATTTTAGATGGCGTAGCACCTGATAGTGTGATTCAAATTTTAGCAATTGCATTAATAATTGGAGGATCTATTATTTTACCTGGACTTTTTCACTTAATGAAATCTTTTCAACTCATAAAACTATTTAAATAAATGATAAAAGAAATTACTTTAATTGCCGGAGCAGTTTTTGGAATATTGGCAATTATTTTAGGGGCTTTTGGAGCACACGCTTTAAAGAAAACTTTTACTGAAGAGCAATTAACAAGTTTCGAAACCGGAGTAAAATACCAAATGTATCACGCAATTCTCTTATTGGTAATTGGTTTAAATTTTCCGTTGGTAAACACGATCGAACATTTGATGGTATTTTTTGTGATCGCAGGAGTAATTCTTTTTTCGTTTAGTATTTACGGTTTGTGTATTTCTTCCAGCAGAGGTAAGAAAATTAAAATTTTAGGCCCGATAACTCCACTCGGTGGACTTTCACTCATTATCGGGTGGGGGTTAATGTTAGCAGTATTTCTAAATTATGGCTTTTATTTATAATAGATTTGCTAAAATAATTTATTTTTAAACTGAATTTTTAATTATATATAAAATGAAAAAAACTATCTCACTATTTCTTTTTGTAATTGCAGCATTATCAATTCAAGCTCAAGTGCAAACTCCACAACCAAGCCCACACGGTAAAATATGGCAAACCGTAGGATTAACCGAAGTTACTGTCGAATATTCTAGACCTTCAATGCGCGGTCGTGAAATTTTTGGTGATCTCGTTCCGTTTGATAAAAAATGGAGAACCGGAGCTAACGAAAACACAACCATTTCTTTCTCTGATGATGTGACAATTGATGGAGAAACCCTTCCCAAAGGAACTTATGCTATCTACACAGTCCCTCATAAAAATAATTGGGAAGTAATGTTCTATAAAAAGACAGATAATTGGGGTTTACCTCAAAAGTGGGACAATGCTGAAGTAGCTTTATCTACTAAAGTAGAAGTAAATAACATGCCTTTTAAAATGGAAACTTTTACTATTGTAATAGATGAATTGAAAGGCGATTCAGCAATGTTGAATTTTCTTTGGGCAGATGTAGTTACTTCTGTAAAGTTTGAAGTTCCCACAGAAGCTAAAGCGATGAAAAGCATCGAAGCTGTACTTAATGGGCCGACAGCAAGAGATTATTATTCTGCAGCAGATTATTATTATATGAGCGATAAAGATTTAGATCAAGCTTTAGAGTGGATGAATAAAGCCATGGACGATCAAGATAGTCCTGCGTTTTGGATGTTACGTAAGAAATCTTTGATTGAAGCTAAATTAGGAAAGAAGAAAGATGCTATTAAAACAGCGCAAGCTTCTTTGAAAGCTGCAAAAGCTGCAGGAAATGACGACTATGTAAAGATGAATGAAGACTCACTAAAGGAGTGGGGGGCAATGTAAAATTAGTTTTTAAGACAATTTAAAAAGGTGCTTTCTTCAGCACCTTTTTTTGTTTAAAGTAAATAATGTTACCTCACAGATTTGCAAAAATCGAATAATTTTCAAGGATTATGAGGCGTGATTATTTTTTCTCACAAAAACCCTGTTCCGTTTTATAAGTAGGTTAATTTTCTCCATACATATTCCAAAGGACCTTGTTGATGATATTTTAACCAAAGTAGGGTGCAGATAATTTGAATTATCCAAATGGAGAGGACAAAACCTATTAATTGAAACCTTGAAAAGCTATTGTGCAGTCCCAATCCGTAACCATAAAATAAAAAACCTAAGAGAATGCTCTGGAAGATATAATTAGATAAAGCCGTTCTGCCTATTTTAGAAAGGACTTTCAATTTTATATTTTTCAAATAGCATTGATAAACCCCGTTAAAAATCAGTACATAAGCAGTTCCCATTAATTCTTTTGGGAAGGTAAATAATAGGGCTTTAAGGGTACTTAGGTTAGCTATATGGTCTTCGTACGTCCAATGGTAATAACGATAATAATTAATGACTAAAGCTATCGTGAATACAGACAAGGAAATAGGCCAATAATATTTCCACACGCTATAATTTGAAAAAATACCTGATCTGTACAATAACATTCCTATCATCATCACGATTAAGGTAGATAAGACTAAAGATTGGTAATAAAATTCTCCCTTGTGTACTTTTAGGTGTTCATAGGAATGGACCAGCCCTTGCCAATAGGTAGGTTTAGGAATTTCTACCTCTTCTGAAAAATTAGGGGTTTTTTGAGAATACCTTTTCTCCCAACCTAAAATCAGTTGTTGTTCACTTTCCGTTCTGTTAAACTTATCTTTTTCAAGTGCCGTTGTGTACTTAGCATAAGTTTCTTGCCTGCTGGAGATATTTTCATACGATTTTATTAATAATAAAGAAGCTAATCCCATGATAATTACTACTAAAGTGCGGCTTTTCATAGAGCGAAAGGGCAATAACAATAAACCACAGATAGCATAATGATAGAGAATATCACCATCCCATATAAAGTAGGCGTGAACAATCCCTATAACAAACAGCCACAGCAAGCGCCGGGTATAAATATCCATGGCCTTTACCGCGTTGCTTTTTTGTTGAATACGTTCTATAAAAATCACAAAACCTACCCCAAACAATAAAGCAAACATAGTATAAAATTTCCCTTGAGTTAAAAAATAGACCCAAAAACGGGTGTCGTGGTCAATTGTCTCTAGAAAGCCATATTGCCAAGAACTCCAAGGGTTAGGATACACAAAAGATTCGATATTAATAAATAGAATACCCAAAATAGCAATTCCCCGTAAAAAATCTAAAGAAGGGATCCGTTCTAAAATAGTCGTAGGTTGTACTTTGCTGCTCATCAATGAATGTTAATAGATGTAATTTAATCGGTTAAATCTTAAAAAGTGGGGAAGTCTATTCTAGCCCAAATTTGTCTTTTACGGTACTTAAAATTTGTTGAGGGTCATAGCCGTAGCCATCTTTAAAAACATACTCAATATTTCTTATACTATTTTCAAGGCTTCCTTCCAAAATCACAAAATCGGCTTTTTTACCTTTTTCAATAGTTCCTATATCGGGATTATCGAGCACCTGTGCGCCGTTACTGGTCATAATTTTAAGGGCTTCTTGCTTAGTAAATCCTGCTTCCCTAAGTAATTCAAAATTCCTTTGGTCTCCATATCCCGGCAGTACGTGCCTACCGGCATCTACACCTGCGGTTAAAGTTCCTCCCATCTTATAAAACTGATATTCAAACTCCATAATACGTTTTAATCTTTTCAGCCTTATAGAATCAGGGGAAGATTGATGCTCATAGTTTTTTCTTCTTTCTTGATATTGCGAAACTAAATAAGGCGACATCGCTTCTAAGCTACGTTCATCTGCAAAAGCACGTTCAGGAATACTTGCTTCGTAAATGGCTAGGGTAGAAGTTAAAAATGCCTGTTGGTCTATCATTAATTGTTGAAGTTTTTTTACTTCCGCACTGTTAATTTCCAATTCATCAATATACTCCCGAGAGCCATTACATATTCCCGGAGTTTTGTTTTTTCTGAAATCGCTGGTGCTGTTCAACCCGTGTTCAATACCATCAATTCCCATCTTGGTTGCTTCTTCAAAAGTAACTGAACAAAGATGACCGGTAACTTTAGCATTTTGTTGATGAGCTTCATCGATGATGATTTGTAAATCTTCAGGCGAAACATTTCGATAGGCCTTGAACCAACGTACACCTTTTGCTGCCCAATATTGTATAGTGTCCCGAATGTGTTGCTCATTTTTGGGAATAATCAAGTTGGGGTTCCCGTTTATTCCGGTAAAATAAGGACCGCTGGTAATAATGTTGGGACCAATTGCGTTTCCCTTTTCAATTTGTTCCGCTAGTAAAACTTCCTGCTCAGGAGAAGCAGCTCCACAAGTTTGAATAGTGGTTACCCCAGAAGCCAGGTATAGTTTAGCGGCTGTCTCTCCCACAAATGGAAACCGTGGAATATGAAGGTGATTGTGTACACCTACAATACCAGGAATAATGGTTTTTCCTTTTGCATTCAACACCCGGGCATGGGAGGGGATTTTTATTTCTGAAGTTGAACCCATTTCATAAAAATGGCCATTAATGATAATAAGGGTTTGATCGTGTTTGGCCGCATTTCCTTTTCCATCAAAAATGGTCACATGGGTTAAGGCAAGGGTGTCTGATTTGTATTTTATGTATTTATGAAGGTTACGGTTTAGAGGAGGTCTGTTAGGGGTGAAAGTTGTGTTAGCAAAAAGAAGTTTATCTTTATGGGAGGAAGTTTGCTTACAGCTACACACCGCTAAAATTAGAAATAGGAGGGTTAGTTTTTTCAAGTTGATGGGTTTACAGTTGGTAATCACACTTTTCAATAACTTTAACGGATGATTAAATATTGTGTGAAGCACAAAAATATAGTTTTCACCTTCACACAATAATTGGTTGATTAGATAACATTCCTATCTGAAAAGCCTGTTATGTCAAGCATTTAAAACCCATCATTTTCTACTTGTACGGTATCTCTTTAAACCAATCCCACGGCATATGATTAGGAGAAGTGGTATATTCCAATAGCTCTTTAAAGATAATACCTGTGTTTTCTGAATTGCTCATAACTAAAACCCCTTTCCCGGATTTCGGAAAAACAATAGAGTAGTGGTGAAAGCCTGAACCACGGCCTTCTTTAAAATAACCTGTTCCGTATGGGGTCGCTAAATATCCCCAACCCAAGCCATAACCTAGTTGAATGTCTTTGTATTCTTCAGCAGCCGCTTTTTTATCTTCAATTACTTTAGATAATGCATAGATATTAGTCTGTGGACTAAAAATCTCTTGATAAGATTTTTCACTAATAATTTCTTGCTGAAGTACGGCGGTTAAAAAGCTCACGTAATCACCAAACGTAGTTTCTAAGGTACTGCCGGCTCTGGGTTCATTGTCTTTATCTTTTTGAAAAACGCCTCCGTTTTTTGCATAACTCATGGCATAATCGTTTTCAAACCTAGGTTTCCATTCATAAGCAGAATTGTTCATTTGCAAAGGTTTAAAAATAATTTCTTGGGCAAGTTGCTCCAATCCTTTACCAGTAAGCTTTTCTAACACCACTTGTAAGTAAACAAAACCTTCCCCACTGTAATTATACTTTTCACCGGGAGGGGTAAAAACCTGTAATTTGTGTTCTCGCGACCTCCAGTTCTGAAATCCCGAAGTATGGTTTAAACACATTCTGGCAGTTATTTTATGGTATAGACTATCAGTTTTTAAGTCAGAATAATCATCGTGCCAACGGGTTAAAAGTTCATATTCATATATTTTTTTAGGAAGATAAGATTCCAAAGGCGTATCTAAGTCAATTACTTTGTCTTCTACTAATTTCATCACAATAACACTAAATACGGCTTTACTGAGAGAAGCCCCATAAATGTTGGTCGTAGCTGTAAGTTTTAATTTCTCCTGAAAATTCTTGTATCCAAAAATATGTTGATAAACAGGTTGCTGATTATCAAAAATAGCAATCGCCAAGCCTTCAACATGGGCACGCTGGGTTAATTCTTCTATTTTAAGGGAGATAGAATCCTTACTCACCGTATTACCGTCAATACGTTCTATGGCATTTGAGGGTGCAGAACAGTTCATACAAAGTAAGCCGGTGAACAGGACTACCATCATTTTTGCCGTACTTTTTGGTTGATAACTTAAAAAAGGTATCGCTAAGGGATAATAGCATTTTTCCTTTTGAAGCACATAAACGATATTAAAAAGCACGATAGCTACACAAATGGGTACGGTAGCAATAAATATAAAAAATCCCCATTTTTCGATGGTCATTAAACTTATAAATGATAACACCGCGAGGAGTAATGCCGTAATCTGAAAGTTAATCACCTTCACCCCGTGTTGGTGGTAAATAGGATTATCTTCCCGTTTATGAATCCATATAAAAAGGGGAAGCAATACATTACAGAAAGGTATAAACACCCCCAATAGAGGAGTCGCGTGAAGTAATAACAGCCATTTTTTCTTGATAGATTCCTCATTGGGATTAGCCAACGGCAGCAAATCGTTGACTTCAATACCTAAGGCAGCAGCCAGTAATTTTAATGTATTTAAATGAGGTTTCACTTCGGCCTTTTCTATACGTTGAATAGTCCTTACCGTCACCTCCGATTTTAAAGATAATTCTTCTTGAGATAAACCTTTACTTTTTCGTTGATAGTTGAGCCTTTCAGCAATTGATTGATTGTCCATAGGTTTTTATTTGATGAAGTAAAAGTACGCTATCTCCGTTAATTTTTACCTGACATATACGTGTCATGTATCTGTCATTTCCTTTAAAACCAAGGTTTTTCAGCTATCTTTTAAACCCTACTCAAAATAAATCCACTACAGATGACGATAAGGGAAGCAATAAAAAATGCTTTCTTAGATTGGTAAATACGGGCTATTAAATTCCAACAATACAAGTAGGTTTAGAAATAGAAGATTTTATTGTTTTATAAATTTTCCTTTGCTAATTGTTACGTGTAAATCAACTCGGTGTATAAATTCATAAACCTTATCATTGGTTTTCACTTAAACAAATTTTTTTATCAAATATTAAGTCATTATATAACTTATGATAATCATAACTTGAAGGCCATATTAGAAACATTGGTCTCTCATTTATTGTATCAATTATAATTTTTTTAGTTTTATTATCATAAAAATATATAAGTTCAGAATCTGGTAATTCTCTAGAGAAAAACATTTTGACTCCTTTTAACGAATAAACTGAATCTTTCAATCTAATAGTCATTTGCGGAACTTTTTTTTCTAATAATATGCTATAATTTTCAAGTTCTAAAAATAAATTATGTATAGAATCTTTATATGGAATGTTGCGACTAACTCTTATAATGTTTTTAATTTGTAAAGTGTCTGAATCTATTATCAAATATTTAGATTTTTCATTTCTTTTGTTTTTACTACAACTTAGAACAGAAACGAATAGAACAGAAATAATAAAAAATAAAATTTTTAGTGATGATGTTTTGAACATTATTTTGAATAAAATTTATTAAAAATAAGACTTTAATTTTTGCAATTTTATATTAGAAAGATATAAAGTCTTTATCAGAAAATAGGTAAATTAGTTTTGCTAATCGTTATGCTGTCTGCAAAGTAAAATTGATTTCCCCAATTATTATCCCAACCTAGAACTCCATAAGTTTTATTAAATAATATTGGAATATAGGCATCAATTGCGGGGTCTATCGGTTCGTATTTATCAAAACCAAGATTGGCTTGATAACTATGATGTTCTATAAGTTGAAATTGCTCAGGTCCCCAAATAAGCTTTGAATTTAATTGATTAAATTGAAAAGTCATATTTCTAGTGGAATCTTTTAGGCTTTCATACTTAAAAATTTTTATGTTATCCCTTTCTATAATTTTTAATTCGTACTCCATTTGTCTTTTTAGAGAATCAAATTCATATACATATAGAATCCTGTTTACCACGGTAATGTCATCTTTATCGAAAGTAGTGGCTTTTCTCCCGACAGCAGTTACAACAAAAAGAATTATGGCAATTATAGCTAAACTTACAATGCTTAAAAGAATTAAAAATATATTCCAGATTTTTTTCAAATTATAGACTATTTAAAAATACTATTATCTATATATCTTTAGAGTTTTATCTTATCTACTATTAAATCACTTAAGTTTCCAAAATCTTCAGGTAACATTGATTTTTTAGGAATCAAGAAATTAGCTTTTTTAGAAATAAGATATATATGGATTTCAGATATTTCGTAATATGTAAATTTTTCCCATACTTCAAAAGTAGATTTACCATCTTGAATTACTTCAATTTTTTTACTATCAAATATTAAAATATTTTCAGCTATTTTATCAAGTTCATTTAGGTATTTATAAATCTCTTTTTTCTTAAAGTATAATTTTCTTACTTGTATAAAATAATATATTAGATAAACAATAAAAACTATACTGAATCCAATAAGACCAATAGATACTTTTTCGTTGTAAATTGAAGATGATAGAAAAAATAGAAATATGATTAACGAAATTATTAGTTCCTTAAAAGAACTTTTTGTTTCAACACTTTTAAAATAGTTCCCATAATTATTATAAAAACATACTTCTTCAAAATGGCTTCTATGATAATCGATTTTAACTTTCAAATTTTTGCGAATGCTTTGTTATTTACCTTGTTAATCTTTTAAATCTTCTATTTTCAAAAATGATGCGGCAAACATTTTGGAAGTAAAATCTAATGCTTTCCATGCTTCAAATCTTTTTCCTTTTCGACCGTTATGAATTATTGAATTTCTGATTTTAGTCATCTGTTTTAATTCTTTTAATAAATTAGGCATATGTCCTAAATACTCTTTGTCAATTGTTCCGAATAAAATTTCGTATCTTGTTGACATTGAAATGTTCATGACGATATCTTTTGCTGCTTTTTCATTTTTTAATAGGGTTAATTCTTTAAAATATTCTACTAATTTTGGGAAAATATATGATTCAATTGAAGTGCAACAATTAATGATACACTCATTATATTTTTGTTCATTAAAAAAATAGTAACCATCCATAAGTAAAGTAATATATGGTAATTGGTCATTTTCAACTATGACATCCCACCAATTTTCATATGGATTATCATTTAGAATGTCATAGTACAATTCTAAATTCTTTGGTAGTTTTGGTTCTAGGATAATTTTTTTTTCCGTAATGATTAAGTTGTTTTCTTTAAAAGAAATTTTACAATTCTCTATTGTTATTGGTGAAACGGAATGAAAATGTGAAGTTAAATGATAGAATGTTCTTATTTGAGAAATAAGATGGTTGACGATTTCAAAAATCTCAAAAACTATCTTTTCAAATAATTCTTTATTTATTCCGTCTTTTCTTTCTCTTAATTTTCGACTTAGCCTAAATCGAGTTCTATTATTAATAATTTCTGCTTGGTAACTATAAATTCTATTATTTCTCTTAATTTCTAATGGTGATGTAAGATCTTTTAAAGTTATCTCTTCTAAGATAAATTGATAATCAAATTCTACAGTTACTTTTATATTTTGAGATTTATTCAACTTATATCTTATTTTAAATATTTAAGCCAATGATTTTTATTTTTAAACATTGGCAAAATTATACCCTACCCAAATATAACCCTTTTTCATAATACACACACCAACCAGCTATTCATCCATCAAAACCAATTCCCTAAAAAATAACCACCAAACACCCTAATCCATTCCCAATTCTTAACTAATTTTCTTAATACTTCCCAAAGAACGAAGCTCGTAACAAATAAATTTTTATTTTTAAGAAAATTACAAATTACATGCTCGTAAAAGTTTATGGGAGTGCGGTTTTTGGGGTAGAAGCCACCACCATCACGGTAGAAGTAAATGTAGATAAAGGCATTGGCTACCACTTGGTAGGTTTGCCCGATAATGCCATTCGGGAAAGCAGTTACCGCATTGCCGCAGCTTTACAGAACAACACTTACAAACTCCCCGGCAAGAAGATTACCATAAATATGGCGCCTGCCGATTTAAGAAAAGAAGGCTCTGCGTACGACCTTACCTTGGCACTCGGTATTTTAAGCGCTTCTTCCCAGATTAAAGCACCCCATATCGAAGACTATTTAATTATGGGCGAACTTTCCTTAGACGGAAGTTTACAACCCATTAAAGGTGCTTTGCCCATTGCCATCAAAGCACAAGAAGAAGGCTTTAAAGGTTTTATCTTGCCCAAGCAAAACGCTACCGAAGCTGCCATCGTCAATGGATTGGAAGTCTATGGCGTAGAAAACATAACCGAAGTGATCGACTTTTTTGATAAGGGTGAAGCCTTAGAACGTACCGTGATCGATACCCGAAAACAGTTCTACGAGAATTTAGAACATCCCGAGTTCGATTTTGCCGATGTAAAAGGGCAGGAATCTATTAAACGTTGTATGGAAATTGCCGCAGCCGGCGGACATAACATCATTCTTATTGGTCCACCGGGTTCGGGAAAAACCATGCTGGCTAAACGTTTGCCTAGTATTTTACCACCGATGACTTTGCACGAAGCTCTAGAAACCACCAAAATACACAGCGTGGTGGGAAGAACTTCCAATTTGGGCGGGTTAATGGCAGAACGTCCGTTTAGAAGTCCACACCATACCATTTCTGATGTGGCTTTGGTAGGTGGCGGAACCTATCCACAGCCAGGGGAAATTTCCCTATCCCATAATGGTGTTTTATTTTTAGATGAATTGCCCGAATTTAAACGTTCGGTTTTAGAAGTGATGCGTCAACCTTTAGAAGATCGGGAAGTGACCATTTCAAGGGCAAAGTTCACCGTCACTTATCCGTCCAGTTTTATGTTGGTGGCGAGTATGAACCCCAGTCCAGGCGGATATTTTAATGACCCCGATGCGCCGGTGACTTCTTCTCCTGCAGAAATGCAGCGTTACCTTAGTAAAATTAGCGGTCCGTTGTTAGATAGGATCGATATTCATATTGAAGTTACTCCCGTCCCTTTTGATAAATTAAGCGAAGGCCGAAAAGGGGAGAGCAGCGTCGTGATTAGAAAACGGGTGACTGAAGCAAGAAAAATGCAAACCAATCGATTTAAAAATTTAAAAAACGTACATTACAACGCTCAAATGGGCGTGAAACAAATTCGGGAATTTTGTGAATTGGACGAAGCCTCTAAACAATTGCTTAAAACCGCGATGGAGCGTTTAAACCTTTCAGCAAGGGCTTACGACCGTATTTTAAAAGTCTCCCGAACCATAGCAGATTTAGAAAATTCAGAAAAAATAACAGGAAAACACATTAGTGAAGCCATTCAATACCGAAGTTTAGACCGTGACGGATGGTTAGGTTAACATGATTATGAAAAAGATTATACTTTTAAGTTTAGGAATTGCTTTATTTTCTTGCAAAGACAAGCGAGAAACCAATATTGAACCGGCCAACGAGCTGAAAGAAGAAGATACCAGTATTGTAGATGACATTAAAGGAGAATTAATGCCGATGGAAGATTTGCAGTTAACCTTAAGCCAAGCCAATAAATTAGTAGAATTGCCTTTGGAATGTATTAGTACCAAATATCCTTATCGACCTGGTTTCACCCTAACTTCAGAAAAAGATTTGCAAACCCCAGATACCATTCATCCTGCGTTTTATGGATGTTTCGACTGGCATTCGGCGGTACACGCGCATTGGTCGTTAGTGAGTCTGTTAAAGCAATTTCCTGATTTGGAGAAGAGAGAAGCCATTGAAGAGCAGTTACAGCAACATTTAACTGAAGAAAACATTCAGCAAGAATTAGCTTACTTTAAAAAGAAACACAACAAATCTTTTGAGCGTACTTACGGTTGGGCTTGGTTGTTGAAACTTTCAGAAGAATTGCATACCTGGAATGATTCCTTGGCGAGACCTTTAGAGAAAAACCTTCAACCGCTTACTGATCAAATTGTTGAAAATTATATGGAGTTTTTACCTAAGTTGAATTATCCCATTCGTGTGGGTGAACACGAGAATACCTCTTTTGGATTGTCTTTTGCCTACGATTATGCAAAAACCTTAGAGAATGAAAAGCTGATGAACCTTATTACTACTCGTGCCAAAGACTTTTATTTATCAGATGATAACTGTCCGTTAGGTTGGGAACCCAGTGGTTTTGACTTTTTATCACCCTGTTTAGAGGAAGTCGATTTGATGCAGCGTGTCTTGGCCGAGCAAACCTTTAAAATGTGGTTGAAAGATTTTATGCCTCAACTCCTGAACAAAGATTTTGAGCTCACCCCAGGAGAAGTCTCCGATAGAACTGATGGAAAACTCGTACATTTAGATGGCTTAAACTACAGTCGTGCGTGGGTGTTTTATCACTTGGCCAACAAATATGAAGAAGATTTCAAACACCTAAAACTAATTGGCGACCAACACGTGTCCCATTCCTTAAAAGACCTTTTTGGAGACTCTTACGAAGGCGGCCACTGGTTAGGAACCTTTTCCGTTTATGCCTTAAGTCAACGGGAATAGTTATTTATAATATTGGAATTTTCGTCATTTCGTGCCTGACACGGAATCTCATACAGTTTTGCAAAACATAACTTCTAATATTAGACCCTGAAACAAACCCGCCTATCGGATGGGAAAGTTGAAGGTGACGTCTTTTTAGGATATATTCTAATAATTTTATACCCTTGTCACCTCAAGCCTGCCTCGCCGTTAGGCAGCCGGAGTCAAGAGATCTTTTGACCTTATTTCCTTGCAATTATAGTTTTTTGAAATAGAATTCTATCAGTCACTTCGAGTGATTGTGAGTAGCGTTAGCAAACCACAATTGTATCGAGAAGTTTTTCGAAGTTAAGAAAATTGTTCTCGATACATTTTTTCTTTACTTTGTTTCGTAAAAACACTCGAACCGACTTTAATTATCGTGTCACCTCGAGCGGAGTCGAGAGGTTTTCAACTTGTATCTGTCTAAAGCTTAATCAGCATTTAATGAATCAAATCATTTTAGAATCGATATATTAGCAAAGCAAGTCAATAAAAGAACAAACCTTATGAAAACCATAGACTTCAACTGTGACTTAGCCGAAGGCGGCGCTTTTGATGCTGACTTGATGCCGCTCATTTCTTCCTGCAATATTGCCTGTGGCGGTCACTATGGAAATGAAGAAAGCATCACCACGGCGGTAAAACTTGCTCTAGTCAATCAAGTGAATATTGGCGCGCATCCTTCTTATCCTGACCAAGAAAACTTCGGAAGGAAAGCCATGGATGTTTCCCTAGCGGAATTAAAAAGTACGCTTAAAAATCAAATTTTAGCCGTAAAAACAATCACCGAAAGGCTAGGGGGGAAGTTGCATCATGTAAAACCTCACGGAGCACTTTACAACGAAATTGCTAAAGACGAAGAAAAAGCAAAGTTAGTGATAGAAGTCGTGAAAGAAATTGATGAAAACCTGATATTATTTACTCCACCAAATTCGGTAATTGAGCGCTTGGCAAAATCAAAATTAACCACTTGGAAAGAAGGTTTCGCCGACCGTAATTATGAAGCTGATTTTAGTCTGATTTCCCGTTTAAAAAGCAATGCTGTTTTACACGAAAAAGAGGCTGTTTTTAAGCACGTTTTTTTAATGATTTCTGAAGAAAAAATACAAGTTAAAAATGGCACTTTTTTAGAAGCAAATTTCGATACCATTTGCCTCCATAGCGACACTCAAAATTCCGTAGAAATTTTAAGCTATTTACGAAAAAAATTGGAAGCCGAAAATATTAAAATACGATAGCACATGAAGTTTGAAAAACCTACTATTCAACCCTTAGGAAAACAAGCCATATTACTTTCTTGGGAAGAAAATATTGACGAAAATTTACTGTATCACCTCCTTCAACTGAAAAAACACATTCAACACTACTATACTAAAGTAAAAGTTGAGGTGATTAACACATATAATTCATTATTAGTAAATTATGTGTCAACTATAAAAAATATTTATGGTGAAATTTCAGTCTTGGAAAAGCTGATGGATTCACCGCAAAAAGATACAGCATTACAATTTTATCAATTCACCCTTCCGGTATGTTATGACCAAAAATTCGGATTGGATTTAGAAGAGTTGAGCAAGCAAAACCAATTGGGAATTTCAGAAATTATTCAGTTACATACGCAGCCCAATTATACGATTTTTTTTACAGGTTTTTTACCAGGATTTTTATACCTCGGCGGACTCGATAAAAAGCTTCATATTTCCCGTAAAAAATCTCCCCGCTTAAAGGTCGAAAAAGGAGCGGTTGGAATCGGTGAAAAACAGACCGGAATTTACCCGCAAATTTCTGCCGGCGGATGGCAACTTATTGGCAATTGTCCGGTTCCTATTTTCGATGTCAATCAGGAAAAACCTTCCCCTTTTCAAGCCGGTGATAAATTAAAATTTGAAGCGGTAAATTTAGAGGATTATGAAACCATTCAGCAAGAAGTAAAACAAGGAACTTATCAATTAAAAAAAGAAATGTATGAGCATTAAAGTCACAAAACCCGGATTATTGACGAGTATTCAGGATTTTGGTAGAACAGGATATGCGCAATACGGAGTTCCGCAAAGTGGCGTCATGGATAGATACGCCGCTAAAATTGCCAATTTACTGGTCGGCAATACCGAATATGAAGCCGTCATGGAAATTACGCTGATGGGACCAAGCTTAGAATTTCAAGAAGAAATGTTGGTGGCTTTGGTAGGTTTAGAAGCTGCAGTTACGTTAAACGATGAAAAAATAAGGCTTTTAAAGCCGTTAGAGGTAAATGATGGAGATGTACTTCAAATAAAACAAGTAACTAAAGGAACAAGGCTCTATTTAGCCGTAAAGGGCGGATTTCTTACGGAAGAGAAATTAGAAAGCCGAAGTATGTACGAACCGATTACCCGTTCAGGTCAGTTGAAAAAAGTGGATGAATTGAAAGTTGCTGAATATAAAGTGGCGAAAGCAAAAGCTTTTGCTCATATTAAATTTGAAGCTGAAAAATACGAACCTTCACAATTGGAAGTGTTTCCGGGACCTGAATTTAATAATCTACCAGAAGAATTGAAAGGCGAATTATTAACAAAGAAATTCAGTGTTTCTAAGGACAATAGCCGGATGGCGTATCAATTAGAAGAAAAACTTGAAAATGAGCTTCAACCCATATTAACGCAGCCCGTATTGCCGGGAACGGTTCAGTTTACCCCGGCTGGGAATTTAATAATCCTTATGCGTGATGCCCAAACAACAGGCGGTTATCCCCGGATTTTTCAACTTACCGAAGAAAGTATCAATCTACTGGTACAGAAAAAACAAGGTGATTCGGTTGAATTTCAATTAAAAGAGTATTAAAAGTAATTTTGACTTGGAAGTGATGTTATACTTTATTATTCACTTATAGATTGAAAGGTTAATGGAAAACGCTCAAAAGACTTGACTTGATTTAAAAGAATAATTATTTGCTAGTGTAAGTAGTGGTAGGAAGTATTTTTTCAGGCTCAATTTCTATGATCTTACCTTCCTTAGCAATAATTAACGGACTCTTTTTATATTTTTTAAATTCTACTAATTTTTGATAAGATTTTTCAAGTCCACTAATTATTTTTTTTCTCTTGTCTATTATTTCTTTGTTTTTATCCATGGTAAGTTTCTTTTAATTGATTCCAAATTTTCAAGTTCAGAATATCTTCGTCTTCTTTAGCACCAGCTGCAATAATTTGGTAGGGTTCGCCTGAATTATCAATAAACATCCAATCATCTACCAATTCTTTAAAGATAGTGAAAAAATTTTTCAATCCATTTTCATATCTTCTCCTAATTACATTTTCCGGGATATGATGTCCACCTTCTTTTACTCTTGTTTCCACACGTTTTACGGCAAGGTTTTGAGAACTGAGCCAAAAGAAAAGTAAGGTTACTGAAAAACCATTATTTTGGGCTTTGGTAACAAAATTCTTATAGCTCTTTGTAGCTAAAGTTGTTTCGAAAGCAAAATCTTGTTCAGAATGAATTAAACTTTTTATCTTTTGTAGCATTAATCTTCCTGCCTGAATTCCTGCTCTTTCTGGTTTGAATGGAGATAATCCTTTAGCGATTTCATCAGCATTTACAAATTCGTCACATTCTAAAATATCAGGTAAAATTATATATGAGGCAGTTGTTTTTCCTGCGCCATTACATCCCGCGATGATATATAGTTTTTTCATTTAGTAAAGTTCATAGCAAATATAATTTAAAAATTAACTTTGTACTTGTAACTGAATATTACAAATAAACAATCATTATCCTATGAAATTTCGTTTGTTTATCATTTTAGCTCTAATAATCACTATGGCAAAAGCACAACAAAAAGATTGGGCAAATTTGAGATTTTATGCAAAAGAGAATAAAGCTTTAAGTGAGCAAATTCCTATGAGTGACCACGTAGTGTTTATGGGAAATTCCATTACCCAATTCTGGAAAGACCTGCGGCCGGAGTTTTTTAGTGAAAACCTTTATCTTGACCGGGGAATTAGCGGACAAACCACTCCACAAATGCTGTTACGTTTTCGACAAGATGTGATAGATTTACAGCCCAAAGCAGTCGTGATTTTAGCCGGAATTAATGACATTGCTGAAAATACCGGACCGACCACGATAGAAACCATTTTTGGAAATATCGTTTCGATGGTCGAATTAGCTCAGGCTAACGATATTGAGGTGATTTTATGTTCGGTATTGCCGGCAGGAGCATTTCCTTGGAATCCAAACATTAATCCGAAAGAAAAAATCATTCAGTTAAATGATTTACTTTCTTCGTATGCTAAAAAACATCAGCTTCCTTATGTGAATTACTATGAAGCGATGGTGATGAAGGATAAATCACTCAATGCTAATTATGCTGAAGATGGCGTCCATCCCAATAAAAAAGGCTATGCCGTGATGGAACCTTTGGTAGAAAAAGCCATCCAGCAATTGAAATAATTACTCACAAGCTTTCCAAAGCGGTTCATCCGGTAATGGAGCTACAAAAGTGATTTCCTCTTTTTGTACAGGATGTACCAAACTGAGCTTTCTGGCATGTAAATGAATGCTAGCATCTTTGTTACTTCTATCAAAACCATATTTTAGATCACCTTTGATGGGACAACCAATAGCTGAAAGTTGGCTACGAATTTGGTGATGCCTCCCGGTTTCTAAATCAATTTCCAATAAGAAGTAATTGTCCAATTTTTTAATAACTTCATAATAAAGAATCGCCTTTTTACTATCAGGGACTTCGTTTTTATGAGCATAAGATTTATTTTGTTTCGGGTTGCGTTTTAAGTAATGAACCAAGGTATCTTTTTGTTTGGGTGGTTCATTCTTCACTAATGCCCAATAAGTTTTAGCGGTTTTCTTTTCTGAAAATAATTTGTTAAGCCGTGGTAAGGCTTTTGAAGTTTTAGAAAATAAAATAATCCCGGTAGTGGGTCGGTCTAAGCGATGAACAACTCCCAAATAAACATTTCCCGGTTTATTATATTTTTCTTTTAAAAAGGTTTTAACGACTTCACTCAGAGGTTTATCTCCGGTTTTATCGCCTTGAACAATATCGCCTGCACGTTTATTTACCACGATTAAATGATTGTCTTCGTAAATAACGTTCAGGTTGTCTTTATGAGAATGTTCTTTTTTCACTTCAGCTTTTAATTTTCAAATGTAAGCGGAATTTCTGAATCGGCACAAGTGAGTTGTTTACAGTTTTTAGAAGCTTCCTTCCGAGTTATTCAAACTTATTTTTAATTGCTTTCTCAGTTTTCCAGAAAATTATAATTATTGGTACTAAAAGTACAAAAACTACCAATACCGATTGTGTGGAAGAACTCCAGTTAGGGAAGCCTATTCCTATTAATGAAAATAAAGCCAGTCCCACGCCGCATTTCCACATGAGTTTGGCAGAATATAGTTGAGAAAAATCCCAATGTTCTTGAGACTTCATCGAGCTGGGCGTACGATATCCGTACAAGGAATTGATTTTTTTAGGAGGAAAGTAGCGCATGAGTAAACCAACCGCAATAAAAACAAGCCCGCAAAGAAATAAAGGAATCGTGAAAGGATTTTCTAAATTTTCCATTAGTGGTGGGTTAATTTGGTGATGAGGTCTTGATGCTGCGGAAATTTATTAATGAGTTCTTCTCGAGTTGGAAGGGTAAAATCCTTAAAATCAAATCCTGGAGCAACGGTGCAACCTACTAAAGCGTAACTTTTAAGTTGAATAACTTTAGCGGCAAACCAATAGTTTTTAGGAACCACAAATTGTGGCACTTCACCATTTTCAATAGCATTCCCAATCCTCACTTCAGAAAGCTTTCCTTCTTCAGAAATCATCCATAATTGAATGGTTTCACCTTTATAAAAATGCCAAATTTCCTCTTGATTAATTTTATGAAAAGCAGAAAATGTTTCAGAAGTCAGTAAAAAATAAATACAGGTAGAATAATTTCGATCTCCTTCAAAAACATCAGGAAGTTGACTTTCTAAGATTTTACCTTCACTTCGATAGGTTTCTTTAAAATATCCACCTTCCGGATGTGGTTCTAGCTCTAGTTTTTTAATGATGGATTCAGCAGCTTCTAGCATTATAAAATTTTAATTGGATTTTTATTTTCGTCTATGGCAACAAAAGTAAATTCACCTGAAACAGCTTTTTCCCTGTTTTCAGAATACATTTCTTCCACAAAAATATCTACTCGTACTTTTAAACTGGTGCTACCTAAATAAGTTTTTTACCACTCAGTTCTATGATTGTTCCTGCAGGAATGGGCTTTTTAAAATCTATTTTATCACTACTTACCGTTACCATTTGTTGTCGGCTAAAACGGGTGGCGGTAATAAAAGCGGTTTCATCCATTAATTGCATGGCTGTGCCCCCAAATAAAGTATCGTAGTGATTGGTAGTATTTGGGAAAACCGCTTTAAATATGGTGGTTTTAGAATTTTCAATTCGTTGTTCTTGGTTCATCTTACTTGTTTTTCAAGTGCTAAAAAATGAGTGGTTTTTTCAGTATATAAAGGAAAAACATTTAGTTCACACTTGTAAAGGGTATTATCTTTTTTATAATTAATAATAGTTTCGGTAAAGTTTCTATTGCTCAAGATATTTTTTCGTATTCGTTTTTTTGTTACTGCTGAAGTTTTTTCACCTTGTAAGAAATCTGGAGATCTATGAAGCACAAATTTTTTGTCGTAGCCGGTCATCTCTTTAAACCCATTAGAAACCCAAACAATTTCTTTTTTTAAATTGGTGATGACCAAGGCTTCAAAATCATAAGTTGAAAAAATCTGGTTGAAGTTATTTTGAAACTGAAATTTGGCAATGAATTTTTGAAAAGCTTCAATTTCCCTCGCTTTTTTGATGGCAAAAAGACGTTTGTGGGAACAATCACTGAAAATATCCCAGCTAAGCAGTGGAGTAATGGTAGGAGAATTTTCTATCTTCGGTGCCAGTTGCTGATAATCTTCTAAAGAAAGTGAAGAAAAATAAAGGTCTAAGCCCGTCATTTTACCTAAATTATTTTTCATACCTTAATACTGCTCATTTTCATTAGGAAAATCACCCGATTTCACATCTTTATGATACGCTTTAAACGCATTGGTCATTTCAGTATGTAAATCTAAATATCGACGTAAAAACCGCGGATTAAATTCGTGAGTCATTCCCAACATATCGTGAATTACCAATACTTGTCCGTCAACTCCATTGCCAGCACCAATACCAATCACGGGTATAGAAATACTCTCGGCGACTTCTTTGGCTAATTTGGCAGGAACTTTCTCTAATACCACTGCAAAACAGCCGATTCTTTCGAGCATTTTAGCATCGGCTTTTAGTTTTTCAGCTTCTTCTTCTTCTTTTGCTCTAACGGTGTACGTTCCAAATTTATAAATAGATTGTGGGGTTAAGCCTAAATGCCCCATCACGGGAATTCCCGCTTTTAGAATCCGTTTAATCGATTCTTTAATTTCTTTTCCGCCTTCCAGTTTTACCGCATGACCGCCACTTTCTTTCATAATTCTAATGGCAGAACGCAAGGCTTCTTTCGGGTCGCTTTGGTAACTTCCAAAAGGTAAATCTACCACCACCAGCGACCGGTTAATAGCTCTAATTACCGAAGAAGCATGGTAAATCATTTGGTCAAGCGTAATGGGTAGAGTGGTTTCGTGACCGGCCATCGTATTGGCTGCAGAATCGCCCACTAAAATTACATCAACACCGGCACCATCTACAATGCTGGCCATCGTGTAATCGTAAGCGGTAAGCATCGATATTTTTTCTTTGTTGGCTTTCATCTCTATCAACGATTTTACCGTAACCCTTTTATATTGTTTTTTTGCAGTTGACATTTTCTTGTTTTTTGTTGAAGTAAAAGTACTAAATTCGTACACGAACGTCAAAACATTAACGATATGCGGTTTTTTTACTTTTTCCTTATATTTTCTATAGGTTTTATGGGATTTTCTCAATCAAAGGAAGATTCCGCAAAAGAAATGGTACAAGCGTTTTTTAAGGCTTTTCATGAGCAGGATAGTGTGAAGTTGAAAACTTATGCCTTTGAAGAAACTCAGTTAAAATCAATCGCTAAAAATGCAGAAGGAAAAATGGTAATCCATACCGATACTTACGAAAAATTTGTGAACTCAATAACCAGTATTCCTGCAGAAGTTGAATTTGAAGAGCGATTAGGTTTATTGGAAGCTCAAACCGATGGTTATTTGGCCAATGTTTGGATGCCTTATGAGTTTTATTTGAATGGGGAATTGAGTCATTGTGGCGTGAATAACTTTCAATTGATGAACACCGATGAAGGATGGAAAATTATTTCTATTGTCGATACCCGAAAAAAACAAGCTTGTAAAGACTAATTTGCGTTTAACTTTTTAAATTCGTCATCAAAACTAAACTATCATGAATTACATACTCTTTGACGGAGATTCTAGAAATAAATTATTACCGTTTACTTTTACGCGACCGGTTGCCGATATTCGCGTGGGGATTTTAACTATTCGTGAAAAATGGGAAATGCTGTTAGAAGCTACGACCACGACAGTAACAGAAGATTATTTGTCTGGAAAATGGCCAATGGTCGAGATGGAAACCAATGTGATGATTAATGGTGCTTATTTTCCTTCGGAAAGTTTATTAAATCAGATTGAAAATTTAAAAGCAAATCAAGTCATTGTTCATCAAGACACGTATGTTGCGTTTATGACTGCGGAAGGGGAAGAAGTAGATTTAGAAAGTTTTACAACGATTGAAGTAGAAGAGGAGCCACTTTTTATTGAAAATACTTGGGATATTTTTTCCAAAAACGGTGATGCAATTGAATTTGATTTTTATTGGCTTACCAAAGATCGGGAATCAGCTGAAATTCCAGATTCGGTATTTTGTGTAAATAAAGAACGCATTTTTGTTGAAGAAGGAGCAAAACTAACTATTGCCTCTTTAAATGCTTCCAACGGACCTATTTACATCGGAAAGGATGCAGAAGTGATGGAAGCTTGTAGCGTACGTGGACCTTTTGCTCTTTGTGAGCATGCCACCTTAAAAATGGGAGCGAAAATATACGGACCTACCACCGTAGGGCCGCACAGTAAAGTTGGTGGAGAAGTGAATAATTCAGTAATTATTGGATATTCCAATAAAGGTCATGATGGGTTCTTAGGGAATTCAGTTTTGGGTGAATGGTGTAATTTAGGAGCAGATACCAATAATTCCAACTTAAAAAATAATTATGCAGAGGTAAGATTGTGGAGCTACGAAACCGAAGGTTTTGCCAAAACCGGATTACAGTTTTGTGGTTTGATGATGGGGGATCATTCTAAATGTGGAATTAATACCATGTTTAACACCGGGACGGTAGTTGGCGTAAGTGCCAATATTTTTGGTGCCGGTTTCCCTAGAAATTTTGTGCCGAGTTTTAGTTGGGGCGGAAGCAGTGGAACCACAACCTACAAAACCAATAAAGCCTTTGAAGTAGCCGAAAAAGTAATGGCTAGAAGGGATATTGAATTTTCAACAGAAGAGAAAGCGATTCTAGAGCACGTTTTTGAAGAGACTTCAAAGTTTAGAAGAAGTTAAAATTTTAACATTTATAACTTTATTATCAAATACCTTTTTAATTAATTTTATCCAATATAGATGAAATGGGTTTTGACTATAAATGAAATTTTACTTCTTGGTATAGCTTTAGGAGTTATGTGTATTCTTATCTGTTTAATTATAAGAATTAATTATGTGAAGAAAATCAAGCCGAAAGTTATGCGACAAAAACAAATTTTTGAAGCGATGAATGATTTTATTGTTTCAAAAAGAAAATTGAGACATTAAGATTTATCTGATGTTGAGATTGTAATTTAAAAGCAGTCCGCTGAGGTTTTCTATAGAAAAGTGGGCTGCTTTTATGGTATTAGTTCCTGGGTTGATATTGAAGTTTTGAGCTGTTGTAAAATTACATTTTGCAAGATTGCTTCTTTCAAAAACAGCATTGGTTAAAATGCTATTTTCAAAGTTACTCCCTTCTACATCAGCTTCTGTAAAATCTACTTCTTTTAGACTACAGTTTTTAAAATTGGTTTTCTTCATTTTGCATTGAAAAAAGGAAGAAAAATCAAGTTGTGAGTTTTTGAAATTCACTTCAAATAAGAAAGGATTGCACAAATCAAATCGTAACCCTAAGAGTTTACATTCTTCAAAAAAGCAATTGTTCAAGCTACAATTTTGTAGGTTAGCCGAACTAAAATCACAGGTGAAAAATTCGCATTCTATAAAGTTGAAACCTGAAAGATTTTTGTTATTGAATTTACAATTATGAAAACTACAATTGTCAAATTCAGCAGTTTCTTTTTCCTGGGAAAAATCAATATTTCTAAATGCTTCGTCTTGGTAAAATTTCATCTTAAAAAGTAAAAGCCCGAAGTTACATAAACTCCGAGCTTTTTGATATTAATTTAAAAACTTATTTACTTTTAAATCCCTGTATAATTTTGAGGGGTGATGGCCTTTAATTCTTGTTTTATTTCTTCTGAAACTTCTAAGGTTTCAATGAAATCTGCAATACTCTGTTCAGTAATTTTTTCATTGGTCCTCGTTAAACCTTTTAAAGCTTCATAAGGATTTGGATAAGCTTCCCGACGCAAAATAGTTTGAATAGCTTCAGCAACGACGGCCCAGTTTTTTTCTAAATCTTCATTTAGCTTCTCTTCATTCAGCAATAATTTGTTCAAACCTTTTAAAGTAGATTGTAAGGCGATAATGGTATGTCCTAAAGGCATTCCGATAGTTCGTAAAACGGTACTATCGGTCAAATCGCGTTGTAGCCTACTTACCGGAAGTTTGGCTGAAAGATGCTCAAATAAAGCATTGGCAACACCTAAATTTCCTTCACTATTTTCAAAATCAATAGGGTTTACTTTATGTGGCATTGCTGAAGAACCTACTTCACCTTTCTTGATTTTTTGCTTAAAGTAGTCCATAGAAACGTAAGTCCAAATATCACGGTCTAAATCAATTAGAATCGTGTTGATTCGTTTTAACGCATCAAAAGTGGCCGCCATATAATCGTAATGTTCAATTTGAGTAGTAGGGAAGGAGTGTTTCATTCCCAAACTTTCTACAAACCGTGTCCCAAAGGTTTTCCAATCAATAGTAGGATAAGCTACTTTATGTGCATTATAATTTCCGGTAGCTCCACCAAATTTTGCAGCTGTAGGTGTACGTTTTAATGTTTTCAGTTGTTCTTCGATCCTCTTTACAAATACTTCAATTTCTTTTCCTAATCGGGTAGGAGAGGCGGGTTGACCGTGTGTTCTTGCCAAAAGTGGAATTTCTTTCCAGTCTTCCGCTAATTCTTTCAGTTTATCTAAGACTTCATTTAAAAAAGGATGGTAAACATTTTCAATCGCATCTTTTAAACTTAATGGAACAGAGGTATTATTGATATCTTGAGAAGTTAAACCAAAATGAATAAATTCTTTTGATTCGGTCAAACCAAGTTCATCCATTTCTTTTTTAATGAAATATTCAACCGCTTTTACATCGTGGTTGGTAATCGATTCAATATCTTTTACCGCTTGGGCGTCTTCTACAGAAAAAGTCTCATAAATCTCTCTGAGTTTTGGAAAATAAGAGCGATCTACTTTTTGAAGTTGAGGTAAGGGTAACTCACAAAGTGCAATAAAATATTCAATCTCTACTTTTACACGATATTTTATCAGTGCTTCTTCGCTAAAATAAGAGACTAAATCTTTGGTTTTGGAAGCATATCTCCCATCAATTGGTGAAATTGCCTGAAGCGGATTCATAGGTTTACTTTAAAAAATTAAAGCAGTAAATATAAAACTTAACTGCCACCTAAAAAACTGAATGTAAAACTTATTTTTATGTAGAATTAACTATTTGTTAGTCAGAAAAATATCATTTCATTTAAAATAATTTGTATCTTGTTAGACTTTTATAATTGAAAATGATAAGTAAGGAAATTTTAAAAAAGGAATTGGATAATTTTCCTGATTACATGACTATCGATGAAGTTGTTGGAAGACTTATTGTACTAGAAAGACGTGAACTTCAAATGAAGTACGACAAAAACCTTGGAAGCATTTCTGTGGAAGAATTGGATGCAGAAATGGAAAAGTGGTTTAAGATGTAGGTCGTTTTTCTATTTTATCAATAATTTTTCTCGCGCGTGCTTTATAACCTGAAGTGCCGGAAGCATAATTTTGTTCTAAAATTAGCTTCAATTCCGGATGAATCCAATCAATTTCTTTTCCCAATAAAAATAGGGTTTGCATACTGTAAGCTTGCGGTGCGACTTTTTGCGGAGTAATCATCCAATCGAAACAGATAGCAGTAATTTTTTCTTTATCGGTAGGTTGAAGTGAGATAGAAGGTTTTTTACCATAGAAATTTAGCGTCCATAATTCAAAAATTTTAGCTAGCGGTCTAACCATATCGTCTCGTTTAGATTTTTCTGCCAACTCATAAATTTTGGTTTTTTGCTGAAAGATAAGTTCTTCTTTTTTCTGACAAACTAATTCTAAGGCTCTTGCAGCTTTCCCGGCGACTTCATTTTTTTCATCCATCGCTATTTGAATAACTTCTTCAATTAGTTGAGGTTCATTTATAAGTTGCCCGGTGAAAATTTTTCGGTTTTCAGATTTTGCGTTAAGACTAATTAAACCTTCTAAAAGTTCTTTATTCATTATTTGCTTAACGCCTTTATTATTCGGTCTTCATTGATTACAACATCTCTAAATAATAAAACTTTTGGAAATTCTGTATGTTTTGAATCTTTAAATGCAGTTAATATTTTAGATAAACCAGATGCAGTAAGTAAGGAAAGGTTTAGTTCGAAATTCATTTCACAGTCTGTGATAAAATCATCACTAAAATCTGGAGCAATTAATAAAATTTTAGCTACTCTAATTCCATTTTTTTCAGTAACAGACTTATAAGATTTTAATTGCCTCGAAACAGTACTAAATTTATTATAGCCTCTTTCTTTACTTGTTTTACATTCTATAATGATTACATCCCCATTTTCTAAACGAATTAATATATCTATTAAATCTTTTTTGGTATTTAAAGATTTCCTTAAATCTTCATCAATGTTAAAACCAAGTTCAGAAAATATAGTTCTCGTTAACTCTTCAAATTTAATACCCAATTCACTTTCTTTTACAGAAATTCCATTTTCTTTAAGGGTGTTTAAATCTCTATAAGCAACTTTTTCATAGTTTTCAAGATATAAATTTTCAGCATCTTTATAATGTTCCAATGTGTTTAAGATATCATCACCTCTTTGTTTTATACCATTATCTTGAATAAAAATTTTAAAATCTTCTTTTGGTATTAAGTCTAAAATATCTCTAGGCTTAATATTATAATCTAATAATAATTCTGCTTTGAGAACAAATTCGTCTTGAATTTCAAACTGCTTTCTAATTTGAGAATTTAATTTGGGAAGGGATACATTTAATTCAGTAAGTAATTTTTCAAATCCATCAAATGAAATATGAATGTTTTCATCTTTTTCAACACTTTCAAAATATAATATTAAATTATCAATTTTATCATCTAAAGTGCTGCCTCTAAGGTTATCAATATTTAACTTTTTTTCACATAGCTCATTTAGTGTTTTCTTTTTTTCAGTGAGATTTGAATCTTTCTTATAGATATCATTCATAAGTAGACCTTTAAAAGAAACACCTTCGTTTATTATTTCTTCAATTTTTTCTAAATAGCTTATATTTCTATCAATATTATGTTTTCTTGCAATTTGGTTAATAATGGGTTCTCTTAGTAAGCGTAACGTTCTTCGTAAAAACTTGTCTGCAACTTCTTTATTTCTTAGCTTTCTTAAAAGTCTTACCATCTCATCTGCAACAAAAATTGTATTCTCTTTTTTTAAATAAAAGATTACTCCTATATTTTTCAGATTATTAATAACTTCCATTATATCTAATTTTTTAATTGGAAGTATTGAATAGTTTATAAGTTTTACTTCTTCTTGTGAAAGATTTAATTGATTAGAAAGAATTAAAATGATAGATAATTCGTCTGATGTAATTTTAGCATCTCTATTATTATCTAAATCATTTTTATAAGCAGTATTTAGACAAGCTTTATATATTTGATAATCCCTTTTTCGTTCGTCTGATATATCAGACTTATCATTTTGAAACTCTTGATTGGTTTGTTTTATTTTTAATTTTATATGTTTTATTTCAGCATCATATAATCTTGAAAACCAATCTTGCTTCATAATACAATTACCATCTTTTATCAAAATATCGACTAAAATATCTAATTGTGAAGATGTATCTTGAAATTCACATTTTAAATACTCAAAAAATTCTTTTTCTATTAAGGAAAAAACTTTGGCAACATTTAAGCTATCTACGGATTTTAGGCCTTTATCTGCGGAACTAAGAATTTTATCAATTTCTTTTAAATTTTTTGGATTCTGTGAAATGATGTTATCTATAACTTTGATAAAGTTATTTTTATCAATAGAGTTTAAACGTTCTAAAATTTTTTCAAGTTTCATTGATTGTGATGTTAATTGAAATTAAATGTAAATAGTTTTTTAAGATACCAGATATATACTTTATAGGTTAAAATAAGATAAATATATAAAAAATAACCTTTAAGTGTATCGTTTATTAATTTTCCATCAACCTACTTACTAATTCAACAACACCTCTTGAGGCCTTTTGTGCAATTACTTCGATATTCTTAGAAGAATCAATCGATGGGTTGGGATCTATAAAATAAACCGGTGTATTTTCTGGGGCATAATGCATTAAACTGGCTGCTGGATAAACTTGCATAGAAGTACCAATAATGATAAGAATATCTGCTTTTTCAACTAGTTCAACGGCAACTTCCAACATCGGGACTTGCTCCCCAAACCATACCACGTGTGGACGTAATTGATGGTTGTGCTCACAGAAGTCACCTAGCTGTAAATCGTCTTTCCAATCTAAAATAAGGTTTTCATCAAAGGTACTTCTTACTTTAAATAACTCGCCATGTAAATGGGTAACATTAGCACTTCCGGCACGTTCATGTAAATCATCTACGTTTTGGGTGATGATGTTAACATTGTATTTTTCTTCTAATTTTACTAAAGCTTTATGTGCAGTATTAGGCTCAACTTCTTTTAATTGTCTTCGCCGTTTATTGTAAAAGTCGAGTACGAGTTCTTGATTTTTTTCCCAACCTTGAGGAGAAGCAACTTCCATCACATCGTGACCTTCCCACAGACCATTGTCATCCCTAAAAGTTTTAATACCGCTTTCTGCACTCATTCCGGCACCGGTTAGCACTACAATATTTTTCATAGCCTATTATTTTAAAAGTTGAAAGTCTAAAGTTAAAACTTAAAATTTCAACTAAAAAACTCTACTTTAGCACGATGAGAGACCAAAAACTTTTAGATTATTTAGAAACTTACCTAACTCCCCGCAGAATAGGATTATTTAATAAAGTCTTAGCAGAGAGAACCAATCATTTTACGGTTGCGACAGAAGATGTATATCAGTTGCACAACACTAGTGCGGTGATTAGAAGTTGTGATGTTTTTGGCGTACAGAATATTCATATTACCGAAGAAAGAAACGTACGGAAAATAGATCGTGAAATTGCCATGGGAGCACAAAAATGGGTCAACGTAAACCGTTACCATAAAGTTTCAGATTCTATCAATGCGTTAAGAAAAAAAGGTTATCAAATTGTAGCGACAACACCGCATAATGATGCTTGCCTATTAGATGATTTTGATATTTCCCAACCGGCTGCCATATTTTTTGGTACTGAGAAGCAAGGCTTGAGTGAAGAACTACTGAACGAAGCGGACAGCTATTTAAAAATACCCATGGCAGGTTTTACAGAAAGTTTGAATATTTCGGTTTCTGCAGCGATAATCCTTCAAAATCTTACTTCACGTTTAAAGCAAAGTGAAATTAATTGGCGCTTAAGTGAAGAAGAAAAATTCGATATACGAATGCATTGGGCTACCAATTGTATTAAAAGTAGCGACCAGATTATAGAACGTTACTTTAAAGAGAACTCATAAAGGTTTCTTCCTTTCTTCTTGCTTTCTTTTTCATCGGCAAGAAAAGCTGTAGTGCTATTTTTATAGCAAATACTCTCTTTTTGTGTACGCTTTCCTGGTATATCGTATTGTTGAATATTTCCTCCAAAAAAATCATTATCTTTAAAATTACTAAGTTTCCAAATATGTTGTTCACTTAATAAAATTATTTCATTTTCTTCTGCATTAATACTTGCTGCAGTAATCCAACATTCTCGTTTGCCTTCACAAGTTTTATAAGTTCCTATTTTTTTAGCTTTATACCTGCCGGGTTTAGCAGGTAATTGATAAACATTTACAGTCCCGTCAGGATGTTCACTTCTATTTTTAGTGAACATATACAGATGGCCATTTTTGTATATAAGAGCTTCAGAACCAAAATTCATATTTTCATTATCGGCAGGAAAAGTTTCTTGATCTTCAAATGAAAACTCTATTTTTTCTGCAATCGCTTCTTCTTTTTGCTGAAGAAAATTTTTAACGATATAAATGGTTAAATCTTCACGATCGTTATCATTATTACCGGTATCTGCAATGTAAAGAGTACCTTGATTATCTTTGGCAAGATCTTCCCAATCTACATTTTCAGCATTTTCAATTTCAATTTCTTGCTGAAGTTCCCCCTTAGGGGTAAAACCATATACAATATTTGGATTACCAGAATCGTTGATTGCCCAAATTAAATCTGAACCTTCTAATATTTCGATTCCACTTATTTCAGTAAGTTTTTTAGAAAGATGCTTAACTTCTGTAAGGGTATTGTTTTGACTAAAACAAAGTTGAATCGTAAAGAATAAAATAAAAATCAATCTTCTCATACCACGTCTTTAGAATGTAAAAATACAAAAGCTATGCCGTTAGTTCTTTATGAAGCATTGGTATTTAATAATTATTTTATTATTTCTTTTTAAGTACGCGATATTCTTCGTAACAGCCACTAATGGCATCTAGAATTTGCAAATCGTTGGCTGATTTTATAAAACTTTCTGAATAGTTACAATTGCGTAGAATTTCATCAATATCTACACGGGTAACTTGTAATAAAGCGGCTAAAGTCTCTCTGTTGAATTTTTTTGCGAGAAGATTTCTAATTTCATCGTCTTCTTTCATTTTGCGAAGCTTACGCATTTGTTTTGGTTTTTTACCAAATACATTGTAGAGAAAATCAACCGGATTAAATATAGATTCCATCGTTCGGGTAAATGCACCGGGCTGACTGTCGCCGGCCTCATAACCATAATTTAATCCGGAAATACTGTATCTGTAATTTTCGTAGATAGGAATATTTTTGGCATCGATTTCTAAGTAACCGGTAAGTTTTAAAGGTTTTACCGTTACTTCTTCGAGGGCAATGCCAATTTCTGTCATTTTTATTTTTACTTCCCCAAACTTTTTCCAGTCATTGGTGACCCTAACTTCAATGGATTTATAACCCAAATAAGAGAAAAATAAAGTGTCGTTAATAGAGGCCTTTATATCAAATTCTCCTTCTTGCCCGGTACTGGTACCAATTACATCATTTAAGTTAACAATGTTTACACCTTCCAAAGGAAGGTCGTTTGCCGCATTTAGAACCCTACCTTTAATCACTTCGGTAGAATCGGTTTCTTGGGCAAAACTTGTTAAGGTTAAAAATAGAAATAAAGTAAAAAAGAGAATTTTTTGCATATCAACAATTCAGTAAAAAAGAAAAATAAAAATTATTTACTCAATAGACCTTAAAATATTTCAAAAATTACACCAAGGATATTTATTTTTTTCTTTTTCGCCTGTTTATCGAGCTTTTAATATTCGATTTTCTACTGCCTCCTTTACTGTCAGAATTTCCTCTTCGTGAAGATCTTCTTCCACCACCACCGGAGTTGTTATTTTGAAAATCGTTGTTTTTTCGGCCTCGGCCGCCACCACCGCCTTTTCTTCCTTTACGTTTTCTTCCACCACCACTGTTTTTGGTAATTTCAACGTTTACCGTTCTACCTTCGTGTTGATAGTTTTCAAAAGCAGCAAGCACTTTATCTTTTTCGCTGTTATCGGTATTGAAAAAAGAAAAGCTATCTTTTACGTCAACTCTAGAAACGCCATCCCTTCCTAAGTCTAAATGCTCTTTTAAGAAATCTTTTAACGACATCCAATCGAAACCATCTTTTGCTCCAACATTAATAAAATATCGGGTTGAGCTACCATCATCACTAAAACTATCATTTTGTGCTTTGGCATTTAAATCGGTAGCGTCTTTGTAATAATTATGAAAACGGGTGAATTCTACTGAAAAGAATTTTTTGATTAATTCTTCTTTACTAAAATCCTGTAAAATTTCTTCTAGCTGCGGAAGGAATTTATCAATTTCATGATTAATCTTGGTATCTTTTATATCGTTCGCTAAATGGAAAAGTTGCACTTGGCAAATTTCTTCTCCGCTAGGAATATCTTTTTGTTCAAAAGATTGTTTAATGATTCGCTCGATACTTTTGATTTTTCGAACTTCACTTTTACTTACAATTACCATAGAAACTCCACTTTTTCCGGCACGACCGGTACGACCGCTTCGGTGAGTGTAAGTTTCAATTTCATCAGGTAATTGGTAGTTGATTACGTGGGTAATATCATCTACGTCGATTCCACGAGCAGCCACATCGGTAGCTACCAACATCTGGATTTGACGCGTTCTAAAACTCTTCATTACCAAATCCCGTTGATTCTGACTTAAATCTCCGTGTATTGCTGCTGCGCTGTAACCGTCTTCGATTAATTTTTCAGCAACTTTTTGTGTATCGCGTTTAGTTCTACAGAAAATAACCGAAAAAATATCTGGATTAGCATCGGCTAAACGTTTTAAGGCTTGGTAACGGTCTCTTCCCGGACTAATGTAATATTCGTGAGAAACGTTTTTTGACCCTTCATTTTTGGTACCTACGGTAATTTCAATAGGCTTCGACATAAACTTTTTAGCGATGCTCGCTACTTCTTTGGGCATTGTTGCACTAAAAAGCCAAGTTTTCTTTTCTTCAGGAGTATGTGATAAAATATCGGTAATGTCTTCATAGAAGCCCATATTCAACATTTCATCAGCTTCATCAAGCACACAATAATCAATTTCAGAAATATCAATCATTCTGCGGCCTACCATATCTTTCATTCGGCCGGGAGTGGCTACAATAATTTGTGCTCCTCGTTTGATTTGACGTTCTTGATCAGAAATGCTGGCACCTCCATAAATAGCTACCACATTTAGTTGCGGAAGGTATTTAGCGTAATTCTTAAGTTCGTTGGTAATCTGTAAACAAAGTTCACGGGTTGGCGATAAAATTAAACCCTGTGTTTGTTTACTGTTAATATTAATCTTTTGGATTAAAGGAAAACCAAATGCTGCGGTTTTTCCGGTTCCGGTCTGGGCCAAAGCGACAAGGTCTGTTTCTTGGTCCAATAAAATAGGTATCGCTTGCTCTTGTACTTCACTAGGAGCCTCAAACCCCATATCATTTACAGCATTCACGATTTCGGCCTGTAAGCCTAATTGTTCAAATTTGTTCATATTAAAAAATAAAATAAGCTGCAAAGGTAATCATTCCTTTACAGCTTATGCGATAAATAGTTAAGTATTAATTTTTTTATTCTGAAAGATATTCAGTTAGTTGCGTAAAAGCCCTTGCACGATGACTAATTGTTCCTTTTTCAGAAAGGCTCATTTCAGCAAAAGTTTGCTCGTAACTATCAGGTTGAAAGATAGGGTCGTACCCAAAACCTTCATTTCCCTTTTTTTCTTTGGTGATTGTACCTTCACAAATTCCGGTGAAGAGTGTTTCTTTTCCATTAATGGTTAAAGCAATTACTGTTTTAAAACGTGCTCTTCGGTTTGCTTTGCCTTCTAAGTTTTTCAATAATTTATTCATATTGGCATCGCTGTCTTTTTCTTCTCCCGCATAGCGTGCCGAATTAACACCGGGTTCACCACCCAATTCATCTACTTCCAGTCCAGTATCATCTGCAAAGCAATCATAATCGTAATTGCGTTTAACATATTTAGCTTTAATGATGGCGTTTTCATCAATCGTGCTTCCGGTTTCTTCAATATCTTCGGTACAACCAATATCGTCTAATGAAAGTAATTCGATATGATGAGGCAATAAACTCTGAATTTCTTTGAATTTATTTTTATTATGAGTGGCAAATACAAGTCGCATAGCAATTATTTTTAAAGCTGAAATTTATAAAAGTTTTTGGGTTGAAAAAGTATTTCCACATAAATTATTGGTGGTGGTAAGGTTCATTTTTTAAAATAGTAAATGCACGGTACAATTGTTCAGTAAAAAAAAGCCGTACCATTTGATGTGAAAAAGTCATTTTGGATAAGGAAATTTTCTGATTGGAACGCTGGTAAACTTCTTCAGAAAAACCATACGGACCGCCAATCACAAAAATAAGTTGCTTCATTCCTGTATTCATCTGTTTTTGTAACCATTTTGAAAACCCAACCGAAGAATAGCTTTTTCCGTTTTCGTCTAACAATACCAAAATGTCTGAAGATTGTGTTTTGGCTAAAATAAGCTCGCCTTCTTTTTGTTTTTGAAGCTGCTCATCCATTTTTTTAGACTTTTTTATATCAGGAATAAGCTCGATTTCGAACTTACAATAGTGTTTTAAACGCTTAAAATATTGGTCTATAAGTTTTTGCAGGTCTTTATCGTCGGTTTTTCCTATAGCGAGTAATTTAATGGTCATCTTTATAGTTAGCGATTACTTTGTTACATTAGCAAAAATAACCTGATTATATGATTACTCAAGAACAATTTCAAAAAGAAGTCGACTTAATTATAAAAAATGCGATACGGGAAGATGTAGGCGATGGAGACCATAGTTCCTTGGCTTGTATTCCAGCCTATACTAAAGGAAAAGCAAAATTATTGGTGAAGGACAACGGAATTTTGGCCGGAGTTAATTTTGCTTATCAAGTATTTCAGTATGTTGATAGGGATTTAATTGTAGAAAAGTTTATAGACGACGGCGAGCAAATTGTAAATGGAGATGTAGCTTTATATGTATCGGGTAATAGTCAGTCTATTTTAAAAGCCGAGCGTTTGGTGTTAAACGCGATGCAGCGTATGAGTGCTATTGCTACTAAAACTCACGAATTTGCTAAGGTTTTAAAAGGAACCAATACTAAAATTTTAGATACCCGTAAAACCACACCCGGTTTACGCGCTTTGGAAAAATGGGCGGTGAAAATTGGCGGTGGGGAAAATCATCGTTTTGCTTTATACGATATGATTATGCTAAAAGATAACCATATTGATTTTGCCGGTGGAATTACTAAAGCGATTGATAAAACTAAATTGTATTTAAAAGAAAAAGATTTAGATCTGAAAATTATTGTGGAAGCTAGAAATCTAGATGAAATTGACGAAATATTGAGTAATTCTGGCGTTCATCGTATTTTAATTGATAACTTTAACTACGAAGATACCAAGAAAGCCGTTCAACTAATTGATGGGAAATGCCAAACCGAATCGAGTGGTGGGATTACATTGGAAACTGCTAAACATTATGCTGATTGTGGAGTAGATTATATTTCCAGTGGAGCATTAACGCATTCGGTGTACAATTTAGATTTGAGCTTAAAGGCAGTGTAAATGTCTGAAGAAGTAGAAAAAAAACTTAAAAAAATTCCCGGACTTAGTTGGTTTGTTAAAAAAGCCAAGAAAGTAATCTTGCCCGGTTTAGAAGGTTTATCGCTGTACGACCTTTGGGAGATTTATTCCGTAGGAATTATCAAAGGGACTTTTTCTACACGGGCAGGATCAATTGCCTTTAGTTTTTTTATGGCGATATTTCCTTTTCTCCTATTTATCTTGAATTTAATTCCCTATATCTGGTTTATCGACGATTTTCAGTTACAAGTGTTGGCCTTTATGGATACACTTTTACCGCCCCAGACTTCAGAATTTTTCAATGAAATTTTAGCCGATATTGTAAATACACAACGTGCCGGATTATTGTCATTTACCTTTTTACTTTCCATTTTTTTAATGACCAACGGTATCAACGCTATCTTCACCGGTTTTGAATTTTCATATCATACGACGATTAACAGATCTATTTTTAGACAATATTTAGTTGCGCTGGGAACCTCGATTATTATTGCGCTCATGTTGCTTCTTGCCGTGATAGCATTTGTTTATTTAACCTATATTATTGAAGATTTAAAAGCAATTGGCATATTTTCTGATAACCTTTATTGGGCAAAGATGGGAAGATACCTTGTTTTTATCCTTCTAATTTATAATGCGGTGGCCACTTTATATTATTTTGGAACCAAAGAAGGAAGAAATTCACGTTACTTTTCTGTCGGGGCGTTTTTTACGACGCTTTTAATTATGCTCACCACGTTCTTATTTTCAATTTATATTGAAAATTTTAGTACGTACAACAAACTGTATGGTTCAATTGGAGCATTGTTAATTTTGATGGTTTACATCTGGCTAAATGCTAATATTTTGTTATTGGGCTTTGAATTAAATGCATCAATTAACCGTTTGAAACAAAATTTTTAATATTTTAAGGGTCTAAATTTTATTAATTATGAAAAAAATACTGGGAATTATTATGATTTTTTGTGTGGTAGCAGTGAGTTCTGCACAAAAAAAAGTAGGAGGGGTAACATTACCTGGCTCTGAAACTTTTGGGGAATACACAATCAAATTGAATGGTGCCGGAGTACGCGAAAAACTTTGGATAGACCTTTATGCCGGAGGTTTGTATTTAACCAATCCATCAAGTGATGCCAACGAGGTCATGAATGCAGATGAAGCGATGGCGGTAAAATTGCATATTGTTTCCAAGTTAATCAGTAGTGATAAAATGATTGATGCGGTAGAAGAAGGTTTTGAAAACTCAACCGATGGAAATACTTCCGCATTAGATAGTAGAATAAAAAAGTTTATTGGTTTCTTTGAAGAAGAAATCACTAAAGGCGATGTTTTCGATATTACCTATCAACCCGGAAAAGGAGTAGTTGCTTATAAAAACGGAAAAGAAAAAGGAACAGTAGAAGGAATGGATTTTAAAAAAGCACTTTTTGGAATTTGGTTATCCAACCGTCCTGCAGATGATGATTTAAAAGAAGCAATGCTTGGTAAAGACTAATTAAGATGAATTTAAAAACCCTATTTCTATTTTTATGTTTTCCTGCATTTATGTTTGGACAAAGTGTGTTGGGAAAATGGAAAATAATAAAAAAAGAAACCGGAGAACCTCGTTCTATCGTCAAAATTTATGAAGAAGACGGTGAAGTTTACGGTAAAGTCATTCGGATTTTGAATGAAGAAAAACGTGATAAACTTTGTACCAAATGTAAAGGAGAAGACAAAAATAAAAAGATAGAAGGATTAATCTTAATGAAGCATTTTCATAAAGATGGAGATCGCTACGTAGATGGAAAGATTATGAATCCTGACGACGGTAAAGTCTATCGGTCTAAAATTTGGTTAGATGAAGATAATCCCGACCTTTTAAATGTTAGAGGCTATGTAGGTATTTTCTATAAAACTGTTCAATGGCAACGAGCTAAATAAAAAATCAAAATCCGGCATTCGCCGGATTTTTTCTTAAGATTTCATCACTTTGAACTATAATATTATTCCAGTCGTGTTGATTCAGGGTGACGAAAAAATTACTTTTAAAATAATTTCTTTAATTCTTAGAAGTAGCATTATTTCTTCAATGAATATTTTAACGTAATATTTGTGTCCAGTACAGCTGAAATTGGGCAGTTTTTCTTTGCGTCTTGTACCAGTTCATCAAATTTCTCATTGGTAATTCCCGGGACGTCTGCTTTTAACACTAAATGAGATTCAGTAATTTTACCATCATCCAGTGTAATTTCACAGTCGGTTTTTAATTCTGTAGGTTCAAATCCCGCTTCACTTAAATTAGCAGAAACTTTCATTGTAAAACAGCCGGCATGTGCCGCCGCAACCAATTCCTCTGGGTTTGTACCTAAGCTATCTTTAAATCTGGAGTTAAACGAATAAGGCGTTTCTTTTAAAACTTTACTGTCTGCAGTTAAATTTCCGTGTCCTTTATTAATTGATCCTTTCCAAATGGCATTCGCGCATCTTTTCATAATTTTTTATTTTAAAATTAAGTAGACTGCTATAGCTCAGAAAACAATTATTAAAAGCTTAACTAATTTCAATTTTAAAATAACTTGACGCTCTCCCAAAGAAAACTATTTTTGTAATAGAAACTTTGAATCCCAATGCAAGCATTCGCCAATGTTATTTTACCACTTCCCTTAGACCAGCTGTTTACTTATCAAATAGCAGAAGAAGATGTAGCAGCACTGCAAGTCGGGATGCGCGTGGCGGTTCCTTTCGGGAAATCGAAGGTTTACACCGGCGTAGTCGCTAAAATTCATCACGAAGCTCCACAACACTACGAAGCCAAGTTAATTGAAGAAATTTTAGATGAACAACCCACCGTTACGCAAAATCAGCTCAAGTTTTGGTCGTGGATTGCTTCCTATTATATGTGTGCCGAAGGAGAAGTGATGAAAGCCGCATTGCCCAGTGCCTTTTTATTGGAAAGTGAAACGGTGGTGGAGCTCAACAAAAAAGCTGAATTTGATGAAGAGGAATTAACCGATGAAGAGTTTTTGATTGTGGAAGCACTTCAGAATCAATCCTTGTTGAAAATTCAGGAAGTGATGCAGATTTTGGAAAAGAAAACCGTACTTCCCGTATTGAATAGTCTGGTGGCAAAAAATGCAATCATTGTTAATCAAGAACTTTATAAGCAATACAAACCGAAACTTATAAAATATGTCCGCTTAACTTCTGCATTTAGTGGAGAAGAACAGCTCCATCAATTGTTGGAAGAATTAAGCAATGCCCCTAAACAGCGGGAAATCATCCTTCAGCTTTTTTCACTTCAGGCAAAATTGAAAAAGCCTATTGAAAAAAAACAACTCGCAAAAGAAAGTGGGGCTTCTGCTTCTTCCATCAAATCACTTGTCGATAAAGAAGTGTTGGAAGAATATACACTTCAAAAAGACCGGGTGAATTACGAAGGCGAAGTGAACGATATTCAGCTTCATTTTAATAATGAACAAGAGCAAGCTTATTCAGAAATAAAAAATCATTTTCAGAATAATCAAGTAACGCTGTTACACGGCGTGACTTCTTCAGGAAAAACAGAAATTTATATCAAATTAATTGAAGAAGTTATTGCCAAAGGAAAGCAAGTGCTCTATTTGCTTCCTGAAATTGCATTAACCACGCAACTTATTAGCAGGTTACAAGCTTATTTTGGGCAAGAAGTATTGGTGTATCACAGTAAATATTCTGTAAATGAAAGGGTTGAAGTTTATAAACACGTACTCCATAACACCAAAGGAAAAATTGTAATAGGAGCGAGGTCTTCCATTTTTTTGCCTTTTCAGGATTTGGGATTAATTATTATTGATGAATCCCATGAGTCAACCTTCAAGCAGTACGACCCAGCGCCAAGGTATCAAGCACGGGATGCCGCTGTGGTGTTGGCCAATTTTTTTAAAAGTCAGTTATTGTTGGGCTCGGCGACACCAAGTTTAGAAAGTTATCACAATACCGAAGTCCATAAATATGAATTGATAAAACTCACTAAACGCTTCGGAAATGTGCTTCCGCCCAAGATTGAACTGGTCGATATTAAAGAAAAACACAAGAAACGGAAAATGACCGGTCATTTCTCTGATAGATTATTAGAAGAGATGAAAGAAACGCTATCGGAAGGGAAGCAGGTGATTCTTTTTCAGAATAGAAGAGGATTTTCACCTATTTTGGAATGCAATACCTGTGGTCATTCTCCACAATGTCCCAATTGCGATGTGAGTTTAACTTATCATCAACATAACAATTCGTTGCGCTGTCATTATTGCGGTTATCATATGGCGATGCAACAACAATGTATTGCCTGCGGCAGTACCGATATTACCACCAAAGGTTTTGGAACGGAGCAAGTAGAAACAGAATTGGAAGCTTTATTTCCCGATTATAAAATTGGTCGGATGGATTTAGATACGACTCGCGGAAAATATGGCTATGAAAAAATTATCACCGCTTTTGAACAGCAGCAGATCGATATTTTGGTAGGAACACAAATGTTAACTAAAGGACTCGATTTTAGAAATGTAGATTTGGTTGGCGTGATGAATGCCGATAGTTTATTGAATTTTCCGGATTTTCGCGCACACGAACGCAGCTTTCACTTGTTGTTGCAAGTGGCAGGTAGGGCAGGTAGAACTAAAGAACGCGGAAAAGTGCTGATACAAACTTATAATCCGTATCATCAAATTCTTCAGCAAGTATCTTCCAATAATTATGTAGCGATGTATAAAGAGCAAATGGAAGATCGCTATAATTTTAAATATCCTCCTTATTACCGATTGATTAAATTGACCTTAAAAGGAAGGGATTACAATATGGTGAATGAAGCTTCCTCTTGGTTAGCGAAAGCCTTGGCGCAAGCTTTTCATGACCACGTATTGGGCCCGGAATTTCCTCCGGTAGCTAGAATAAGGAATGAGTATTATAAAAATATCATTATAAAAATTCCGCCGAAAAATTCGATTCAGAAAACGAAAGACTACCTTAGAAAGGTTTTAAAAAGTTACCATTCTATTGCTAATTACCGAAAAATACGGGTGATTATAAATGTAGATCCTTATTAAGCAATGCCAGAAAGGCTCTCTTCTAAATCTTTTTTTCTGTTTCTACTTAACGGAATTTTTTTGTCTTCTAAAAAAACAATTTTACTACTATAGTTTTTAATCCTGAAAAGATTAACAATATAAGATTTATGAACCCTCAAAAATTGTTCTTTAGGCAAGGTTTCGGCAAAACCTTTCATGGTTGATAGTACAGTATAAACTTCCGTATCGGTAAAAATTTTCACATAATCACCAAAAGCTTCCACATACTTTACCTTATCTAAATAAAGACGGTGCTTTTTTAGGTTACTTTTAATAAAGATGAAATTCTCGTCAACAGCATTCACCTTATCATTTTTCACCATAAATTGATCAATCGCCTTTTGAACAGCTTGATTAAAGCGTTCCCTACTTACCGGTTTTTGCAAATAATCTATCGCATGATAATTAAATGCTTGAAAAGCATATTGGGTTTTTCCTGTAATAAAAATAATTTCAGGTTTCTCTTTTAAGTTATCCAACAAGTCAAAACCAGATAATATAGGCATTTCTATATCAAGGAAAACTAAGTCAATTTTAGAGTTCTCTAATTCACGCTTCGTATCCAAAGCATTATTATGCTCTGCTACTAGCTCTAATCGGGGGTGATCTTTAACAAGTTTGATTATAGATAAACGCTGCAAAGTTGAGTCGTCTACTACTAAACATTTTAATTTGGGTATATTCATAGGATAAATGAATAAATAAAAACAATTTTACGAATTAAATTGAAACTGCACAAGTTTGAAAACCTATCAACTACAATATATAAAAATATTTGATAAGTATTTTGGTTGGTAAATTTAAAAAAAGTATTATTTTTGCACGCAATTTAATTTAAACATTTTTTATTATGAATCATTATGAAACTGTTTTCATCTTGAATCCCGTTTTATCTGAAGACCAGGTAAAGGAGACAGTTAGGAAATACGAAGATTTTCTTGATTCCAAAGGGGCTAAGATGGTTAACAAAGAGAATTGGGGCTTAAAAAAATTAGCATACCCAATTCAGCACAAGAAAAGTGGTTTCTATCACTTATTTGAGTACCAGGTAGATGGTGAGGTAATTGAGCCGTTAGAGTTAATGTTTAGACGTGACGAGCGTATGATGCGTTTCTTAACTGTAAAGCTTGACAAGCACGCTGTAGAATGGGCTAGAAAAAGAGTAGAACGTAAAAAACAAAAAGCATAAGTTATGTCATCTATAGAGCAACAAGCAAAAGGTAAAAAAGACGGAGAGATTAGATACTTAACTCCGCTTAACATAGAAACTTCTAAGAAAAAGAAATACTGTCGTTTTAAGAGATCTGGTATTAAGTATATTGATTATAAAGATCCAGATTTTTTAATGGCATTTGTAAACGAGCAAGGTAAAATTTTACCACGTAGGTTAACAGGTACTTCTTTAAAATACCAAAGAAAAGTAGCCCAAGCTATTAAACGTTGTCGCCATTTAGCTTTAATGCCATACGTTGGTGATTTATTAAAATAAAAAGAAACGACATTATGGAATTAATATTAAAGAGAGACGTAGAAAATTTAGGATTTACAGATGATGTCGTGACTGTTAAAAATGGTTACGGGAGAAACTACTTAATCCCACAAGGATATGCTGAGCTTGCTACTCCTTCAGCTAAAAAAATGTTGGAAGAGACTTTAAAGCAAAGAGCATATAAAGAAAGAAAAAACATTGAAGAGGCAGAAAAGCAAGCAGAAAAAGTAAGCGCGTTAGACCTTACCATTACTGCAAAAGCTGGTGCCGGAGATAAATTATTTGGTAGTATTACCGCAGCTAATTTAAGTGAAGAGTTAGGTAAAGAAGGTATTGATATCGATAAAAAATACATCTCTATCTTTGGTGGTAACATTAAAAGATTAGGACAATACGAAGCTAAACTTCGTTTCCACAGAGAAGTAATCGCTTCTTTAACTTTTGATGTAGTAGGAGAAAACTAAGATTCCCCTTTATAAATTTACAGCCTACTCTCGTAAAAAAGAGTAGGCTTTTTTATAACAAAAATTCCCAAAAATGAAATACACCCGATTAACAAAAGAGCAACTGCAAGAAATGCATCAGGAGTTTATTAACTTCTTGGCGGCACAATCCATTACCGCAGAAGAATGGGCTCAAATTAAACAAGAAAAACCAAAAGTAGCTGAAGAAGAATTAGATGTTTTTAGCGATTTGGTTTGGGAAGGGGTGTTGAACCAAGCAAAATATTTAGAGCATTTCTCGAAACAACAAATGTTTTTGTTTAAAATAGGAGAAGCTCAAATGACGCTGGTCGGCGTAAAAGTAGAAAATCCTACCATCGATATTAGAACCAAAGAAGGTTACGCTTGGTTACAGGATAATTTATTGAATGATCAAGTACAAATTTATACTTCTACAAAAGCCATTGTTGAAGATAGAAATCAAGATATTTTTGCGCTCATTAAACAAGGAGCCAACATTACCAAAGGCGATTTATTTCAGTATTTCGAAAAATTAATTGAAGTCGAATAAACTGCTATTCGTACCTTAAAGATTCAATCGGGTCTTGTTTAGCAGCTTTTATGGCCGGGAACAAACCAGAAAGGATAGCGATAATCAACGAAACTCCGGTGGCAATCCCAATGGCCAACCAAGGAATGGTAAAGCTTAAACCGGCTACTGATGCTACGAGTAAGCCAATTAACATTCCGAAGATGATTCCGCAGATACCACCTAATTGACCGATGATAATTGTTTCAGAAAAAAACTGAAAAGCAATGGTGTTTTTCTTTGCGCCAAGCGCTTTTCGTACTCCAATTTCTCGGGTTCTTTCGGTAACCGAAACCAACATAATATTCATCAAAGCAATCGAAGAACCTAGAATAGTGATAAACGAAATCACAAAAGCAGCAATATTTAAATAACCGGTAATTTTCAGAATTTGATTAATGAGGCTATCACTCCGCATCATCCCAAAATTATTATCTTCTTTTGGTTGTAGCTTTCTAATATTTCTAAAGGTAATAATCGCTTCATCTTGCGCGCCTTCCATCATTTGTTTATCATCTACCATCACACTAATATTGTAATTAATGTAAGGCTGATTGTACAACGAACGGGCAATTTGAATAGGAATTAATACCCGTAAATCTTCATTATTTCCAAAAGTTGAACCTTTACTCTCTAAAATTCCAATCACTTTAAATTTAGCCCCACGTACGCTAATGGTTTTGTTTACCGGGTCCATTCCATTAAAAAGCGCGTCTTTAAAATCGGCTCCCAGAATACAGACATTCACATTATTTTCAATATCAAAATAAGAGAAATTCCTACCGCTTTCAATTTCCAAACCGGAGTTGCCTAGAAAATTTTCATTCACGCCTAGCACATTTACTTCCGGGTCGGTTTTTTGGGTTTCGTATTTTACTTCAGCTCCCGCCGTTCCGGTAAATGAAATTGAAGTCTGGGTGTAAGGAAAGTTGTATTTTTCTTTAAATTCTTTGGCATCTCGATAACTAATAATGGGATTTACCTTTTCACGCTCGCCTTGGCCGCGGGTTTGTAAGTTAAAATCATAGCGCTGTAAATTAAAAGTATTAGCTCCCATGGAAGCAAAATCGCTAGAAATCGTATTTTCCAAAGCATTAATTGCGCTTAAAATTCCGACTAATGCGGTAATTCCAATCGTGATAATAATCACAGTTAAGATGGTTCTAAGTAGCTGACTCCTAATACTACTCAACGCAATTTTAATGTTTTCTTTGGCCAGTGAGAACATAAATTTTATTGACTTTATTTATAAGACTATTCAGAAGCCTAAAAGTTACTTATAATTTGTATTTTCTTTAATTATCTTTGCACTTTCAAATAAAGTTATGGCACAAAAACCAAGTATCCCAAAAGGAACACGAGATTTTTCTCCGGAAGAAGTAAATAGAAGAAATTATATTATTTCAACCATTAAAAAGCAATTTCAACATTTTGGCTTTCAACCCATCGAAACGCCAAGTTTTGAAAATTCTTCAACCCTAATGGGAAAATACGGGGAAGAAGGGGACCGACTTATTTTTAAAATTTTAAATAGTGGGGATTTTTTAAACAAAGTGAAAGATGACTTGTATGCTGAAAAAGATAGTTTGAAAATTACTCCCAAAATATCAGAAAAAGCCCTTCGTTACGATTTAACTGTTCCTTTTGCCCGTTACGTGGTGCAACACCAAAATGAAGTGGAATTCCCTTTTAAGCGTTATCAAATTCAGCCGGTTTGGCGAGCCGACCGTCCGCAAAAAGGAAGGTTTAGGGAATTTTACCAATGTGATGCTGATGTTGTTGGAAGTGATAGCCTTTGGCAAGAAGTAGAATTTGTGCAATTGTACGATTCGGTGTTTACTTCTTTAAAATTGAATGGAGTTACGATTAAACTAAATAACCGAAAAATTTTATCGGGTTTTGCTGAAGTAATTGGTGAAACCGATAAACTGATTGATTTTACTGTGGCACTGGACAAACTCGATAAAATTGGGAAAGATGGTGTTATAAAAGAAATGAAAGAAAAAGGAATTGCTGAAGAAGCCATCCAAAAAATAGATCCTATTTTTGAATTGAATGGTAATTTTTCAGCAAAAATCAACGGACTCAAGTCTATTCTTTCTACTTCTGAAGTTGGTAAAAAAGGAATTGAAGAATTAGAATTTATTCAGCGTGCGATAGAAGCCATGCCTTTGAAAACGGCTAAGTTGGATTTAGATGTGACCTTAGCCCGCGGACTTAATTATTACACGGGAGCAATTTTTGAAATCTCAGCTCCCGAAGGTGTCAAAATGGGCTCGATTGGTGGTGGCGGCCGTTACGATGACTTGACCGGAATTTTCGGATTAAAAAATATGAGCGGTATTGGGATTTCCTTTGGCTTAGACCGAATTTATTTAGTGTTGGAAGAACTTGATCTTTTTCCAGAAGCGGTTGAAGAAAACACAAAAATCATCTTTATAAATTTTGGAGAAAAAGAAGCTTTGTATGCGATGAAAGCCGTACGAGCTTTACGTGATGCCGGAATCAACGCAGAAGTTTATCCTGATAGCGCGAAGATGAAAAAACAAATGACGCACGCCAATCGCCGAAACATTCCGTATGTGGTTTTGGCCGGAACCCAAGAAATGGAAGCCGAAAAATATACCATTAAACACATGGAAAGTGGGGAACAAGAAACCGTTCACCTTGATGAAATTATCCAGAAACTGAGATAAATCATAATTTGTAAGGGGTAATTTTTATAATTTTAAGTGATTAAAACTCATTTAAGCTTATGAAAATTGCCTTTTTTAGTACCAAATCTTACGATAAAGACTTCTTTGAAACCTACAATCACCAAGAAGGAGTCAGTTTTAAATACTTTTCGGCATCGTTGAGTAAAGATACGGTGGCTTTGGCCCGAGGTTACGATGGTGTTTGCGTTTTTGTAAACGACCATTTAGATGCAGAAACCCTCGAACAATTAGCCGAAGTAGGCGTGAAGTTAGTCGTGTTACGTTGTGCCGGTTTCAATAATGTGAATTTGGAGGCTGCTGAAAAATTCAACATCAATATTTATCGCGTTCCCGCGTATTCTCCGCAAGCAGTTGCCGAACATGCTTTGGCATTAATACTGACTTTAAATAGAAAAACCCACAAAGCTTACAATCGGGTTCGGGATGGTAATTTTTCATTGGAACGCTTACAAGGATTTAACCTTCAAAACAAAACCATTGGCGTAATAGGAACGGGAAAAATTGGCGCTTCTTTCTGTAAAATTATGAAAGGTTTTACCGATTTGATGTTGGCTTACGATAAATACCAAAATAAGGAGGTGAAAGCGATGGGCGTGGAATATGTAAGTTTGGAAGAATTATTGGAAAAGTCAGATATTATTTCGTTGCACTGTCCGCTAACTCCCGAAACCAAATACTTAATTGATGCAACTAGTTTGCGACACCTTAAAAACGGTTGTATGCTCATTAATACCAGTCGGGGAGCCTTGATTCATACCGGCGATGCGATTGAGGCCTTAAAAGAAGGAAAATTGGGGTATTTAGGAATTGATGTTTACGAACAGGAAGAGCATTTATTCTTTAGGGATTTATCAGAGAATATAATTCAAGATGACCAGATTGCACGTTTAATTTCGTTTCCGAATGTGTTGATTACCGCGCATCAAGGTTTTTTAACTAAAGAAGCATTACAGGAAATTGCGAAAGTAACTTTTCAGAATATTTTAGATTTTCAAGCCGGAAGGGAAAATGAGAATAGGGTAGCGAAGTAATAAAAACTACAAACCTGTGGGGTGATGGTGTTGTAGTCTCCTTAACCCAAATAACCAAAACCACTGATTATTCTGAAACTGATTATTCTGAATAAATATACGAAAAATTTTGAAGTAGATTAAAAGTTTTGTTAATAAACTACTAAATCATCACAGTAATTCCATTCAGCTACAGATTGCCTGCAGCAACCACTATTCCCTACCTTACCTTCTGATCCATATTGATTTTCACACGTGCATGTTCCCCCTGGTTGTATTATAAGTGTATTAAGAGGACAAGTAGTATTGTAGACTTCAACATAAAAGACACTGTAGCCACTAGGTGCTGTGTATAGTTGGCTTCCGCCGGGTAAAAGTGAAATTGTAATGTGTAAAATTGGATCACAATTTCGTTCTACATATATGTCATAAGAAATCATACAATTGGGCGTATTATTCCTCAAATTAAAACTAGGTGTTTGTGCAAATAAGCTAATAGAACTAAAAAACAAGGTGAAAATTAAAAATAATTTTTTCATAATAAATTGGTTTTAAAAGATTAATAACTAAAAAATATAATGGAATCGGGCTTAACCGAATAACTTTGTACCAATTTGAAAAAACTACAACAGACAGTGTGGGGAAATAGAGGTTATAGTTAACTTTAAACTAACGTTTTAATCATGTTAATTCTTAATAAATATAAATTAAAAATGTTAATTATAAAAATAATTTTTGAAAAAAATGCTTTTTATGGAAATAAAAAGCATTTAAACTTTCTTAGTAATTTATATTGTTGATTAATTTTAATAGCAATTTCAGTTTTTCTAAATAAATAATAAAAAAACCATCCTAAAATCTAGGATGGTTTTTGTAGTAGCGAGACCGAGATTTGAACTCTTATTTTTCTGAATTAGTATTAACAACTATTTATTCATTAATAATATATGAATCAATTTCTTGAGTATATTCAATACTGTAATCTGGGATTTCAGGAAGATTAGGTAGACCTATTTCTTCAAAATTATAATTGATAGAAGTTTCGCTCTTAATTAATCCTATGTCGTTAGCAAAATAATTAGTGATTTGTATGGCATCTTGACTCTCTAAAATGGTTAAGGTAATTGGAAATTGTTCTATAGCAATTTCTATATTAACAATTATATCTGAACTTAAAACATCTTGAAAGTTTTCGTCTCCTGCCGTAAAAGAGTTTACAAATTCTCTCTGGATTGTACTTAAATTATAATCAATTGATAAAGAAATTGTCCCAAATTGAGGGAAATCCACAGTTTGAATCATCGTATCATCGGTATCGGTAAGGATTTGTCCTGAATCAGCGTCAGCATCAAAAACTATAATATTTTCCAATGGTATACTAATATTCTCTGAAGCAAATCCAAAATTTGCTAGATCAACACTAAGTTCTCCATTATAAATCAATTGATTATCTGCTACAATTAAACTACCGGCAGTTAAAATTCCAGTAAAAAAGCCTTGTTCGTTGATACTTGCGTCAGAATCTAAATTATAATAAGTAACGCCTTGCTCTTCAGTAGTAGATTCTACGGTGATAGTTTCTTGAGAATTAGAAACGTTACCATCTTGATAGGAAGTTTCATTATTGTAGGTCCAACTGTTTCCTACAGTTAATGGGAAATGGTTAGAAATGCTTTCCTGTGAGTCGTTGTTATCGTCATCATCAGAACAACTTATAGCAGCAATACTTAATAAAAAGTAAAATAGGTACTTAGGTAATTTCATGATTTTTATGATTTTACCGCAAATATACTATTTAATATTTATTGTTTAGAAGTAATTGTTATAGCAGCTACCAAGTTTTTAACTTCCTTTATATCCTCAACAACAACAACTTCCTTTTCATAATCTTCTTTTTTGAAGTGCTGAAGGCTCCATTTTCCCTTATGATATTCTAAAGACGTTAAATTTTCTATCCAATCGCCCGAATTTAAGTAAAGACATGTCCCAAATTTATTGACTTTCCTTACCATTTGTGGCTGATGGATATGTCCACAAATAACATATTTATAATTATTTTCAATAGCCAAATCCGAAGCGACTTTTTCAAAATCTTGAATATGTTTTACGGCCTTCTTTACACTATTTTTTATTTTTTTGGAAAGTGAGAATTTTTCCCGGTTCATTTTAATCAAACACCAATTCACAAAACGATTGATTAGAATTAAAATATCGTAACCCCAACCACCTAATTTTGCCAACCATTTGGCATTCTGGATAGAAACATCAAAAACATCACCGTGAAAAAACCAAGCTTTTTTTCCGTCCAGCTCTAAAACCAATTTATCTAACAAAGAAATTTTGCCCATTTTTACATCAGTAAATTTTCGTAGCAAGTCATCGTGGTTTCCGGTAATATAAAATACCTCTGTCCCTTTAGCAGAAAGGTCGATAATCTTTTTAATTACTTCTAAATGAGATTTAGGAAAGTAACGTTTTCTAAACTGCCAAATATCAACAATATCGCCGTTCAGAATCAGTTTCTTAGGCTTTATGCTATCCAAATAGAGGAGAAGTTCTTTCGCATGGCAACCAAAAGTCCCCAAATGCACATCTGAAATTACTACCAAATCAACCTTTCTCTTTTTCACACGTATAGCATCTTTTCTTACTAACAAAGAAATAAAAGTAGGAGGAAAGTTATATTAATTTCAGTTTAAGCAATGTTGAATTAATTGTTATACTTGTTATTGAAAAATAAGTATTCATCAAGAGAATGTTAAGTAGATTTTTAAATATCTATTGAAAAAATTACATTTGTTGAAAATCACACTATGGCAGGAAATTCCTTCGGAACAATTTTTAAGCTAACTACTTTTGGTGAATCTCACGGAAAAGCAATCGGAGGAATTATTGATGGCTGTCCTTCCGGCGTTGAAATTGACTTGGAAGCGATTCAAAATGAATTGAATAGACGTAAACCTGGACAATCGAAAATCGTTACCCAACGAAAAGAACCCGATACGGTAGATTTTTTATCGGGAATTTTTGAAGGTAAAACTACCGGAACTTCCATTGGTTTTATGATTCAAAATACCAATCAAAAATCGAAAGATTACGGACATATCAAAGATGTTTACCGACCTAGTCACGCCGATTACACCTACGATCAAAAATACGGAAATCGTGATTATCGCGGTGGAGGAAGAAGTTCTGCACGCGAAACGGCTTGCCGAGTTGTTGCCGGAGCTCTTGCCAAACAATTCTTGAAATCTATTCAATTTCAGGCGTATGTTTCTTCCGTAGGGAAAATTCAACTTCAAGAGAATGATAAAATCGATTTTGAAGAAATTGAAAAAAATCCTGTACGTTGCCCCAATGCTGAAAAGGCTTCAGCAATGGAAACTTACATCAAGCAAATTCGAAAAGAAGGTGATACTGTGGGAGGCGTCGTTTCTTGCGTTATTCAAAATGTTCCTGTAGGATTGGGAGAACCGGTTTTTGATAAACTTCACGCGCAATTAGGTAAAGCCATGCTTTCGATAAACGCGGTAAAAGGCTTTGAATATGGAAGTGGTTTTGAAGGCTCACAAATGAGAGGAAGCGACCATAACGACCATTTTAATGAAGATGGAAGTACAAAAACCAATTATAGCGGTGGCATACAAGGCGGAATTTCTAACGGAATGGATATTCATTTTAAAGTAGCGTTTAAACCGGTTGCTACTTTAATGCAAAAGCAAGAAACCATTAATAGCAAAGGCGAAAAAGTAGAAATGGAAGGCAAAGGCCGTCACGACCCTTGCGTAGTTCCTAGAGCGGTCCCGATTGTGGAAGCGATGGCAGCTTTGGTGATTGCCGACTTTTTATTAATAAATAGAACGACAAAAGCATAAATTTTAGATGAAGAAACTCGCATTACACTGGCAAATATTATTAGGAATGGCATTTGGGGTGATTTTTGCCCTAATTATGACCAACTTTTCTTGGGGAGCAGATTTTGTTGAAGATTGGATCAAACCCTTTGGAACCATCTTTATCAACGCTCTAAAATTAATTGCCGTCCCCTTAATATTGGCTTCGTTAATTAAAGGAGTTTCCGATTTAAAAGATATCTCGCAGCTTTCTAAAATGGGTTTTCGAACCATTGGAACTTATATTATCACGACCGTTATTGCAGTTTCTATTGGTTTATTGGTGGTGAATTTAGTTGAGCCGGGAAGTACGATTACAGAAAGTACCCGAGCCGAATTAGTGGAGAGTTACGGCGGTGATGCCGATTTAACCCGCCAAAATGCCCAAAAACAAAAAGATGCCGGGCCTTTACAAGCTTTAGTAGATATTGTGCCCAGTAACATTGTTGGTGCTGCCGGAAGCAACGCTAATATGTTACAGGTGATTTTCTTTGCTATTTTCTTCGGAATCGGACTGATTTTAATTCCTGAAGAACAATCGGAACCTGTGAAAAAATTCTTTGATGGCTTTAATGAAGTCATTCTGAAAATGATTGATATTATTATGCTTACTGCTCCATTTGGTGTTTTCGCTTTATTAGCCGCCTTAGTAGTTGAAGCACCCAGCGCCGATTTATTTGCGGCATTAGGAATGTACGCTTTATGTGTCATTGGCGGATTAGTATTAATGATCGGAATTTACACGTTGCTGGTTTGGGTTTTTACAAAAAAATCTCCGTCGTTCTTCATTAACGGAATTTCCCCTGCGCAACTCTTAGCTTTTTCAACCAGTTCGAGTGCCGCGACACTTCCTGTTACCATGGAAAGGGTAGAAGAGCATTTAGGTGTCGAAAAAGAGGTTTCCAGTTTTGTATTGCCGATTGGAGCCACGATAAATATGGATGGAACCAGTCTTTACCAAGCCGTAGCAGCGGTTTTTATTGCGCAAGCTTTTGGAATGGATTTATCGTTTTCCGTTCAATTGGGAATTATAGCTACCGCCACTTTAGCTTCTATTGGTTCGGCAGCGGTTCCGGGAGCGGGAATGGTGATGTTGGTGATCGTATTGGCACAAGCGGGGATCCCGGAAGCTGGTTTGGCGCTAATTTTTGCCATTGACCGACCTTTAGATATGTGTAGAACTACCGTAAATGTTACCGGAGATGCTTCGGTTTCGATGTTAGTGGCAAAATCTGTGGGGAAACTTCGTGAAAAGCCATTAGTAAAAAATTGGGATGATAATTATAAGAAGTAGGTCAATAACGAACTATAGCGTCACCCTGAACTTGATTCAGGGTCACATCTTTCCTGGTTTATTTTAACCTTTTTATTATTCAAGATAAAATTTTCTTAATAATCCAGTGATATCAAATTATAAGGAGGATTCAATGCTGAAATCGAAAATTCAACGTAGTTAAACAAGTTCAGTATGACGTTTTTTGCTTTTAATCTAAAATTTTCTATTAGAAGAATTCAAGTATAAATTTCATTTCAATATATGAAGAGATTCCGGATCAAGCTCGGAATGACGTAGACTTAAGAAAAATTTTATATATAAAATTACTCCAAAAACTTCGATTTTAATTCTGGAGTGGGGATTCGGCAATTGTCTTTTTTACCAAACCAATTATACCGGTTTTTAGCGATAAAATCGTAAACTATATTTCTAAAACCTTCCGGCAAAAAAAGAAAATAACTCATTAATTTGTAACCTCCCGAAAGGTGTTTGGCAATTTGTAAAGCTGCAGTAGATTTAATGTAATAGGCGTTTCCCGGGTCGATTAAAATTATTGAATCTACTTGTGAAGTATCAATACCTCGTTCTTGCGTAAGTTGTTGCCCAATTTCACTCTGTAAAGAAGCATAACGGAATACATCTTTTTTATCGTGGTCAATAATAATATTTACGGCATTATTGCAAAGGTTACAAACGCCATCAAACAAGACGATTTTTTTATTTTCTGGAAGTTCTTGCATTATTTTTTAGCGCGTTGCACCAATTCTAATTTACTTAAATCAGCCTCGGTAGTAAACATTCCGTAGTTAATGATGGCTTTTCTTTTTTCAATTTTATCTATTGTTCCTACTGAGCGGCTATCTTCTAAGCGTACGCGGTCATTCACTTTAAAAGAAACTATTTTCTTTTCTTCGGCCTTTTTTTCTTCTTCTACTTGCTTCTTTTTCTCTTCTTTCTTCTTTTGTCGGATAACTTCAATTTTCTTTTCAGCTTCCTTTTTTATTTTCTGCTCTTGTTTTTTCTTGACTTGCTGTTTCTTTTTCGATTCTTTTTTACGTTTAGAATTTTCAATAGCTACCAATTTCAAGAACTCTCCAACCAATGCTTTCTTATTGTTATTATTGAAGAAGTTTTCACTTAAGCCATCTATTTTCTGACCTAAATAAATCATTCGTTGATTACTATCATATAATTCCTGAAAACCTTCTAACTTTTGCTGAACCTTTGCATTAATTTCATCCAAACGTTTTTTTTCTTCGGCAGCTTTTTCTTCTTTTTCTTTTAAGCTGGAAGTGGTTTTTGAGAGTTTAGAACGTTCTTGCTGAAGTTTAGCAATACTTTTATCAAACCTAATTTTCCCACGTTCTACTTTCTTTTTAGAACGATTGATTAAACTGTATGGAATACCATTTTTCTGGGCCACTTCAAAAGTGAAAGAACTTCCAGCCTCTCCTAGATGTAATTTGTATAAAGGCTCCAAAGTTCGGGAATCAAACAACATATTTGCATTGGAAATCGCTTCCGTTTCTTGCGCCATTTTCTTCAAGTTGGCGTAATGCGTAGTGATAATTCCATAGCTGTTTTTTTCATAAAACACTTCCAAAAAGGTTTCCGCTAAAGCGCCACCTAATTCCGGGTCACTTCCAGTACCAAATTCATCAATTAAAAAGAGGGTTTTATCATCGCATTTCCGAAGAAAATAATTCATATTCTTTAATCGGTAAGAATACGTACTTAAATGGTTTTCAATACTTTGGTTATCGCCAATATCGGTCAGCACTTTATTGAAAAAGCAAACACGGCTAAATTCGTGCACGGGAATCAACATTCCACTTTGGAGCATCACTTGTAAAAGTCCAACGGTTTTTAAGGTGATACTTTTTCCGCCGGCATTAGGACCGGAAATCACAATAATTCTATTATCGGGAAGCAATTCTATATCCTGCGGAAAGGTTTTTTCTCCGTTTTTTTTATTATTCAAATAAAGAAGAGGGTGATAAGCTTCTTTTAGCTGAACTTCTCGGTTTTTAGTAATCTTAGGAAGAATGGCACCCAGTTCTTCTGCATATTTGGTTTTAGCAGCAATCACATCAATTTCACTCAAAACATCTTGGTATTGAATGAGCAACTCCCGGGAAGGTCGTATAAATTCAGTCAATTCCTTTAAAATGCGGTTGACTTCTTCTTTTTCTTCATACTGAAGGTTATTGAGTTCACGGGCAAATTGCAAGGTTGCTTCTGGTTGAATATAAACAATGCTTCCGGTTTTTGAACTTCCTAAGATGGAACCTTTCACTTTTCGGCGATGCATAGCGGTAACGGCCAATACACGAACATTATCGACGACGGTTTCTTTAATTTCATCTAAATAACCAGCGTTTTTATAAGCAGAGAGCGCACTTACAAAACTTGAATTAATTTGTGACTGGACACTATTAATTGACCTTCTAATGTTTTGAAGTAGTGGAGAGGCTTCATCTTTAATTTCACCAAAACGATTGATGACTTGCTCTATTTTTTCGATGAGATGTTTGGTGAATTCAACTTCATCGGTGGTTTTATGGAGGTTAGGATAAATTTCTTTGTATTTCCTAAAATGAATGATGAGCGTATTAACGGTTTGTGATAAAGTGGCAATTTTACGAATGCCACCTACTTCTAAAATACTCTCTTCAATATTTAGAAATTTAATTTCTTTGTCGATGGTCTCAAATCCGTGATTGGGGATTCTTGTTTCCTGTAATGCCGAAGATTTATATTCGTTGGTTTGATGAAGCGAAAACAAAGTTTCTCCATAAGTTGTATGAGGAACTATTTGTAAAGCTTTATTTTTTCCTTTATCGGTAATGCAAAGTTCACTAACTTGTTGGCAAACGGAAGGAAATTCTAAATCTTTAAGGGTCTTTTCTGTTATTTTTATCATAGCAATTTTCTACATTCGTAGCAGTGCAAATTTAAATAATATTTTATGAAGGTAGCCATAGATGAAAGCTGGAAAAGTGAATTACAACAAGAATTTGAGAAACCTTATTTTAAGCAATTGGCAGAATTTGTTAAAAATGAATATCAATCGCATCGATGTTACCCCAAAGGAAAAGATATTTTTGCTGCTTTTGACTATTGTAAGTTTGATGATTTAAAAGTGGTTATTATCGGTCAGGATCCTTATCACGGTGTTGATCAAGCCAACGGATTGTGTTTTTCGGTAAAAGATCATGTGGCGATGCCCCCTTCATTAATCAATATTTTTAGGGAGATTGAACAAGATTTAAACAAGCCTTTTCCAAAAACAGGGAATTTAGAACGTTGGGCCAAACAAGGAGTTTTATTGTTAAATGCTACCTTAACGGTGAGAGCCCATCAAGCCGGAAGCCATCAAGGGAAAGGTTGGGAGCAGTTTACCGATCAAGTAATTTCAACCATTTCAGCTAAAAAAGAAAATGTAGTTTTTTTACTGTGGGGAGGCTTTGCCAAAAAGAAAGCTCAATTAATAGATAAAAGTAAACACCATATTTTAGCTTCAGGACATCCTTCGCCATTAAGTGCTAATAGGGGATATTGGTTCGGGAATAAACATTTTAGTAAAACCAATGCATTTTTAAAATCTAAGCATCTTGAACCTGTGGAGTGGTAGAGGTATTCACTTTTCTAACTTCTTGCTCATAGTCCACCTTTTTAGCTTTTGATGTACTCGTTTCTTCAACTTTATTTCTACTGAAAATGAATATGAAAATGTTAAGTACAAGTAAAGCGCCTAAGACGATAAAAAAAGTTAGCATACCTAAGTTTTGTATTGGTTTCTACAGTGTAGATACAACGATAACGCAAAGGTTGCGTAAAAATTTTAGATTTCCTTAAGATTTTACGACAAAATCTTTGAAATCAAGTTTTTTATTGATTAAGTTTAAGTTAAATAATTGATCTTGTGTTTCTTCTATAGTTTCTTTTTTTATTTGGTTTTGAGACCATTCTGTTTTTTCAAGCCAAAGAGAAACATCTTTTTCTTTTTGTAGGTATTTTTCAGCTAAAATTTTAGCTAGATGATTCGTATTTTTAAAGTTTTCTGTCACTGAATTTAAAACAGAAAGTAGTTTTTTTACTTCCGATTTATTCAATTTATAGAAGCTATCGGTTGCTGCTATCACAAAACAGGGCCAAGGACTTGGGCAATCACCAACTCTTCTAAAGGTGCCGTTATCTACTAAAGGTTTCGTCGTAAAATGTTCCCACATAAAGTATTGCGCATCATCGTCCGGTAATGCTTTTATCGCACCTGATAAATCGTTTACCACTTCAAAATCCAATTCTTGGGTGTTCCAACCTTGGTTTTTGGCATTGATGTAAGCGAGAAGGTGAGAACCTGAACCGTAACGGCTAATAGCTGCTTTGGTATTTTCTAAATCTGAAATGCTTTTATAGGAAGAATTTGCGGCTACGTGAATTCCCCAAATTAAAGGACTGGCAATATAGTTTTGCAGAATTTTAAAATCGCTTCCTTCTATAATTTCTTTTACAATGCCTTCAGTAAGCATTAAAGCGATATCTATTTCATTATTTTTTAGCGCTTGAGAGAGTTCTCCGGTTCCGCCATAAAAATCTATCCATTCTACTTCAATTCCTTCTTTTTCAAAAAGTTTTTCTTCAATTGCAATATGCCAGGGATAATTGAAATGTTCTGGAACTCCACCAACTTTAATCTTCTTCATTAAGAATGCTTTTTCTTTAGGTAATTATATATTTCGTATTGAGAACGAATAGGATGGGCAGGATCGTGTGCTACATATTCATTCTTTTGGGTGTAGTCTTGGACTCTCGCTTTTACGTTATCGTTTAACTGAATTTGTAAAATTTCTTTTAATTCTTGTTTGATATCTTCATCAAAAATAGGAGCAAGCACTTCTATTCGACGATTTAGGTTCCGGTTCATCCAATCGGCACTTCCCATAAATACACGTTCGTCGCCACCATTATGGAAAATATAAATTCTTCCATGTTCCAAAAACCGATCGATGATACTGGTAATATAAATATTTTCGCTCAAGCCTTCAACGCCGGCAATTAAACAAGTAAATCCTCGTACTAAAAGTCGAATTTTCACTCCACTTTTGTTAGCTCGGTACAATAAATCTATCATTTCTTCATCTTCCAAGCTATTCATTTTTGCTGTAATTTTGGCTTCCCTTCCAGCTTCGGCTTCATCAATTTCGTTTAAAATCATTTGAGTGAATTCCCGACGCGTATCAAAAGGAGAAACCAATAGATTTTTAGCTCTTGGAATAATTAACTCGCCTTCTAAGACTTTAAAGACCCGATCTAATTCTTTGGTAATTTTTTTATGAGATGTAAATAAAGCGTGATCACAATAAATTTTACTAGTTTCAGCATTAAAATTTCCGGTACCTACGTAAGCATACTTTATACTTTCTCCATTTTCAATCCTATCGATTAAAAATATTTTAGAGTGGACTTTTATTTTGGGATAACTGTAAATTACATTTGCGCCTTTTTCTTCAAATTTGCGTCCCCAAGTAATGTTGTTTTCTTCGTCAAACCGAGCTTTGGCTTCTATAAAAACCGTAACTTCTTTGCCTTTTTCTAAGGCTTTTAAGAGCGAACTGGTTAGCGCAGATTCATCAGCCACGCGATATAAAGAGATTTTTATGGAAACTACATCATCATCTTCCGCAGCTTGTTCAATAAAGTTTTCAACATAGGAAAAAGACATATATGGAAAATGAAGCAACTGGTCTTTTTCTTTAATTATTTTGAAATAATCTTCTTCGCTTTCAAAAGTTTTATGCGGAATGGGCGTAAGCTCTTCGTATTTTAATGCCGGATTATTGGTTGGGTCGGGAAAGGAGAAAAAATCACTGAAATTATGATACTTTCCGCCAGGCATCATATCTATTTTCCCTAATCCTAAATGTTTTCTTAGTTTTTTCTGAAGCTCTTTTGGCATTCCAGCATCGTATAACAAACGGGTAGGTTGGCCATCGGTACGTTGTTCGAGTGATTCATAAATTTTTTCAGCTAAAACTCCGTTAAACTGGTCGTCGATGTACAATTCAGCGTCCCGTGACATTTTCACTTGGTAAATTCCTTCTACTTTTCGTTGAGGAAAAACTTCGTGAATTTCGGCCCGGATAATATCATCTACAAATGTAATGTAATGTTCTTTTCCAGAACTCGCTAACTCTATAAATCTTCCTAATTGATTTACCGGAATATTGACCACTCCGGCTTCTTCTTCATTTTCAAAAGCAATAAAAAAATAAATGGTATTATTTTCTAGGAAGAGTTGATTTTTCTTATCAAAATCAACCAATTGTGGTTCAAGAAGATCTTTTATTTTTGATTGATAAATTGCTTGAGCTTCGCTTAATTGATTTTCTGTAAAATCTGTATGCTGAATAAGATGGATATGATTTTCAGCTAATTCCGGTAAAATTTCATGTTTGAAAATTTCTCCGAACTGAATTTGTTGCTCTTTTACATCTTTTATAATCTGCTTGACTTTTTTATTGGGTTTTAAAGCCAGCTTTTTACGTAAACTTTTCTTGATTTTTTTGATTTGCCGAAGTTGAGAAACCCGTACGCGATAATATTCATCTAGATTGGAAGAAAAAATAGCTAAAAACTTTAAGCGCTCCAGCACCGGATTACTTTTGTCTGCAGCTTCTTGTAACACACGTTTGTTGAAGTTGAGCCAATCTAAATCTCTATGTTGAAACCTTTTATCTTGAGTTTCTGTCATCAATAAAATTTTTCTAAAACTACAAATAAGCCTGCGTAGCTATTTTTAAAGTTCTGTTAAATAAAAGGATTAGAGGTTGACTATTTTTTCTAAGGTGAAATTGATAAGTTGGTCTACGATTTCCCCAGGATTTTCACTGAATTCTCCCGTTAACCGATTCGCAAGAATTGCATTTAACGATAAAGCTTGATGCCCGAACAATTTTGCCATTCCGTAAATTCCGCTGGTTTCCATTTCCAGATTGGTTACCCGTAAATTTTTGTAGTTAAAATCGGTTAGCTTTTGCATAAAGTTTTCATCTTGAAGAGGCGCACGCAATACCCGACCTTGTGGAGCATAAAATCCAACATTGGTGGCGGTAATTCCTTTAGAAATTTCTCCGGTTTTGGTAAAATGCTGAAGTAATTCTGAAGAAGCATTCACCACATAAGGCTTCGCTTTAAAATTAGATAAAGCCAATTGATTTTCAACCTCTTTGGCAATTTCTGATTCTTGAATGCTTTCACTTTTATAAAAATGCAATAAACTATCAAAACCAATGGCTGTTTGCGTGGCGACAATGGAATTAATAGGAATATCTTTTTGAATAGCGCCGGAAGTCCCAACTCTTATAATTTGAAGTTGCTTGAACTCTTTTTTTACTTCCCTTTTTTCAAGGTCGATATTTGCTAAGGCATCGAGTTCATTCAAAACAATATCGATATTATCGGTGCCAATTCCTGTTGAAATAACAGTTATTCTTTTGCCTTGGTAAGTTCCGGTTTGCGTGTGGAATTCACGTTTTCTTACTTTTACTTCAATTTCATCAAAATATTGTGTTACTTTTTCAACACGTTCAGGATCTCCCACAGTAATGATGAGATCGGCTATTTGATGGGGAAGAAGATGAAGGTGGTAAATACTGCCATCTTCATTTAATATTAATTCAGATTCCTTAATAGGCATTTTTATAATTTTAGTAAGTGATGCGATTCGTGGTCGTAAAGAAAATCATATTTTTTAGCTCCACCATAATACAAATCGTCTTTCAGCTCTTGATAGAAGTTTTGCGATTTATTTAAGGCCATTTTACCTTCTTCGGTAAGCGAATATTTTGTATTGTCCAAGTACATAAATGACTTCAAGTTATCTATAATCCGAAGCATTTGGATATCACCATAACCATAATAACCTTGATATTCCAAAGCATAACCTAATAATTGATTATGACTAGTTATGGTATGGGAAGTGATAATTTTTAAGAGATTTGCTTCCAGGGAATTTAAACCGGATTTTATATTGGGGAAACGTTCAATATGGGCGCGTAAGCAACTGGATAGGTATTCAAAATTAGAATTCTTTTTAATCTCTGGTTTTAAACGAAGCGGATTATTTCCGCAATACAATTTCCAAACCAGTTCAGCTAATTCGAGATCGTCTTCGTTCAATAAAATTTTATGATTAAAATGATTGAGCAGTTCTTTATCTTTTAATTGCGATAAACCTTGTAATTTTTCTTCTCCTTTTAATCGTTTGCTGCACACCAAATAAATTGGCTTTTGGATGTTTTGCTGAAATAAAAACGAAATGGCCGCTATCATATTAATATGGCAGAACAAATCGAACTCAAACCAAAGAATAATTTCATCGTAATCTTTGGCTTGAGCTAGTTTTTCTAATTCTGAAACAAATTTTAATTGATAATCAGAGGAAGGAACATCATAACAGGTCTCTAAGAATTCTTTTCGTATGTTGATGAATTCTTGACTTCCTACTTCTTGAACAGTTCTTCCCTCACAGAGCATTTCCCGCCAAGTAATTACTTCACCTGAAAGATTAAGCCTACTCATTTTATCGGTAAGGCTATCACCATTGGTTATATGAAGCATTTTATTTGCCATTTGCTATCCGCCAACGCGTTTTACTTGAAAACCTTTATCTTGAAGTATTTCCATAATCTGCGGACGATAATCTCCTTGAATAATAATTTTTTCATTTTTGAAGCTTCCGCCAACGCCTAAAGTTGTTTTAATTTCTTTGGCGAGCTTTTTAAAATCTTCATCAGCGCCGGTATAACCCTCAATAATGGTAATAGGTTTTCCTTTTCGCTTTTCATATTTACAAATTAAAGGATCATCCTGAAGCCAAAGATTGTCTTGGGATTCTTCTTCTTGCGGACTTTCTTCCGGTTCGTGATCAGGAAATAAATTCTTGAGTTGGTCTTGTAAATCCATCAGATTATTTGTCTTCTTTAATTAACCCAATTTCCACTAAACGTTGATGTAGGAAATCTCCCGCTGTAATATCTTCATATTGTTTTGGGTGATTTTCATCGATACATTCTTCCAGACAATCTAAGCGCATATCGCTTCTTGGGTGCATAAAAAATGGAATTGAATAGCGAGGTTCACTCCATTGTTCTTTTGGTGGATTTACCACCCGATGAATGGTAGAACGTAGTTTATTATTGGTATGTCGCTCCAACATATCACCTACATTAATTACCAATTCATCTTCAGCTGGTTTGGCGTCAATCCATTCTCCATCTTTTCTTAACACTTGAAGTCCTCCGGTAGAAGCTCCCATAAGAAGGGTAATTAAATTAATATCTCCATGAGCTCCAGCCCTTACTGCACCTTTAGGTTCTTCAGTGATAGGAGGGTAGTGAATAGGTCTTAAAATACTGTTTCCGTTACTTGCCCAATGGTCAAAATAATGTTCTTCCAAACCAATATATAGTGCTAAAGCTCTTAACACGTAAATTCCGGTTTTTTCAAGCATTCTGTAAGCTTCCATTCCGGTATGGTTAAAGTCTTTTAATTCTTCCACCTGAACATTTTTTGGATACTCTTCAATAAGATTAGCGTCTTCATCCGGCTCTTGTCCAAAATGCCAAAATTCTTTTAAATCGCCTTCTTTTTTTCCTTTTGCGTGTTCTTTTCCGAAGGAAATATAACCCCGTTGACCGCCCAGCCCTTCGATCTCATATTTTTGTTTTACATCTACTGGTAAATCAAAAAAAGCTTTTACTTCTTTGTAAAGCTCTTCAACTAGCTGGTCACTTAAAAAGTGATTTTTTAGGGATACAAAGCCTATTTCCTCATAAGCTTTACCAATTTCGTTGACAAATTTTTGTTTGCGTTTGGGATCTTCAGATAGAAAGTTGGCAAGATCTACGCTAGGTATATTGTTAACTGACATATTTTATATTTTGGAATAAAACAAAATTAAATAAATATATTCGATTTTATGTGTTAATCTATATATAAAAAGAGCTTACAACTTGTAAGCTCTTTTTAGTAAGAATAAATTTATTTGAATTATTCTTTAATTATTTTAAAATTTTTAAAAAGATTATTTTTGTAAACTTTGATAAAATAAGTACCCTTTTCTAAGAGACTCAAATCAATTTTATAATCGGTTTTATTTATCTGACTATTATAAACTTTTTGTCCTAATAAATTATAAATTTCTATTGATGTGATCATAGTTTTAGATTCAATAGTCAAAATAGAAGAAACCGGGTTAGGGTAAAGACTTAAATTATCAAGATTTTTAAAATTTTGAGTAGATAAATTATCTGTTGTAAAGGTCTGTGGGCCTTCCCAATCACTAGTGGTGTTTGATGTACATTTACTCTGGACGTAAATATCGTAAGGTGTATTAGGACTCAATCCTGTAGCGGAAGCATTCAGGATACCTGTCGCCACATTTCCTGTCGCCACTGGTGTAGCGGTATTGATGTTTGCCCCTGCAGCAAAAACTGCCCAATTATAGCCATCGGTTTCATCCAGGGATGCTGTCCAAGAAAAATTAACGCTGACCTCAGTAAAAGTATCAATAGTCAAGTCAGTTGGTGTTGCGCAAGGTATGGCATCTGTCGTAAAGTTTTGTGGCCCCTCCCAATCACTAAAAGTATTGGATGTACATTTGGTCTGTACATATACATCATAAGGTGTCTCGGGACTTAATCCCGTTGCGGTAGCATTTAGGGTTCCTGTAACAACATCTCCTGTCGCCACTGGTGTAGCGGTATTGATGTTTGCCCCTGCAGCAAAAACTGCCCAATTGTACCCGTCCGTTTCATCCGGGGATGCTGTCCAAGAAAAATTAACGCTGTCCTCGTCAAAGTTATCAATAATTAAGGCTGTTGGGGTTGCACAAGGTATAGCATCGGTTGTGAAATTTTGTGGCCCCTCCCAATCACTAAAAGTATTGGATGTACATTTGGTCTGTACATATACATCATAAGGTGTCTCGGAACTTAATCCCGTTGCGGTAGCATTTAGGGTCCCTGTAACAACATCACCTGTAGCTACTGGTGTAGCGGTATTGATATTTGCCCCCGCAGCAAAAACTGCCCACTTATAGCCATCGGTTTCATCTGGGGATGCAGTCCAAGAGAAATTAACGCTGTCCTCAGTGAAAGTATCAATGCTCAAGTCAGTCGGTGTTGCGCAAGGTATGGCATCTGTTGTGAAATTTTGTGGTCCTTCCCAATCGCTAGAAGTGTTTAAAGCACAGTTGGTCTGCACATATACATCATAAGGTGTTTCGGAACTCAATCCTGTAGCGGAAGCATTCAGGATACCTGTCGCCACGTTTCCTGTCGCCACTGGTGTAGCGGTATTGATATCTGCCCCAACAGCAAAGACTGCCCAATTGTAGCCATCGGTTTCATCTGGGGATGCAGTCCAGGAAAAATTAACGCTGTCCTCATTAAAATTATCAATGCTCAAGGCGGTTGGTGTTGCACAAGGTATGGCAACCGTTGTAAATGTTTGTGGCCCCTCCCAATTACTAGAATTGTTTGAACTACACTTGGTCTGTACATATATATCATAAGGTGTATTTGGACTCAATCCTGTAGCGGAAGCATTCAGGATACCTGTTGCCACGTTTCCTGTCGCCACTGGTGTAGCGGTATTGATATCTGCCCCAGCAGCAAAAACTGCCCAATTATAGCCATCGGTTTCATCTGGGGATGCAGTCCAGGAAAAATTAACGCTGTCCTCATTAAAGTTACCAATACTCAAAGCGGTTGGAGAAGCGCAAGGGAGGCTACCTACCTGATCTCCTGCTGAAATAGCTTTATTTGGAGTGGTTTCATAAGCAAAATCTTTAACAGAAAAGCTAGAGTTTTTGTCTACATCAAGTCTTATCCAACCATAATGAGTTTGACCACTAATATCAAATTTTATACCTAAATATTTATCTGTAGCTCCTGTCCATTTTCCAAAAGAACCTGATGAAAGGGTAGAGCCATAATAATTAAAAGAATAATAAAAATTCATTAAATTAGAATTTGTATTATTAAAAAAACTACCAGCATTAGAACTAATAGTATTACCTGAATTTAAGGCTAAAGGATAAGCAAAACCATAACTCATGCTTCCTAGAACTGCATTACTTCCTTGTGGATTAGCATATAGTCCTGCATATTTGAATGAAATTATACCTCCATAATAACTGACTCCTCCACCAGAATTATTCAAGATAATGTCGTCAATACCATCATTATCAAAATCAATAGCATATGAACTACCTAGACTGCCGGAGTAATCTGGATTCACATCAGTATATACAACTTGACTGTTAGCCTCGGTTAATCCTGTGAGAGCAAGAGCCAAAGAACCATAACCCCCTAAACGTTTAGAGAGGTTTTTTGAGTAATTTTTTTTCATAAAAAGAAATTAAGTTTAGTTATAAAAATATATAATTTTTATTAAATTATGTTAATTTAGTTAGTAATTTTAATAACATGAAGAATTAAAATTATAAAATTTCAATAAAGGGTTCCTTAGGAGTCCTTGCTTTAGGGGATATAGGCTTAATTAAGTGGAGAAAAATAAGAGATGAAAAATTAAAGAAAAAAGCTAGAAATGAAAAAAAATAAGGTTTTGTTACTTGGTTGGGATGCTGCCGATTGGAAAATAATTGGTCCACTAATGGCAAAAGGACAAATGCCCGCCTTAAAAAAACTTATCGATAACGGGGTTTATGGAAATATGAGCACTATGAATCCTCCATACTCACCTATGCTTTGGTCCACAGTTGCTACGGGTAAAACTCCCGATAAACATGGGGTTCTTGGCTTTATAGAGCTTCATCCTGAGAAGCAAGCCATAAGACCTGTTACGGTAACTTCCAGAAAAAGTAAGGCATTATGGAATATCTTTCATCATGAAGGCTTAAAAAGCAATATTGTAGGATGGTGGCCCAGTTTTCCTGCCGAACCTATCAATGGAGTAGTGGTTTCTGATAAATTCCAGAAAAACCTTAAACCAGATTCAAGAAATAAAGATCTGCCAGAAGGTACTGTACATCCTAAAAAAATGGCTAACGAGTTAAAAGAACTCCGTTTTTTTCCCGATGAAATTACAGAAGCCCATATTCTTCCCTTTATTCCCAAAGCTGCTAAAATGGATATGGAAGATAAACCTACTAAAAAACGTTTAAACTCATTTGCGAAGGTATTATCAGAAAACACTTCTGTTCATGCAGCCGCAACACGGCTTATGCGAACTACAGAATGGGATTTTATGGCGGTTTATTATGATATGATCGATCATTTTTGCCATGGTTTCATGAAATTCCATCCTCCGAAGCTTCCTCAAATTCCAGAGAAACTTTACGAATATTATAATGAGGTAATTGTTGGAGCTTATCGTTTTCAAGATATGATGCTCGAACGAATGATCGACCTTGCTGATAAAGACACGATCATTATTGTCATGTCGGATCACGGATACGAATCTTCCAATAAAAGAATTTTAAAAATGCCTAAATATCCGGCGGCACCTGCCTTAGAACATCGGAGGTTTGGAATGTTTGTGGCTTCCGGACCAGGAATCAAAAAAAATGAAAAAGTATATGGATTAAGTTTAATAGACGTAGCACCAACCATACTTCATTATTATGGCTTACCCATTGGTAAAGACATGGATGGTAAGCCGATGTTAGAAATTTTTGAAAACTCCAAAAAACCTAAGTACATAGAAAGTTGGGAAAATGTGGAAGGAGATTTTGCTACCCACGATTCCATTTCTGGAGAAGATGCTTTATCAGATCAAGATGCAATGGAACAGCTTATTGAATTAGGCTATATTGAAAAACCCGATGCCAAAATTGAAACCGCGATTTTTAAGACCAAATGCGATATTAAACATAATTTGGCTAGGGTATATATGGGGAAAAAAGATTATGAAAGCTCTAAGAAAATCTTGTTAGAACTTATCGAAATTAAAGATGAAAAGATAGATTTAATTCCTTTCTATATGGATCTTATGACCATAAGTATGGAGCAAAAAGACTTTGCTAAAGCTGAAGAATATATGCTTCAACTGAGATCACTAGATCAAAAATTTAAAGTAAATACCAGTTTGGTAGAAGCAAAGATTTTGCTATCCAAAGGTAAAACCAATAAAGCTATTCAATTACTCGAAGAGGTAGAGCAAAAAAACACGAAAAGTACAGCTATCTCTTTAGAGCTCGGTGATGTCTATTTTAAAATAAATAATCTTCATTTAGCTTTAAAAGCTTATGAAAAAGGTTTAACTATTGAACCGGACAATGCCAAACTTCATCACGGAATGGCGAAAACCTATTATCAGTTAGAAGAATATGAAGAAGCTGCCGATCACGCATTAACAAGTATTGAGCTAGTAAGATATTTTCCTGACGCTCATTACATATTAGGAAGGAGTTTAGAGAAATTAGGCGATAACGAAAATGCAAAAATTGCTTTTGAAACCGCTAAAATACTCAAACCTAAAATGTACAAAGCGGAACAAGCTATTGAAAATATAGAATTTCAATTAAATAATCATCAAGAAGAAAATGCAAATCAGGTTTTTGATGAAGAAATTGTAGTGGTTTCAGGATTACCACGGTCTGGAACTTCTTTAATGATGCAAATGCTCGCCTCTGGAGGAATAGAGCCGTTGATTGATGAAAAGAGAAAAGCAGACCATTCCAATCCTAAAGGATATTTTGAATACGAACCGGTAAAGTCTTTGGCAAGGGATAATTCGTGGTTAGAAAATGCTCAAAATAAATCGGTAAAAATTGTCGCTCCTTTGCTTAAATTTTTACATCCCCAGTATCGATACCGAATTCTATTTATGACCCGGAATTTAGAAGAAATTATAACTTCTCAACAAGTAATGCTTAATAAAGACACCAAAACATTGCCTGTAAATCTTTTTAACTCCTACAAACGAGAGTTAGAAAAAATAAAGTTGTTTGAAAAGCAACATCCCAATGTCTCCATTAAATATGTAGATTATAAAGAAGTTATCAATAATCCTCAAAAGATGAGTACAGAAATTTCTGAATACCTTAATAAGAAATTAAATACGGAATCCATGGCGAATTGTGTCGATAAAAATCTTTATAGAAACAGGAATGTTTAATGATATTATTATAATTTTGATAAAAAACATTTCTAAAATTTATGAAATTGGCAACCACCGCTCAAGATGCAACTTTAAATTTCAGTACCTATCATATTTCAAAAGACATACAATTAGAACTTTATAAGCGATTATTAAAGCCACGTTTAATTGAAGAAAAAATGTTGGTTTTACTTCGGCAAGGTAAAATCTCCAAATGGTTTAGTGGCATTGGCCAAGAAGCGATTTCAGTTGGGGTGACTTCAGCTTTAAAAGAAGACGAATACATTTTGCCAATGCACAGAAATCTAGGTGTTTTCACCACCAGAAAAATTCCTTTACATCGATTATTTTCCCAATGGCAAGGAAAGAAAAGCGGCTTTACAAAAGGTAGGGACCGAAGCTTCCACTTTGGGACGCAAGAATTTAAAATTGTAGGAATGATTTCGCATTTAGGTCCGCAATTGGGCGTGGCCGACGGAATTGCCTTAGCCGATAAACTCAGAAAAGAGAAAAAAGTAACTGCCGTATTTTCTGGAGAAGGCGGAACCAGTGAAGGAGATTTTCACGAAGCGATGAATATTGCCTCTGTGTGGCAATTACCCGTTCTTTTTTGTATTGAAAATAATGGTTACGGACTTTCAACTCCCACCAATGAACAATATTTCTGTGAACATATTGCCGACCGCGGAAAAGGTTATGGAATGGAAGCGCATATTATTGATGGCAATAATATTTTAGAAGTTTATCAAAAACTCAATGAAATTGCTGAAAGTGTTCGGGAAAATCCAAGACCGGTGCTCATAGAATTTAAAACCTTCAGAATGCGCGGTCACGAAGAGGCGAGTGGTACCAAATACGTTCCGGAGGAATTGATGGATGCTTGGGAAAAGAAAGATCCGGTCAATAATTTTCAGCATTATCTATTAGAAACTGAAATTTTAACGGAAGAAGAAGATGCGAAATTCAGAAAAACCATTAAGAAAGAAATCAATGAGCATTTAAAAATCGCCAATGCTGAAGAAGCGATTACTTCAACTGTTGAAGCAGAGTTAAATGATGTTTATGCTCCTTTCCATTTAGAGGAAACCAAACCGACTTCCACTAAAAAAGGAATACGCTTAATTGATGCCATTTCTGAAGGATTAAAGCAATCCTTACAGAAATATGATGAATTCGTTGTGATGGGGCAAGATATTGCCGATTACGGCGGTGTTTTTAAAATCACGGAAGGTTTTGTAGATGAATTTGGTAAAGACCGTATTAGAAATACACCTATCTGCGAATCAGGAATCATTTCTGCGGCCATGGGATTATCCATTAACGGAATGAAATCGGTAGTAGAAATGCAGTTTGGTGATTTTGTTTCGAGCGGATTCAATCCAATTGTCAACTATTTGGCTAAAGTTCATTACCGTTGGAACCAAAATGCCGATGTTGTGGTAAGAATGCCTTGTGGAGCAGGAGTAGGAGCGGGGCCATTTCATAGTCAAACCAATGAAGCTTGGTTTACCAAAACACCGGGGCTAAAAGTAGTTTATCCGGCATTTCCTCAAGATGCTAAAGGATTATTGACAGCGTCCATTGAAGACCCAAATCCTGTTTTGTTTTTTGAACATAAAGCTTTATACAGAAGTATTCGTCAAGAAGTTTCAGAAGATTATTTCACCATTCCGCTAGGGAAAGCAGCTCATTTAAAAGAAGGGAAATCGGTTAGTGTTATTACTTATGGAGCCGGTGTACATTGGATATTAGATTACCTAGAAGAACATCCGGAAATAGATGCTGATGTGATTGATTTAAGAACGCTTCAACCTCTAGATGAAGAAGCTATTTTTAATTCAGTGAAACGTACGGGGAAAGTGTTTTTACTTCAGGAAGATTCGATGTTTGGTGGAATTATGTCAGATATTTCAGCATTAATTTCAGAACACTGTTTTGAATATCTGGATGGCCCCATTAAGAGAGTGGCGAGTTTACCAACACCAATTCCTTTTGCCACCAATTTAGAAAAAGAATATTTAGCTAAAAATCGCATAGATAGCACTATTCAGGCGCTTCTAGCTTATTGATTTCTTAGGCAAATTTTAACAAATTATAGTTAAACATTCTTAATTATTAAAAGAGAAAACGGCGCTGGATTTAAATTTGATGGAGATTATTTAAACTATTTTGTAACCAATCATTTTTAAAATTATGAAAAAAGTTTTTTCTGTAGTAGCTGTTTGTTTGCTCCTTGTGGCTTGTGGTACTACAAAAATTGAAAGACAAGCTGAACGTACTTTTTCGGGAGATTGGACCCTTACCGATATTACCTATCCCAACAGTTCAGGTTTTGTAGATGTTACTTTATTTCAGGATGCTTCTGCTAATTGCTTTAGAAATTCATCTTGGAATTTTATCAACAATAATAACAAAGGAACTTACACGCTTACCGGAACCGATTGTATGGGAGGAACCCAAAATTTTGTTTGGGCAGTAAGAGAAGAAACCCCAGATAGCGGTCTTTACGATTTTACTTTAAAACCTTTACAAGAAGGAGAAAATGCCCGTAAAGTAAATACCGGCTTTCGGTTAAACTTGGTTTCTTTAAATGAGAATTCGATGGTTTGGGAACAAACTGTTTCTTACGAAGGGCAGCCTTTTAAAATAAGAATGAACTTTATCAAATCTAATTATTAAATTAAATCAACTAAAATTATATTATGAAAAAGATAGCAAATAAATCATTAGTGATAATCATGGCATTATCACTTGTACTTTACAGTTGTGATGCTGTAAAAAACGCTAATAATTCACAAAAAGGTGGAGCTATTGGTGCCACCGGAGGTGCAGTCATTGGTGGTGTCATCGGTAATAATGTAGGTGATGGAGACAACACGGCTTTAGGAGCTATTATTGGTGGCGTTGTAGGTGGTGCTGCCGGAGCTTATATAGGAAATAGAATGGATAAACAAGCACAGGAAATTGAACAAGAAATTCCGGGAGCTGAAGTAACTAGAGTTGGTGAAGGAATTAGTGTAACTTTTGATGAAAATAGTGGTGTTTATTTTGCTACTAATAAATCAAATATCAACGATAAATCTCAAGCAACGTTAAATAAACTAATCGATATTTTCCAGGAATATCCAAACACAAATGTGCTTGTGGAAGGACATACCGATAATACCGGAGCCGATAGTTACAATATGACACTTTCTAAAGAAAGAGCGCAATCGGTAACCAATTACCTAACCAGTCATGGTTTATCTGCCGGAAGGTTTACGACCAAATGGTATGGAGAAACTCAACCAAAATACGATAATTCTACAGCAGAAGGAAGAGCTAAAAATAGAAGAGTAGAGTTAGCGATTGTTGCAAATGAAGAAATGAAAGAAGAAGCGAAGCAACAAGCCAATTAATTAGGAAGTAATTCCATATAAAAAAAGCCGCTGAAATTAAATTTTCAGCGGCTTTTTTATTGTTGGGTTTATATTAATGATGCGTCTGCATCTTTTCCTTCTTCTTTTGCAGTTGAGTTTTCAATTCAGAAATGGTTTTGCTCACCGCCATATCAAAATTTTCTTCATTCGCCGAAGCAAAAATTTGAGGACCGGGAACGCTTAACTGAATTTCAGCAATTCTACCTTTTTCTTTTACTGAAGAATTTTCAGTTTTAAAATAAACTTCAGCACTAACAAGAAAGTCAAAACGCTCTTTTAATTTATTAAGTTTTTCTTTTGTAAACTCTTCTAATCGCTCGCTCGCACTTACGTGAACGTAATTAAAATTTGTATCCATAGTTAATTATTTAAATTCAATTTAAAGATACGATTTCATAGACTTTAATCCTACCTTTTTAATACGGAATTAGGAAGTTTTTCCTTGAAAAACCTACAAGCCTAAAAACTTGTTAAACCCAACTCATGACCAAAAGGGAATACGTAAATTAAAGGGAAAAAATTAACTAAAAGAAAAATTTAAAATGGCAGCATTAAACGTTACCCAAAAACTAATTAACGATCATTTAATTGAAGGCGAACTCATTCCCGGTAAAGAAATCGGGATGAAAATAGACCAAGCTTTATTACAAGACGCCACCGGAACTTTGGTTCAATTAGAATTAGAAGCAATGGGGCTAGACAGAGCTAAAACTGAAGTCGCCGTACAATATGTAGATCACAATTTATTACAAACCGACTTTAAAAACGCAGATGACCATTTATTCTTAAAGTCTGCTGCACAGCGATTTGGTTTATGGTTTAGCCGACCCGGTAATGGGGTAAGCCACCCCGTTCATATGGAACGTTTCGGGAAACCGGGAAAAACCTTAGTCGGCTCAGATAGTCATAGTTGTGCTGCCGGTTCATTGGGGATGCTTGCCATTGGAACAGGAGGATTAGATGTAGCTTCGGCTATTGCAGGTCAACCTTATTATGTGAAAATGCCCAAAGTGATGGGAGTTAAACTTACCGGGAAATTACCAGATTGGGTAAGTGCCAAAGATATTATTTTAGAAATGCTACGTCGTCACGATGTGAAAGGAGGCGTAGGGAAAATCATTGAATATTACGGCGATGGCCTAAAACATTTAAGTGCGATGGATCGTCACGTAATTGCCAATATGGGCGCAGAATTGGGAGCTACAACAACTGTTTTCCCTAGTGATGAAGAAACCAAACGCTTCTTAAAATCACAAACCCGCGAAGATGATTGGGTAGAATTAAAAGCAGATGAAGGATGCGAATACGATTTGCATGATGAAATTGTGTTAGATGAATTAGTTCCCTTAATCGCCCTACCAACCAGTCCAGGCAACGTAGTGCCGGTAAGTGAAGTTGCCGGAAAAAAGATAAGTCAGTGTGTGATTGGATCTTCTGCTAATCCCGGTTTACGTGATTTTTGGATTGCCGGGGAAATTGTAAAAGGAAAAGCTGTGAATGCTGAAGTAAGTTTAGATATTAATCCTACTTCCAGACAGATTATCCAGAATATGATTGATATAAAAACTTTCGGAAATTTAATTACTGCTGGAGGACGTTTTCACCAAAGTGGTTGTATGGGATGTATTGGTATGGGACAGGCACCCGCAAGCGGAACGATTAGCTTAAGAACTATGCCTAGAAACTTCCCCGATAGAAGTGGAACCAAAGATGATCAAGTACATTTATGTAGTCCAGAAACCGCAGCAGCTTCTGCACTTACCGGAAAAATTACCGATCCGCGCGATATGGAAAAATTATACGATATGAAATATCCTGAATATGTAGATCCGGAGATTCATATTATCAATACCGATATGTTGGTGGCTCCACCGGAAGATAATGAGAATGTAGAACTACAAAAAGGTCCTAATATTAAATCGCTACCTCATATTGAAGAATTAAAAGATTCAGCAGAAGTTCCTGTACTATTAAAAATGGGCGATAATATTTCTACCGATGAAATTTTAAAAGCAGGAGCAGAAGTATTGCCTTTTAGAAGTAATTTACCGGAAATTAGTAAATACGCTTTTACCGTCATCGATGAAACTTATTACGATCGTGCCATGGATACCAAAGATAAATTTGGCGGACATATCGTGGTTGCCGCTGAAAATTATGCGCAAGGTTCGAGTAGGGAACACGCTGCCATTGCTCCCAAATATTTAGGACAAATAGCTGTAATTGCGAAAAGTTATGCGAGAATTGCTTGGCAAAACTTAGTGAATTTTGGTATTCTTCCGTTAGAGTTTGAAAATAATGACGATTACGAGAAATTTGAACAAGGTGATACCATAAAACTGAACAATTTACGGGAAGCTGTAGAAAACAGAGATACCATTGAAGTTGAAATTATAAAAGAAAACGGGGATTCAGTAAGCATTCCGACGAAGCATTCGATGAGCGATAGACAAATTAGAGTTCTGTTGAAAGGTGGAATTATCAATGATTTTAAAGAAAAATTGAATTAAAAACTCGTCACCCTGAACCTGCCCGTCCGGCAGGCGGGCTTGATTCAGGGTCACATACTTATAAAAAAAGAAGTCTGAAAAATATTTTCAGGCTTCTTTTTTTAATTATCTAGTAATTTAAATTAAGGCTGTGGAATCTCTCCGGTATCAGAATCAAACAATGTTTTTAAATCGTTAGATTGCTTAACTTGTACAGCACGTTCTCCTCTTATTCCAATAGGGAATACCAAAGTTTCAGGATGCTTTTCTAAAATTTTAATTGCATCGTGTGCCTCTAATTCTACGTGATCATCTCCGTATAGTTCTTTAAAAATAGGATGATCTTGATCGATAAGTTTTTCAACAGTTGTTCCCAACATATCAGCTATTTCAGCCCATTCTGTTCCAGTAAGATTGGATTCCAATAGATCGATGGGTAATACTTTTAAGTTGGAAGATTCGGCATGCGCTCTCACTTTTCTTCCTAAATCGCTTTTTGAATCGTAATATACAATTAGTTGGCGGTCGTTTTTTGCTAACACGGTCATAGTCTTTTTTTAGATTATGCTTCAAGTAAAGATTAAATTGGCAATTAGCCAATGACTTTATCATTTTTTTAGGAAGTTGAAGGATTAAACAGAAAATTCTATTCAGTAGCAATTATAAACGTAACTTTGCGCCGAGAAAATAAAATTTATGCAGACGTTTCAACAATTAGGAATTCATAAAGATTTAGTTAAAGGGTTAAAAGAAATAGGGATAGTAAATCCTACTGAAATTCAGCAAGAAACCATTCCAAAGTTATTAAACAATGCCACCGACTTTATCGGTCAGGCTCCTACGGGAACCGGTAAAACTGCTGCTTATGGACTACCTATTTTGCAAGATATTGAAATTGACAATAAGGTGATTCAAGCCTTAATTTTAGCCCCAACACGAGAATTGGCACAGCAAATAAAAAAGCAGTTATTTAAGTTTACTAAATACGTGGAGGGCAAAATTTTTACGGAAGAAGTGTATGGCGGAGAGAAAATCCAGCTACAAATTAATAATCTAAAACGTCCCACACATATTGTGGTGGCCACTCCCGGAAGACTTTTAGATTTAATTGAACGTGGAGCGGTAAATTTAAAAAACATTAAAACCTTAATTTTAGATGAAGCTGATGAAATGCTAAGCATGGGTTTTAAAGAAGATTTAGATAAAATTTTAAAATACACCGGAAAATCTAAAAATACGTGGTTATTTTCAGCAACCATGCCCGAAGAACTTAATCAGTTAATTAAAAAATACATGTCTCCCAAAGCGGTAAGAGTAGAACCAAGTGGAGATTTAGTCAATAAAAATATTACTCATCAATACATTCAGGTTTCTAGAACCAATAAAGATGGTGTGTTGATTAATTTATTAGATCAGCATCAACAAGAACGGGGAATTATTTTTGCGCGGACAAAAGCGGGAGCTCAAAAACTGGTGAAAACTCTAAAAGATGAAGGTTTTTCAGCAGATGCATTGGAAGGAAATATGCAACAACGCGATCGTGAAAAAGTGATGCGTGCCTTTAAAAAAGAAAGCCTTCAATTTTTGGTTTCTACCGATGTTTCAGCAAGGGGAATAGATGTGAATAATTTAGCTTTTGTAATTCATTACCAATTGCCGGAAAGTTTAGCCTATTACACGCACCGAAGCGGAAGAACAGCTAGGGGAGGCAACTCCGGAATTTCGATAGCACTTATTTTACCCCATGAACTTTCGCAACTCAAAGAAATAGAACAGAAACTTCAGCTAAAATTTAAAGAGAAATCGATATAAAGTAAAAAGGGAAAGCTTAAAATAGCTTTCCCTTTTTATGTGAAATTTTTAATTACCTACTCAGTTCCAGTACTTGCACACTTTCTTGACCATCGGTAGATTTCCAAACCTGACTTTTAGATTTGTCGCTTACGATGATCCAAGTTTTATTAAGCGCAGATTTATCATTTTTCTTAGCGCTTTTAATCACAATATAATCTTCGTGTAACTCATAAGTAAATTCAGATTTATCTAAGTAGTCATTTTGTAAAACGTTGTAATGAATATCCTTAGTTCCTTTTCCGTTTTTCTTAAAAGTGATCGTCCCGATATTTTGCGAAGTTGTGTTTTGACCTCTATCGTTTACCACTTCATATTTATCAATATTCCAGGTGTTTACGATATTTGGCGAACAACTCGCTAAAGAAATAATTGCGACTAAAAGTAAAAGTTTGCTTTTCATAACTAAATTTATTTTTAGACAAAAAAACAACTTTAATTGCTTGTAAACCCTTGGTTTTACAGAGATTTAACTTTTAATCGTTCAATTCTACCTGTACGCGATCTTGCTGTAGATCGTTTTGAAATTCTGCAGACGAGAAATCGATATGATGAAATTCTTCATCACGTTTACGCTTTAGTTGCGTACGTTTCATACTTTTTAAAAAGCGAAGTACACTTTTACGACGTGATAAAATTAAGCCGGGAACCTTCATACTATTTCCGCTTTTATCTTTGGCAACCATCGTAATGTAAGACGAGTTACAATGTTTACTTTCGCCGGTTTGTATATTTTCTGCTTCCACACGAATCCCAATCACCATCGAGCTCGTTCCCACATAGTTTACCGAAGCCTTCATCGTTACCAACTCACCAATTTCAATCGGTCTTAAAAAATCGACGGTATCGACGCTGGCCGTCACGCAATATTGTCCGCTATGTTTCGAAGCACAAGCAAACGCGATTTGATCTAATAACGATAAAATATAACCTCCGTGAATTTTTCCGTTGAAATTAGAATGGGAGGGAAGCATCAATTCAGAAATGACCACTTCAGATTCAGAAACGTGTTTAAATTCTTTACTCATAAATTAGTTTTAGTTGGTTTTGGGCGCAACCCTAGCGGGTCGGGCTTTTCGCTATATCTTTTTTTGCCATTTGCGAAAGCAAAAAAAGGATGCCGCTGCAATCCCTTGCGCAAGGTAAAAATAGAAGTTTGAAAGCTGAAACAAGAAAAATATAGATAGAAAATTAAAATCGTATGATCAAGATTTTATTGGTCGCACTGAGCTTATCGAAGTGAAAACTTAGCATCACGAACAAAAATCTATAAAATTAGTTTCACTTCTATAAAAAATATTTTTTTACAACCTACAACCTACAAGCGATTCGCTACCTCCTAAAATGCGGTGATTGAGAAAGTTCAACATCGGTCACAAAATACTTGGTATCGCCCCAAAAAATAAAAGTTCCAAAACGTTCGATGTAAGTAAGTTTCACGTATTCACCTTGGTATTCTTTTAATTTTTCGATCACTTCATCATCTTGGTCTAATACCGAAAAACTAAAAATCTGAGCACCGCTAATTCCTTGGCTTATTTGTCCTTCCCAGGTTTTTACCATTACACCACGATTACTAAATTTTATCAATTCTCCTGCGCGAGTTCCTTCACTATAAGGCACAAAATAAATAAATGCATAGTAAGCGATAGCAAGCGCTGCAATACACAATAAAACGTAAGCTAATATTTTTTTCATGAGTCAATTTCGTTAATAGATTGATCGATTAATTTCGGGTCTATTTGTTTACTGGCTTTGGCGCCAAGTTGTTTTAATTTTTCTACGCGTCTTACCAAATTTCCTTTTCCGGTAAGCTTTTTCATCGCTTTATCGTAACTATTTTGCACGGTGCCAATTTGATTGCCCACTTTTTTAAATTCTTCGGTCAGATTCACAAACGAATCATATAAAGCGCCGGCCTGGGTAGCAATTTCAATAGCGTTTTGTTTTTGCTTTTCATTTTGCCACATACTATCGATGGTTTTTAAAACCGCTAATAAAGTGGTTGGCGTTACCAAAATAATATTTTTATCGAAAGCATCGCCGTAAAGTTGCGGATATTCGTTAGAAGCCACTGCAAAAGCTGCTTCAATAGGAATAAATAGCAACACAAAATCGGGACTTTCCATATCGTATAACTGATGGTAATTTTTCTTACTCAACTCTTCTACACGATTTTTAACCGCAATAAGATGATTTTTAAGATGAAGTGGTTTCTGCGTTTCTTCAGTTTCGTTTACATAACGTTCGTAAGCATTGAGCGAAACTTTTGAGTCGATAATCATTTTTTTATCGCCCGGAAGTTCAATAATTACATCGGGCACCACACGTTTGCCTTCTTCTGTTCTAAAATTTTGCTGAACAAAATACTCACTATTTTTCTGTAGACCGCTACGTTCTAAAACGCGCTCTAAGACCATTTCACCCCAATTTCCCTGCATTTTGGTATCGCCTTTTAAAGCTTTGGTGAGGTTGGTCGCTTCTTCACTGATTTTTAGATTTTGCTCATTTAAAAATTGTAGTTGTTTGTTTAACTCGGCATTGATTTTAACCGAATTCAAGCTGTTTTTCTCTACTTTTTCTTCAAAAACTTTAATTTTTTCCTGAAGCGGATTCAAAATATGCTGAATATTCTCTTTATTCTGATTCGAGAATTTTTCTGAATTCTGATCGAAAATTTTATGCGCTAAATTTTCAAACTCTTTCTGAAACTTTTCCTGCAACTGTTCCACTTCTTGTTTTTGTTCTTGGTTGCGTTGCTGAAGGTTTTCAAACTCTACATTTTTCCGCGTGAGTTCGTCTTTAAAAAAGTCTTTTTCATTCCGAAGCGAATCACGTTCTGTTTTTACTTCTTGTAGATTTTTTTCTGAAGTTTCCCACTGAAGTTGGTAACTCGAAACTTCACTTTCTAAGCTTTTTTGTAGCGATTGCTGCTTTAATTTACCAAGACTTTTTCCAATAAAAATCCCAATGAAAAGCATCACTACTGCAATGACTCCAAAAATGATGTATTCTGTCATAAAAGCCTTTTTTCAAATGTACATAAAATTACTTCAGCATAGGAGAGATTTATTCTAACGAACTTATAGTTCGCTGCGTCATTCCTTGCTTGACACGGAATCACACATTATATTAAAGTACGAAAAAAGATGATGCGATGCTGAAATCGAAGATTCAACGCAGTTAATCAACACTTCGACAAGCTCAGTGTGACATTTGGATAATATTTTACAAAACCCTAAAACTTTTACTGGCAGCGTCAAATTCAACTAAATCTTTCGGGAAAAGTTCTTGAAGCAGGTTACTGTTAATTAATTCTTCCGGAGTTTTTTGAATGATTTTCCCTTGATTCACTAGAATAATTTGATCACATAATTGTAACGCCAGATTAATTTCGTGCGTAGCAAACACAATTGCTTTTTGAGTTTTTCGAGTAAGTTCCTTTAGAAGTTTCAACACAAAAATTTTATGATATAAATCTAAATGTGTCGTAGGTTCATCTAAAAAAATAAGCGAAGTTTCTTGCGCAATCGCTCTGGCTAGAAATACTTTTTGTAACTGTCCGTCGCTTAAACTTCCGCATTTGCGTTGTGATTTATCTGTTAATTCTAACAGTTGTAAAGCTTGTTGAACCGCTTTTTTATCTTCCGAAGATAATTGTCCTAACCAATTGGTATAAGGTTGTCTTCCTAGAGCAACTAATTCTTCTACCGAAAGATTTTGAGAGAAATGCGTTTCGGTAAGTACAATGCTAATCAGTTCAGAAAGTTCTTGAACGGTAATATCTTTTAAGCTTTTTTGCTGGATCGAAACTTTCCCTGAAAGCGGATCTAAATTACCGGTTAATGTTTTTAGAAGTGTCGATTTTCCTGAACCATTAATTCCGATAACAGCCACCAATTCAGCAGCATTTATTTCAACTGAAATTTCTTCAGCCACAATTTTATCGGCATAACCAATAGCGAGTTCTTGTGCTTGAAGAATAGGTTTTATTTCAGTTTCTTTTATCATATCATCTTTTTAAAAGTTCCTTTTCTAATTAAGGAAAGGTGCCAAAGGCGGAAAGGTTTAAAAATACAATTTCTTTTTTCTCACCAATAACCAAATTACTACCGGAGCGCCGATTAAAGAGGTAATCGCGTTGATAGGCAAGGTAAGATTACTTCCCGGTAATTGCGCAATACTGTCGCAAATAAGCATTAAAATTGCTCCGCCTAAAGCGACCGCCGGAAACAACACTAAATGATTACTCTTGGTGATTACCTGTCGAACCAAATGCGGAACCGCTAAACCAATAAAAGCGATCGGTCCGGCAAAAGCGGTGATGCTTCCGGCTAATAATCCGGTTCCGAGAATTACTAGAATTCGGTTTTGTTTTAAGTTGGTTCCTAAACTTTTGGCATATTTTTCACCTAAAAGAAGTGCGTTTAGGTTTTTGATACAGAAAATTGAAATGATCACTCCAGCTAACCAAAAAATAGCGAGAATGAAGACTTCTTGCCAAGCGAGATTGCCTAAGCTACCAAACGACCAAAAAATATATTTCTGTAAAGATTCTGACGGACTAAAATAGGAAAGCACACTTACTACGGCAGATGTTAGACTGGCAAACATTAATCCGATAATTAGTAGTGCCATCGTGTCTTTAACTCGAAATGAAGTGGCTAAAACTGCCAGTAAAACCAAAACGCTACCTAAACTTGCAGCGATTACCAAGGTAAATTTCGAAAGAAATAAAGTCGAGAAAACACCACCAAAAACCGCTCCGCCTAAAATGACGATCGCAACGCCTAAACTTGCGCCGCTGCTTAAACCCAATACATAAGGTCCCGCTAACGGATTGCGAAATAAGGTTTGCATTAACAATCCGCTAAGCGCCAAACCAGAACCTACTAAAACAGCGGTTATGGCTTTGGGTAAACGATAATCGAGAATTATGTATCGCCAAGTTTCTTTTTCAACTTCCGCATTAAAAAAACTTGCTAGAATATCTTTTAGCGGGATCGTTACTGAACCTAAACTAATATTGAGCATTAGTAATATGAGCAGTAGCAGTAAACCACTTAAAAGATATAGCGATGATTTTTGCATTTAGCGAAGGTAAATATTTTAGAATTTATTGTTTATAAATCGTAATAATTTTGAATATCTTCATACGGAGTTAATCAAGTTCAGGGTGACAAAGAACTTACTCCAAAGCTTTAAAAAAAGTAGTTTCGTAATCGGTTAGCAATTCCGGATGAAAGATTTTAATGAGATCTTTTAATACTAAATCTGGGCGTTGCGGAGCTAATTCGTAATACAAAACACCACCGGTTTCTCCTTTAACACCGGCAAAACTATAGATTTTTTGTTGTTGAAAAGCGTTGAATTCTTGGTAATGTTCAGAAGCATTTTGCATTTGCTCGTAACTGGTAAAACTTCCTGGAGCGATCCAAAAATCGGCATTTTGAGCTTTATCAAGCACACTTTCAAAAGCGGCAGAAATACTACCGTTTCCGGTGGTTTCAGCATAAAGATAATTGGCTTTAGCATCTTTTATAAATTGCGCTTGCCAAGAATTTCCGTAGGGTAAATACCATACATCTTTGTACATCGATCCCGCTAAAACGCTAGGTTGGTTTTCGGCTTGTTGCGCTAATTTTTTAGCGGAAAGATATTCTTCTTCAATCTCATTAAAAATTTCTTCAGCTTTTTGTTCTTGGTTATAAAATGCTCCGAAAAATTTGATCCATTCTGCTTTTCCTAGCGGATCGGTTTCTGTCCAATCGCCATTGTAAACTACCGGAATTCCACTTTTGTTGACGGTTTCGAAGGTTTTATTGCCACCTTCCACAGCAAAACCGATCACCACATCAGGATTTAGATTCAGCAACACTTCGGTATTGATATGCTCATTTTCGCCGATTTCTTCCACTTTTCCTTCTTGAATTAAATTTCTCGTTTTTTCAGAAGAAATATAATCGAGATGCGGAAAACCAATTAAGGTATTTTCTTGTCCTAAACTCTCTAAAGACGGGATGTGCGTGGTCGAAGTCACCACAATTTTATTTATAGGAATCGTTACTTTTTGATCGAATTGAAGTGTATCGGGAAGTCGTACATTTTTTTTAGCCAATACATAGGTAAATTCTTTTTCAGCTTTTGGCCAAGGAGAATTCACTTTTACAATTTTAAAGTCTTCAAAGTTGGTGATGCTAAAACCTTCTGCGTAAGAAATTTCAACAGTTTCAGCCTTAACATGAGTTGAAGTTTTAGAAGAGGCGTTTTTAGGTTGTTCTTTACAATTGAACAGTAAAATTAATGCGAAAAGGAAGCCTATTTTTTTCATTGGTCTAAAAATTGGTTTTCGCGCACAAAAGTAAGATTATTTCAATTTAAGTTAGAAAATGCTGAAGAAATGTTTATTTTCGCAGCGAAATTGGTTGATTGCTGAAAATATTTCAGTCATCATTAAAAGGGAATCAGGTGATTCTTTAGGAAAAAACCTGAGCTGTTCCCGCAACTGTAAGCTTTGTCTGAAAAGATGCTTGTGGTAAAACTTCAAAAAATCCACTGTCGAAAGATGGGAAGGAAGACCACAAGACGCGAGCCAGGAGACCTGCCAGTTTGTAACAAAAATCTAAAGACTTTCGGGTAAAAGGTCTCTGGTGAATGAAACATTTTATAAGCTACATTTTATTTTTAGGGGTGTTAAACTCGGCATTCTCCCAAACAGATTCAATCACTGTTTTGGAAGAAGTTTTGGTGATCCCGACGAAGTTGAAAGAATTTTCAACCGGACAAACTTTGACAAGTTTGCAAGATTCGTTGTTGCTTCAAAACAAGCCATCGTTAATTTCTGCCTTAAATTTTAATACGCCTATCTATTTTAAAGAAAATGGTTTAGGAATGGTAGCTTCACCATCTTTTAGAGGAACCAATGCTTCGCAAACCGCCGTTTTATGGAACGGAATTAACATTGATTCTCGTTTTAACGGACAGACCGATTTTAATACGATAAACACCGGAAGTTACGATGCGATCAATATTCGTGGTGGTGGCGGAAGTGTGATCTATGGTACCGGAGCTATTGGCGGAACGGTGCATTTGACCAACGAAGTCGATTTTAAAAAGCAGTTCAAAAATCGTATTTATTTAAGTTATGGAAGTTTTAATACTTACGATGCGCGCTACCAATTAACTGCCGCCGATAAAAACTGGAGTACAAAAATTTCTTTCAGTAGAAATCAATCAGACAACGATTTTGAGTATATCGATGCTGATCGAAAAAACTTAAACGGAGCCTTTTATAACAACAGTTTAAACGCAGTTTTCGGTTATCAATTTCATGAAAATAACACCTTGAAATTTTATAGCGAAGTGTTTGAAAGTGAACGCCATTTTTCACTTATTCGACCTTCAGAAAATAGAACCAAATATGAAGATGTAAGTCTGAAAAATTTGTTGGAGTGGGAAGTAAGCGGTAAGAAAATCACTTCAATCGCGCGCTTTGCTTATTTAAAAGAAGAATATAAATATTTCCCGAATATTGAAACTCAATCTTTCACTTTTGGGGAAGCAAATACGGTGATCGGGAAATATGATTTTAGTTATCAATTTTCAAAAAAAATAAAACTGAATGCCATTCTTTCGCACGAATATACCGATGGCGAAGGTTCAAGTATTCCAGAGAATGAGCGTAATATTTCTTCCGGAGCTTTATTGTTGAAGCATTTGGTGAATGAGAAATGGGCCTATGAAATCGCTGCCAGAAAAGAGTTGACGAACGATTATGAAAGTCCGTTACTATTTAGTTTTGGTACGGGTTACAGCTTTACCAATTTCTACAAATTAAAACTGAATGTCTCTAAAAACTTTAGAATCCCAACCTATAACGATCTGTATTGGGCGACCGGCGGAAATCCCGATCTAGCTGCAGAAGAAGCGATGCAATATGAATTAGGTAATGAGTTTCAATTCAGTAATTTTAAAATGACGTTGACCGGTTACTACAACGATATTCAGCAAATGATCAATTGGGTTCCCGGCAGTAGCGGTTATTGGACGCCCAGAAATATTGATGAAGTAGCAACTTACGGTACAGAATTTCTACTGAATTATAAAAAACAATTCGGTAGTCATCTTTTCGCGGTAAATGGGACTTACGCGTACACCGTTTCAGAAAATAAAATAACTAAAAAACAATTGATTTACGTTCCTTACCATAAAGCGACGGGATCTATTTATTATGCATTTCAAGATCTATTTATTGAAACGCAAGCTTTGTATAACGGAGAAGTTTTTACGAGAAGTGATAACAATCCGCGCTATAATTTAGACGCTTATTGGCTTTGGAATGCCGGTTTAGGCTATCATATCTCTAAAAATTTTACGCTTGGCGGGAAGGTGAGAAACCTGCTTAATAGTGATTACCAAAATGTAGAAGACCGGCGAATGCCCGGAACTAATTATACTATTTATTTAACCCTTAATTTTTAAAACATGAAACTAACCAAATTTTTAATGGGAGCCTTTATTGGTTCAATTTTATTAAGCGCATGTAGCGATGATGATGACAATGGAATCGAAATTCCGGATAACAGTATTCAAATAAGCGTGGACGGAGATGATGAAATAAATGTTTCCGAGGATGTTGAAAGTGTAGATGTTATCTTTAATACAACTACTGTTACTGAAGAAAATTTAATTATAACTTATGAAGTTTCTGGTACGGCAGAAAATGGTATTGATTACAATATTCAACAAGAAAGTACGATCACTATACCTAATGGAGAGTCTAGTTTTACGTTGCCAATTTCAATTATTGATAATGAAGAGGTAAATGAAGATAAAACGATAATTATTAATCTTATCGAAGTAACCAATGAAAATTTTGATATTGATTTAAATAGCAATCAAGTTATGATTACCATTGAGGATAACGATAGTTTTCCGTATGAAAACGGGTTTTTAGTACTCAATGAAGGTAGTCAGACAGCCGGAACAGTTACTTACATTAGTGAAGACTTACAAACCAGCGAGCAAGCCATTTATCAAGCCGTGAATGGAAGTGACGATCTAGGTAATTATGTACAGTCAATCTTTTTTGATGGTGATTTAGCCTATATCATTTCTAATGGTTCAAATTTAATTACTGTAGTAAATCGCTACACGTTTGAGTTAGTAGGAAAAGTAGATAGCGGTTTAAATGTACCACGTTACGGAGTTGTTGAAAATGGAAAAGCTTACGTAACCAATCAGGCAGATTTTTCTACAAATGAAGATGATTATGTTGCTATTATAGATTTAGAAAGTTTGGTAGTTGAAGAAACTGTCGTTATTGGTGATGCTGTTGAATTTATTGAAGCAGAAAACGGAATGCTCTATATACAAAACGCAACTTATGGAACAGGGAATCATATTTCTGTTTTTAATCCTACCACTAATGAAATTGAAACTACCTTAGAAACGGAAGCAGGATTAGATTCTTTTGAAATTGAAGAAAATGCAATCTATGCGTTGAGTTCTGGGGCTTTAGAAAAATTTAATTTGAATACTTTAGCCCTAGAAAGCAGTATAGAATTAAATTATGAAGAAGGTGGTGCTCATAACTTAGATATTGAAGATAACCAAATTTATTTTACGGTTTCAAGTTCAGTTTATCGTATGGAGATTAATAATGAAAATGCTCCTGAAAATACCTTATTATCATATAATACAACATCTCAATATGGAACTATGTATGGCTTTGAAGTAAAGGATGATAAGATTTATATTGCTGAAGGAGGCGATTTTGCATCAGATAGTTTTGTTGAAGTTTATGATCTTCAAGGGAATTTATTGAATAATATTACCGTGGGAGTGGGGCCTAATGGTTTTTACTTTAATGATTAACTAATTAAAGTAAATAGGTGCTTTTGAGTTAAGCACAAAAAAACTCCCGATTTCAACATCGGGAGTTTTGTTTAGAAAGCTGTTATAATTAATAGTCAAAATCATCAATGTACATTCTTTGATAAGTTGGGTTATCTTCGTTACTTTCAAGAGGAATAAATTCTAAAGGATTGGAAATAGGAAATGTCCTGCCTTCAGCTTTACTTAGAACAGCATTTAATAAAGGTTCGGAGGGATCACCCAATTCCCCTAGATTAAGTATTTTTTCTTTTATTTCAAATGTTGGAGTAAGTCCGTCTTTATAATCAGTAAATCCATTAGCATTTACGGTTTTTAAAATAAGGGGCTGCATTGCATATTTATGTCGAATATTTATGTTTGTCCGAGAAAAATTAGGAGAATCATATAGTGTAACTGAACCTTGATACTTTCCGGTAGTAGTTGTACCTACTTGAACAACTTCAATATAAGGTCTTAAAGAAGCGATTAATAATTCACTTGCAGAAGCTGTTGAACCAGTAGTTATTACGTAAACTTTATCTAGGTTTAGGCTATTAATATCTTCATCAGTACTTATTTTGTTATTAAAATAACGTTCTTCATTTTCAAAATTATTATTATAAACTTGAGTAGTAAATAACTCACCATTAAATTGACCAGTGATCATACTTGCTAAATCATTGCTGGTTTCTACACTTCCACCGCTATTATATCTTAAGTCGATAACCAAATCTGTTATATTTTCAGTTTTAAATTTTGCAAAAGCATTATTTAAAACATCGTCGAAATTTCTATTAAAGGCATTATACATTAAATACCCTACTTTTTTATTAACTTCTAAATCAAAGGTATTTATTATATATACTGGGTTCTCTGTATATTCCTGCTTATTTAACGTAATAGTTTCTTCTAATGAAACGAGTTCATTATCTACAATATCGGCTAAACCTATAGTAAAAGTTTCTGGCTCCAAAATGGTTTTATAATTATCTGCAGTTATTAATGTACCATTTACACGATTAAAAAGCATCCCTCTTTTAACACCTTTTTTTTCTGCATCTGTATTAGGTAGTATATAACGTACATAATATAATATCTCTCCAGTATCTAATTGTACAGGTTTGCTTTTCATTCCTGTTGTTTTTGAAATTCCAGCTAACGAATTCTCTAAAATTTCATAATTTGAAAATAGGACGCTAAACCTATCTTCGGGATCATAAATTAAATCGTCGAATAAAGTCTCTGGGGAATCATAACTTTTCAGAAAATCATCTAATTCACTTTCACTGGCATAGGTTTCATTTTGTAAAGCAGGAACATCAGGTTTATATAAGTAATACATGTTAAGTCCTCTCCAGACAAAATCTTGAATTTCTTTATTGGAAGCAGGAATAATTTCATCGTCCCTATCATCAAAACACGAAATGAAAGAAAAAGCAGTAAGACCTATAAGTAAGAATAATGTAAATTTATTTTTCATCGTTGCAATTTAAAAGTATAACTCGAAAATACTCACAATATTATAATTTGAAAATTTATTGTAACAAAATTTAAAGTAGTTCGTCACCATAGTGTAGATCAAAAGTAAAAAAATGAACCAAAAAGAGTTTTTAGTTTTTATAGAACCCATAAAAGATAAAATGTACCGGCTTTCGGTACGCTTGTTGGTTTCTAAAGAAGCAGCTCAAGATGCGGTTCAAGAAGTTTTTGTGAAACTTTGGAATAAAAGGGAAACTCTTAAAAATTATGATAATGCCCACGCTTTTGCGATGACGGTAACTAAAAACCACTGTCTTGACCAATTAAAATTGAAAAAGAACAATAACCTAAGAATTGTACATAGTAATTATGAAGACGAGAGCAAATCCCTTCAAAAACATATCGAGGCAAAAAATGAATTAGAAATTGTTGCTGAAATCATCAAAGATTTATCAGAGCAAGAACAAACCCTAATTCAGTTAAGAGATGTAGAACAACTAGAGTATGATGAGATTATAGAAATTACCGGAATGAAGTCGACTGCTGTTCGTGTCGCTTTATCCCGGGCCCGAAAAAAAATTAGAAAAGAAATAATAAAAAAACATCGCTATGGAACTGTCTAACATAAAAATCCTACTAGATAAATATTTAGAGGCAGAAACTAGTCTAGCTGAAGAAAAAGAGCTGGAAGCTTATTTTCTTTCAGGAAACGTAGCTCCCGAACTAGAAGAATACATTCCGCTTTTCAGCTTTCTGGAAACCGAAAGAAACATCGATGCTTCAGAAGAAATAAAATTTAAAATGCCTTTTGAAGTAGAAGAAAAAAAATCAACCCGATCTTTAATTTACAAATGGTCCGGTATTGCTGCAAGTATTGCCATTATCGCTTCAGTGTTTTTATTCAATAACTATGAAAAAAATACCATTTCAAAAGCTGAACCTGTAGAATATGAATTGGCGATGCAAAATACTCAAGACTTATTGCTAATGATGACCGATGCAGTAGCAAATGGAAAGAAACAATTAAGTTATTTAAAAGAAATCAACCAAACTAAAAATCAATTAATAAACAAATAGTCCTATGAAAAAGTTAATCGTAATTATTGTCCTTGTATTGGCCCCCATATTTACCCAAGCGCAAACCTTTAGTAAATATGCAGATATGAAAGGAGTGAGCTCTATGGTCATGACCAATGAGATGTTTAAACTCTTGGCCGATATCGATTTTGAAAGTGAAGATCCTGAAGTGAAACGTTACATCCAGCTTATTGAAAATTTGGAAGATATTAAAGTATTGAGTACAAAAGATTCAGGTATTTCAAGCAAAATGCAGCAAGATGTAAAGAGTTATCTTACTTCCTCTTCTATGAAAGAATTAATGAGTTTTAAAGATGATGACAAAGAAGTGAAATTCTATTCTAAACCCGGAAGTAGAAAAGGTTCCGTTAGTCAATTATTTATGTTCTTAAATGGAATGGAAGAAGGAGAACCTATGACGGTCATTATGTCAATCACCGGTGATATAGATTTAAAAGAAGTTTCTAAACTTGCTAAAGATTTGGAAGTTCCCGGTGCAGAACAATTAGAAAAAGTTGAAGAAAAATAAGAATTGCCATGAAAAAGATAAATAAAATAATTTTACTGCTTATCACTATAGTAGCAGTTGCTTGTAGCGGAGAGCCCACTTTACAATCCTATTATGTAGATAATCAAGAAAACGACAATTTTGTAGTTTTAGATGTTCCATCAAGTTTGTTTTTAGGTGATAACTCAAATCTTTCTAAAGAAGACAGAAAAGCCCTAAAATCAATTAGAAAAGCAAACGTATTAGCTTTTCCGGTGAACGATAAAAATACAGAAGCCTACCAAACTGAAAAATCTACGGTAGAATCCATTTTAAAAGATGAAAAATATAAAGTTTTAATGAAATTTGGAAGTTCTGGTAGAAACGTAAGAGTGATGTATTTAGGAGAAGAAAAAGCAATAGACGAAGTTATTGTTTATGCCAATGATGATTCAAAAGGTTTTGCCGTTGCACGTTTATTGGGTGATGATATGAATTTTTCAGCCTTAATGAAGGTAATGAAGTCCGCTTCAGAAGGAGATGTTGACGTTAATTTGGATGTTCTAGGAGATTTCGGAAAACAGATAGAAGAGAAATCAGGAAAGGAAACTAAACATCGCGATAGCCTTAAAATTGATGATAACGTGAGCATAGAAGTAGAAACTACCAATTAAACTAAACTTTACCTTTCCTAATAAAAGTAAAGCGAGTCCACTGTGGCTCGCTTTTATATACTTTAATAATAATAGAAAATTTTAATTATTATATACTAATTAATAAAAAGCTAGATACACCAGGATTTTCACAATACCACTCGTAGTAATAATTTAAAATACTAGAAGTACAGTTACTGGTAGCTATCCAAGATCCGGTAGGAGGTCCAATTATAAAAGAAGGACATATTAAACAATTAGCGGAAGGTGATGTAAAAATAGCATTACTGGTCATTATATGAATTCCTATTATTTCTGTAGTACCCGGATTTGTGGTGTTAACAGGTATTGTAGCTCCTGCGGGTACAGTTACTGATTGAAAATTTCCACCCTTACTGCAAATTTGGCGATTTTCAACTCTTAATAAAATATCACAAGGAGAATTATTTTTTACATGAACAGTTTGTTGAGCATAACTCGACAGCCCGGTTACTACCAAGAAAAACAACAATAAAAGTTTTTTCATAATAAATTGGTTTTAAAGGTTAATAATGAAAAATATAATTGTAACGGCTTAACCGAATACTTTATGCCAATTTTATAAAAAACTACAACAGAGTGGGGAAGATAGGTTGCAGTTAACTTAAAACTAACGTTTTGATTACGTTAAAGTATGAATAAATATAAAATAAAAATGTTAATTATAAATACAATTATTAAAAAAAATGCTTTTTATCGAAATGAAAGGCACTTAAACTTTCTTGGTTATTTGTATTGTTAATTAATTTTATATACCAATTTTAGTTTTCTAAATAAATAATAAACCAAAAAACCATCCTAAAATCTAGGATGGTTTTTGGTGTAGCGAGACCGAGATTTGAACTCGGGACCTCCGGGTTATGAACCTACTCAAATAGCTATATAAAACAATGTAAAATATATTAAATTGTATGATTATCAGTTAATTATATGTTTTATGGTTTTATTTAAATAATGTTAAAATCAAATTATTCTGTACCTATTCTGTACCCATTTTGTACCCTTTTTTAAACTAATTATTTATATTTATGTAATTCTAATTAATTGAGTATGTCTAATATAAAAATTGTTTTGCGGAAAAATAAGATAAGAAAAGATGGAAGAATTCCTCTTGCATTGAGAATTTCTGAAAATTACAAAACTAATTATAAGTGGATTGGTCAATATGTTTTCGAAAAAGATTGGGATGAAAAAGCAGGAAAAGCGAAAAGAAGCCATCCAAATTCACAAAAGTTGAACAATTTTTTAATGAAGAAATTGAGTGAAGTGAATGACATATTTTTTGAATCTAAAGATCAGGTTAGCCCGAAACAGGTAAAGCAAAAACTAAAAGGAACCTACGGACAAAAATCTTTTTTTGAGCTAGCCGCAGAGCGTATAATGGAAAAATATGAAAGAGGAACATTTTCCGTCGCTAAGGCTGAATTATCTATTCTCTATAACCTGGAGGAATTTTTAAATCTAAAAAGAATTAAAAATAAATCAGCCGTTATTAAGTCTATAAATGAGCGTCGCTTGCACCGAATTAGTGAGGCAAGGCTTAACAAATATAGTTGGTTAGATGGTGTAGATCATTTCAAAAATAGTAAGGTTCTAGCGTTTCGGGATATTGATGAAGTTTTCATTAATAAATATAAAACATTTTGTCATTCTTACTTAGGGCAAAAAACCAGAACTATTACTAATCAACTTATTTTGATTAGAACTCTTTTCAATTTAGCCATTAAGGAAGGAATTATTGAGCGAAAATTTTACCCTTTTGCTGGTGATAAGGAGAAAATTAGAATTGGTTCTGGTAATAAGATAGGATTAAGCACAGAAGAAGTTGAAAAAATAGAAAAACTGAAGTTGGAGGAAAATAGTTCTATTTGGCACACTCATAATGTTTGGCTATTTTCTTTTTATTTTGCTGGGATTCGTATTTCTGATGTTGTCAAAATAAAATGGTCGGATTTTAAGGATAATCGACTTTATTATATAATGAATAAAAATGAAAAAGCACTCAGCCTTAAAATTCCTGCGAAAGCAAAAAAAATTTTAGAATACTATAAAAAAGAGAAAAAACTTAATAAAGGTTATGTCTTTCCGTTCCTTAGAAATACGGATGCCAATGATGCTGAACAAATCTATATAAGAACAAAAAGTGTTACTAAGGTCTTTAATAAATGCCTAAAGCAAATTGCCAAGGAATGTGAGATTGAAAAAAACTTATCTAATCACATCGCTAGGCATAGCTTCGGTAATATAGCTGGTGATCGTATTCATCCTTTAATGCTACAAAAGCTCTATCGCCATAGTGATTTAAAGACTACTTTGAATTATCAAGCCAATTTTATTCATAGAGATGCAGATGATGCACTTGATGAAGTAATAAATTTTTAAAAAGGTGGAATTTGTTTAAAAATTTCTTCATTCTTTGAGTACTATATATTACTTGTACGGCATGGTCAATTATATCTCTATTGATCTTTGGTAATATCGTATATTCCTAATATACTATAATATAACTTATAATTTAATAGGACTTAGCTATTTGAATTAAGATTTGGGGTAATGGTTGTTATAATAATTAGATAAGGACTTTCAAAGACTACAAAGATATTACTTTTTAACTTTACTGTTTCTATATCAGTGTAATAATTACTATCCAGAGCGCATACAAAGAATTTTAGGTTTTATAAGAATAAGTCTAAAATCAATCCACAATGCTTTATTATTAAATCTTATCATCGATGAACAATTTATCGTGTGCTTTTTTAAAAATTTCTTGATAAGAGTAAATCTTTCCTAAGTTCAAATAATATCATCACTTTAAATGATAATAAATAATATTCTTTAAGATGTCTTGTGTAATAATAATTTAGGGGCTAGCATTAATTTTTTTATTGAATATCCGTAATTAGTCATATCCTGTGATTCCAGCAATGACGAGCCTATCGAAAAGCTTCTCCCCAAAATATCTTCGGTTTAGCTTATAGATGAATTCATTCAGGTATAATTGAAGGTACTTTC
>NZ_RXOM01000001.1 GCF_008692195.1 Salegentibacter sp. R32
AGGTTTTGGGCAGTCGTAATTGCTTTCTGATCTCTAACGCCGTGAACTGTTTCTTCTTTTTGAGTTTCAAGTATGATTTAAGCAACTCTAAATAGTTCCGGCAACTTCCCGTGAGTTCATCACTTTTACGAAGCAGAACTTCTTTTAAAAGGGTGTTGGCATTTTCAATGTCCTCTAATGTGGTTTCGATGTATTCTTCTCCTGTTCCTTTATCGTGCTTCCTTTCCCGTTGGTATTGGTAATAAAAGGTAATCGCCTCTATAAATTGTAAATAATGGTTGTTGGTCCTTCTTGGTTTAAATACGGATTGTGGAAGGTTGAGTTGGTTGGCAAAAGGGTTTCTTATGGTTATTGGTTTTAGTATTCTTTGTGTGTTCTGTAAAAATCCCTGTATTTCTTTCTGTTCGTAAAAGTTGATTTCGCCACTTGATATTTGCCTTTGATATTGCATTATTTTTTCGTCCTGCTGTTGGCTTTCATCGAGGTAGATTAAGAAGCTCCTGTTTGCGTTATCTTCGTAAACCTGCTCTTTGGTGGTGCAACCTGCTACACATACGGGGCCTTCTACTGTTAAATACTTGGTCTGTGTCTCGCCCTTGCTGTTTTTACTGGCTATGGTTTTCACGATTCGTTTCTTGGTCTGTAGTTCCCGTAATGGATAAAGTGTGTTTTCCGCGCCGTCCAGATCCTCAATAAGTATGACCTTATTTTTAAGTTCTTGTTTACCGAAGTAGTAAAAAGCATTTTCGCTTAATGTTGTAATACTTACCCGTTCTTCTTCCGGGATGAGTTCGCCTACCTTTTCCTGTAGATGGGTCTTTCCTGTTCCGCTACTTCCCAAGCTGACCACGTGTAAGGGCTGTTCCCGTTTTCTGCTGGTAAAGATGATGTACATTAACAAACGGTTGGTTTCTTCGCCGGTGACACCGGACTTTCCAATAAGTTCATTGGTCTTTTGCAATAAATCTTTGGATTTTAGGAAGGTTTCGGCTTCCTCAATTTCTTTTTTATTGAGTTGCTTGGTTTTTGGTGTTAGGTTTTCTTCCCTGGCCTTGATTTCCTGTAAACGGTATTTTTCCAGTTCTTCGGTGAGTTCTGATA
>NZ_RXOM01000002.1 GCF_008692195.1 Salegentibacter sp. R32
CAATTATACTGGAAGCTAACGGAGTTGCAACCAATGTAAGTTGTAATGGCGGTAACGATGGAGCTATTGATTTAACTGTAATAGGCGGTAACCCACCCTATACCTTTGCATGGAACAATACAGCTACGACAGAAGATTTATCAGGCCTTACCGCTGCTACCTATAGTGTAACGGTCACAGACAGCAAGGGATGTACCGCTACCGAAACTGTAGATGTATTTGAACCAATTATACTGGAAGCTAACGGAGTTGCAACCAATGTAAGTTGTAATGGCGGTAACGATGGAGCTATTGATTTAACTGTAATAGGAGGTAACCCACCCTATACCTTTGCATGGAACAACACCGCTACCACAGAAGATTTATCAGGTCTTACCGCTGCTACCTATAGTGTAACGGTCACCGATAGCAAAGGGTGTACCGCTACCGAAACTGTAGATGTATTTGAACCAATTATACTGGAAGCTAACGGAGTTGCAACCAATGTAAGTTGTAATGGCGGTAACGATGGAGCTATTGATTTAACTGTAATAGGCGGTAACCCACCCTATACCTTTGCTTGGAGCAACACCGCTACCACCGAAGACCTTTCAGGATTGGAGGCCAACACCTATAATGTGACCGTAACCGATAGCAAGGGATGTACCGCTACTGAATCTGTGGAAGTCCAGCAACCGGCTGTGCTTTCAGCAAGTGGTGTCGCTACCAATGTATCCTGTAACGGGGGCAACGACGGGGCAGTTGATCTGACTGTTGCCGGAGGAACACCACCCTATACCTTTGCCTGGAGCAACACTGCTACCACCGAAGACCTTTCAGGATTGGAGGCCAACACCTATAATGTGACCGTAACCGATAGCAAGGGATGTACCGCTACTGAATCTGTGGAAGTCCAGCAACCGGCCGTGCTTATGGCAAGTGGTGTAGCCACCAACGTTTCCTGCAACGGGGGCAACGATGGGACAGTTGACCTGACCGTGACCGGGGGGACCGCCCCCTATACCTTTGCTTGGGACAATACAGCCACTACCGAGGATATCACCGGGCTTTCCGCAGGTACTT
>NZ_RXOM01000004.1:0-117822 GCF_008692195.1 Salegentibacter sp. R32
TAAAGGCTGAGCTGTTCCCGGTCTTGTCCTTGTTGATATTCCATACCTTAAAGATAAACATACCAAAGATCATATCCTGAAAAATGATCGGTAAAGATGGCATGGTTTTGAGACAGTCTGACGGTCTTGTATAACAATCAGTTGTGGGTTGGTTAAAAACTAAGATAGCTAAAATTACCGACTTTTATGTTTGCTCGGTTGTGTCCGCAGGACACAAAGCCGTAATTGCGGAAATAAGTTGTTGTACACAGTTTTTTATTCTATTATTTCAATCGCTCCGAATTTTTTGTCAATCGGTTTAATTGATTTGTTCTTTTTTTCAATTATATATTCAGTTGTAAAAACGTCTTCTGTTAATTCCGCTAAATCTTTTCTTTTCAAGTTGAGTACGTTGTTAGTGAGTTCATATTTTCCTTGAAAAGTACAATTGTAATCTGCACTATACAAAGTTGCTCCAAAAGTTCCGTTTTCATACAATCTTAATAATCCGCTTTTTGGCGTTGATTCAATTTCAATTCTTCCAGAAAGTGTTTTTTTAGTCCAGAATTTTTCATTTTCCAAATCATTTTGAAAGTAAAAGAGAATTCCAATAGACAATACTATTAATAAAGGAATGAAGTCAAATTTTTGTTTATTTTTCCACAATTTGATTAAATCAATAATCGTTATAATTAAAAAAGATAATATTAAAAGTCCACCAAATAACACATAGTTAGCAAGAGCCACAAATCCACCACAATAATCTCCAATTGGAAGAAATCGGTAGAGTAAAAATCCACCAATTAAAACTAATATTACATATTTAAAAATGCGTTTTCTCAAATTGTGTACAACGGCCCTGGCTATGGCAAGTGCGGGATTTTAGAACCGAATCTTTGTCCGCCAGACCGAATGTTATTTAGTTGTAATATCTTCATTTTTAAGCAGTCAACCCGCATTTGCTATAGCCGATGTTGTGCCAGTTTTTTTATTTTTACTTTTTCAATTCCTGATTTCAGAGGAATTAAAAGACTATCTGATTTCTGAATTTCATATTTGTTAGTAAAGACATTATCTGTCTCTTTTTCTAAGTCGTCTCGTTCAAGTTGTAGTATATTGTCTTGAATGGAATATCGTCCCGAATAAGTGCAACTCCAGTCCACATAAGATGTCCGAACGCTGAAAGTTTGATTTGAATAGAGCACTATTTGAGCAGCTCTAAGATCTCCAACTTCTACGTTCCCAACCAACTCCATGTCAGTCCAAAATTTATCTTTCTCATTGTCCAACAACAGTGAATTACCGATTAAGAAAACTGTAAGAATTGCAAGAGGTATAAAGTCAAACTTTCGTTTTTTCTTGAATGTCTTGACTAAATCGATAATAAGGAAAATCACAAATGAGATTAAAAAAAGTCCGCCCATTAAAACGAATGAAAGAGCTTCCACTAGTCCAGAGCAATAGTCTCCAAATGGAAAATTCTGATAAAAAGTCAGAATTGTCAACACAGTTAAAAGTCCATATTTAATTACTCTGTACGTCATTTTTCAAATTGGGTACAACATGCGAATAAATGCAATTGCATTTATTTACAATTTATCATTTATCCAAATATAAGGAATCTAAAGGATTTTTTATTTTTTTAAATGTTGATTGGCCACATGGGTATAAATTTCAGTGGTTTTGGTCGTTTTATGACCCAAAAGCTGCTAGGATGTACCTTCAACCCACACCATCCTCCAATAAATGCGTCGCAAAACTGTGGCGTAACATATGAAGGGCTAACCCGTTGAACGATTCCGGCACGGGAAGCCGAGCGTTTTACAATGGCGGAAACACTGGCCTCACTGTAAGGGTTACCCTTCCGACCTTCAAAAAGTGTCTAGCTATTTTAGGACTAGACAAAAAAAATAGATTAGATTACCCCTTTTCAATTTTATAAGCACAACGCCGCGCGCCCGATAAAATATGGTTCACCCTTTTTATCTGTATTTCCTTTCCCAACACTGTTTGAAAAGTATGAAGCTCTGCTTTGCAAAAGCCTTGGCAGGTTTTCGCCGCCGAGCAAATGGGGCAATGGTTTTCAGTTAATAAAAAGCTACCATCATCGTTCTTTTCATAATTCGCCATATAACCTTCCCTCGACCTAATTTCAGCCAATTTTTTAACGCGCTCCTCCAACGTATCGTCCTTTTTAATCACCTGCTGGTATTTTTCAATATTATCTTCCCCCGCAGCACTAATAATTTCATCAAGTGCTTCTTCTCCTAAATTTTGCCTGATTTTCTCAATTAGTTTTACCGTTAAACCCGAATGCGTATCAGGAAACTTGTTATGTCCTTGTTCAGTAAGTGACCATATTTGTTGCGGGCGTCCCCTTCCTTTCGACCGGCTTTCAGATTTTACAAAACCTTCGTTTGCTAATTTAAGCAACTGAAACCTAGCGCCTTCCGTAGTGACGTTCAGTTCTTTTGCTATTTCTTTAATAGTTTGCTCGCCCTTATTTTTTAGTATCCAAATCGCTCTTTCATTCTCAGAAACTATATTATTCATAATAAACAAAGTATTTATTTGGTTTATTAAACAAAATTAGTATATTTGTGGTGTAAATAAAAGTTTAATTTTTAAATCTACAAGATTATGAGTTATAAATTGCCAGAATTACCGTACAAATATGAGGCGCTAGCCCCTCACATTGATGCTAAAACCATGGAAATCCACCATTCTAAGCATCATCAAGGATATACCAATAAATTAAATGCCGCTTTAGAAGAAGCCGGAATTGCAGATGAACATTTAGAAAGCCTTTTTAGTAAAGTTTCTCAACTTTCTGCTGGTATTCGTAACAATGGCGGTGGTTATTACAACCATAGTTTATTTTGGACTATCTTAAGCCCAAATGGAGGCGGACAGCCAAGTGGAGAATTAGTTACTTTTGGTTCAATTGAAGCTTTTAAAGAAGCTTTTAATAACGCTGCTGCCACCCGTTTTGGTTCAGGATGGGCTTGGTTAATTGTAGATGAAAACAACAAATTAAAAGTGACTTCTACGCCTAATCAAGACAATCCGTTAATGGATGTAGCCGATGACCAAGGAACACCAGTTTTAGGCTTAGATGTTTGGGAACACGCGTATTACTTAAATTACCAGAACAAGCGTCCGGAATATATCAATGCTTTTTGGAGCGTTATTAATTGGGACGAAGTAGAAAAACGCTATTTAGCGGCTAAAAAGTAATTTCTTCCACCCCATGCTAAACCCGGTCATAACCTACTAAAGCCGTCCGGGTTTAGCTCTTTTATTATTTGTATGAACCTGTCTTGGGGAACAATTGTTTCTTCAACGGTCAGTCCTATGCTTTTTTCAAACTAAACTATATAGCAATGCAACATAATCAAATAAAGTTTAAAATTGCGGTCCTTATGTTTTTAGGAGGGTTTTTGTTCTCTTGTAATACAGAAGGAGAAAGCCAGCAGGCGCAGCAAGTACCGCAATATCCGGTGTTAAAGGTCACTACAGAACCTACGACTTTGCAGCGAAAATATCCTGCTATCATTCAAGGGGAGGAAGACATTGAAATACGTCCTAAAATTCAAGGTTATATTCAAAAGATTTATGTAGAAGAAGGAGCGCGTGTAAAAAAAGGCGATCCGCTTTTTAAAATCAATGCCCCGCAATATGCCGAGATGGTAAGAGCTGCGCAATCTGCCGTTCAAAACGCAGAAATTAAAGTGCGTAAAACCGAACCTTTGGTAGAAGACGAAATTGTAAATGCTTATGAGCTGGATGCGGCCAAATTGGATTTGGAAGCTAAAAAAGCAGCTTTAGCGCAAGCTCAGGCAGATTTAAGTTATACCTTTATCAAAAGTCCGGTAGAAGGCGTGGTAGGTGCCATTCCTTATCGTACAGGAAGTTTGGTGAGTCCACAAGGTGTTACTCCGCTTACCGTGGTTTCCAATATTGAAAATGTAAAAGTGTATTTTTCGATGGATGAAAAAGAATATTTTGATTTCTACACGACTTACAAAGGGGAGACCGTTACCGAAAAATTAAAGGAATTTCCTAATGTGAAACTTCAATTACCTAATGGAAGTATTCTTCAAGAAGAAGGAACTATTACAGCAATAGGCGGATTGTTGAACCAACAAACTGGGTCGGCCAGAATTACGGCGGTGTTTCCCAATAAAGACCAAAAGATAAGAAGTGGAGGAAGCGGAAAAATCATTATTCCGCAATCAGTTTCTTCCGCTATTCTTATTCCGCAAAAATCTACTTTCGAAATCCAGGATAGGCGAATGGTTTACAAAGTGAAAGAAAATAGGGTGTTTACTACACAGATAGAAACCATGCCTACCACGATTGAAAACGATTTTGTGGTGACGGAAGGTCTTTCGCCGGGCGATTTGATTGTTTATGAAGGAGCAGGAAGCTTAAGGGACAGTTTACAAATAAACCCTAAAACCATTACCCGGTAAATTTAAAAACATATAAGTGTTTGGTTTATATATTCTTAAACATGTATCCCTGACATCATATTGCCTTAACTGAAAAGAATTATGCTAAAAAGTTTTATAAGTAAACCAGTATTATCCACGGTGATTTCTATTATCATCGTTATTCTGGGATTGCTCGGGTTATTTACCTTGCCTATTTCCCAGTATCCCGATATTGCCCCGCCTACCGTAGAAGTAACGGCTTCTTACCAAGGAGCCAATGCCGATGTGGTACGAAACAGCGTTCTTATTCCCTTGGAAGAACAAATCAACGGTGTAGAGAATATGCAGTATATGACTTCTACTGCCGGTAATGACGGTAGCGCTACCATCACCATTTATTTTGATTTGGGTACCGATCCCGACCTGGCGGCCATGAATGTTCAGAATCGCGTCAACAAAGCCAATAGTTTATTGCCTGAAGAAGTGATTCGTGCAGGAGTATCTACCAGTAAGAAACAAAGTAGTTTGGTCTATATTTTTAGTATTTATAGTACAAAAGATAATTATGACCAGAACTTTTTGCAGAATTATGTAAACCTGAATATTCTGCCTAAGTTGAAACGGGTGAATGGAATTGGAGATGCCTTTATTTATGGTGCCCGTGATTATTCCATGCGAATTTGGCTCAAGCCAGATGTAATGGCTTCTTACGGATTAGTACCGAATGATGTTATCGCTAAATTAAAGCAGCAAAATATTGAAGCCGCTCCCGGAAAGTTTGGAGTAAATAGCAATCAGGCTTTTCAATATACCATCAAATATAAAGGACGTTTAAAGACCGCAGAAGAATTTGGAAATATTATTATCCGAGCCAGTAAAAGTGGCGATATTCTTCGTTTAGATGATGTTGCCAAAGTAGAATTAGGAGCCCTTAGTTACGGCAGTAGTACAAAAACCCAAGGTTATCCCAGTACATCGGTGGCGGTTAGCCAGACAGCAGGTTCTAATGCGTACGATTTGATTAATGAATGTCAGGAAATCATTAAGGAAAGCGCTAAAAATTTTCCTTCAGGAATTGAATATTCCCCCTTCTTAAATGCCAATGAGTTTTTAAATGCTTCTATTGAAAAAGTAGAACACACGCTTATTGAAGCCTTCATCTTGGTATTTATCGTTGTGTTTATTTTCTTACAGGATTTTCGTTCTACCTTAATCCCGGCCATATCTGTGCCCGTAGCCATTGTAGGTACGTTTTTCTTCCTGAAAATTTTCGGTTTTACCATCAACCTACTTACTTTATTTGCTTTAGTACTGGCTATTGGTATTGTGGTAGATGATGCCATTGTGGTGGTAGAAGCTGTCCACGCTAAGTTGGACCAAGGCTCTAAATCTGCCAGAAAAGCGACTTTACACGCGATGAGTGAAATTAGCAGTGCTATTATTTCCATTACACTCGTGATGGCAGCAGTATTTGTGCCTGTTTCATTTATCGGCGGTTCTACGGGGGTTTTTTATAAGCAGTTTGGTTTAACATTAGCCATAGCCATTGTGATTTCAGCCATCAACGCGCTTACTTTAAGTCCCGCGCTTTGTGCACTTTTCTTAAAACCCCATAGCGAAGAACACAAAAACAAAAACCTTTTACAACGTTTCTATGCTGGTTTTAATACCGCCTTTCACGCGGTTACCCAAAAATACCTGAAAGGCGTCCGTTTTCTGTTACGAAGAAAATGGCTAGCGTTGGGTAGTATTGTTGCCTTCTCCGTATTGTCTTGGTTCTTAATTAAAAACACGCCTACCGGATTTGTTCCGGCAGAAGATAGTCGGGCTATTTTTGGTAATATCATTTTACCGCCTTCTTCCTCTTTAGAACGTACTGAGGCGATTACCGATGAGGTAGATAGTATTATCCGTACCATCCCTGAAGTAGAAACTTCTACGCGAATGGCCGGGCAAGACTTGATTAGTGGAGCAGGAGGTTCTTACGGAGCGTTTTTTATTCGACTAAAAGATTGGGAAGAACGAGATGGAGAAGGACAAGGAATAGAAAGTGTAGTAAACAAACTGTTTTATAAAACTTCAGGAATCAAAGGAGCCAATATTATTTTCTTTGCTGCTCCTACTTTACAAGGTTTTGGAAATACCAATGGTTTTGAATTTAACTTGCAGGACCGTACCGCAAATGATATGGATGAGTTTAGTGGTGTGGTGCAAAACTATCTGGGAGCTATTAATCAACGTCCAGAGATTCTTTACGCCACTACTTCTTTCAATAATAATTTTCCGCAGTATGAACTTGAAGTAGATATCGCTAAATGCGAAATGGTAGGAATTTCACCCGATAACGTACTTGGGGTGATGCAGGGATATTACGGAGGAATTTATGCTTCAGATTTTAATCGCTTCAACAAGCAATATCGGGTAATGGTACAATCGGAACCTGTTTTTAGAGGAAAACCGGAAGACTTGCACGCGGTAATGGTAAAAACAGGAAGTGGTGAAATGACGCCGATTACCCAGTTTGTCACCTTGAAAAAGGTGTATGGTTCAGAATTTATCAGGAGGTTTAACCTGTACACTTCGGCCAATGTGACTGGCGTTCCTGCTCCGGGTTATAGCTCGGGAGATGCTGTAAAAGCCATACAAGAAGTAGCCGATGAAAATCTTTCCAATCAATTTGGATATGAATTTGCAGGATTAAGCCGGGAAGAGGTGAATAGTGGTAGCCAGACAGTATACATTTTCATTTTGTGTTTAGTATTCGTTTATTTTCTGTTAGCCGCACAATATGAAAGCTATATCTTGCCTTTCTCTGTCTTGCTCCCCTTACCCATAGGACTTTCCGGTGCTTTCCTGTTTGCCAAACTATTTGGGATAGATAACAACATCTTCCTACAAATAAGTTTGATTATGCTTATCGGGTTACTGGCGAAAAACTCCATACTTATTGTTGAGTTTGCCCTGATGCACAGAAAAAGTGGACAAAGCTTGTTTACATCTGCAGTAGAAGGAGCTAAAGCTAGGTTACGTCCTATTTTAATGACCTCTTTTGCCTTTATTTTTGGTTTAGTGCCATTAATGTTGGCTACCGGAGCTGGTGCCGTGAGTAACCGCTCCATTGGGACTGCTGCCGTAGGGGGAATGTTAATAGGAACCTTATTCGGAATATTTGTGATTCCCGCTTTATTTATGTTGTTCCAATCTTTACAAGAAAGGTTCAGTGGGGGTCAAAATGAAAAACATTAATAATAACATGAAAATGAAACGATATACTCTTTTCATATATGTCATTGGAGTCGCTTTGCTGATGGGTTCTTGCAAAGTTACCAAAGAATACGAACAGCCCGAAGCCGAAACGGATGGGCTGTATCGTACCGATGACCAAAAGATAGAAAATAAGGATACGTCAACAAGTGCACCTGAATTGCCTTGGAATACTTTTTTCCCGGATGATTTGTTACAGCAGCACATAGAAGAAGCGCTGAGCAATAATTATGACCTTAAAATAGCCATTCAGCGGATGAGTAGTGCGTCTGCTATGCTGGAGCAAAGTAAAAAGGCTTTCTTGCCCAGCTTACAAGGATATGCTTCCGTTTCCAGGTCCCGATTAGCTTATCCCCAAGGATTTGGTTTCGTGAAAGACGTGACCCAATACGATTTGGGAATATCTACCTCTTGGGAAGCTGATATTTGGGGCAAGCTAAGCAGCGCTAAGCGAGCACGACTTGCCGGGCTATTGCAAACCGAAGCTTCCCAAAAAGCCATCAAGTCTGCTTTAATTGCCAATGTGGCCATTAACTATTATCAGCTCATAGCTTTAGACGAACAGTTGGAAATACTAAAAGAAACAGCAAGTAACCGAAAAGATTATGTTACCACCATGAAGAAGCTTAAAAACTCCAATGTGGTTGACGGTTCGGCTGTGGTACAAAGTGAAGCCAACCAATACGTCGCAGAACTTGCCATTCCTGATATAGAACGGCAAATTCGAGAGACCGAAAATGCCCTTTCTGTCCTGTTGGGAAGAAAGCCGGGTCCTGTAGAAAGAAAAGCTTTTGAGGAGTTGCGAAAAGATACAGAAATAGCTTTTGCCTTAGGTGTGCCGGCCGATTTAATGGCCAACCGTCCTAATGTGATTCAAGCAGAATTGGCTTATCGTAGTGCTTTCGAACTTACAAATGTGGCCAGAACGCAATTTTATCCTTCCTTGAGTATTACGGGAGGTGCAGGTTTTTCAAGTTTTGAATGGGATGACCTTTTTACCGAAAACATAGGTCTGTTTGGCAATATTGCTGCCGGTTTAGTGCAGCCAATTTTTAATAAAGGAATTAATAAAGCCAATTTGAAAACTGCGGAAGCACAGCAACAAATCGCTTTGTACGATTTTCAACATACCCTTTTGGAAGCCGGAAAAGAAGTTTCTGATGCATTGTTTGCTTATCAGACCGCCAGTAGTAAAACAGAGACCAGGGAGCTTCAGTTAGAGGCGCTTCATAAATCGGTTGAATATACCAAGAAGCTTTTGCAATATAATTCGCAAACCAATTATACTGATGTGCTTACTTCTGAACAGAATTTACTGGCAGCAGAAGTAGGGAATATCAATGACATCTTAGAGCGTAAAATAGCATTGGTTAACCTTTACAAAGCATTGGGAGGCGGATGGAGTGAGGAATAAGAAAAATTAGTTTATAGGATTATGCAGAATGCTTCCCCTGAAATTACTTTAGTTAACGATACCACCTTTAAAATAGAGCCGTCTGACTCTATTTTAAAGGCTTCGTTAAAAAAAGGCGTCCCCTTTTGCTGTGAATGTGGAGGAAGGGCAAGGTGCTCTACATGTCGGTTTTTAGTGTTAGAAGGAGAGGAAAACCTTTCTGAGATTAATTCCGCAGAGCGAAAGCTAAGAACACATATTCATCTGCCGGAAAATGTGCGCTTGGCCTGCCAGACCTATGTGAAAAAAGGTGAAGTAGAAATAAAACGGATTATGAATGATGAAAGTGATTACCCTTTATACCTGAGAAATAAACTCATTAAAAATGAAAATATTGGAAAAGAATTGCGGTTAAGCCTGCTATTTCTGGATATACGTAATTTCACTCCTTTTGTAGAACAACACTTGGCTTTTGATGTCATCCATATTATACGCAAACTGTTTTTCAGTTTTGAAAAAATTATTGAGTATTACGATGGGAAAATTATCGAAACGGTTGGTGACGGTTTGTATGCTGCCTTTGGGTTTGACAAACCACCAAAGCCAGTGCCATCGCTATTGTAAATTGTGGTTATGCGATGCTTGAAGAACTCCGTAATTTAAATCAGAATTATTTTCAAAAATATTTTAATGAAGAACTAGAAATAGGTATTGGCGCTCATCTGGGAAAAGTCGCTACCGGAGATTTACTGTTAGGAAATCATCCCCATCAAATCGTAATGGGCTATGCTGTAAATGTAGCTTCGAGAATACAGAACCTTACCAAAAAATTCAATAATAACTTTATTGTTTCAGAAGATGTTTATCTGCTGTTAGATCATCCACCTTCTGCCACTAGTGCCACCAGTAAATTGAAAGGAGTACAGTCACCTTATACACTTTACCTCATAGGGGAAAGTTTTAATTATATGAAAAAGAAAAATCAACAGACCGATGGATGAACCTATCAGAAATAAAGTAGCATTAGCCAAGATTGAAGAATTGAACTTGTTGGATTACCAGCCACCATATGAATTTGTGGAATTTGACATTGTCCCTCTTTTGTGTGAAGGACTTATTTTGAAAGAAAAGCCTTTTAAAGCTGAAATCAATAAAATCGATTGGTCTTTTTATGAAGATAAAGCAGTTTATGTAACATGTAAAAATGACGCTATTGTTCCGCAATGGGCTTATATGGTAATTGCTGAAAAATTAAAAGATAGAGCCATCTATGTTTCTTTCGGTGCAAAAGACAAGCTAAAACTCAAGTTGTGGGAGAAAAACATACTCGAAGCAGATTTTTCAGTTTATCAAGATAAGAAAGTGACACTAAAAGCATCAATGGAAGTACCTGAAACCATTTATATGTCAGTAACTACCGTTCTCATAAATGTAGTGAAAACCTTGATGTATGGAGAACCTGGACTACCCAAAGTAATTTATAAAAAGAAAGAACTATGAAGATTTTGATTTTTAACGGAACTATAAGTAAAACTAACGATACCTCTGAGCAAATCGTGAGTTATTTAAAAAGCCATCTTTCTAATATGGGGGTGGAAGTAGTTACTTTTAATCTTGCTGAGAATACGATTCCCTTCTTCAATAATCATTTGGAATCAAATCCCAAAGAAGTAGAAGAGATGGTAGCTCTGTTCCGCAGTTGTGATAAACATATCTGGCTTACGCCTCTGTATCACGGCGGAATGGTAGGCGCCATGAAAAACTGCTTAGATTGGCTTATCCTTAGCGCGAAAGAAGATGCTCCTTACCTTACCCAAAAAGTAGTAGGCCTTATTTGTTGGGCCTACGGCGGTAATGCCGCTACCGGAATAGATGCCTTGCGTACCGTGGTTGCCAATCTGCGTGCTTGGACCTTACCTTACAGTATTCCTGTAGTACGGGAAGATTTGTATGAAAAAGAAAGTGGAACCTTTTCAGTTAATTATGAAGAAAAATTTCAGCGCTTAAACAATTTGTTGATGGAAGTGCATTTACCTGAACAATCATGACTAATGAAGAGATAACGGTTTTCCTATATTCTTATATTGAAGAAGTTATTCTGTACCCTAGTTTGGGCACTTTGCCCTATACTATCATTATTCATGCTTCCCATGAAGTGCCATCAAAACACCGCTTTCAACAAAATATTTCTCATTACGTAGCTTTTTATACTTGGGACGACTTTAACCAAGGAGATTTGTTAGATTTTCTTTCCAATACAAGGGAAGCGCAAAAAATGGATGAACTTCATAAGAAAATATATGTGGAAAAAATGAGCGAAAAACTTCAAAACCCTACAGAATATAAGCTTTGGTTATCTAAACAAGTAGCTTTAGCGATAGGAATGATGAGCGGTTTTTTGAGTGATAAATTTAAAATAAAGATGACCAACCCGATAGAAACCGAAATGTTGGAAGAGGAGCAGTTGCTTACCAATAAACAAGGTTTAAGTTTGAATACTGTAATTTGTCTAAAAAGTTAGTTGCATACGTATTTTTATAATTTTTGAATTCTCGTCATTCCGTGCTTGAAACGGAACCTCATATAGTTTTGAAAATCATAGCTTATGAGGCCATTCTTTTAATCAACCCTTCCGCTTTAGCTTACCCTGAGTAAAATCGAAGGGCTCAAGGTTACAAAGCAAGTGACGTTATGAATAGGCTATGAGTAATTAAGAAATGAGTTGCTGTTTTTTCATAGAACAAACAAATTTATAATTTGAATTTCTTAATTTTGCTTTATGAAAAATAAAGAAGAACGTTCCGTTTCCGCATTTAATAGTGAATTAAAACTGAAGGGCTTTAATGTCTTTAAAATAGACAAAGACAGCCACGCTACTAAAGTTTATAGCCGTAAAGATTTTTATAAAATCTGTCTTACCACGGGAAAAAGTAGGATTCATTACGCCGATCGCAGTTATAACCACGAAGGAACAGTTTTGTTTTTTGGTAATCCGCACATCCCTTATTCTTGGGAAACATTATCTACCACCTATGTAGGCTATACCTGTTTATTTTCAGAAGAATTTTTAATGACTTCTAACCGCTCAGAAAGTTTACAACAATCTCCTTTATTTAAATTAGATGGAACACCGGTTTTAAAAATTTCTGAAGCACAACGACAATTCCTGAATACCATTTTTCAAAAAATGATGGAGGAGCAAAAAACCGATTACAGTTATAAGGATGACCTGATTAGAAATTACATCAACCTCATTATTCACGAGGCCTTAAAAATTGAACCTTCCCATAATTTTTACAAACAGCATAATGCGCTAAGCAGACTTAATTCGGTCTTTTTAGAATTGTTGGAGCGTCAATTTCCCATTGAAGGAGTAGATAAACCCTTGAAATTAAGAACCGCTAAAGATTATGCCAAGCAGTTGGCTGTTCATGTGAATTACCTTAATCGTGCTGTAAAAGAAGTCACGGGGCATTCTACCACCACACAAATCAACAATAGAATTGTTAACGAAGCCAAAGCACTCTTGCTTCATACTGATTGGAATATTAGCGACATTGCTTATTCGCTTGGTTTCGACTACCCAACTTACTTTAATAATTTCTTCAAAAAAATAACTGGAACTAATCCCGGAACTTTCAGAACTTCTCAGTCCACATCCAAGATAGTACTTTAAATATTCAGCCTATTGAAATTAGTTATTAAGAATTTCAAATATTATTTTTAATTTCTTTCAATGAAAGATTGAAATGTTTCCTCTTCTTTAAAATTGAAAACTTTAATAGAGCTAACATCTGAGTTTTAGATTCTATTGGTTTGATTTATAAAAAGTTAAAAATATTTATTTTAACATAAAATTATGTTTATTTAACTAATCGTTTAAGATTAATGATTGAAAATCTTAAGTTTTGATTTGAAATTTGTTATAGCTTTATTCTTCTTCTGAACTAATTTTGTATAAGAATTTGAAAACAGAGAAAGAGATTATAAATTAAAACGCTAAACAATGACAAAAACCAACCTAAGAAATTCAACTTTATTTTTATGGCTAATATGTATAAGTGTTCTTTTTAGTTGTAAAGAAAATACATCAACCAAGACGAGTGAAAACGAATCAGTTCAAACTTCAGAAGCAGAAAAAGAAGCAACCGCAGCTCATTCAGAAAAAACTGAGTTAGATTTTATTTTTCCAAAAGGGAATAAAGGTCCGGATAAAAACTTCACTGGGAATGCTTTTAATGCAGGTCTGGTAGCTCCAGATTCTACGTACACTACTGCAGTGGGAAATGTATATTTTGAACCAGGCGGAAGAAGTAACTGGCACACGCATCCAGGCGGACAAATTTTAATCATTACCGATGGGGTAGGATACCACCAAATTGAAGGTCAGCCAAAAGAAATCATGAAAAAAGGAGACGTGATTAAATGTCCACCAAATACAAGACACTGGCACGGAGCAAGTGAAGATACCGGCGTACAGCAAATGTATATTGTCCCCAATACAGAAAAAGGAATTGTTAACTGGATGGAAGCCGTTTCAGACGAAGTATACAATCAATAGAAAAGCAAACTTTTTAATTCAATTAAGATGAAAAATAATAATTCAAGAAGGAAATTCCTTCAGCAGTCAGCCATGGCAGGAGCTGCGGTAGTGGCAAGTCCGTTGAATACATTTTCAGCAACTAATAGTGAAATTATAGGAGAGGTAGAAGCGGGGACCTTAGATGTGACAAAAAATATTAAAACAAAAGGCTATGCTGCTACCGATGAATCAGGAAAATTAAGCCCTTGGGAATTTGAAAGAAGACCTGTAGGAGATGATGATATTCTCATCGATATTAAATTTGCCAGCATTTGTCATTCAGATATTCACCAAGAAAAAGGACACTGGGGAGAACAACAATATCCGCAAGTTCCCGGTCATGAAATCGTGGGAGTTGTGGCAGCTGTAGGTAAAAACGTTACCAAATTTAAAGTTGGAGATCGAGCCGGAGTGGGTTGTATGGTAGATAGCTGTATGGAGTGTAATACTTGTAAAGCCGGGGAAGAACAGTTCTGTGAACGAGGGCAGACAAAGTTTACGTATGGTAACCAAAAAGAAGATTCTCCTACAGGAATAACTCAAGGAGGCTATTCTAACAAAATTGTAGTAAGAGATCATTTTGCAGTGCGTATTCCTGATCACATTACTTTTGAAGAAGCAGCGCCACTTTTATGCGCCGGAATTACTACCTATTCTCCTCTAATGAGAGCACAATTTAAAATTGGAGATAAAGTTGGTGTCGCAGGAATTGGAGGTTTAGGACACTTAGCTATTAAAATTGCGGTTTCTAAAGGAGCTAAGGTTTATGCATTTACCACTTCAGAAGATAAGGTTGAAGACATCAGATCTTGGGGTGTAGAAGAAGTGATTGTTGTAGATGATGAGTTCAAAAATATGCAAGCTTACAACAAGACACTTGATTATATGATTTCTACCATTCCTTACCAGTTCAACGTGACTCCTTATGTAATGTGCTTAAAACCTGGAGGAACCTTCACGTTTGTTGGGATGCCAGAAAAGTCAGAGATCACTTTGAATAACCTGATGTTAGCATTTGCGCGTGTGAATTTCAATTCTTCATTAATAGGAGGAATTCCAGAAACTCAGGAAGTTGTAAATTACTGTGCAGACAACGGCATTAGACCTTCCATAGAGATCATTAATGCTGAAGAGATCAACGAAGCTTGGGATAAAGTGGTGAATAAAGAAGCAAGGTATCGTTACGTGATCGACGCGGCTACTTTCTAAAAGCTTAAAAGTAAAAAATAAAATGTTATGGATATTACGAAGAATAAAACAATTGATTCTGTAAAAGGACCAGAAGATTATTTTACCGGAAGAGTACGAATAGACCCTTTATTCGGTCAAAAAGAAAATATAACCAAAGGAGCAGGAGCTTTAGTGACTTTTGAAGCCGGAGCAAGAACAGCTTGGCATACACATCCTGCCGGTCAAACCTTAATCATCACTTCCGGTGCCGGATGGGTACAACGAGAAGGCGGTCCAATAGAAGAAGTGGGGCCTGGAGATGTTGTTTGGTTTCCGCCAGAAGAAAAACACTGGCACGGCGCTTCTCCCAATAAAGCGATGAGCCATATTGCCATTCAAGAAGAAAAAGGTGGCGAAGTAGTAGAATGGATGGAGAAGGTAAGCGATGAGCAATATTCAAAATAAAATAGAGCGAGCATAATGAGTGAAACTGAAAATATTTTCGATCGATTAAAAGCCAATGAACAAATCCCGATGGACGACCCCGATTATGGGGAGATTCGGGATGCGGTGGAGGAAGTGATGGAGTTGAACTTAAAATTGAATAATGCCAAAAGTTTAGCTGAAGCTCGTAAATATTTAAGTGAAATTATCGGAACCCCAGTAGATGAAACCACTACAGTTTTCACTCCGTTTTATACCAATGTAGGTAAACACATCACTTTAGGTAAAAATGTATTTATCAATCACGCTTGTAGTTTTCTGGATTTAGGCGGAATTGAAATTGAAGACAACGTGATGATTGGCCCGCGGGTAAACATTTCTTCAGAAAATCACCCTACAGAAATCGGAAAAAGAAACACGATGGTTCCACTGAAGGTGACCATTAAAAAAGGAGCTTGGCTAGGCGCAAATGTAACTGTGTTACCGGGAGTAACTATTGGTGAAAATTCAGTAGTGGCGGCTGGAGCTTTGGTCAATAAAAATGTAGAACCAAATACGGTAGTAGCAGGAGTTCCCGCTAAGAAAGTTAAAGAGTTATAAATTAAAGAAATATGAGCTTAACAAGCAAAGAAATAAAAACAATAGCAGCAGCAGACGATTTTCATATCGCGCCTTTTCGTTCCGATGGAAAAACCTACGGAACACTTACCTGGATTTGGTCTGTAGAAGTTGAGGGGCAATTATTTGTAAGAGCTTACAACGGAACCAATTCACGTTGGTACCAATCAGCTTTAAATCAAAAAGCCGGAAAAATTAAAGTAGCAGGTATCGAAAAAGATGTTGAATTTGAACCAATTAAAGGTGGAGAAATCAATGAAAAGATCGATGAAGCTTATAGAGAAAAGTATGGAAGTAGCTCCTATTTAGGTTCAATGATAAACGATAGGGCAAAAGCGGCGACGGTTCAGGTAAAATAATGAAGAACTTAAAAACCTATAGAATTTTATCGATTTTCGTGTTTTTAGGGATATTTTTTTCCACTTCAGGAATTGCTCAAAACAAAAATGAAAAGCAAAAAATGTTATCAAATATGAGATTGAAAATAACCATAGGAGAAAACGAGCTGATGGCGACATTGTACGATAATGCCACGGCAAAAGATCTTATTGCGCAGTTGCCATTAAAGATAGAACTGGAAGATTACGCGAGTAACGAAAAGATTTTTTACCCAAAACCAAAGCTTTCCACGCAAGGTGCTCCGGCGGGATATGATCCTTCAGCAGGAGATATTACCTATTATTCGCCTTGGGGAGATATCGCGATTTTCTACAAAGATTTTAAATACAGTAGCGGATTGGTGAGCGTTGGAAAAATTGACGAAGCCGATGTAAAACATTTAAAATTCTCCGGAAATAAAGAGGCCAAATTCGAATTGGTGGAAGAATAATTTCCGCAGAAAAAGATTGAAAAGAAAACGAAAATGCCACATATACATTTAAAAATAGCAGCGGGACAATCGGAAGAAAACAAGCAAAAACTAGCCGATTTGTTTACCAGAGTAATTACTGAAAATACCGAGAATCTCGACGAAGCGGTTTCTGTAGCCATTGAAGATATTCCAAAAGAAGATTGGAAAGATGCGGTTTACGATAAAGAGATCAAACCCAATATCGAAGCGCTTTACAAAAAGCCGGGCTATTCGTTTGATGAGTAAGTAGCATTAAAAATTGAATACTTGTAATAGCTATGAAGTGTCGTCACCCTGAACTTGATTCAGGGTCTCATCACAATAGTTTGTTTTTCAAATATAGTGTGAGATTCCGGATCAAGCCCGCCTCGCCGGCTGGCAGGTCCGGAATGACGGAGCTCAAGAATTAGTACATATTACAGATAATTAAAAATAGAAATAAGTTTAACCAAAAAAGAAGATTATGATTTTAGAAGAAAAATTCACTTTAAATAACGGAGTAGCAATACCAAAATTAGCTTTAGGAACTTGGATGGTCGATAACGACGATGTGAGTGAAGCTGTACAAGAAGCGATAAAATTAGGCTACCGCCATATCGATACGGCGCAAGCCTATCAAAATGAAGAAGGCGTTGGTAAAGGAATAAAAGCAAGCGGAATCGACCGTAAAGAATTATTCATCACCACTAAATTGGCTGCTGAAGAAAAAACTTACGACGACGCTAAAAAAGCAATCAACGAGTCGTTCAAAAAATTAGATGTAGATTATATCGATCTAATGATCATTCACAGTCCGCAACCTTGGAATGATTTCCGTGGCGGGAATTATGACGAAGGAAACTTAGAAGCTTGGAAAGCTTTAGAAGAGTTTTATGAAGCCGGAAAAATCAAAGCTATCGGGCTATCAAATTTTGAACAGTCTGATATCGAAAACATCCTAAACAACGGTCACGTAAAACCAGCGGTAAACCAGATTTTGGTTCATATTGGTAAAACGCCAAGCGAATTAATCGAGTTTGCTCAGAAAAACGACATCTTAACCGAAGGATATTCTCCACTTGGTCACGGTGTGTTGATGGATCACGAGACCGTGAAAGAGATGGCAGATAAATATAACGTAAGTGTTGCGCAGTTAGCAATTCGTTACAGCCTGCAATTAGGCGTGTTGCCATTGCCAAAAACCACAAAATCAAAGCATATGCTAAACAACGCAGATGTAGATTTTGAGATTTCTGAAGAAGATATGACAACCTTGAAAAATGTTGAAGAGATCAAAGATTACGGCGATGCAAATCAAATGCCTGTATTTCAATAAGATTAAACTGAATAGTTTTTATTGAAACAAAACCTCTCCGGAGCTCACTTTACAGAATTACGGAGAGGTTTTTTTATGCTGAAAATTATTCAGCTGCTGAAATAGATAATTTCTGAAAAATGAAAAATAACACAGAACATAAACCTGCTGAAGATCGCGATGCAATCATCAAAACCTTGAGAGATCAAGAAAGCGTTTGGATGAGCGATCCCGATATGCCAAGATTAGCTGAAGTTGCGAGCGAAGCGTTCAAAGTTTTAAAAGACTTCAACCTAGAATATGATCTTGAAAAAGGCAGAGCACTTTTTGGCGAATTGATTGGGAAAGATTTAGATGAAACCACCACGGTTTATCCGCCATTTTACACCAATTATGGCAAGAATATTTCTTTAGGAAAAGGCGTATTCATCAATCACGATTGCTCGATGCTCGACTTAGGCGGAATCGAAATTGAAGATGAAGTAATGATCGGCCCGCGAGTGAGTATCACTTCAGAAAATCATCCCATTTCACCTAAAGATCGCAAAACTTTTGTTCCGGGAAAAGTGACGATCAAGAAAAATGCGTGGATCGGTTCTAACGTAAATATTTTACCGGGCGTAACTATCGGTGAACATTCGGTTGTAGCTGTAGGAGCGGTGGTGAGCAAAGATGTACCGCCACGGACATTAGTTGGCGGAATTCCGGCGAAGGAATTGAAAAAATTAGAAGATTATTAAAAGCATATAATAATTTTTATTTTTAATGCTTTTATAAAATCAAAATATGGCAAAAATATTTATTACAGGTTCTAGTGATGGATTAGGATTTTTAACAGCTGAAGCTTTAATTCTGCAAAATCATAAGGTATTTGTTCACGCAAGAAATGAAAGACGGGCAAAGGACTTAGCTGAAAACCTTCCCGGTACTGAAGATATCTTTATTGCGGAACTTAGTGATTTAGAACAAGTAAAAAAGTTGGCCGATAAAGTAAATAGTAAGGGGAAATTTGATGCCATTATTCACAATGCAGGAATTTTTTCTGGAGAGCATTTGTTTACGGTGAATGTGTTGGCACCTTATGTGTTAACTGCAAAAATAGAAAATCCTAACCGACTTATATATTTGAGTTCTACGATGCATAACGGTGGATGTGCTTTGAAAAGTGATGCAGCTATCTCAGATGTGAATTATTCAGACTCTAAACTTCAGCTTACGATGTTGATGAGGTATGTTTCTAAAAAGTTTAAAGGAATTTACGTAAATGCAGTTAACCCCGGTTGGGTTCCTACAAAAATGGGAGGTGCAGGAGCTCCAGACAATTTACAGCAAGGCTACAAAACGCAGGTTTGGTTAGCAACAAGTGAAGATAGCGAGGCAAAAGTAAGCGGTAAATATTTTTATCATCAACGTCGACAAGAACCACACTCGAATTGTTATGATACCGAAGCACAAGAACAATTGATTTCAATTTGTGAAAAACTAAGTGGTGTTGAGCTTTAATAAAATTGAAGTCAAAAACCCAGAAAGGAAAATTATATTTAAAATAACTAAAAAGAAAGATTGATATGAAAGTTTTAATTATTGGAGCACACGGAAAAGTTGGACAACGAATTTCCAAAGCGATGAGTGCTGCAGAAGATGTTGAACCTACGGCGTTCATTAGAAAAGAGGAGCAAAAGCCACTTTTTGAAGAGATGGGCGTTGGTACGGTTGTAGAAAGTTTAGAAAATACGCCTGAAGCTATTGGCGAAGTGATCAAAAACTACGATGCTGTGGTATTCACGGCAGGATCTGGTGGAAAAACCGGTCACGATAAAACAATGGAAATTGATTTAGACGGCGCGATCAAGTCGATTAATCAGGCTGAAAAACACGGCGTAAAGCGTTTTGTAATGGTAGGCGCTTCGCACAGTGACGATCGCTCGTATTGGGGAAAAGTAGACGGAATGAAACCGTATTACACTGCAAAACATTATGCTGATTTAGAGCTGAAAAGAAGTTCGTTAGATTATACGATTTTACGTCCCGTTCTTTTAACCGATGACGATGAAGCCGGAAAAGTCTTAATGACCGAAAACCCGGATGAAGTAGGATCTGAAATTCCACGTCAGGCCGTTGCTGAAACAGTTCTAACCGTGCTAAAAGATTCAAAAACCTACGGAAAAGTGATTGAAATGAGTAAAGGTGATGATGAAATGGCTGAAGCTTTAGAGAAGTTGTAGGAAAAAACTAATTTTACTTGATATTTATAAAGACCATTTGGCTAAATCCAGCAGATGGTCTTTTTTTATGAATATAATTCTCAAACTATTATTCTTAGCCTTTCATCGACATTAAATTTCAATCTATCGAAATCTATTCAAAGGAGAGCATAATATGTAGATTTTTGAAGGATGAAGATAGAACTTCTATTCAAATAACTGAATTATAAATCAACTTTTTAAAAGGTTAGCTATGAAAGGAATTGTATTTACTGAGTTTTTAGAAATGGTTGAAGAAAAATTTGGCATAGAAAACGTAGACCATATCATAAATTATTCAAGCCTTCCCTCAAAAGGATGTTATACTGCAGTGGGTACTTACAATTTTGTAGAGATGCAACAACTTCTATTTCACTTAAGTAGAGTAACCAACATCTCTGTTAACGATTTAATTTACAACTATGGCCTTTACTTTTTTAAAACCTTAACAACCCAACATCCTTATATTTTTCAACACTATAATTCTGCTATAGATTTAGTCGCTTCTATAGAAGACCACATTCATGTTCACGTAAAAAAAATATATCCAGATGCAGAGCTTCCCTCCTTCAAGATTATAGATAAATCTTCAAAAAACTTAAGTTTAATATATAAATCAGAGCGATGTATGTATATGTTTGCAAAAGCATTAATGGAAAAAACATTTGAATATTACCAAGAAAATGTCGAAATTAATTTTGAACTCTTAAATGAAAAAGGTTCAGAAGTTAAGTTTTTAATAACATCATATGGAGGAGTTATCAAAGAAAGTAGAAATATTGGAGAGAGCTTTACAGCGAGAAAAAAATGCCCGGCGAAAAGCTGAAGCTATTCTAGAAGAAAAATCTACAGAACTATATCAACTTTCAGAGGCTTTAAAAACCTCTAACCAAAAACTTTCTAAACTACTTAAAGAAAAAACCACACAGTTAGAAGGTGTCTTTACCAATATTATAGATGCATACGTAGTCATAGATATTCATGGTTATGTATTAAATATGAATGAAGCCGCCAAACAGCTTTTAGGTTTTGACCATGAAAAAGAAAATATAAACTTAGTAGAACTGGTAAAATCAGAATATAAGTCTTATAGCAAAGATGCTTTTAAAAAATTATATCAACAAGGTACTTTTTCTAATTATAAAGTAAAAATCCTAACTAAAAGCAAAAAAGAAAAAACCGTACAAATTAATGCCAGTATAATCTACGATGATAATGGAAACCCTATAGCCGCCCAAGGGATAGCAAGAGACATTACCAATGAAAATTTACTAAAAACCCAATTAGAAGAACAAAAAAGGCAATTAGAAATCATCATGGATAATTCGCCTATTGGGATTAGCCTTTCAAAAACCGGTCAAGAAGGATTATTAATCGCCAATAAAAGACTCGCAAAATTACTAGGCTACACGCAAGAAGAACTAAACAATTTAGACCCGCGGGAAATCACCCATCCTGAAGATAAAGAATGGTCTTTAAAATACTTGAAAAAATTACTCGAAGGAAAAATAGACCACTATTCCGTAGAGAAAAGGTATATCAAAAAAAATGGGGATGTTATCTGGGTAAAAACTTCAGCGGCGGCCGTTAAAGATGCTAAAAAAGAACATTTCTATACCGTAGCCACCTTTGAAGATATTTCTAAAGAAAAAGAAGCTCTCGAAAAATTAAAAGAGTCAGAAAATAGGTTAGCGGCTCTTATTGTTAATCTACAAACAGGAATTCTTCTAGAAGATGAAGACCGAAATATCCTACTTACCAATACCCGTTTTTGTAATATGTTTGGTATTGAAGCTCTACCAGAAGCATTAGTGGGAATGGATTGTACCAATGCTGCGGAAGAAAATAAAGTTTACTTCAAAAATGAAGAAGAGTTTGTAAATAGAATAGACGAATTACTTCAGCAGAAAAAAACAGCACTCAACGATACTCTTTTCCTAAAAGATGGAAGGGTTTTCGAGAGAAGCTACATTCCTATTTATCATCAAAAAAATTACAAAGGCCATTTATGGAGCTATACCGATGTAACCATACAGAAAAAATACAGGGAAAGCTTAAAAGCCCAAAAAGAAAAGTATAGCAGTATTATTGCCCACATGAACTTAGGTTTATTAGAAAATGATATAGAAGACAAAATAGTATTTTCTAACCAGACTTTTTCTAAAATGAGTGGTTACTCCCAAGAAGAACTTTTGGGCAAAAGAGCTATCGATTTATTCCTAACAAAAAAATCTTCTCAAGACTATTTCACCAGGGTTGAAAATAGAGACCCTAACACAGCCGATTCTTATGAGCTTCAGATTAAAAATAAACAAGGGGAAAAACGTTATTGGTTAATTAGTACAGCACCTAATTATGACGTTAAGGGCGATAAAATTGGTTCAGTTGGTATTCACCTAGACATCACCCAAATAAAAGAATTAGAAAAACAAAAAGAGCAACTGCTTAACAATCTAGAAAAACAAAATGAACAACTTAATGAATATGCTCATATTGTTTCTCACGATTTAAAATCTCCATTACGAAATATTTCGGCCCTATTAAGTTGGACTAAAGAAGACTTTCAGAATAAGTTGGGAGAAGAAAGTTTAACCAACCTTGACCTTATGCAGAATAAGGTTGAAAAAATGGACCATCTTATCGAGAACATCCTAAAATATTCCAGTATAGAAAGTGATATATTGACTGAAGAGAATATAAACTTGAACGAACTCATCAACACCATTCGGGAAATGATTTATATTCCTGAACATATTATGGTACAAGCTACCGGTAAGCTCCCCACAATAAGGGCAGATAAAACCCGAATACAGCAGCTATTTCAAAATCTTATTGGTAATGCTGTCAATTATATAGACAAAGAGAAAGGACTTATAGAAATTAGCCATTCAGAAAATAATACACATCACATATTTTCTATAAAAGATAACGGGATAGGCATTGCAAAAGAACATCACGAAAAGATTTTCAAAATTTTCAATTCGCTAGGGAACCACGAAAAATCTACAGGAATAGGCTTAAGTATCGTCAAAAAAATAGTCGATCTATACAAAGGCAAAATTTGGTTAGAAAGTGAAGTAGGTGAAGGCACTACTTTCTATTTCAGCATAAAAAAATAAAGAAAATGAAAGTTGTTCAAGCATACAAACAAAATAATACTTGGAACTATACCCAACCAAAAGTCAAACTGAATAATCCTTTGGTGTTGGTTTTTGCTGAAAGAACTTTACTCGAACAAGAAAAAATATTAAAAAATATTAGAGAAGAATTTCCTTATGAGCATATTATTTTCAGTTCTACTGCCGGAGAGATTATTGGTGACCAAGTATTAGAAAATTCCATCGCTGTTACAGCAATAGAATTTGAAAAGAGCTCTTTCATTATAAAAAAAGCCAATCTTTTTGATTTTGATAAAGACTCCTATTTCATCGGAAAAAATTTAATAGAACAATTACCTCTAGAAAATCTCAAACATTTATTTGTAATTTCTGAAGGGAGTTTTGTTAACGGTAGTAAACTCATTGAAGGCATAGAAAGCAAGCTTCCAAGTGATGTGAAAATTACCGGTGGCATCTGTGGCGACAACGATAAATTTGAAAAAACCTTGGTATCCTTTCAAACAGACCCTACAGAAGGAGAAATTGTAATTATTGGGTTTTATGGGGAAAGTTTAGAATTTTCTTATGCCAGTTGCGGAGGTTGGGTTCCTTTTGGCCCAGAAAGAGTCATCACCAAATCTGACGGTAGTATTCTTTATGAAATAGACGGAATTCCAGCATTGGACATCTATTCTAAATACTTAGGAGAAAAAGCCTTAGAACTGCCACAATCTGCATTGCTTTTTCCTTTAAATGTACAAGCGAGAGGAAAAGCCCAGCCCGTAGTAAGAACCATTTTAAATATAGACCAAGAAAACAAATCTATGATTTTTGCGGGCGATGTTCCTCAAAATTCAAGAGTACAGCTTATGATGGCTTCAGTAGATGCCATTGTTCAAGGAGCTGCAGACGCTGCTACAGCAGCCATGAAAAACAGAGAAAAAAATCCTGAAGTAGCCTTTTTAGTAAGCTGTATTGGTAGAAAAATGATGATGAACCAACGTACGGAAGAAGAAGTAGAAGAAGTTTTAGAAATAATAGGAAACAATTCCGTAGCTTCAGGCTTTTATTCCTACGGAGAAATTGCACCCTTCAGCCAAGAAAAAAGTTGTGAGCTACATAACCAAACCATGACCCTAACCTTAATTAGTGAATAATGAGTACGCTATTAGAAAGACAAATACGAAAGCTTTTACCAGAAGATTTAGCGAACGATAAAAAGTTAAAACCTTTTTTAGAAGCTGTAAAAAGTTCTTACAATAACCAAGAAGAGCAGTTTAACATGCTCCAACGGGCCATGCGAATAAGCTCTGAAGAATTGTTTGTAGCCAACCAAAAATTAAGTGAAGAAAGTAATGCACAGCAGGAGATTCTAGACAGTTTAAAATTGGTCATCAAATCTTTACAGCTAAAAGCTCCCGAAAAAAATGAGAATTTAGATGTAATAGAACTTGCCAATTACTTAAAAGAACAAAGTGAAGAACTGAATAATGTTAGGGAAGAACAAGAAAATTTATTACAAAACCTTGAACATAAAAATGAAATCCTTTCTAATTATGCACACATGGTTTCTCACGATTTAAAATCGCCCTTGCGTAATATAAATACTTTACTTCATTTTATTTTAGAAGAAAAACCTGAACTTGCCAACGAATGTAAAGAATATATAAATTTAATTTCAAATAATTTAGAGAAAATGGATGCCTTAATTAATGGCATTTTAAATTATTCAACCTTAGACAAAGAGCGACTTGGTAAAGAAGTTATTGATTTAAACGTACTCCTAAATCAACTTACAGAAGTAATTTATATCCCTAATCATATAGAGCTTCAGGTTCCAAAAAATTTCCCCACTATTTATGGAGATACGATTAGGATTCAGCAAATTTTTCAGAATATCTTACAAAATGCAATTAACAGCATAGAAAAAGAAAAGGGATTCATTAAAATCGACTTCAAAGACCGGGAAAGCTTTTGGGAGTTTTCCATTGAAGATAACGGCTTTGGGATCCCCCAACATCAATTTGAAAAAATATTCAGGATTTTTGAAAAAATAGATAACGACCAGCAAGCCACAGGGATTGGCCTATCCATCGTTAAAAAAATTATAGATTTCTATGACGGTAAAATCTGGTTAGAGAGTGAAATAGATAAAGGAACTACTTTTTATTTTACCTTACCCAAATAAAATTCTTATTTTAGGGATATAAATAACCATTCTTGAAAAAAAAATCCTTTCTTTTAAGGATTCTTAATTATTCAAGCTATACCATTATCCTAAACTAAGAACTCTATGAAATGTATAATTGTAGATGACGAAGAAATGGCGAGAGCTATTATCGAGCAGTTTGTTAACAATAATCCAGAACTAACACTTGAAGCTCAATTTCCTAATGCCATTCAAGCTATAAAATACCTTAATCAAAATCAAGTAGATTTAATTTTGCTGGATATTCATATGCCAGATTTTACAGGTTTCGATTTAATAGAAACCCTAAAAGAACCTCCAAAAATTATTTTAACTACATCCGATAGAAATTTTGCCTTACAAGCTTTTGAATATGAATTTATCGTAGATTATTTGGTAAAACCCATTACTGAAGAAAGGTTTAATAAAGCCGTAACCAAAGCAGCTTCTTTTTTAACTACTTCCTTAGCGTCTTCAACAAGTACAAAAAGTGAAAAAGATGCTCCCGAAAAAGAAATGTATGTAAACATAGACCGAAGACTGGTAAAAATAGAATTTTCTACCATCAACGTGATCGAAGCTAAAGGCGACTATATTTTCATTAAAACCACTGGAAAGAATTACACCGTTCATTCAACATTAAAGAAAATTGAAGACAAGCTTCCCAACAACATTTTTTTAAAAGTACACCGGTCTTACATTATTAATATAAAAAAGATTGTAGATATAGAAGATAATAGCGTTTTAATAGAAAAAGATGTCATTCCTGTAAGCAGGTCTAACCGCCCAGAGTTAATGAAAAGGCTTAATCTATTATAAAGATTATATTTTTAACTTCAATAAATCACCATCTAACGAGTAAAAGTTACCATTCATCGAAAAACTTTAGAAACAACGTTTTAAATTACCATCTTTGAAGTGAGGTTAAGTAATTTTATTTCATAAGTTTTTATTGGTTTTAAGGCCGGGAGTTTTTCTTCCGGCCTTAATGTTTTATATAAACTCGCTTCTTTCGATTCTTTTCTTCTTTCAGTTTAAAGAAACAGACTTACCATTCGTCTATCTTTCCCAATACCCTAATCGAATAGATTGCCAATCATTGCGTATCTAAAATAAATTTGTTCAAACAAAAATCTTTTTATTATGAAAATAGTCTTACACGCATTTCTGTTTTTGTTTATACAATTTTGTTTCGCTCAAAATTATAACTTTTTAGGAGCTTATACTTCAGATGGAACACCACTGTACTTAGAGCCAGTTAACGATGTTATTAGTTATGCCACCATGGATATAATTAATAATGCCGTTCCAGAAGGTTATCCCGTACCCGATTACAACCCACATTACATCTCATCAGGTTACGATACCGATGTTATCTTAGATGAAGCAGCCGATGTGTGGGTAACTTTTGTACAAGAAGGTGCAGGCTATAAAAACGTATTAGGTTTTTATACTTACGATATTAACAATCCCTTTACTTCTGTCCCATCACCATCAGACATTACTATCATTTTTCCTAATGTTTCTGCAAGTGGTTCAGGTGGCGGACTTGTAAAAGGAAATAAAGTAAAAATAGGCACTTTTCCAGCTAATACCGGAATTGGCTGGGTTTTGTTGGCCAATGGCTGGAAAGATGCTACAACTTCGGTAACCGCTGGGAACTGGCAATTATATTCCAATCCGGATTTTAACCCGGAAGCCGATGCGAATTTACGTCATCATAACATCTTATTGGCAGACCCTGATAATGAGCGAATCATTTTAGGTTTTGAAGATATAAGGAGAGATTATTCTTCTTGTGATAACGATTTTAATGATGCTTTGTTTTACGTAAGCGCTAATCCTTATTCAGCTTTAAGAACCACTAATTATGCAGATGTGGAAAGCGCTACAGATGTGAGTTCTGCCAACTTAGGAGGATTGGAAAGTAATGGAAGTTTAGCACAGTTAATTGCAAAAAGAAACTTTAACCGGGTAAAAACCAATTCATTTGCCCACAAGAAAAATTTGCAGAACAAATTCCAGAAGAATTTAATGGCGAGAAGTGCTACTTCTGGAGTAAACGTAGGAGGGATTTTCCCTACCAGCGGAATGTTTGGCAGTGAACAATCTTATGAATCCAGTCCAACTGATTTATTAGCCATCACCAATGCAACTGAAGTTTTTGCTGTAGATTATTATGAAGAAAATAACCGCATAGCGGCAGCTTTAGCTACAAAAACCACGGGAGAAGTGTACAATCACTCCAAAATGATTTGCGACCGATTAAATGGTTCATCCTTAAAAGATATTAGAACAGTAACTATTCAAAATCACGAAATGGTGATGCTTAAGATTGAAAGGGCTAATGGACAGGTGGAACATGCGATTTTATTTTCGGTAGCCGATAACGCCAACAATTACGAGTTGCACAGTTACTGGAATATCTTTCAATATCCATCAGTAGATTTTTCTAACTTTCAAATTTGGGGTTCATCTATGGGGCAAGTAAGTCATATTATAAATCATATTTTAGATGAATTAAATGCAACAAAACCTGTCACCAGTTCAGCAGCTTTAGACAGAATTCCTTCAGTTTTTGTAAAAAAAGGATTTTACAAGAATGGAACTATTCAATTAGAAATTGTAAATAAAACTGGAGACGCTAACCTTCAAATTGCAGGAAATAGCCGGGAAACCGAATTAGCTTCAGAAACTAGCTTCAACCAAAATGTTGCACTTTCAGGAAATTATGAAGAAGAAATTACGCTTACTACGGGAGGATTATTTGATATGGGATTAACTTTACTAGGGAGTAGTTCACCGCAAGCAGATGCTGTTTATTTAGCCGATGGCCCTTGGGGGTTAGATTATAATGAAGCTGAAACAACTATTAATAACTTTCAAATTTTAACATCATCCCTCATAAATGAAGATAATTATTCAGTTGAAAGAAATCCTTTGGTATCGGGAAGTATTCTAGGAACAGCCAATTTGTTCAGAACCATTTTACCGGGCGAATTAACTTTTGATGCTTCTGTTTATGAGTCTTTAGCATTTTCCATCTCCAATAACCTGCCTGTAGAAGTGGTGTTGGTAACAGAAAACTTAGTAGATTGGAATAACCGCTTTAAATTTCAATTGCCGGTAAATGCACAAGCAACAGCTTATCAAATTAATTTGAGTGATTTTCAGAATGCTAATGGAGAATCTTTAAATGAATTTCAATTAAAAAGTATTGTTTTTTCAGTACAAGGAAACTATCAGGATTTTCAGGATTTTAGTGTGGGTATTTCAGATGTTCAATTTACAACTGAAAGCTTATCGGCACAGGTTTACCAAAATGTAACCGCCTCTTTTTACGCCTACCCCAATCCTGTAAAAGAAAACCTTAATATGGTATTTCCTCACCCTATGGAGAAAGCAAACCTTCAATTGTTCGATATGTTGGGAAGAAAAGTTTTTGAGCATTCGTTTAGTACAAAAGATAATCAAGCTCAGGTGAATTTATCTCAATTAAAAAGAGGAGTTTATCAAGCTTTAATAATACATGAAAAAGAGAAATTCTCTTGCCGACTTGTTATGGAGTAATTTGAATTGGTTGGTTTTTGGGAGAAGGTCGAAAGTGAAAAACTTTCGGCCTTTTCTTTTTCAGACCTCGCAGGTTTTTGCAACCGGTAAGGTCTATTTTCTTACAAGCATATTGGGGCATTTAGTGAATTTTCATAGAAAATTTGTATCGAAATGCTATCAAAATGAAATTCGCCTTAAATACGTTGAGTCATAATTGAAAAGCAACCTTTAGCAGTTTTTTGCATCTACTAATAAACAAACACCATGAAAAACTTAATTTTCTTAGCTCTTGCTTGTTTATTCATCTCTTGCGATTCCGATGATGATAACAATAACGATACAAATCTTGTTACTTACGATTGCGACCAAGAAGTAGTAATTAGTAATGAACAATTTCAAAACGCAACAACTTCTGATGTTGGTTTTGTCGATTATTCATTTGTAGACGGCTGTTTAGAACTTTCTTATTCTTCAAGTGGTTGTGATGGTTCTACTTGGACTGTAGAATTAATCGATTCCGGCAATGTGATGGAATCTGCCCCACCTCAACGAAATATTAGAATGGTGCTTGACAATCAAGAAGCTTGTTTGGCGGTTATTGGAAAAGAAACTTCCTTTGATATTTCCAGTTTACGAGTAGAAGGTTCTGATGAGGTGATTCTTCATTTAGAGAATTTTGATGAAGATATTTTATATGAATATTAATTTCAGTTCGAGACTTTAAATTCAAATGAAATTTTTGCGAAATTCATACTTAAGCATGAGTCGAGAACTTACGTTTAAATATAGGTTTCGACTCTACTCAACCTGATAAGTTGTAGTGAATTCATGTTATTTCTATTGATTTTACTCTATTTTTTGAATTTCCAAGCACAACCTAAGTAAGTTAGAATTGATAGAATAATCACCGGTTCCACATTCCGAATATTTAGTAGATGAGAAACTTCCATTTATCTGTAAAGTTCATAAGGATCTTCTGTAACTATCCAATCTCCTGAACCATCGCCTGGATCGTAATAAACTTCAATTAGCTCCCATTTTCCTACTAAAACAGAGCTCTGATTTTTGTTGAATTATCGTCATCATTATTACATCCCAATAGTAGGATAGAAAACAAGATGAAAATTTAACAAAAAGGTTGCGCCCAGTGTGAAAATTTAGTTACCAGCTTCCTCCGGCGCCACCGCCGCCAAAACCGCCTCCGCCGAAGCCACCACCAAAGCCTCCGCCACCAAAACCACCGCCGCTGCTTCCTCCAAAACCTCCGGAAGAACCACCACCAAACATTCCGCGACCAAGACTACTTAAAATAATGGCGTCAAAAAGTGTATCAGCACCACCTCTACGGCCGCCACGACCACCGCCGCCACCATTATTCTTTTTGATGATAGAAATGATGATCACAATAAAAATAATGAAGACCACAATAATAGGAAACGGATTAAAACCAACACCTCGGTTGCCTTGCTTAGCTTCAAAAGTGCCATTCATTACTTGCATAATTGCAGTAGTTCCTTTATCTAAACCTTGATAATAACTTCCTCTTCTAAATTCCGGTAAGATTATTTGATCAATGATGGTTTTGCTTTTAGCATCGGTCATATATTCTTCCACACCATAACCCGTTGTGATCCAAATTTTACGATCGTTTTTAGCCAGTAAAATTAAAAAACCATTGTCTTTGCCCGCTTGTCCAATCCCCCATTTTTGTGCCCAATCTGCGGCATAAGTTCCAATATATTCTCCGTTCAAGCTAGGAATGGTTGCGATTACAATTTGGGTTGAAGTTGTGTCTGCGTAACGCACTAACTTTTGCGTTAATGCATTTTTTTCAGCAGTACTTAAAACATTCGCGTCATCGTAAACGCTGGTTTCTTTTGAAGGTTTATCGGGAATGTTAAGTTGAGCGAAACCTAAGGTTCCGGTCAATAGAAATAAAATTCCGAATAAAAATTTTTTGCTGAATACAAAGGTGAAGTGTGGCATTATCCTCTAGATATTTCGTCTGAAAGTTCGTTGATGTCGTCTTGTTGATAAGGAAAGTGATGTTTTAACTGTTCACCGGCTTTTAAAATTCCATCTACCAAACCTTGTTTAAAATTTCCTTTTCTAAAATGGTCTTGCATTACATTTTTAGTGCTTTCCCAAAAATCATCAGGTACTTTTCTATCGATGCCTTTATCACCCATAATGTAAAATTGATGGTCTTCAATGGCAAGGTAAATAAGTACACCGTTTTCGAGTTTGGTGTTATCCATTTTTAACTCGTGAAAAACAGCTTTAGCTCTCTCAAAAAGTTCGGTTGGGCATTTGTTTTCGATATGCACACGAATTTCTCCTGAAGTATTTTTTTCTGAAGTTCGAATTGCAGCTACAATTTCTTCTTCATCTTTTGCTGAAATAAATTCTTTAGCCATTTTCTTAAAGTTTTTAGTAGTGAATCATCATCAAGCTGTCTTGAGTCCTTCATTTAAATTTCAGGATAAACTAAAGTCGAAAAGTTTAAATAAATACGTCTCGACTCCGCTCGACGTGGCAAAAGTAAAGTGCCCCTTGGGGATTTAGGGGCTTTAAAATTCTACCGTTGGAGCATTTTCTGCTCCTTCCTGAGCTTCAAAAGGTGTCATTCTCTCAAAACCGAACATTCCTGCAAAAATATTATTTGGGAATTTTCTAATATACGTATTGTACTCACGAACAGCATCATTAAAGCGATTACGCTCTACGTTAATTCTGTTTTCAGTTCCTTCTAACTGTGATTGCAAATTCCTGAAATTTTGTGTTGCCGTTAATTGTGGGTAACGTTCCACACTTACCATTAATTTTGAAAGTGCAGAAGATAAGCCGCTTTGTGCTTGTTGAAACTTTTGCAGTGATTCATTATTCAAATTATCGGCATTAATATTTACTGAAGTCGCTTTAGCCCGAGCTTCAATTACTCCGGTTAAAGTTTCTTGCTCAAAATCGGCTACACCTTTTACGGTATTTACCAAATTCGGAATTAAATCGGTTCTACGTTGGTAAGCACTTTCTACATTGGCCCAAGAAGCTTTTACATTTTCTTCTAATTCTACAGCAGTATTGTTTACTCCTGCGGTAAGGCTATAACCAATAATACCTAAGACTACAATTATAATTACGGGGATTAACCACTTTTTCATTGTTTATTGTTTAAAGTTGATTTTTTATGTTGATTAATTCAGATTTTATATGCTCTAATTTACGAATAATCTCAAAGTTGTTCAGCGTTTCTACCTTTTCTTCTTTTAGATGAGTTTTCGCTCCTTCTAAGGTAAAACCGCGCTCTTTTACCAAATGATAAATCAACTCCAGATTTTTAATGTCTTCTTTGGTAAATTTTCGGTTTCCCTTAGCATTTTTCTTCGGCTGAATCACATCAAATTCCTTCTCCCAAAACCGAATAAGCGAAGCATTCACCTTAAAGGCTTTGGCAACTTCACCAATGCTATAATAAAGTTTGTCGGGGAGGTTTACGTGCATTAATCTAACGATTGATTTTCAAGTGCAGACTGGTTCAGCATAATATCATATTCATCAGCAGTAAGATCACCGTGGTAAAAGTTAATTGGATTTACCACTTTACCGTTTTTGTGCACTTCGTAATGTAAATGCGGCGCGGTTGATAAACCGGTGCTTCCTACTTCAGCAATAATTTCTCCACGCTTTACTTTTTGGCCTCTTCTTACTTTAAAATCGCTTAGATGTGCATAATAAGTTTCGTAGCCAAAGCCATGATCTAGCACAATTAAATTCCCAAATCCGGTAGTTCGTTTTGCTTTTTTTACCACAGCATCTCCGGTAGCGTAAACCAATGAGCCGGTGGGTGCGCTAAAGTCCATTCCGTTGTGCATTTTTCGGTACTTTAAGATCGGGTGCATTCGCATTCCATAACCTGAAGCCATGCGCTTTAAATTTTCATTTTTTACAGGCTGAATAGCGGGAATGGCCGTTAATAATTTTTCCTTTTCTTCGGCTAAACTTGCAATTTCATCTAGCGATTTCGATTGTACCACAATTTGTTTTTGCAACACATCTAAACGTTTACTGGTTTCCATAATCAACTTAGAATTATCGTAACCTTCTAAATCTTTGTAGCGGTTAATCCCACCAAAACCGGCTTTCCGTTGCTCTTCCGGGATTGGGTTTGCTTCAAAATAAACCCGGTAAATGTTATTATCCCTATTTTGTACTTCAGCTAAAACTTTTTGCGCTTGCGTCATCTTTTTGTTGAGCACTTCGTATTGCAATTCCATATTTTGCAATTCACGCTTCATCGCTTTTTCTTTAGGTGTTTCTATTTGCGGCAAGTTTAAATACACCAATAATAATAAGAAACCGGCCAAAAAAGAAGCCGTGACACCCAATAACGCATAACCCAACCTTCTACCTTTCTTCCGCTCTATTTTTCGATAAGAAAGCGTTTCGCTATCGTAATAATATTTAACCTTCGACATTGTCTTAAATTATGCTATTTTTGCCTTCAAAAATTAAGCGGTTTCGCTTAATAAGACGAACAAAGATAAAAATTGTTTCACTAGTAACATAATTTAACGTTTCAGCTACAAAAAATCGTGTATGAAAGCTAACGAAATACGCAGCAAATTTTTAGAGTTTTTTGAATCTAAAAAACATCAGATTGTTCCTTCGGCGCCAATGGTCATCAAAGACGATCCTACCTTGATGTTTACCAACGCAGGGATGAATCAGTTTAAAGAATATTTCTTAGGCAATGCCACGCCAAAAAATACCAGAGCAACCGATACTCAAAAATGTTTGCGTGTTAGCGGAAAACACAACGATTTAGAAGAAGTAGGGAAAGATACTTACCACCACACGATGTTCGAGATGTTGGGGAACTGGAGTTTTGGCGATTACTTTAAAAAAGAAGCGATTGCTTGGGCTTGGGAATTACTAACCGAAGTCTTTAAAATTAATCCTGAAATTCTTTACGTGACCATTTTTGAAGGCGATGAAGAAGATGGTATTGGTAAAGATGAAGAAGCCTATAATTTCTGGAAAGAGATCGTACCGGAAGAACGTATTTTACTAGGAAACAAAAAAGATAACTTCTGGGAGATGGGCGATCAAGGACCTTGCGGACCTGCTTCTGAAATTCATATCGATATTCGATCTGAAGAAGAAAAAGCCAAGATGTCAGGAAAAGAACTCGTGAACCAAGATCACCCGCAAGTAGTAGAGATCTGGAACTTGGTTTTTATTCAATTCAATCGAAAGGCAGACGGTTCTTTGGTAGAATTGCCAAATAAACACATAGATACCGGGATGGGCTTTGAGCGTTTGTGTATGGTATTGCAAGATGTGAAATCGAACTATGATACCGATGTTTTTACGCCGATTATTCGTGAAATACAAACCATTACTAACTCTTCTTATGGTAAATCTGAAGAGATCGATATCGCCATTCGAGTAATTGCAGATCACGTTCGTGCGGTTGCTTTTGCGATTGCTGACGGACAGTTACCGAGCAATAACGGAGCCGGTTATGTGATTCGTAGAATTTTACGTCGTGCGATTCGTTATGGTTTTACGTTCTTAGATCAAAAAGAACCTTTTATCTATAAATTGGTGGCGACGTTAAGTCAGCAAATGGGAGCGGCTTTCCCAGAATTAAAAAAGCAGAAAAATCTATGTGAAAATGTGATTAAAGAAGAAGAAAATTCATTCTTAAAAACATTAGATCAAGGATTAGTGTTGTTAGATCAAATCATTGAAAATATTGAAAAAAGAGACCTGCCTGCCGGCAGGCAGGTCTCCGGTAAAAAAGCTTTTGAACTTTACGACACTTTTGGTTTCCCGATCGATTTAACAGCGCTAATTTTAAATGAGCGCGGTTTTAAGTTGAATGAAACTGAATTTGAAGAAGAACTGCAAAAACAAAAAGAGCGTTCGCGTTCTGCGGCGCAAACCAAAGCTGAAGATTGGCAAATTTTACGTGAAGATGATGAGGAAGAATTTATTGGTTACGATAGCTTAGAAGCGCAAGTAAATATCACTAAATTCAGAAAAGTTGAAAGTAAAAAAGACGGTACGTTGTACCAATTGGTTTTCAATTTAACGCCATTTTATCCCGAAGGAGGTGGGCAAGTTGGTGATAAAGGTTATTTAGAAAGCAGCAATGGCAACGTAACTTACATTGTTGATACTAAAAAAGAGAATAATCAGATTATTCATATTGCTAAAAACCTTCCCGAGAATTTAGACGGAAGTTTTAAAGCAGTTGTTGATGCAAAACAACGTGCAAGATCGGCTTCAAACCACTCGGCTACGCATTTATTACATCAAGCCTTACGAAGCATTTTAGGGACGCACGTCGAGCAAAAAGGATCGATGGTACATAGTGGTTATTTACGTTTTGATTTCTCCCATTTTAGTAAAGTTTCTGCGGAAGAATTAAAGCAAGTAGAAAACTTTGTGAATGCGAGAATTCGAGAAAACCTACCATTAGAAGAAAACCGAAAAATAGCTTATGCTGAAGCGATCGAACAAGGAGCAATTGCTTTATTTGGAGAAAAATATGGCGATGCGGTAAGAACGATTCGTTTTGGAGATTCGATGGAATTATGTGGCGGAACGCACGTAAAGAATACTTCAGAAATCTGGCATTTTAAAATTATTTCTGAAGGAGCGGTAGCTTCGGGAGTTCGAAGAATTGAAGCGATTACCGGCGATGCTGCGAAAGATTTCTTAACGCAACAAAGTGAAAACTTTAATCAGATCAAAGCTTTGTTTAAAAACGCTAAAGATCCGATTAAAGCGGTAAACGATTTACAGGAAGAAAATTCAGCCTTAAAAAAGGAAATTGAAACTTTACTAAAAGAAAAAGCGAAAAACGTAAAAGGCGATCTAAAAAATGAATTGACTGAAATTAACGGAGTTCAGTTCTTAGCTAAGCAAGTAGATTTAGATGGTGGTGCGTTGAAAGATTTATCGTTTCAGTTAGGTGGTGAAGTAGAAAATCTATTTTTACTCCTCGGTTCTGCTAACAACGGTAAAGCCATTCTTTCTTGTTATATCTCTAAAGATCTAGCGGAAGAAAAAGGTTTAAACGCCGGGCAAATTGTTCGTGAATTAGGAAAACATATTCAAGGCGGCGGCGGCGGACAAGCATTTTTTGCTACTGCAGGAGGTAAAAATCCTGACGGAATTGACAAAGCTTTAGAAGAAGGGAAAAAGTTTGTTAGTTAATGAGTTGATGAGGTTTTTAAAATCCGTCAACTAGTCAAACTGAGCTTGTCGAAGAATAGTAAAAGCTTCCCTCCTTCAAAAGGAGGGATGTCAAAACTTGTTTTTGGCAGGGTAGTTAAATAACAGAATGCGATCCCGGATCAAGTCTGGGATGACGTTAGCTTAAATACCTAAGTTTTTGTCATGCTGAACTTGATTCAGCATCTTATTATCATTGTGATTTTTAGATTGTTACGCTGAGCCTTTCGACACCGCCCAAGACAGCCTCGTCGAAGTGATTCAATTTCGATTTCAGCTTCAATTTCAACTTTAAAAATTTATGAAACTCCAAACCCAAATCAAAATTCAAAAAAAACAACCACAAATAGACTATTCGTCTAAAGTATTGTTGTTGGGTTCTTGTTTTGCTGAGAATATAGGGGAGAAATTTGCGTACTATCAATTTCAGCAGTTGCAAAACCCGTTAGGGATTTTGTTTCATCCGTTTGCCATTGAACTTTTTTTGCAGCGTGTGGTTCAGCATCAGGAATATACGGTAAAAGATATTTTTCAGCATCAGGAAATCTATAGTTGTTTTGAGGCACATTCAAGAATGAATGCCTTGTCGGAAGCAGAAATTTTACAGCATCTCAATTCAGCTTTAACAGAAACCTTTCAATTTTTAAAAGAAACTTCCCACGTCATAATTACTTTAGGAACTTCTTGGGTTTATAAACACTTGGAGCAAGATAAATATGTAGCGAATTGTCATAAAATTCCGCAGAAAAATTTCAATAAAGAGCTTTCTTCTGTAGAAGAAATCGAAAAGAGTTTGCAAAATATGATCAATTATATTCAGCAGCTCAATAAAAGTTGTGAGTTTATTTTTACGGTTTCTCCGGTTCGTCACGCTAAAGATGGTTATGTAGAAAACACAAGAAGTAAATCTCATTTACTTACGGCGCTTCATCAAATTGTAGAAAAAGAAAATCAGCTTCATTATTTCCCTTCATACGAGTTGATGATGGATGAGTTGCGCGATTACCGCTTTTATGCAGAAGATCTTTTGCACCCTAACCAAATGGCGATCGATTATATTTGGGAACGTTTTCAGGAAACTTGGTTGGCAGAAGAATGCTTAGCGACGATGAAAAAAGTCCAGCAAATTCGACAAGGCTTGGCGCATCGGCCTTTCAACCCAAATTCTGCAGCACATCAAAAATTTAAGCAAAAACTTCAACAGCAAATAGCGCAGCTTCAACAGCAATTTCCGTTTATGAGGTTTTAATTTTTGAAATCACGAAAACTGTTAATCTAATTTCAAAATTGATGCAGCCGATGTACTTTCTCGTAAATTAGAAACAAATTTTTAAGATGAGAAAGTTTTTACTAGGAGTTATTGTAGCATTAATTTGCTTTTGGGGATACCAATATGTAAAAGATCAATTTCAAGAAAAAGAAGATCTGCAACAAGCTTCTAATTTAATTGAGCAAGAAATAAAAAATGTAAGTAAACTAGTAGTTTCTGAAGGGAGTTATGCAAAAGTTTACAATTACGAGAACACCGAGAGTTTTGTGTTTAAATTTCTTTCAGCTCGAAAAAAAGCTTTAGTCGTTGTAAATGCGAAAGCGAATGTAAGTTACGATTTGCGGGAAATGAAATACGAGGTCGATGCAGAAAAGAAACTGTTGAAAATTACGCAAATCCCGGAGCCGGAACTTAATATTAATCCCGATATCAAATATTACGATGTCACGCAAGATTACCTCAATCAATTTGAGGCGAAAGATTACAATAAAATAAAAAGCAGAATTCAAACCGATCTAGAAAAGCAGATCAAGAATTCTGTCTTAATGAAAAACGCTGAAAACCGACTCATTTCTGAATTGCAAAAACTTTTTGTACTCACCAATTCAATGGGGTGGACGCTGCAATACAATCAGCAAAACCTAAATTCTTCTGAAGAATTTCAAGAGTTAAAACTGTAGCTTTTGATTGTCACACTGATCGGAGTCGAAGTGTTTTACGCGAAAAACATTCCCGTCATTCCGGGCTTGACCCGGAATCTCATCCGGTTAAGAAAAGACTTTGATTTAGAATCAAGAAAATTCAAAATAATCCTTCAGTCCAGATTAACTTTTCTAACAGCGAAGCGGTCTATGTGCTTACTTCTTTTTCCACAAAAAATTAAAAACACTATCTTGCCGTTTCTATGAAATTAACCCGCCGAAAATTAGAAATTGTTTCAACCGCGGCTAAACTCTTTAGAAAAAAAGGATATAATTCTGTTTCTATGCGAGATTTGGCGCAAGCTTTAGATATAAAAGCGGCAAGTTTGTACAACCATATTAGCTCGAAACAAGAGATTTTAGCGATCATCATTTTAGAAGTAGCAGAAAATTTTACCGAGCATATCAATACCGTTTTTCCGGAGTCTATCAATTCTGTCGAAAAATTAGAATCGGTTATCGAAAATCATATTCAGATCACGGTTGAAAAGACCGATGCGCTCGCTTGTTTAAATAACGATTGGATGCATTTAGAACAATCAGATCTAGAAAGTTATTTGGTCATGCGAAACGCATACGAAGCTAAAATGAGAAGTATTATCGAGCAGGGTATTCAGCAAAAACAGCTTCAAGATCGTAATGTAGATCTGGTTTTATTCTCGTTGTTATCGACCTTAAGAACACTTCATTTGTGGTATTCAAAAAACAAAGAAACCTCTCCGCAGCTTATGTTTGAAGAGATGAAGCAAAATTTACTTCACGGTATTATTCGGTAAACCGGCTTTAACATTCCTCATTTGGATTTTAAACTAACAATCGTTAGTTTTGTTAGGTGGCAAAAATGAATGAATGGCAAAATTTCACGACATAACTGTAAAAAACGTTTATAAAGAAACTAACGATTGCACGGTTATCGAATTTGATGTTCCAGAAAATTTAAAAGAAGATTTTAAATATAGTCAGGGACAACATTTAACCTTAAAAAAAGATTTTAGCGGCGAAGATGTAAGACGTTCTTATTCTTTATGTTCAAGTCCTGTAGAAAATAAATGGCGCGTTGCGGTAAAGAAAATACCAACCGGTAAATTTTCCACCTTCGTAAATGAAGAATTGCAAGCAGGTGATCATTTAGAAGTAATGGTGCCGAGTGGTAAATTTGGGGTTGAAGTTTCTTCTGAAGTGGCAAAAAACTATATCGTTTTCGCGGCAGGAAGCGGAATTACGCCAATCATCTCCATGATCAAAACGCATTTGACGATGGAGCCTGAAAGTAAATTTCAGCTTTTTTACCTCAATAAAAATGCAAAATCGATCATTTTTAAAGAAGAATTAGAACAACTCCGGAACAAATATTTTGGTCGTTTCGAGATTTTCTATTTCCTAACGCGTGAGCAACGTGATATTCCTTTGTTTAACGGAAGGTTTGATGAAGAGAAAATTCAGCAGCTTACCAAAAGTTTGATTGATGTAGATTCGGTAGATGAATGTTTTGTCTGCGGTCCCGAACAGATGATTTTCTTATTGAGAGATGAACTAGAAAAAGACGGACTTTCAAAAGAAAAAATTCATTACGAGCTATTTGTCACCGGTATTTCAGAAGAAGATAAAAAGCGAGCAGCGCAAGCCATAGAACATAAATTTGATGGAACCGAAGTGACTATTCTTGACGGAGGGAAAGAGTTTCATTTCGGGATGACAGACGATTACGACAATGTACTCGATGCGGCTTTGGGAGCAGGAGCAGATTTACCTTTTGCTTGTAAAGGCGGGGTTTGCAGTACGTGTAAATGTAAAGTGTTGGAAGGTAGTGTAGAGATGAAAATTAATTATGCGTTAGAAGACGATGAGGTAGCTAACAATTTTGTGTTGAGCTGTCAGTCGGTACCAACTTCAGAAAAGCTGGTGGTCGACTTTGACGTTTAATTTATATGTAGATAGAAATCTGAATTTAGAAACTTTAAATTAACTTTAAGTCTTTTATTTTCAGGAGTATAATTTTTATCTTTAAGAAAGTAGAGTTTTAATAGAAGTAGCATTTGAGTGTGAGACTACTATTTGTGAATACTTATGGCTGAAAAGCTGAAAAGCTGTAAGCTAAAAACTAAGATTATGAGTGAGCAAGAAGTAAAGAATTTAGAAGAAATATTTGAAGCGAAAATCGCTAGAGATGAAAAGATAGAGCCTAAAGACTGGATGCCCGAGAAGTATAGAAAAACGCATATTCGTCAAATTTCTCAGCATGCGCATTCAGAAATTGTGGGTATGTTGCCGGAAGGTAACTGGATCACACGCGCGCCTTCTTTAAGAAGAAAAGTAGCGCTATTGGCAAAAGTTCAAGATGAAGCTGGTCACGGTTTATACCTGTATAGCGCTTGTGAAACTTTAGGGATTTCTCGAGAAGAACTATATGAGCAATTGCATTCGGGGAAAGCAAAATATTCAAGTATTTTTAATTATCCAACCGTAACTTGGGCAGATATGGGAGCCATTGGTTGGTTGGTAGATGGCGCAGCGATCATCAATCAAGTGCCATTATGCAATACTTCTTTTGGACCTTATGCTCGCGCGATGGTAAGAGTTTGTAAAGAAGAAAGTTTTCATCAACGTCAAGGTTACGAGATCATGCTCACGCTTTGCCGCGGAACTGAAGAGCAAAAACAAATGGCACAAGATGCGTTAAACCGTTGGTGGTGGCCAAGTTTAATGATGTTTGGTCCAACAGATGCAGAATCTACTCATACTGAACAGTCGATGAAATGGAAGCTGAAGCGGAAAACCAACGATGAATTACGTCAGCAATTTATCGATCAAACCGTTCCGCAAGCTGAAATTTTAGGATTGACCATTCCAGATGAAGATTTAAAGTGGAATGAAGAAACCGGTCAATACGACTTCGGGAAAATTAACTGGAATGAATTTTGGCAAGTGGTAAAAGGTCACGGTCCTTGCAATAAAGAACGTTTGCAAACTCGTGTAGATGCTTGGGAGAATGGAGAATGGGTTCGCGATGCGGCTATGGCGTATTCGGAAAAGCAAACCGCTAAAAAAGTTCAAAAAGCAAGCTAAAGAAAAGAATTTGAAAATGAAGATCGTCAGATTGAGCGGAGCCGAAGGGTCTTCATTCAATTTGAAATATTTTAAATAACCAAATCAAATCGTCATGCTGAACTTGATTCAGCATTTCACACGATTAGGATTTTAATAAGTTTAGTTTAAACTGAAAAAATAGAAAATAAAATTAGTGAGTATAGCAAGATCGATTTACTCATCGCTAACCACTCACTACTAATTACAATATCATGTCAGACAAGAAAAAAAACTGGCCGCTTTGGGAGGTTTTCGTAAGAAGTAAAAACGGACTAGAACACCGTCATTTTGGGAGTTTACACGCTGCCGATGAAGAAATGGCACTAGAAAATGCACGCGATGTTTACACCAGAAGAAGTGAAGGCGTTAGCATTTGGGTAGTAGAGTCAAAACATATCAAAGCTTCAAATCCCGATGAAAACGGAGAAATGTTCGAGCCGGCGGCAGATAAAGTTTATCGTCATCCAACATTTTACGATTTACCCGATGAGGTAAAACACATGTAAATTCCTGTATAAGTGGGAATCTCTAAAACTATTTCAGTAAAAAATGAAGTAGTTTTTCAACTAAAATAAAATTCAATGAATAAAGATAGTTTAATAAAATATATTCTTGGGATTGCCGATAATTCGCTCATTCTCGGTCAACGTTTGGGTGAGTTAACCGGTCACGGCCCAACCTTGGAAGTAGATATTGCGATGACGAATATTTCCCTCGATTTATTCGGTCAAGTGCGTAGCTATTTTCAATACGCGGCTCAACTTTCTGAAGAAGATAAAACCGAAGACGATTTTGCATTTTTACGAACCGAGCGAGAATATGTAAATGTATTGTTGGTAGAACAACCAAATCGTGATTTTGGGTATACGATCGCACGTCAATTTTTGTTCGATCATTTTCATTTTTTATTGCTGAATGAAATGCAAAACAGCAAAGATGAAACCTTGGTAGCCATCGCGAAGAAAAGTTTAAAAGAGGTAAGCTATCACAGAAGATTTTCTTCAGATTGGGTGAAGCGTTTGGGTGACGGAACCGAAGAAAGTAAACGAAAAATTCAATTAGCTATTAACGATCTGTGGCGATTCACTGAAGAGCTTTTTCAAAAAACCGATGCCGATCTAGAAGCGATAAAAGCAGGGATTGGTGTAGAAACTGATAGGATAAAAGCAAAATACCTAGAAAACGTGTCAGCAGTTTTAGAAGAAGCCACTTTGCAAAAACCGGAATTAGAATTTTTTCAGGAAGGCGGCAAAAAAGGGATTCACTCAGAACATATGGGCTATTTGCTGAGCGATATGCAATATATGCAACGCACCTATCCCGGGATGAAGTGGTAAATTCCTGCGCAGGCATGAATCTCTTTTTACACGGAGTAGATTCAAACTGAAGACGTCACACTGAGCCTGCCTGCCGGCAGGCAGGCTTGTCGAAGTATTAGAATTTTGAAAAGTTCATCATGCTGAACTCGATTCAGCATCACATCTTAAATGGAAACCAAATAAAAAATGATCGAAGAAAAAGTACATATTTCAGCAGAATTAGAACCGATACTCAAGCAAGTTTCGGATCCTGAAATTCCTGTGCTGTCGATCATCGATTTGGGAGTCGTTCGTTCCGCAGAATTCAACAACGGAATTGCCGAAGTAAAAATTACCCCAACTTATAGTGGTTGTCCGGCAATGGATGTAATTGGCGACGATATTAAAGCCGCTCTTTTAGAAGCCGGTTACGAGGCGAAAGTCGATTTAATTTTATCGCCCGCTTGGTCAACCGATTGGATTACCGAGGAGGGAAGACAAGCTTTAGAAGATTACGGCATTGCGGCTCCTTTAGAAGCCAGCGCCGATAAAAAAGCCTTGCTGGGAGAAACTCAAGTCGTAAAATGCACCAATTGTAAATCTAAAAATACACAAATGGTAAGTCAGTTTGGTTCCACAGCGTGTAAAGCCTTGTTTAAGTGTAACGATTGCCAAGAACCGTTTGACTATTTTAAATGTTTAATATAATTCCTGCGTAGGCAGGAATCTTTTTATAAAAGAAAATGAGCAAAAGCATTCAAGTTGAAATAAAAGATCAAGTAGCCAAAATAAGCCTTAACCGACCAGAAGTTTTCAATAGCTTTAATCGAGAAATGGCTTTCTCGCTTCAAGACGAATTGAAAAGTTGCGCATCGAATAAAGAAGTACGCGCCATTTTATTAACCGGAAATGGTAAAGCCTTTTGCGCCGGTCAAGATTTAAAAGAAGTCACCGATCCGGAGTTAAATCCCGGTTTCAAATCTATTCTAGAAGAGCATTACAATCCCATTATTCAGCTAATAAGAAGAATTGAAAAACCAATTGTGGCAGCCGTTAATGGAGTTGCAGCTGGAGCCGGAGCTAATATTGCTTTAGCTTGCGATATTGTCGTTGCTTCAGAACACGCGGCATTTATTCAGGCTTTTAGTAAGATAGGATTAATTCCCGATAGTGCAGGTACTTTCTTTTTACCGCGATTGATCGGTTTTCAAAAAGCATCAGCCTTAGCGATGTTAGGCGATAAAGTTTCTGCGGAAGAAGCCGAACGCTTAGGGATGATCTACAACTATTTTTCAGCAGAATCTTTCGAAGAAGAAACCTGGAAAATAGCAGCGCAATTAGCTAAAATGCCAACCAAAGCTTTGGCCTTAACCAAAGAAGCACTCAATCAATCATTAACCAATAATTTGGAAGAGCAATTAGCATTAGAATCTAAAAATCAGATCGAAGCCGCTTCCACAGCAGATTACAAAGAAGGCGTAAATGCTTTCATCGAAAAAAGAAAACCAAATTTTAAAGGAGAATAGATTAACGATTATAGAATTTTGATTTTAGATTGTTGTTATGAGTTAAGTGAAATAAGAAATTATGAAACCTATTGAATTAGAAGATAGACTCATTCAGTTTGCTATAGATACAATTATATTCTGTAAAACAATTGAAAAAAGTTTTGCTGGAGATTATTTATCTAAGCAGTTAATTAGATCTGCGAGTGCTTCCGCGTTAAATTATGGTGAAGCTAGAAGTGCCGAGTCTACTCGTGATTTCCTTCATAAAATGAAAATTTGCTTAAAAGAACTTAGAGAATGCTTGATCAATCTAAAAATTCAAAAGGGAGCAAAACTAGTCTCAAATGTAGAAAGTATTGATAAATTATTAAAAGAGAATAATGAGCTTATTTCCATTTTTGTGATTAGTGTAAAAACATCAACTTCTAAACTAAATGCAAAAAAATAATCAAAAATCGTTAATCCTCAATCTTATAAATCACAAATCAATATGACCATCGGAATTATAGGTAGCGGAACAATGGGAAGTGGAATTGCACAAGTAGCAGCCACCGCCGGTTGTTTAGTGAAAGTTTACGATACCAATCAAGAAGCTTTAGCAAAAAGCGAAGCGAAACTCAATAAAGTTTTACTACGTCTTATCGAAAAAGAACGAATCGACGAAGCTGAAAAAAACAGAATTCAAGGAAATATCAGTTATGTAAATTCAATTCAAGAGTTAGCCGATGCCGATTTAACCATCGAAGCGATTATTGAAAATCTCGATATCAAACAAAAAGTATTTCGTGAGTTAGAAGCTTGTCAAAAAGAAGATTCCATTATCGCTTCCAATACCAGTTCGTTATCGATCGCTTCGATAGCTTCCGCTTTGCAGCATCCAGAGCGTGTGATCGGAATTCATTTTTTCAATCCGGCGCCATTAATGCCGTTGGTAGAAATTATTCCGGCCGTGCAAACTTCCGAGGCGGTCAAAGAAAAAGTCGTTCAAATTATAGCCGATTGGAAAAAAGTGGGTGTGCTTGCCAAAGATACGCCGGGTTTCATCGTGAATCGCGTCGCAAGACCATTTTACGGAGAAGCTTTAAGAATTTACGAAGAAGGAAAAGCCGATATCCCAACCATAGATCAAGCACTAAAAGAACTCGGCGGTTTTCGGATGGGACCATTCGAGTTGATGGATTTTATAGGCCACGATGTAAATTACACTGTAACCGAAACGGTGTTTAAAGAATTTTACTACGACCCGCGCTACAAACCCTCTTTTACTCAGAAACGTTTAAAAGAAGCCGGTTACTTAGGTCGCAAAACCGGAAAAGGATTTTATGAATATAAAGATGGGAAGCCTGTCACTTCGAGCGGAGTCGAGAAGTCTGGCAATTCAAAGCTTTCACAACAAATTCTCGATCGCATTTTAGTGATGCTTATCAACGAAGCCGCAGACGCATTATTTTTAAATATCGCAACTGCAAAAGATATCGACCTAGCGATGACCAAAGGCGTAAATTACCCAAAAGGATTGTTAGCCTGGGCCAACGAAAAAGGAATCGATTGGTGCGTTCAAAAAATAGATGAACTCTATCAAGAATACCACGAAGATCGTTACCGTTGCAGCCCATTATTAAGAAAAATGGCACGTGAAGGTAATAGGTTTTAGTGAGTCTTTGAGTTGATGAGTAATGAGAATAAAATTACAACTATGAGTAAATATCATTTCAAATTCGAAGAATTAACAATGTATCAAAAAGCCTTGGATTTTGGAGATTTGGTTTACGATCAGATTAATGATTTTCCAAAAGAAGAAACTTATCGTTTAGCTTCTCAATTCATTCGTGCCGCAGACTCAATAGCTTTAAATATTGCTGAAGGCTCATCAAGTACATATCCTAACTTTAATAGATATTTACAGATGGCTTGGGATAGTGCTCACGAATGTGTTGTATGTAGTACGAAAGCAGTAAGGAGAAATTTTATTTCCAAAGAAAAGGATGAGAAAAACAGACAAAAAATAACAGAAATTTCGAAAATGCTCACTTCATATAAAAATTATTTGAAAAAGAGAATGGATGAAAAGTAACTCAAAAACTAATCAACTAACTAACTCAGAGACAATCCCTAAAAAGATGCTTTCCCTCGACGCTTTTAGTCAATGGCTCGGTATCGAAATTGTTGAGGTTCGCGAAGGCTATTGCAAGGTAAAAATGACGGTCAGAAAAGAAATGCTCAATAGCATGAAAAAAGCACACGGTGGCATCACGTACTCACTGGCAGATACCGCGTTTGGCTTTGCTACAAATACCTACGGCAATAAAGCCGTTTCTATCGAAACTTCGATCAATCACGTTGAAGCACTCGAAGAAGGCGATGTGATTGTGGCAGAATCAGACGTGAAAAGTCAAAAAAATAAACTAGGTTTTTACATTGTCGAGGTCAAAAAAGAAGATCAATTAGTCGCACTTTTTAAAGGCGTTACCTATAAAACGAGTGCAAAATGGGAATAAACAAATGCAACACTCAATTTGCTGAAGTGTAATTTTAAAATAATAAGGGCGCAACCCTAGCGGGTCGGGCTATTCGCTATATCTTTTTTGTTGTCATGCTGAGCTTGTCGAAGCACAACAAAAAAGGATGCCGCTGCTATCCCTTGCGCAAAAACATAAAAAGAAGAGAGAAATGAATACATATATTATAGACGGAATCAGAACTCCTATCGGAAATTATAAAGGAACTTTATCTCCTGTAAGAACCGACGATTTAGGAGCTTTGGTCATCAAAGAAATCGTCAAAAGAAATCCGAATATTCCTAAAGAAGCTTACGACGATGTAATTATAGGTTGTGCCAATCAAGCGGGAGAAGATAATAGAAACGTCGCTAGAATGTGTTCTTTGTTGGCAGGTTTGCCACATTCTGTTCCAGGAGAAACGGTGAATCGACTTTGCAGTAGCGGACTTTCAGCCATTATTCACGCCAATCGTGCGATCAAAGCCGGTGACGGAGATTTGTTTATCTCTGGTGGAGTAGAACATATGACGCGTGGTCCTTACGCGATCGCTAAACCTTCAAGTGCTTTTGGGAACGATGCAAAAATGTACGATACCAGTTTTGGTTGGCGTTTTGTTAATCCGAAAATGCACGAAATGTACGGCACCGATGGGATGGGGATGACCGCAGAAAACCTCGTCGATAAATATAAAATTTCAAGAGAAGATCAGGATGCTTTTGCGTATTGGAGTCAGATGAAAGCGACCAAAGCCCAAGAAAATGGTCGCTTGGCAAAAGAAATCGTAACGGTAGAAATTCCGCAACGAAAAAAAGACCCAATTCAGTTCAGTAACGATGAATTTATCAAACCTACTACTTCCAAAGAAATTTTAGCAAAATTACGTCCTGCCTTTCGTAAAGAAGGTGGTAGCGTAACCGCAGGAAATTCTTCAGGATTAAATGATGGCGCAGCAGCAACGATTGTGGCTTCAGAAAAAGCGGTAGAAAAATACGGTCTAAAACCGATGGCAAAAATAGTAAGTTCTGCTGTGGTTGGAGTAGAACCAAGAATTATGGGCATTGGTCCCGTGCAAGCTTCCAACAAAGCACTAGAAAAAGCAGGCTTAACGATGGATGATATGGATGTGATCGAACTTAACGAAGCTTTCGCAGCGCAAGCCTTAGCTTGTATTCGCGAATGGGGTTTAAAAGACGACGATCCAAGGTTAAACCCAAATGGTGGAGCAATCGCGATCGGGCATCCGCTAGGAGTTACCGGAACAAGATTAGCACATTCAGCAGCTTTAGAATTACAATTAACAGGTAAAAAATACGCTTTAGTCACGATGTGCGTGGGCGTTGGCCAAGGTTATGCAGCAGTCATTGAAAATGTTTCTGCTTAGTTAAGGATTTTGAAGTTCATTATGTCACCTCGAGCGGAGTCGAGAGGTCAACAATAAAACATTAGAAAGAATGCAAAAAACACAACACTATATTTTAGGCCAATGGGTCGACGGTCAGGGAGAAGGAACTCCGATTCTAGATTCGGTAAGCGGAGAACATTTTACCAACGTGACCACAGAAGGAATTGATGCTCCTGAAGTGCTTCAGTACGGAAGAGTAAAAGGAGAAGCGCTTCGAAAAATGACTTTCCAAGAACGTGGTAATATGTTGAAGAAGTTGGCATTTCATCTACAAAAACATAAACGTTCTTTTTATGAAATAAGTTACCGAAGTGGTTGTACCAAAATTGATAGTTGGATCGATATTGAAGGTGGTTTTGGAAATCTTTTTGCCAATGCTTCGCTTCGTAAATTATTCCCCAACCAACCTTTTGATGTAGAAGGGGAACCGATCGATCTTTCACGTGGCGGTAAATTTATGGCGCATCATATTTTGGTGCCTAAAAATGGAGTTGCTGTTCATATCAACGCATTCAATTTCCCGGTTTGGGGAATGTTAGAAAAATGTGCGGTCAATTGGATGGCAGGAATGCCGGCAGTCGTATTACCTGCACCGCAAAGTGCCTATTTAACAGAAGCGGTCGTGAAAGTAATCATTGCTTCCGGAATTTTACCGGAAGGCGCTTTACAACTCATTAGCGGAACCAAAAAAGATATTTTCGATACCGTAGAATCTCAAGATGTGGTGACTTTTACGGGTTCTGCAGCAACAGGTCGAAAATTAAAAACGCATCCACGACTAATTGAAGAATCCGTACCTTTTACGATGGAAGCCGATTCTCTTAACGCTTGTATTTTAGGTGAAGATGCTGTTCCCGGAACGCCAGAATTCAACCTTTTTATCAAAGAAGTTCGAAATGAAATGACGGTAAAGTGCGGACAAAAATGTACCGCCATCCGTAGAATTATCGTTCCTGAAAATTTAGTGGAAGACGTTCAAATCGCTTTAGGGCAAGCACTCGATAAAGTTACCTATGGTGATCCTCGCTTAAAAGAGGTGAGAATGGGAACCTTGATCGATAAAAAACAAGTAGAAAGCGTTAAAAACCAAGTACAAGAAATAACCAAAACGGCAAATATTGTCTATGGAGATTTTGAAGGCGGTAAAGCGGTAGGAGCCGATTTTGAAAAAGGTGCTTTCATTAAACCTATTTTACTTCGAGAGGATGATCCTTTCAGCAATGAAGCAGCGCATATCACCGAGGCTTTTGGTCCGGTAAGTACGATTATGCCGTATAAAGATTTAAATGAAGCGATCGAGCTTTCTCGAAAAGGAAAAGGTTCTTTAGTAAGTTCTATCGTAACGAATGATAATAAAATTGCAGTGGAATATACCGTAAAAGCTGCCACGCATCACGGTCGTATTTTAGTATTAAATCGTGAAAGCGCAAAGCAAAGTACCGGTCACGGTTCGCCGTTACCAAATCTTATTCACGGTGGTCCGGGACGTGCCGGTGGCGGAGAAGAAATGGGTGGTAAACGCGGTATCAAACATTATATGCAGCGTTGTGCGATTCAAGGATCGCCAACGACTATTAGTGAAATTACAGGAATTTATCAACCCAATGCAGATTATAAAGAAGCTGAAAAACATCCTTTTGCGTATCATTGGGAGGATATTCAACCGGGAATGTCGTTACAAACGCATAACCGAACGCTTACCGATACCGATATTATCAACTTCGGAAATTTAACCTGGGATCATTTCTATGCGCATACCGATATTACTTCGTTAGAAGGAAGCATTTTCGAGCAGAGAACCGCGCACGGATATTTTATCATTTCGGCAGCGGCAGGATTATTTGTCTATCCAAATAAAGGTCCGGTAGCGGCAAATTATGGTTTAGAAGAGATTAGATTTTTGCGTCCGCTATATCATAACGATACGATCAATGTTCGATTAACGTGTAAGCAAAAAGTAGATCGTGATCAAAAAGGAAAAGAATTACCAAGCGGGATCGTAAAATGGTACGTCGAAGTTTTTGATGTAAATGCTACGGAAGAAGAGGAGAAGCTAGTGGCAATTGCTACTATTTTAACGATGGTGCAGAAAAAGCAAACCACGTTTACAGAAATTACCGATGCTATTTTTGAAAAAGCCTTGAATAGTTTAACGGAAGAAACTCAACCGGCTTGGGGAATCATGACACCACAACATATGGTGGAGCATTTGGAAGATAGCTACCGAATTGCTGCCGGAGAAATACAGGATTTTGAAATTGCTACTCCGGAAGATAAATTGGAAATGGTACAAGAAACTTTATGGAATTATCAACCGATGCCTAAGAATTTCAATTTCCCATTTTATAAAGAAGGTGAATTATTTAAGTTGAAACACGAAGATCTAGCAACTGCAAAACAAAAATTGAAAGAAGCCAAAGCGCAATACGAGAATTACTTTCAGGAACATCCGGAAGCAATTACGAAAAATGCCGTGTTTGGCGAGCTGAACAAATTCGAATGGAAGTTATTGCACAGAAAGCATATTAATCACCATTTCGATCAGTTTGGATTATTAGAAAAGTAAATGTGTTAGGGATAGCAGTGAAAATCCCGCAGACTTGCGATAGCAAGTTGAGGAATTGAAACGAACCTGCCTGCCGGCAGGCAGGTAGCCCGACCCGCAGGGAAACACCAAAAAATATAAATACAAAAAGCGATTTTATGAGTACAGAAGAAGCATACGTAAAAAAGCATATTGAAAATAATGTAGCCACGATCGAGTTTTTTCATCCGGCGCATAACAGTTTACCGGGAAAAATCTTGGCGCAATTAGCCGATACGATTACAGAAGTTGGTCAAAATGATGAGGTTTTAGTGATCATCTTAAAATCTGGCGGAAACCGTACATTTTGCGCCGGAGCAAGTTTTACAGAACTCATTTCGATCAATGATGAGCAAACGGGAGAAAAATTCTTTATGGGCTTTGCCAACGTGATCAATGCGATGCGTAAATGTCCGAAATTTATTATTGGTCGCGTACAAGGTAAAACCGTTGGCGGCGGCGTAGGTTTGGCATCGGCAATGGATTATTGTATGGCCACCAAATTTGCAGCGATCAAATTAAGCGAATTGAATATTGGTATTGGTCCGTTTGTAGTCGGTCCGGCAGTAGAGCGTAAATTAGGCGTCAGCGGAATGTCGCAAATCGCAATTGATGCGAATTCATTCTATTCCCCAGAATGGGCGCAACAAAAAGGCTTATACGCACAAGTTTACGATACTACAGAAGAATTAGATGAAGCGATTGAAGCCTTTGCCAAAAATTTATGTAGCTACAATCCGGAAGCCGTTAAAGAAATGAAACAAATGTTTTGGCGCGGAACCGAAGATTGGGATGAATTGCTTAACGAACGCGCAAAAATTAGCGGGCGATTGGTTTTAAGTGAGTTCACGAAAAAGAAGTTGGAGAAGTATAAATAAATTTCCTGCGCAGGCAGGAATCTCTTTGATCTTGATTTTAAATGAATGAAGTTTGGTACATCTATATTATGACAAACAAACCAAATGGCGTTTTGTATATTGGTGTTACCGATAATTTAGAAGAAAGAGTAAAAGAGCATAAATTGAAAATTTATTCTAAATCATTTACTGCAAGATACAATTGTGATAAGCTTGCTTATCTAGAGGAAATTGAAGATGGAGCAGAAGCAACTAAGCGAGAAAAGCAATTTAAAAAGTGGAAAAGAGATTGGAAAATTAAATTAATTGAAGAAATGAATCCTAATTGGATTGATATTTCAGAAAATTGGAATCTAGATTATAAAAAATCTATATTAAGAGAATAAAGTTAAACGATAATAAGATTCCTGCCTCCGCAGGAATAGTACAAATGATCTATTCATTCAAAAACCACATCCCCGTCATTCACGAAAGCAGTTTTGTGCATCCGTTGGCGGCAGTAACCGGTAACGTGATTATTGGGAAAGACTGTTATATTGGTCCGGGAGCGGCAATTCGTGGCGATTGGGGAGAAATAATTTTAGAAGATGGCGTTAATGTACAAGAAAATTGTACCGTTCATATGTTCCCCGGCAAAAGTATTGTGCTCAAAAAAGGAGCGCACGTAGGTCACGGAGCTATTATTCACGGCGCAAATTTAGGCGAAAACTGCTTGATCGGGATGAATTCAGTGATTATGGATGATGCTGAAGTTGGTGATGAATCTATCGTCGGTGCGATGGCATTTGTAAAAGCAGAAACCAAAATTCCAAAGAGAAGTCTGGTCGTTGGCAATCCTGCAAAAATTATTAAAGAAGTCTCTGATGAAATGATTGCCTGGAAAACATCAGGAACAAAACTCTATCAACGTTTACCGGCAGATTGTTACGAAAGTTTACGCGAGGTTGAACCTTTACGAGAAATTCCTAAAGATCGTCCCGAACAAGAGAATTTTTACCAAACCTTAAACGAGTTTAGGGAAAAATAAGATTAAATTTGAAGAGCAATTTCCAAAAAAGGAATATTCAGTAATGAAAGAAATTGAAATTAAACTCCCCAAGATGGGAGAAAGTATAGAAGAAGGAACGATAATTAGCTGGTCGGTTGCGGTAGGAGATGAAGTAGAGCAAGACCAAACCATTCTTGAAGTAGCTACCGATAAAGTAGATTCTGAAGTTCCGGCGCCGGCAACAGGAACGATCACTCAGCTTTTAGTCGAGCCCGATCAAGTGGTGAAAGTCGGGCAGGTAATTGCCAAGATGCAAGCAGGCGAAGTAAAAGCTTCTAAAGAAAAACCGACTCCTTCAGCATCAAAAGATGGAGCAAAAGAAACTTCTCAAAAACCGGCTCCGAAAGTACCTAAAAAGCAAACTGCTTCAACTTCGAATTCATCAAGTTATACGTTGAATGCAAATCAAAATACATTTTTTTCACCTTTAGTGGTGAGTATTGCCAAGCAACATCACATTAGTTTTGAAGAGTTGGCAAGAATCCCGGCAACAGGAAATGACGGTCGATTACGAAAAAGCGATATTTTTAAATACATAGAAGAAGGTCGTTCGGCACAATTTGCACAACCTGTTCCCGAATCTTCAGGGTTTCAAGTGCCTAATTTAAAATTAGATAAAGGAAAAGGTAAAATTGTCGAGATGGATCGTATGCGCCAAATGATTGCCGATCATATGGTGTTTTCAAAACATACTTCGCCACACGTAACCGCTTACGTAGAAGCCGATCTAACAGATATGGTGAATTGGCGTAATGCGAATAAAAAGGCTTTTCAGGAGAAGTACGGAGAAAAACTTACGTTCACGCCACTTTTTGTTGAAGCAGTAGCAAAAGCGGTAAAAGATTTCCCGATGATCAATGTTTCGGTCGATGGGAAAAGTATCATTGTAAAAGAGAATATCAATATCGGAATGGCAACGGCTTTACCTAGCGGAAATTTAATTGTTCCCGTGGTGAAAAATGCCGATCATAAAGACTTGAAAACGATCGCTGCGGAAGTAAATGCGCTGGCCGAAAAAGCACGAAATAATAAATTAAAACACGACGAAACCAGCGGAAGTACCTTCACTATTTCTAATGTAGGAACTTTTGGAAGTTTGATGGGAACACCCATTATTAATCAGCCGGAAGTCGCTATTCTCGCTACGGGAATTATCAAGAAACGAGCAGAAGTGATGGAGTATGAAGATGGCGATAAAATTGAGATCAGACAAATGATGTATTTATCGTTATCGTTCGATCACCGTGTTGTCGATGGTTTTTTGGGCGGAAGTTTCTTAAGAAGAGTCGCCGATTATTTTGAAGATTTTGATGTTGAAAAGACTTTTTGATCCATAACATTTAAAAAATAGAAATATTAAAGAAATTTGTTTCACGCAAAGTCCACAAAGAAATATAGACGCTAAGAACGCAAAGTACCAAGATGACAGAAAATGAAATTTCATATAAAGTAATTGGAATCGCACTTCAATTACATAGAAATTTAGGCCCAGGTCTATTGGAATCATCTTATGAATGTGCTTTGAAATATGACTTGGAACAAGCAGGTTTAACAGTAGAACAACAAGTCCCTATGCCATTTATTTACAAAGATATAAAAATGAATGTTGGTTATAGGTTAGATTTGGTTGTTGAAAACAAATTGATTCTTGAAATTAAATCATTAGAAAATCTTGCTCCTGTTCATTATGCACAGCTTTTAACTTATTTAAAACTATCAAATAAAAAATTAGGATTATTAATAAACTTCAATACAAAAATTCTCAAAAACGGTATTCATCGAATAGTAAATAACTTATAAATATTCTTTGCGAGTTTTGCGAAAAACTTTGCGCACATTGCGTGAAATCAGAAAATTAATCTATGAAAATAACTAAAGATATTCTCAAAAAAGCATTTTCAACACTTTGTACAGCTAAGGCGATGACCGAGTTATACGAAGAGAACTTTAAGGTAGTTTCTAAATATGTACACGCAACCTCGCGCGGCCACGAAGTCATTCAAACCGCAGTGGGGATGCAGTTGTTACCGCAAGATTATGTATTTCCGTATTACCGAGACGATTCCATTTTATTATCGATCGGGATGGAACCCAAAGATTTGATGTTGCAGTTGTTTGCCAAAAAAGACGATCCTTTTTCCGGTGGAAGAACCTATTATTCGCATCCAAGTTTGCGGGATGACGATAAACCTAAAGTTCCGCATCAAAGTTCAGCCACAGGAATGCAGGCTATCCCGGCTACGGGAGTCGCGATGGGAATGCATTACCGCGAAAACGGTAATCTCTTCGAGGAAGACGAGAAATATGGGTTTTTAGCAAATCCATCAAACAATAAAGGTAAAGATTCCCGTCTACACGGGAATATGCCGGTCGTGGTTTGCTCACTCGGTGACGCTTGTGTAACCGAAGGAGAAGTGGCAGAAGCTTTTCAAATGGCGGTGTTGAAGAAATTACCTATTCTGTACGTCGTGCAAGATAATGGTTGGGATATTTCTGCGAACGAGAAAGAAACCCGAGCACAAAATGCTGCCGAATATGCTAGAGGCTTTAATGGTTTAGAAGCAATTTCGATTGACGGAACCAATTTTGAAGAAAGTTACAGCACGGTCAAAAATGCGATTGAAACAATTCGGGAAGAACGAAGACCAATGCTTATTCACGCAAAAGTTCCGTTATTAAATCATCATACTTCAGGAGTTCGAATGGAATTTTATCGCGACGATTTAGAAGAAGCAAAAACGCGCGATCCTTTTCCGAAGATGAAAAAATATTTAGCTGAAAATGGCTTTTCCGAAGATGAATTGGAAGCCATTGAAGCTTTGGCTCGTGTGAAAGTGAAAGAAGATTATGCTGAAGCTGAAAAAGCCGAAGACCCTTCACCGAAAGATTTATTTACACACGATTTTGCACCCACAACGATTACCGAAGAAAAAGGAGAACGTTCTCCGGAAGGTGGCGAAAAAGTAGTGATGGTCGATTGTGCGTTACACGCCATTGAAGAGATTATGTACGACGATAAAACCAGCTTGTTATACGGTCAAGATGTGGGTGGTCGTTTGGGTGGCGTTTTTCGTGAAGCCGCAACTTTAGCTCAAAAATTTGGTGATAACCGAGTTTTTAATACGCCTATTCAAGAAGCATTTATTATTGGTTCAACGGTTGGGATGAGTGCCGTTGGTTTAAAGCCGATTGTTGAAGTTCAGTTTGCCGATTATATTTGGCCGGGACTCAATCAATTATTTACCGAAGTAAGTAGAAGTTGCTATTTGTCGAACGGTAAGTGGCCGGTTTCGATGGTCTTGCGAGTGCCGATTGGTGCTTACGGTAGTGGTGGTCCTTATCATTCTTCTTCGGTAGAAAGTGTGGTGACCAATATTCGCGGACTTAAAATTGCGTATCCAAGCAACGGAGCCGATTTAAAAGGATTATTGAAAGCTGCTTATCACGATCCGAATCCGGTGGTGATTTTTGAACATAAAGGTTTGTATTGGAGTAAAGTTCCCGGTACTAAAGGAGCAACGTCTATTGAGCCTGCAGAAGATTACGTATTGCCATTTGGGAAAGCTTGGGTTTTACAAGAAATCTGGAAGCAAGAAGAAAAAGAAACCATTTCTATTGTGACTTACGGAATGGGCGTGCATTGGGCAATGAACGCTTCTGAAGAATTAGGAATGCAAGACCAAATTGAAGTGATCGATCTACGAACACTTGCTCCGCTCGATGAAGAAACTATAATGAAATCGGTAAAGAAATGTGGTAAATGTTTAGTCGTGACAGAAGAACCTTCCAACAACACGTTTGCCAGAGCACTTTCCGGGAAAATTCAGGAAGAATGTTTTAAATATTTAGACGCTCCGGTCATGACAATCGGTTCAGAAAATATGCCGGCAATTCCGTTAAACTCTACATTAGAAGAAACCATGATTCCTTCAACAGCAAAAGTGAAAAAGAAAATTGAAGAGCTGTTAAATTATTGATTTGTCTTAAACCTGACCTTGCAAAAGTTAGGTCAGGTTTTTTAATTTTTAAAACGGAAGTTTTAATTTTTTCTTCACTTCCGCATAAAAGTTTTTAGGATAAGTGCTATCGCCCATAAAAATATTGGTCATATATTCTGCAGCTCTCCGTCCGTGTTTTTTCAGTAAAATGTTTCGTAATTTTTTCTGACCATAGAACAATTTGGCCAATTTTGTTCCTGTTTCCAATTCAGGAAGTAGCTTTTCATTTAGTTTTTGGAGATATAATTCTTTAGCGTGTTTTACGTCTAATTTACTCTCAACTATAGCTTGAGCTGCCATCATTCCACTGGCGATTGCATTTGAAATCCCTTCAGCAGTAATAGGGTCTGCAAAGCCAGCCGCATCCCCTGTAAGAAAAACATTCTTTTTTACAAAACCGTCTTTTCGTGGAGAAGTTGGAATTATAAATCCGTGTGCTTCTTCGTGAAGAACTTCTTCAATACCTAAGTTTTTTAAATAAGTTTGATAATCTGCTTTTAGGTTGAGTTTTTTTTTGGTTTTCATAAAACTTCCTACTCCTACTGATAGATGATTAGCTTTAGGAAAACACCATCCATATCCGTGTGGCACGATATCAATATCAAACCTGGCCGATCCAGCCAATTTCTTAAAAGTCTCGTCACTCACGGTGATTTCATATTCCAAAGCTGGAGACATGGTTCGGGTTTCTCCCCATCCGGCCAACTTTGCCGTGGCGCTCAATGCTCCATCGGCGGCGATAATAAATTTAGCATTAATGTTTCCTCGGGAAGTTTCTATTTGTGTATAATTTTCATTGAAAACCAAATTTTCAACTTTAGCATTTTGAAATAATTCAACACCTTTTGCTTGTGCTTCTTTCACGATAAGATGATCAAACTGATCACGCATTACCATGCTAATAATGGGTTTTTCCCGTTTTGTGTTGAAGGATAGATTTTTATCGAATAAAATATTTACCTCATCAAATTTAATGTCGATAGCTTCTTCTACCGAAAAAGGCATATTTCTTAACCCACGATAGACAAAACCTCCTCCACAAGTTTTGTAACGAGGTAGCGTCTCTTTTTCAATAAGTATGGTTTTTAATCCATTTTTTGTCAATTCGTAGGCGGCAGAAGCACCGGAAGGGCCACTTCCTATCACAGCAACGTCAAATATATTTTCCATGGTTAATTATATCACGGGCTAAAAATAGTATAAAAAAATAGCCTTGGGAAATCCAAGGCTATTTTTAGTTCGCGTAAATTTTCTATTTCTTTTCACTTCCCGGTGGGTAGCGTTCTATAATTTTTTGAACCATTTCATTAATACGTTCAATTTTATCATCCATATCCATCGTTAGCGCTCCCGTTCCCATTCCTTGCCAAACCAATTCCATCGATTCAGCATCAATTAAGTCAATATACAAAGTACCTTCTGTAGTTCTTGAAACGGTGTTGTAACCATTACCCCAGTACCAAGGGTTCCAGCCCCAGCCGTAACCCCAACCAAAGTTATTTTGGTAGATGTTTACATTCTCTTTGGTTTTGGTGAAAATACTCACTAACAAATCAGGGTTTTCAGATTTGGTAAATCCTTTGGCAGTCATTTCCGACTCAATCGCACGTAAAATTCTTTTTTTGTCTAAATCGGATACATCTGCTTTATCAATGCCCGGCTTGTAAAATGCAAAACTTTGGTATTTATTAAAGTTTGCTTCACGATCGTAGTCTGAAGCTACTCGTACCGAACTACATGAAGTTAGCACAAGTAAAAAGGCTAACGGGGCTAAAAAGTTTTTTATTTTCATAACAAATTGTTTTAGGGCGTTCGGGCGGGCTCTCGCGAGTCGCTTTTTCAAATTCCTGTGTAGACAGGAATCTCAATAGAGCTTCAACAATTAGCTTGTTTTGAGCGTAGTCGAAAAGCTCCATCCCTAACGCAGGGTTAACTTAGCAAGCTCGGGTCTACTTTGTTGGGCAGAGTTACTTTTAAATTAGGCTCATTATCCATCGCTCGTTTAATAGCAAAAATGGCTTCATCATTTCTAGCCCAAGATCTTCTGGAAATTCCGTTATTAACATCCCAAAAAAGCATTGACTCTAAGCGTCTTGCAGCATCTTTACTACCATCAAGAAGCATGCCAAAACCACCGTTAATCACTTCTCCCCAGCCAACGCCGCCGCCGTTGTGAATACTTACCCAAGTTGCGCCTCTAAAGCTATCACCAATAACATTTTGTATCGCCATATCTGCGGTAAATCGACTACCATCGTAAATATTAGAAGTTTCACGATAAGGAGAATCTGTTCCAGAAACATCGTGATGATCTCTACCTAATACTACCGGACCTATTTTACCGGCTTCAATCGCTTCGTTAAAAGCCTTGGCAATTTTAATTCTTCCTTCAGCATCTGCATATAAAATTCGTGCTTGAGACCCTACAACAAGTTTATTTTCTTGCGCACCTTTGATCCAAGTGATATTATCCTGCATTTGCTGCTGAATTTCTTCCGGAGCGTCTTTTTTCAATTCTTCTAGAACCGAAGTTGCAATTTCATCGGTTTTCAATAAATCTTCAGCTTTCCCTGAAGTACAAACCCATCGAAATGGCCCAAAACCATAATCGAAACACATTGGTCCCATGATGTCTTGTACATAACTTGGATAGGCCCATCTCCCGGCCTCTTCCCCAAGGGAAGAGGAGCTGACTAATTCTCCTTTTTTATTTTTATAAATTTTTGCTCCGGCGCGAGAGGCTTCTAGTAAGAACGCATTTCCGTAGTCAAAAAAGTAAGTTCCTTTAGCGGTATGTTTGTTGATCGCATCTGCTTGTCGTTTTAAACTGCGCTGCACTTCTTTTTTAAATTGCTCAGGATTATTGGCCATCATTTCATTAGCTTCTTCATAAGAAAGACCAACCGGATAATAACCACCCGCCCACGGATTGTGCAATGAGGTTTGATCGCTACCTAAATCGATATGCAGATTTTCTTCATCAAACTTTTCCCAAACGTCAACGATATTTCCGGCATAGGCGATCGAAATGGTTTCTTTATCTTCTTGTGCTTTTCGTACTCGAATCACTAATTCATCTACATTTTCAATAACCTCTTTCACCCAACCTTGTGAATGTCTTGTTTGGGTAGCTTTTGGGTTAACTTCTGCACAAACCGTTACACAACCGGCAATATCACCGGCTTTAGGTTGCGCGCCACTCATCCCTCCAAGTCCGGAAGTAACAAAAAGTCCGCCTTTAGGTTCTTTTTTTATTTTTCTAAATCCGTTAAGAACAGTGATCGTAGTTCCGTGAACAATTCCCTGCGGACCGATATACATATAGCTTCCCGCAGTCATTTGTCCGTATTGCGTAACGCCAAGCGCGTTGAATTTTTCCCAATCGTCGGGTTGCGAATAATTTGGGATCATCATTCCGTTGGTAACGACTACTCTTGGCGCATCTTTATGGGAAGGAAATAATCCCATCGGGTGACCGCTGTACATCGCAAGCGTTTGCTCATCGGTCATCTCGGCTAAATATTTCATCGTTAATAAATACTGTGCCCAGTTTTGAAAAACCGCTCCGTTGCCTCCATAAGTAATCAATTCATGCGGATGCTGAGCCACCGCATAATCCAAGTTATTTTGAATCATTAGCATAATGGCTTTCGCCTGTTGACTTGCTCCCGGATATTCATCGATAGGACGTGCATACATTTTGTAATCGGGACGAAAGCGATACATATAAATTCTTCCATAGGTTTCTAACTCTTCTTTAAACTCAGGAAGTAATGTAGCGTGGTGTTGAGGTTCAAAATAGCGTAATGCATTTTGCAAGGCTAATTTCTTTTCATCTTTCGATAAGATTTCTTTTCGCTTTGGCGCATGATTTATAGTGGTATCGTATTCTTTTTTGGGAGGTAATTCGTTGGGAATTCCTTGTAATATGGTTTGTTTGAAATTCATAACTTATTTTTCAGTGTTCAGTGTTCAGTGTTCAGTGTTCAGTGTTCAGTGTTCAGTGAGATGATTTTACGCCAAATTTGTGCGGATTTTGAATCATATAATTGATGAGTTTTCCTACTTTTTCACTTCGCTGGGTTAACTCTTGGTAAAGATTTTCATTAATATAATTACAGCGAAAGGCAAACTCTATCCAAACTTGTGTTTCTGCATTTTCTGCATCACAATCGGTTAATTTGCTTTTAAAATGTCTAGGATAGGGACGTTTACGATAGGCTTCAGCTAAATTTGCAGTAACACTTCTAGAAGATCTTCTTACTTGATCGGTTAATGAGTAAATTTCTTCTTTGGGAAATTTCTTAGATACATTAAAAACCTTCATAGCAAGTTCTATGGATTTTTGATAGGCTAATAAATCTTGAAATTTCATCTATCCTTAATTTTAAATGTTAAGTCTGCAAACTGTTTACTGCGAACTGCAGACTATTCAGTTTTTTTATCATATCCGTAAGGGCAATGTCTGCAACCGCTTTTGCAACAATAGCCACGCTTTAAATGATATTGTTCGGTGAAACAGCGATAACCCTCCGGGGTTAAGTAATAATCTCCTTCTTCTATGGGAATGCGTTTACTCATAATTATTCCCAAAAATAAGGATTAAATTTTGGAAATTTTAAAATAAACAAGCTTCTGGATTGTTTAAATTTTAATTTTGTTGTTTAATATTAGAAGGAATGAATTTCAGCAAAATTCAGAAAATAAAAAATCCGTTTCTAAATTCCCAAGCAAAACTTTACATCAAACGTGAAGATTTGCTTCATCCTTTTGTTTCCGGGAATAAATTTAGAAAGTTGAAATACAATTTGCTGAAAGCAAAAGAAGAAAAGAAAACTTCTATTGTTACTTTTGGCGGAGCGTTTTCAAATCATATTTCAGCTACCGCCGCGGCGTGTAAAGAGCAAGGTTTTAAAAGTGTCGGGATTATCCGCGGGGAAGAATTAGGTGAAAATCTTGAAAAAACTCTAGGAGGAAATCCTACCCTAAAATTTGCCCATGATTGCGGAATGAAATTTAAATTTATTTCAAGAACTGCTTACCGAGAAAAAAACAGTACTGATTTTTTAGCTTCAATTGAAAAAGAGTTTCCCGATAGTTTTATTGTTCCAGAAGGTGGTACTAATGATTTAGCCGTAAAAGGCTGTGAAGAAATTTTAACTAAAGAAGATACACAATTCGATATTATTTGCTGCCCAGTGGGAACCGGTGGGACTATTTCCGGTCTAATAAATTCTTCAAAAGAGCATCAAACAATTTATGGCTTTCCGGCATTAAAAGGTGATTTTTTGAAAAAAGAAATCGATAAATTTGCCAAAAAAAATAACTATCAATTAATAATAGATTATCATTTTGGCGGTTATGCTAAAGTAAATGTGGAGTTAATTGAATTTATTAATAAGTTTAAGCAAGAAAATAACATTCCGTTAGACCCGATTTATACCGGAAAAATGGTATATGGGATTTTCGATATGTTGAAGAAAGAAAAATTAAATAATAAAAAAATACTGTTGATTCACACCGGAGGACTACAAGGAATCGAAGGGATGAATAAACGATTAGCAAAGAAAAACTTACCTTTAATTAAGTGATGAAACTAAAATTAGTAACAAGTATTGTGATAGTGGCGTTGGTGCTTTCTGCGTGTGGTGGTGCAAAGAAGAAAGTAAACGGCTATAATAAACGAAAAGGAGCGGCAAATACAGAAGTGGTAGAACCTCCAAAACCTCCTAAAACAAAAGCTCCCAAAAAAGTAACTGAAGAAAAAGTTGAGGAAATTAATGAAACCGAGAAATCAAGAGAGAATAATACGCCGGTTTTTAAAGATAATGTAGAACGCTACGTTTATAATTTTGCAGACATTGCTAAAGATGAAATGAAGCTTTATGGCATTCCTGCAAGTATTACTTTGGCACAAGGGGTTTTAGAGTCAAATGCAGGACAAGGTGAATTAACGGTGAAGTCTAACAATCATTTTGGTATAAAATGTAATGGCTGGCAAGGTGAGAAAGTATATCACGATGATGACGCATTGGATGAATGTTTCAGAAAATATAACAATCCAAAATACTCATTTCGGGATCATTCACTTTTCTTAACCGATAGAAGAAGATACGCCTCCTTATTCGAGTTGAATCGGGACGATTATGAAGCTTGGGCTTACGGCTTAAAATCTGCCGGTTATGCTACCGATCCCAAATATCCTGCTAAATTAATAAGTATTATCGAGCGTTACGAGCTTTACAAATACGATGATGAAGTTTTAGGAAATGGAAACCGAAAAGGAAAAGCTAAAAATAAAGTAAAAGTAGATTATACCAGTATTCGCTATACCGTAAAAAAAGGCGATACTTTGTATAGTATTTCCAAACAATATGGATTGAGTATAGAAGAATTAAAAAAGCTTAATAATTTAAAATCAAATAATCTTGCTATAGGGCAAAAGCTTTATGTGAAGTCCTTATAAAAATATGATTATTCGTAATAAATCATAAAATGCTTCGTCACGCTAAACTTGATTCAGGGTCTCATCCTAAAGGTTTTACTTTTTATTTCTTTATGAGATTCCAGATCAAGCCCGCCTGCCGGACAGGCAGATACGGAAAGACGAAAATATCTTACGGATATTCAAATTACAAAAATACAATTTATGATATACCAAAGAAGCAGTCAACTTTTTCAAGAAGCAAAAAAATACATTCCTGGTGGAGTAAATTCGCCTGTTCGTGCCTTTAGCGCAGTTGGAGGAGAGCCACTTTTTATTAAAGAAGCCAAAGGAGCGTATTTGTATGATGAAGACGGCAATAAACTCATCGATTACATCAACTCTTGGGGGCCAATGATCTTAGGTCACGCTCACGAGCCGGTAATCAATGCGGTCATTGAAAAAACGAAAAAAGGAACTTCTTTTGGAACACCCACCGAAATCGAAACTGAAATCGCTAAACTAGCGGTTTCGATGGTGCCCAATATCGATAAAATTAGAATGGTAAACAGCGGTACAGAAGCTTGTATGAGCGCGGTGCGCTTGGCAAGAGGTTTTACTAAAAAAGATAAGATCATCAAATTTGCCGGTTGTTATCACGGGCATAGCGATTCATTTTTAATACAAGCGGGTAGTGGAGCCGTTACTTTTGGAACGCCTAATAGTCCCGGTGTAACTAAAGGAACCGCGCAAGATACTTTATTGGCGCAATACAATAATTTACTTTCTGTTGAAGAGTTGGTAAAAGCCAATCAAGGAGAAATTGCTTGTGTTATTTTAGAACCGGTTGCGGGAAATATGGGTTGTATTCCACCACAAAAAGGATTTTTAGAAGGTTTACGTAAACTTTGTGATGAAAATGATATCCTTTTAATTTTTGATGAAGTAATGACCGGTTTTCGCTTAGCTCCCGGTGGCGCGCAAGAATTACTCAACATAAATGCCGATATTGTTACCTTCGGAAAAGTAATTGGTGGTGGTTTACCGGTGGGCGCTTTTGCAGCACGAGATGAAATTATGAATCACCTAGCACCAAACGGATCTGTTTACCAAGCGGGAACCTTAAGTGGAAACCCGTTAGCGATGGCTGCCGGGTTAACGATGCTTTCTGAATTGAATGAAAAACGTGAAATTTTCGATAGTATCAATGAAAAAACTTCGTATCTAAGAGACGGAATTAAAAACGTGCTTAATAGAAATAAAATAGATCATACCATCAATCAATTAGGTTCGATGATTTCGGTACATTTTGCAAAAGAACCAGTGATCGATTTTGAATCTGCTGCGTTGGGAAATAATGAACGCTTCAAGAAATTTTTCCACGGAATGATGGAAAACGGTGTTTACATTGCGCCCAGTTCTTTTGAAACATGGTTTATTTCTGAAGCACTTTCTACAGCAGATTTAGACGCCACGATTCAAGCAGTAGATAAAGTGACGTATAAAGATTTTTAAGTTAATTTGAACTATATTATAGATAGGCCTCACGAGTTTTGAAAAAACTGTGAGGTCTATTTTTTTAGATGTTGAATAAAATGATTTATTCTCATCGTCACCTTGAACCGAAGTGTTGATTCAAAGTATCATCATTATTTCTACTATAAATTAGAGTTAATTTCTAACAATTCTTCTAGGTAATCGCGTTTGTTGGAAAGTCGAGGGATTTTATGTTGTCCGCCTAATTTATTGTGTTTCTTTGACCATTCGTAAAACAAACCTGTTTTGGCTTGGTTTACTTGTAGCATATTTAAAGTGGTGTTGTTAAAGCGTTTCGCTTCATAATCACTGTTCAAGGTTTGAAGCGTCTGGTCTAAGGTCTTTTGAAAATGAGCTAAATTATCAGGTGGTGTTTTAAATTCAATAATCCATTCGTGTGCGCCTTTTTCGCTACCTTCCATAAAAATGGGTCCTGCCGTATAATCCACAATTTCACAATCGGTAAGTTTAGATACTTTTTTTAAAGCTTCTTCAGCATTTTCAATAATTAATTCTTCCCCAAAAACATTAATATGATGTTTTGTCCTTCCAGTGACTTTAATTCGGTAAGGATTTAAAGAGGTAAATCTAATGGTATCTCCAATTTTATAGCGCCACAATCCCGCATTGGTGGTAATCACTACCGCATAATTTTTTCCCGTTTCTACTTCACTCAACGGAATAATTTGTTCTTCGTGGCTTCCGTAAGAATCCATCGGAATAAACTCGTAGAAAATTCCGTAGTCGAGCATTAACAATAATTCATTACTGAAATTCTGATCCTGCACCGCAAAGAATCCTTCCGAAGCATTATAAATTTCATAATATTTAAAATTATCGCTAGGGATTAATTTTTTGTATTGTTCTTTATAAGGCTCAAAACTCACGCCACCGTGAAAATAAACTTCCAGGTCTGGCCAAACTTCCAGTAAACTGGACTTATGAGTTGTTTCAATAATATTATTCAACAATACGAGCATCCAAGAAGGAACGCCGGCAATACTCGTTACATTTTCTCTGATGGTACAATCTACTACTGCCTGCATTTTCTTTTCAAAATCGCTCATCAAAGAAATTTCGCTGTTGGGCGTACTGCTGTAACTTGCCCAAAAAGGCATGTTGTCAATTAAAATAGCTGAAAGATCACCAAACACAGTTCCGTTTTCTCGATACAATTCTTTGCTTCCGCCTAGACGGAGACTTTTTCCCGTAAACAATTGGGATTCTTCATTGTTGTTTAAATAGAGACAAAGCAAATCTTTACTGGCAGCATAATGGCAATCTTCCAAGGATTCAGGACTTACGGGAATAAATTTACTTTTGGCGTTCGTAGTTCCACTAGATTTGGCAAACCATTTTATAGGCGTTGGCCAGAAAATGTTGTTTTCGCCCCTTCGGCAACGTTCAATGAGTGGTTCTACGTTTTCATAAGTTTGAATAGGAACACGCTCTGCAAAATCTTTATAATTCTTTATCGATTTAAAATCGTATTCTCTTCCTATTTGGGTATTTTTGGCCATCCCGATTAAATGATGCAACAGTTCATTTTGTACCTCGTTGGGGTATTTCATGAAAAGTTCCATCTGGTGGATGCGCTTCTTCAAAAACCAAGAAGCAATGGAATTTACTATAGGAATTGGCATTTAATCGCGTATATTTAAATCGGGTTGTACCAAATATAAAAATATAATTATTTTAAGCTCCTCAAAAGCTTTCAGGTAAAATTTATTCTTATGCAATACAAAGGTGTGCTTCGCAAAATGAAAACTGAATTAAAGTCTAAAGTTCAGTATTTTATGATTTTTGAAAATGATTTTATTCACGTGAATCAGTTACTGGATAAAAAAATTAGTATCACTTTTATTGGCTATCAGTGCTTAAATTGTGGCAAAGACAAGAAGATTTTCAGACAAGGCTTCTGTTATGATTGCTTTTATGAAACTCCCCGTGCCGGTGATTGGATTATGAAACCGGAATTGAGTAAAGCGCATTTAGGGGAAGAAGATCGTGATTTGGAATATGAGAAAAAAGCACAGTTGCAACCGCATATTGTTTATTTGGCAAACTCAAGTAACGTGAAAGTTGGGGTAACCCGAAAATCTCAAATCCCTACGAGATGGATAGACCAAGGAGCGCACGAAGCGATTGAAATTGTTGAAGTACCTAATCGATATTTGGCCGGAATTACAGAAGTGGCCTTAAAACCTCACATTTCTGATAAGACGAATTGGAGAACAATGCTGAAAAATGAGATTGAAGATGTAAATTTGGAAGAAACCCGTGAAGAGTTAAAGCAATATCTTCCCGAAGAAGTGCACGAATATTATTTAGCTTCCAATAAAGAAACCGAAATTGAATTTCCCGTATTAGAATATCCCAAAAAATTAAAAAGTCTCAACCTTGATAAAAAACCTGATTATGAAGGGAAATTGAAAGGTATAAAAGGACAATACTTAATTTTTGAAGATAATACCGTTTTTAATGTGCGTAGCTCTGAAGGTTACAAAGTAGAACTTCAGATTTTAGTCGATTAATCTTTTCTGAATATACTTTGAATTCATTACTCGAAGTGCGCCCATATACGTCATTTTAAAACTAATCGTGTCGCCAATTTTGTAGTCTTTTTTAGATTGAGAAACATCGAGTACTAACATGTCTGAACTAGCTCCAATAAATTCCAAAGTTTTATCAATAGGGAAGAGGAAGTCGACTTTAGAAATGTCGAGCAAACCAATATCTAAAATGGCCCTTTTTTGGGTGGAGCCATAATCATCTTCATTAATTTCAGTTTTCTCCCCGGAAGGATTGTTTTCTATTCTTCCATAAGGAACGACCGGTTTTTCGGTAATTTCAATAATTTCTGAATTCAATAGAAATACATCGTCCTCCATTCCTTCAATCGTAGAATTTTCAAAAAGGTCACTGCCAAAGAAAAGTGTTTCTCCAATTCTGAAGTGATTTACGCCTTTAGGAATTTGACCTTTCAGTAATAACGGAACCATCACCGAAGAACCTCCAGAAACACCTTCGATTTTTTTTCCGAATTTCGCTTCAATTAGTTGTTGATATAAACTGAGTTGAATCAATTTGTCTTTACTGGGCATGACCCCGTTTAAACAGTTAAGGTTAGCGCCAATTCCAACTACATCAATATTGGGAAGTTCAAATACTTTTTGGTAAAAATCGATGAGGTGGTCTCCCATAATCCCTTCCCGCAAATCGCCTAATTCAATCATAATAATAATTCGATGAATTTTATCTTGGCGTTGCGCTTCTTCCGATAGCCATTTAATGGTGATATATTCTGTGTTGAAGCTTACATCGGCATATTGAATGGTGTCTTTAATACTATGTTTGGAAGGCGGTTTTATGTAAATGGTTTCCTTTTCAGGATGTAACTCTTTGATGATTTGAAGATTGCCTAATCGGGCATCGCAAACCTGCTCTTTTCCTAAGTTTAATACATAATCTAAATAGGTTTTATTACCACAGAGCATCTTTAAAACCGGCGCCCAATCCATATCGTGTTCACCAAATAAGTTTTGTAAGTATTTGTAATTATGTTCTAAGGAAGATTTGCTTAGGGTAACGTAAGCCATAGCTTATTTTTTTATCACTAAATATACGAATAGTGAAATGATTATCCCAATAAGAATGGGGTCGAAGCCAAGAGGAATTTCAATTTCAAAAAATGTAAGAAGTAAGGTAGAAGTCCCTCCGAATAACATGGAAAGTAAAGCGGCCAATGGCTTTTGTTTATTACTGAATAATAAGCCCAATACCGGAATTAGTAAACCGGAAACCATAAACGAATAGGAGAGGAGCATTAAATCTAACACGCTAGTCATAAACGTGGCGATTAAAATTGCTACAAAACCAATCGCAAACGTGATGATTTGTGAAATTTTTATAGCTTTTGGATTACTCTCTTTGTAGCCTAAAATATCGGTTACAAAATTTCCTGAGGCTGCTAATAAACAACTATCGGCAGTTGACATAATTGCTGAAAAGTAGGCGGAAAGCATTAAGCCCATTAATCCGGCAGGAAGAATGGTTTTTAATAAAAGTGGTAATCCAATTTCAGGATCCATATTGGCAGCGCTGGCAAAACCTTCTGCGGCAAAAAGTCCTTGTTCAGCTCCCACCCGGGCAAAAAGCCCTAGTAAAATTCCCATAAAAGCCATGACGGGATATTCAAATAGACCGGCGATGTACCAAGCTTTTTTAGCGGTTTTTTCATCTTTACAAGAATAAATGCGTTGGTAAAGCGTCATTCCTACAAACCAGATAGGAACAATGGTAATGAACCAATTAATAAATTGAACAATTCCTACGTTGGTAAGTGATAAAAATTTATCGGGGAGAACTTTCAGAATGGCATCGTAACCTCCTAATTCAAAATAAGCCATCGGTAATCCTATTCCGATTAGTCCTAACATTAAAACCGACCATTGAAAAGTATCGGTGTAAATTACTGCTTTTATTCCGCCGAAAACGGTGTAAATGATGGCTACAGCTCCCATAATGTAAAGAGCTTGCAGTAAATCTAATTCGGGAAAAGTTCCTACGGCAAGTTTCGCTCCTGCCAATAATTGAGAAGAAGTAAAACCTAAATAACCGATGAAAGAAATAATTCCTGCAGTAAGGGCTACTTTTTTGCCATAGCTTTTTTGAAGCAATTGCGGAAAGGTTAAAAATTTAAATTGATGGGCTTGTTTTAAAACTTTTGGAATTAATAAAACGGCACTTAACCAAGCCCCTATAAATCCTGTGAAAAGCATCCACGAACCGGAAAGTCCCATCATAAAACCTAAACCGCCAAGGCCAATAGAAAAACCTCCGCCTACATCGGTAGCTACCACTGAAAGTCCGATATGAAAACTGCTCATATCACGACCACCAACGTAGTAATCTTGTGCACTTTTATTTTTTTTGTAATAATAAAAGCCTATGGCTAAAACTAAAAGTAAGTAAATGGCAAATACGACTATGTCTAGAACAGGCATCTTATTTGCTTAGTCGCATCTCAAGATATTTATTGGTAAAACCTAATTTTTCGTAGAGTTTCTTTGCTGGATTATCAGGTTCTACGTGAAGTGCAATATCTCCTTTGGTTAGCTCTGTAGCTTTTTGCATTAATTGTTTTCCAAGACCTTGTCCACGGGCATCTTCGTGCACTGCAATGTAAACCAGAATGTTTTCGGGAATGTACCCGGACATTCCGGTTTCATTGATTATCGTAGCGCCTACAATTTTATCTTCATCTTTCGCAATAAGTGCAAATCCGCCATTTTGGTTAGCTAAATCTCCAATTGCGTAATTAATGCAGTTTAAAATATGTTCTTTAGGGTCTCCGTATTCACCTAAGTGAGTGTGGAGAAAGTTTACCATTTCTTCTTTCTCTGCCTCATTAGGCTTTTGGTTAGAATTGTAAATGGTAAAGGTTGGCATATTTTAAAATTCTTCTTGTTCTTTTAGAGACTGAATGTAAGCCGCTTTTTGAATTTGTTTTCTTCTGGCAACAGATGGCTTAGTAAATTGTTGTCTGTCTCTTAATTTTTGAAGTGTTTTGGTATCTCTAAACTTTCTTTTTAAACGCTTTAGAGCACGTTCAATTTTTTCTCCGTCTTTTACTTTTACTATAAGCATAAATTAATTTTAAAACGTTAATTACTTTAGAACCTTTCTAAAGTTGCTGAATGTTTCAACAAACTATATGTGATTGTTTTGAGCGGACTGCTCAAAAACGGTGTTGGCAAATTCAGTTTGCAAACATATATATAATAAAAGAAAATAACTGAAAATAAAAGCTATTTATGCAATATTTAACCCAAATAATTTTTTAGAATCTTGTTTTTGGAGGAATTCCGCAATTTTCTTATTCCTTTTTCACGAATTTGTCTCACTCGTTCCCGGGTTAAACCAAAGGTAGTTCCAATTTCTTCTAAGCTCATGGGACGCTCCCCATTCAATCCAAAAAATAGTCTAATCACATCGGCTTCGCGTTCAGAAAGAGTATCTAGAGCACGATTGATTTCTGTATTTAAAGATTCGTGCAATAAATCGGCATCGGGATTGGGTGATTCTCCAGATTTTACCACATCATACAAACTGGAAGAGCTGTCTTCCCCTTCTTTTAATGGCGCATCCATCGAAAGGTGCCTACCAGAATTTTTAAGTGATTGTTTTACATCGGAAATTGTCATGTCCAATTCTTTGGCCAATTCTTCCGGAGTAGGCGGACGCTGATGAAATTGTTCTAAAGTTGCAAAAGCTTTGTTGATTTTACTAATGCTTCCAATTTTGTTAAGCGGTAAGCGCACAATTCTAGATTGTTCGGCTAACGCTTGTAAAATAGATTGCCTAATCCACCAAACGGCGTAGGAAATAAATTTGAATCCGCGGGTTTCATCAAAACGTTTGGCAGCTTTTACCAAACCTACATTTCCTTCATTAATTAAATCGGGAAGGGTTAAACCTTGGTTTTGGTACTGTTTGGCTACAGAAACTACAAAACGCAAATTGGCTTTTGTTAAGCGTTCCAAAGCAATTTGGTCGCCTTGTTTTATTCGTTGAGCTAATTCTACTTCTTCATCAGCAGTAATCAACTCTTCCTTACTTATATCTTGTAAATATTTGTCTAAGGAGACAGATTCCCTGTTAGTAACCTGCTTAGTTATTTTTAACTGTCTCATTCAATATGTGTTAAGTTATTTTTTATCATCTTTTTTCTTACCAAAAAGCCCATTTAAAACTTTTCCGGCAGCTTCTTTCACTTTATCTTCGTCGCTCTTTGGTTCTTCTTGGGTATTGGTATCTTGAGTATTTTCATTTTGATTATCTTCTTCTTGATTGCCACCTAGAAGGTCTTTCAGTTTATTGCCTACTTCTTCTTTGGCTTTGTCTTTTAAGCGATCTTTTTGTTTTTCTATAATTTGTTGAGATAACTCGGTTACCGCTTGCTTCATATTCAATTTAATCTGCGGGTTGTTGAAACTTCCTGATAAACCAATAGGCAATTCAACTTTTGTATTTTCTAAATCGGTTTGCGTTAAACTTGCTAAACCACCGCTAATTTCATCGCCGAGATATTTGGCAGGAATGTCTAATTTTAGCGTGTAATTCATATCGTTATCAAAGCTATGTGTTCCGCCAGCAGTGATTCCTATATCTTTTATGTTGAAGTTGAATGGATCGACTTCAATTTGACCGTTATTGAATTTAAAATTGGTGGCTAAATCTTTGAGCGCTAAATTATCTAAATTTAGAAAATTTAATTGACCGTCTAATTTTGACAATAACGGTGTTTTTTCAGTATCAACTTGCGCATTTAATATTTGTGCAAACGCATTTCCTCCTAACGAAGTTAGCACCGGTGTTAGTTCTTTGGTTAAATTACCGTTGAGGTTGATTTTAGTATTTAAGGTTCCTTGGAGTGCCTTGGCTAACGGAGCTAAATTTTGAATAAGTTCCAAGTTCTGAAAAGATTCAACAATATCAATTCTGTTTAAATTGAGTTGCATATCGAAAACAGGCGTTTCATTTTTAGTGGAAACATTTCCGTTAATACCAATATTTCCTCCAAATATATCTGCGGAAACATTTTCTAAGGAAGCTGTTTCATCTTTAATTGCTAAAGCTCCCTTGGTATTTTTCAGCGTTAAATTATCGTAGATAACATTATTTGCGGTAAAATCTAATCTAGCGTCTAAGAACGATGGAATTTTTATAGCTTCTTCACTCGTTGGAGTTGCTGTTTTTTCTTCCGTATTTTCTTTGTTTTCTTCGCTTGGCTTTTCTTCAGTTTCAGCAACCATAAAATCGTTTACCGAAAAAGTGTTCGATTGCACATTAAAACGTCCTTTCAATTTTTGGTCTGAAAACAAATAACCCATCAAATTGTCAAGCGTTCCGGTGATTTTTGCATCGGTTTGCCCAGATTTGATGTCCATTTCTTCTAAAGTAACTTTTGAAGTATTGAAGTTTAAACTCGCTTTCGCAATATTTACATCGTTTGGAATTTCGGGCGAAGTATATTTAAAGTTGCTAATGCTGGCTCGACCACTACTTTTTACGTTTTGATACTGTTCTTTTTCAATAGAATTCATATCAAAATTTGTGGTAAGGTTGGCGTTTAAAATTCCGTTGAGGTCCATATCCAGTTCTAATGGATAGGCTTTTTCAAGATTAGCTAAATTTAATGTTCCGTTAGCGGTTAAATTAATTAACGGATTATCCATTAAGTTTTTAAAATTCCCTTTGGCTGCAAATCTATCTTGGTCTATTCTGAAGTTCAGTTTGTCTAGATTGACGTAGGTATCGGCTAAGATTCCCGTTTCATTTTTTAAAACGGCATCAATACTAATGTCTTCTACTTTCTTCGGAAGGTCAGGATATTTAAAGGAAGCATTATCACTTTTAATGGCAATATCCATCATTGGGATGTGATCTTCATCTACAATTCCTTTAATTTCTCCGTTTACTGTAAAATCGCCGGTAGTTTGCACACCATCTAAGTTTTTAGCGTAAGTCTCAGGAATTACCGCTAAAAAGTTTTTAAAGTCAGACGATGGGGTTTTAAAAGTAAGGTCTATTTCTTGATTTTCGTCATTAATTTTTATAAAGCCATCGAAGGTTAGTGGTAACTGATTGATGAGCGCTTTGTTTTCTAAAAAAGTATATTTCTGGTTGGCCAAATCCATCTCAAAATCGGCATCCAATTTTACACTATTTTTTTTGAGGTAATTCACACTATCCAATTCAAAAGAAACAATAGCTTCTGTATTGGTTTCTAAATTGGTTTTATCGGCGGTAAAGTCACCATTTCCGTAGTGATTAAAATCGGTAATCCTTAAGAAAGTTTTGGTGCTTTCATCTAAATAATTAATTCGGGAATTATTGATTTCGTAATGCTGAATGTCTAAGGAAAGTCCGCTTCCACCGCTATCGGTTTGTGTAGAAGTAGTGTCGGTAGCAGTTTCTTTTGCAATATCGTAATTTGCATTTCCAAGCGAATCTACTTTAATATTGATGTATGCATTGTTTAAATCCAGTTCGTTAATGCTGTACGGTCCGCCTTTAAATAATTGCGGAATACCTAAGCTTAAGCCCAATTCTTCACTTGTAGCCAGTGTGTCGCCCTCAAATGGAGCTTTATTGATTACGCTTAAGTTTTTCAGTTTTAATTCAGCATCAGGAAAACTGCTAAATAAGCTTAAATCCAAATCTTCCCATTCAACTTTAGCATTTACACTTTTGTTGATGGAATTTTTCACGGCTTTTTCAATAGGGCCCTTAAATAAAATAGGCGCTAAAATGATTAAAACCACTAAAAGTAAGATAACAATCCCTACTATTTTTAATACTTTTTTCATTGTTGTTCTAATATTAATTCTTCACCTTGTTTGAGTTTAAATTGCTTCCTCATTATAAAAACTCCTAAGTACAATAAGGGTGTATCGCAGATGGCTACTAGTATTTTAAAAAGAAAGCCACCTAACAGCAGACTTCCAAAAAGTTCCCATTTTATCTTTCCAAAACTGCATAGTAAAAAGAGAACACTAAACGTATCTACAAACTGAGATAAAAATGTAGAAAAATTATTACGTAGCCATAGATGTTTGCCTTTTGTTAACTTTTTCCAGAAATGATAAATCTGAATATCAATATACTGAGCCAGTAAATACGCCATCATCGAGGCAAAAACCGCAATGGCCGTATTGCCAAAAACTTTTGAAAATAACGCATTCCCAATAGGCGACCAATCTGTAGCCGGGACTGCAGCAGAAGTATAAACAATCAATAATGAAAAAATAGAAGCAAAAATACCGGTAGTCACCACTTGGTTAGCTTTTTTCTTCCCGTAAATTTCACTCACCAAATCAGTAATTAAAAAAGTGATGGGATACGGTAAAATCCCCACCGAAATTTCAAACCGGTACAATCCGAAAAAATCCCAATAGAAAAATTTCTGAAAAATAAGGTTAGAAACTACCAAGGAAGTAATAAATAAAGCCGCTAAAATTAAATAAACCCGATAGGCAGTAATTTTCTTCTCTAAATTCAAAGGAACAGATTTGTTAATACTCTTTTCATCAAAAATAACTTTATATACTTTTCTTTTAGTTAATTTGTCGTGAAATTCTAATTTTTATTTTCTTTTTTTTGAAAACCCCTACCACCGCATACTTAGCTTTAGGAAGTAATCAAGGCGATAAATTACAGTTTCTGCAAAAAGCAGTTCACGCTATATTTAAGAAAATAGGCGAAGTAACCGCTGTTTCTTCCATTTACAAAACACCCGCTTTTGGTTTTGAAGGGGAAGATTTTTTGAATGCTTGTTTGGCGGTGAAAACCCGTTTTTCTGCGGAAGAAACCTTAACTAAATTACTGGAGATTGAAGATGTATTGGGCCGAAGAAGAACTAAAAGTGATGTTTACGAAAACCGGGTGATTGATTTAGACCTTATTTTCTTCGGAAATGAAATCATCTCTTCTGAAAAATTAGTAGTTCCTCACCCGAGAATGGCAGAGCGTAAATTTGTGTTGTTTCCGTTGAAGGATATTGCGGGAACTTTTCAACATCCGGTATTGAGAAAGAATGTGGAACTGTTGGCAGAAGAAACCCCTGATGATTCTGAAATTGAAAAGACCGCAGAAGAACTAGAAATTCCGAAGCAGCAAATAAATCCATTTAATTATTTAGCGATCGAAGGAAATATTGGTGCTGGAAAAACCAGTTTGGTGACGATGATTTCACAAGATTTTAAAGCAAAATTAATTACTGAACGTTTTAAAGATAATCCATTTTTACCAAAATTCTACAAAGACCAAGCACGCTATGCTTTTCCGTTGGAAATGTCTTTTTTAGCCGACCGATACCAGCAATTGTTAGATGATATTTCCCAATTTGATTTATTTAACGATTTTGTAGTCGCCGATTATGATGTCTATAAATCACTAATTTTTGCCAAAGTGACGCTTCAAGAAGAAGAATATTCGTTGTACAAGAAGTTATTCAATATCATGTACAAAGATTTAGCAAAGCCCGATTTATACGTTTATCTATATCAAAACACCGAGCGTTTACTGCAGAACATCAAAAAGCGCGGCAGAAAATACGAACAGAATATTCCATCTGATTATTTAGAGAGTATTAATGATGGATATTTAGAATTCATCAAAACCCAACATCATTTAAATGTGAAAATCATCGATATTTCTGAACTTGATTTCGTGAATTACCGGGAAGATTATTTGAAAATGTTACAATCGATTAATAGCTAGAGGATTGAAACCGAAGTCGAATTTGAAATTTTCAATTTCCTGAATTTTAAATATACGGATAGTTTAATTATATTTGTACGTATAATTTAAAGGTGATGGATGCAAAACTAACTTTAAAGCTTAACAAAGAAATTATCGAGAAAGCTAAAAAATATGCTTCTGATAAACAGATGAGCTTATCCCGTATCATTGAATTTTATCTTCAATCGTTAACAGCAGATAAGGAAAAAGACGAGTTTGAAATTTCCCCATTCGTGAAAAGTATTTCCACCGGAATAAGTGTTCCCAGTGATTTAGATTACAAGAAAGAGTATAGTGATTATTTGATGGAGAAATATAAATGAAAAGTAGGGTTTTCATCGATACCAACATAATGTTAGACTTGCTTGGCGAAAGGCAGCCTTTTTATATTCCAATTGCAAAATTGGCGACTTTAGCCGAGAAAGGAAAAGTAGAAATGGTAGTCTCTCCAATTTCATTTGCAACTGTAAATTATTTTCTTTCCAAAATTGAAACGCCGGAAATTGCAAAAGAAAAACTTAGAAAATTTAAAATTATAAGTGAAATCTGTAATTTAGATGAACATATAATTGAAAAAGGACTAAATTCTGCTTTCAAAGATTTTGAAGATTCCCTTCAGTATTTTAGTGCCGTCAATTCCAATTGCGAGATTATTATTACCAGAAATGGAAAAGATTTTAAAAAATCATTAATTCCAGTAATGACAGCAGAAGAATATTTAAATAGTATTCGAAAAAAGTAAAATAGATTCGCAAGCAAGTTCAGCTTGAGATATAGAAGTTAGTAATTTTCTGAAATACCTAATTACTTCATCTTCGCAAACAAATCCCAAACTACCACGCCGGTGCTTACCGAAATATTCAGTGAATGTTTGCTGCCGTATTGTGGGATTTCAATCACTTTGTCACTTTTAGAAACCACTTCTTGTTGAACCCCTTTTACTTCGTTTCCAAAAACAACCGCATAAGTTTTTCCTTTTTCCGGTTGAAAATCATTCAACATCACCGATTCTTCTGCTTGTTCAATCGCGAGAATTTCAATGTTTTCTTGTTGAAGCTTTTCAATAAGTTCAGTAGTTTCTTTTACATATTCCCATTCAACTGTTTCGGTTGCGCCCAAAGCGGTTTTATGAATGTCTTTGTGTGGAGGAGTCGCTGTAATTCCGCAGAGGTATATTTTTTCAATTAAAAAAGCATCAGCCGTTCTAAACACCGAACCAATATTATTTAAACTTCTAATGTTGTCTAAAATAATAATAAGTGGGGTTTTTGCTGAATTTTTAAATTCTTCTACACTTTTACGCTCCAGTTCGCTGTTTTTTAGTTTTCGGTTTTCCATAGCGCAAAATTATAAAAATAAAATGCAGCCAAAGAAAGCTGCATTTTAAGATTTTAGAATCTAGAATTTAGACTTAATTTTTCTTCAAACTGTTCCCTCCCTTGTGAGGGAAGGTGGCTTCTGTAGTAATATTGAAAGAAGCCGGAAGGGTATTTCTTAAACCGAAACTTATCATAAAAACTGAAAAGTCTTGTTTCCTGTTTCTATAATTACAATTCCCTATCAGTCTTTGTATGTTCTAACATCCAACCGGGATATTCGGGTTGTAATTGACTCACTTTCTCTAGCTTTTCTAAATCATCTTTAGAAAATTCGATAATGGAAGCATTTAAATTTTCTTCCAATTGCGATGGTTTTTTGGCCCCGACAATCACTGTAGAAACGGCTTCTTGTTTCAGTAACCACGCAATAGCTAATTGGGCAATAGAAACTCCGTTTTCTTTGGCCATCGGTCTAAGTACATCAATAATATCAAAAGCCTTTTCTCGATTTACCGGAGGAAAATCAAAATCATCCCGACGTCCACCGGCTTTTTTGTCGCCATTCCTATCATATTTTCCGGTTAAAAGTCCACCGGCCAACGGACTCCAAACCATCAACCCAACTTGTTGGTCTTTTAGTAGCGGAATAATCTCGCGTTCCAAATCCCTTCCTGCAAGTGTGTAATAAGCTTGTAAAGAATTAAAGCGTTCCAAATGATTGTAATAACTATAATCCAGCGCCTTCATCAATTGCCAAGCCGCTACATTACTTGCGCCAATATACCTTACTTTTCCACTTCTCACCAAATCATCTAAAGCGCGCAATGTTTCATCAACAGGAGTGATTGGATCGTTGGAATGGATTTGATACAAATCAATATAATCGGTTCCCAGTCGTTTTAAACTGGCTTCCACTTGATTCATAATGTGTTTTCGGCTCAAGCCTTTTTGGTTGGGTTTATCGCCCATCGCTCCACGGACTTTCGTCGCCAAGATGATATCATCCCGATGAACACCAAGGTTTTTTATCGCCTGTCCGGTCATTTCTTCCGAAATTCCTTCCGAATAAATATTCGCTGTATCTATAAAGTTAACACCGGCATCTAAAGCTTGTCGTACTAAGCCATCAGCTCCTTGTTGATCAACACCGCCTACGGCAGCAAAGCGTCCTTTTGCACCAAAAGTCATCGTTCCTAAGCAAATTTCAGAGACCCAAAGTCCGGTTTTTCCCAGTAAATTATATTTCATTTTTATTGAATTTATTTTTAGATGAAGTCCTTAAAGTTACTAATTTTTTGATTTTAATTGCTGTTAAGAAAATTGAATAACTCTTTCAACCAGAAAGAAGCAAAAAATAATAGAATTGTTATTTTTACAGGAATTTAAATTTGAAGGATTTGTCTGCAAAAAAAGCCGCGAAAGTCACTCCATTAATGAAACAATACAACGCTATTAAAGCGAAGTATCCCGATGCACTTTTACTTTTTCGGGTGGGTGATTTTTATGAAACCTTTGGTGAAGATGCCGTAAAAACTGCGCGTATTTTAAATATTGTGTTGACCAATAGAAACAATGGAGGAGAACGGTCTGAGTTGGCAGGTTTTCCGCATCATTCGTTAAATACCTATTTGCCAAAATTGGTAAAAGCGGGAGAACGTGTAGCGATTTGCGACCAGTTAGAAGACCCAAAACAAACCAAAAAAATTGTAAAACGTGGCGTAACTGAATTGGTGACTCCTGGAGTTTCCTTAAATGATGAGGTTTTACAAAGCAAGACGAATAACTTTTTATGCGCTGTTCATTTTGGTAAAAAAGGTTATGGCGTTGGTTTTTTGGATGTTTCTACGGGGGAGTTTTTAACCGCGCAAGGAAGCGAAGAATATGTAGATAAGTTATTACAGAATTTTAATCCGAGTGAGGTTTTAATTCCGAAGAAATTTAAAAAACAATTTACTGAAAATTTCGGCGAAGATTTTCATACGTATTACTTGGAAGATTGGGTGTTTCAACCTGATTACGCCAACGAAACTTTAAATAATCATTTTGAAACCAATTCTTTAAAAGGTTTTGGAATTGAACATTTAGAAAATGGAATCATCGCTTCCGGTGCCATTCTTTATTATTTAAATGAAACGCAGCATCACAAATTACAACATATTACTTCCATTGCGAGAATTGCTGAAGAAGAATACGTTTGGATGGACCGTTTTACGATCAGAAATTTAGAGCTTTATCACGCTACGGCTCAAAATGCGGTAACTTTATTGGATGTGATTGATAAAACCATTTCACCCATGGGTGGAAGAATGTTGAAACGTTGGTTGGCGCTTCCGCTTAAAAATACTGAGAAAATTGCGCAACGTCATCAAGTGGTGAATCATTTCTTAAAAAATCACACACTTCAGCAAGGAATTCAGCAACAAATTGAAAGGATTGGTGATTTGGAGCGTTTAATTTCCAAAGTGGCAACGCAGAAGATTAATCCGCGGGAAGTCGTTCAACTTAAAAACTCGTTGAATGCAATTGTTCCCATTAAAGAATTAATTGCTGAAACCGATAGCGAAGCATTAAAAGTATTGGGTGAAAATCTTCATGCTTGCGATTTACTTCGGAATAAAATTGAAGAATGCCTGCACGATGAAGCTCCGGTAAATATTGCCAAAGGAAACGCAGTAGCCAATGGTTTTTCTGAAGAGTTGGACGAGCTGCGGAAAATAGCCTTTTCGGGGAAAGATTACCTTGACAAAATGGTTGAGCGGGAAGTGGAAGCGACCGGAATTACCAGTTTGAAAATTGCCAGTAATAATGTGTTTGGTTATTATATTGAAGTAAGAAATACGCATAAAAGCAAAGTGCCCGAAACTTGGGTGCGAAAGCAAACTTTAGTGAGTTCTGAGCGTTACATTACGGAAGAATTAAAGGAATACGAAGCCAAAATTTTAGGAGCTGAAGAGAAAATTCATGTCTTGGAGCAGGAGATTTTTCAAAAACTAATTATCTGGATTAACGATTATATTAAAGCTGTTCAACAAAACGCGATACTCATTGGTCGAATTGATTGTTTATGTTCCTCTGCGCAATTGGCTTTGGAAGAAAAATATTCTATGCCACAAATCACTGACGGGTTTGAATTGAATATTCAAGAAGGTCGCCATCCGGTGATAGAAAAACAACTTCCTGTAGGGGAAGCTTACATAACCAACGATATTCAACTTGATCGGGAAGAACAGCAAATCGTGATGATTACCGGACCCAATATGAGTGGTAAATCAGCTATTTTGCGTCAGACCGCATTAATCGTTCTGTTAGCCCAAATGGGAAGTTTTGTTCCCGCCAAAGCTGCGGAGATTGGTTTGGTCGATAAAATTTTTACTCGAGTTGGAGCAAGTGATAATATTAGTATGGGCGAATCGACTTTTATGGTTGAAATGAATGAAACCGCTAATATCCTTAATAACATCTCTGACCGAAGTTTGGTTTTGTTAGATGAAATTGGCCGTGGAACGAGCACATACGATGGAATTTCCATTGCTTGGGCCATTAGCGAATATTTGCACGAACACCCGGCAAAACCGAAAACACTTTTTGCAACGCATTATCACGAATTGAATGAAATGACGCAGACCTTTACGCGCATTAAAAACTATAATGTTTCAGTAAAAGAATTAAAAGATAACGTGTTATTTCTGCGGAAGCTAATTCCCGGCGGGAGCGAGCATAGTTTTGGGATTCACGTGGCAAAAATGGCAGGAATGCCACAACAGGTTTTGCATCGTGCCAATAAGATCTTAAAAAAGCTGGAAAAGTCTCACGGAAGTGAAGAATTGAGCGGAAAATTAAAAGAAGCGACCGAACAAGAACCGCAACTCAGTTTTTTTCAATTAGACGATCCTTTGCTGGAAGAAATCAAAGAAGAAATTTTACATACTGATATTGATACACTTACGCCGGTAGAGGCTTTAATGAAATTAAACGAGATAAAAAGAATGATAGCTCCGGTAAATCCCGAAGCAAAAAAAGTTTGATTTTTTTGAGAAAAAAGCTTGGGTGTAAATAGAAAAAGATTAAATTTGCATCCGCATTTGAGCAATAACGTTCTTTAAAATATGCTTAACGCGAAAATAGCTCAGTTGGTAGAGCGCCACCTTGCCAAGGTGGAGGTCGCGGGTTCGAATCCCGTTTTTCGCTCTAAGTACAAAACAGCCTAATAAACTAAAAATATAGGCTCGGGTGGTGGAATTGGTAGACACGTTGGACTTAAAATCCAATGAACATTAGTTCGTACGGGTTCAAGTCCCGTCCCGAGTACTCAAACCCTCTTTAATCTTATGATTTTAGAGGGTTTTTTGTTTTTAGAAAAACAAAACCTATTTTAAAAATTCTCTAAAATTCTCTTTGTTCACAATTTCTATTCCAGAATTGTAAGTCTCGACAAAGGCTTTAGGGATTTTTACTTTACTTTTTGGGTTCCATTTAATTTCAAAAGCTTTGAGTTTTCCAGCTTCTTCTTCTACATAATCAATTTCTTGTTGTGATACAGTCCTCCAGAAATAACCCTTTGCTAGTGAACCACTATAAGCATTATGTTTTAACCTTTCGGCGATCATGAAATTTTCCCATAAATTACCTTTATCTTGACGAATATCCATTGGATTTAAATCACCTATAATCATATTTCTGACTCCAGTATCATAGAAATATATTTTTTGATTGGTCTTTATTTCGTTTCGTAAGTTCTTACTAAAACTGGGAAGTTTAAAGATGACGTATGCTTGGCAGAGTAAATCAATATAAGCAGCTACAGTTTTTTTATCAATACTCAATAGTTGTGATAGTTCGTTATAACTAACTTCACTACCTATTTGATAAGCAAGGGCTCGTAAAAGTTTTTCTAAGATTTCGGGTTTACGGATGCCTCCATAACTAAGTATATCTTTATATAAATAACTATCAGTTAGTTGTTTTAAGATATCTTTTTCTTCTCCAAAATTAGTAATAACATCAGGATACATACCATAAATAATCCTTAATTCTAATTGCTGTTCGGCTTTAAGGTAGCCTACATTCAATTCAAATTCAGTCCAAGATATTGGATATAGCTGATATTCCCATTTTCTACCAGTGAGCGGTTCTTGTGTATGATTATTTAGTTCGAAGGCAGATGATCCGCTAACCAATAACTGAACGGGTTTAAGTTGATCTGTTATTAGTTTTAAGGTTACCCCAATATTATCTATGCGTTGGGCCTCATCTATAAAAACAATTTTTGAATTACCGATAATATTTTTTAACTGTTCTAAATTAGGGTTGAAAAGTAATTTCCTAACAGTGGGATCATCACCATTTAAAAATAGGTATTCTTTATCTGCTAATAACTTATTGAAAAGTGTGGTTTTACCTACTTGACGCGGGCCAATTAAAAGAATTGCCTTGCCAGATCCAAAACGATTTTCTATTTTTTCTTCTAAACTTCTTTCAATCATATTTAGGGAATATAATCCCCAAATATAGCTATTTTTAGGGATTATATTCCCTGAAAATTATTTTTGATTTTAATTTTAGAAATTTAATCCTCTTTAATCCTTCGATTTTCAAGGTTTTTTGTGTTTTATCATTTTGATCCATAAGTAACCAATCTGAAAATTAATCAAATCTATTCATTCTTCTTATTTTTATCGGCAAATCGTAGTGATATGAATTTTTTTAAGCAGATATTAATTCTTCAGTTTTTATTCATTTGTGCTTTTACTTCAGCACAAGATTCCATTCAAAATCAATCTTCAGAAAAATATATTATTGGGATTACGCCTACGCCTCCTTTTGTGGTAAAAGCTCCTAATGGATTTTCCGGTTTGAGTATTGAATCTTGGGAAATGGTAAATAAAAAGTTGGGATGGAATTACGAATACAAAACCTATACTTCTTTAGCTGAATTGCTTCAGGCAGTGGAAAAAGGAGAAGTAGATTTCAGCATTAACCCGATTACGGTTACAGACCAACGCATGGAGAAAATGGATTTTTCACAACCTTATTTTATTTCGCATACGGCCATTGCTCAAAAGAAAAAATCGAATGCTTTGGCAGTGGTAAAAAACTTATGGAGCTGGGAATTTATTTCGGCGATTCTCGTTCTGATTGGCGTGATTTTTATTTTCGGTTTCTTGGTTTGGTTGTTTGAACGAAGAAAAAACCCGGAAGAATTTGGCGGCAAAGGTTTTCAGGGAATTAAAGAAGGATTTTGGTGGAGTGCTGTCACGATGACCACCGTGGGTTATGGCGATAAATCTCCGCAAACCACCGGCGGCCGTGTGATTGGCTTGGTGTGGATGTTTATGGCCATCATCATTATCTCCAGTTTAACGGCAAGTATTGCTTCTTCTTTAACAGTAGAAAGCATCAATAATGAAATTAATTCCGTGGCAGATTTAGACCGTTTTAATGTAGTAACGGTAGGAAGTTCAAGTTCGCAAGAGTTTTTAAATCTGTATCAAATTAATCACGATGAAGTGGCGAATGGTGCAAACGGAATAAAATATCTGGTAGAGCATCCTAACGATTTGTTTATTTACGACCAACCAATTTTAACGTACGAAGTTGAACGTCAGCAATTGCAGGACGACATTCAAGTATTGGAAAAAACCTTGAAGAAAGATTATTTTAGTTATAGTTTTCCGAAGAATTCAACGTTAATAAAACAAATAGACCCTGTGCTTATTAGTACCATGAAAACTATGGAATGGAGCCGATTGATGGAGGATTATTAGAATATCACAAAAACCCTCCCGGTAAAATATACCTAAGAGGGCTTTCTGAAAAGTAAAAGTGAAAAGTAAATTTTAGTCGAGTGTCCGTTCAGGATAATCTGTAATTATAGCATCTACTCCTAATTCTTTGAGTTTGCTAATATCTTCTGCGTGATTTACCGTCCAGGGAATAAGTTTCATTTGTTTTTGATGTACCTTTTCTACTATTGATTTTTCTGAAATTATCTTGTAGTAAGGGCTGTATATTTGAGGTAGAAAACTCAGTTTTTCTAAATTTTCTTCTAAGCTTCCTCCAGATACTAGATAGGCTAACTCTACCTCTGGATAGTTTTTATGAATTATTTCCAACACTTGCGTATCAAAAGATTGCAAATTCATTTTCTTTTCAATTTTTTTCTCTTTAATGACCTGCATTACTAAATTTACAAATTCTTCCGGTGAGGGTTGTGATTTCCCGTATTCTTTTGCATCAGATTTAATCTCGATATTATATTTTACAGTAGGTATTTTTTCTTTTTTTATAAAAGCTTCAACCGTGTCGACTACCTCTGTAAGTAAGGGTTTATATGTTTTGAGTTTTTTTTGCTTCGGAAATTTTTTATTTCCTCTGGAACCTGAATCAAATTGCTTGATGCTATCATAATTCATCTGAAATAAGTTGAAGTTTTTTTCTTCTTCTTTAGAAATAGGTTTTTCGTCAGGTTGAAGCATGTAAAGCGATGACATAAAAGCTTCGTGAGAAACCACCACTTGACGATCTTTAGAAATGACCACGTCCATTTCTATCACATCTACGCCTTTTTTTAGAGCACTTAAAAATGCCGGAATTGTATTTTCCGGAAAATTACCACGATCACCGCGATGCCCCTGTACTTTTACTTTTTTCATAGAGGAAGCTTCAAACTCGACATTTTCTTTAGAGGATTTTTTGCAAGCAACAACTAACAAGGCATATATTATTAAATATACTATTTGTTTAAATTTCATATTGATAATAATTTATTTCGTTGCTATTCGATAAGAACTTTTAGCGATAAATGTATTTCCGTACATATCTGTAGCTCTCACTTCTAGTAGATGTTTTCCTAAATCTAAATTAGTAGGAATTTTACTTTTCCAGATATGTTTACTTTCTATGGCGTCGCTTCCCCGCCTTCCTTCCATCAGTTCTTCGGTTAAATCCCATTCATAGAGAGATACTTCGTAGGTAGGGTCTTGCATAAGAATATGTTGCATAGGCTGCCAATCTCCTTGATCTATTCTATATTCTAGTTTGTCGTTTTTGCTCCCCATAAAGAAATTGACAAAGATTCCAGATTTATTTCTTTTATCTTTTTCTACAATTTTAGGATGAAAAATTTCCATTTGATAATTTTTAGGTTTTCCCGCTACTTTGTAGTTTATCTGATATTTGTTTCCATTGAAGTGAATAAATGCATAACCTTTAGGGGTGCCATCCCTCATGGTGGAAGTGGGTATGCCTTTCTTGTTTAATCTACCGGAATACCAATCACCGGAAGTGGTTCCTACATTATAGTGATGATGTGGTTTTTCTTGCAGCCATCCTTCATCTTTCGTGAAAAAATCTTGTTTTTGTATATGTGTATGGGCAGAAAGTGAAAGAGTATTTGGATAATCTTTTAAAAGTTCGAATAAGCGAGCTCTATCTTCGTCTCTAAAGGCATCGTTCCAAGGTTCTGATAAAGGAATATGAAAAGCCAATACGATTAAATTCTCTTTGGGTACAAACTTTAAGTCATTCTCAATAAAATTGAATTGATCTTCTCTGAAACCACCCCAATAGCCTTTTTTATCTCTAGGATCTGGGTAAAGTACATCGTCCAAGATAATAAAATGAACTTTGCCGACATTAAAAGCATAATTAGCAGGGCCAAAATGAGCTTCGTAAGTTTCATCTGCGAACTGCTCATTGGTGGCATCAAAATTTAAATCATGATTTCCTAATACATTATACCACGGGATACCCACTTTTTGGGTAGCTTCTAAATAGGGTTGAAATAGGCTTAAATCGTTCCCTACCAGATCTCCTAAACTCAATCCGAAATTTACATCTTTAATTCCTTCTACTTCACTAACAATTCCTTTGGAGAAATAATCAACCTCTTCTTTTGTATAAGGTTGGGGGTCTCCAAAAATCAAAGCTGTAAAGTCATCATTTTCTTTTGAAGGAATAAGAGGGAAATCTATTTTCTTTGGAAGTTTCCCAGTGGCCTCCACTCCTTTAAATTTTAATACAGGCGATCCTTTGGGTTTATGAATATAGTAAAATTGTGGAAGTTGGTTCTCGTTTACGGGAACCTGATAGCCGGCAGGTTTGATTACAGAAATAATAGCATCTTCGGTTACAGTAATTTCGTAATTTCCTTTTGGATTGGTAAGTACTACTTCAGTACCATTAGTAATAGCTACATTGGCAATACCTTGTTCTTTTCGATCTTGTTTGCCATTATGGTTTTTATCTTCAAAAACAGTTCCTTTAGCGGTATTTTGAGCTTTTAGATAAAGGCTTAGCAGAATTGCTAAGCCTGTAAAAATTACATTTTTCATTTTGATATTTTTTAATCTTGGGTGTCCCACCAAACTTTAATGTTAATATCATCACTACCCCCAAGCATTTCTAATGCCTGTTGATAACCTTGAGGGTTTTCCACGGCCAAATCTGATGGGTAGTAAAAACGTGAAGGCATAACTCCATTGTTAAACATAGTAGAAGTAGTGGGTAACTCGGGCAGGCCGGTTCTTCTATATTCTAGCCATTGTTGATAGTCGGTAAAATATAGTGCGTAATATTTCTGAAGCATAATTTGCTCTAAGCTTCCATTATAGGCCGTAGTGTTGTTGTCAAAATAATTTTCAGGAATTTCTGCTCCCAATTGTTCTATGGCTGCAGTGACTCCATTAATATAATGTTCTTCAGCATTACTAATATAACCTCTTTGGGCTAATTCTGCATTAATAAATTCTACTTCAGCATAGGTAAGTAAGAATATTTGCATAGGATTTTCTACTTGTTGAATGTTGAAAGTAGAGGCTTCATAATTAAATTGAGATTCCGGTCCTTCATAAGCGCTAGGAATACCTACATAACCTATACTGGTTATTACGGAATCTATTTCTTGGGTCGCTTCTGTTGCAATAATACTTCTTCTAGGATCTTCCCACTCATTTAAATGATCTAAAAAGAAAGAGGCAATTTTTGTACTTAACCTAAAATCTTGTGGTCGTCCCCACGGAGAGACATTGGGTTCTACACCTGTAACCTGTAAAATGGCAGATTCTTCTGTGTTTTCAAAAACCGGATAAATTTCTGGGTTTTGTACTAGCTGTGTTAATTTTTGAAAAGCATTGGTTTCCTCTCTATTAGAGATTCTTAATAATAATCTCATGTGTAAAGAATTAGTGAATTTTTTCCAACGTACCACATCATTCTGAAATAGTATATCCTCTAAATACACCATACTTTCTTCTTCATTGTATAACTGATTAGCTTCTTCTAAATCTTCTAAAATACTTTGATAGACAAATTCTTGAGAGTCAAAAGAAGGATAAAGAATATTTTCTTCTCCCATCACCGCTTCTGTCATTGGTACAGGACCAAATAAATCTGTAAGATTAGCATAGACCCAAGCTTTTAAGGTAAGGGCAATAGCTTTGTAGTTGTTGTCTTCAAAAGTGTCTGCAGCGGTTTGCATCTCTTGAATGTTTTTTAGCCAACGGTAATAATTGTTCCAGCTAGAACTGCCTATGTTCATACTCACATCATAACGGTGTAAGCCTCCAGAAACACTAGGAAAAGGAAGGGATACTTGCATTAAATTAAAGGTAATTGCATCTGCACGTCCAATATTATGAGAGGCTAAGCCATAAATAATAGGATTAAGTAAGGTGGCAGGACTTATTTCTTCAATCCGGTTAGGGTCAGCATTAATTTCTTCAAAATCACTTGTACAACTTGATATGAGTATAAGTGTTAGAAAAAAAAGTATATAGTTTTTGAAATTTTTCATAATAATAGAGTTATAAATTCATTTTTAAATTGAAACCATAGGTGGCCGGAGATGGCATTTGTCCCATCTCTACCCCAGGCATCATACGATTACCGTTTAATGCTGCTGTTTCTGGATCATAAATAGGAAAATCACTTACCACAGCCAAGTTTCTGCCATAAACTCCAAGTTGCATAGACCTTATAGCTGTATTTTGCAACCAATGTTGAGGTATATTATAAGATAAGCTTACTTCTCTTAACTTTAAGTAAGAAGCCTCAAAAGAATTAGACTCTACATTAGCTCGTCTATAATAACGGTTGTACCATTCTGGAGTAGTCACTTCTATAGTATTTGGAGAATACGTACCATCTTCATTTACTACAACACCATCGCCAACCATAGTCATCGTTTCTCTTCCCATTAGGTTAGAATTTAATTTTCCTTGTTGGGTGAGTTTATGATGGGTTTGCGAGTAAATAATTCCACCATATTGACCATCTAGCGTAAAACTAAAATTAAAATTACCGAATGATAATTGATTGTATAATCCTGCTCTCCAGTCTGGCATGGCATCACCAATATATTGAATATCTCCAGATTCAGGATAAGCCGGTAGGCCACCTTCGTCATATACAATTTCTCCTTCAGGGGATCTTACAAAACCATATCCGTAGATAGCAGTGGGAGATTCTCCTACTTTTGCGATCATAGAAGCTTGTCCGCCTTCATCAATAATATATTGGTTTTCTATATTATCAGGAAGATCAAAAACTTTTCCCCAGTTTCTAGACCAAGTTAAGGTAGATGTCCAATTAAGTTTTTCAGTTTTTAAAATTTTTCCGGTTAGGGTAAGCTCTATCCCTCTGTTTCTAACTTCACCAGCATTTAAAATAGCAGCATTATAACCGGTATTCCAGTTAAGGGGTACATCTATAATTTGGTTTTCTGTTGAAATTTGATAAACTGTCGCATCTAAATTAATACGATTATTAAATAGGCGAGCTTCTATACCGGTTTCAAAACTTGTTGAAATTTCTGGCTTGAATGTGCCATTATATAGTGTTCCCGGAACAGTTGCAGAACTGGGAAAATCATTTTGGCTATAGTATTTGCGGGTTAAATAAGGGTCTGTATCGTTACCTACCTGCGCATAAGAAAACCTATATTTTAAGTAATCTAAGGTATTATTAGAAAAATTAAACATATCAGATAAAATAAAGCTTACATTGGCAGATGGATAAAAGAAAGACCAATTCTCTTTTGGTAGTGTACTTGACCAATCGTTTCTAGCAGTAAGGTCTAAGAAAACCTGATCTTTAAAAGAAAGTGTAAGAAGCCCGTATAAACTATTTACTTCTTTATTGGTGTCTGAAGTATATAAAGATGGTGAATTTTGACCATTAGAAAGCTTATAAACATTTGGCACCACTAAACCGGTAACCGATGCGTTATTGAGTCTTCTTTTTTCATTTCTAGAGTTTCCTCCTGTAGAAATTGATATATCTAGCGTTTTAGAAATTGGTCGGTCATAAGTAAGTAAAAAATCTGAATTTATTTCCTGTTTAAATACGTCTTGTGTTTGGTAATAACCTTCTGCATAACGATTTATACTATAGGGTCTTTTTTGTTCACGTTCTTGATTATAAGTGTTTATAGCAGTTCTGAGCATCAAATTTAAATGAGGAGTTAATTGAATGTTAGCATTTATATTTCCTACGATTTGATGACTGTATAAAGTGTTAAGTGATTCATAAGCAATTAAATAAGGATTGTCTATGTAAGAGCTAAAAGGTTGTATTTGTTGAAGGTTTTCTTGTCCATCTTGCCAAATTGGCCTTAACCAATCTAAATTTACATTGGGATTTTGAAAAATCATGAAATAAGCGATAGAGCCATTATTATATCCTGTACTTGGTAAATTATCGCTCCATTGATTATTGTAATTTACCGTTGCTCCTAAACTTATTTTATCAGAAATATTATATTTTGAATTAACAGAAGCGGTTATTCTTTCATAACCGGTATTTGGCATAATCCATTCATTTTTTGTGTGTCCTATAGACGCTCTCATAGAACCTTTTTCGCTACCCCCTTGAATTGAGACGTTATTTTGGTAGGTAACCCCAGTTCTCCAGAAATCTTTTCGGTTATCATTATATGGTTGCCAAAGTTGCCTTTCTTCAGATTGTCCTTCTAAAGAGGGATCGTATTGATAAAAATATTGTCCGCTAAAAGCCGGCCCCCAGGCACTACTTGTAGAACCAGTATTACTTCCATCTTCAGAAGCTCCATAAGAATAGTATAGTTCTCCTTCTTCATTGGTGTAATTATTTCCTTGACCGTATTTGTATTGATAGTCCGGCCATCGCTGAATAACATCAAAAGAAGTATTGGAGTTAATAGAAATACCTAAACCTTTTTGTTTTTTTCCAGATTTAGTAGTAATCATTAAAACTCCATTGGCTGCTCTACTGCCGTATAGTGCTGCTGCTCCTGGCCCTTTTAATACTGAAACACTTTCAATATCATCAAAGTTTAGATTAGAAATCCCGTTTCCGTAATCTATAGGAGAATCTTCTCCCATATACGCACTACTAGAACCAGACGTTGTCATTTCTGTATTTACAGGAACACCATCTACTACGATTAAGGCGTAATTACTGGTTAGATCAAAAGAACTATTTCCTCTTAATGTGATCTGTTGTGAATTAATAGGTCCTGATCCTGACGAAACAATATTCATTCCTGCGACTTTTCCTTTTAATCCTGCCGACCAATTAGAGGGGGCCGTTTGAGCAAGATCTTTTGCAGCTAAAGTAGCTTGAGAGAAGCCTAACTTTTTTTCTTCTCGTTTTATACCCAAAGCAGTCACCACTACTTCATTTAGAACATTGTCATTTTCTTGTAAAGAAGTTTCTATAAATTTAGGCTCTGTGATATTTATTTCTTGAGTTTTAAATCCCATATAAGAAATAATTAAAATTGTAGGATAATCTTCTATTTCTATACTAAAATTACCTTCAAAGTCCGTAGTTGTTCCTTTGGAAGAGTTCTTAATCATTACGGTGGCACCGGGTAAAGGCATTCCTTGACTATCGGTAATTTTTCCCGTAAGTGTTTTTTGTTGATAAGTTTGGGCGATGACCGTAATTGTACGGTTAAGTTTATTAAATTGAAATCCTGTCTTATTTTCAATAATTTTTAATACTTCATCTAGATTTAGGTTATTTGAAATTATGGTGAATACTTGTGATGTATTACTTACTTTACCGTCAAAAACAAAAGTGTAATTGGTTCTCTCTTCTAAAGCAGAGAAAACTTGAGTTATTGTAGCATTTTCTAAGTGAAGGCTTAAGTTATCTTGAGCATTAGTTTTATAAGAAGCTTTTGCCTCTACTACCATTAATATAAATAATATACTAAAAAGTAAACTATTCTTTAAAATAGACTTTAAAAAAAATTGTAGTTTCGTATTCATTCTATTTGGCTATAATATTAGTTTGTTGTAGTCTTAAATAATAGGCCCATTCCTGTTGCAGCAGTGATGGGCTCTTTTTTCTTTAGGCTAATTCGATTTATTTTTTCTTATAAGTATATGTTTTGATGTGGTTAGTGTGTCTATTTTTAAATTTTTAAGTAAAGCCATACTTTTTAGGACATTTTCAAGTTTTTCATTCTTGAATTTTCCGGAGATGGTTAAATCTTCTAATTTCTTTTCCTCAAATTCTATTTTTATATCATACCAGTTCTCTAAGATTTTTGCCGTTTCCCTTAAAGGAGTGTTTTCCAGTCTAATAATGTTTTGTGTCCAAGCAATTTGGTGCATACTGTTTGCTTGTTCTTTTAATAATTTATTTCCAGTGAGTGTGGCTTGTTGGTTTTTAGTGATAATAATTTTGTCATCGGGGTTATTATTATTAAGGACTTTTACCTTCCCTGTTACCACACTTACTTTTGGGGTATTGTAGTCGTTAGTGTTTACATCAAAAGAAGTTCCCAAAACCTGTACTTGTAAGCGTTTGGTATTTACAATAAATGGTTTGGTTGTATCTCTTTTTACTTTAAAATAAGCCTGCCCTTTTAATTGAACATTTCGTGTATCTTCAAACTCTTCTGGATACGAAATATAACTATTTGAGTTGAGTACTATTAGAGAGCCATCGTGTAATAAAACTTCTCTTTTCTCTCCTTTTGCTGCTACTTGAATAATAGTTTTAGGTGAAGTGAAAAATTGCAAACTAATAACTAAACCAATTAAAATAACTGCGGCAGCGGTAATTTTGAAAAAAGTATGAGCAGGCTTTTTGGTGGTATGAGGTAAAGAGGTGTTGTCTTTAATCTTAGAAAATAATTGTTCTTTTCTTTTTTGTGAAAGATAAATTTGAAAATCATTTTTTTGATTTTCTTCAAAAAAAGTTTCCACCAGCTTTTTTTCTTGTGGAGTACATTTCCCTTTACTATATTTTTGTACTAATGCTATAAAATCTTCTTGCTTCAATTTATTATATTTTAACAGCAAGTATCAATTTTATAGGTTTACACGTAAATAGAAAATAGGGTTTAACCGTTTCTTAAAGTTAATGGGGAGTTGTTAACTTTAAATAAATATTCCAAAAAAGACAATGCCTATTTCCAATACAGGAAGTTGATTTCTTAGATATTTTAAAGCATTGCTTATATGGGTTTCTACAGTTCTTATAGATAAGTTTAGTGTCTGAGCTATTTCTTGGTTACTTTTATTTTCTAATCTACTTAATTTAAAAACTTCCTTGCATTTAGGAGGTAGTTTCTCTATTTCTTCAAAAATTTTTGTTTCTAATTCTTGATATTCTAAATTGTTGGAAATATTAGCGGGAAGCTGTTGCAACATGTCTAATTGAGCAGGAGTAAATTTCAAATCCCTAATATGAGAGGCAATTTTATATTTAACAGCTTTAAATAAATAAGCTTCTAAGTTAAGAATATTGGTGCTTTTATTTTTCCATAAGCTAATAAAAACTTCTTGAACAATATCTTCACAAACTTTCTCTTCATTATATATTTTATAAGCATATGAAAATAGGCGCTTCCAATAGCGATTAAAAATTTCTTCAAACGCTTTAGGATTACTTTTGGTTAAGAGTTGAAGTAATTCAGGATTAGTTAAATTAGAAAGATGGAATTTCATGATTTCATTTACATGTAGCAAATGAAAAAAATATTTTAGGTAGCGTGTCTAAATTAATTTTAAGCTTTTGTTAACTCATAATTAAATTAGTTGTTGGAGTAGTTTCTAAAAATCATATGCTGATATGCCGTTTGCAAATCCTTAAACTGTTTTTGAATTGTGGCAGACTTTTCAATAGCATCCATTCCGAGAAGCGGAATGATTTTACAAACTTCAGCATAGCAATAATCTGCTAAACTTTGACCTGAATTCATAAGCTCTTTTTCGAGAACATTTTTTTGATGAAGATGGTTTTTCCAGCTTTTTTCAACTACTTGATAAAATGCTGTTGAACGTTTTTCAATTTCAGTTTGTACATTTTCAATCTTTTGTGAAATCAATTGAAAGCGTTCCGGTTGGTATGTTTGCCAAGTTTCTTTTTTTGTAGTTAGAAAGTTTTCAGCATCGTGAAAAAGACTTTTAGTGATTCCCGTAACTACCGGTGCAAAACAGGCCATTGCAAATCCTAAAAAAGAATAAGTAGAAATAGGATAGTCACTTTTTCTAAGAGGTTTTGATAAATCGAAAAAGTGATTTTTTGGGATAAGAGCTTTCTCTATTTCAATCGAATGACTACAAGTAAGTGGCAGACCAATTGCATTCCAATCCCGTTTTATGTTTGCTACAGAAGTTGGTATGATGAAAGCTTTTGGTTTTTCGTTTACTAAGGTGACTGCTGTAAAAAATGAAGCCTGCTCAGAACCACTGCAATAGTTCCAACTTCCATTAATTTCAAAATTACTTCCGTTAGGGTTTGCTTGCCCGCAAGGCTTTCCGCTTCCTGCAACCAATGCATTTTTAGGTGAAAAATAGTGTTGCGCAATTTCTTCTTCACAATAATCGGCAAAATAAGCTCCGCCCACACCAATTCCCAATAACCAACCCCAATTTCCGTCGAGAAAGGATGCATTTTCAATCCATTTTGCCCCTTGATGTAAATCTAACGCCAAACCTTGATAATCTTCCGGTAGAAATAGTTTGAAAAGTTTTTGGTTGTAATGATGCGCTAAAGCTTCTTTAGAAAGTTGGCCTTGTGGTTTTGAATTCTGCTGAACAAAGAACTGCTGAAAGGTTAATCGATTTTCACGAAGCCATTCAGTATTGTTCTGCTGAATAGCTTCTATAGCTGTATTCCACATAAATTGCTTATTTGGAAGTGTCTTTTACTACAATTTCGGTTTTAATAACTTCTTTTTTAATTTTAGAATGATCGTCTTTTAAACTGCTAATGAGTAATTCGACAGCTTTTTCTCCTACTTTTTCAGGAAATTGATTAATGTAAGAAATCTGCGGATATTGTAATTCGTTATGGCGTTTATTGACGTAACCAATCAGTGAAATTTCATCAATATATTTTAGGCTGGTTTTGCTGATTGCGGCATTGGCGATAAGCGTAGATTCTATATCGGCCCCAAGAATCGCATCAATTTTAGGAAGTTCTTTATGGGTAATCCTTTCTTCAATTTTTTTACGTAAATCTTCCATTTCGTGTTCTTCAATCACTTCCCCACCAATATTTTCGTGGTTTTCTATAAAAGAGTTGAACGTTTTTCTTCGTGTTTTCCCTACTGAAAGCCAACCAATGGAAGAGACAAACAAAATATTCTTGGTTTGGGTTTCTTGAAAATGGTCACAAGCTTTTAAAATACTTTGGTCGTCATCTACCGAAACTGAATTGTAATCTAATTCTTCGTGAAGTCTATCAAACGTCACTAGTGAAGTTGTTTCGGCAATGTCTTTAATGTGTTCAAATTCCTTTAAAACAAAAGTTTCTTCAGAAGGACACATAATAATACCTTCTGCCATTCCATTAGCTAGAATTCTTAAACTTTCTTTTTCTTCTTTAGATTTTTCACCGGTAAAAAAAGTAATAATTCGGTAGCCTTTTTTCTTGGCGGCAATTTCAATATTTTTTAAAACCTCAGCTAAAAATGAATTTTGAATATCTGGGATAATTACCCCAATATTAAAAGTAGATTGGTTTTTTAAACTCACCGCAATATGGTTGGGCGTATACCCATAAAATTTAGCAAGTTCTTTGACCTTCTTTTTAGTTTTTTCGCTAATCTCCGGACTGTCGTTCATCGCTTTCGATACAGTAGAAACCGAAACCATTAAAATTTTCGCTATTTCTTTAATCGTAATTTTCTTCTTCATACCTGTTTAATTTATAACCGGAGTTATACAAAGTTTCAAAAATACTAAAAATACAATTTTCTTGTACGTTAATGGGCAAGTTATAACGAAAAACTAAAGTTTTGATAAACATTTGAACAGTCTTAGGGCTTTACCTAATTTCAAAGTTTTAAAAATGTCTTGATGAAAAATATTGCTATTGTTGGAGGAGGAGCTTGCGGTTCTGCGGTGTTTATAGAACTCGTGATTCAGGTGCTTGCAGAAAACCTTCAGCAGAAAGTAAGTTTAACTTTTATTGAAAAAGATAAAAAACCCGGTTATGGTTTAGCATTTGGAACTAAGCAAAATAGTCATTTGCTCAATACCCAAGCCAGTTTGATGGGGATTTTTGCTGAAGAACCCGAACATTTTGCCACGTGGCTAAAAGAGAAAAGAAAAACCGACGAAGCCTATAAAACATCTTCTGAAGCTGATGAGCTTTACACCAGTCGGTTGTTGTACGGGAATTATGTAGCAGAGCAACTCTCAATTTTTAAAGAAAAAGCAAAACAAGGCAATATAGTCACTTCTTATATTCAGGGTGAAGTGATTAATGTTGAAGAAAAAGAAACCGGATTGGAACTGCAATTTGAAAACCAAGAAAATTTATTGGCCGATTATGTGATTTTAGCTCCGGGAACGCCGAAGCCCAATAATTTTGAAGAGTTTGAAAAATACGATGAATTTATAGATTTTCCTTGGCCGGTTGAAAACCTAAAACAAAATATAGATAAAAATGATACGGTTGGCATTTTAGGAACCAGTTTAAGTGCTATTGATACAGTACTCACTTTAATTGACCAAAAACACGAAGGTAAAATAAAACTTATTTCTCCGGAAGGCTTGTTGCCAAGAGTTCAACCCATTAAAAATTCAGAAATAGAGAGAAAGTTTATCACGCTTTCTAACATTCACCAATTGAAGCGTGACGAAACCCGAAAACCAAAAGTAAAGGAACTTTTTAAACTATTTATAAAAGAAGTAGAAGCTATCGAAGGTTTTAGTATTGACTGGAACCGACTTAAGCGTGATGAAAATACGGCTGAAGAATTGTTGAAAGAAGATATTTATGCAGCTGAAAATAATGGGGATGCTATTTTAAATTTAGCTTATTCGCTCCGTTACGATGCATCTACTATTTGGAGCTGGCTTTCTACAGAACAGAAACAATATTTTGAAGATTGGGTAGGGAAATACTGGAAGATTAACCGACACGCCATGCCGCTTCATAATGCTTACAAATTGAAAAAGTTATTTGAGAAGAATCAGTTAGAAGTAATAGGAGGTTATCAAAAAGCAGAATATTTGGAAGAAGGGAAGTTTAAAATTCAGCTTGAAAATGAAGAGAGTTTTAACGTGGATAAACTTGTAAATGCTACGGGAACACCTTCTCAAGTAAAGGGTATGAAAAATAGGCTGATTCAGAATTTATTTAAAAAATCTTTTATCTTGCCCTATAAAATAGGGGGTATTTATGTAGATGAACGAACGATGCGTGTGGTAACCTCGCAAAAAGATTTGCCAATGTATGCGTTGGGACATATTAATAATGGGATGCTTTTAGATGTAAATTCAGTTTGGTTTAATGTAAAAACCGCAATGATTGTTGCAAAAGATATTCTATTCAAAATACAGATGAATGAACGTATTTCTTGATTTATACAAAACTTTAATTCCTTATTTATTATGCATTCCGTTAGGTTATTTTTTAGCTAGAAAAAATATTATCCCGAAGAATATAGTTTCTAAACCATTACTTTACTTTTTTATGCCGGTATTGGTTATTAATCACGTACTGGAAGCATCGGTAGAAAATCTTACCATTTTACCAATCATTTCGTTTAGTCTATCACTGGCGATGATTTTTCCCGCCATAATAGTGCATAGAACTTTTGGGAAAGGTGAAAGTAGAAGTCTTTTAAAAAGTGGTTTTTCATTTTACAACGTAGCTTTTTTTGGTATTCCGGTCGTAAGTTCATTATTTGGGGAAGATGCCATTACCACCTTAATCTGTATTTATATAGGTTCAGCGCTGTACGGAAATATTATAGGTTATTTTCAGGTAGCGCGTACACGATTTAGCAGAAAACATTCAGTGAAGGAAATATTTAAAGTTCCTTTTATTTATGTTTTTGTATTGGCAGTAATCTTGAAAATTTTCGGTTTTCATACTCCTACTGAAGTAGAACCGGTAGTTAGCTTTTTTGGAATTATCGTTTCTGTTGCCGGAATGCTCATTATAGGTATTAATATAGCACAAGTAGATTTTAAGATGTTGAAGTGGAGCTATTACTTGAAACTTTTAGGAGTTAGGGTCTTAAGCTCTGTGGTGATCATGGCTATCTTACTGGGTATTGAATACAATTTTGTAAATGGCTTGAATGCCGAAGAAACGAAAGTATTGGTTTTACTGGCCTTATTTCCAATTGCTGCCAATCTTACAGTTTTTGCTTCCTTTTTAAAATCGAATGAAAAACAATCGGCATTATTGGTTTTACTTTCTATGCTAATCGCTTTAATTTTAGTGCCGCTGGCGGCAATATTTTTTTAAAATAAAAAAGCCGAATAAAAATATTCGGCTTCGTAGAGTTGGTAGTAAATAAAACTTTAGTGGTCGTGCCCGTCGTCTTCATGCATTTCTTCATGAATTTCTTCTTCTGCTTCCTCATCGGCTTTTTCAGCAGCTTTTTCTACTTTATCGGCGCCTTTTTCAATAGCGTCACCTGTTTTTTTAACTCCTTTTTCAATCGCTTCACCGGTTTCTTTTGCAGCGTTTTCAACGTCTTCACCAATTGCTTCTGCAGCTTCTTCAGTTTTTTCTTGCGTTGTTTCTCTACAAGCAGTTGTAGCTAAGATTAATGATAATGCAGAGAATGCAATGAATAATTTCTTCATAATAGTTTGCTTTAAAAAATTTTAAATGTAAAATTAATACATTTATCATCAAGTTTTATAACGTATGAGATTTCTTTATGTAATTTTTTTCTTGGTTTTATGCTTCAATTCTTACACTCAGGAGTTGCCACCTATTATTAATTATTCTACTAAAGAATATAAAGCGGGCAATCAAAATTGGATGCTTACCCAAGATGAAAACCATCATGTTTATGTTGCCAATAATTCCGGTCTGTTAAGTTTTAATGGAGAGCAATGGAAATTGCACCAACTACCGGATGGTTCTTTTTTACGTTCTGTAAAGTATACAGATAAAAAGATTTTCTCCGGTTCTTATATGGATTTTGGATATTGGGAAAAAGACGAAAAAGGCGAACTGAATTATACAAGTTTAAAGAAATTGGTAGGCAGCCCTTTTTTAGATGGAGAGCAGTTTTGGCATATTGAAACAGTAGCCAATTATGTTGTGTTTCAGAGTTTGCGAAGGTTGTATAGCTATAATATAAAGACAGGAAAGGTGGTTGTGATTCCTTCAGAATATACCATTACTAATTTATTCAAACTTCATGAAAAACTTTATTATCAAGTAGCAGATAAAGGGCTTTATGAAATTAATAGTGATGAACCTAAAATTGTAGTTCCTCATGCTGAATTAAGGAATCAAGTTGTCGTTGGTTTTTTTGAATATAAATCTAAAAACTATATAGTTACCCGTAATCAAGGAATTTATTTGCTGGAGAACTCTAAATTGATAGCAAATCATGCTTTGGCCATACAACAATTGAAAGATGAAAGTGTATTTGTTTCTAAGTTAATCAATCAAAAAATTCTTGCATTGGGAACTATTGGTAATGGACTAAAGTTGATTAACTTGGAAAATGGAAACTTAACTCACTTCAAGCAACCTAATTTATTAAATAATACGGTTTTATCCTTATTTAATGACGATGATGGAAATCTTTGGGCAGGATTAGATAACGGTATAAGTATAGTAAATTTAAATAGTTCAGTAAAAATTTTCACTGATACTTTTGGTGATATAGGTACTGTTTATTGTAGTTATAAAGAAGACGATTTATTGTATTTGGGAACCAATCAAGGTCTTTATGTGCGCGAAGCGAATAAAAAAGATTTTAGCCTTGTACCCAATACGAGTGGGCAAGTATGGAGTATTCAAAAAGTAAAAGGTGATTTATGGGTTGGACACGATAAAGGGACTTTTATATTAAAAAGTCCTAATCAAGTAGAACAAGCTTATGCCCTGTCTGGAACTTGGGAGATTGAAGAATATAAAAATGGATTTTTGCAAGGTCACTATAATGGATTGACTTATAGTGAAAACGGTAAGGATTTCGATGTATTGAAAAATTATGACCTTTCTTCTAGAAATATAATGATAGATCAAAATGAAAATGTATGGATAGGACACGACCATAAAGGAGTTTATAAAATAGCAATAGATACAGAAACAGATGCAGCTAAGATTTTAAATAATTATACCTTTAATAATGGAGGAACTGCGCTAACTGTATTTATGTTCGATGAACAATTATATGTATCTACACCTAAAAATATTTATAAATATTCATCCCAAAGTGATGAATTTATTCCTGCTGAAAATTTTAATAAGCTCTTTAAACACGAAAACCGAATTACCGGAATTTCTAAAAGAATAAACAATAGTTGGTGGTCATTTGGAGAAGAATATCTTTTTCAAGTAACTAAAGATGCTTTTCAAGATGAATTGAAAATTGAAAAGATCCCGATTTCACTTAATTTAAGAGGTATTTCAACAGGGTTTGAGAATATATCTTACTTAGGCGAAAACACTTATCTGGTAGGTTCTAATTTAGGGTATGTGACCTTTGAAACTCCTTTCAATAAATTATCATTATTTAATTTAAAAATAAACTCAGTAGCCTTTTCTCATAAAGGGAATAATTATAAAAGGCTTTCTGTTGAAAATGATGAAATTGAACTTCCATATAACTACAACTATATTAATTTTTCTTTTAGCGTTCCTCAATACAATTTAATCAATAATATTAAGTATAGTTATCGCTTAGTAGGTTATAACGAAAATTGGTCTAATTGGAATTCTTCTGCCAAAGCAAATTTTGAAAACTTGCCATTCGGCGAATATACACTAGAGGTAAAAGGGAAATTAAATGAAGAAGAATCTAATATTGAAAAATACGATTTTGAAGTCCTCAAGCCTTGGTATCTTTCTACCACAGCTATTATAGTTTATATCATTATTCTCGTGATTTTTCTTTTGCTAACGCATAGAGTTTATACCAATTACTACAAAAAGCAACAAGAAAAGCTTATCAAGAAAAATAAGAAGAAATTAGAAATGCAAGAACTCGCTGCACAGCAAGAAATAGTTACCCTGCAAAATAAACAACTGGAAACTGAAGTAGATTCCAAAAACAGAGAGCTTGCAGCTTCAACGATGAATATTATTAAGAAAAATGAGTTCTTATCGGAATTAAAAAATAAGCTTTCCGATGCTGAATCTAAAAAAGATATTGAAGAAGTTATAAAAATCATTAATCGAAATATTGCGGAGAAAGATAATTGGAAGTTATTTAAAGAAGCTTTTGATAACGCCGATAAAGATTTTCTTCAATCTGTAAAAGAAAAACATCCCAATTTAACATCCAACGATTTAAAACTTTGTGCTTATTTAAGGCTGAATTTAAGCTCAAAAGAGATAGCTCCATTGCTTAATATTTCAGTACGAAGTGTCGAGATTAAACGATATCGTTTGCGTAAAAAGATGGAATTAGACCATGAACAAGGTTTAGTAGAATATATTTTGACTTTTTAAGACTCAACAACTCTTCATTTTACCACAACATTACCACAACATTCATGTAATTAATTGAAATTCAGAATATTTTTTTAGAAATTTTTAAAATTGATAAATCCTAATTTTTAAGGGCTTAAAAATGATTTATTAGCAGTTTTGAGCAAAATAAATGCTAATGTATATTTTTTGTTGAGGTATTTTATATTCGAGCTTAACACTTTCTTAATACATTAGTTTCAAATCAAATCAACAACAAATGAATAAAAAGCTATTACTAATTTTATTGTTATTAATTCCGGTTTGCTCATTTGCTCAAACGTTTTCGGTTTCAGGAACCGTAACAGAAGCAGAAACAGAAATGCCCATGCCGGGAGTTAATGTGTTAGTAAAAAACACAAACAAAGGTGTAGTTACAGACTTTGACGGTAATTATACCATTCAGGATTTAAATGAAGGTGCCATATTGGTATTCACTTATGTGGGCTTCGAACCACAAGAAATCCCTGTAAGCAATAATCAAACTACTATTAATGTAGTTTTACAACCAGATTCTCAAGCTTTAGAAGAAGTAGTATTAATTGGTTATGGGGCACAGAAGAAAAAAGATGTGACCGGATCTGTTTCCATGGTAGGTGAAGAAACTATTGATGAACTTGAACCAGTTAACGTGGCACAATCATTACAAGGAACTACGTCAGGTGTTAGTGTAAATATGAATGGAGGATCGCCTGGCTCTAATGCAAATATTAGAATTAGAGGAGTTTCCACAAATGGTCAAAGTCAACCTTTAATAATTTTGGATGGCTTTCAATATGAAGGAGGATTAAATTCAATTAACCCACAGGATATTGAAAGTATTACCGTATTAAAGGACGCCCAAGCAGCAATATATGGAACTATTGGAGCTAATGGCGTGATATTGGTAACTACCAAAAAAGGAAGGAAAAATCAGAAATTACAAGTCAATTATGAAGGTTATGTAGGTATGCAAGAAACTACTCGAAAATTGCCTTTGATGAACGCCAAGGAATACGCTTTATATTTAAATGAATCATACGCAAGTGTGGGGCAAGATCTTCCTTTTACAAATGTCAATAATCTTCCAAATGAAACAGATTGGCAAGATGAAGTTTTTAAACAAGCTATCTTAAGAAGTAATAGTCTTTCTTTTAGAGGAGGGGCAGAAAATGTCAGCTATAGTTTTAGTGCTTCAAACTTCTATCAAGAAGGAATTATTGTGCCGGAGCAATCTAATTTTGAAAGGAATACTGCGAAACTAACCTTAGATGTAGACTTATCTGATAAGATTAATTTCTCTTCTAAATTGTTTTATAATAATACAGATAGAAAAACAATTAATTCTTTTAGTCTAGGTTCAGTATTATTTAATGCGGCTAATATGGCGCCCACTATCTCTCCAGAGCAAGATAATTTAGATGGAGAAATTAGCTTGCCTAATGAAGTGGTAAACCCACTTACGCAAATAAGAAATACCCATAATAATACAATAGTAGATAGGTTGAGTGGTACTTTTCAGGCCAGCTATGATTATGCAGAAGGTTTTAATTTACAGGGTAGGATAGGTTTTAATAGTACTAATACCCGAAACAGAGAATTTACCCCTGAATTTGAATATGGTGCCGGAAAAATTTATAATGCACCTACAAGTGCAGTCACTTTAGGTAAAATTAATGATTACGATTATACCTTCGATTTATTTAATACCTATCAAAATACTTTTGGAGAAGATCATGATGTAACATTCTTATTGGGGATGACCGTTTATGAAACCAAAGGAGAAGGTTTATATGGAAGTAGAAATGATGTATATGCCAATAGTTGGGATTATGCAGATTTAGATAGTGCTTTTGGAACAGGAGAAGACCAAACCAATAGCTCATATGCCTATCTTCTAAGAAGGTTATCTTATTTTGGAAGACTACAGTATTCTTTTAAAGATAAGTATTTATTGTCAGCTATGTTAAGGAGGGATTCCTCAACCAGGTTTGCTCCAGACAATAGGTTTGGGGTGTTCCCCTCAGTAACCGCTGGATGGATAGTTTCTGAAGAAGATTTTTTTGAAAGTAGTTTTATAAATTTATTCAAAATTAGAGGAAGTTACGGAGTGTTAGGAAATGACAGGATTGATGATTTCTTATACTTATCGCTACTTAATGGTGAAGCAACCTATGTTTTAGGACCAGACCAAGTTTTAGTTAACGGGAATGCTTTAGGACCTATTGCAAATCCGGATGTACAATGGGAAGAAGCAAAAAAACTAGATATAGGTGCCAACATTAATTTTGCAGATAATAAATTCTCTTTTACTTATGACTATTTCAGGAATAAGAGAGATAATTTACTAATTCAAAATATTCCTGTTTCAGGGATTTATGGTGCTGGAGCTCCGGGATCATCAGGTCCGGTTGTAAATGCGGGAGAAGTAATTAATAAGGGGCACGAATTTGAATTAGCATACAGTCAAAGCTTTTCAGATAACTTTTCTATTTCAGCAAGTTATAACATCAGTCTTTTAGACAATGAAGTAACCAGAGTAGATAATGGTACGGGGTATTATGAAGGTGGTGCATTTGGTGTAGGTCAACCTGCTCCTGCAAGAATGGAAGAAGGACAGCCTATGGGATATTTTTATGGATACAAAACAAACGGAATATTCCAGACTCAGGAAGAAGCAACTAATGCTCCTTCTCAAGCTGCCTTAGGAGCAGAAGCGCAAGCGGGAGACATTCGTTATGTAGATATAAATGAAGATGGTGTAATAGATGAAAGCGATAGAACTTACTTAGGAGATCCTATTCCAGATGTAACAATGGGGCTTAATTTTAAAATCAACTATAAAAGTTTTGACTTATCTGCCTATTCATTTGCCAATTTAGGTCAAGAAATGGTAAGAAATTACGAAAGAAATCAAGCCAACGTAAACAAGTTAAGGTATAAATTAGATCGTTGGACAGGACCAGGAACCAGTAATAGTGTGCCTCGCGCAACGACAACTTCTACTTCAAACAATGCCTTTTCAGATTTCTTTGTAGAAGATGCTTCTTTCTTGAGAATCCAAGCAATCACATTGGGTTACACAGTTAATCAAAACTTCACTAAAAAAGCTGGGATAGATAAATTTAGAATTTACGGTAAAGTAGATAATGTATATACATTTACTGATTATATGGGGTATGATCCTACGGCTTCAACCGGAGATCCTATAGGTCAAGGTATAGATTATGGTTTTTATCCATTGCCAAGAACTTATTCCTTTGGTGTAAATCTTCAATTTTAAATAAAAAACTATGAAAAATATAACAAACAAAATACTAATGATATTAACTGTTGCTTTTGTAGTTTACAGTTGTTCAGACGATTTTGTAGAGGTAGATCCTCCGTACCAGATTAATTCGGGATCTTACTTCTCTACACAAGATGATTATCAGAAAGCTTTAATAGGAGCTTACGATGTATTACAGTCCACCTATGTGAATGTTATTTTAGGTGAAATAGCTTCAGATAATGCCCATGCGGGAGGAGAAAGTGAGAATGATGTTGTAGGTTGGCAACAAGTAGATAAAATGACTCATACTCCAATTAATGATAATTTAGATGATATTTGGGATTGGAATTTTGCCGGTGTACAACGTGCAGCTTTCATCATTGAAAACCAAAATAAAATCGATTTTAATGGAAAAGCTCAACTTATAGCTGAAGCAAGATTTTTAAGAGCATATTTCAATTTTGAATTGTTAAAGTGGTTTGGGCCAATTCCTATTAAGCCCGAAGGAAGGTTTGAGCTGGGAGATGTAACTGCATACCCAAGGGCTCCTAAGGAAGAAGTTTATGCTTACATAGAAGATGATTTAACTTTTGCTATAGAAAATATGTCAGAAAACGCTCCCGAAGTAGGGAGAGCAACAAAATCTGCAGCACAAGCTTTATTAGGAAAAGTTTATTTATACGAAGAAAAATTTTCTGAGGCAGCAACTCAATTAAATTTAGTTATAAACTCCGATAGGTATCATTTATATGGTACAGAGCAAGATGAAGTTTACGAAAACCTGTTTGATTCTATAGGTGAAAATAGCGGAGAATCTGTTTTTGAAATCCAATATACAGGAGCAGAAGGAGCAGGTTTTGAGTGTTTGCAATGTAGTGAAGGAAATGTTATGGTAGGTTTTAGCGGTATTAGAAGCTATAGTGGCCCTGTGTTTGAATCAGGTTATGGATTTAACTTACCTACACAAGAAGCTTATGATTCTTTTGAAGAAGGAGATCAGAGAAGAGATGCGACCGTCTTGAATATAGAAGCTTGGGCAGCAGCTAATAGCAACGTAGAATATTCAATAGGAAATACTAGTGAAGAGACCGGCCACACAGGGTATTACAACAGAAAATACCTACCAAGAAAAAATGATAATGAAGGTGATGCTAACTTAACACAGCCTAATAATTATAGAGCAATTCGTTATGCAGATGTTTTGTTAATGGCAGCAGAAGCTTTAGTAAGAGGTAATTTAGACGAAGCTCAAGCACGAAACTATTTAAATCAAGTAAGAAACCGTGCAGGTTTAAGCGATGTAAATACCAGTGGAGATGCTTTGTTGGGAGATATTTATGAAGATAGAAGATCTGAAATGATGGGAGAAGGTCATCGCTTTTTCGATTTAGTTAGAACAGGACGAGCTGTAGGGACTATTAATGGTTTTACACAAAAAAATGAAGTTTTTCCAATTCCATTTGAAGAAATTCAGTTTTCAAATAATACCTGGTCACAAAACGAAGGTTATTAAAATATAAAGATTATGAAGGAAAATATTAAATATTTAGTTTATAGCTTATTACTCATTGTAATAGCTTCTTGCACAGAAGATGAAGGTTTAGAAGAAGTCAATACCGGAGAGCCTACCAATATTTCTGTAGACTTTTCAATTACGCAAGACAATTCAGGAGAAGTAACCATGTATCCTTCCGCAGAAGGGGCAAATGCATTTATGGTAGATTATGGAGATGGCAGTGAAGTTTCTGAAGAAATTTCCACAGGAAATAATATTACCCATACTTATGAAGAAGGAACTTACGAAGTTACTGTTACTGCGGTAAGTGTATCTGGAGAGACAGCTTCAACCACCCAAACACTTGAAGTATATTTTAGAGCTCCGGAAAATTTAGAAGTTTCTATTACCAATAACCTTTCAAATCCTTATGGTATCAATGTTTCAGCAGAGGCAGATTACGCAGCGGCCTTTGAGGTTTATTTTGGTGATCAAACAAATGAGGCTCCAACCCCAATGATGATTGGTGAAACAGTAACTCATGAATATGCCACTATAGGAACCTATGAGGTAACTGTTATTGCCTTAAGCGGAGGAGTAGAAACAACTACTTATACCGAAGAAATTGAGATTGTTAATCCATTATCATTTCCAATAACATTTGATAATTCAGATATCAATTATGAATTTGTAACTTTTAATGGAACAAGTTATGCGGTAGTTCAAAATCCGGATGCTAGCGGAAGCAATCCAGATCAAAATTTGGTAGGTGAAATAACCAATGCAGGTAATAACTGGGAAGGAGGTTCTTTCAATCTAGGTATTCCAATTGACTTTAGTGGTGAAGACAAAACTATTAAAATGGATTTTTGGTCCAATACGCCGGTTTCAGTTCTCTTAAAATTTGAAGGAGGTGTAAATGGCGAAAGAGAAAACGAAGTGATAGTAGATCATAATGGTAGCGGATGGGAAGAAATAAGTTTTGACTTTGCTAATGATGCTATCAAAAGCTACGTAGAAGGAGCAGGAGATAATGGCGAAGACTTTGTTCCGGACGGTCAGTATTCTATAATGACAATGTTTGTAGATGGGGCCGGCACAACCGCAGGTTCTTTTTACATAGATAATATAGAACAAACTACAAGTACATCTAATACACCATTAAGCGGTGCTCCAGCACCACAATTACCTCAAGCAAATGTAATTTCTATGTTTTCAGATGCTTATTCAGATGTGCCGGTTTCAACTTGGATGACCGATTGGTCCAGTGCTAATTATGAAGAAGTATCCATTGATGGTAATCCCACAAAAAAATATTCGGCATTGGATTTTGTGGGAATAGAAACTCCGTCTCCATTTTTAGATGCAGGATCTATGACACATTTTCATTCAGATATTTGGACGGCAAACGCTACTCAAATCAGAATAAAGTTAGTAGATTTTGGTGCAGATGCAGCTTATGGTGGAGGTGATGATGTTGAGCATGAAATAGCGATAGATAATTTTAATCAAGGAGAATGGATTCAATTAGATATAGCTCTTTCAGATTTTGTGAACTTAACAACCACTAGTCATATTGCACAATTAATTTACTCGGGTAATCCTACAGGAGCCCACACAATATATGTTGATAACATATACTTTCATAACTAATGATAAAATTTAAGAAGATGAAAAAAATATATAATTCAACAATTTTAATTTTATGCATTCTGGCAACTTGTTTTTATGGTTGTGAAGAAGACTATGAGTTTGGAGATGTAGAAGCACCATCTAATTTAACGTTAGAAGCAACTGTGCTGAATACTTCAGAAGAATTCCCTAATGGAGATGGTAGTGGTCTTGTGGAGTTTTCAGCAGAAGCAGATAACGCATTAAATTTTAAATACGATTTTGGAGATAATACTTCTGGATCTTCTAAAAACGGAGATCTAACCCACCTATTTACTAAAACAGGTACTTACCAATATATTGTAACGGTTACTGCAACGGGAACAGGGGGAGCGAGTACAAGTGAAACAGTACAGGTAACGGTTTTTAGTGCTTTTGAAGATACAGATACACAAAACTTTCTAACAGGAGGATCAAGTAAGACTTGGTATGTGGCGGCAGCTTTACCGGCACATTTAGGAGTAGGTCCGGTTAGTACAGCAACGCCAGATTATTATTCAGCAGCACCATTTGAGAAAGAAAGTGAAGGTTGCTTTTATGATGACGCCATGACATTTTCACTACAAGATGGGGATATCACCTATGTACAAGAAAATCAAGGAGCAACATTTTTTAATGTAGATTTCCTTAGCGTTGGCGGTGGAGGCGGAAGCGAAGATCAATGCTTAGGTTTTGATACTTCAGGAGAAAAAGCGGTTAGTCTTTCTGCTGCTAGTTCAAATGTACCGGAAGATCAAACTACAGGTACGCAAATGATAATATCAGATGGTGGTTTTATGTCCTATTATATAGAACCCAATGCTTATGAAATTCTTGAAATTTCAGAGGATTATATGTATGTAAGAGCAATTCCAGGATCAAATCCAGAGCTGGCTTGGTATTTAAAATTTACTACAGATCCCGAAGGCGGAATAGGAGGAGACGATTTTGAAACTGAATTTACCAATGAGATTTGGGCACAAGAATTTGAAGAAAACTCATTAGATACCAATGTTTGGAATTACGAAATTGGTAACGGTGATAATGGTTGGGGTAATGGTGAAGCCCAATACTACACCGACCAAAATGCTGAAGTTAGTGACGGTACGCTAAAAATACATGCCATTGCTGAAGAGACCGAAGGTTTTAATTATTCTTCTGCTAGAATTACAACACAAGATAATTTTGAATTTCAGTATGGTAGGGTAGAGGTTAGAGCTAAGTTGCCTTCCGCAGGAGGGACTTGGCCGGCAATTTGGATGTTAGGTGAAAACTTTGATGAAGTAGGTTGGCCAACAACAGGGGAAATAGACATTATGGAACATGTAGGTAATAACCTAGGCGAAGTTTTAGGAACACTTCATTTTCCTGGAAACTCAGGAGGTGAAGGAATTTCTCAAGGAACTACCGTAGAAAATGTAGCCACAGAATTTCACACTTACGAAATGGAATGGTCTCAAGAACACATTGTTTTCTTGGTAGATGGTGACGTTTATCACGAGTTTACCAATATGCAAGAAACTCCATTTGTAGATCATTCATTCTTCCTTATCTTAAATGTAGCGATGGGAGGAACTCTAGGAGGAAATATAGATCCTAACTTCACACAGGATACGATGGAAATTGATTACGTAAGAGTATATCAATAGTTTAAAATTTGTTTTCATATTTTATAATAGCAGAAAAAGGCAGGAAATTGAATTAGCCTGCCTTTTTCATTTTCAATTTCAAATGAAGAAAAATTTATTAGTACTCATTGTGGGGCTAATATTGACTTTTAATGCCTGTAAAGTTTCAAGTCAATCTAATAAATCCCCACAGCAAGAAAAAAATATAGAGCAGAAAGTAGATTCCGTACTTGCCTTAATGACACTCGAAGAGAAAGTTGGGCAAATGTTACAATACAACGGAAGTTGGGATGTGACCGGTCCGGCTACAGGAACTACAAACGAAAAGAAACTCGAACGTTTAAAAAAAGGGCTCGTAGGTTCTATGTTAAATGTCGTTTCCGTAAAACACACTCGAGAGGCACAGCGTTTGATTATGGAAAATTCCAGATTAAAAATCCCTTTAATTTTTGGTTACGATGTTATTCACGGCTACCAAACTATGTTTCCTGTTCCTTTAGGCGAAACTGCTAGTTGGGATATGAATTTAGCTGAAAGAACTGCCGCTGCAGCAGCAAGAGAGACTGCAGCTTCCGGTGTTCATTGGACGTTTGCTCCCATGATGGATGTGTCCCGTGATGCCCGTTGGGGAAGAATTATGGAAGGAGCTGGAGAAGACCCTTTTTTAAATGCAGAAATTGCTGTAGCAAGAATCAACGGTTTTCAAGGCTCAGATTTAGCCAATGAAAAAACTATTGCCGCTTGCGCTAAGCATTTTGCAGGATATGGTTTTGCAGAAGCCGGAAGGGATTACAACACTGTAAACATTGGTATTCACGAATTACATAATACTATTTTGCCACCATTTAAAGCTGCAGCAAAAGCAGGAGTGGCTACGTTTATGAATTCATTTAATGAGATTGATGGTGTGCCCGCAACTTCAAGCAGTTATTTGCAACGAGAATTGTTAAAACAAGATTGGAATTGGAACGGTTTTATCGTTTCCGATTGGGGCTCTATTTCAGAAATGATTCCGCACGGGATAGCCAAAAATAAAAAAGAAGCTGCTTTATTGGCTGTAAAAGGAGGTAGCGATATGGATATGGAAGGTGGAGCTTACGAAAGTTCTTTAATTTCTTTAGTTGAAGAAGGAAAAGTTTCAGAAGAATTAATAGACGATTCAGTAAAAAGGATTTTACGGGTGAAATTTCAGTTAGGACTTTTTGACGACCCTTATAAATACTGTGATGAATCCTTTGAAAACAGCGAAGTTTATTCAGATGCAAATCAGCAATTAGCTCTGGAAGCCGCTAAGAAATCGATTGTTTTGTTGAAGAATGAAAACAATATTCTTCCTATTCAAGATAAGGTGAAATCTATAGCAGTAATTGGTCCCTTGGCAGACGATAAAGATTCACCTTTAGGGAATTGGAGAGCACAAGCTGTGAAAAATTCAGGAGTTTCTGTACTCGAAGGAATTAAAAAGCACGCTCCAAATTCAATAAAAGTAACTTATGCAGAAGGTACGAAATTAAGTGCCGGCGAGCGTAATTTCCTTTCACCCTTAACTATTAATGAAAATGATACTTCTGGTTTTGCAGAAGCGAAAGAATTAGCAGAAAATTCAGATTTAGTGATTTTAGTAGTTGGTGAAGATGCATTTCAATCTGGAGAAGGAAGAAGCCAAACCAATATCGGATTTTTAGGTGTGCAAGATGAACTGATGAAAGAAATTCAAGAAGTGAATAAAAATGTAGTTATGGTTTTAATGAACGGAAGACCCATGGATTTAACTTGGAGCAACCAGCATATTCCGGCCATTGTAGAGACTTGGTTTTTAGGTTCACAACACGGGAATGCTGTGGGAGAAATTTTGTTCGGAAAATACAACCCTTCAGGAAAACTTCCGGTTTCTTTCCCAAGAAATGTAGGGCAAGAACCTTTATATTACAATCAGAAAAGCACGGGAAGGCCTAACGAAAATTCAGAAGTAACGTATTCACATTATACTGATGCCGGTCGGGATGCTTTGTTTCCTTTTGGTTTCGGCTTAAGCTATACCAATTTTGAATACGGAAAAATTAAACTTTCTGACGATTCTTTTTCAGCTTCCGAAGAGATTAAAGCTTCCATAGAAGTGAGAAATACCGGAAAAATGGCGGGAGAAGAAGTGGTTCAACTTTACATCAGGGATTTATTTGCCAGTATTACGCGACCTATTAAAGAGTTAAAAGGTTTTGAGAAAATAAGCTTACAACCTGGCGAATCGAAAACCGTAAGTTTTACGATCGATGCAGAATTGTTGAGTTACTTCGGAAGAGATAAAAAATGGGTAACCGATCCGGGAAAATTTCATTTATTTATTGGTCCAAATTCTAGAGACCTGCAGCAAGTTGAATTTCAATATAAATAGAAAATGAAACAGTTAATCATCAATTTTATAGTTGTTTGCGGAATAGTTTTTTCAGCTTCAGCGCAAAACGGAAAACTTATCTGGGAAGAAACTTTTGCCGGAGATAGTTTAAATATGGAAAATTGGAGTTACGAGTTGGGCGATGGTTGTCCAAATCTTTGTGGTTGGGGAAATAACGAACGCCAAATTTATCATAAAGATTATGTTGAAGTGAAAGATGGGATGTTGATCATAACTGCCAATAAAGTTGGCGACAATTATTATAGTGGTAAAATCAACTCTAAAGATAAGTTTGAATTTAAATATGGTACAGCCGAAATTAGGGCAAAAGTTCCCGACGGTCAAGGTCTTTGGCCTGCAATTTGGATGCTAGGGGATAATATTGCAGAAGTAGGTTGGCCGGCTTCGGGAGAGATTGATATTATGGAGTTTGTAGGTAGAAAACCCGATACTATTTATACTTCGTTACATACGCCTGCAAGCCACGGAGAAACCATTAATTCGAAGCAAACTAGAGTAGAGGATGTCACGGCAGATTTTCATACTTATAAAATAGATTGGAATAAAGACGCTATTACTTTTTATATTGACGATGAAAAAGTATACACCTTTTCACCTAAAGAAAAGAATGATGATACTTACCCATACCGGCATCCGTTTTACTTTCTGTTGAATATGGCTATCGGTGGAAATTTTGGAGGGCCAGAAGTAGATGATTCTATTTTCCCGCAGCGGTTTTATATAGATTATATTCGGGTTTATCAGTAGTAAAACTTGAGCGTAAAAAAACCTCTTCACATTGAAGAGGTTTTCTATTTCTAATTGAAAGTTATACGATTACATATCGTCGTTTCCTTCAACTTCGTCTTCTACTTCCTGAGCACCTTTTTTAATAGCGTCCCCAGTTTCGTTAGCTGCATTTTCTACAGCGTCACCGGTTTCATTAGCGGCGTTTTCGATAGCATCTCCTGTATCTTCCGCTGCTTCTTCAACATCGTCCATGGCGCTATCTGCATCGTCGTCAAGGTCGTCCATTTCATCTTCCATGTCTTCCCCGGCTTCTTCCATATCGTTTTCCATCTCATTGGCTTCTTGCTCCATTTCATTTTCTGCTTTTTTTGTATCTCTACAAGCAGTAAAAGTGGTTGAAAAAGCAAATAACATAGCTAAAAATAAAACTGATTTCTTCATGATTTTTGGTTTTAGATTAATTTGTAATAATTGATTAGTTATCGTCTCCTATTTCATCTATTTTTTTATCAATTTCTTTATTGACTTCACTGTCAACTTTTTCTCCGGCACGTTCTAAAATGCCTTTTTCTTTCTCTACTTCTTTTACTTCAACTTCCCTTACAACTTCAACTTCTTTGGTCTCTTTTTCTTTCCTACACGAAGAGAAAGCAAGTAATCCACAAATAAAACTTAGTGTTAAAACAGTTCTTTTCATAATTTGCATACAAAAGTTAATAATGGCTAAAGTATATATTTTAACATTTGCACTATAAGATTGAATGATAAATTTTTATTAAAATTCTACTTTGGGTGAGATTTTGAAGAAGAAATCTTAGAATTTAAAGCAATCTTTCTGTTTTAATGTATTTCATTACCTTTTCTGTGGCACCGATATTCTTCAATATGAAGTTTTTACAGACTTGCCCTTTTTTAGTTCGATATTCTTCATTTTGAATTAAGGTGTCTAGTTCATTTTTAAATTCAGAATATTTTGAAATCGCGGTTAGGCCTCCTAGTTGACGCAAAATTTCAGCTTCGGGAAATTTTGCAAAATGGTTACCTATTACTAACGGAACTCCAAATACAGCAGGTTCTAAAATATTATGTAATCCAGTGTTTCCTAGAGCTCCACCAATATAAGCTATATCTGCTTCGCTATAAACTTTGGTGAGTAAACCAATCGTATCTAAAATTAAAACATCATATTCTGTAAGATTGGTGTTTTTATCTTTCAGTTCAGAATAAAGAATTACTTTTCTCTGAATTTTTTTTTGAAGTTGATTTATTTTTTCAGAATGAATTTGATGCGGGGCAATAATATATTTTACCTGATGGGAAGTTTCGTTGATGTAAGTTGAAATAAACTGTTCTCCTTCGGGCCAAGTACTGCCAAAAACAATACAAGGTAGGTTGTTTTTTAAATTTTGAACAAAAGAAAGCGAATTATCCATTTTGGTCTGTAGAAAAACACGATCAAAACGGGTGTCACCACTTACCATGGCTTCGGTAATCTTATTATTTTTTAAAGTTTGTAAAGATTCTTCATTTTGAACAAACAGATAGTTGAAGTTTTTTACCGCCTTTAATAGAAAAGTCCCATAGCTTTTAAAATAAATTTGATTTTTTCTGAATACTCCTGAAATTAATAAAGTAGGAATTTGATGTTGATTTAATTCCGATAAAAAGTTGGGCCAAATTTCATACTTAATAAATACTGCCAGTTCAGGTTGAACTAGTTGAATGAATTTTTTAGCGTTTTTAAGAGTATCTAAAGGTAAATAAAAAACATAATCTGCAATAGAATTGTGCTTTTTAACTTCGTAACCCGATGGCGAGAAAAAAGTAACCAAAAGTTGGTGATCAGGATATTCCTTCAACACTTCTTGCATAATAGGTAATCCCTGCTCATATTCTCCTAAAGAAGCTGCATGAAACCAAACGATTTTTTGCTGAAATAGATTTGCTGTTTCTAAATCATTAAAAACGCTTTTTCTTCCTTCAGAGAATTTTTTCAATTTTTTGCTGAAAAGTCCTGCTAGCGGAAGCGCTATTTTTTCAACAAGAATAATTAGAAAATCGTAGATAAACTTCAACAGGATTAAATTTCTTGCTAAAATAAAGCTTTAGCCAAAAAATAAATGGCTATAGCTTCTTTATTTCTTATTTTCGTAGCAAGAAAAATGAAAGGATGAAAAAAATTCAGATGGTAGACCTTAAAGGTCAATATGAAGAAATTAAAGAACAGGTAGATTCGTCTATTCAGAACATTATAGAAAATACCTCTTTTATTAATGGACCTGAGGTGCATCAATTTCAAAAAGAACTAAAAGAATACCTAGATGTAAAACACGTGATTCCTTGTGGAAATGGAACCGATGCCTTGCAGATTGCCATGATGGGATTAGGTTTAAAGCCCGGTGATGAGGTGATTACCGCAGATTTTACGTTTGCTGCTACAGCAGAGGTGATTGCCCTTTTAAATTTAACACCTGTTTTGGTAGATGTAGATGCAGATTCATTTAATATAAATGTAGAAGCCATTAAAGCATCAATTACTTCTAAAACAAAAGCAATTGTTCCTGTTCATCTTTATGGACAACCGGCAAATATGGAAGAAATACTGAAAATTGCGAAAGAACATGACCTGTATGTAATTGAGGATAATGCTCAAGCAATTGGAGCTAACTATCATTTTGAAGATGGAACAGTTAAAAAAGCCGGCACTTTAGGAGATGTTGGAGCAACTTCTTTTTTTCCGTCTAAAAACTTAGGTGCTTATGGAGATGGTGGTGCTATTTTTACCAATAATGATGAGTTAGCACACACTATTAGAGGTATTGTAAACCACGGAATGTACGAAAGATACCATCACGATGTAGTGGGAGTGAATTCGAGATTAGACAGTTTTCAGGCCGCGGTTTTAAGAGCTAAATTACCATTGTTGGATAAATACAATTCAGCGAGAAGAAATTCAGCCAAACTTTATTCTGAAGCACTCAAAGACAATGAGAATATTATTACTCCAGAAATTTTGGGTGAAGATGATAGTCATGTGTTTCATCAGTATACAATAAGAATTACCAATGGAAAGCGTGATGAATTGGCGAAAACCTTCCAAGAAAATAATTTACCTTTTGGTATATATTACCCTATTCCGCTCCATCTTCAAAAAGCTTATCGTGATGAGCGCTATGAAGAAAGTGAATTTGAAGTCACCAACAAATTGGTGAAAGAAGTCATTTCCCTACCGATGCATACAGAACTAGATGAAGAACAGATAGAGTATATTGCTTGTGTGATCAATAAGGTGGTTGTTTAACTTAAAAAGCTAAAAAGATGTATAAGAGCAGCCTGAGTAAATTTATTCAGGCTGCTTTTTTTAATAATTATAAATTTATAGAAAATGTTGCTGCAACATTTGAAAGTTTTCTTTCTACGGAAGCTGGAGTATTAAAACTGGTATATTGAAATTGTTGTTGCGAATCCTGTTCAGAATAATAATAAGATAATCCTAAAATTATATTTCCAAAGCTATAGCCTAAACCGGCTGAATAACCTGTTAAATCACTAACGATATTATCATTTTCGTAAGGAGATTCTACTAATCTGTAGCCTCCTCTAAAACTCCAAGCTTTAAATCTATATTCTCCCCCAATTTTATAAGTAGAAGAAGAAGTGAATACATTATCAATAGCATTATTCAGCGAATTGAAATTATAATAACTATTAGAATCATATTCAATTTTAGAATAATCTTTATAAGAATACTCAAAACTTATGATTCCTGATTTGCCAAAAACCAAAGCTAGACTTCCATTTAATCTACTTGGGGTTTTATAATTGTAGTCAGGATAAATGTTTATAACTCTTGGGTCAAACACAACTGAGCCATTTTGTTCTCCATAAGTTTCAATGTACTGAGTGGTTTCATTATGAATCGTATACCATTGCGGAGAATTATAACTGGCACCTAATCTAACTAAATCAGAAACTTTATAAATGGCACCTAAATCAAATGAAAATCCTGCACCTAAGGTTAACACATTATTTTCAAAATAAGTTTCATTTACATTGCTTGAGGCTGAAGTATTTTCATAAAATATGGTATTTTTTTCATAATTAATAATATGACCATTTAGATTAAGCCCTAGATATAATTTATTGTTGATTGCTAGAGAAGCATTTCCCGAAACTTTTCCATTGAAACCAGTTGCCAAATAATCATATTGCTGATTAAAATTATTTTCCTGAACATTTGAAACATATTCTGTATTAGAAAAATCTGTATTGTCTGTAGAATTTATTAAGAAAGCTTCGTACCCTAAATAAGCATTCTGAGCTTGATTATTGGTGTAATTATTATTCACGGAAAAATCAGCTTCCCCTAAAAATTGATATAAATCATAAGAAGATTCATTGCCAATAGGAACAAGCAAATCTAAAGGAATTCCATTAGCTTGATCAACAAAAAAGTTAGAAATTGAGTTATTAGTAATTCCTTGCCAGTTATAATAATCGTCTAGACTCTTCTGTTTATCATAGGTGAGACCTAAGGCAAATTTATTTACTGTTTCTTCTGAATTATAATTATTAAAAACAAAGACAGCACCTAATTGGGAAATATCTAAGTCGTTCTCGTTAGAAGAATTATAATAATTATTAAAACCGACATCATTTTTATAGAACTCAGCGTTTAAAGTCCCAGATAAATAATTATTTAAGAAGATAGAAGAACCGGCTGGGTTATCTTTCAATGCAGAGATATCTCCGCCCAATGCTCCAAAGGCACCGGACATAGCTGTATATCTGGCAGTTCCTTTTAGTTCAGAACTTGATAATTGATAAGCTTCATATAGGTTTTGACCGTAGCTGATTACTCCTATAAAAATAGTCGCTAGGATTAAAGGGTATTTTTTCATAACAAATTTTATCTTCTTCTTGAAGTTCTTCCACTTGAACTACGTCCGCTACTACTACCTGAACTTCTAGTACTGCTAGAACGCGTAGAACTACTACTTCTAGTATTTACAGAACCAGAACTTCTTGAAGAGGAGCTTCTGGTATAAATACTGGAATTTGATCTAGATGATCCTCTTGTGTAAGTAGAATTGTTAGTTCTGCTTCTTGTAGAAGAGCTGTTGTAATAGCCACTTCTTCTCGTGTTTGAGTTATTTTGAGAAGTTCGAGCTCTACTAGTATTGTTGGTTCTCCCTCCTGCATTTATATTGCTGGAATTTCTAACTCTAGTGTTAGCATTTCTGGCTCTTGAATTATCGTAATTGGATCTAGACCTTGTAGAATTGGCATTACTGCTACTTCTACCGTAAGAACTGTTATAATTACTTCTTGAGTTACCTCTTACATTGGCGTAACTAGATCTATAATTTCTAGAAGAATTATGATAAGCTACACGATAATATGGGTTTCTGTAATAAGGAGCGTTAAGGGTTGTAGTAACCGTAATATCCTCCCCATCCCCAAGGGCGGTAGTAATTACCCCAGCCCCAAGAAAATCCAATTGACCAATTGTTGTAGGGACCGTAACCCCAGCCGTAATTCCAACCGTTATAATAAGGTC
>NZ_RXOM01000004.1:117907-145247 GCF_008692195.1 Salegentibacter sp. R32
GNGGTGTAAGGGTTGTAGTAACCGTAATATCCTCCCCATCCCCAAGGGCGGTAGTAATTACCCCAGCCCCAAGAAAATCCAATTGACCAATTGTTGTAGGGACCGTAACCCCAGCCGTAATTCCAACCGTTATAATAAGGTCCCCAACCACCGTAATAACCTCCATACCAATATGGATTATTAAAACCAGTGTTAATGTAATTCACAGAAACAGAAGTAGGGTTTGAACCCCAAGAAGCACCTTCGTTATAATAAGTAGGCTCTTCATTGTAAATTCTATTTTCTTGCGTAATTGCAGTGGTGTCTTGGCTGTTTTTAGATGAATAAGATTCTACATCCGTAAAAACTTCGTTATCCTGATTATAGGATTGTGCTTGAGATATTTGTTCACCTTGTTCAGCAAAATAGTTTTGATAATAGTTACCGTCTTTAGTAACATTCGGGTTTACATCATTGTTGGAAACTTGAGAAGTTTCTTCAGCTGAATAATTTGAATCGCTTGGATTTGGCGAATAAATTCCATCGTTATAACCTGTATTCTGATATGAACCACAAGAAATAAGTAATAATGAAGCGAACAGGCCGCCACATAGTTTTAATTTTTTATTGAAAAGTTGATGGAGAGGTTTCATATCTTGGGTATTTTTATTGTTCTACATATCAAATTTAGTTAGTTTTGCCCTAACTAAAAAAGCTATTAACATTAGCACAACATTTGTGCCAAATACCAGATAATGAGTAAAAAGCTAACGTCTAGAGAGAAAGATTATTCCAAGTGGTACAACGAGTTAGTGATAGAAGCTAACCTTGCCGAGAATTCCGCTGTAAGAGGCTGTATGGTTATCAAACCTTATGGTTATTCCATTTGGGAAAAAATGCAGGCCCAATTAGATAAAAGGTTTAAAGAAACCGGTCACGAAAATGCTTATTTCCCTCTTTTTGTCCCTAAAAGCTTATTTGAAGCTGAAGAGAAAAATGCAGAAGGTTTTGCTAAAGAATGTGCGGTAGTTACCCATTATCGTTTGAAAACAGATGAAGAAGATAAATCTAAATTAGTAGTTGACCCTGAAGCAAAGTTAGAAGAAGAGTTGGTAGTGCGACCGACTTCTGAAGCTATTATTTGGAATACCTATAAAGGTTGGATTCAATCGTATAGGGATTTACCGATTTTGGTGAATCAATGGGCAAATGTAGTGCGTTGGGAAATGCGTACCCGTTTGTTTTTAAGAACGGCTGAATTTTTATGGCAAGAAGGCCATACCGCGCACGCTACAAAAGAAGAAGCCCTAGCAGAAACCGAGCAGATGAATAACGTTTATGCAGATTTTGCTGAAAACTTTATGGCTATTCCTGTAATAAAAGGAAAGAAAACTGATAGTGAGCGTTTTGCAGGTGCTGAAGAAACTTATTGTATTGAAGCATTAATGCAAGATGGTAAAGCATTGCAGGCAGGAACCTCTCATTTTCTAGGACAAAATTTTGCCAAAGCTTTTGATGTCAAGTTTGCTTCCAAAGAAGGAGATTTACAGTATGTTTGGTCAACTAGTTGGGGAGTTTCCACCCGATTAATGGGAGCCTTGATTATGACACACAGTGACGACCAAGGTTTAGTGTTGCCCCCAAAATTAGCGCCTATTCAAGTGGTAATTGTCCCTATTTATAAGGGAGACGAACAATTAGCACAAATTTCAGAAGTAGCGAATCGTTTAGCTTCAGAATTAAGAGAACAAGGACTTTCTGTAAAATATGATGATAGAGATACCCATAAACCGGGATGGAAGTTTGCTCAATACGAATTACAAGGGGTTCCGGTGAGGCTTGCTATTGGTCCTAAAGATTTAGAAAAAGGTTCTGTAGAGTTGGCTAGGAGAGACACGCTAACCAAAGAATTTGTTTCTCAATTAGAAGTGGTCGGTAAGGTTAAAACTTTAATGAAGGAAATTCAAGAGCATTTGTTCAATAAAGCAAAGGCATTCCGTGATAATCATATTACTGAAGTAGAAACTTTTGATGAATTTAAAGAAGTGCTGAAAGCTAAAGGAGGATTCATCTCTGCTCATTGGGATGGTACTCCGAAAACCGAAAATAAAATAAAAGAATTAACCAAAGCTACCATTAGATGTATTCCTTTTGAAGGGAATAAAGAAGAAGGAAAATGTGTGCTAACTGGCGAGAAATCTCAGCAAAGAGTATTGTTTGCCAAGGCTTACTAAAAAAGTTAGAAAAAAGTATAATTTTAATTTGTAGTATTGAAAATAACTTATATTTTTGCATCCGCATTTTAAAATTAATGGTCCGTTCGTCTAGGGGTTAGGACGCCAGGTTTTCATCCTGGTAACAGGGGTTCGATTCCCCTACGGACTACTAAGCTGAAAAGCTTTTTTGAAATATTGAATAATGGTCCGTTCGTCTAGGGGTTAGGACGCCAGGTTTTCATCCTGGTAACAGGGGTTCGATTCCCCTACGGACTACAAGAAAAATTAACGATAGAAAGAAACAAGAGTTATGGCAAATCATAAGTCGGCATTAAAAAGAATCCGTAGTAACGATGTGAAGCGTTTAAGAAATCGCTATCAACATAAAACTACGCGTAATGCCATCAAAAAATTGAAAGCTGCAGATAAGAAGGAAGCGGAAACTTTATTTCCTAGTGTAGTTTCTATGATTGATAAATTAGCAAAGAACAATATTATTCACGCTAATAAAGCGGCCAACTTAAAATCTAAGTTAGCAAAGCACGTTGCTACTTTATAAGTAGTAATTATTACAATTAGTGTTCAAAATAATGAGCTCCTCTTAGAGGGGCTTTTTTAGTTGAATATGATTTGCTTGTTTTAGTTTTGAGTCTTTGGAAACAAAAAAAGCGATACAATTAGTTTTTGTATCGCTTTTTTATACTTTCTTTATGAGGAAGAAAACTATCCGTTCATAGAAATTAAGAATTCCTCGTTATTGCGGGTTTGTTTAATCTTATCATTCATAAATTCCATAGCTTCAACAGGATTCATATCAGCTAAGTATTTACGCATTACCCACATTCTTTGTATGGTGTTTTCATCCAGTAACATATCATCACGTCTTGTGCTGGAAGAAGTAAGGTCGATAGCAGGGAATATTCTTCGGTTAGCAATTTTTCTATCCAATTGTAATTCCATATTACCAGTTCCTTTAAATTCTTCAAAAATCACTTCATCCATTTTAGAACCTGTATCGGTCAGAGCTGTAGCAATGATTGATAGCGAACCGCCGCCTTCAATATTTCTGGCAGCACCAAAGAAACGTTTCGGTTTATGTAAAGCATTGGCATCTACACCACCACTTAAAACTTTACCACTAGCAGGTTGTACCGTGTTGTAAGCTCTTGCTAAACGGGTGATGGAATCTAAAAGAATGACCACATCGTGACCACATTCAACTAAGCGTTTTGCTTTTTCTAAAACAATATTGGCTACGCGAACGTGCTCATGGGCTTCTTTGTCGAAAGTAGAAGCAACCACTTCTCCGTGAACATTACGCTGCATATCGGTAACCTCTTCAGGACGTTCATCAATTAATAATACAATTTGATAAACTTCCGGGTGGTTCGCAGCAATCGCATTAGCTACATCTTTTAATAGCATCGTTTTACCGGTCTTAGGTTGAGAAACTATCATACCACGTTGTCCTTTTCCTATAGGAGAAAAAAGATCAATTATTCTAGTTGAAAGTGTACTTTGTCTTTCGGCAATATTGAATTTTTCCTGAGGGAAAAGTGGCGTAAGATGCTCAAACGAAACTCTATCTCTTACTACTTGAGGGTCTAAGCCATTAATTTTATTAATTTTAATTAATGGGAAATATTTTTCCCCCTCTTTTGGAGGTCTCACTTGCCCTAAAACTGTGTCTCCGGTTTTTAAACCGAATAATCTAATCTGCGATTGCGATAAATAAATATCGTCGGGAGAAGAAAGGTAATTGTAATCAGATGATCTTAAAAATCCATAACCATCTTGCATAATATCTAAAACACCTTCGCTTTCTATAATCGCATCAAATTCATAATCGGGTTCGCGGTAACGATTGCGGTTGTCACGGTTTCCGTTATTTTTTTGATTATTATTGTTATTCTGGTGATTGCTATTATTCTGATTGTTGTTTCTTCCTTTGGGAGAAGAAGGTTTAGTTTTTTCCTTCTTAGAATTAGTGTTGTCTGAAGAATTTGTTTTCCGTTCTTTATGCTTTGTAGGAGCTTGAGAAGGTTTTGGGTTGTCTGTTTTTCCAGTATCTTTCTCAAAATCATTCGTTTTTTTAGCCTCGGGTTTCTTTTTTGATGGGGAAGACTGCTTATCTACATCAGATTTGCTTACTGCATTAGGAATGCTTCTTGTTCTTCTCGTGCGGGGTCTTTTCTCTTTCTGGTCTTGAGAGTCTTTGTTAGACTCATCGGTTAAAGCTTCTTGAGCTTTTTTAGGGTTGGCCGCTTGGTAATCTAGAATCTGATATACCAAATCTAATTTTTTTAAACTTCTGTACTTAGGTACGTTTAGTGATTTTGCAATTTCCTGAAGTTCTGGAAGTTTTTTTGCCTTTAATTCTGAAATTTCTAACATTTAATTAAAAATATAAAAAGTTTGTTTTTTTGAATTTTTATTTATCAATCTGAGGAATAAAAAATCGAAGTTGTAAGTAACCTTATTTTGAAGTGGTTACGAATTGTATATGCAATTATACAACTTTATTTTAATTTTTAAAGTGCTATTTTAAAAGAAAATTTTATTTTTGCTCAAGAATTTTTGAAAAAGCTATGATTCAAAGAATACAGAGCGTTTATTTATTAATCGTTGTTTTGGTAGGAGCAGTTTTGCCGTTCTTTTTACCGGTTTGGTCTACAGAAGAAGGAACTTCTGTTTTTGCTACTGATCAATTCATGATTATGACGATTTTTGGTGCCTCTGCAATTTTAGCTTTGGTTACCATTTTTCTTTATAAAAATAGAAGGCTTCAAATAAGTTTGGGGCGTTTAAATATAGTATTAAACTTTATTTTACTAGGATTTTTTGTTTACTGGTCGCTAACACTACCTGGAGAAATGCAAATTTCAGAGAAGGGTATTGGGATGCTTCTTCCTATCCTTTCTATCGTTTTTTTAGTAATGGCCAATAAAGCTATTAAAAAGGATGATGCGCTCGTAAAATCTGCAGACCGTATTCGATAAACCTAACATCTTAGTAGTATTAGTGCGTTAAAACCCAGAAGTTTCGGCTTTTGGGTTTTTTTGATTCATAATTTTATCTTTTTCCCAGTTCAATTACTTCTAGGTTCTCAATCTTTTTTCCATCAATAGTGAACCGCAACATGGTTCTTACCTGATGAAAGCCGTGTTTTCCACAAGCCCCGGGATTCATATGTAATAAACCTAATTTTTTATCATTCATCACTTTTAAGATGTGTGAATGTCCACTAATAAAAAGTTGGGGTGGTTTCTGCTGAATTTCTTCCCGAATCGCAGGAGAATATTTTCCGGGATAGCCACCAATATGCGTAATCACAACTTCAACCTCTTCACAATAAAACCTATTGACTAATGGAAATTCTTTTCGGGCTTTGTGATTGTCTATATTTCCAAAAACCGCTTTCAGCGGAGCTTTTTTCGCCAGAGCATCCGTTACTTTTAAATCGCCAATATCACCGGCATGCCAAATTTCATCAGCTTTTTCAGCATAGCTTAAAATTCTGTCGTCAATATAGCTGTGGTTGTCGCTTAAGAGCAGTATCTTTTTCAAAATGTATAAAAGCTTTTTGTCCTTAAAAAAATTGGTTTAAGTATCTTTGCCGAGCAAAAATAAGAAAAACATTGAGGTATTTTATAGATTTAGCGTACGATGGTAGTGCATTTCACGGTTGGCAAATTCAGCCTAATGCTAATTCGGTACAAGAAACTATAGAAAATGCTTTAGGAGTGATTTTTCAAAAGAAAATGCAAATTGTAGGGGCGGGAAGGACCGATGCCGGTGTACATGCCAAACAATTAATGGCTCATTGGGATTGTGATAAAGAAATAGATACGGCTCAACTTCAATTTAAATTGAATAATATGTTGCCCGATGAAATTGCCATTACTTCAATTTATCCTGTAAAAGACGATGCTCACGCTCGGTTTGATGCTGTTGCAAGAGAATATAAATATTATGTGAGTTCAAAGAAAAATCCTTTTCAACATCAATATTCCTATTACCTGAAGCGGAAATTGAATATGGAGAAAATGAATGAAGCGGCCGGTATCTTAAAAAATTATACAGATTTTAAGTGTTTTTCAAAGTCTAGAACAGACGTACATACTTATAATTGCAAGATAGAATTTGCTTATTGGGAAGCTGAAAAAGAATTGTTGGTTTTTACCATTAAAGCCGACAGATTTTTAAGAAATATGGTACGGGCTATTGTGGGAACTCTAATCGAAATAGGATTAGGAAAGATGGAAGTAGAAGAAATGCACCAAATCATCAAAAGTAGAAACCGAAGCAATGCCGGAAAATCGGTAGAGGCAAAAGGTTTATTTTTAACAAAAGTAGAATATCCGGTAACGATATTAATATAAATTTATGGCTGGTAAAAGCGGTAATGCATTCGATTTTAATTTGTTTAAAAGGCTCTTAAGGTATACGCGTCCTTATCGATTAACTTTTTATTTTGTGGGTTTTGCTGCCATTGTACTTTCTTTTTTTAGTGTAGTTAGACCTTATTTAACCCGACTGACCATCGATAATAGTATTGTCCCCAAAGATGGCGATAATCTTATCTATTACATTTCATTAATGATTGGGGCTTTGGTGCTCGAAGTCGTTTCGCAATTTAGCTTTATCTTTTTTGCAAACTGGTTGGGGCAGCAAGTAATTCGGGATATTCGAGTAAACTTGTTTGAGCATATGCTTAATTTTAAAAAACAGTATTACGATAAATCGGCGGTGGGAAGATTGGTAACCCGTGCCGTGAGTGATATTGAGACCATTGCCAGTATTTTTAGTCAAGGATTGTTTATGATTATAAGTGATTTGCTAAAAATGTTGGTGGTGCTTGGTTTTATGTTTTTCCAAAGTTGGCGGTTAACCTTGTTGGTGTTAGCGGTACTTCCGTTTATCTTATACGCAACAAGGGTTTTTCAGAAGAAAATGAAAGTCGCTTTTGAAGAAGTAAGAACACAAGTTTCTAACTTAAACTCTTATGTGCAAGAACGCATTACCGGCATGAAAATCGTTCAGATTTTTGGACGCGAGCAAATTGAATACGAACGTTTTAAAGATATAAATGATAAGCACCGAAAAGCTTGGGTAAGAACCGTTTGGTATAACTCCATTTTCTTTCCTATTGCTGAAATTGCAAGTTCAATTACCATTGGGTTGGTAGTTTGGTTCGGAGGTTTGCGAGTGGTTGAAAGCGATACTTTGTCGCTCGGTATTATTGTGATGTTTATTGAATTGGCCCAGATGCTGTTTAGGCCTTTACGCCAGATTGCAGATAAATTCAACACGTTACAAATGGGAATGGTAGCCGCCAATCGGGTTTTCGGGATTTTAGATACTGAATCTACCATACAAGATGAAGGGGAAATTGAAGCGAAAAACTTAGTAGGGGAAATTCAATTTAAAGATGTTCGTTTTAGCTATATTGAAGAGGAAGAAGTGCTGAAAGGAATTTCTTTTGAAGTGAAAGCCGGCGAAACCATTGCAATTGTTGGCGCGACAGGAGCAGGAAAAAGTACCATTATTAACTTATTAAGCCGATTTTACGAAATAGATAGCGGAAGCATTTCTATAGATAACACCAATATTAAAGATTTTACCTTAAAATCACTTCGGAATGAAATTGCGGTGGTACTGCAAGATGTATTTTTATTTGCCGATACCATTATGAGCAATATCACGCTCAACCACGAAGATATTTCTGAAGAAGAAGTTATTGAGGCCGCAAAGCAAATTGGCGTTCATAAATTTATAGAAACATTACCGAATGGCTATTATTATAATGTAAAAGAAAGGGGAGTGATGCTTTCCTCAGGACAACGTCAATTGATAGCTTTCTTAAGGGCATATGTGAGCAATCCAAGTATCTTAGTATTGGATGAAGCCACATCTTCCGTAGATAGTTATAGCGAACAGCTCATTCAAGAAGCCACTGATAAAATTACTCAAGGAAGAACTTCCATCGTGATTGCGCACCGTTTAGCAACCGTGAAAAAAGCCGATAAGATTATCGTGATGGATTCCGGTGAAATCGTAGAAATTGGCAATCACCAACAATTGCTTCAGCAAGAAAATGGCTACTACCGAAACTTATATGAAGTTCAATTTATGGAGGAAGAGCAAGTTTAACGAGATTGTGCGGCCCTGGTTGCTTCAATTATTTCTTGCATTTCACCTGTTAAAAATAAATATGCAATAAAAATTATTTCAACTACTATAAAAATAATCGTGGTAAATACAAAAAACAAAAATATTGAAAAGAGTAATTGCTTAACATTAAGCGGATACAACTTTTTATAAGTATAACAAGCGTGAAAAAATAAAAAGATGTTTAAAAGGGAACTTACCTCTATATAATTCCCGCCTAACATCACAATTGGTAAAATAACTAATACACTTACAATTGTAAAATGAGCCATTAAGTAAGTCATTGTTACTAAATGTTCAGTGTAATTAAATTTTTTATACTTAATAAAAGACAACCTTGCTATTAATGCGTAAATAGGTAAGTAAATAAGCATAAGCATAGAGTAGTAATCAAATAACCAGTTAAGGTCAATAACAGCTTTAGTATTTCCATAAAAATCGGGCATTTCTAAAGCTTCGGGATAAAATTTCCTAAGAATAAAGAGTTGAAACCCTGCTAACGTTAATGCGATGGTAAAGTAACTAATTACATTTAAGTACCTTTTTCTTACTCCGGAGATATAGTCTAAAATAACTCGGTGAGGATAAATGAACATCTGTAAAAATGTTCGTAAAAATGTATTATCTATATTTAAAAAGACTTGAGAAAACTCTTCTCCTACATTTTTTAGAGTTAATCTATAATGAATAACTTTTGCTCCGCAACGATTACAATAGTTATTCTCTTCCAGCAATTGCTGCTCACAATTTTTACATTTCATTTTCTCAAAATTACTCTAAATCTTCTTTTAGTTTAGAGGCGAGTTCTTCATAAGTATCAAAAATCTCAAAAGAACCATTTTTAATATAAGAAGTTTGCCCGCTTTCTTCACTTACCACTAAAGCCAAAGCATCGGTTTTTTCAGTAATTCCAACAGCAGCGCGGTGACGCAATCCAAAACGTAAAGGAATGCTTCTATCGTTAGAAACCGGTAAAATCACCCGGGTGGCAGTGATTTTATTATCTTCTACCACCATCGCCCCATCATGAAGCGTACTGTTTTTATAGAAAACAGATTCAATAATGGGTTGGTTCAATTCAATATTCATAGAATCTCCAGAGTTCTTTACAAAATCCAGACTTGTATTTCTTTTAATTACAATCAAGGCGCCAGTATTGGTTTTTCCCATGCTTTCACAAGCTTTAACAATAGCAGAAATATCAGTGAGAACTTCATTTTCATCGTCCCGCATAAATTTTAATTGACGTAAAAAGTTGCGTTTATTTCCAAAATTAGTAGAACCTACCATTAATAGAAATTTTCTTATTTCTTGCTGAAAAACCACAATTAAGGCAAACATCCCCGCACCAATAAACTGCCCGAGAATACTGCTCAACATTTCCATTTTTAAAAGTTGCGTGAGCTTCCAAGCAAGGTAAACAATGACAATCCCAATAAAAATATTTATTGCGGCACTTCCTTTTACCAACTTATAAATGTAGTATAGCAAAACGGCTACCAGCACAATATCAATGATATCGAGAATGCGTAAATCTAAAAAATCGAGTGAATCCAAAATCTCTTTTTTGTAAATGTAATAAAATTACTGTTTAAGTTGTTCGTAGAGTTTTACACATTCTACCGCTTCTTTTACATCGTGAACCCGTAAAATAGAAGCGCCTTTCATTAAACTTACTGTGTTAAGCATCGTGGTGCCATTAAGTGCGTTTTCCGGAGTGGTTTGAAGACTTTTGTAAATAAACGACTTTCTGGAAATTCCTACTAAAAACGGATACTCCAAATTTTTAAATAAATCCAGTTGATTCATCAGCTCAAAATTTTGTGTGATGTTTTTAGCAAATCCAAAACCGGGATCTAGAATTAAATCATTGATGCCTAATTCCCGTACGGTTTTAATTTTTTCAGAAAAATAGAACAAGATTTCCTGTAGCATATGCTGGTATTTATTCTCATTTTTCATGGTTTGCGGAGTTCCTTTCATATGCATTAAAATATAGGGAACTTGAAGTTCGGCCACACATTTCATCATTTGTTCATCTAAATTTCCACTGGAAATATCATTAATCATCGCTGCGCCGGCTTCAACAGTTTCTTGTGCTACTTTACTTCTAAACGTATCGATAGAGAGAATAATTTCAGGAAATTTTTTTACTAATAATTCAATAATGGGAACAATTCTGCTGAGCTCTTCTTCTTCAGAAATATGTTTTGCATCGGGGCGTGAACTATATGCACCAACATCTATAAAAGTAGCCCCTTCGTTTAACATCTGTTCCGTTCGGGTTAAAATATCGGTTTCATTTTTATAATTTCCACCATCGTAAAAAGAATCAGGAGTAAGGTTTAGAATTCCCATCACTCGTGGCGTAGAGAGACTTATTAGGTTGCCTTTGCAGTTAATGCTCATCGATAAATCTAAATTTAATTGGTAAAACTTAAAATTTTCTCCGAAATTTACGCAAAATACAGCGTTTATATGCAAAATACCTCTTCGCAATACGATGCCGAGATTAAAAAGTGTCGTGATTTATTTCTGAAAAAAATGCAGGATTATGGATGCGCCTGGCGAATATTAAGGCTTCCGTCCCTAACCGACCAGATTTTTATAAAAGCCCAACGCATTAGAAGCATTCAGGAAAATGAAGTGAGAAAAGTAGATGAAGGCGAAGAACCCGAATTTATTGGGATTATCAATTACTCGGTGATGGCGTTGATTCAGCTAGAAAAAGGAGTGGCAGACCAACCTGATCTTTCGGTAGAAGAAGTGACTAAATTGTATGATGAAAAAATTGCCGAGACCAAGCAATTAATGGAAAACAAGAATCATGATTATGGCGAAGCTTGGCGGGATATGCGAGTAAGTTCGTTAACCGATTTAATTTTACAGAAGTTACTCCGGGTAAAACAAATTGAAGACAATAAAGGCAAAACCTTAGTAAGCGAAGGAATAGACGCCAATTATCAAGATATGATTAATTACTCAGTGTTTGCACTTATTTTAATTGAAGAGAAATAAAACTGAAAAACTGATTTTAATCAAAGCGTCATCCTAAATTTATTTCAGGATTACATCAAGATAGTTTAGAGATGATCATCTGGTCATGTTGAGCTAGAGTTGAAACCTTTTATTTTGTAAATAGTTTTTCGTTGTTGATTTTGCGTAAAGATGAAGAGGCTGAATAGGAATTTGTTTTTTAAAAATTGAGATTTAATAATATTATGAAAACATTAGTAGGGATAGCAAGAATATTTGTTGGAGTATTTTTTGTCATTAGTGGATTTGTGAAAATGAACGACCCGCTGGGTTTTTCATATAAACTTCAGGAATATTTTGGGGCCGATGTATTAAACCTTCCGTTTTTACAGCCTTTTGCCTTGGGGATTGCGGTGTTTGTAGTGATTTTTGAATTGCTGCTTGGGGTAATGCTTATTCTAGGATATGGAAAAAAATTCACCTTATGGAGTTTATTACTCATGATTATTTTCTTCACTTTCCTTACTTTCTATTCCGCCTATTTTAATAAAGTAACCGATTGTGGTTGTTTTGGTGATGCCTTACCGTTAACCCCATGGCAATCTTTTTGGAAAGATGTTGGTTTACTTGTATTAATACTCCTCATTTTTATAAAGCATAAATATTTTCAACCTTTATTTGAACCGGCTTCAGCCAATAAATGGATTGTTTTTTTAGTGTTTATCGGTTGTTTAGGTTTTACCTATCACGTATTAATGCACTTGCCGTTAATCGATTTTAGAGCTTACAAAGTAGGAACCAATATTGAAGAAGGAATGATTCCCAAAGAAGGAGAGATTATTCCGCCTATTCATGATTTTGGTTTTTACAATCAGGAAGGTGACGATACCGAAAAAATTTTAAATGAAGAAAAAGTCTTGATGGTGGTTGCCTACAATCTTTCCAAATCAGAAAATCAAGGATGGTCTTCCATTAAATCAGCTGTTAAAAAAGCGAAGGCAAATGGTTATAAAGTTATTGGTTTTTCGGCTTCCGGTCCAAACGAAATTAATTCCTTAAAAGAAACTTACGGAATTGATATTCCTTTTTATTTTACCGATGAAACCGCTATCAAAACCATAGTCCGTTCAAATCCAGGTTTGGTAACTTTAGAAAAAGGAACGATCACCCAGAAATTACATTGGAACGATGCTGAAGATTTAGAAGTTAAATAAAATAATTTGCTAAGTTATATTCTTCAAAAAATAGGTTATGCCATCCTCACGTTGTTTGGAGTGACGACGGTTATCTTTCTGTTGTTCAATATTTTGCCCGGCGATCCGGCTCAAATGATGTTGGGGCAAAACGAAAGTGAAGAACAATTAAAAGCCGTGCGTGCTAAATACGGTTTTGACAAATCCTTGACGACGCAATATTTTTACTATTTAAACGATCTTTCGCCTATTTCATTTCATTCAAAAAATCCGGAGGATTACACTTATTTAGCAGAAGAAAAATACAATGCAGTCTCGCTTTTTTCTATAGGAAATACAGAAGTTGCTCTTAAAACTCCGTATTTGCGGGAATCTTTTCAGAAAAATGGGAAGAAAGTTTCCAGTGTGATTGCAGAAACGCTTCCCAATACATTTGTACTTGCAGTTTCAGCTATTGTTATTGCTTTGTTGATTGGTATTTTCTTCGGAATCATTTCCGCTTTAAATAAAGATTCAGCATTAGATAAAGCTATTCAGGTATTAAGTACGTTGGGAATGAGTGTCCCTTCCTTTTTTAGTGCTATTTTATTTGCTTGGTTTTTTGGCTACCTATTGCACGAATATACCCAACTGGAAATGACGGGAAGCTTATACGAATTGGACGATTTTGGAGAAGAAAATACCCTTCAGCTTAAAAATTTAATTTTACCTGCTCTAGTGTTGGGGATACGTCCGTTGGCGGTGGTCATTCAATTAATGCGAAATTCCCTTTTAGAGGTAATGCAGCAAGATTACATTAGGACCGCAAGGGCAAAAGGACTTTCTGTTCGGCAAATTGTAGCCAAACATGCTTTAAAAAATGCACTGAATCCTGTAATTACCGCAATTTCCGGTTGGTTTGCTTCAATGTTGGCAGGAGCCGTTTTTGTGGAATATATTTTTGGGTGGAATGGCTTAGGGAAAGAAATTGTAGATGCACTCAACACCTTAGATTTACCAATAATTATGGGAGCGGTGTTAATTATCGCCCTTATGTTTATAATAATCAATATTTTTGTAGATATTATCTACGGGTGGTTAGACCCTAGAATTACAAACACATAGAAATTACTAAAATTGACAACCATGAGACAAAAAATTGTAGCCGGAAACTGGAAAATGAATTGCGACCTCGCAGAAATGGAAGAACTTCTAGCCGGTATAAAAAATAATATAGGGAGCGTTCCTAACGATGTTCAATTAATGGTGGCGCCCTCATTTACCAATTTACATCCTGCTTTTGAATCCTTGAGAGAAACCAACGTGAAAATAGCGGCGCAAAATATGCATCAGAGCGAAAGTGGTGCTTTCACCGGAGAAGTTTCGCCAAGTATGCTTAAAAGTATAGGAGTAGAAACCGTAATCATTGGGCATAGCGAACGTCGTTCGCTTTTTCAAGAAACCGATGATGTCTTAGCAGAAAAAGTTTCTACTGCTTTAAAACACGAAATGACGGTTATTTTTTGTTTTGGAGAAGAGTTAAAAGATAGAAAAGCAGATCAACATTTTGAAGTAGTCAAGCAACAATTAAAAGAAGGCTTATTTCACATCACCGATACCAATTGGGGTAACATCATCTTGGCTTACGAACCGGTTTGGGCCATAGGGACAGGAGAAACTGCTTCTCCTGAGCAAGCACAAGAAATGCATGCCGAAATTAGAAAAATGATTACCGAAGAATTTTCGAAAGAAATTGCCGATAAGGTTTCTATTCTGTATGGCGGAAGTGTAAAACCAGCCAATGCACAAGAGATTTTCGCGAAAGAAGACGTAGATGGCGGACTAATCGGTGGAGCTTCTTTAAAAGCAGACGACTTTTTAGCCATTGCAAAATCTTACTAATATAATTTGGGCGCAACCCTAACGGGTCGGGCTGTCCGTTTTACCTGCCTGTCGGCAGACAGGTCTTTTTTGCTTGTTACTTAGAGCTAAGTCGATAAAAATTTAAATAAAGCAAAAAAGGATGCCACTTCCATCCCTTGCGCAAAAAATCAAAAGCCTTGCTTAAATTTAAACAAGGCTTTTTTTGTAAATAATATTTATTCATCGTAATATTGCAATAAATAAATTAACTAATGGGATTAACCAAGTCAGATATATTTACAAAAGAACAAAACCATTTAGCGCAAATGGCGAAGGTCTTGGCGCATCCTGCACGAATAGCTATTCTTCAGTATATTATTAAAGTGAATCAATGTATTTGTGGAGATTTAGTGAATGAGATTGGTTTGGCGCAAGCTACCATAAGTCAGCATCTAAGAGAATTAAAATCGGCAGGAATCATCAAAGGAAATATTGAGGGGACCAGCGTTTGCTATTGTATTGATGTTGAAGTGTGGAAAGATGTTCAGCAGTTGTTCGATGGTTTTTTCAATGCAAATCCACCATGTCAAAACGAAGATTGCTGCTAAAAAATTTGAATCTATATATCGTAATATTGCAATAATACAATTATGAAGACAAAAGAATTTTTAAAAGTACTCGAAGAAAATAAGAAGTTACCGGTATATTTTGAATATCAGCCAGGGAATTTCGTTAGACCAGATTACCACGTCACCGAAATCAAGAATGTAAATTTTGATACGGTAGATTGCGGAGGAGTACAAAATAAATGGCAAGAAGTGCACGTGCAACTTTGGGAAAATGAAACTCTCGAACCCAATCACCAACTCAACGGAAATAAAATTTTATCCATTTTTAAAGTAGTTAATAAAGTAAGAAAAACTTTAGATGAGGTGGAGATTTTATTTGAATACCAAAACCAAAACTTTCATAAAGCAACACTTCCAGTTGCAGATTATGAATTGAAAAATGACCTTTTAATTTTTCAATTAAATAAAGGGTTCACAACTTGTAAAGCAAAAGATAGAGCGACAACCGAAGAAGAAAAATCCGAAGCTTGTTGTGGGGCTCCAGTGGAAGTAGTGGCTGAAGCTCCAACTAATCAGTGCTCACCGGGAAGCGGTTGTTGCTAAAAGAAATAAAATGAAAAAATTAGGTTTTTTAGATCGTTTTCTAACGCTTTGGATTTTTTTAGCGATGCTAATCGGCGTAGCGATTGGTTATTTTTACCCAAGTAATTCAGAAGTGATCAATAGTTTTCAAGTCGGTTCGACTAATATTCTTATTGCTATCGGATTAATTTTAATGATGTTTCCGCCCTTAGCAAAAGTGAATTATGCCCTTTTGCCTAAAGTTTTTAAAAACACGAAGGTACTTACGCTTTCGCTAGTGCTTAATTGGATTATTGGACCTTTATTAATGTTTTTCTTAGCGATCACCTTTCTTCGTGATTACCCTGAATATATGATTGGATTAATTCTTATTGGCTTGGCGCGATGTATTGCTATGGTTTTAGTGTGGAACGACCTCGCCGAAGGAAGCCCGGAGTACGGAGCAGGTCTTGTCGCTTTGAATAGTATTTTTCAGGTGTTCGCATACAGTTTTTATGCGTGGTTGTTTATCACTAAGCTACCTCCGTTATTTGGTTTTGAAGGAGCTTTGGTCGATATTTCTATCGCTACGATTGCAGAAAGTGTAGCGATTTATTTAGGAATTCCGTTTTTGTTAGGAATTGTAACTCGGTATATCGGAGTGAAAACGAAAGGAGAAAAATGGTATAATGAAAAATTTATTCCGAAAATTTCTCCGCTAACCTTAATATCATTGTTATTTACGATTGTTTTAATGTTCAGCTTAAAAGGAGAATTGATTGTTGAAATTCCGCAAGACGTACTAATTATTGCGGTTCCATTACTTATTTATTTTGTAACGATGTTTTTAGTCGGCTTTTTTACCGGTAAAGGTTTAGGCGCGTCTTATAAAGTAAATACTTCGGTAGCATTCACCGCAAGCGGAAATAATTTTGAATTGGCCATAGCGGTTGCGATTGCAGTTTTCGGTTTAAATAGTGGGCAAGCCTTTGCCGGGGTTATTGGCCCGTTAGTAGAAGTTCCTGCGCTTATTTTATTGGTAAAAGTAGCTTTTTGGCTGCGGAAAAAATATTATTCAACTCAACCAGCTTAACAATGAAATTTTATCCTCAACTTCAAAAATTAGTTCAGGAATTAGAAAATGACTTTCATTCAATTTCAGAAGAAAGAAAAACCGATTTAAACCTTTTTGCTGAAAAAATGAAAGAGAGTATTCATCAATTCGGCAAAGCAAAAGTCATCGTAATTTGTACACACAATTCCAGAAGAAGTCATTTAGGGCAAATTTGGCTGCGATTAGCTGCTGAAAAATACAATCTCCCTATAGAAACTTTTTCAGGAGGAACAGAAGCCACCGCTTTTCATCCGAATATGATTTCAGCTATAGAAACGGTAGGATTTCAAGTAGAAGAAATTTCTTCAGGAGAAAATCCACGTTACCAAGTGAAAATTTCAAAAGAAGATAAAAATAAAGAGCAATTGTTTTCAAAAGTTTATTCAGCTGAATACAATCCGCAGAAAAATTTTATCGCAGTGATGGTTTGCACCGAAGCAGATGGTGCTTGCCCATTTGTTGCCGGCAGTATAGCGAGAATTTCCTTACCCTATCAAGACCCTAAACATGCCGATGGAACTTCAGTAGAAAAAGAAGCCTATCTGAAAACAGTAAAAGAAATAGGGCGGGAAATGTTATTTACCGTTTCTCAGCTTAAAGAAAGATTTTCTTAAAATTTTACATTTGTAATTCTAAATTTATGGAATCATAAATGTTTTAAAAAGTTATTCCTCACTATTTTTTAGTGGTACTTCTACAAATGTATTTTCCCAACCCATTAATAAATTCGTTCCATTATTGATTGGTTGAAAAGCAATTGAAAAATCTTCTATGGGAGCTGCAGCTTTTCGAGCCGGTGCATTTATTCTGAGCAAATCTTTTTCAGGGTCATAATTTTCAGCTCCCCATTGGTTTCTAGCTTTGTTCAAAATAATCGTCCACTGGGTTGGACTGGGAATCGTGTATAATGTATATGTTCCTGCCGGAACATTTTGTCCGCCAATCGTCATATCATTGTAAAGTCTTAATTCAGTAGCTTCATTGGCACCGGTTCTCCAAATTTCATCATAGGGGACTAATCCTCCAAAAATTTCCCTTCCTCGCATTTTTGGTCGGCTGTAAATGACCCTTGCCATCGGGGAGTTGTCTTCATTCCTGATAATGGCAACGTCCATAGGACTTTTATCCAAATCTGAAAAGTCTTGAGCGTTTCCGGTTATGGCAAACAAACTCACAAAAAATACTAAACTAAAAATTGATTTCATACCTGTTTTTTTCTTTTTCAAGAATATAACTTTTAATGAGAACTAATATTGTTAAGGTTTTATATATCTTCTGTTAAATTTAAGGGTGCAGTATGTTTGACAGAAAACAGTCGCTTAAAAAGCCTATTTTTAATTAATTGTTAATAACTTCAAGGTTTGCAGACCTTTCAACCTTCAATAAAAAGCCTGCTTTTTCTATATTTGTTTTCTAAGTATGTTAAAATTTGAATATGAGCGAAGAAGTTAAAAAAGATTATTCTGCAGATAGTATACAGGCTCTGGAAGGGATGGAGCACGTGCGTATGCGTCCATCAATGTATATAGGTGATGTTGGTGTGAGAGGTCTTCACCATTTGGTTTATGAGGTAGTAGATAACTCAATAGATGAAGCAATGGCGGGCTATTGTGATGCTATTGATGTTGTGATTAATGAAGATAATTCTATCTCGGTTAAAGATAACGGTCGTGGTATTCCTATTGATCTACATAAAAAAGAAGGTGTTTCTGCTCTGGAAGTAGTGATGACTAAAATTGGAGCCGGAGGTAAGTTCGATAAAGACTCTTATAAAGTTTCTGGTGGTCTTCACGGGGTAGGAGTGAGTTGTGTGAATGCGCTTTCTATGCACTTACACGCCAAAGTTTTTAAAAAAGGACAAGTTTGGGAACAGGAATATGAAAAAGGAAAGCCACTTTATCCGGTAAAAAGTACCGGCGATACCGATGACAATGGTACGGTGGTAACTTTTAAACCAGACCCGGAAATATTTAAAGAAGTTACCGTATTTAATTACGATACTTTGGCCAAGCGTTTACGGGAACTTGCTTTCTTGAATAAAGGAATCAAGATTTCTTTAATCGATAAGCGAAATAAAGATGAAAAAGGAGAATTCATTTCTGATAATTTTTATTCAGAAGAAGGATTAAAAGAATTTATCCGATTTCTAGATGAAACCCGTGTGCCTATTATTGGAGATGTGGTTTCTATGGAAGGAGAAAAAAATGGCATCCCGGTAGAGGTAGCCATGATTTATAATGATTCTTACAACGAAAACCTTCACTCCTACGTAAATAATATTAATACCCATGAAGGAGGAACGCACCTTTCCGGTTTTAGGAGAGGGTTAACGACGACTTTGAAAAAGTATGCCGACGCTTCCGGAATGTTAGATAAGTTGAAGTTCGAAATTTCTGGAGATGACTTTAGAGAAGGTTTAACCGCCATAGTTTCTGTAAAAGTAGCAGAGCCTCAATTTGAAGGGCAAACCAAAACTAAGTTAGGGAACCGTGAGGTGACTTCAGCCGTTTCTCAGGCCGTTTCTGAAATGCTGGAAGCTTATTTAGAAGAAAACCCTAACGATGCAAAAACCATTGTACAGAAAGTAATTCTGGCAGCTCAGGCACGTCACGCAGCGAAAAAAGCACGTGAAATGGTGCAGCGTAAAACCGTGATGAGCGGTGGCGGGCTTCCCGGTAAACTTTCTGATTGTTCTGAGCAAGACCCGGAACAATGTGAAGTCTTCTTGGTAGAGGGGGACTCGGCAGGAGGAACTGCCAAACAAGGTCGTGACCGTAACTTTCAAGCAATTTTGCCTTTAAGAGGTAAAATTTTGAATGTGGAAAAAGCGATGCAGCACAAGGTGTTTGAGAATGAGGAAATCAGAAATATTTATACCGCTTTAGGAGTTACTATTGGTACTGAAGAAGATAGTAAGGCTTTGAACCTTTCTAAATTAAGATATCATAAAATAGTTATTATGTGTGATGCTGATGTAGATGGTAGTCACATTGCAACCCTTATTTTAACCTTCTTCTTTAGATACATGCGTGAGCTTATTGAGGCGGGTCACGTTTATATTGCAACCCCACCACTTTACTTAATTAAAAAAGGAAGTAAAAAACGCTATGCTTGGAATGAGAAAGAGCGTGATGAAATTACCAATGAATATGCGGGCGGAGTTGCCGTACAGCGTTACAAAGGTCTTGGGGAGATGAATGCGGAACAATTGTGGGATACCACAATGAACCCTGAATTTAGAACTTTACGACAAGTAACTATCGATAATGGCAGCGAAGCCGATAGAATTTTCTCTATGTTAATGGGTGATGAGGTGCCACCTCGTCGTGAATTTATAGAGAAGAATGCAGCTTACGCAAATATTGACGCATAAAGTTGAAAAAACTTCGAAGTTTTTTAGTCATTTGGTTAGGAATTAGCTCTCTAAGTAGTTTTGCTCAAACTGATTTTGGAGAGTTAATTCCCAATGTTGTGCAAGATATTCAGAAGTTTGGACAAGCTTATATTGCTCCTGCGGCGAATGGGGCTATGTATAACATAAATAGTGGCTGGTATAATTCAGCCGAATCTAAATCTTTCCCAAATTTTGAAATTTCTGTAACTTCCAACACTACTTTAGTTCCTAAAGAAGATAATAACTTTGTATTAAATCCTTCAGAATATAATACAGTTCGTTTTGAAAATGGGTTTGAGCCTCAACAAGTGGCGAGTATTTTTGGAAGTAAAAAAGATATTTCTGTTTTTATAGATTATGAAACGCAGGATGGGCTAGAAAACATAGAAATTGAACTTCCACAAGGTATAGATAGTGAGGATAGAAGTTTGTTGCCTTCTGTATTTATTCAAGGAAATTTAGGGCTAACAAGAGGTACAGAAATAAAATTTAGGTATTCTCCAGAGATTGAATATGGTGATATCGCTACCGAAATTATCGGGGTCGCCCTTCAGCATGAATTTACTTCTTGGCTAGATGAAAATAATCACTTTCCTGTGGCATTAGCAGGATTGGTTTCTTTTTCAAATTTTAATGGGACGTATCATATTCATACAGATGATGAAAGTGAACCTGCTGTGGTGAGTGAAATGGATGCTTGGTCTTTCTCATTAATAAGTTCAAGAAAATTTTTGAAATTCAATGTTTTTGCAGGTCTTAATTATTCTTCTGCTTCTACTATTTCAAGGTTTGAAGGTGTTTATTCGCTGCCTGAACAAGGAGAACAGTTTGAAGATGTTTTAAATCAATTACGCGTTTCTAATAAGATGGATGGCTTTTCAGGAACATTAGGTGCAAGTTACCTTTTTGAATATTTTAAAATTAATTTATCCTATAATGTTCAGAAATACAGTAATATATCACTGGGTTTCAGTTTTGTATATTAAATTTTATTATATTACTTAAAATTTTATTAAAATGAAAAAAGCTTTATTCGTATTAGTGTTTGTTTTTTGTGGTTTAGTAAATGCACAAGATCAAATTCAGGATATCTTAAGAGCGGGATTAGATGATGCAACCCGTTTTAGTAAAGATTATATCGCGCCAGTTTCAGATGCTGCTATCTATAGTATGGCCAATGGTTGGTATAATTCAGGAAAGGCAAAAGATTTATTTCATTTTGAAATTTCTATTATTTCCAATCTTTCGATGGTTCCTGACGATAAACAAAATTTCACTTTAAATACCAACGATTATAATTATATTCAATTTCCAGATGGTTCTACAAGCAAACAAGTGGCTTCGATATTAGGTCACAATGATTCTGAACAAGTAGTGGTTGTGGAATACGAAACGGAAAATGGTACAGAAACAGCTTCCATTGTATTACCCCAAGGCTTAGGGGATAATAATATTGACTTTGTTCCTACCGCTTATTTACAGGGAAGTCTAGGTTTAATAAAAGGCTTTGAAGTGAAAGTGCGGTATTTGCCGGAAATAGATTATGATGGAGTCAAAACTAAATTTTATGGAGCAGCTTTACAACACGAATTTACTTCTTGGTTAGCGGGAGAAGACATTTTTCCTGTCGGTATTTCTGCTTTAATTGGTTATAATAGGTTAGAGGGTTCTTACAATTTAGATGATGCTCAGGTTTCAGCAATAGGACAACGAATAGATACGGAAATGAATAGCTGGATATTTACAACTATTGTCTCTACCAATTTACCGGTTATTAATTTTTACGGAGGCTTAGGTTACGTGAAAGGAGATTCAACTACTCAACTTGAGGGGACTTATACTGTAGATGAAGGTCCGTTAGAAGGGCAAACAATTTCCAATCCATATTCTGTAAGCTCTGATGTAGGAGGAGTGAATGCAACCTTAGGAACAAAATTAAAACTAGGCTTTTTTAGAATAAATGCTTCGTATAGCTTTCAAGAATATCAAAATATTAATCTAGGGATTAATTTTGGGTATTAATTCATTTTTAAGGGCTTAAATATTCCGCTAAGCGAAATCATTTTCGTATTTTAGCAAGCGTTTAAAAATCAATATAAATCATATCTAAAAATTCAAAATAATGAAAGTTACAGTAGTAGGAGCAGGCGCCGTTGGGGCGAGTTGCGCAGAGTATATCGCTATTAAAAATTTCGCTTCAGAAGTAGTCATCTTAGACATTAAAGAAAACTTTGCTGAAGGAAAAGCGATGGATTTAATGCAAACTGCTTCTTTAAACGGTTTTGATACTAAAATTACAGGAAGCACTAACGATTATTCTAAAACTGCAGGTAGTGATATCGCCGTAATTACCAGTGGTATTCCACGTAAACCGGGAATGACAAGAGAAGAACTTATTGGTATTAATGCCGGGATTGTAAAAGAAGTTTCTTCTAACTTAATCAAGCATTCTCCAGATGTAACTATTATCGTGGTAAGTAACCCAATGGATACCATGACTTACCTTGTACATAAAACTACCGGATTACCTAAAAACAAGATTATAGGAATGGGCGGTGCTTTAGATAGCGCCCGTTTTAAATATAGATTAGCTGAAGCTTTAGAAGCACCAGCTTCAGATATTGATGGAATGGTAATCGGTGGCCATAGTGATACCGGAATGGTACCGTTAACAAGATTGGCAACTAGAAATAGCGTTCCTGTCTCTAAATTTATTTCTGAAGATCGGTTAAATCAAGTTTCTGAAGATACTAAAGTTGGTGGGGCAACACTAACAAAAATGTTAGGAACAAGTGCTTGGTATGCACCGGGAGCAGCAGTTTCTGGATTGGTACAAGCAATTGCGTGTGATCAGAAAAAAATGTTCCCTTGTTCAGCTTTATTAGAAGGTGAATACGGTCTTGACGATCTTTGTATCGGAGTTCCCGTAATCTTAGGGAAAGACGGAATTGAAAAAATAGTAGAGCTAGAGTTAGATGATGCTGAAAAATCTAAATTAAAAGAAAGCGCTGAAGGGGTGAAGAAAACCAATGGTTTATTAGAACTTTAAACAGAAAATTTCTTAAAATAACGAAGCCTGTTGATAATCAAAAATCAACAGGCTTTTTTTGTGAAATTTATCTTAAAAAAATTATTGGCATTTCATATTTGAAACCCTATATTTGTCCGTTTTTAAAAATAGATTAATCAATAACTTAAAGGAATAATGCAGAATAAGGGCATAATTAGACTATTCGCAATTTTATTCGGGTTGGTAAGTATCTACCAGCTTTCGTTTACTTTTATCGCCAATAGTGTTGAGGACGACGCAGAGGCTTTTGCAAAACAACAGATTAGTGAAGATAAGGAAGACTACGCTTCTTTAAGAGATTTAGAAGAAGCCAGGTATTTAGACTCTATCGGTAACGAAGAAGTTTTTGCAGGAATAACCTATAATACTGCTAAAGCAAAGGAGCTTAACAAAGGTCTTGACTTAAAAGGGGGAATTAACGTAATCCTTCAAATTTCAGTAAAAGACATTTTAAGAGAATTAGCTAATAATTCTCAAAATCCTGCTTTTAATGAAGCTTTAGCAAAAGCAGACGATTTACAAGCAGAAAGCCAAGATGACTATTTAGATCTTTTCTTCCAGGCTTTCGAAGAAAACGGCGATGCGAAGTTAGCTTCCCCAGATATTTTTGCAACCAAAGAACTTTACGAAGACGGGATTAACTTTGATACTCCTAACCAAGAAGTAAAAAGTGTGCTTAGAAGAAAAGTAGATGAAAGTATTACTTCTGCTTTTGAGGTACTTCGTAAGCGTATTGATAAATTTGGAGTTACCCAACCTAACATTCAGCGTTTAGGAGATTCTGGTAGAATTCTAGTAGAACTTCCGGGAGCAAGGGATATTGAGCGTGTAAAAAATCTTTTACAGAGTACAGCTCAGTTAGAATTCTGGCATGTGTATAGAGCTCAAGAGATGTTTCCTTTCTTAGGAGAAGCCAACGAAAAGCTGAAACAGGTTTTAGATACTGAAACGGAAGAAGCAACTGCTGAAACAGATTCAACAGAAACTTCAGAAGGAGACGATCTTGAGGAGTTGTTAGAAAATGCTGAAGAAGACGAAACTGCTGAACAAGGAGAGAATCCATTATTAGATTTAATTCAAGCACCGGGCAACCAAAGAGGTCCTATCATTGCAAGTTTCCAAATAAAAGACACAGCTACTGTTGGTAAATACTTAAGAATGCCACAAGTAAAATCATTGCTAAGTGGTGATCAGCGCTATGCAAAATTTGTATGGGGTAAACCTGCAAAAGATAGTGAGTTAGTAGATCTTTATGCATTGAAAGGAAATAAAACTGGAGAGCCTGATTTAAGTGGAAGTGTCATTACCGATGCACGTCAAACTTATGACCAGTTAGGTAGAGTAGTGGTTTCTATGAACATGAATGGTAAAGGAGCCAAGCAGTGGGAAGAAATGACTACCAAGGCTTACCAACAGGGAACTCAAATTGCGATTGTATTAGACCAAGTAGTTTACTCAGCTCCCGGTTTAAGCAACGGACCTATTTCAGGTGGAAGAAGTCAGATTTCAGGAGATTTCACTGTTGCTGAAGGAAAAGATTTAGGAAACGTATTGAGAGCAGGTAAATTGCCGGCTTCTGCAGATATTGTACAGAGTGAAGTGGTTGGGCCATCATTAGGTCAAGAAGCGATTGACTCTGGTATTATGTCTTTCATCATCGCCCTAGCTTTTGTACTTGTATGGATGGTTTTCTATTATGGAAAAGCAGGAGCATTTGCCGATGTTGCTTTAGCAGTAAACATTTTGTTTATTTTCGGAATTCTAGCTGGACTTGGAGCTGTTCTTACCTTGCCTGGTATTGCCGGTATTGTATTAACTATTGGTATGTCGGTAGATGCGAACGTACTTATCTTTGAGCGGATACGCGAAGAATTAGATAAAGGGAAAGCTCAATACGAAGCCATTAAAGATGGGTTTAGCAATGCGTTATCTTCCATTTTAGATGCGAACATTACCACAGGTCTTACCGGTGTAATCCTGTTAGTATTTGGTACTGGGCCAATTAAAGGTTTTGCCACTACTTTATTGATAGGTATCTGTACCTCTTTATTTACCGCTATTTTTATTACTCGTTTATTTATTGATGGTTATGGTAAAAATGGTAAATCACTTGCGTTTGCAACAGGAGCTACCAAAAACCTATTCAAAAATGTAAACATTAAGTTTATTGCAAAAAGAAAAATCGCTTATGTAATTTCAGGAATTGCCATTGTAGCGAGTTTAATTTCTTTAGCTACCGTTGGGTTGAACCAAGGAGTAGATTTTGTCGGAGGTAGAACTTATACCGTAAGATTTGATCAAGCGGTTAATCCAACTGAAATTGAAGCTGATTTAATTGAAACTTTTGGAAGTGCTGAAGCGAAGACATTTGGTTCAGATAATCAATTAAAAATTACTACGAAGTATAAAGTAGAAGAAGAAGGTACTGAAGTTGATAATGAAATTTCACAAAAGCTTTTCGAGACTTTACAACCTTACTTACCTAGCGGAACTACTTACGATGACTTTAATGTCACTAATACCGAAAGTAGCTACGGAGTAATGTCTGCCATAAAAGTGGGGCCAACCATTGCAGATGATATAAAGAATGCGTCTTACTTTGCAGTAATTGGTTCGTTAATAGTGGTGTTCCTTTATATCTTATTTAGATTTAGAAAATGGCAATTTAGTTTGGGAGCAGTAGCAGCCGTATTCCATGATGTCTTAATTATATTAGGAGTGTTCTCGGCAACCTATAGCTTTATGCCGTTCAATATGGAAATTAATCAGGCCTTCATAGCAGCCATTTTAACAGTGGTAGGTTACTCGCTGAATGATACCGTGGTGGTCTTCGATAGGATTAGGGAGTATTTTAATGAATACCATTCTTGGCCATTTAATCAAACTATTAATTCAGCATTAAATAGTACCATTAGCCGTACTGTAAATACCTCATTGACAACTTTAATCGTATTGATTGCCATCTTCATCTTTGGAGGGGAGAGCATTAGAGGATTTATGTTCGCTTTAATTGTTGGTGTGATTGTAGGTACCTACTCATCGCTATTCATCGCAACACCAATTATGTATGATACCGCAAAAAGTAAAAGTGAAGATCTTTTAAGAAAGAAAGAAGAAGAAAAAGAAGAAGAGTTAGTGTAAGTACAAACTTTCTTCTTAAATAAAAAATAAAAGGCTATCAATTATTGTTGATAGCCTTTTTGCATTTGATTTCCTAGTCAAAACATCTACTATCGTATTTAAAAATATTTTATGTAAGAGGTGGTTGAGCCGAAGATCTCCCTAGGCAACGTCATAGTGCGAGCAAGCTGTGTCCATAGCCCGAGCATCTCTATTAAAAAGTAAGTAAAGGTGGAGTTATAATGGAATTAAGGTGTGTTGGAGACAAAACTGATATAAATAAAAGTGCTTTCTAAAGTTAATGTCACTGAAAAAGTTAGAGCTACAGACATTTTGGTAATCTAATAGGAGGAATAGATTGCAAGAGTGGAAGTAGAATCACCAAAATAATTAATGTCGCTATTGAATTCGGCGTAAATAGTAACTGGTTCGAAATTTATAAAACCTTAGGATTTAGTTGTCAGTAATGTCTTTGTCTTATGAAATTATCGTATCCTTTGAGGCTGAAATCCTGACTTTATTAGGTTTAAAGAAACTTATAGCAGAACTCTCTAGGCTCAATACTTTTTAATTTTCAAGAGGCTTGGATTTAGGCCTAAAAATAAAATATAATCCCAGTAAAATAAATGGAATACTTAGCCATTGTCCGGTATTTAAAGACCACGCGGCGCGATTTTCTACCTGTACTTCTTTTACAAATTCTATAAAGAACCTTACCGTCCAAAGCAATACTAAAAATAAACCGAAAATGAAGCCCGTTTTGTCCTTTTCATTTGTTTTCCAATAGGTAACCATAATATAAGAAATACGATCACATAACATCCCGCTTCGTATAATTGCGCCGGATGTCTGGGGAAGGTTTCTCCGAGTTGAGTGAAAATCACTCCGTAATCGCTATGGGTAGGTTTCTTAAGTAGGCTGCAGTGAATAAATTTTTGATTTTCTTGTTGAATTAATTCGTGAATAGCTTGATAAAGGGTTTCTTTATTATAGCTAGGGTTCTAAACAAAAAAACCTCCCTGTTATGGGAGGTTTTTTTTAGAAGGATATATTTTATTTAGGGGCGGTTAAAAGCCGCCAAATGCAAACCTAAGCTTGAGGCCGTAGGATATAAGCCTTAGTTCTCCGGCATAAC
>NZ_RXOM01000006.1 GCF_008692195.1 Salegentibacter sp. R32
TGAACATCTCCTCGGAGTACCTTGTAACGATATTTTGTAACCCAAACAATATGACACGTTAAATAACTAACCGTATGAGAGCCTTTTCTTTGATAACTCATAATACGAAAATATAGATTTTTTCGCATTACTAAAGTGCTGCAATAAAATTGCAGGGTTTAAATCCCATTTTTGAGACCAATAAAGATGAGAATTCTTCTAAATCTTCTGAAGACATCTCGACTTCGCTCGATGTAGCAACTTCTCAACTTATTCCTGATGAAGACGGAGAATATTATCGAAATTGGAGACCAGAAATTAATTCTTCCGACGATATTTGGAATGAAATCGTGAAAGTAACCAAACTTCCGGGGATTACCTCTGCACCCAAACTACAACCTATCGAAACGCGACTGGTAATGCTACAAACAGGAATGCGCGCACCAATGGGAATTAAAGTGAAAGGACAAAATTTAAAAGAAATCGAAGATTTCGGGTTAAAACTCGAAAACATTTTAAAGCAAGCGAAAGGCGTTAAAGATGAAGCCGTTTTTGCCGATAGAATTGTAGGAAAACCTTATTTGTTGATCGATATTAAACGTGATCAGTTGGTTCGCTACGGAATTAACATTAACGACGTGCAGCAAGTTTTAGAAGTCGCTGTTGGCGGAATGCAACTTTCACAAACCGTCGAAGGTCGTGAGCGTTACGGGATTCGAGTTCGCTACCCGAGAGAATTACGTGACAGTCCGGAAGATTTAAAAAACATTTACATTCCGGTGGCCGATGGGAAACCCATTCCGTTGAGTGAAGTGGCAGAAATTAAGTATGAAAAAGGTCCGCAAGCTATTAAAAGTGAAGATACATTTTTAGTAGGTTATGTACTTTTTGATAAACAAGATGGTTTTGCTGAAGTCGATGTGGTTGAAAATGCACAACAAATGATTCAGCAACAAATAAGAGAAGGTAATTTAAAAGTACCAAGCGGAATTAATTTTGAATTCACCGGAAATTATGAAAATCAACTTCGAGCCGAGAAAACTTTATCGATCGTGGTTCCGCTTTCGTTGTTCATCATTTTTATGATTTTGTACTTTCAGTTTAAATCGGCCACCACATCGTTTATGGTCTTTAGCGGAATTGCAGTAGCCTTCGCCGGCGGATTTGTAATGATGTGGTTATACGGTCAAGATTGGTTTTTAAATTTTAATTTTTTTGATGAAAATCTGCGAGATTTATTCAACATAAAAACAGTGAATTTGAGTGTTGCTGTGTGGGTTGGTTTTATTGCGCTTTTTGGGATTGCCACCGATGATGGCGTGGTAATGGCCACTTACCTCACGCAAACCTTTAGAAAAAATAAACCTGAAAGTAAAGAACAAGTGCGTAAATCGGTAATCGAAGCAGGTGAGAAAAGAATTCGACCTTGTTTAATGACCACGGCAACGACACTTTTAGCTTTATTACCTATTTTAACTTCTTCAGGTAGAGGAAGCGATATTATGATCCCGATGGCGATCCCAAGCTTCGGCGGAATGCTTGTCGCATTAATTACTTTATTTGTGGTTCCCGTTTTGTTTAGTTGGCGAGAAGAGAGAAAATGTAAGTCCCACCTAACCTCCCCAAAGGGGAGGAAATAAATTATTTCTTCCTTCGATTAGCAAGATGCCAAAGACAGGAAGATTTTGGAGTTAGAAAATTATATAATTAATAATGAAAGATAGAATTCAACATAAAAAAAAGGATGAGATCCTGAAACAACACTTCGACTCCGCTCAGTGTGACGATGGAATGTTAGATTTTTTGGTCATTCCGAGCGGAGTCGAGGAACAGCATCACACCAACCCTATGAAAATTCAACATTTTCAAAGAGTGATTTGCATTTTGACACTACTCTTTTTTGGGTGGAATGCCAATGCGCAGTTGTTAGAAAATTATATTCAGCAAGCCACAGAAAATAGTCCGCAGGTGGAAGCCATCGAATTGCAATACGAAGTAGCCAAAGAAAAAGTGAATGCCGCCAATACGATACCCAATACAGAAATTGGCGCTGGTTATTTTGTAAGCGAACCCGAAACACGAACCGGAGCACAAAAAGCAAAAGTTTCGGTACGCCAAATGATGCCTTGGTTTGGTACAATTACCGCTCGGGAAAATTACAGCTCTTCACTAGCAGATGCTGCTTATACAGATATCGTGATCGCCAAACGTCAACTCGCGATGCAAGTGACACAAACCTATTATCAACTTTATGCGCTAAAAACCAAACAAGAAATTCTTCAGGAAAATTTAGAACTCCTAAAAACTTATGAAGATTTAGCCTTAAATGCAATTGAAGTAGATAAAGCTTCGTCAGTTGATGTTTTGAAACTCCAAATTCGCCAAAATGAAATTAGCGAACAGCGTGAATTGTTGATGGGTGATGAATTAGCGATGGAAAGTAAATTCAATAACCTGCTTAATCAAGAAGAGCAACCAGTGATGGTAGAAGATTCCATTACAATTCCTGAAGAAGAACCGATGCTTACCATGGAAGATTTAGAATTACATCCAGAATTGGAAAAATACGACCAACTTTATCTGTCAGTAAAAAATTCAGTTAGCTTAAATGAAAGTGAATCTTTACCTAGTATTGGAGTTGGGATGGATTATATCGCTGTAGAAGAACGGCCGAATATGAACTTCAGCGATAATGGAAAAGATATTTTTATGCCGATGCTCTCGGTTTCCATTCCCATTTTCAACAATAAATATAAATCGGTTGAGCGTCAATTAGAAATTCAACAAAACGAACTCAAAGCACAAAAAGAAAATCGAAAAAACGAGTTAGATTCTCGCTTAAAAGAGGCACTTCAGCAACGAATTTCAGCCAGAATAAGTTATCAAACCCAACAAAAAAACATAGAACAGGCCAAAGATGCCGAAGAGATTTTATTAAAACAATACGAAACGGACCAACTAGATTTTCAGGACGTATTAGACGTTCAAGAATTACAACTTAAGTTTCAGCTTAAACAAGTTGAAGCCATTAAAAACTATTATTTACAAACAGCAATTATTAATTATTTAAGTAACTAAATTATGAAACGTACAATTTTATGTGTAAGCCTATTGGCACTAAGCTTAACGGCTTGTAAAAATGATGCAAAATCTAACGAAGAAGTAACTGCTGAAGAAAGAACCGAACAGACAAAAGAAGCCAATACAGAAAATTTGCCACTTGCTTTTCAAACTGAAAATCAATACGAAATTGCCAAACTCTATTTAGACCTGAAAGATTCTTTTGTGAAAGGTGATGCTTATTCAGCAAGAAAAATTTCAGAAATATTGGCTATCAAATTTGAAGATGAAGAAAATAAAAAAATAGCTCAAAAAATAGTCGAAAAGGAAAAAGATATTGAATCTCAGCGAAAGTTGTTTTTTAAATTAAGTGAGAATTTAAAATCCCTTTTTGCTGACAATATCAGTGGTGGAAAGCTTTACCAGCAATATTGCCCAATGGCGTTTAACGGTGAAGGTGCTTTTTGGTTTTCTGAAGAAGAAGAGATTTTAAATCCTTATTTTGGAGATAAAATGCTACACTGCGGTAAAATACAGGAAACCTTAAAGTAATTTTAAAGTTTTTCATAACTACTTGAACCTCTCTAAATTGAATAACCAATTAAAAACCATTATTATTTATGAATAATTTCTTAAAACAATGGGGTGAAGCAGCTAACACCACGCTTGGTTTCTTTTGGATGGCTGTTTGGGCATTTGCTCTAGGTTACATTGTTAGCAGTATGATTCAGGTTTTTGTTACTGAAAAAAAGATGCAAAACGCTATGGGCAAAGACCAGCGAAAAGGTGTCTTACTGGGAACCTTTTTCGGTTTTATTAGTAGCTCATGTAGCTTTGCGGCTTTGGCAACTACTAAATCTTTATTTAAAAAAGGAGCCAGCTTTGTCGCCTCTATCGCTTTTTTATTGGCATCAACCAATTTAGTGATTGAATTAGGAATTATCATCTCCATCTTTTTAGGTTGGCAATTTGTGGTTGGCGAATATGTAGGTGGAATTTTACTTATTCTGATTTGTTGGTTGCTTATCCGGTTAATTAACCCAAAAAAACTGATTAAAAAAGCCAGAAAGAATCTTTCAGAACAAGAAGATGATGATGACGATTCTTCCAAATCTTGGAAAAAGAAAATGAAGTCAGAAGAAAGTTGGGCCAAAGTTGCCAAACAATATGGAATGGAATGGAAAATGGTCTGGAAAGACGTCACCGTTGGTTTTACCATTGCCGGAATTGTTGCCGCTTTTGTGCCCGATTCTTTCTTCCAAACATTATTCATTAACACTGGTGACGGAAATTCTGACTTTGGCTTTTTCACCATTTTCGAACATATTATCGTTGGTCCGGTTACAGCATTTTTAACCTTTATCGGTTCGATGGGTAATATCCCATTGGCTGCACTGCTTTTTGGGAAAGGCGTAAGTTTTGCCGGAGTAATGGCGTTTATTTTTAGCGATTTGGTGGTTTTTCCCGTGTTAAGAATTAACGCCAAATATTACGGTTGGAAAATGTCGCTTTTCATCTTGTTCTTACTATTTACCGCTTTGGTGGGCACTTCGCTAGCCTTGCATTACGGTTTTGAGTTATTCAATATTATTCCCGATGCTTCGCAAGTAAATATTCAGGAGCAAGAATTTTTTAAAATCGATTATACATTTTTCCTCAATTTAGCATTTATCGCCACTTCGGGTTACCTTATTTATCTAGGCTTTTTCAAAAAGAAAGATTTAATGTATATGAAAGAAATGGCGCCTAAAAGCAAACTCTTAGAAAGCGTTTTAAAATACGCAGCTTTGGTTTGCTACGTTTGGTTGGCCGGCGGAATGGTGGTTAAATATTTAATCAACTAATTATAAATGTATTAACAAACGTTTAACGGGTTGTTAAGGGATAGTAGCTCTTATTTTGTTTAATTTCGAATTGAACTAATAAAAAAACTATACCTATGAAAAATGAAAGATTAATCAACGCGCTAACCAACTGTGTAAACCATTGTAATTATTGTGCCGATGCTTGCTTAAGTGAAGATAACGTACAAAAAATGGCCAAATGTATTCAAACCGATAGCGTTTGTGCTGAAGTATGTGAAGCATTAAAAAATGTTTTATTAACGTCTTATGGCGACGTTGACGCTCTTGTAAAATACTGTTTAAAAGTTTGTAAGGCCTGTGCCGAAGAATGTGGAAAGCATGAAGCAGACCACTGTAAAAAATGCGCAGAAGCCTGTAATAACTGTGCTAAAGAATGTGAAAGTTATTTAGCATAATATCACAGTTGAAATAACGCTTTACAAACCCGGAATTAATTTTCCGGGTTTATTTTTTAATATGAAAAAAGAATTCTACATCAAAAATATGGTTTGCGACCGTTGCAAAATGGTCGTACAACAAATTACAGAACGCTTTCTAGCAAATGCTGAAGAAATTCAATTAGGAAAAGTCATACTGAATATCAGTCCAGATTTTAATCAAATTGAATTTGGAACAGCCCTGAAAAAAGATGGTTTCGAGTTAATGCAACATCCCGAAATTCAACTTACCGAGGCGATTAAGGTTGAATTAATTCATCTTATAGAAAACAACAATTCTGAAGAAAATAGTTCGAGCTATTTAGCCAATCGACTTCATAAAGATTACAGTTTATTGAGCAAGACTTTCAAAAAAATTGAAGGACAAACCATTGAAAAATTCTTCATTAAACTCAAAATTGAAAAAGTAAAAGAATTCATACAGATGAATAAACTTTCGTTTTCAGAAATCGCTTATCAACTCAATTACAATTCTATCAATCATCTTTCTAATCAGTTTAAAAACCTAACGGGAATGACGATGAGCGAATACAAAAACAGTCAGGATTGGAACCGAATTCCACTCGATAAAATTGTGTAAATTCTATCGGTAATTCTGTAAATCGAAACGCAAAAAACGCTTTAATTTTGGTAGATAAAGTATAAAAAAATGAAACACACTTATCATATAAACGGGATGTCTTGCTCGGGTTGCCAAAACCACGTGCAACAAACCTTGGCCAAAGTTAGCGGAGTTAAAAACGTTGAAGTCGATCTGGCAAATTCGAAAGCTGAAATTGAAATGGAAAAACACATTCCGCTTGAAACATTTCAAGAAGCTTTAAAAAATGACGGCGGAAGTTATTCTATTCATCTTCTTGAAGAAGAAGTTCAACCACAAGAAAAACAAAAAAAATCGCCTAAAAATGGCACGGGAGTTTATTACTGCCCGATGCATTGCGAAGGCGAAAAAACATACGATCAGCCCGGTGATTGCCCGGTTTGCGGAATGGATTTGGTAGAAGAAGTTTCTACAAAACCAACAGGAACACAATATACTTGCCCAATGCATCCTGAAGTAATTGAAGATGCGCCCGGTGATTGCCCAAAATGCGGAATGGATCTCGTACCCAAAGAACCCGATCTTTCTGCAGAAGAAAAAAATTACCGCCAACTACGTAAAAAATTCTGGTTGGCTTTTGCGTTCACCTTGCCGGTTTTTATCATTTCGATGTCAGAAATGCTCAACGATAATCCGCTTTATGACATTTTAGCGTTGAAGTATTGGAATTGGATTCAGTTAGGTTTATCGATTCCGGTAGTTTTTTATGCCGCTTGGATGTTTTTTGAACGCGCCTATAAATCTATCAAAACCTGGAACCTCAATATGTTCACGCTTATTGGGATTGGCGCCGGAGTCGCGTGGATTTTTAGTGTCGTCGCTTTGTTGTTCCCTAATCTTTTTCCGCCACAATTTAAAACCGAAAGCGGAACGGTACACGTTTATTTTGAAGCCGCAACGGTTATTCTCACTTTGGTACTATTAGGTCAAGTGATGGAAGCGCGAGCCCATAGTAAAACCAATTCTGCCGTAAAAGAGTTGATTAAATTAAGCCCTAACGAAGCCACAAAAGTGGTCGATGGCAAAGAAGAAAAAATTGCGGTCGATCAAATTGAAGTCGGTGATATTTTGCGCGTAAAACCCGGAGAGAAAATTCCGGTAGATGGTATAATTACCGAAGGTTTAAGTGCTATTGACGAATCGATGATCACCGGGGAACCCATTCCTGTAGAAAAAAATAAAGACGACAAAGTAAGTTCAGGAACCATTAACGGGCAACAAAGTTTCTTGATGAAAGCAGAAAAAGTTGGTAACGAAACCTTGCTTTCGCAAATTATCGAAATGGTGAATAAAGCTAGCCGAAGCCAAGCGCCAATTCAGAAATTAGCCGATAAAATTTCAGCTTATTTTGTGCCGATCGTAGTAGGCGTTTCGATCATTACTTTTATCATTTGGGCATTAGTAGGTCCGAGTCCGGCTTATGTATATGCTTTTGTAAATGCCGTCGCCGTTTTAATTATCGCCTGCCCATGTGCGTTAGGTTTAGCCACGCCAATGTCGGTAATGGTCGGCGTAGGAAAAGGCGCGCAAAATGGAGTGCTTATTAAAAATGCGGAAGCGCTCGAAAAACTCAATAAAATCGATACGCTTATTGTCGATAAAACCGGAACGCTCACCGAAGGAAAACCAAAAGTTGAAAAAATAGGTTTTTCTAAAATTACTTCCGAAGAAAAAGTGCTTCAACTTATCGCTTCATTAAACCAATATAGTGAACATCCGTTAGCAAAAGCCACACTTAACTTTGCGAAAGAGAAAGATATTCAACTTCAGCCTACGCAAGATTTTAAATCGATCACCGGAAAAGGCGTTCAAGGAAAATTAGAAAATGAAACTTATTTCTTAGGAAATAAACGCTTGATGGAAGAAAATTCGATTCGTATTGAAAAAGATCTTCAGCAAGAAATCCTTCAACAGCAAGAAAAAGGAAAAACTGTTTCTTACCTCGCCAATCAAAATGAAGCTTTAGGTTATGTGGTAATCGGCGATCCCATTAAAAAAAGCGCAAAAAAAGCAATTGCTAAACTTCACGAAAAAGGAATTGAAGTAATGATGCTTACCGGTGATAACGAACAAACCGCTGAAGCAGTTGCGAAAGAATTAGGATTAGATAATTTTAAAGCCAATATGCTTCCCGACGGCAAACAACAGGAAGTAGAACGTTTACAAAATGAAGGAAAACAAGTCGCAATGGCCGGCGACGGAATTAACGATGCTCCTGCCCTCGCCCAAAGTAATATTGGCATCGCTATGGGAACAGGAACCGATGTTGCGATTGAAAGCGCAGAAGTTACCTTAGTAAAAGGTGATTTACACGGCATTGTAAAAGCATTAAACCTAAGCGACAAAGTGATGAAAAACATTAAACAAAACCTGTTTTTCGCGCTTATTTATAACAGCATTGGCGTACCGATTGCCGCAGGGATTTTATTTCCGTTTTTTGGCATTTTACTTTCGCCAATGATCGCCGCTTTAGCGATGAGTTTTAGTTCGGTTTCTGTAATTACAAACGCATTGCGATTACGAGCAACCAAAATTGATTAACATTTTAACGATATAAAATGAAAAAATACCTGATTTACTTGCTTTTATTGATAGGCGGAATTTTTCTAGGCTATCTGTTGTTTAATAATTCTTCTTCCCATTCAGAAGAAACGCATCAACATACAGCAACGGAAGAAAACCAAATTTGGACGTGTTCGATGCATCCGCAAGTTGAACGTCAAGAACCTGGCGATTGCCCTATTTGCGGGATGGAACTTATCCCAAAAGAAACTGCCGGAAGTAATTTAGCTGAAAATGAATTTACGATGACGCCCAACGCAATGTCACTTGCTAATATTGAAACGACAATAGTTGGTGAATCTCAAAACGATAACGGGAGTTTACAACTTTCTGGAGAAATTACCGCAAATGAAGATGAAACCGCTACGCAACCGGCACATTTTAATGGGAGAATTGAAAAACTCTACGTAAAATCTTTAGGAGAAAAAGTACAGATGGGACAAGCGATCGCGAGTATTTATTCGTCAGATTTAGTCGCTGCTCAACAAGAATTGATCAGCGCTTATCAAAAAAGAAAATCGCAACCAAGATTGTATCAAGCGGTACGTAATAAATTTAATAACTGGCGAATTAGCGAGCAACAATTACAACAAATTGAAGAAACTGGAAAGCCACAAACCAATATCACTATTTATGCCCATGTTTCAGGAATCGTAACTTCTATTGAAGTAAACGAAGGCGCACATATTATGGATGGCAAACCTATTTTTAAAGTGGCTAATCTCTCTACAGTTTGGGCAGAATTTGATGCGTATGAAAATGAAATTAAAAGTTTAAAGGAAGGTCAAAAAATTAACATCAACACCGAGGCTTATCCCGATGAGAATTTTGAAGCTAAAATTAATTTTATTGATCCGGTTCTAAATTCTTCCACAAGAACAGTAACGGTTCGTGCAGAGTTAACTAACAAAGACAATCTCCTAAAACCGGGAATGTTTGTGACGGCAAAGGTGAAAAATGAAAGTGAAAACTCGAAAAGTATTAGTATTCCAAAATCTGCGGTGATGTGGACGGGAGAACGTTCTTTAGTGTATTTAAAAACCAATGATAATCCGCCTACTTTTGAAATGCGCGAAGTAAAACTCGGTGCAGAAAATGGAAATAAGTATTCCATTTTAAGCGGTTTGCAAAAGGGCGATGAAATCGTGACTAACGGAACTTTTACCGTCGATGCCGCAGCACAATTGCAAGGGAAAAAATCGATGATGACTTCAGAAAATAATGAACTTCAACTTTCAAAAGAAACACAACGGCAATTTTCAAAAGTGATTGAAAGTTACCTTCAGCTAAAAAATGATTTGGTAAATGATAATGCCGAAAAAGCAAAAATTTCAGCCGAAAAGGCATTGGAACAACTGCAAGCTATTCATACGGATGAAGAAAAAATTTCGACAAAAATCGAATCTCTAAGTAAGAGGTTTTCAACTGTGAGTCAATCCGATGAAATAGAAAAACAACGGGAAACTTTTATTTCACTTTCAGAAGAAATGATTACGATTTCTAAACAAATTGAGCAAACCAAAAAACTATTCATTCAAAAATGTCCAATGGCCAATAACAATCAGGGAGCCAAATGGTTAAGTTTGGAAGAGGAAATTAAAAATCCCTATTACGGTGCTTCAATGTTAGGTTGTGGCAGTGTTATTGATGTAATTAATTAGAATCTCATTAACAGCTTAAACAATATTTTTTTATTAATTTAGTTTAACCTTATAAGAAATACCAATAAAAATAATTTGCATGATATAAAGTTACTTTCAAAATTAATGTAACTATAATGAATACTTTACTGGAAAAAACCAAAGAGCACTGCCAACAATTACTTTCACAAAGTAGGTGTAGTGAATTGGCTTTTCATAATGGGGAGCACACCAAAGAAGTATTTGCCAGCGCAAAGAAGATTGGTACATACGTTAACTTATCTCAAGAGGAACTTGAAATTGTTCTGCTAGCAGCGTTATTTCACGATACCGGTAATAGTGATTGTTTTAAAGGACATGAGGATATTAGTGCCCGAAAGGCTTCTGATTATCTTACTCAATTAAATTTTGAAAAAGAAAAAATTGAGCAAGTGGTAAAATGTATTCTAGCTACTAAAATGCCGCAATCGCCCTCCAATCTCTTAGAACAAGTGATTTGCGATGCAGATTTGGCGCATTTAGGTAAAGAAAATTTTATATCTAAAAATAGGTTACTTCGGGAAGAATGGAGCCAGCATTTAAAAATGTGTTTTAGTAATAAGGAATGGGTAAAATTGAATATTGAATTTTTAGAATGCCATAATTACTTTACTACCTACGGGAAAAAAGTACTTCAACCTCAAAAAGAAATCAACCTTAAAGTATTAAAACAACAATTTTCAGAACTTTATTAGAAAGTATGTTCTTTATGATTAAAAGGATAATAACTTCACAATGCATATTTTAATCATTGAAGATGAACAAAGTATCATAGATTTTCTTCAACAAGGTTTAGAGGAAGAATCTTATGAAGTTAGTTCATTTACTAAAGGAAAAGAAGGACTTCAACATGCTTTACAACAATCTTTTGATTTAATTATTTTAGATTGGATGTTACCGGAATTACCGGGAATTGAAGTTTGTAAAGAAATTAGAAAACAAGACACCACTACTCCAATTATCTTCTTAACGGCAAAAGATACGATTGAAGAAACCATTGAAGGTTTACAGTCGGGAGCTAACGATTATATTAAAAAACCTTTCCATTTTGCTGAATTATTAGAACGGATTAAAGTTCAGTTACGTTCAAAAACCGATGAAAGTTTTACTTATCAATTGGGAACAATTCAACTTAACCCTTCTACTCATCAAGTTTTTAAAAATGAAGAAGAAATAAAACTTACCCAAAAAGAATTCGCACTTCTAGAATATCTTTTAAAGCATAAAGAGCAAGTTTGTACCCGTAAAAAAATACTGGAAAACGTTTGGGATATTAATTTTGACTATGATTCTGGAGTAATCGATGTTTTTATAAATGCTTTGAGAAAAAAGCTAAATTTATCGGCTGAAAGAAACTATATTCAAACCATACGAGGTGTTGGTTATATGGCCAAAGAAGAATGAAACTTAATTTTAAAACCAGAATTGCACTCAACTATTTTTTTGCTACAGGAATCGTGGTTGCGGTGGTATTCGCAGTAGTTTTCATCTCTTTAAAAACAACGATTTATGAAAGTTTGGATAGCGACCTTAATTACGAATCTGAAATCCATTTAGAAGAACTCGATTTAGAAAATATGGTTTTTTCTAACCGCGAAGAATGGGAAGAACGTGAACATGAAGAGGTAGAAGTAAATCCGGTTTTTGTTCAGATTATCAATGCTGAAGGAAAAATCACCGATAAATCGCCTAACCTTAACGAAGATCAACTTCCGTTCTTTCCTAAAAAAGAAGACCACCAGCATTTTAATACTACCTTGAATAACCGATTAATTCGCCAAGTGCAGGAACCTGTAAAAATCGACGGCACGATTAGAGGCTATATTGTTACCGCAATGTCTTTTGAAGCTTCCCAAAAAATTATCGATCAATTACTACTTATTTTACTTATAAGTTACCCGATCATTGTTTTTGGCTTATTTTTTATCTCTCGATTTTTAGCGGGAAGAAGTATTGCCCCCATTCAAAATATCACACAGATTACCGAAAGAATTAATCAGAACAACCTACAAGAACGAGTAAGTTTACCGGAGAATAAAGATGAATTGTACAAACTCTCTTCTTCGATAAATTCGTTATTAAAGAGAATTGAAGAAGCTTTGGAGCGTGAACGTCAATTTACCTCAGATGCTTCTCACGAGTTGCGCACGCCTTTAGCTGCTTTACGCGGGAATTTAGAAGTACTCATTAGAAAAGTGCGGAATCCTGAAGAATATGAACAAAAAATAAAAACTTCTTTACTGGAAATTGACCGACTTTCTGAAATGGTGGAACAACTTTTATTTTTGGCAAGATTCGACAAGACTCCACAAAATCTTGAATACATCGACTTGATTATACTTTTAGATGAATCTATTCAACGAAATAAAGAAACCATTAAGCGTAAAAACCTAAAAGTCGAATTTATTAATGAAATTGAAAAAAGTATAGAAGTCCCTAAATATTATACACAAATTATTATTGAAAACCTTCTTTCTAATGCAATTAAATATTCCTTAGAAGATGAGAAAATTCAAATTTTAGTAGGAGAAGAAAACTCAAAAGCTTTCTTTCAAATTACCAATTATGGATTCAAAATTGATCCTGAAGATCAACAAAAAATATTTGAACCATTCTACCGATCACAACAGGTAAAAGACCATAAAATTAATGGCACCGGACTTGGGCTTTCCATTGTAAGAAAAGCAGCTGAAACCATTCATGCAAGTGTAAATTTATCAACTTCCAATTCAAAAGGAACCACCTTTAAAATTACCTTTAAAAAATCTTCTTCTAAATTTTAAGCGAATCTTAAGCGTTCATAAATAAAAGGTTTTAAGCCTGCTCTTTAGATTTGTTCATTAAACAATTAATGATGAATAAATTTAAAAAATTAAAAAGGTACACCCTCTTTTTTGCCATAGGTAGTTTATATTTATTGACTTCTTTTTTATTAAGAATTGTGTTTCTTACTTGGAATTTTCATGAAGCACAAACTGATGTTATTTCGGTTATTAAATCATTAGTTATAGGGACTTTCTTTGATTTAGGAACGCTTTCTTATTTTCTTATTCTCTGGAGTTTTTATTTATTCTTTTTTCCTTCAAAATGGATAGGAAATATCGTAGATAAAACGGTACAAACAACTTATTTTATTATTATAAGTGTTATCTTTTACTTCTCTTTTTTTGCTGAAATCACGTTTTGGGAAGAGTTCCAACGTCGTTTTAATTTTATTGCTGTAGACTATTTAATCTATACCTATGAGGTAATTCAAAATATTAATGAATCATATCCTCTACCTTTCCTTATTTCGGGAATCATAGGTTTAGAATTATTGACAGTCTGGTTTTTAAAACGCAAAAGAATATTTAAACTTACTTTCAAAAGCAATACTTCCAGAATAACAAAAGCTTTTATTTTAGGTGTTAATTTAGTATTGGTTATTGGCTTTGGTTTATTTGTGAATAATGAATCTGCTGAATGGTCTAACAATAGGTATAACAACGAAATTTCTAAAACAGGAATCTATTCTTTCTTTGCTGCTTTTAGAAATAACAACCTAAAATATAAAGAATTTTATTTGAGCTTTTCTGATAAGAAAGCTTTTAAAATAGTTCAAGATGAATTAAATATTTCTTCCATCAACAAAACTGCTACTAGTCCCATTTCAAGAACCATAACCAATACTCAACAGGAAATTATCCCTAATATTATTTTGATTTGTATTGAAAGCTTAAGTGCTGATTTTATGAAAGCTTATGGAAACGAAAAAAAACTCACCCCTTTTTTAGATAGCTTACGAACTCAAAGTATTTCTTTTGAGAATTTAAACAGTACAGGTACAAGAACCGTTCGCGGGATGGAAGCTTTAAGTCTATCTATTCCTCCAACGCCAGGAAGGAGCATTGTAAAAAGAGAAAACAATGAACACTTATTTACCGTTGGAGAAGTTTTTAAAAATAAAGGCTATGAAAACACATTTTTCTATGGAGGAGATGGATATTTTGATAATATGAATCATTTTTTCAGCAACAATGGTTTCAATATTGTTGATAGAGGTAGAAAGTTATTAAATATTGATGATATTCTTACCAAGAGAACCTTAATTGAAGATGAAGAAGTGAATTTTGAAAATGCTTGGGGAGTTTCTGATGAAGATCTATACGATAAAGTATTAAAAGTAACCGATGCTTTGCCAAAAAATCAGCCTTTCTTTCATTTTATTATGACCACTTCCAACCATAGGCCTTACACTTATCCGGAAGGAAAAATTGATATTCCCTCGGGAACAAATAGAAATGGAGCTGTAAAATATACAGATTTTGCCATCAAGCAATTTCTAAAAAAAGCTTCTAAAAAAGAATGGTACAAAAATACTGTCTTTGTTATTGTTGCAGATCATTGCGCCAGTAGTGCCGGTAAATGGGAGCTAAATATTAATAATTACCATATTCCTGCCTTTATTTATAATTTCCCCAATAAAAAGCCTTTTCAGGTGAAAAAATTAAGTTCACAAATAGATCTTTTACCCAGTCTTTTTGGTTTAATGAATTGGTCTTATGAGTCTAATTTTTATGGACAGAATGTGTTTGAAGAAAATTATCAACCAAGAGCTTTTATTGGAAATTACAGAAAATTAGGACTTTTAAAAGATGACCATCTTATAATCCTAAACGATCATAAATCGTTCAACAACTACCAATACGTAGCCTCCAATCATCAACTCTACAAAAAAGATACAGATAGTTTATTATTAAACTTGGCAATTGCTAATTATCAGACAGCAGATTGGCTATTTAGAAATCAAGGTTTAACTATAAAAACAAAAAATGAAAAAAATTAATATTCATTTTATAGTGAACCCTTCTGCAGGAAAAGGTTTTCCAAAAAATTTAAATGAAAAAATAGCGAATGCTTTTCAACCTCATCAATACCACATACAGCTAAAAGAGACCAAATATAAATTACATGCCAAAGAATTAACAATAGAATCCATGGCACAAAATGCCAATATTATTGTTGCTTGTGGTGGCGATGGAACCATAAATGAAGTAGCTAGTTGTCTCGTCAATTCATCTATAAAACTTGGTATAATCCCAATAGGTTCAGGCAACGGACTAGCACGAAACTTACGTATTTCTAAAAATATAAAATCCAGTATTTCTTGTATTAAAAATGGTAACTTTCTTTCTATAGATGTAGGTAAAATTAACGAAGAATATTTTTTTAGCAATTTAGGCTTAGGCTTCGATGCACAAGTAATTCATAATTATCAAAAAATTAATCAATACCCTTTTTACTCCTATTTAAAAGCAGTTTTTAAAACGGTTACCACAAATAATAACTCTTCTGTTTTTAAAATTCAACACAAAAAAGAAACGTTTTCAGTAAATCCATTTTTGTTATTCATTACCAACTCCAATCAAATGGGGTATAACCTCTCCTTACACAAAAGAGCTTCACTCACCGATGGTCAACTCGATTTAATTAGTATTCCTAGCATTTCATTGATAGAAAAATTATATCTCGGTTTTCTTTTATTAATTGGAAAAACTGATTTTTTCAATAAAAAAAACCATCTCCCATTTACTCAATTAACCATTAAAAAGAATGATCATAAAGAATGGAAGTATCAAAAAGATGGTGAAAAATGTTTCTTAACAGGCAATGAATGTCAAATAAAAATAGTTTCTAAATCACTTCACGTGATCTGTCCCACTTAAATCTTAAGCGAATCTTAAGAATAGAAAAACTCAATTTATTTTCTATTTAATTATTTTTAAACAAAAAAGATGAAAAAGAATATTCTCCTTTTAGGACTATTGCTTTTTAGCACCATAGGTTTTTCTCAAGACTGGAAATTAGATTTTAAAGAAGCTCAAAAAAATTCAGCAGAAAAAGAACTTCCTATAATTCTTGTTTTTCAAGGATCAGATTGGTGCGCGCCTTGTATAAAATTAGACCGAAATATTTGGTGTTCAGATGAATTTAAAAACTACGCAAAAGATCATTTTGTCATGCTACAAGCAGACTTCCCTAAAAGAAGCAAAAACGCTTTACCGGAAGAACAACAAGCAAAAAACAATCAACTAGCAGAAAAATATAATCCTAACGGTTACTTTCCGTTGGTAGTAGTTTTAGACAAAACGGGAAAAGTGTTGGGACAAACCGGGTATAAAAATATGAGTCCGCAAGAATATATAGATCACCTTAACTCTTTCTTAAAATAATGCTGAAAAAACTGTTTCTCTTATTCTTTCTAAGTATTGGTGTTCAAACCTTTTCGCAACAAATATACAAGCGAACGCTCAAATTAATGGGCAGCCGTTTTGATATTACTGTAGTTGCACAAGATTCTGTTGAAGCTCATAAACATATAGATTTAGCCGTTAAAGAAATTTCAAGAATAGAAAAACTCATTTCTTCTTGGGATCCCGACTCTCAAACTTCGGCTATTAATAAAAATGCCGGTTTACAAGCTGTTAAAGTAAATTCAGAATTAATTGAGCTTATTAAACGTGCCAAAAAAATTTCTCAATTAACCGATGGAGCTTTCGATATAAGTTACGCCTCGATGGATAAAATCTGGAAATTTGACGGAAGTATGAAAAAGATGCCTTCTGATGAAGCAATTAAAAATTCGGTAAGTAAAGTTGGCTACCAAAATATTGTGATCGATGAAGAAAACTCGACTGTTTTTCTAAAACTAGAAGGAATGAAAATTGGTTTTGGCGCCATTGGCAAAGGCTACGCAGCAGATAAAGCCAAAGATTTATTAATTAGTAAAGGAGTTGTTGCCGGTATTATCAATGCCTCTGGAGATATGAATACTTGGGGAAAGCAACCAAATGGCGAATCTTGGAAAGTAGCAATTACCAACCCAATGAACAAAAATAAAGCCTTTGCTCTTTTACCTCTTAACAATGAAGCAGTCGTTACTTCAGGTAATTACGAAAAGTATGTCAATTTCAACGGAAAAAGATATACGCACATCATCGACCCAAGAACCGGTTACCCTTCAAGCGGAATTATAAGTGCAACTGTTTTTGCTCCAAAAGCAGAATTGGCAGACGCTTTAGCGACCTCCATTTTTGTGATGGGAAAAGAAGTAGGCTTAAATAGAATTAATCAATTACCTAAAGTAGAATGTATTCTTATCGACGATCAGGGAAATATTTTCACCTCGTCTAATATAGAAATAAACACAAAGTCATGAAAAAATTTATAGTCATCACGCTACTTATTGCCGGAGCGAGTTCTTGTACGGTAGTAAAAGAATACGAAAAGGTTTACCTCAACGACCCGCAAATGATGTTGGGAAAAACCAAAAAATCAGATCGATTCGAAACTAATTTCCAAGCTTATCGTGAAGCTGCAGCGGGAGCTAATGGCGGAAAAACCGGCGGTGGTTGCGGTTGTAATTAAAAGTTATGAAGCAAATAACATTTATCATAGTATCACTTTTTGGTTTTGCAGGTTTTGCACAACAAGCAACAGATTCTGTAGCAACCTACAAAAAAAGAGTTTTAGAAACTACTGAAGTAGATTTTCTGGCGAGTTACTACACGCAAGACGGTAATAATGCGGCAGTTTCTGGCGGAATTGGTACAGAAAAATTAACCGATGTGACACCAACCATTGTCGTTTCTATTCCTTTAAACGATGATGATGTATTGACGATAGATGGCGGAGTTTCTGCTTATACTTCTGCTTCTTCCAGTAATATTAATCCGTTTGACGGCAATCAACCCGCAGATCCTTTTGTAGAAAGTACCGGAGCTTCTTCTAGCGATATGTGGACAAACTTAACGGGAACTTTTACTCATAATTCTGATGATCGCAATAAAATTTGGAGCGCAAAACTTTCAGTTTCTTCAGAATATGATTATTTCTCTTTAGGTTTTGGCGGAAGCTACACGCGACTTTTCAATGAGAAAAATACAGAAATCTCTGTCAATGCCAATGTGTATTTAGACACGTGGAATTCTATTTATCCTTATGAATTACGCCCGTTTTCAGAAAACGGAAGCGGTTTAAACAGTAATTTATTCAATGCTCATACAATTACCGGCAACACTAATTATACACCTATTTTTAATGAATTTTCAGATGAAAGTAGAAACTCTTATTCCTTAGGTTTAAGCTTTTCACAAATTCTCTCTAAACGTGCGCAAGGAAGTTTATTAGTAGATGTTGTGCAGCAACAAGGTTTACTTTCTACTCCATTTCAGCGAGTTTATTTCGCCGATGTTGAAGATTCGTTTATTGAGAATTTTCAGCTTGCAGACGCTAATGAGCTTTTACCCGATACTCGTTTTAAACTAGCGCTTGGCGGCAGGTTAAACTATTACCTCAACGAAACTTTTGTATTCAGAACTTATTATCGTTTTTACAACGACGATTGGGGTATTACCTCACATACCGCAAAAATTGAAATACCCACAAAAATTAGTAGTAAATTTACAATAATTCCGTCTTACAGATTTTATTCTCAATCGGCAGCAGATTATTTTGCTCCTTACGAGCAACATTTATCTACAGATCAATTTTACACCTCAGATTACGACTTATCTAAATTCACAGCCAATCAATATGGTTTAGGTGTGACATATACAGATATTTTTACCGGCTTTCATCTTTGGAAGTTAGCCTTAAAAAGTATCGACCTTAATTACCACTATTACGAGCGTAATACTGGTTTAAATGCAAATATTATATCGGGCGGTTTCAATTTCATAGTATTCTAACATCAAAAAAAAATGAGTATTAAAAAGAAAAAAATAATTTACGTGTTAGCCGCTGTTTTAGGAGTTTTTTTATTTGCTCAGCTTTTTAGACCTCAAAAAAACACTTATCAACAAATACCTAAAACAGATATTTCAAAAGTTGAAGAAGTTCCAGTAAAAGTGGCTTCAATCTTAAAAACCTCATGTTACGATTGCCATTCTAATAACACAAATTACCCTTGGTACCAAAATATAACTCCGGTTAATTATTATTTAGCAGAACACATTAACGATGGTAAAAAACATCTTAACTTTTCTGAATGGGAAAATCTTTCAACCTCAAAAAAGCATCACGCTCTTAAAGAAATTTTAGAAGAAATAGAGGCTAAAAAAATGCCTCTAAAATCATATTTATTATTGCATCAACAAGCTAAATTATCGGCAACAGATATTGAAACATTAAAAAATTGGATCGATAAAAACCTAAACTAATGAATAATTCTTCTAAGATTGTAAAATGTATACCCACAAGATTTTTTATATCTTTGAAAAAGATGAAAATCATTACCGCCATATTAGCGATCTATATTTTTGGGCTTAATTTTATGCCCTGCAATGATAATGTGGCAGATTTAGAAGAGCAAAGTGGTATTCATCTAACTTCTTCAGAAGACGGTCATCAAGATCACGAACATTCATCAGATCTATGTTCGCCTTTTTGCCAATGCCATTGCTGCCATATTCACTTGATCGACATACAGCTTTCTGAATTTAAAATGATCACACCAGAAATTTCTACAGCAACTTTTCTACTTTTTGAAAATACCGGTAAAGAAATTCAGAATCGTATTTTACAACCTCTGCGCCACGCATAATTTTTCAGTAATTCACTGAAAAACCTCTTCCAAAGAAGCATATTTTTCAATTCGATTTTGTTGCACTGAGCCTTTCGAAGTGCTAAATGTATTTACTTTTCGTCATTCCTGATTTGATTCGGAATTTCATAGAACATCTGATAACAAAAGGCATATAGTTAAATTACTTCAGTCTGAAGAAACTCCTGTATTCAATTGAATAAATAATTGCTTCCCTCCTATTTAATGTAAAAAATTAAAACATCACATTTTCATGATTAACAAAATCATTAATTTTTCGATACGCAATAAAATGATCATTGGCTTGCTAATGATCGCGTGGATCGGTTTTGGGATTTGGAGTATGCGCCAAGTTCCTGTCGATGCCAACCCCGATATTACCAATAATCAAGTACAAGTAATTACCCAAGCGCCCAATTTAGGCACCGAAGATATTGAGCAATTTGTCACCTATCCTGTTGAGGTCGCGATGAGTAATCTTCCGCAGGTAAAAGAAATTCGATCGGTTTCGCGTTTCGGTCTATCGGTCGTCACCATTGTTTTTGAAGACAAAGCCGGCACGTATCTTCCACGACAATTGGTAGCCGAAAAACTAATCGAAGTTCAAGAAGAAATTCCCGAAGGTTTTGGTAAACCTACGATGGGACCAATTTCTACTGGTCTTGGCGAAATTTACCAATATACTTTAGAAGTTGAAGACGAGTATAAAAATGAATATTCGAGTACCGATTTACGTAGTTTTCAAGATTGGATCATTCGTCGGCAAATGTCCTTAGTTCCCGGCGTGGTTGAAGTAAATGCCTTTGGCGGAAAGATAAAACAATACGAAGTTGCTGTACAACCTGAAGAATTGAAAGCGATCGGTATGAGCATTGCTGAAGTCTTTTCTGCGCTACAACAAAACAATCAAAACACGGGCGGCGCTTACATTGAAAAAAATCATCAAGCTAATTTTATTCGTGGTGAAGGTTTAGCAAGGAACCTCGACGATATTCGGCAAATGGTGATAAAAAATGAAAACGGAATTCCCATAAAAATTAAAGATGTTGCTGAAGTAAAAATCGGCAATGCCGTTCGCTACGGAGCCTTAACCAAAGATGGAAATGGTGAAGCCGTTGGCGGAATGATCTTAATGCTGAAAGGCGCAAATTCTAACGAGGTAATTACTCGTGTTAAAGAGCGTATGCAACAAATCGAAAAATCGTTGCCCGAAGGAGTTCACATTCAACCTTTTTTAGACCGAAGTGATCTTATTGCAGAAACTACCGGAACGATTAAAAATAACCTCATCGAAGGCGGACTTATCGTTATTTTCATACTCGTACTTTTATTAGGAAATTGGCGCGGCGGATTGATTGTTGCTTCTACGATTCCGCTAGCGTTATTGTTTGCTTTTATTTTAATGAATGTCTTTGATGTTTGGGCAAATTTAATGAGTTTGGGCGCAATTGACTTCGGAATTATCGTTGACGGCGCGGTGATTATTGTAGAAAGTACAGTTTTCTTCCTTTACACCTATGTGAAGAAAAAACAAGTAGAAATCACCTCTGAAAACCGAAATGAAATTACCGCGAAAGCTTCTAAAAAAATGATGAATTCAGCTTTTTTTGGGCAACTCATTATTATGATCGTTTTTATTCCGATTCTAGCTTTAGAAGGCGTTGAAGGCAAAATGTTTAGACCGATGGCGCTTACCTTTATTTTTGCGATGATCGGCGCGATGATTCTATGTTTAACTTACGTTCCTATGATTTCGGCTTTATTTATTAGAGTTCCGAAGAAATCAAAACCTTCTTGGGGAGATAAGTTCGTGTTTTGGGTAGAACGTAATTACGAAAAAGCTTTGCAAAAAAGTCTTTCCAAAGGAAAATGGATCATCGGAAGCTCTATCCTCGTTTTGGCTTTAGCCATTTTTACTTTTACCAAAATGGGTGGTGAATTTATTCCGCAGCTCGATGAAGGTGATATTGCTTTTCACGTGATTTTAAAACCGGGGAGTTCCCTTTCAGAAATGATGGAAACTACTACCAAAGTTCAAAAAATTATCAAAGCAAATTATCCCGAAGCAAAATCGGTGATTAGTCGTATTGGCGTCGCAGATGTTCCTACCGACCCAATGCCAATGGATATTTCTGATACATTCATTATCCTGAAGCCAAAATCAGAATGGACATCTGCTTCAACCAAAGAAGAACTTATCGCTAACATTAAAGAAGATATTAGCGTGATTCCAGGTGTTTCCTACGAATTTACACAACCTATCGAAATGCGTTTTAACGAATTACTTTCGGGTGTTCGGGAAGACGTTGCCATTAAACTTTTCGGGGAAGATTTACAAGTTTTGGCAGACAAAGCCAAAGAAATGGGAAAAATTATAGCGAGTGTAGATGGCGTTGCCGATATGAAAGTGGAAGCCACCACGGGTTTACCACAAATCACCGTTAATTACAATCGTAACAAACTAGCGCAATACGGCTTACAAATTAATAAACTGAATACGCTTATTCAAACGGCTTTTGCTGGCGGTAAAGCCGGAGTTATTTTTGAAGGCGAAAAACGCTACGATCTGGTCGTTCGCCTGGCGGAAAGTGAGCGAAAAAATATTCAGAATGTAGAAAATCTGTATGTAGATTTACCTAACGGAAATCAAATCCCGCTACGAGAAGTTGCCACGATTAGTTACCAGCCGGGACCTATGCAAATTAGTCGCGACAACACCAACCGACGTACTTATGTTGGGATAAATATTCGAAATCGCGATGTACAATCGGTGGTCGAAGATATTCAGCAAAAACTAGACGAAGAATTTAAATTACCTGCCGGCTATTACATTCGCTATGGCGGTGCTTTTGAAAATTTTGAACGTGCCAGCAATCGACTACAAACCGTTGTACCCATTGCCTTAGTGCTAATTTTCATTTTAATTTATTTCGCTTTAAAATCTTTTGCAGAAACCTTAATGATTTATCTCGCCATCCCAATGGCAACCATCGGCGGTATTTTTGCGCTTTGGTTACGTGATATGCCATTTAGTATTTCTGCCGGAGTTGGCTTTATTGTACTTTTCGGGGTTGCCGTTTTAAACGGATTGGTAATGATCAATGGTTTAAATGAATTGAAAGAAGAAGGTGAAAAAAATCTAACTAACCGAATTTTAAAAGGAACCAAACGTCGCGTTCGGCCTATTATGCTTACTGCATTTACAGATGTGCTAGGTTTTTTACCAATGGCGATTTCTGCTTCATCGGGAGCCGAAGTGCAACGACCTTTAGCCACGGTAGTAATCGGTGGTTTAATTACGTCAACTTTGCTTACGCTTTTTATTCTTCCTATTCTTTACCAATGGATTGAAAAAAGAAAAGAGCGTCAATCAAAATCTTTTAAAAATGTGGCTATTACGGGAATTGTAATTTTCTTTTTCATTCCATTCAACGGAAATGCGCAAGAACAACCAATCACAGAAATTGGAATAAATGAAGCCGTTCAACTGGCAGAGGAAAATTATCCGTTATTAAAAAACAAGCAATTAGAAATTAATCAACAACAAGCTAAAAAGGCCAATGTTTTAGATTTAGGAACCACAAAAGTTTACACAAGCGGAGAAGAAATTAACGATAATCAAGGCGTTTATACGTGGGTAAATATTGGGCAACAAAATATAGATTTGTTAGGTATTTCAGCCAAGAAAAAATTAATGAATGCTGAAGTAAAATTAGCCGAAGAAGCCTTATCACTTTCTCAACTTGAAGTCGAACGAGAAGTAAAAAAAGCCTGGACATCGGCTTATAGCGCTAAACAAAAACTTCAGTTATACCGACGATTAGATTCTACTTACAGTAAGTTTAAAACTGCGGTCGAATTAAATTATGAAGTGGAAGCGATTTCGAAACTTGAATTTTCTTCAGCAAAAAATCAAGCCTTACAAATTGCCATAAAAAAAGAACAAGCTTACGACGATTATTTAATTGAACTACAAAAGCTGAATTTATGGCTGAATAGTAAAAATACTCTTGGCGTTAAAGATGAACTCATTTTGGCAGATGACGAATTGATCATCGAGCAATCTTTAGAAAATCATCCCGCGCTACAAGTTGCTGAGCAAAAACTAGAAACTTCTACAGCTAATTATCGCGCCGCCAAAGCCGATCTATTACCCAAGTTTAATGTACAATACGGGATTCAAGAAGTGCAAAACCAAAGCGGTTTTTATACGTATCAAGCCGGAGTTTCGATTCCGTTGTTTTCGGGAAGCGAGAAAACACGCGTCAAAACAGCTCAAATTCAGCAGCAAATCGCTCAGAATGAAGCCGATTTTATTCAGCAACAATTAAAAACCAATTATCAGCAAAGCTTGCAAGGTTTTATGAAATGGAAAAAATCGAAAGATTTCTATTTACAAGAAGCTTTGCCGTTAGCTCAAGAACAGCAAAACGGCGCTTTATTGGCATACAAAGAAGGCGCGATCGATTATACAGCTTTTACCCAAATGCTTCGAAATTCGATCGAAACAGAACTTGCCGCTATTGAAGCGATCAACAATTACCTCAACGCAAAATTCGAATTAACTTATTTTGAAAATGAATAATATAATTTCAAACTCAACCTATTATCGTCATCCCTCCTGCAAGGTTTTTTTTCACCTTGTAGGTCTATTTTCCAATCACTTTAAGACCTACAAGGTTTTCAAAACCTTGCAGGAAATAACTTTTAATACAACAATCATGAAAACCTTAGGTTATACATTTTTATGTTTACTCTTGATTTCCTGCGGAAATAATTCAGCAGAAACTAAAGAAAATTCAACCCCACAAGAAAAAGAAGAACATCACGAAGAAGAAGAAGAAGAAATTCATCTTTCTTTAGCACAAGCTGAAGCGCTAGATTTAAAAGTAGATACCCTCACGCACAGAAATATGAGCGGTTTCGTCGAAGCCAACGGAACCTTAGAAGTTCCGCCACAAAATGAAGCTACCGTAACGACCATCGTTGGCGCAAATGTGGTTAAAATTGAAGTGATCGAAGGTGATGAAGTCAAACAAGGTGAAGTGGTTGCTTATCTATCTCATCCTAACATAATTCAGTTGCAAACCGATTATTTAGAGGCTTTTCACAACCAACAATATTTAGAAAAAGAATATGAGCGTCAGAAAAAATTGTATGAAGGCGGCGTAGGTTCTGGAATGAATTTTCAAAAAGCAGAAGCCGATTACCAGGCAAAAAAAGGCTTGGTGAGCGGACTCAAATCTAAACTGAAACTCTTAAATATTAATCTTAATAATCTGGAGAAAGGGAACATTCAAGAACGTGTTGCTTTGCGCAGCCCAATTGAAGGCGCGGTGCAAAAAGTGGAAGTAAAAACCGGACAATATGTGCAACCACAAACCGACTTGTTTGAAATTATCAACACGCATCACGTACACGCAGATTTGATGGTTTACGAAAAAGATGTTCATAAAATCGCCATAGATCAAAAAATAAAGTTTACCGTGCAATCACTACCAGAAACTGAACTTTCTGCTAGTATTTATTCGATTAGTAAAACTTTTGAAGAAAGTCCGAAAGCGATTCACGTGCACGCCGAGATTGAAAACAAGAAAGGAAATTTGATTCCGGGAATGTATATTCAAGGTAGAATTTTAACGGAGAGTTCTACTACACTTGCTATCCCGGAAAGTGCTGTGGTCAAAAACGGAGATCGTTTTTACATCTATAAAGCAGAAAAAAATGAAAAGGAATGGAGTTTTTCTCCGCTAGAAGTAAAAACCGGGAAAACCAATGGCGGCTGGACGGCCATTCAGTTACTCAAAAAACAACCTCAAGAAACCCAATTTGCATTTAATAACGCTTATTACTTACAAGCCGAAGCCGAAAAAGGCGAAGGTGGCGGACATCATCACTAAGTTAGGTTTTAGGTTTTGGGTAGTAGGTTTTAGGAGTTGATGAGTTTTTGAGCACTTGTATTAAGCTAAACTTCAAGTTTGATTTCAACTTCAACTTCAACTTCATAATCATATAAAAAGTTCCTTCCCTTATCAAGGGAAGGTGGCTTTTTCAACCTTAGTTGAAAAAGTCGGAAGGGTTAATATAACTTTACCTATTTTTGAAAATAAATTCAATTTTCGATGCAAATTTTTGTTTTAGGAACGGGACGCTGCGGTTCTTTCAGTTTTATTGAAGCCTGTAAATACGTCACCAATTTTACTTGTGGTCACGAAACTCGATCGCAAAAATTAGGCTCGGCGCGTTTTGATTATCCTAAAAATCATATTGAAGCAGACAATCGCTTAAGTTGGCATTTGGGAGAATTGGCGCAAAAATTTCCGGAGCAAGTTTTTTATGTGCATTTAAAAAGAGATCGTGATAAAACGGCAAAAAGTTTTAGTAAACGATTTTTCAAAAAGAAAAGTATGGTCGATGCTTATGCCGGTGGAATTAAAATGAATCCGTCAGAAATGCTTTCCAAAAAAGAACAACTGCAACTTTGTTATGATTATGTTGATACGGTTACGGCAAATATCGATGAGTTTTTGAAACATCAACCGCAACATATAACTATTCAACTAGAGAATATTAAAGAAGATTTTGAAAAATTCTGGCACGCTATTCAGGCAGAAGGTGATTTAGAAGCTGCTTTAAATAGCTTCAACCAACGTCACAACACGGCTAAAGAACACGAAAAATCTCATTTTCTTTATCATTTAAAATTGTTTTTGCTTCGACAAAAGAAGAGATTTTTGGACTGATTTAAAATACTTAGGCGTTATGAGACCCTGAATCGAGTTCAGGGTGACGAAACCAAGTCATTCCAGACTTGATCCGGAATCGTATCATTCTGGCTATTTTTTCAGTATAACCTTTCTTGTCTCCATAGTGTAGTAAAAAGTATTATTTCATTTAATTATAAAATATTTCAACAATATAAATTCGTTAATAACAATACCGCATTGCTATTTCATAATTTTAATAATTCGTTAATTTTGCTGAAAAATTTAGAATTATGCTCATTATCGGGATTGCCGGAGGAACCGGAAGCGGAAAAACCACCGTAGTTAATACTATTATTGATGAATTACAACACGAAGAAGTTGCCGTAATTTCACAAGATTCGTACTACCGAGACACCAGTAACCTTTCTTACGATGAGCGTACAAAAATCAATTTTGATCACCCGCAATCGATCGATTTTGATTTACTTACCAAACATTTAATTCAACTTAGAGCCGGAGAGTCGATACCACAACCGGTGTATTCGTTTAAAGAACATAACCGTACGGGAGAAACGATAGAAACTGCTCCAAAAAAAGTGATGTTGGTAGAAGGGATCCTTATTCTCACGCATCCAGAATTGCGAGAGCTTTTTGATATTATGATCTACGTTCACGCCGATAGTGACGAGCGATTAATTAGGCGTTTAAAACGAGATATGAAGGAGCGTGGCCGCGATTTAGACGAAGTTTTAAATCGTTACCAAACCACGCTTAAACCCATGCACCAACAATTTATAGAACCTACTAAAGAGTTTGCCGATATTATTATCCCGAATAACCGTTACAACACGGTTGCTGTAGATATTGTGCAGACAATTATTAGAGAACGCTTAGACTAATTTCGTATATTCGTTACTATGGGTTTTAAAGAGCTTCGCGAGAAACGTTGGTTTAAAATTATAAGCAATAAGTATGTGCTTATTCTTTTGGTATTTGGCATCTGGATGCTATTTTTAGATAGCAACAGTTGGCTGGTGCATAACGAACTCGATGAAGAACTCGACGAGCTTAACAACAACAAAGCTTACTACCAAAAAGAAATTAATAAAGACAAAGCTATCATCGAGGGATTAAATGATTCTTCTGAATTAGAAAAATTTGCCCGAGAAGAATATTTTATGAAGCGTGAAGGAGAAGAGATTTTTATTATTGAATATGAAGATAGCCTGAAAAAGAACGAGGAAAATGAGTAAAAAATTATTTGAAGATTTTAAAGAAATTTCCGCCAAAGAATGGAAACAAAAAATTCAGGTAGATTTAAAAGGAGCCGATTATGAAAGTTTACTATTTCATAGCAACGAAGGCATCGATGTAAAACCATTTTACCATCAAGATAATTTTGAACCGAGCCAGGCTCCTACTTCACTTGAACCTTGGAAGATCACAGAGCGTTTTATTATTTCTGAAAATACCACAGCAGCTTCGCTATTAGAAAGTTTAGAAAAAGGTGCTGAAGCTTTGTGGTTAGTGATTCCTTCTGCTGAAATTAATTTTTCAAACTTATTAACCGAAATCGATATCGAAAATACTCCGATATTTCTCGACTTTCAGTTTTTATCAAAAGAAACACCTCAACAATTAGAAGAGATTGTTCAGGGTAAAAAACATCAAATTTCGGTGAGTGTAGATATTGTTGGTCATCTTTCTGCTACTGGAAACTGGTTCAGTAATCAACAAGAGGATCATCAAATCTTGGCTGAATTTATTCAACTGAATAAAGAAATTCCGACTCAAATAAGTGTCGATACTTCGATTTATCAAAATGCCGGTGCCAATATCGTGCAGCAATTAGCGTATGCAATGGCACACGTCAATGAATATTTAAATCATTTAAACGAACATTTTCCGCAGCATTTAAAAGAATTTCAACCTACATTTAAAGTAGCTACAGGTTCTGATTACTTTTTTGAAATTGCTAAACTAAAAGCTTTACGTCAACTTTATGCAAGTTTAGCAAATGCTTACGAAGCTCCAGAAACTATTCAAATTTTAGCTTTCCCGACCCGAAGAAACAAAACTATTTACGATTACAATGTAAATATGTTACGCACCACTACCGAAAGTATGAGTGCAATTTTAGGTGGTGTTAATTGGGTTTGCAACCTTCCTTACGATGAAATTTATCACCACGATAATGACTTCGGAAAAAGAATTGCCCGCAACCAACTTTTAATCTTAAAAGAAGAAAGTTATTTTGATAAAGTGGCGAATGCCAGTGATGGTAGTTATTATGTAGAAGAAATTACTTCACAATTAGCAGAGAAAGCTTTAGAAATTTTTAAATCTATTGAGAAAGCCGGTGGTTGGATCACATCACTAAAAGAAGGAACCATTCAGCGAAAAATTAAAGAAAGTGCCGATAAAGAATTAGCGCAATTTAATGATGCTGAAAAAACTTTGGTGGGTACCAACAAGTACCAAAACCCTGAAGATAAAATGAAAGCAGATTTAGAGAAATCGCCATTTCTGCAAAAAAATGAACGAAAAACGCTTTTAAAGCCGATTATTCAGAAAAGACTCGCAGAAAAAAGTGAGCAACAACGCTTAGAAACGGAGTAATTTTTAAAATATGATTAACGTCAGGCTGAAACAAATTCAGGTTGACGTAAAATTTTAAACTCAATTAAAATGGCTCGAAAAGACCTTCAACATATAAAAATTCAAACTTCAGAATTAAATTACAAAAATTCTAAAAGTGAAGAATTTACTACAGCAGAGAAAATCAAGATCAAAAAAGTCTATACAAAAAAAGATGTTGAAAATTTAGAACATCTCAATTTTGTGGCCGGGATTTCTCCGTTCTTACGCGGCCCCTATTCTACGATGTACGTGCGTAGACCTTGGACGATCAGGCAATACGCAGGATTTTCTACGGCAGAAGAAAGTAATGCTTTTTACAGAAGAAATCTGGCAGCCGGACAAAAAGGACTTTCAGTTGCATTCGATTTAGCGACGCATCGCGGTTACGATAGTGATCACGAACGTGTGGTTGGCGATGTTGGGAAAGCCGGTGTTGCGATAGATTCGGTAGAAGACATGAAGATTCTATTCGACCAGATTCCGCTCGATAAAATGTCGGTTTCGATGACTATGAACGGAGCCGTTTTACCAATTATGGCGTTTTATATTGTGGCTGCAGAAGAGCAAGGTGTACAACCTGAACAGCTTTCAGGAACGATTCAAAATGATATTCTGAAAGAATTTATGGTGCGTAATACATATATTTATCCGCCTACTCCTTCGATGAAAATTATCTCAGATATTTTTGAATACACGTCGAAAAATATGCCGCGTTTCAACAGCATTAGTATTTCCGGCTACCATATGCAAGAAGCCGGAGCCACTTGTGATATTGAATTGGCGTATACATTGGCCGACGGTTTGGAATACATTAGAAAAGGACTCGAAGCCGGGATGGATATTGATAGTTTTGCTCCGCGTCTCTCCTTTTTCTGGGCCGTCGGGATGAATCATTTTATGGAAATTGCCAAGATGCGCGCCGGAAGAATGTTGTGGGCAAAATTGGTGAAGCAATTCAACCCGAAAAATTCAAAATCACTTTCGTTACGAACGCATTGTCAAACCAGTGGTTGGAGTTTAACTGAGCAAGATCCTTTTAATAATGTGGCGCGAACGTGTATTGAAGCCGCTGCAGCAGCCTTTGGTGGTACGCAAAGTTTACACACCAATGCTTTAGATGAAGCGATTGCTTTACCTACCGATTTTTCAGCAAGAATCGCCAGAAATACGCAACTATATTTACAAGATGAAACCGAGATCACTAAAACAGTAGATCCTTGGGCGGGAAGTTATTATGTAGAAAAACTTACCGATGAAATCGCTCAAAAAGCTTGGAAACTGATTGAAGAAGTAGAAGAATTAGGCGGAATGACCAAAGCGATTGAAAAAGGTATTCCAAAACTTCGTATTGAAGAAGCTGCCGCGAGAAAGCAAGCGCGAATTGATAGTGGTCAAGATGTTATTGTCGGCGTAAATAAATTTCGCCGAGAAAAAGAAGACCCGATCGTCACGTTAGAAGTTGATAATCAAACCGTTCGTAAGCAGCAAATTGCACGATTAGCGGAAATGAAGGCGAATCGTGATGAAGAAAAAGTTCAGCAAGCCTTAGCTAAATTAACCGAAGCTGCAGAAAAAGAAGAAGGAAATCTTTTAGCTTTAGCCGTAAATGCAGCTCGTGAGCGCGCAAGTATTGGAGAAATTAGTATGGCTTTAGAGAAAATTTATGGCAGACATAAAGCACAAACCAAATCTTTTAGTGGCGTGTATAGTAAAGAAATAAAAGACGATCAATCGTTTAAAAAAGCAAAAGAATTAGCGAACCAGTTTGCAGAGTTAGAAGGTCGCCGACCGCGAATTATGATTGCTAAAATGGGGCAAGATGGTCACGATCGCGGCGCCAAAGTTGTCGCGACTGGTTATGCCGATGTCGGTTTTGATGTAGATATTGGTCCGTTATTTCAAACGCCGCAAGAAGCTGCCAAGCAAGCGGTAGAAAATGATGTGCATATTTTAGGAGTTTCATCTTTAGCAGCAGGACATAAAACCTTGGTTCCGCAGGTGATCGAAGAATTAAAGAAACACGATCGCGAAGATATTATGGTGATTGTTGGCGGGGTGATTCCTTCCGCAGATTATCAATATCTATTTGATGCCGGAGCGGTAGCAGTTTTTGGTCCCGGTACTAAAATTAGTGATGCAGCGATTCAGATTTTAGAAATCTTGATTGATTCGGTAGAATAAAATTATTGAATGTGCTTTAAATAACTTAGGCTTAAGAACTTTTAAAATTTTCGATGAACACCTCTTCTTAACCGCTTTACATAAAAAATTAAACTAGGTATAAACACAAAAAGTAATAATGAAAAACCGGTGTTTTGTATAATAACACCATAAGGCCAATGCATTAATTGCAAAACAGCACCAATAATTGTTGCTAAAACATATAAGATACCGCTTGTAATGGCTATGGTTTTCATAAGAATGTATTTATTTATAACTCATCTCTACTGGGGCGATCATAAATATATTTGGTCATTGTTGGTACAAAAAACAAAGCGAAAAGAACAATTCCTATAGCGATTAACACATTTGCTAATGGCCAATGAAAATATTTAAAAAGAATCCCGATCATCACAATCGAGGTAGAAAGTGCGCCGGTGAAGAATGCTATTTTTTTCATAATGCTCAATTTTTATTTTTAGATACTAAAATTAACTCCAAAAGACTATTCAAAAAATCCCTGTTATCGGGGATTTTTTTGTGCTCCTGAAAAATTAGTATTCCTCAAAAAGAAATCTTATTTTAGAAGAAAACTAAAAAAATGAACTTTCAACAGAAAATGTTGCGTGAAGACGCCCTAAAAAATAAAAATATCGTAGTTACCGGTGGCGGTAGCGGTTTAGGAAAATCGATGACCAAATACTTTTTAGAGTTAGGAGCTCAAGTAGCGATCACCTCTAGAAATTTAGAAAAATTGAAAACTACCGCTCAAGAATTAGAAGAAGAAACCGGTGGTAAATGTTTTGCGATACAATGTGACGTGCGAAATTATGATGAAGTAGAAAAAATGAAGAATGAAGCCATCGAAAAAATGGGAAGCGTTGACGTTTTACTGAATAACGCTGCAGGAAACTTTATCTCTCCTACGGAGCGTCTTTCGGCAAATGCATTCGATACAATTATCGATATTGTTTTAAAAGGAAGTAAAAATTGTACGCTTGCGTTTGGTAAAAATTGGATCGACAAAGGTGAAAAAGATAAAACCGTTTTGAATATTGTAACGACCTATGCTTGGACAGGTTCTGCTTATGTGGTTCCTTCAGCAACAGCAAAAGCAGGCGTTTTAGCGATGACACGTTCGTTGGCTGTAGAATGGGCAAAATACGGAATTCGATTTAATGCCATAGCTCCGGGACCTTTCCCAACCAAAGGCGCTTGGGATCGACTCTTACCGGGAGATCTAAAAGATAAATTCGACTTGGCACAAAAAGTACCGCTTAAACGTGTGGGTGAACATCAGGAACTAGCTAATCTTGCGGCTTACTTAGTTTCAGACTTTGCAGCTTACATGAATGGCGAAGTAATTACCATTGATGGTGGTGAATGGCTTAAAGGCGCAGGACAGTTTAACTTGCTGGAAGATATTCCTGAAGAAATGTGGGATATGCTCGAAGAAATGATTAGAAAGAAGAAAAACAAATAATTAACGCTAATTGTTAAAAAACAAGATTAACTTATTTATTTAAGCGTTTTCAATTGGGATAATTAATTGTATTTTTACCATCTAAATCTTAAATAATTGATGGGTAAAATCATTGCAATTGCTAACCAAAAAGGCGGAGTAGGTAAAACCACTACTTCTGTAAACCTCGCAGCCGCTTTAGGTGTATTAGAGAAAAAAGTTTTATTAATCGATGCAGATCCGCAGGCTAACGCTAGTTCGGGTTTAGGTCTTGATGTAGAAAATGTTGAAGCCGGCACTTATCAACTTTTAGAACACACCTTAAAAGCTGAAGATGCCATTGTACCGACAGAATCACCAAATTTAGATATTATTCCTGCGCATATCGATTTGGTAGCTATCGAGATCGAGTTAGTCGATCAAGACCAACGAGAATCGATGTTGAGAAACGCAATTGTTTCACTTAAAGAAAAATACGATTACATTCTTATAGATTGCGCACCATCCTTAGGTTTATTAACATTAAATGCTTTAACCGCGGCAGACTCTGTTATTATTCCAATACAATGTGAATATTTTGCTTTAGAAGGTTTAGGTAAACTTTTAAATACGATTAAAAGCGTACAAAAAATTCATAACAACAATTTAGATATTGAAGGTTTATTGCTTACGATGTACGATTCTAGACTTCGACTCTCTAACCAAGTTGTAGAAGAAGTGAAAAAACATTTTGAAGAGATGGTTTTTGAAACTATTATTCAGCGTAACGTACGTTTAAGTGAAGCTCCTAGTTATGGCGAAAGTATTATTAATTATGATGCCGGCAGTAAAGGAGCTAATAATTATTTAAGTTTAGCTGAAGAAATTATCAAGAAAAACAGTTAGTGATTTATGGCGAAGGCAACAAAAAAGCAAGCATTAGGTAGAGGTCTTTCTGCATTATTGAAAGATCCCGATAATGATATAAAAACTGCTAAAGACAAAAATGCCGATAAAGTTGTTGGTAATATTGTTGAATTAGAATTGGATGCGATCGAGGTAAACCCTTTTCAGCCGCGTACCAGTTTTAATGAAGATGCTTTGCAAGAATTAGCAACCTCTATTAAAGAGCTAGGCGTAATTCAACCCATAACAGTTAGAAAAACTGATTTTAATAAATATCAATTAGTATCGGGTGAGCGTCGTTACCGTGCTTCAAAATTAGTAGGACTAAAAACGGTTCCCGCTTATATAAGAATTGCTAACGACCAAGAATCGTTAGAAATGGCGTTGGTAGAAAATATTCAGCGTCAAGATTTAGATCCTATAGAAATTGCACTTTCGTACCAACGTTTGATCGATGAGATCGATCTTACGCAAGAACAAATGAGCGATCGTATTGGTAAAAACAGATCGACCATTGCTAATTACCTTCGTTTATTAAAATTAGATCCAATTATTCAAACCGGGATGCGCGATGGCTTTTTATCGATGGGCCACGGCCGTGCTTTAATTAATGTTGAAGATACCGAAATTCAACTTAAAATTTACGAGAAAATTATTGCCGATGCGCTATCGGTAAGAGATACCGAGCAATTGGTTAGATCGTATCAAAAAAACGGGAAAGATTTTTCTGCAAAAAAACCGGCTACACCTAGCGTTCCTAAAGAAATTCAATCTTCAGTAAAAAACTTTTCAGAATATTTTGGTGCAAAAGTTGATGTAAAAGTGAATAAGAAGGGCAATGGAAAGTTAATCATTCCGTTCTCTTCAGAAGAAGATTTTAAACGCCTCAAAAAATTAATTCAGGGTGAAGCTTAAACTGTTATTTTTCTTTTGTATTAGCCTATTCACTTTTAGTAAAGTTTTTGCTCAACAAGATTCGTTAGAATTAAGAACACAACGTATTGCTACCGTAGATAGTATTCAAGGTAATTTTAAAGAATACAATCCGTTAGCACCTGCAAAAGCGGCTTTTTTCTCGGCCATTTTTCCGGGATTGGGTCAAATTTACAACGGGAGTTATTGGAAGTTACCTATAGTTTATGGAGCCTTAGGAACTAGCGTCTATTTTTATATTGAAAATGACAAACAGTATAATCGTTACCGCGATGCCTACAAAAGAAGGTTGGCCGGTTATGATGACGATGAATTTCAAGGAAGGCTGGACAACGATGCCTTAATTGATGCACAAAAACACTTTAGAAGAAATAAAGAAATATCCATTTTGGTTACTGCTGCATTTTATATTTTGAATATTGTAGATGCCAATGTAGATGCACATTTACAGCAATTTAATGTAAGTAACGATCTTTCTATGAAACCAAAATTCAATTACGATCAGTTTACAGGAAGAACCAATTACGGATTATCATTCAATTTAAATTTTTAAGTATGAAAATTGCAATTTTAGGTTATGGAAGAATGGGCAAAACCATTGAAGAAATTGCGCTTGATAGAAATCACGAAATAGTTTACAAGACTTCAGAAAAAATTAATACTGAAGAACTTCAAAAAGCAGAAGTAGCGATAGATTTTAGCGTTCCTGATGCTGCTTTTGAAAATATAACAACTTGCTTTAAACATAATATTCCGGTAGTTTCCGGCACGACCGGTTGGCTAGACCGTTATGAAGAAGCCGTAAAAATTTGTAACGAAAACAAAGCTGGTTTTATTTACGCTTCCAATTTTAGTTTAGGAGTGAATTTATTTTTTCAGTTGAATGAAAATCTAGCTAAACTGATGAGTAAATTTGAAGAATATACGGTGGGTGTTGAAGAAATTCATCATACCAAAAAACTGGACAAACCCAGCGGAACAGCAATTACTTTAACCGAAAGTATTCTTCCACATACTCAAAAAGAAGATTGGAAATTAGTAGAAGAAGGTGAAAAAGCTTCAGATAACCAAATTCCGGTAGTAGCCAAAAGAGAGGAAGATGTAAAAGGAACTCATATTATAAAATATTCTTCAGCTATTGATGATATCGAAATTAAGCACACTGCTCATTCCCGTGAAGGTTTTGCCTTAGGAGCTGTAATCGCGGCTGAATGGCTAAAAGACAAAACGGGTGTATTTACAATGAAAGATGTATTGGGTTTATAATCGTGTAACATTTAGCACTACAGACCTACTTATATAAAAACTTTAAAAGATGACAATAATTCAGTGGTTTATATTTTTTTTACTAGTTCAGGTCATTCACGGCGCAGGAACTTGGAGATTATATAAAATTGCAGGCAGACAAGCTTGGGAAGCATTTGTACCGGTTTACAATGCTGTAGTGTTAATGAAAATCATTAATCGACCCTGGTGGTGGACCATCCTTCTTTTTATCCCGATTGTTAATTTAATTATGTTTCCGGTCATTTGGGTAGAAACCGCAAGGAGTTTTGGCAAACACACCAAAGCAGATACTTGGCTTGCCTTTCTTACGCTTGGATTTTATTTGTATTACATTAATTACACTGCTGACGTTGAACATATTTACGACAGAAGTTTAAAACCAAGAACTGAAGTTGGTGAGTGGGTGAGCTCTATTCTTTTTGCAGTTGTAGCGGCTACCATCGTTCACACCTATTTTATTCAACCGTTTACCATTCCTACGTCGTCTTTAGAAAAGACTTTATTGGTAGGTGATTTTCTATTTGTAAGTAAATTCCATTACGGAGCAAGAACGCCACAAACCACCGTTTCCTTTCCTATGGTCCACGATACCATTCCTGTAGCAGGAATAAAATCGTATACCAATTGGCCACAACTACCCTATTTTAGATTCCCGGGGTTTGAAGATATTGAACGTACCGACATTGTTGTTTTTAACTGGCCGGTAGATACCGTTCCTTATTTTGGATATAACGGTCCAATTTCCTATAAAAAACCCGTCGATAAAAAATCAAATTACGTTAAAAGAACGGTAGGAATCCCAGGTGATTCTTTAAAAATTATTGATGGAAAAATTCATATAAACGGAGAACCGTTACAATTGCCGGACCGTGCCAAACCACAATATTCTTATCGCGTAAAAGGTAAAGGAAGAGGTTTTGATTTACGAAACTTGATTAACCGTTACAGCATTACCGATGGTGTAAAAGCTTATAACAGGGCCACTAGGGAATATGATTTTGTCGCCATTTCTGATGAAGCGGTAGAAAAATTCAAAAATCATCCAAATGTAGCTTCTATCACCCGGATTATTGATTCAGTGGGAGACGCAGACCCAAAAATTTTCCCTTCAGCAAAAACCAATTGGAATGCCGATCAATTTGGTCCTATTTATATTCCTGAAGAAGGAAAAACTGTAAAAATCACTACTGAAAGTCTTCCTTTTTATCAACGTATTATTGAAGTTTATGAAGGTGAAGAAATGGGGATTGAAAATAAAATAACCACACGAGGTAATCAAATTTCCTTAAATGGTGAACCACTTACGGAATATACTTTTAAACAGAACTATTATTTTATGATGGGAGATAACCGTCATAATAGTGAAGATAGCCGTTTTTGGGGTTATGTTCCCGAAAGTCATATTGTAGGAAAACCTATTTTCATCTGGATGAGCTGGGATGGAAATGCTGATGGTTTCTTTAATAAAATTCGTTGGGAACGCGTTTTCACTACTGTTGGCGGGGAAGGAAAACCGGTTTCTTACCTTTATTATTTCCTTATTGGATTAGTGATTGTAGTTGGTTTTAATTTCTTTAGAAAACGGAAGAAAAAAGCTTAAGTTTTTTTAATGAATTCTATGCTCACACATCCGGCTTATTTTGGATCCATTCTTCAGTTTTGTCATATCGCGCAAGCTGAAGAATTGGTTTTTGAAAATGAAGATAACTACCAAAAACAAACCTACCGTAACCGACAGTACATTTATGGGGCTAACGGAAAGTTATCATTAAATATTCCCATTAAGCATACCGGTAAAAAAAATATTAGACAAAAATACAAAGAGGTAAAAATTGAAAACGATTTTAAATGGCAAATCAACCATTGGCGATCGTTAGAAACAGCTTACCGCACTTCTCCTTTCTTTGAATTCTACGAAGATGAATTAATTCATCTCTATGAAAAAGAATATAAATTTCTGCTTGATTTTAATTATGATTGTTTTGAAGCGGTTTCCGGATGTCTTCAGTTAGAAAAAGAATTCCAAAAAACGAAAGAATATCACTTGGAAGTTCCCCAAGAAAATCTTCAGGATAAAAGATATTTAATAGACGCAAAACGCAAACGGAAAATTACGTTAGAAACTTACACCCAAGTTTTTGAAGAAAAGTTTGGTTTTATTCCCAATCTTTCCATTTTAGATTTGTTATTTAATGAAGGTCCTAATTCTGTAAATTACCTTCAGCAGCAACAATTAGATTAATTTTGAGGTAAGTGAATCGTTGTGGAGATGGGATAATGGTCTGAAAGCTGCACGTCGTAATTATTAAACTCATTCACCTGAATAGCTTCATCTACCAAAAAGAAATCAATCCGCAACGGGATAAAATCGAAGTCAAAAGTTTTTCCGGTTCCGTTCCCGGCAATTTTAAAAGCATCTTTGTAACCTAAATCTACCAATTCATTATAAATATAAGAGAATGCACTGTTATTAAAATCACCACAAATAATACTTTTATAAGGCGTTTGTGCTAACTTTTCTTTTAGTAGAATAACTTGTTCTTCTTGTTTCCTAAAAGAAGCTCCTACTCTACTAATAAGTTTTTTCTTGTTTTCTTTTTGAAGGCTTTTTACTTCCGGATCAATTTTTAAACTTTCAAAATGAACGTTAAAAATACGTAAGGTATCTTCTTTCACTTTAATATCGGCATAGATACAATTATTACCGGATTGAAAATCTAAAGAACCTTTGTTGATGATAGGATAATTAGTATAAATGGCTTGCCCTATACTTTTGCTGTTTACACTTTCTTGAATATAATGATTTTTAAATTCATCGAAAATCACTAAATCCCGCATATTATATTCTTGGGTACAAAAAACATCTACTTTTTCCTTTTTAACAAAATCGATAATCTCACCGGCGATATCGCCTTCCAACCATTTATATTTATTAAACTGGCGTACATTATAGCTCATCAATTTAATTTCATTATTATCGGTCACTTCTTGCGCATCAGAAAATTTATAAAGTGAAAAAATATGATTAAGGCCTAATAACAAAACAATAGTAGAAAGCAAAAACTGACGTTTAAACTTAATAAGCCAATACACCAAAAAGATAAAATTCACCAATAACAAAACAGGCATTCCCAACGCCAATACCGAAAGAAAAGGAAAAACACTGGGTGGAATATAAGGCAGTAAATAAGCGAACAAAAGCGCTGTAGCAAACAACGAATTAAAAAAGAAAATTATTTTATTGAAAATGCTAAGCCGCTTCATAGAATTCAAAGTTAATCTTTGCCGGCATTAAACAAAAAATCTTTTTCAGCTTTACTCAAACTATCGTAACCACTTTTGCTTATTTTATCTAAAATGGCATCTACTTTTTGCTGCTGCTCAGTTTTAGACATCCCATTATTGCTTGTTGTTCTGTTGGAAGAAGTTTTTAGATTTCGTTTAAAATCTTTGTTTTTATATACTTTTTTAAACGGAGTGGTTTTCTCTTTTTTTGAAAACAGACTCATTAACCAATCTACTAATCTTTCAAACCAAGCACCAATGTCGTTTCCCTTCTGTAATTGAGTTGTATACACATATCCCAACAACGCTCCACCAAGATGGGCCAAATGACCACCTGGATTATTAAAAGGCATTTGTACGATATCTGAAACCACAAAAAATGCGGCAATCCACCAAAGTTTAATATTCCCTAAAATGAATAATCTAATTTTCATATGTGGAGCTTGAGTAGCAACACCTACCAAAACTGCCATCACCGCTGCTGAAGCTCCTAATAAATAAGAACGACCAATTCCGGCAAAAGCAGGAAAAATATTGTAACTCAGCATAAACACCAAAGCTCCTGAAATTGCTCCTAAAAAGTAATAGTTCAATAGTCGCTTCGGAGTATAGAATGTTAAAAATAGTTGCCCTGAATAATAAAGAAGCAACATATTAAAGAAAATATGAAATATCCCCGCGTGCATAAATGCATAGGTGATAATCGTCCACGGTTTGTAAATATATTCTCCTATTTCCTTCGGAAAAACTAACCAATCATTCAAAAAATTAGAAGGTAACTGAAATAAAAATGCGATGGTATTCAGTAAAAATACTAAGACAAAAACAAGTACAGTGACAGCGATAAGTTTTTCAACCACGCCGGCCATATTGTATCTGTATTGTAATTGGTCTCTCCAGTTCATCTTAATTCCAACGGTTAAATTGATTTTTTTTCCAGTAATACATCGTAATAAAACCAATCACTGCACCCCCTATATGCGCCCAATAAGCCGTATTGGAAGGTCCCAATAAAGTAGTTCCCGTTACCGCTGAATATACATTGATTAAAAAGTAACCTCCAATTAAATATTTTGCCTTAATAGGAATAGGAATAAACATTATATACAAAGGTAAATTAGGATAAATAACAGCGAAGGCCGCTAACACACCAAAAATAGCTCCGGAAGCTCCTACCATTGGGGTAATAAAAGCATTGGTAAGTTGCATTACTGTCTCTTGAGAAACTCCTGGAATTGCTGGATATCGATTAGTTTGTACGGCTCTCTCCAGACTTTGAAAAATAGTATTTGGATCTACACCTGCATTTATACAAGCTTCATAAGCAGGATTAAACTCTAAATAAGTAAACAAAATCTGAAGTCCGGCGGCAGCTAATCCTGAAGAAAAATATAAAAACAGAAAGCGTTGTTGCCCAATAGATTGTTCCAATACACTTCCAAACATGTACAAGGCAAACATATTAAAGAAAATATGCGAAACGCTACCATGCATAAACATATGCGTCACGACTTGCCAAATACCAAAGTTTTCATTTTCAGGAAACCAAAGTGCCAAGGTTTTGATGGCAAAATCACCTAAAAACTGGCTTCCTAAAAAAAATAAAATATTCGCAATTAAAAGTACTTTTACCGTTTCTGTTATTCTCCCCATTTACATCAATTTTTTTTCTAAATCGTCTGCCAATAGTGTGGTAAATATTTTTCGGTTGCTTGGCGTAACGTTTGGTTCTTTACAAGCAAAAAGACCATTGACAATCGCAATTTGTTCTACCGTATCTAAAACCGCGCCTGTTTTTATCGCCATACTTTTTGCCAGTGATTTTGCCAATAAGTCAGTTTGTTTAAAACCACTTTCCGGAATTTCATTTTCAAAATCTGCCAATAACTGTTCAATTAAAATCGAAACTTCACTCTCTGAAATTAAATTCGGAATCCCTTTAATTTCAATTTCGTGTTCTTCTATTCTTGAAAATAAAAAACCCGTTTGCTCTAACGATTCTTTTAATTCACTCAGCATCGCAGTTTCCTGTTTCGAAAATTGCAACACCAATGGAAACAACAATTGCTGACTAATTGCAGCAGTGACCGTTATACTTTTTAAAAGTTCTTCGTATAAAATTCGGGTATGTGCGCGATGCTGATCGATGACCAGTAAACCGGATTTTAAGGAACTGATAATATATTTTTTTTGAAGTTGAAACGTGTTAGCCGATTCAGATTTTTTTTCATCTTCAAACAAACTACCTGTTACTTCTTCACTTTCAAATTCTACATTGGCAAAATCGGTTTCTTTTTCGCTATCAAAACCAGTAGTATATAAAGCTTCCCAAGAACCTTCTTTTTTCTTCGGAAAGGAACTACTAAAACTTTTCCCTGCGGAAGTATTCTTTTCTCCTTTAGAAAAGTTCTGTTCACTTTCAAAAGGATTAAAATTCCTATCGACTTCAATTGTTGGATTAGAAACTTGTTTTTCTTTATAATCGTAAGGTGTATCTAAATTGGCATCCCGTTCAAAATCTAATACCGGCGCTACGTTAAATTGCCCCAAACTATGTTTTATCGCACTTCTTAAAATGGCGTACAACGAATGTTCATCGTCAAATTTAATTTCGGTTTTGGTAGGGTGAATGTTGATATCAATCCGTTTCGGGTCGATATCTAAATACAAGAAATAAGAGGGATAAGATTTATCTTTTAAAAGTCCTTCAAAAGCAGCAGTGACCGCATGATTTAAATACGGACTTTTAATAAATCGGTTATTCACAAAGAAAAACTGTTCACCTTTTGACTTTTTGGTAAATTCCGGTTTTCCTACAAAACCTTCTACTTTAGCAATTTCCGTTTCTTCTTGCACAGGTACCAATTTTTCATTGGTTTTTCCGCCGAAAATATTCACGATGCGTTGCCTAAAATTAGATTCGGGAAGCTGGAAAATCTCACTTCCATTGTGATGCATCGAAAATGCTATTTGTGGATGTGCCAACGCCACGCGCTGAAATTCATCTATAATATGTCGGGTCTCTACACTATTCGACTTTAAGAAATTTCGACGTGCCGGAATATTAAAAAAAAGGTTTTTTACACTCACCACAGTTCCGGTTGGTGTCACACAAGGCTCTTGTGATTCCACCTTACTGCCATTGATTTTAATCTCGGTTCCCAATTCAGCTTCCGGCTGTTTCGATTTTAAATCGACGTGAGCAATAGCGGCAATCGACGCTAAAGCTTCTCCACGAAAGCCTTTTGTTTTCAGCTGAAATAAATCTTCTGCCAATTTTATTTTGGAAGTGGCGTGACGTTCAAAACTTAAACGTGCATCGGTTTCACTCATTCCTTTTCCGTTATCGGAAACTTGGATAAGCGTTTTCCCTGCGTCTTTAATTAGTAAATTGATAGAAGTTGCTTCTGCATCTATTGCATTTTCCAGTAATTCTTTCACTACCGAAGCCGGTCGCTGAACTACTTCTCCTGCAGCGATTTGGTTAGCAACATGATCTGGAAGTAATTGAATGATGTCTGCCATTAATTCCCGAAGAAAATTGATAAATCGAAATCGATGATAAATAGAAAAATTAAAACAAGAATCAAGGCAATATAAACGATTCTTCGATTGGCATCCCTATCTGAATCGTCTTTAAGCTCTGACCAAGCAGATTTGAAACGGGAAACCAAACCACCGGGACTCTCGCCAACGGTTTTTCTATACCTGTCGAATTTAGATTCTATTTTATATGGATTGCCCTCGCCTTTATCGTCAAAATAGCGTGGACTGTAACTAAATTTCTTATTCTTTCTTTGTTTTAAAATTCCCATAACCCGATATTATTTCAAAGTTACTAAAATCAAAAACAATGCCGCAGTAAAGAACCGAATTTTGTTAACAGGAAGTGATTAACCTTTGTAGAAATTAGCGTCTTTACGCAATTGTGCCATTTTTATCGCAGCGATGGCGGCTTCAGATCCTTTGTTACCGTGAATACCTCCACTACGCTCTATTGATTGTTGCTTGGTATTATCTGTTAATACACAAAAAATTACCGGAATATCAGATTGAATATTTAAATCTTTAATGCCTTGGGTAACGCCTTCACAAACAAAATCAAAATGTTTGGTTTCTCCTTGAATCACGTTTCCTACGGCTACAATGGCATCTAGCATCTCGAAAGATTGTTGCATTTTTTTACAACCGTAAATCAGTTCAAAACTTCCGGGAACATTCCAACGGACGATATTTTCTTTGAGAACCCCATTATCTATCCAAGCATCAAAAGCACCTTGAAAAAGGTTTTCGGTAATATCATTGTTCCATTCTGAAACAACAATCCCAAACCGAAAATCTTTCGCGTTTGGGATTGTATTTTTATCGTAATATGATAGGTTTTTACCTGCTGTAGCCATTATTTAAGTGCTTTTGCCTGCCCCATATAAACGGCAACTTTTTCAGCTTCTGGAGCATCGGCATATTCATCTTCAATCTTTGTTAAGTATTCTTCTGCTTTAGCACCATTTTTTATTTCTATGGCGGTGATGGCTGCTTTTAATAAGAATTTAGGCGTAGTAAAACTGTTGCTTCTCATGTTGGCAGCACTTTCGTAATAACCTAAAGCTTCTTCAGGCTGCTCTAATTGCATAAAAGCATCACCAATAGCGCCTTTTGCTAATGGAGCTAAAATTTCATCTTCACTAGAGAAGTTTTCCAAATGCTCAATAGCTTTATCATATTTCCCGGTGTTCAAGTACGCCATCCCTGCATAATATTGTGCTTGGTTAGCTGCGCTTGTTCCACCATAGTTATCAATAATATCAATAAAACCATATTTACCGTTTCCGCCGGTAAGTGATAAATTATATAAAGAGTCTTGGGCTTTACCGGAAGCATCTAGCGCATTTTCAAAATAAATTTGAGATTGAGCTATTTCGTTAGCTGCTTCGTCCTGTTTAGGCTGGTTCACAAATTTTTGGTAACCAATATATCCAAGAACAGCTACAACCACTACTCCAATAAAAATGAAAATTCCTTTCTGGTTAGATGCTACCCACTCTTCTGTCTTGTTGGCGGTTTCATCTAAATTTTCAAAAACTTCCTGTGTAGTCGATTCACCTTCTACATAGGCTTTTTCATCTTCATTAATGTCTTCTTGTTCTTTTTCCGGTTTCGGCTTGTAGCCCCTTTTCTTATATGTTGCCATAAAATTTTACTTAAAATGCTGCGCAAAAATATAATTTTTATTTATATATAAAAGATAAAATTTTTGTTATTTTTCAATACTTTGCAATCAAAAGATGAAGAAATTTAAACTTCAGTTCAAACTTCAAAAAACATTGTTTTTCAACCTTTTATGTATTTAAAAAATCTTTCCTTAATTAATTATAAGAATTTTGAAACCGCCAATTTCGAGTTTGATACCAAAATTAATTGCTTGGTGGGTTTTAATGGCGTGGGAAAAACAAACGTTTTAGACAGCATTTATCATTTGGCTTACGGGAAAAGTTATTTTAATCCGGTAACGAGTCAAAATATTCATCACTATGCCGATTTTTTCGTGGTTGATGGGGAGTTTGAAAAACTTGAACGTCAAGAAAAAATTGTAGTGAGTGCCAAAAAAGGACAGAAAAAAATTATTAAAAGAAATGGGAAAGCTTACGAAAAGTTTAGTGAACATATCGGCTTGATTCCTGTCGTCATCATTTCTCCGGCAGACCGGGACCTTATCGTTGAAGGTAGCGAAACGCGCAGAAAGTTTATGGATAGTATTATCTCTCAAAACGATAAGCGCTACCTCGATTTATTGGTGAAATACAACAAAACGCTTTCACAAAGAAATTCATTGTTGAAATATTTTGCCGCCAATCATACGTTTGATGAAGCGACTTTAAGTATTTATAATGAACAGATGAATGAAATGGGAAAAGTAATTCATCAAAAAAGAATTGAGTTTTTAGAAACCTTCAAACCCATTTTTGAAAAACGCTATCAAAGTATTAGCAACGATAAAGAAACGGTAAATTTGAAGTATAAAAGTCAATTATTTAAGGAAGAACTTTCCGATTTATTGGCTCAAAACCTTCAAAAAGACCGGGCTTTACAATATACGAGTATAGGAACGCATAAAGATGATTTAATTTTAAAAATTGAAGGTCATCCGGTCAAAAAGTTTGGCTCGCAAGGGCAGCAAAAATCTTTTTTAATTGCTTTGAAATTGGCGCAATACGATTTTATGAAAACCCAAAGTAAAGTGAATCCCATCTTACTGCTTGATGATATTTTTGATAAATTAGACGAGAATCGTGTAGCACAAATTGTAGATTTGGTGACGAAAGACGATTTGGGTCAATTATTTATTAGTGACACGCATGCGGAACGTACCGAAAACGTAGTAAAAGCAAATGCTGAACAATATAAAATGATAAATTTGGAATAGTATCTCTTTGGGAATCTAATCCTTGATACCATTTTACTTTTGCTAACGCATCATTAAAATCACTTGAATTGACTTATTGACGTACTTTTTGATATACTAAAAAATGAATAACAAACCTATGAAACATACACTGTTCCTTTTCTTAATTTGCTGTGGAAGTTTATTGAGCTGTCAACAAATTCAGGAAGAAGACCTTTCTCAATTAAATGGCTATTGGGAAATTAAAAAAGTAGAAAAATCTAATGGTAAAGAGCTTCAATATAAATTTAATGAAACGGTAGATTATTTGAAAATTGAAGGAGAAAAAGGCATTCGGAAAAAATTGAAACCTACGCTAGAAGGAAAATACATTACTATTGGAGCCATTGAAACTTTTACCATTACTAAAGAAGAGGAGAAATTTGTTTTTCATTACCAAACTGAAATGGACGAATGGGAAGAAACGCTCCTAGAACTTAACGAGAATAGTTTTCAAGTAAAAAACAATCGTGATATAACCTATACTTACCAACGATTTAAAGGATATTTAGATGGCACGGAATGATGAACACCAGAGTTTAAGTGAAGTTTTAAAAAACTTTGTGAATGAGAATCGTTTACAAAAAGGTTTGGACCGGGTAAATGTAAAAGACATTTGGCAACAACAAATGGGCCCGGCAATTAATAAATATACCACTTCTATTCAGTTGAATAAAGATACTTTGTATGTTTCTTTAAGTTCTTCCGTGCTAAGGGAAGAGTTAAGCTACGGCAAAGAAAAAATCATCAAGATGATGAATGAAGAACTAGAAAGGGAATTGGTAAAAAAATTAGTTTTTAGGTAAATGAAAAAACAACTACTAGTAATACTTAGCATTTTAGCTTTTTGCTACACAAATGCACAACAATCTCAAAACAGTCAAATAAGTGTTGAAGAATCCTTAGTAGGAATTCAATTAGGAGTTATTGGGATTTCTGGATTTTATGAAGCCAAATTAGCCAATAATTGGACAGTAAGAGGCGAAATGGGTTTACGCGGAAATTTAACCATTGTCGCAGGTGGCGATAATGATTTTTATGTTCAACCAGAAATAGCCCTCTCACCCCGTTTTTATTATAATTTAAAAAGAAGAGTGGAAAAAGGAAAAAATATCGAAAACAATAGCGCGAATTTTTTATCACTATATAATTCTTACCGTCCTGATTGGTTTACTGTCTTAGACGACAATGAACGAAATACAAACCAAAGTATTTCAACTACCTTTTTATGGGGGCTTAGAAGAAGCTATGGCAAACATTTTCATTTAGAATTTGCCGCAGGACTTGGTTATTACAAAGAAATTGACTTAAAACCTTATATGAAAGACGATTCTGGAGTTTACCCAGCGTTAGATTTTAGGATTGGTTATCAGTTTTAATTTTTTTAATCAACAAAAAAGGAGAAACTAAGTAAATAACCCCTCCCTTTATGATTAGTAAGTTAAAAATATTATTAAGCAGCAGTTGCTTTTTTACTTTCAATATAATCATTGACTAAATCTTCTAAGACATCTAACGGGACTACTCCATTAGTTAAAATTACATCGTGAAATTCCCGAACATCAAATTCCTCTCCCAGCGCTTTTTTAGCCTTCGCTCTTAAACTCAAAATTTTGATCATTCCTATTTTATAGGAAGTGGCTTGTCCCGGTAACACAATATGACGATCGACCATTTTTATACAATCACTTTCTGCATTTGGAGTGTTATCTTTATAAAATTGAATCGCCTGTTCGCGTGTCCATTTTTTAGCGTGAATACCGGTATCGACTACCAAACGGCAAGCGCGCCAAAGTTCTGCGGTTAGCCTACCAAAATCTGAATAGGGATCTTTATAGTAACCTATTTCTTTTGGTAATAATTCACTGTACAATCCCCAACCTTCAAGGTAAGCACCATAAAACAAATACTTTCTAAATTCGGGTAAACTATCTAATTCTTGCGCAATAGCAATTTGCATATGATGACCGGGAATCCCTTCGTGATAAGCCAAAGCTTCCATTTGATATTTAGAAACAGCTTTCATATCATATAAATTCACATAATAAATTCCAGGTCGCGAACCGTCTAAAGCAGGTCGTTCATAAAAAGCAATTCCGGCACTTTTTTCACGAAAAGCTTCTACGGGTTTTACTTTTAATTCAGCTTCGGGCAAGATGAGAAAAAGTTGATCTAATTGAGAACGCATTTCATCAATAATCGCTTTCGACTTCTTGAGATAAGCTGCCTTTCCTTTTTCATTTTGTTCATAATAAAATCGTGGATCTTCTTTCATAAACTTGAAAAAATCCTGTAAAGAACCTTCAAAGCCTACTTCTTTCATAATCGATTTCATTTCTTGATGAATTCGATCTACTTCTTTCAATCCTACTTTATGTATTTCTTCCGCAGAAAGATTTGTGGTTGTGTATCTAGTTAATTGGTTTTGATAGTAGGCTTCTCCCTTGGGAAACTTCCAAACCCCATGATCTGTAGTGGCTCGCTGTGCTTCATCTTCTAAAGTTTCAATTATTTTAAGATAAGCTGGTTTTACATTTTCAATTAAAGCTTTTTTGGCTTTTGCTATCAATTCTTTCTTTTGCTGCTTCGGAATTTGAAGTTGATTTACTTTATCTGAAAAATCTTGAAGTAGAACACTATTTTCTTTAGAATTATTAAAAGGTTTACCTGTCAATACATTTTTTGAATCTTCTATTGTTTTGGGAAACACAAATTTTGGAGGTAATATTCCATTTTTTTCGCGGATTTGCATGGTTTTGATCACATCTTCAAAAACCTTTTGTATTCCTTGTAAACGTTCAATATAAGCTTCAGCATCAGCTACCGAGTCGATGCGATGTTGATTAATTAAAAAAGCCGGAATATAAGTATGAATACCCCTCATTTGATTAATGGGATAATCGTAAAAACGAAATTTATAATCTTCCACTTCATTTTCCAACCTTTTTCGCATCAAGCGATAGCTTAATTTCTCTGATTTGGAGAGTGCATTTACATTAATGCTATCTTTTAAGTAAGCTAATCTAGCCTTTGATTTCTCTAAGTCTTCTGGATATTTGGTATGCGCAAAATTATCCCACTTACCGTAATCGGTTTTTAAACCAATTTGGGTTTGCATCATCGGGGAATCGGCTAAATCTTCTTGATAGGTTTTATCAAAAAAAGCTTGCAATTGTTCCGATTCGCGTTCTATTTCAGAAGTATTCATTTCGCTTTTTTTAGGTTGCTCTTTACAAGAAACGAACAGCCCTAAAAAAGCGACTACTACCATTTTAGAGAAATTTAGTTTCATAAATTTTATTTTTCCAATACCGTAAATTCTATGGAAGAATCGCCATAAACAGTATGGGTTTGCTTTTGATAATCGTCTTTTTCAGCTTTAAAAATATTAGGTACAAACGTCTGCGGATTCAAGTTAATTAACGGAAACCACGTACTTTGTACCTGCACTTGTATTTTATGTCCTTTTTTAAAAGTATGATAAATTCCCTGTAAAGTGAAATCTATGTCTGTTTTTTGGTTGGGAATAGTAGCCTCCGCTTTTTCAAATCCGTTTCTAAATCTCGCCGGCATCACTTCACTACGCACCATCATATGATAATTCGACATTTTTAAATGGTCTTGCATTTCTTCAGTACCTTCTGCATCTTCGGGATAAACATCTACTACTTTCACTACCCAATCGGCATCGGTTCCGGTTGTGGCAACATTGAGTTTCGCTTCAATTTCTCCAGCCATGGTAATATCTTCTGTTAATACTTCGGTTTCAAAAACCAGTACATCAGGTCTTCTAGCTGCAAAACGCTGATCGTCGGTCATATATTTTCTGGGCGTAAAGACAATCTTAATATCTTCTGAATACGGAACCGGTTTTTTAGGATCGCTAATAAATTTATTCTCGAAAGATTTAGTCGGCAGTGATTTCAGTTTTTGGTTCTCTCCTAAATAATAAGTTTTCTTCTTGGTCGCTTTGGGTGGCCAAGCTTCAAATGATGTCCATTCATGGCTTCCGGTATCAAACATCATCGCTTCCGGTAGCGGAGAATTTTTTGGTTTTCCTTCTTCTTTTAGAAAATAATTGAAGAATACCGTTTCTATATCTTTTTGGTAATTTTCAGAAAGGTCGTCACCGAAATAAATATTGCCTACCGCTTGACGCTTGGAGCTTCTTGCCCAATCACCGTGACTCCAAGGTCCGTAAACGATCGTGTTGTAATTGTTGCTATTTTCTTCGATCGCTTTATAACTTTGAAACGGACCGTATAGATCTTCAGCATCAAAAAAACCACCTACGTACATCACAGCTGTTTTAATTTTTGCATCTTTTAAATGCTGAATGAGTCCGCGGTCTTGCCAAAACTTATCATAATTAGGATGATCACTTAACTGATTCCAGAAAAAATTGTCGGGATAATATTCATCTAATTGATTGATCGGTGTGTGATCTAAAAAAAACTGATATTGATCTTTACTCGGAAGTTTAGGGAAGGTGTACCAAGCCTCGGTGGTTGGCGCTTCGGTTTGATTGCCAAACAAAGCCGTTGCCATAAAATAGCTGAGTAAATACGCTCCGTTATGATGAAAATCGTCGAAAAAGAAATCTGAAATACTTGCTTGTGGTGAAGCTGCTTTCAACGCTGGATGTCCTGAAAGTAAGGAGTATGACGTATAAAAACCGGGATAGGAAATTCCCCACGTTCCTACGTTACCATTGTTATTTTCAACATTATTGATTAACCATTCGATCGTATCGTAAGTATCGCTGGCTTCATCGGTTTCTTTTTCTTTTTTATTCGAAATATACGGACGCATATTGTCGTAATTACCTTCACTCATCCAACGTCCACGAACATCTTGATAAACAATGATGTTTCCTTCTTTCATTAAAAATTCATTCGGACCTATTTTAGAACGAAATTCGCCTTCACCGTACGGTCGTGAACTGTATGGCGTTCGTTGCATAATAATTGGATATTCTTGAGAAAGGTCTTTAGGGGAATAAATCGTGGTATGTAATTTTACACCATCACGCATTTCAATATCAACCTCTTTCTTGGTATAATAATCTTCAACCTTATAATCGCTTTGAGCAAGTAATTGAAGGCTTAAAAATGTAAAAATCAGTAAGGAAAAATGCTTCAAGTAGGTTTTCATTCAATATAATTTTATAGAAATGGCTTAAATATAGTACAAAATAGATTCAGAAAAAATCGCGTTGATGAAGACATACTAATCAAAATACTGATTATCAAATCACTAAAAAAAATAATAATCCTTATTACTTTATAAATTATTACCTATTTTAGAACGGTAAAAACTATAATTTATTCATTATGAAAAAATCTTTTTCGCTTTATGCTTTTTTAGTTCTTTTCTCTTTTGCCATTGTAAGTTGTGGCCCTAAAGTTACCCGCGTGAGTGAAGATACTGTCACCGACATTAGCGGTAGGTGGAACGATACCGACTCCCGTCTTACTGCTGAAGAAATTACCAGTGAAATGATGGCTCATCCTTGGTACAACACCTATACTTCCCAAAATGGTGGTGAAGTTCCTGTGATTATCGTAGGGATGATTACCAACAAATCTCACGAACATATTGCTACCGAAACTTTTTCTAAAGACATTGAAAAAGCGATTATCAACAGTAGCAGAATGCGTTTGGTACAAGCTGGAGCGATGCGTGAAGAAATTAGAGCAGAACGTGCCGACCAGCAAAATTACTCATCAGCTTCTAGTATGAAGCAATTTGGGTTGGAGCAAGGTGCCGATTTTATGTTACAAGGAACTATTAACTCTATTGTAGATCAGTACAAAAAAGATAAAGCAGTTTATTACCAAGTAGATTTAGAGTTGACCAATTTAGAGACCAATGAAAAGGTTTGGATTGGTGATAAAAAAATCAAGAAGCTGGTTAATTAAGCGAATTTATATATGCGAATACCAACCAAAATTTGGTTTCAATTTTTTTCCGTAGGAGTTCTTATTATTGCTTTGAATTCCTGCGGAATTACTTATAATGATAGGTCTTACGAGTTTCAGAATGAAGTTTATTATCGAAATTTTGAAAGGGCTACTTCTCTAATTGAAGAAAATGAATTTCTTTCTAAAAAAAGAAACCGCTTGCTATACCTGATGGAAAAGGGCAAAGTTGAACATATGAGCGGAAATTATAAAAAAAGTAATCAACTTTTTGAAGAAGCTTATATTTTAATCGACGATAGAATTACCACGAATGCCGGACAAGCGGTAGCGGCAAAACTCACAAACCCAATGGCCGCTCCTTATCAAGGTGAAGACTTTGAAAAAGTAATGATTCATTATTATATGGCATTGAATTACTTTCAATTGGGAATGCCGAATGAAGCTTTGGTAGAAGCTAAACGTATCAATATTAAACTCCTTGAACTCAACCAAAAATACAAGAAGAACAAAAACAAATATACTGAAGACGCTTTTGCACAAATTCTACAAGGTCTTTTATACGAAGCCACCGGCGATATCAACAATGCCTTTATCGCTTACAGAAATGCCGAAGAACTTTACGCTGAAAATAACAATTCTTATTACGGAGTTGCACTTCCCCATCAACTAAAAAAAGATTTACTTAGAACTTCTAAACAATTGGGATTTACCCAAGAATATAATAAATACGCTAGTCAATTTAATATTCCTGAAAAAGACGTTAAAAAACAACCTGCAGAAGCAGTCATTTTTTGGGAAAACGGATTAGGTCCGGCGAAAGACCAAACTCAAATCACGGTGGCAGATGGCGCTTTTGTAGCGGTGGATGATGCTGACAATTCTATTTTTATTCCTATCCCTCCCGGAACCAATTTAGGGATTACCTCCATTGCCATTCCTAAATACATGCAACGGGAAAGTTATTACCAAGGAGCGCGATTAAAATTTAACGGCAATGAAGAAACTTTTGAATTGGTAGAAGATCTTTTTCCTATTGCCCAACAATCTTTACACGATAGAATGTTACGGGAAGCGATTGATATTGCTTTACGGATAGGAGCAAAAAAAGCTACCAGTGCAAGTCTAGGAGCGTTGGCCAAAGAACTTTTAGGAGAAGATGCTAAAGATTTAGTAAAAGTAGGCGCCGATATTGCCGGTGCTGCTACTGAAAAAGCCGATACGCGAAACTGGCAAACTTTACCGGCAACCATTAGCTATACGAGAGTTCCCTTAACTGAAAATGAAAACAATACATTCATTATTGAAAAATATGGTAAATCTACCGATAGAGACACCATTACTATTGAATATAAAAAAGGCTTACAACTGGTAAGTTATTTTGATGTAGGGAAAGCTACCACTAATTACGTAGAACCCAAGTTTAAAATAAAAAAGGATGAGGTTGAACAGAAAACTTCTCTCTCAACAGATTCTACTTCAACAACAAAAATCAAGTAATTATGAAAATAAAACTACGTGATTTAATTATGGCTGGGGCGGTTTTATTTTTAGGCTTTTTGGCTTATTCCAACTTCCAGAACCGTCCGCAAAAATGGCAAGCTACCAATTGTTATGAAAAAATTCAGTATCAACTTACCAAAGATGGTAAAAAAGGGAACCGCTACCGTTGGAAACTTCAGTTTAAAAATAATTATGACCGATTGATTACTTTTAATTACGGAATAACTGAAGATGAAGATAGTTATTTAACCAATCAGCGTAAAACATTACAGGCTCACCAAACCAGTGAACCTGTAGAAATTTATACCAATCAGCAAAAATTTTATGTATTGGTAGACGGCTTAAGTTTTGAGGTTAGCGGCCAACCGACCGAACCTTGTGATACCGAATAAATTTAGTTTTTAAATTTATCGATTCCCTCTTGTAACCAAGCAGCGTATTCTTCAACATCTGGTGTGTACGCAACAGGTTTATTCAGCATATTTTCTTCGTGATCTAATAAAATGTAATAAGGTTGAGCATTTACGCCATAATGTTCAATCTGAAAATCGCTCCACTTATTACCAACGGTTCTTATACGTTTTCCGGTGGTTTTACTGGTATATTGCTCCTCTTCCGGCAATGCATCTTTAACATCGACATATAAAGAAATTAATACCACATCGTTTTTCAATTTTCCTAACACTTGCGGTTCACTCCATACGCGTTCTTCCATTTTTCTACAGTTGGCACATACAAGTCCGGTAAAATCGAGTAAAACAGGTAAATCTTTCTTTTTCGCGTATTTCATTCCTTTATCGTAATCTTTAAACATCACGATATCGTTTGGACCTAAATAAGCATCTTCAGGAAACTCATCGTTGCTGGCACCGCCAAATCCTAGTTTTTTATAACCCACGCCATAAGGTGATTCGCTATAATTCATCGGCGGCGTTACACCACTTAAAATTTTTAATGGTGCGCCCCAAAGTCCGGGAATTAAATAAACCGTAAATGCTAAGGTTAATAGCCCTAATAAAAGTCTTCCTACGGAAATATGTGGCAATTCTGAATCGTGCGGAAGCTTCATTTTTCCGAAGAGATAATACGCTAAAGTTCCGAAAATAGCGATCCAAATTGCTAAGAAAATCTCTCTTTCTAAAACGTGAGTTTGTAAAATAAGATCGGCATTCGATAAGAATTTAAAAGCTAAGGCTAATTCTAGAAAACCCAAAAATACTTTCACGGTATTTAACCAACCGCCAGAACGCGGTAAACTATTCATCCAAGCAGGAAATAAAGCAAATAAACCAAACGGAATAGCAATCGCTAACGAGAAACCAAGCATCCCAATCACCGGTGCTAAACCACCTTTTGAAGCAGCTTGTACTAATAATGTCCCTACAATCGGACCTGTACAACTAAACGATACGATCGCTAAGGCTAATGCCATAAAGAAAATACCTACAATACCACCACGATCGGCTTGGCGATCTACTTTATTAGCCCAAGAATTAGGCAACATAATTTCGAATGCGCCTAAAAATGAAATTGCAAAAATCACTAATAAAATAAAGAAAATAATGTTGAAAGTCGCATTGGTCGATAGCGCGTTTAACGAATCGGCTCCAAAAATACCAACGACTATCGTCCCTAATAAAACGTAAATCACGACGATAAAGAAACCGTATAATAATGCATTTTTAATCCCTTTACTTCTAGTTTTACTTTGTTTAGTAAAAAAACCAACCGTCATTGGGATCATTGGGAAAACACACGGAGTTAACAAGGCTAAAAACCCAGAAAAGAAAGCTAAAAAGAAAATGGTAAGTGTGCTTTTATCTTCTTCATCTTCGGCAACATTTTCATCTACATTTTTACCCGATTGCTGAACTTGGCTCGCTTCTGAGACTTCTTCTTTTTCTGCTGTGGAAGATTTTTCTGAAGTTGCTCCGTAAGCTTGAAATTCATCATAATTTTGGAGAAATTTTACTTCATTCTCTTTCAGATCAAATATCACGTAATATTCTTCACCAATACAACTTTCTTTACAAACCTGATATTTCAGCTCCATTTTTATAACTGAAAGCTGCTCGTTGGTTAAATTAATATTTTGTTTAAAAGTGGCTTCTTCAGCAAAGAAAATTTCATCGACCCCAAAAATTTCACTGTATTCTGTTTCAGATTCGCTTTCGGTGGTTTTCCCATCTAACCCGTAACCATTTCCTTCCTCTAAATAATTAAACCATAAAGGTAAAGGTCCGCCTTCAGGCGTATCTTGAGAATATACATGCCAATCTTCTTCAATTTTAGCTTCTAAAATAAATTGGTAAGAATCATCAGATTTTTTTTCGATGCTTCCACTCCATTCTACCGGATTTACGACTTCGGTACTTCCGAATTGAGCTTGTGTAGAAAATGTAAATAAAACAAGAAATGCAAGTAAAATACTATTTCTCATAAGTTAGGCTAAGTTTTAATATAGTTGTTGTGTTCGGTTCAATTTTAAAACGATTATCGGTTCGATAACCAACGACCCAGGCAATTTTTTCATCAGAAATTAACACCCAAGTATTTTCTTTTTCTAGCGGCGACAATTTTTCGTCTTTTAGAAAGTCGCTTAGCTTCTTTTTTCCTTTCATTCCAAACGGCTGAAAACGATCTCCCGCTTGCCATTTTCTTAAAGTTAAAGGAAACTTTATTTTTTGCGCGGGAAGATAAGCAATGTTTTGGCTAAACGCTCCCATTTCGTTAACATTTTCTAGGGAAAGTTGCTTATGATCCCATTTAATTTCGGCTTGACTTTCTTCAATTTTTATAAGTTGATCCTCTTGATCTTTAATCGCACTCAAGATCAAAACTTCACGATCTCTTATTAAACGATGGGTTTTAGAGAATACTTGTTTACCGGTTTGCGCTTCTAATAAATTATAAACATCGTTCCACTCGGTAAATCCAAATGAATTTAATAACTGAAATAATACCGCTTTCGTATGCGGCGTTTGCTTTACATCTTGAACATTTAAAAAATACTTTCCGTTAATTTCTTCCACCAATCGGCTAAACAAAATCGTGGTATAATCTTCTAACAAATTCGCCGCATCCTGTAAGTTTTGCTGCGTTTGCTGAAAACTTTGCAACAAATTAGGATTTTCTTTTGTTAACTGCGGAATGATATGATGCCGAATTTTATTGCGTACATATTTATCGGAAGCATTCGAACTGTCTTCCCGCCATTCGATTTTATGCTCTTTCGCGTATTGCAGAATTTGCTCCCGACTAAACGACAATAACGGACGTACAATTTTACCGTTTTGCTGCGGAATCCCTGTTAAACCGTTTAAACCCGTGCCTCGAGTCGTATTGATTAAATACGTTTCTAAACTATCGTTAGCGTGATGCGCCGTTAAAATATAATTGAATTGATACTTGTCAGCCAACTCTTCGAACCAACGGTAGCGCAATTCTCGCGCAGCTAATTGAATTGAAAGTTGATGATCTTTAGCGTATAATTCGGTTTGAAAAGATTGCGTAAATACTTCAACTTGTAATTGTTCAGCTAAATTTTTCACAAAAACTTCATCTTGATCACTTTCTTCACCGCGAAGATGAAAGTTGCAATGCGCTAAACTAAAATTAATTCTGGATGCTTTACATAAATGAGCTAACACTACACTGTCAATCCCACCGCTAATGGTTAACAAACATTTTCCTTGAAGTAAAAACGGAAAATTTTTCTTAATATGTTGCTGAAATTCTTGAAGCATCTTGCCCTCAAAGATAGCAAGTTCTTTACGATTACGATAATTAAGTAACTTAAATTACAGAATTAGGAATTGATATTTTATTATCCTGCAAGGTCTTTTTTGACTTTGTAGGTATATTTTTAAATCGTTTAAAACCTACAAGGTTTTGAAAACCTTGCAGGAAGTTTACATTACTTTTCTAACACCCGATGCATTGCGGCGGCTTTAGTTAAGCATTCTTCATATTCTTTTTCAGGATCAGATTTGGCGGTAATTGCGCTTCCGACGGAAAAAGAAAGGTATTTATTTGTAGAATTATACAAAATGCTTCGAATAATGACATTAAAATCGAAATTGCCTTGCGGACTCATATAACCCACGCAACCACTGTACAAACCGCGTTTGGTAGCTTCGAGTTCTTCAATGATTTTCATCGCTGAAATTTTTGGAGCTCCCGTCATACTTCCCATTGGGAAAGTGCTTCGCAATACTTCAACCGGCGGAATTCCTTCAGCAACTTCTGCAGTAACCGTAGAAATTAGTTGATGTACTTGCTGAAACGTATACAGTTTACAAAGTTCTTCTACTTGAACACTTCCTTTTTTAGCGGTTTTTGATAAATCGTTACGCACCAAATCGACAATCATCACATTTTCTGAAATTTCTTTAGGATCGTTTTTTAAACTTTCTTTTAAAGCTTCATCTTCCGCAGGATCTTGTAAACGCTTTGCGGTGCCTTTAATGGGCTGAGAAATAACTTTACTTCCGGTTTTCTTTAAGTAACGCTCAGGACTGGCTGAAAGCAAATGAAATTCTTCCAACTTTAAATAAGCCGCAAATGGTGGTTTTGAGATCGTATTGAGATCGAAATAGGTGGATAATGGTTGAAGTGAAAAATTTTCCGCAAAAAATTCTTGACAAAAATTGGCTTCATAAATATTGCCTCGATGAATATGCTTCAACATTTTCCCTACTCGCTCAATATATTCATCTTTAGTTAATCTAGCGTTTATAGTTGCTGAAGTATTCTCTTTTTCAGTTTGATGAATTGTAGAAGTGTTTAAAATGGCTTGCCAATCTTCTTCCATTTCGTCATCGACCATCCCCAGGTAATGCATTTCAACCTCGTCTTTTTTCAATAGAAATATCTTTTTAGGCTGAAAAAAATAAAGATCGGGAAAATTTAATCCGTCAAAATTTTTAGAAGATAATGCTTCTACATCATTTTTGAGATCGTAGGTCAAGTAACCAAAAATCCAATCTTTGGTAGTTTGCTGGAATTCTTGTAGTTTTTCGAATGCGTTAACATAATCAGTTTTTAAAGCTGTAAACGCCTCCACTGCCAAAATTGCTTCATATTCTACACTAGAAAACTCATAGCTATTCGAATCTAACCAAACGACTTCTTCAAATTGATTTGCCCAATTGAGTAATTGTTGTTTAAATTCTGTAGTAAGTGAAAAAGTTATCTTTTTTGGGGTACGCATTTTTTAGTTGGGAGTAGTTAGTTAGCTGTGTTTAGTTGGCAGTCTTCAGTATTCAGTCTTCAGTATTCAGTTGGCAGTTGGCAGTTGGCAGTTGGCAAAAATCTAAATTATTAATAAATTAAAAATTTATTCTTTCAATTCTTGTTCAAAATTTGATAACACATCGTTTAAACCGAGTAGCAAAATTTCATCAGTGATTTTATGATTTTCAACATCAAAATTTTCATTGAACGATGGCAAACTAAAACTCTCAACGACTTCTGCACCAAAGCGTGGTAAAACATTTTTATAATATTCTAAAGAAGATGCCGCGCCGCGTTTTCCGGGAGAAGTACTCATTAACAATACTTTTTTGTCTTGTAGAAACTTGAGCTCCATTCGGGAAAGCCAATCGGTTATATTTTTGAAGTAAGCTGAAGGTCCGCGATTATGTTCGTTTACCGCGATTACTAAAGCATCGACTTCTTTTATAAGCATTTTTAAAACCTGAATATCTGCCGGATATCCTTTTTCATTTTCGTGATCTACACCAAACATCGGAAACTCATAATCGTTAAGCTCTAAGACTTTTACTTCGTGATTTTCGATGCGTCCCACTACATAATTCAACAACTTTTTATTGATCGAGTTTTTACTGTTAGAACCGGCAAAGGCAAGTATTTTTTTCATCTTACTTTAAAATTAAAAACCTCACGAATTTATAAAATTGTGAGGTTTTTTATCATGCTTATTTACTTTTTCTTAAGTATGCAAAGGTCTATCTTCTGTTGCAGCTAAAGCAGCTTCTTTCACAGCTTCAGAATAGGTTGGGTGTGCGTGACTCATACGAGCAATATCTTCTGCACTTGCTCTAAACTCCATCGCTGTAACCGCTTCAGCAATTAAATCTGCTGCACGAGCTCCTACGATATGGACGCCAAGAACTTCATCTGTTTCTTTATCTGATAAAATCTTTACAAAACCGTCGGTATCGCCACTTGCACGAGAACGACCTAAAGCTCTCATCGGGAATTGCCCACTCTTATATTCAACTTTATCTTCTTTTAATTGCTCTTCAGTTTTACCAACAGAAGCAACTTCTGGCCAAGTGTAAACTACTCCAGGAATTAAATTATAATCGATATGTGGTTTTTGACCGGCAATTGTTTCAGCAACAAAAACACCTTCTTCTTCGGCTTTATGCGCTAACATGGCTCCTTTTACCACATCACCGATTGCGTAAATATTATCGGCAGAAGTTTTTAAGTGCTTGTCTACTTCTATTTGTCCGCGATCATTCATTTTCACGCCGGCAGCTTCAGCATTTAACCCATCGGTAAATGGCTTTCTTCCTACAGAAACTAAACAATAGTCGCCTTTAAATTCTACTTCGTTACCTTTTTTATCGGTCGCTTTGATCACCACCTCGTCACCGGTATTTTCAACCGAAGTAACTTTGTGAGAAACTGCAAAATTAACTTTTTGCTTTTTCATCACTTTGGTTAACTCTTTACTTTGCGCTTTATCCATTGTTGGGATAATACGGTCTAAGTATTCTATTACTGTAACATCAGCTCCTAATCTCTTATAAACTTGACCAAGCTCTAAACCAATAACTCCTCCCCCAATAACTAATAAGTGTTTTGGTACTTCTTTAAGTTTTAAAGCTTCGGTAGAAGTGATGATTCTTTCTTTATCGATATCGATAAACGGAAGACTCGCCGGTTTACTACCCGTAGCAATAATGGTATGTTTTGCTTCGATCGTAACTGTTTCTTCACCTTCGATCTTAATGTGCGTTTTATCTTTAAAAGAACCAACTCCTTGATAAGAATCGATTTTATTTTTATCCATTAAAAAATCGATCCCTTTTGTAGTTTGTTCAACTACAGAAGCTTTACGCTCCATCATTTTTTCAAGGTTCAATTTTATATCGCCGGTAAGTTCGATACCGTGTTCTTCAAAATGCTTTACTGCATCTTCATAGTGGTGAGAAGAATCTAATAAAGCTTTAGACGGGATACAGCCTACATTTAGACAAGTACCTCCTTTGGTTGAATATTTTTCTATGATTGCGGTTTTCATCCCAAGCTGCGCGCAACGAATAGCGGCTACGTAACCTCCGGGACCAGAACCAATGACTGCAACGTCGTAAGTGCTCATAATTTAGTTTTGTTGATTTTTAAAACGATAACAAAAATACGATAAGTAATTCAATCAACAAGATTTAGAAGGCAAAAAGCGGTTATTAATTACAAAAGCGAAATCGATGTATTATTTTTCACCTGATTGATCATAAACGTGCTTTGTGTACTTGCGATTACTTTTATGGTCGTGAGTTTATTTATTAGAAAACTTCGGTATTCTTTCATATTACTCACATAAATTTTTAAAATATAATCGTAATCACCACTAACGTGAATACATTCTAAAACTTCATCGAGCTTTAAAATCTCTTTTTCGAATTTGGTGATATGTTCTTTGTTATGCTGAATTAATTTTACGTGACAAAAGACTAAAAAGTTCTTATTGATCTTTTCTGTATCGAGCAGCGCTACATATTTTGAAATCACTTCTTCCCGCTCTAATCGCTTAATGCGTTCGTGAATCGCGGTGTTCGACATCTCTAACCGAAAGGCAATTTCTTTGGTCGTGAGTTTTGCATTCTGTTGAAGGATATTCAGGAGTTTTTTATCGATTTCATCCAATTTCATAACGAAAAATTTTCAGCATTATAGAATTCGAAAAATAATTATTAAAATTTAATTCTATAAATATAATTTTTAAATGAATTATTTTCTAAGTTAACTTAAATCTATTGATTTTATTTCTGAATTAATTCAATTTTGATAGAAATATTAAAATGAATTCAAATGAAATATAATCCTTCAGATAAAATACAAGATCTTCAATATTTTGGAGAGTTTGGTGGCGTAAATCCATCGATTTCAGATTCTTCTACCTATACATTTCTTTCAGCAAAAACGATGTTCGACACGTTTGAAGGAAATGCTGAAGGTTGTTATTTATATTCTCGACACTCAAGTCCTAGCAACCTTTATTTAGGGGAAGCTTTAGCGGCGATGGAAGCAACCGAAGCTGCAACCGTTACTGCCAGCGGAATGGGAGCCATTACTCCGGTGATTTTACAACTCTGTGATGCCGGCGACCATATGATCTCTAGCCGAACAATTTACGGCGGAACTTATGCGTTTATGAAAAATTTTCTTCCGAAATTAAATATTGCTACTTCTTTTGTAAATATTACCAAATTAGAAGAAGTTGAAGCTGCGATTACTCCCAAAACCAAAGTTATTTTTTGTGAAACGGTTAGTAATCCACTATTGGAAATTGCCAACTTACCGGCATTGGCAAAACTGGCTAAAAAGCACAATTTACAATTGGTGGTCGATAATACGTTTTCTCCACTTTCTATTACCCCAAAAGAATTAGGAGCCGATATTACGATTCATTCGCTTACAAAATTCATCAACGGAAGTAGCGATACGGTTGGCGGCGTGATTTGTGGTTCGTTAGAATTTATTAATCAGCTGCGGAATGTAAACGACGGAGCTTGTATGTTATTAGGAGCTACAATGGATAGTTTTCGATCGGCTTCGATTTTAAAAAACTTGAGAACGCTTCATATTCGTATGCATAAACACAGTGAAAATGCGATGTTTTTAGCTGAAAAATTTCAAGAACTAGGTTTAAAAACGGTTTATCCCGGTTTAGAAAATCATCCCGGTCACGAAACTTTCAAGCAAATGATGAATGATGAATATGGTTTTGGTGGGATGCTTACCATCGATGTAGGTTTTTTAGAAAAAGCCAATACTTTAATGGAATTAATGCAGGAGAAAAATCTGGGTTATTTAGCGGTAAGTTTAGGCTTTTATAAAACTTTATTTAGCGCTCCGGGAACTTCAACTTCCTCTGAAATTCCTGAAGAAGAACAAGCTGAAATGGGATTAAGTGACGGATTAATTCGTTTTTCTATTGGTTTAGATAATCATATCGACAGAACTTTTCAACGCATGAAAGGATGTATGCAGGAAGTTGGGATTTTATAAACAAAAAAGACTCCGCTAAATTTTAGCGGAGTCTTTAGACTATTAAAAAATATTTATTGACTTATAAACTCTATCGTAAATGTACTATTAGCCATCACTTGAATATTTGAATTTGATGAATTCGCATAGATTCCTATAGATTCCCAAGCGGCTAAATCAACATATTTCTCTCCTGTAACAGTTTTAATTTCACCATTCGCAATGCTGGTATAAACTTCACTCCCGGGAATAGTATTAGAAGAACTATAGCCTGTGGCTAGTGAAAATCCGATATTTTCACTACCTCCACTCGTTTTTTGAATATTCAATTTAAAGCTTACCCGATACACTCCCGGTACATTTTGTACTTGAAAAACAGAAGAACCAGCCCCTACACCGTGTTGTACATCTGTAGTACCAAAAGGAAGATAATTATATTGATCGACACTTGAAGTAGTAGATTTTCTAACTTCAGCAAAATACTTTACATCTGGCGGTGCTACCCAAGAAGCTTTACCATTAGCATCTGAAGTTAATACTTTCCCAGCTCCCTGTGTACCGTCTGTTATTTTAATAGAACCATTCAATTCTAATTTCTCTGAAGGGTTAGAGGTACCTATTCCTACTTTTACGCTATTATTTTCTCCTAAAATTACTGTATTTGCATTATTAGCTACCGCATTATACCCAATAGCTGTAGCATTTTGTGAAGAGGCTGAAGAATTCTCTCCTAACGCAACTGCGTTTTCTCCACTCGCAGAAGCATTGGTTCCTATAGCGATAGCATCATTACTGGAAGATGCGCTTGCTGCACCCAAAGCAACAGATTTATAACCAGAAGCATTACTCTGCACTCCTACGGCTATGGCTTCTACATTCATCACACTTTGTGAACCATCTCCTATCGCAATACTTTTATACCCATTAGCACTAGCATTTTTACCCATCGACATCCCGCCATTAGGTTCCATATAAGCCATTCTTTGATTATTAACTTTAAATTCTAGAGGCACATAATTTGTAGTTCCTATAAAATCACCTGTGGTAGCCGTATTACCTCCTTCTGTCCATCCAGAACTACTACTACCAGATATTGGAGAATCTATCGCTTGAATCTCTGAATTCAATTTTTCTGCAGAGACTAAACTAAGCCAACTTGTACCGTCCCAATAAAACAATCCCGTATTCACAGCTCCATTCGCTACATCAGTATTCCAAACAACTAAACCTTCTACAGGAGAATCTATAGGACCGGACGTAGAGAGGGATCCTAAATCTATTCTTGGAAATAAAACTCCTTTATTAGAAGAGCTTATGTCTAATATACTTGAAGGATCTGGGTTAGAGGTGCCGATACCTACCTGAGCAAAACCGAAATTTACGGTCAAAAAACAGATGAATAGTAATAAATTTCTCTTTGTGTTAAAAAACATTAAATTTCTCACGCCTAGTTAATTATATTTGCGTGCAAATGAAGGAAAGGCTTCCAAAGAGCAAAAATATATTCGACAAGTTTCCCTAAAATTCGATTAAACTACCAATTCTCTAATTAAGGATTTCTCATTTCTTTTTAATCTCAATTTTTACTGTAAAACACTGATTATCTTCATCTAATATTATTGCTTTTAATCTGATGAACGAAAGATTATTTTTAGATGAATAATGAATAAAAGGATTTTATCCGATTAATGGTAGAGGAAAGTTTTCAAAACAATTTTACGTATATTTTTTATCATAGAAATCTTTCTGATGGACAAAATTTAAGTATATATTAATTAAAAAAACTCTAGGTTTGAATGAAAAGAATCTGTTTAGTTTAAAATTGAGCTTTGAAGTTTTATGCAAGTCATAAAATAACCGGAGTGTGAGCTAAAATTTTTATAAGTATTTTAATGATGGAGTGAGATTTTATAAAAAATTGAGATATAAAGGAGACCAACAATGGAAACTTATACACAAAATCTCCCAATAAAGACTTTAAAGTATAGCTATATTTAATCTAATAAGGGTTAAAGTAAATAATTATTAACTAAATAGAGAGCTTTTGCTACAACGCGTTTCTTCAAAACCATATATATAAGAAATTACAGAAAACCCCTCAAAATAAAAAACACCGCTCATTAGCTGAGCGGTGTTTTACAGAAGTTTAGTTGTATCTTTTATGAAACTAGTCGGTCTTGTTTCTTTTTCTCTTTATTATTTTTCAGAAAAAAGTTTTTCCAATCTTTTAATTCTATTTTCGAGTTCATCGATTTTAGCATCTCTTTCTTCTAATTCTTTTTCTTGTGCTTCCACTTGATGATTTAATTGTATAATATAAAGGAAGGCTTCTTCTATTTTCTCAAGATTAGTGATAGAGGTAGATCCTAGTTTAATTCTAAAATTCTCATTTTTTACTTCATCATAAGACTTCACCCCGGGCAGATGGCCATTTTCCTGAATAAAACCTTCTACTTCTTTTAAGCTTTGAAATTTATAACTGGGAAGAATGGCTGATTCACCTTCATAAAAACTTTCAAAAACATAATCAGGGTAAGTGTCAGTATCTGTAATAACGTCTCCATCGGTTTCAATATTACCTGATGCATAAAAATCACCTCCTACGGTAAGGGTATGGGTTAATGGAGTAGCATCAGCTACTTGTACACTAATTCCTACATTGCCTGTATCAAAATCCCCTAGAATCAAAGGTCTTGTAGCCCCTGGGGATAGTGAAGTACTCGCTTGCTGAATATACAGCATATTATCCCCTAAAGTACCTGTTAGTAAATTACCTGCGTTTAAACCAAGTGCAATATTTCCACTTACGTCATTTGATGTTTGTAGTGCACCATTCCCAATAGCTATGTTGTCACTACCTGATCCATTTTGAAAAGATTGGTAACCTATCGATACATTCGTAGAACCAGTAACGTTTTGAGAAGATTGATTACCTAAAGCTACATTATTACTCCCTGTAGTATTTGCATTTAAAGATTGGGTTCCAAAAGCTAAATTACCATTACCGTTTGTATTATTTTGTAGGGATTGATATCCAAAAGCAGCATTTCCTTCACCAGAAGTATTTTCCTGTCCCGAAGAATTACCTACGAATGTATTATTATTAGTACTTAAATCGTCATTATTACCAGCTAAAGCTCCAATAAAAACAGAATTTCCATTATTTAAAAAATTAATTCTACTTCTATCATTGGCAAAACTAACACGTTGTACATTGTTGGTTCTTATGGTAAGATTTTCTGCATCAGTAGTTCCTATAAAATCAGTAGAACTATCTGTTCCGGAGTTACCGGTTAAGGCCCACCCTGTGGTTGATGCTCCAGAACCTCCACTTCCTAATGTAGTCCAAGTGGTATTATCATTATCCCAATAATAAAAGCCAGGATCATTATCTCCATCGGTTGTGGTAAGATAAACCATCATTCCATTTTGAGAAGAAGTAGGATTGGAAGCAGGAAAAGCATCTATTCTAGGTACTAATAACCCATCTGAATTTGATGGAGACGAACTACTACTAGCTGTCACATCTAAAGTTGCTTGGGGATTACTAGTATTCACTCCTATTTGGGCATAGGAACCCACCCCTATACTAAAAAGTAAACCCGATAATAAAACTCTGTAATTTTTAAACATAATAATTTTTTTTCGAAAATATGAATTATAATATTAGTAAACTCTCAATAAACTGCTAAAATATTCTTATTAATATATCAAGAACATGCTTTTTTTAAGATTTAATGTTCAGTTATACGGATTTTTTTACGCTAAAGTTTTTATTATTGTAACAAATAACTTCATTTAATAGTACTCAATTATGAAAGAAGCTCCTCTTGTTAGCCAAAATAAAGAATTAAGTATTTTGGAAGCCCTAATTCCAGTGATTGCCTTAATAGGGATGTTAGCATATAATGTATTTATTTTTGGTGGTGACGCATTAGGAGGCTCTAATCAGTTTATTTTACTAATGGGTGGTGCTGTAGCTGCATTGGTAGGTGCTTTTAATAAAGTTTCTTTTGATAAAATGATTGATGAAGTGGCCCATAACATCCAATCTACCACAGGAGCTATTCTTATCTTATTAATGGTTGGCGCCTTGGCAGGAACTTGGTTAATTAGCGGTATTATCCCTACCATGATCTATTACGGGCTTCAGGTTTTGAATCCTACTATTTTCTTAGCTGCCTGTGTAATTATTTGTTCGGTTATTTCTGTAGCAACCGGAAGTAGCTGGACGACTTCTGCCACCGTTGGGATTGCCTTAATAGGTATTGCCGATGCGTTAGGGATTTCTACCGGGATGACCGCAGGAGCCATCCTCTCTGGAGCTTACTTTGGTGATAAAATGTCGCCCCTAAGTGATACAACCAATTTGGCACCGGCCATGGCAGGCACCGATTTGTTTACTCATATTAGGTATATGACCATTACCACCGTGCCCACTATTTTGGTGACCCTCATTATATTTATTATTATCGGACTTAATTTAGATACATCAGGAACAGCGAATACAGAAGGGATTTTGAATTCAATTGAAAAATCATTTTATGTAACGCCTTGGTTATTTGTTGTACCAGCAATCGTTATTATCTTAATCGTAAAAAAGACTCCGCCACTTATTGCTTTACTCTTAGGAACGCTTTTAGCTGCGGTTGCTGCTTTAATCTTTCAACCTGAGCTTGTGGCCCAATTAGCAGGAAGTGAACAGTTAAGTTTTAATGCTGCTTACGAAGGAATTATGAATTCTATTACGGTAGAAACTGCTATCGAAACCGACAATGAAGCCTTAAACGATTTATTTTCTTCTGGTGGTATGGAAGGAATGCTCGGGACTATTTGGTTAATTATCTGTGCAATGGTTTTCGGCGGAATTATGGAAGCTATTGGAGCCTTGGCACGAATAAGTCAAGCCTTACTCAACCTTTTTCATACTACATTTGGTTTATTTGCCAGCACGGTAGCCAGTTGTTTGGCATTAAATCTAACCGCTTCCGATCAATATTTGGCCATTGTAGTCCCGGGTAAAATGTTTTCACAAGCTTATCGAGATAAAGGTTTGGCTCCTGAAAATTTGAGTAGGTCTTTAGAAGACTCTGCCACAGTAACTTCGGTATTGGTCCCTTGGAATACTTGTGGTGCCTACCATAGTGGTGTACTGGGGGTGCCGGTTTTAAGTTACATTGGTTACGCATTTTTTAATTACCTTAGCCCTTTCACAACCCTATTATTTGCTGCTTTAGGAATAAAAATCAGGCAGCTTACACAAGATAAATCAAACTAAATGAAATTAGATATTTTAGCTGTAGGTTCCCATCCCGATGATGTTGAATTAAGCTGTGCGGGAACTATAGCCAAAGAAGTAACTAACGGGAAAAAAGTAGGTATTTTAGATTTAACCCGTGGTGAGTTGGGAACGCGTGGAACTGCAGAAATTAGAGACCAAGAAGCCAAAAATGCTGCAGAAGTTTTAGGCGTATCGATGCGAAAAAACTTGGAGTTTAGTGATGCTTTTTTTATTAATAATACTTCGCATCAATTAGAGATTATTAAAGTTATTAGAAAGTATAAGCCGGATATTGTATTGTGCAATGCGGTAGACGATCGGCATATCGATCATCCTAAAGGTAGTAAATTAGTTAGTGATGCTTGCTTTTTAAGTGGGTTGCGTAAAATTGAAACCTATTGTGATGAAAATAAGCAAAAGGCCTGGCGACCTAAATTTGTGTATCACTACATTCAATGGAAAGACCTACAACCAGATATCGCAGTAGATATTACTGGGTTTATGGATAAAAAAGTAGAAGCCGTAAAGGCTTACCGCTCTCAGTTTTTTGATCCCGACAGTAAAGAGCCTTCCACTCCTATCTCTAGTGATAACTTTTTAGATAGTGTAACCTACCGGGCGCGTAATTTGGGTAGACTTATTGGTACTGATTACGCAGAAGGTTTTACAGTAGAACGCTGTCCTGCAGTAGATTCTATTTTTGATTTAATTTAATTGAAAAAATGTTTTGCAAAATTGCGGAATTCAATTAAATTTGCATCCGCATTTGCTAGGCGATGCTTTAGCAAAAGTTCTTAAAACAAATGGTGGTTGTAGCTCAGCTGGTTAGAGCGCCTGATTGTGGTTCAGGAGGTCGTCGGTTCGAAACCGATCTTCCACCCTTTTTCAAGTCCCTTCCTTTATTGGTAGGGACTTTTTTTATGTTTTTATTTTACTACATAGTTCCCAAATTACCTAAAAACAAGCTTATTATATAAAGGTCTCGACTCCGCTCGACCTGACGTTATTGGTAATCTTTCGGTCAGGGATAGCAGTGAAAATCCCACAATGAAGCGTTAGCGGAATGAGGAATTGGAGCGGATAGCCCGGTTTTACAAAAAAAGCAGCTTCAAAGCTACTTTTTTTTGTAAAAGGCCGCCTAAAGAATAGATTATTTAGCTTTATCGACTACTAAACGTTCGTTACGGTTAGCAACTTCCCAAGCAGTGTAAAAAATAAGTTTTGCCCGCCGTGCCATTAAATCGTATTCAATTTTGTCTGGGGTATCGGTAGGTTGGTGATAATCGGCATGAGTTCCGTTAAAATAGAAAATCACCGGAATATTATGTTTCGCAAAGTTATAGTGGTCACTTCGGTAATAAAAACGGTTGGGATCGTTCTCATCATTATAAGTATAATCTAAATCGAACTGGGTGTATTTTTTATTTACTTCTTCCGATAGTTCGTGTAAATCTGTACTTAACTTATCGCTTCCTATCAGATAAATATAATTGGGATTATCTTCGTGTTTAGGATCGATGCGACCAATCATATCGGTATTAAGATCGGTGACCGTATTTTCTAAAGGAAAAATAGGGTTTTTGGTATAATAATCGGAACCTAAAAGTCCTTTTTCTTCTCCAGTAACGTGCAGGAACAAAATAGAACGTCTTGGACGGTACCCATCTTTGGCGGCTTCTTTAAAGGCTTCGGCAATTTCTAAAATAGAAACGGTACCTGAGCCATCATCATCGGCACCATTGTAAATATTTCCTTCGGCATCCATACCTACGTGGTCATAATGGGCAGAAATTACTACAATTTGATCGGAAAATTCACTTCCTTCAATATAGGCTACTACATTTTCAGAGTCGTTAAATTTGTTATCGAAAAAGCTCGATGGAATCTCTTGAAAATAATCGTCTCCGCCTAAAGGGGAAGCGATCTTCATTTCTTGATATTCATCTTTTAAATAATTGGCTGCTTTTTTTTGTCCGGGTTTTCCGGTATCCCTTCCCTGAAACTCATCGGAAGCAAAAGTAAAGAGATGGTCTTTTAATTCTGAAGCGGTAATGGTGTTAGCATATTGCTCAGGGTTTACTTCTTTAATCGACTTTTTAGGGGTTTTACAAGAAAACGCTAAGGTTAAAGCTGAAAGGAATAAAATTTTTTTAATCATTATTGTTGACTTAATCGTTTGGTTGCCAATATATCAAAAAAAGCAGAAATCGCTGGCTATAAAAAAGCTAAAAAATACTGTATGTTTGTTTTTGAGAATTGAAAAAAGCTATTATATTTGCATCCGCATTCGGGGAATACCTGATGAGACACTCAAGGAGAAATGGCAGAGTGGTCGAATGCACCGGTCTTGAAAACCGGCGAGGGTCACACCTCCGGGGGTTCGAATCCCTCTTTCTCCGCTTAATATCTTCAAAGCCCCTTATTTTATAAGGGGCTTATTTTTTAAGGGAAATCAGAGGGGGAAAATAAATTTTCAACTACGCTCCAGCAAAATATACCCAACCGCTGATAGTTCTCTTCTAAAGAAAATAAATATAATAAGTAAGGTAGCCTATAAATTGTATTTCAACACTTTTTCTCAGTTTCTTCTTTAAAGGTATAAACTTTTCCAATGATTACAGGGGTTTGTTTTTAGCAATGGGCTATTCACTATATATTGTATATTGAGATTTGGGTCAGCCGTAAATATTTAGTGATTTGATTATGAACCTATAAAATCACTTTTAAAAGATTTCTCAAATCTGTTCGAAAAAGGGTAAATTTTGAAAGCACTTACCACATTTAAAATAAGAATCAAAGTTTTTGTTTTAAGTTTTGTTCAAAAACTTTTTAGGTATTGGGTACTCTGCAGTTTCATGATTCCATAGCACATGTGTGATATACCATCTTCCATTTAATTTAGCAACATTTATAAAGTTCATACCGCGTTGTACCGGAGAGGTATCCTTTTGAAAACTATATCCATAAGTACTGGCAATTGATGCTGCATTTTTATAAAAAGAGGTTTCCCTCCCATATTCATTCTCCCAAAAACCATTTTTTAAAAAAATTGTTGCGTTTGCTTTTTTGTATTCATTGGGAGTCATTTTTACCAATGTCTTATTTCCAGCTTCATTAGGAGTTATAGCCATCATTTGTGCATTAGTACTAAATAAAGAGAAAAAACGATTCCAATCCCTCTCGCCCGCAGGTCCAGATATTACCTCATAAAATGTTTTCATTAACTGATCGATAGATTTCACATCCTCAGGGTTAACAGGGTTTTTATCTAACCAAGCACTTTGTAGAGCTAATTGTTCTGTAGAAGGGTTTTCACTCAACTTTAAACTAATTTTTCCGTTTACAGAGTTAACAATGGCGGAAGCAGAAAGTTCAATTGGTTGGTAAACACCAGCATCTGTTTTTCTTCCTATTTCTACTTTCACTAATGATCCTTCTTTTGTATTTTGCCCGTATTGCTGAATAATAGTTTGTGCATTTGCGGGATTTAATTTTTGACCATTAATGCTATAAATTAAATCGCCTTGTTGGTATCCCATTTGTTTTCCGAATTCATCTGCCTGTGAAATATCCATAATCGTAAAAGCATTTTCCTCTTGATTAAACCCTATAGCAATATGCCCTAAGGATGCTAAATCTCTCGGAACTTCTTTACTATATATCACACCTACTTTTTCAAAATATTCCGCTAAAGGCAAAGGCATTTCACCCTCCACATATTGTTTAAAAAAATCCCCTACCTGTAGACCACTAATAATTTCTATTTCCTGAAACAGTTCTTCATCTTTAAAAGGTTTATCTTTTCCGTATTTAGTAGATAATTGGGCAATCACGTCTTGCAAACCCGACCTCCCATGAGAAAGCGTCAATAACTTTATATCTAACATTGCTGCTATTAAAGCCCCTTTTTCATACACATTCGCGTATTGGTCTGCATGTTTGCCAGCAGCTTCCCTACTTAATTCAGTAAACGGTAGTTGATCATTAAATTGTTTTTGAGAAGTAGTTATTTTTTGAGTCAATTTTTCTAAAAATTCTTCTTTAGAATTCAGTCCATATTTTACTTGAACATAATCTGAAGCATACTCGGTGCTTCCTTCATATAGCCATAGATGATCTGAAAGTTTAGGTGTGGTGTAATCAAAATCTTGTATTTCTTCTGAATGAAGTGTGAGTGGAGTAACTATATGTAAAAATTCGTGTGCTGCAATATCTATTATATGAGGTAACATTTGTTCTACCGGATATTCAGGAAAATAATAGAACGATGAAGTATTATGTTCTAATGCCCCTTGTAGAGGAGAGGTTTTAGTAGGATTTTCAAAATAAAATATAAATGCGTATTTTTTAGTAGGTAATTTTCCACCTAAATATTCTTCTGTAGCTTTTAATAAAGGTTTTAATTTTTCTGCGATGATCTTAGAATTATAAATCCCCAAGCTTGAATATACACTTACTAAAACTTCGGTTTGCCCAATTTTTAATGTGGTTATATCGGGATTATTATACATTATGGGAGAATCTATTAATTCATTATAATCTTGAATATAAAAGTGATCTGCAATAGGAGTGGATGAGATAGGGATAAGACTTGTTGTTCCGTAAAAATTTAAGGGTTTGGTAAAAATAATTTGAAATGGAATATTTTTTAAACCTTCCAAATAACCAAAAAAACCTGGGGTGCTAATTACATAATTTTCACCTTCATTAATATTGGTTGCAGACATCCTATAAATTTGATTTTCTATAGTGGTGTCAAAAATGTCTTCTACCCAATACGTAATTTTAGCGAGTTGAGGTGCTTTTTTTATTTCCCATTGGTTTTCATTTTGTTGAATTACCTTTAGTTCTTTTCCAGCTGCATCAAATGCCTTGATTTCTGAAATAAATCTTCCAAAATCACTTTCCCTATTTGTACCGGGAATTATTTTTGGCATTGAAAAAACGATAGTTTTCTGCTCTATATACGGTGTGATTAATTCCACTTTTAACTGATCGTTCTTTACCGTTGTTAAATCTACCGAATACAGGTATTTATCTTGAGCAAAATTATAGATGCTTATCAAGAAGAATATTGTAAAAAAGGCCTGTTTATTATTAAAGATATAATGTTTCATCTTTTTGGGTTTTTTATAGAAAAAGTTCAATTTATCTATTCACTCACCTCAAAAAAATAAAATGTTATTTAGCTACAGGGTTCAAAAATTGCTAATCTAGAAATTTGTATTTTTCAAACCCTTGTTAAAAAAATTGAAAGATTGTTCAATAAGCGGTGCTTAGTTTTTGAATTAAAATAGATCATTGACTGTAACTAATTCAATAAACATAAGTCATATAAGCATAATGACTTTTACTTCTCAAACTTTTAGAGAGGCTAACACGAAACACAATTATATTGTTAAATCGCGTTTGCAATATTTCCACAGTAAAGTAGATTGCTCCGGGCTTTCCATAAAATTACCTCTCTCAGGTACAGAAGTGTATCATATAGATGGAAAAGAACATACAATTGATCCCGGTGGTTTTCTTTTAGTCAATAAAGGTCAATCTATTCGATGCGATATAAGCTCTCAAAAGTTAGTAGATTCTATTTGCTTATACTTAGATAAGGAATTATATTCCAGTATTATCGATAGCTTTCAAAAAGGTAATGTATTTAATGATAGCCACAATAGTCCTTCGCTAGTGGTACCTGATAAATATTATATAGAGGAAGGAGGAGGTTTAAGCAACATTTTAACCTCCATTTCCCGTTGTAAATCTTTAGCGACCTTTACCGAAGAAGATTTCATTCTAATTACTGAAGAATTAGCTAAACATCAACTTCAACAAAAATCATTTCTTCAACATATAAGTGCACAAAATTATAGCACAAAGGAAGAAATATTACGACGGTTGAAAATTGCCAAATCCTATATTTTTGATAATTACGATCAAGCTATTCAACTTGAAGACATAGCACATACTGCCTGTTTTTCAAAATATCATTTATTACGTTCTTTCAGAGAAGTATTTGGCATTACCCCATATCAGTTACTTCTGGCCAGAAGAATTTTTTTCGCAAAGCGCAAATTAGAAAACAATTACCCCATAGAAGAAATCGCTGCGCAATGTGGGTTTAATAACCGACGGGCATTTACCCGGGTATTTAAAAAAATAGAAGGAATTACCCCAAGCCATTATCAACAAACCCATTCTTCTTATTTGTCAAAAAGCAATTTATAAACCCTGAATGTTATAAATAATTTATTTTTTCGAGAAAACTAATAAGCCATGAAAATTATAAATTACAAAACACTTCTCAGTTTACTTATGCTTAGCCTCATTGCGTTAGGATGTGTCCCTAAACTGAAAAGTAATACATCTACTACTCTTTATTTTATAAGACATGCTGAAAAAGTAAACGGAAGTTCTCCAGATCCCAAACTTTCTGAAGCAGGAGAAAAAAGAGCATTAACATTAGTGAATTTTGTTAAGAATAAAAACATTTCAGCTATTTATAGTACTCCTTACCGTCGTACCCAGCAGACCGTCACACCTCTCAGTCAAATTTTAAATTTAACTGTTCAAACATACAATCCTATGAACCCTGAAGAAATTAAAAGAATGGTAAGTCTACATAGAGGCAAAACTATTTTAATAGTGGGTCATTCTAATACCATTCCTATGATGATTAATCAACTATCTCACAACGAAGTAATGAAAGCTATCCCTGAACAAGAATATCATAATTTCTATATTCTCACTTATCAACCTCCAAAAGTTCATTTAGAAATAGAAAAATATTAAACTCCATGCGGGGGTAGATACTTAGAAAGGTAATTTTAAAGTTACCCATAGTTGTTGAATAAATGACTGTGGAAAGGTGTAGTTGGGAGTGCTCAATAGCAATGGGCTCTGTTCAGTAGGCAATATTAGTGGCAGTCAATACTTACTTTTGAAATCGTATTGATTCAGAGAACATAAAAAAACTTCAATTTTAGCTTCGACTTCAAGTTCAAGTTTACCTATCTTTTCGTCATTCTAAGATAGTAAAAACCAAAAGATTTTTCTTGTTATTTAGCCGGTGCTCCCCTATCTATTGGTTGTGAACACTATATATCTCATTTCTAGATTTTAACATTTGCCCTACTTTTTTTGGTGAAATTATTACGTTTAAACTATATTTATATTAAAATTTTAACTTTATCGTCAATAACATTACTAACACAATGGCATTATTTCAAACTTCGGTTTTAAAAAAATACCTTAAAGCCCAAGACCAAAACAAGATTTCTAAAGCGTATAAAAAATTTAACAAATATTTTTTAAATCCTAAAATCCAGAAAAATATAAAAAGCTCTAAAGAAGAAGAATATCAGGGTATTTTTCTTACAGAGCTGTTTGTAAATATGTTAGATTATACTATGACGACTAACACCAATCATAATTTGGTAGCCGAATTTAAAAAACCAAACTAATATACGTAATGCAGATATTCTATTTTAAAAGAAAATATAGCCTTAGACGTTATCTAACTTAAAGGCACTAACACCAAAACAATACAATTACGCAAGCTAAATATCAATCGTCGAAAACACTTAAAAATTAACAGATCGTCACCATGAACCTTTCCAGCCGTTAGATGGGTTCGATTCAGGATTTCATCATATTAGTAAAAAACAAATATTATTAAATAAAAATCATATAAAATGAAAACAAATATTACAATTACTACCTTAATCTTAATTACTTTTTTAAACTTCAGTTGTTCTTCCGATGATTCTTCAAGTAGTAAAAAAAGGTTATTAACCGATTTTACAGAACCATTTTTAGGGTTTTGTATTTCAGAAGAAGAACTTTTAACCAAACTCTTCGAGCCAGATGATATGGTGGGGCAAACGGAAGCTTTATATAAATTTTACCAACCACAAAATGGTGTGGAAGAGGTAAGATATAAGATAATAAAGAATCAGTTAGACGATGAGTATTTATATAAAAATACAAATGTTGAATTCTACCCGAACGATCCAAACTTTGAATTTATGATGGATTGGCTTGCCAATAAATATGGCGAACCAGAATTAACTCCGGTTGAAAACTATAATAAATACCTACTATTTCAATCAATCTGGAGAATATGATTACAACGTGGTTTTAACCGTAACCAATGATAAAGCAGATTCGGACAAACTGTTTTAGCCTATTTCACCAGTTGTGAATAAAACCTAAGATTAATTAACCTTAACAATTCAATATCATGAAACTTAAAACTTTACTACTATTCTTTGTGTTAGCTCATTTACAATTATTTTCTCAAATTTCAGTAGCTCCTAATCATCAAGGAAGGGCCGGTAAATTTAAAAATAATGAACTGGAAAAATTTAAGAAAACGAAAACCATATTCGTTTTGTCCAATATTCACGAGAAGAAGGTTTATGAAGATATTTTGAACAGTGTTTGGACGGTTACCCCTTACGAAATTGTGGATATCGAAAATTTTAACCGTGCAAATTATTTTGGTAGTCAATATTCAATTGCTGAATTAGGTGGTTTTACACGAACAATCCAAATGAAAACCGGCTCCTATACTTCTCTCTTTACTTATATAGATTTTTTTATGTACAATGGGAAAGAAATAAGTGAAGAAGTGCAGGGCCTTTCTGAAAAAAAACTTGAAAGAAAATATGAGGATATACTTTCTGAAGCGAAAATTGAAATAGCTCGATTTTATGTTTATCCAAAAGATGATTTTATAAAAACTTCAATATCCAAAAAAATGGACGAGATTGTGAACTCTCTATTTTCAGAAGATGTTTTCTTTAATTATTCCCCCGGTTTACTAAAAAATTATTTTCAGAAAATTAATAATCTTATTGAAAGTGGAGAAAAGTTTTGGATGTACGAGTTTGATTATTTACCAGAACTAAAAAAACTTGCACACAATACGCTTTATGTACCTTCGTATGTAGGTATAAAATATAATCCTTGGAAAGCAAGTGATGGAGATTCAGAACTTGAAAATATCGAAAAAATGTTCAAGAAATATGAATATGACTATACCGTTATCCCTGATGAGGAATTAAATCAAAAAATCATGAATAATGAAAATTTTTACTATTTAAGGTATGTAAGAATGACTGCTGAACGTTTTTTACAAGTAGTGGAAGCGAAAACCGGAGAAATAATTTTTAGATTATATGAAACAGGTCTATCCTATAAAATTAAGCCAAAACATATAAAAGAAATAAGTAGTAGTATTGATAGAGCTTTAAAAGGCAAAAAACCTTAATAAAAGCTGTCTGAAAGACTTTTTAAGTAAGAGTTAAAATAATTACTATAAATACCCGTTGTGCATTTAGGCAATATTGATTTTTAGATTATTGATATTTCTGTTGAATTCAAATATGTTTATATATTGAATGACCGTCATAGCTGTAATCTGTAATCTTAGATAATATTCTGTTTTTGAACCCCTCAAAAGATTTAGCATAGTTCCTTCGAATCATAAATTGGTCGCAAAGTTGAGAAAACAATATTTCAATACGCTTTCTGGATTTCTTGAAAACGTACGGCTGCTCCCTATAGTTATGCTGGTTTGTCCTCATAGGGGTTTTAAGCCTAATATTATGATACTCAAAAAGGTTCAATTGATATTCTGCCGACAAATACCCTTTATCACCAAGCAATATACAATCATTTAATTGGTGCTTTACATCTTTTAAATAATTGATATCGTGCACAGAGGCCGGACTGATATCCATACTTTCTATAACACCCTGCGCAGAACAGACAGCGTGCAGTTTATACCCATAATAATGGATGGATTGACTTGCACAATATCCTTTTTCGGGCAGACTGTAGTTTTGTTCTTTACATATTTTACTTCTAGAGCTTCTTGATAATTTACAGACCTCTAAAGGCATACTGTCAACAATATAACAATGCTCAGATTTATTCAACTTCCTCACTAATTTGCGAAGTGATTCCCTAAATGAAAACAACTTACGCTTTCTTCTGTTGTAGACACTCCGCTCTATGTTGCCGGATAGACCATCAGGTAAAATTCGAAAAAGTTGACATTCACTATCAATACCCATATACTCTGCTGTCAAATCAATAGCAATGAGTTGTTTATCACTCAGTTTAGGTTTGCGTATTTGATTTAAATAATCCATTTTACAATCCAATTCTTTTAAAACCTTGAGTATTTTGTCGTAATTTGCTTGAAAGTTGTGCATATAAATTATAGTGTGGTTACTACAACTTACTGCCTTTTAGCAGTTTGCACAACTTTTTCTAAATGCACAACGGGTTAATAATAAATAAAATACTATTAGTAGTTATTTTAATTACCTGTTAGTCCCAACTCTTCCTAAAAAGTTTTTTTTGCTCCACGGGAAATTCAGCCTTATTTGGCAACCCCAGAAAATACACAATCCTTTTTTAACGAAGAAAATGACCGGTTCATAAAGTTTAGGGATTACAAAAAAATTTCTAGTCCTAAAATAGCTATACATGTTATTTAATCTGGACATTTAACGGCCTGATAAGTGATGTAGAACTTATATTAGGGTGTACTATCAACCCGAAAATGTTTTGATAGATGTAGTTATACTGTGTTTAGAAATCGCAGTGAAGTGCCCCGGTTCAATTATAATTAATCAAAGTCCACTAAAACTTTCTATTCTTTTAACATAGGGCTTTTTCTAGAGATTATATACCAAAGACCAATGCTTTTTAACATACACGCCGATAACTAGAAGAAGTGCTGCCCTAAAATTATAGGGGTTAAGCTCATAGCTTCACAAAATAAAAATCCCCTGCAACTGCAGGGGATTTTCTTTTAAACACAAGTTGAAAACTAGTCTTCTTTTACAAAAAAACTTTCTTCTAGATCTTTGATCATTATTTTAAACTCACCAGCTTCAAGAATACTTTCACCATTTTGATCGGCATATTTTAGATCGTCTGTTGAAATTGTAAAGTCAACCGTTTTAGAAGCGCCAGGCTCTAATTCGATCTTCGTAAATCTTCTAAGTCGCTTTACATCCGGAGTAATTTTACTGGCATATAAATCTGACGTGTAAAGTTCTACAACCTCTTTTCCTCTTCTATCTCCGGTATTCGTTACTTTTACTGAAACTTGTAGCTTCTCTCCTGCTCCAATTTCAGTTGTATTCATTTTCAACTCTGAATACTTAAAAGTGGTATAACTTAAACCATCGCCAAATCGGTATTGCGGATTGTAATCGGCTTCATAATTATAAACGCCTTCTGCTTTCTTTTGCTCTTCAGAAGGTTTATGAATGTAACCGATCGTCGCATTTGGATATCTGGGATAAGTATAAGGTAACTTCCCAGAAGGATTTACTTCTCCAAATAAGATATCTGCCAAGGCATCACCTCCAAAATTTCCTGGTAAGTAAGTCTGTACAACCGCTTTCATTTTTGGTTCGATCTTACTTATAATTCTTGGTCGACCTTCATTTAAAACCAAAATTACCGGAGTTCCCGTTTCAGCAACTTTTAGAGCTAATTCTACCTGATGTTCATTTAAATATAAATCATTTAAATCTCCCGGTTTTTCGGTATAGGTATTTTCGCCTAAACATAAAATCACCACATCTGCTTTTTTAGCTTCTGAAACTGCTTTTTCTAGCTGATCCGGAGCTTGCTCATAATATTTCCCATCCATTTTATAGCTCACTCCGGGAACGTAAGTCACGTTCTTTTTCTTTCCTTTTTGCTGAAGTGCTTCCAGAATCGTGTTATAATCTTGTGCGTATTCTGGAGTTTTTTCACCTTGCCAAGAATACGTCCACGCACCATTTAAAGTTCGCATATTATTAGCGTTAGGACCGGTCACTAAAATCTTCGCATTCTTTTCTAACGGAAGAATATTTTCTTCATTTTTTAATAAAGTAATCGATTCTGCTGCGGTGTTGTAAGCTGCATTTTCAAAATCTTTACTTCCAAAATCAGGATAATCTTTTGGATTGGTCGTAGGATGTTCAAATAAATTCAACGCAAATTTCACCCGTAAAATTCGTCTTACGGCATCATCGATTCGTTCTTCTTTTACCTTTCCTTCTTTTACCAATTCTACCAAACTATTATAAAAAACTTCGTATTTATAAGGAACCATCGACATATCGACACCGGCATTAATGGCCATCATCACCGCTTCTTTATCGTCTTTAGCTACGCGATCGCGACGGTGAAGATTTTCAATATCTGCCCAATCGGTCACGACTAAACCTTTAAAGTTTAATTCTTCTTTAAGTAAGCCCGTCAATAAATTTTTATTAGCGTGGACAGGAATTCCATTAATGATTCCGCTATTGATCATAATCGTGTGCGCGCCGGCTTCGATAGCAGCTTTAAAAGACGGCAAATGATATTCGCGTAATGCTGAAGTAGGAATATAAGAAGGTGTTCTATCTTTCCCTGAAGTAGCCGCGTGATAACCTAAAAAGTGCTTTAAAGAACTCGCAACGTGTTCCGGATTCGAAAGGTCGTTGTTTTCACCTTCATAACCATCGATCATTTCTACGCCTAGTTCTGAAATTAAATAAGGATCTTCACCAAAAGATTCCCAAATTCTAGGAAATCGAGGATCCATTCCTAAGTCTAATACCGGAGAGAAGTTCCAAGAAATACTGCTCGCTCTCGTTTCGTAAGCTGTAATTTCTGCGCCTCTTTTTACTAAGTCACGATTTCTGGTTGCCGCCTGACCAATTTGCTGCGGAAACATTGTAGCTCCCACCGTATAGGTCGCTCCGTGAATCATATCTACTCCATAAATTACCGGAATTTCTAATCGATCTTTTAATACAGTTTCTTGAATTTGGCTAATTAAAGAATACCATTTTTGTGGGGTTAACGCACGGTTATTCGCTGTATTCAACACTGAACCAATATGATGATCGATCAAAGCTTTGTTTAACGAATCTTGATCTAATTCAAAAGGCTCGTAACTCGAATAAATATCGTCTCCTTTGGTGATCACATCGAGCGTGATCTGCGTCATTTGCCCGACTTTTTCTTCAATCGTCATTTTATTGATTAACGACTCAATCTCTTGATCGTGGGCTTTACTATTTAATTGCGCCTGAGCAAAATTTCCGAAGAGCAAAAACACTCCCAGAAATAGTGAATATAATTTCATAAGTTTATAGTTTTTGGGGATTTTTTAAATAACAAACGTACCAACCGATTCTGCCGGTAATTTCACTTCAAGCGTTTCATTTTCTAATTGAAGTTGAAATGATTCTGCTTTTTTGTTTTTATTCTGAACGATCACTACAATTTTGCGTTCAGGAGTTTTAAAAGCAACATTGGGTAATTCTTCCAGTAAATTAGATTCGATTCTTACTGAACCGGGCTTTACAAATTTTGAAGCTTGCGCAATAATATAATACGCAGGTTCTCTGGTAACCTCATCTCCTTTAATGGTTATTGCGCCCAAGCAACGATCACAACCACCACGGTCGGTATGCGGTTGTTGATTTTCGTCTGCAGCAACATTCCACTCTAAAACAGTTTTACACCAATTTCTAGTCGCACCGATTATTAAATTTTCGGTATGCCAATTCATTTCTTTTGCAAAATCACCTGGAGCTCCTACCCATTGTTCGGTGAAATAAAGGTTTTTATCGGGATGCGCTTCGTGTACTTTCGAAATCGCATCGACCTCACCACCGTATAAATGAAAAGCAGAACCATCGATATACTTTGCCGCTACAGAATCATTTAAAATCGTGATGGGATAATCGGGACGATCGGCATTGTGATCATAAACAATGATCTTGGTTTCTATATTATTTTCTTCGAAAATTGGCCCTAAATGATTTTTTACAAATTCCTTTTGCTGTTCAGCTTCCATCAATAAACTTGGATTGTTGCCGGGATGCAAAGGTTCATTTTGTACAGTAATAGCATCGATCGTAATTCCTTCAGCCTTCATCTCTTCAATATATTTTACGAAATAATTGGCATAACTATCGTAAAATTCTTCTTTTAAACTTCCGCCGCGAGTATCGTTATTGGTTTTCATCCATTTTGGTGGAGACCAAGGAGAACCCAAAATTTTAATATCAGGTTGAATTTTAATGATTTCTTTTAGCACCGGAATCAAATGAAGTGTATCATTTGCCAAAGAGAAATGCTCTAAATTTTTATCGGTTTCGCCTTCCGGTAGATCGTTATAAGAAAATGGTGCTGCATCTAAATCTGAAGCGCCAATACTTATTCTTAAATAACTTACGCCAATGCTATTGGTATCTCGTGCAAAGAGTTCTTGTAATAAATCTTGACGAGCTTTATCTGACATTTGGTGAATATGCATTGCGCTACCACCGGTTAAGGTATAACCAAAACCATCCATCGTTTGGTAGGTTTTTTCAGTATTTATTTTAATAAGTGGTAGTTGTGACGAGGTTTGGGTCTTGGTTTCATCCAACTCACTTTCTGCTAATAATTTACTCTTATCGAAAGTGGTAATGTAAACACTACCTTTACTTTTATTGTTTTCTTCGGAAGAATTTGCTTTAGAATCGCCGATGCAAGAACTAAATGTCGATAACATTGTAATACCTAAAGAAATCCCGATACATTTATGAAGTAATTTTTTCATATTTATTTAAAATACCTAAGCAGATGATTGGCTAAGATCATCTGCTTAGAAAGGTTTAGTGAAATTTATTTTTATTCAGCAGTTATTTCGAAAGTTGCGTTAGAATAAGTTGAATCAAAATTTAAAGTGGCTTGATAACTACCCGATTGTGTGATCGGATTTAAATCTCCACCTCCATTTACTAAGTTTCCGCTCATCACAGAATTGTCTCCTCCTTCCGGTGTCCCAAACTGTACATCCCAAGGTGAATTGAATTTTAGGTTATATCCTGCTTCTAAGTTTTGGGTAGTCGTGAATTGCATCGGGTGAACATAAGTCATCGCAAATTCATTACGCCCGTCCCAATCACTCGGATCCCAATGAAAAAGTTTAAGGTTGTAATATTGCCAACTTCCACTGCCGGCAGCAAAATTAAAAGTTAATTTATAGGCCTGATCGTGATCTACCCCAAATTCCCCTTCACCTTCTACAAATGAAAAACCACTTGCTACACTATCGCCATCGGGACTATCTGTAGCTCCTATAATGTTCGAAGTGAAATAGGAAGTACCTGATCCATCTTGAGCACTATTTAAGGTATAGCTCATTCCTGCTTGCAGTGGAAGATATTCTGAAGTGAATGTATCACCATCTAAATTAAGTTCAGTAATAGAAGTTCCGTTTTCTAATAAAAATAAACTTGAAGGGGTTTCTGAAGGGGCACTTAAGTTACTTTCTAAATTATAGGTATACGTATCTCCCGATAAATCTAAAGTCACCGTAAATTCCCCAGAATTGTTTAATGGAATATCTTCAATGCTTATGCCCGCATCACCTGTCTGAGATTCCATATAAAGCTGGTTGGAAGTTCCTTGAATTCTTTTTAGCAAATATCCCCAATCTTGGTTGGCCCTAAATACAAAACCCCCAGCTGTTTCTCCGTTAGGTACTGTTAAAAACATAGTGGTTTCCCAAACTCCACCCCCAATATATTCTAAAGGTTCATCTCCGTCCCAAGCATTGGGAATAACGCTTCCTACAATACTCCAATGTTCAATTTTCCAAAGCGAATAGGTATTATCATTTAAATTTACGGTAATACGATATTGCCCGCTTTCTTCAACTGTAATCGGAGTTCCATTTTTTTCGATAGTTCCTTCGCCGCCGCCATATTGATGAGCCGGTAATTCTTGGTTGCTATATAATTTGAAAGAACCTCCTGCATCTAACGAAGTATAAGCTTCAAAAATAAAAGTAGATTCACCTGAAGAATTTTCTAAATGGCGCATAGGGATTGCTGCTGAAATATTAGATCCTACTTCGGTAGCACTTCCTGCTATAAACAATTGATTGGGAACATATTCATTCTCAAATCGAGTTACATTAATTGATCTTGTCGCGTAAGTTTTTGTATCCTGACAAATTGCGACTACCGTCCATTCTACTTCTGAAGTTTCATTGGCAGAATAACCAGCGTAGGATAAAGCCAAATCTAAAGCTGAAGCTTGGATACTTGCTGAAGTTTCTTTCCCATTATTATCTGAAGTAATACTTAAAATAGGAGATTCGTGATCGGTACTTCCCAAAGTATCTATTTGAAGCTCATAACGAACTTGAAAACCTGCGGTAGAAACAGCTTCTTCCCATTCAAAATAAAATTTTTCATTGGCCCGGTCTTCTTGAAGCAAGATTTCTTCTTCCGTTTCCGGTGAGATTAACTCTGGTTGGGATAATTCCCAGTTTCCAATAGGATCTAAATTATCATCGTTTTCACAGCTAAAAAAACTGAAAACCGATAAACAAATGACTAGGTATATATAATATTTTTTCATCTTTCTAAATTTTTAGTTTTATTCCCAAGTAATGGTAACTACGCTTTCTTCCCCTATAGTACAATCAAATCTATTTTCTCCCATAATCGCAGAAAATGTTGTAGAAGTTGGGGTTTCGTTAAGCACGACTAAGACTTTACTTCCATCAGGATTTTGAAAAGCCACCCCTGTTAAGCCTGAATTATCCCCAAAATCTGAAGAACCAATTCGATGTGCACCCGGTCTCACAAATTTTGAAAAATGCGCAATCGCATAATATTCTTCATTCTTTTCTACTTCTCCAGAAGAATTTATCGTGACTACTCCTCTACAATCTTGACAACCGTTATTAGTGGGTCCGTAATTTTCATTTAGGGCTAAATTCCAGAACAACGCATTTTTAGACCAGTTTTTGGTAGACCCCATTAATATATTTTGAATATACCATCTTAAATTACTCGCAAAATCGGTACTCCATTCCCCGCCTGAAATTTCTGTAAAATAAAGCCCTTTATCAGGATAAGCATTATGAATTTGTGACATTGCATTTACATCTCCTGCATAGGCATGAAAGGCACTTCCTGAAACGTAAGGATTAGCTTCTGAATCATCTAAAACGGTCATAGGATAACCTGCTTCATCAAAATTATGATCGTATGCGATTATTTTAGTTGAAATATTTGCTTCTTCAAAAGCAGGTCCTAATGCACTTTTAATAAAGTTAGCTTGCTCTTGAGCTTCCATACGCATCGTTGGATAACCCGCTGTATGCAAAGGTTCATTTTGTGGGGTAATGGCATCAATGGAAACTCCATGATTTTCAAAAGCTTGAATATATTTCACGAAATAATTAGCGTAGGTGGAATACCACTGTTCTTCTAATTTTCCGCCGTATAAACTTTCGTTATCTTTCATCCAAGCCGGAGCACTCCATGGACTTCCCATAAACTTGACTTCTGGATTTATATTTAAAATATCGATTGCCACGGGAATCACGTGTGTTTCGTCATGGGCAATAGAAAAATTATCTAAGTTTGGATCTTCCTGCCCTTGCGGCATATCATTGTAAGTGAAGTCTTCTAAAGAAAAATCTGAAGCGCCAATGGTTAATCTTAAATAACTCATTCCTGCTCCGCTTTCTGGGTCAAACAAATCAGAGAGTAAACTGTTTTTCTGAGAAGTGCTTAAATTGTTAATCAAATAAGCCGAAGAACCCGTTAAAGCTGCTCCAAAACCTTCAATTTCTTGCATTTGCTCATCTTCATTAATTGTAATTGAAGGATAAGAAGTTTCGTTATTATCAATAATACTTAGGTTATCTTGAGGAGAAAGCAATCTGCTTTCATCGCCACTTGTTAACCAAATTTGGGCGGTTCCCACTTCATTGCCACTACCGCCTCCGGTACTTGGAGGAGGATAGCGTTTAATATCGTCGTCTGAACAAGCTATGAATGTGGCTGCTATGGCTATATGTATAAAAAATTTCTTCATCATTTTAGTATCCTGGGTTTTGTTCTAAATTGGGGTTTCTATCTATTTCATCTTGCGGAATAGGTAATAACAAATCTTTTTCGGTTACATTATAATTAACAGACTGTCCAGTACTTAGATCTACATCGTCGACACTATTCATTACTTCAATAGCTCTGTCGTATCGAATTAAATCGTCCCACCGTTTTGCTTCTTGAGCCAGTTCTAAACGACGCTCTGTTAGAATAGCTTCTCTCATTGCACTTTGTGAAGCAGTTTGCTCTTCCGTTAAAGGATCTAATTCTACTCGATCTCTAATAGTATTTACAATTTCTTCAGCTTGATCTGTTTGTCCTAACTCATTTAAAGCTTCTGCCTTTAATAACATAATATCTGCTAAGCGAAGTAAGTATTCATTATCTGCACTATTCCACGCACTTGCATTTTTCCATTTGTAAGCAAAGGGCACACTGCTATTAGGAGTATTTCCCCAGTATTCATCTATCCAACCTACATTTTCAAAAAGAATGGTAGCATTTTTTCTTATGTCATCTCCTTGTGCATCAAAAGCATCTACTAAATCTACTGAAGGAGTAACAAATTTTCTCCACGTATCTCCACTAATAGAAGGTGGTAAATGCATTTGTGGTGCCCAGTTACCTTCATCTCCTCCTAAAAATTGAATTTCTAGAATTGACTCAGAATTATTGTAATTATTTCCGTTAAATAGATCAGCATAATTAGGAAGTAGACTGTAACCTGCCGGACTATAAATCACGGCATCTGCGTGTTCAACAACTTCCGCATAATCTGGTGTTGGCATTTGTGCATAAACTTTAGCGAAAAGTGCATTTGCCGCTCCTTTTGTAGCTCTTGCTTTATTTTCGCTTGCATCCTCCCCATAATCATCTGGTAATCTATTGAGAGCCTGTTCTAAATCTGAAAGAATTTGTGCATAAACTTCACTTTCTGTAGCCCGAGGTTTTCTAGTAACACTTGGGTCTGGAGAGCTAATAAATTCTAAATATAAGGGTACTCCACCATAGTTTTTAACTAAATGAAAATAATTAAATGCCCTTAAAAAATAAGCTTGACCAATGATTTGCTCCCGCTCTTCTTCAGTTATTCTTTCTTCAACTAAAGGGGCATTTTCTAAAACCACATTTGCTTTAGAAATGGCATTATAGACATTTCCCCACATTCCGTAAATTCTGGAATTTGTAGGAGTAACTTCTACACGATCAAATTGAAATATTTCAGGATTGTCACCACCAGCGTAATAATTATCTGAACGTACATCTTGATAAATCACCCGATCCCAGATATAATAATCGGAAGATTGAAAGGATTCATAAACCCCGGTTAATGCAGCCTGTATTTGCGGACCTGTAGCGTAGGCAGAGGCTGCTGTTTCTTCTGAAATTGGTTTTAAATCTAACTCATCATCACAAGAAGCCAGCGAACCAATTAACATTGAATAAATAATATATTTTCTTAAACTTTTCATATTCATCACTCTTTTTTAAAATCTTACATTCATTCCAAAAATTACATTTCTAGTTTGTGGGTAGGTACCAAAATCTACTCCCTGAACCGCATTATCACCTCCAAAAGCATTAACTTGAGGATCAAAACCGGAATAGTCTGTAATGGTGATTAAATTTTCACCAGTCACATAAAATTTCAATGCATTTAGGTGGAGTTTATCTAAGGTATTTTGTTTGAAGTTGTAACTAAAGGTTACTGCTTTGAATCTTAAATAAGAACCATCTTCAACATAACGATTTGATAGTCTTGAATTATCGGTACTTGCTTCAGTATTCACTCTGGGAATATCGGTAATATCTCCAGGCTCTCTCCATCTATCAAGTACTGAAGCCAATTGGTTTTTAGAATCTATCATCGACTCCATTTGTAAACGGGTGGCATTAAAGATATCGTTCCCTTGTGAACCTTGTAAGAAAATATCTAAACCAAATTCTTTATAGGAAAATGTATTTCCTAAGCTGTAGATAAAATCTGGATTAGGATCACCTATTATTCTTCTATCATCTGCAGTAGGTTCAAAAGTACTTTCACCATCTTGGTTGATGTAGTAAACATTTCCTGTTGCAGGACCTACACCACCCCAAACATAACCGTAAAATGTTCCTAATGGTTCTCCTTCTCTTATTAAACTTACGTTACCTCTACTTGCTACACCACCTCGAGTAATTACTTGCCCAACGATGTCTTTAGCTTCATTTCTGTTAAAAGATAAATTGGCAGAAGTTCTCCAAGTAAAGTTCTCGTTACTGTAATTAATAGTATTTAACTGAAACTCAAGCCCTCTATTTTCTATCTCACCCACATTTTGAATAGCTGAACTAAATCCTGTTCCTGTAGGCATAGGTACATCTAATAATAAATCGTAATTCTTTTTAATGTACGCATCTGCAGAGAATGTTACTTTACCATCGTATAATCCTAAATCGATCCCTAAATTAGTTTGTTCTGACTCTTCCCATTTTAAATCATTATTAGCAATAGTTGCAGGATAAGTTCCCGGCATAGTTTGCCCTCCAATTGGATAATTACCTCCACTACCTACACGTGCTAGATATGCATAAGAGCCAACATCATCATTCCCAACAATACCCCAACCAGCTCTTAACTTAAGTTCAGACAATAAATCTACGTCTTCTAAGAATGATTCTCTCGAAATTCTCCAACCCACAGAAAAAGAAGGAAAGTATCCCCAACGATTGTTAGGGCCAAAGTTACTTGAACCATCTGCCCGAAAATTAGCGGTTAATAAATAACGATTTTTGTAATCATAGTTTATTCTTGAAATAAAGGAAGCATTGGTTTTTTCACTTTTCCCTGCACTAGCCCCAACAATTTCAGATCCAGCTCCAGGGGTAGTGATCTCTGCACTCGCAAAATTCCTTCTTTCAATATTACTATATTCCCATCGGTTTTTTTGAAATACGCTACCAACTAATCCTTCAATTTTATGATCTCCAAATTTGTTTTTATAGCTTAATGTATTATCCCAAATAAAGTAGTTATTGATATTAGTATTGTATTGACTAGAACCGTTTAAAGCTCTACCATAACTCGTTCTAAATGGATCTAAGAAATAATCATAGCGATCTGCATTAAAATCTATCCCGAAATTGGTTTTGAAAGTAAAGTGCTTAAAGAAATCTACTTCTGTATAAATATTTCCCAATAAACGTTGATTTTTATATCCTCTGTCTGCACCATCTGTACTTGAAATCGGGTTTTCCCAGTCCTGAAAAGGATTACTGGTAAATGTCCCCTCCTCGGTATAAACCCCTATATTGGGTGGTGTTGCCAAAACCCCTAATAAAACCCCACCTTGATTGACAGCCGCATTATCGGTCACATCTACATCTGAATAATGAGTATAGTTAATATTGGTCCCTATTTTTAGCCAATCATTTACTTCTTTAGATAAATTAGTTTTGAAACTAAAGCGCTCCATTTTGGCGCTTCTTACCGCACCTTCTTGATTTAAATATCCTCCAGAAATGTAATATTGAGTGCCATTATTCTTACCTGATACCGAAAGTTGATAGTTATGTGACAAGGCATCTCTAAAGACTTTATCTTGCCAATCTGTATTTTCGCTATATTGCTCCCATTGTGTATTATAACCCAATTCTGTCATTAAATCCCGGTATTGTTCCGCATTTAATACGTCTAAGGTTTTCCAAACCTGAGCAACTCCCACATAAGAATCGAATTGAAATTGAGCCTTCTCAGATTTACCCTGTTTTGTGGTTATTAAAACTACACCGTTTGCACCTTGAGCTCCATAAATAGCTGCCGAAGAAGCATCTTTTAAGATTGAAATACTTTCTATATCTGATGGATTTAAAGAACGAGTATCTGTAGTAGGAACTCCATCGATAACATATAAAGGATCACTTCCTGCGCTTATCGAGCTTGTTCCCCGCACCCGAATATTAAATCCTGCCGAAGGCTTTCCAGAACTTTTTAAAACTTGCACTCCGGCTGCTTGTCCTTGTATCAAAGAACCTAAATCATTATTAGGACGCTCTTCAAAAGTTTCAGCAGCGTCAATTACACCAACGGCCCCCGTAATATCTTCTCTTTTCTGAGAACCATAGCCTACCACTACTACTTCTGATAATGCCTCGGCATTTTCAATCATAGATACGTTGATGGTATTATTGGTTCCCGCAACAATTTCTTGTGTACGAAAACCTATGTAAGAAAACACCAATGTATCTTGAGCTTCCGCTTCAATAGAATACTTCCCATCAAAATCGGTTACTACTCCCTTATTTGTTCCTTTAATCACCACATTAGCGCCCGGTATAGGCATGTTGGTTTCATCTTCTGTAACTTGACCGCTTCGCTCCTGTTGTGCAAATACGATACAACCAAATAAGGAAAAACAACAAACTAAATAATTCTTTATTCCCATGTATAAAAGTTTAAATGACCTATTTTCATCGAGTAATTAGTTCTAGAAAATTAATTACAAAGCTTTGTTTTAAATAACTCGAAAACGATTTCGGTTTGTGTTAAAAATTTTCTGTGAAATTAGATAAAGCTTTATTTTCATCTTAATTTTCATCTACACTTTAATTACTTCACAATAATTTAACACTACATCAATCCTACTTCAATTACAGTAAAATTCTATAAAACAGAATTTTATATTTTTATTTTTTTAGTATATTTACGATTAGTTTTAGTCTTTAACGACTAATTAAGAATAGTAATCGTTAGTTTTTCGGTGTCAAAAACTACTATTTTATTAATAAGAATGATAAAAAATAAGAATACCACTTTGTTTAGACAGAATTTTTTATTTATTCTCATTTGTAATTTATGCCTGCTTTGGGGTTGGGCTCAAGATTTAAATTCCTCTCAAGACTATTTTAATCAATCCCAAAATCCAAGTATCAATCATTTTTCAAGAACAGATTTTAATGCTGATTCTCAATTCTGGAGCGTGGTTGAAGATGAAGAAGGATTGATGTATTTTGGAAATAATGATGGGGTTTTAATTTACGATGGCAGCCATTGGAAATATACCTCTTTACCTAATTCTTCTTCAGTAAGAAGTTTAGCGAAAGATTCTTCCGGGGTAATTTATGCCGGGGGTTATCATGAATTGGGCATTGTTAAAAAAGATAAGTTTGGAAATTTTCAATTTAAATCATTAAAAGAAAACCTACAGCTCGAAAATGTAGATTTTGAAAATATCTGGCAAATCAATGTGATTCAGAATAAAGTAATTTTTAGGAGTTTTAAGAAACTTTTTATTGTTGAAAATAATAGCGTCACTCAAATACCCTCTAAAAATACATTTATTGAGTCGTTTGTGGTGAATAATAGGTTTCTGGTTCAGGATGCTGATGAAGGAATTTTTGAAGTGGATCTCCAAACCAATCAAATACAAAAGTTGATTGACCGGAAAAAGTATAACAATGAAAAGATTGTTCATATCACTAATCATTTTGATTTAATTTCCGGTGCCGGTAATATTTATATTCCAAAAAATAATAAGTACGAAATAGCTCAACAACTTTTTTCAAAAAACAACGATCAAGTTATTTCTGCCATTCAACGAAACGAAACTATTTATTTGGGTACACTAAGTAGTGGAGTTTTACTTCTTAATAAAAATAGCAAGAACTATACTATTCAAGCTATTAATAACTTACAGGGGAATACGGTTTTAAATTTATACCATACCAAAAAAAATAATATTTGGGCTTTACTTGATAATGGTTTAGACAAGATTAATTACAGTAGCCCGCGCACTACTATTTTTAATCGGGCTTCGGTGTACGATGCCTTGATCGATAATGCTAGTTTATTTATTGCTACCAATCAGGGTGTATATTTTACAGAGAATGTGCGTACTCCAAATCATTTTAATAAAATTGAGAGTTTACAGGGACAAGCTTGGAGTATTTCTCACTTTAACAACAGCCTGTTAGTTGGCCACAATAAAGGACTTTTTAAAATTAATGAGGACTTTACCACCACAAGAATCGGAAACACCAACGGGGTCTGGAAAGTGATTCCTTTTCCCAATCACCTAGACACTTTTTTGGTTTGTACTTATAATGGTATCTATATTTTAAAAAATGAAAAGGGTTCCTGGAACATTCAAAATAAAGTGGAAGGTTTTGATGAATCGGCCAGGGATATTTTAAAGGCTACTCAAAAAAATTCATTTTGGGTATGTCACGGTTACAAAGGGGTGTATAAAATAACGATTAGTGAAGATTTAAAAAGAACGATTGCCATAGACCATTATACCGATAACAACGGACTTCCATCTCCTTTTAATGTGAATGTATTTAAGTGGAATCATCAAACGGTTTTTACTACCAATAAAGGGATTTATGAATTTAAGGAATCTACTAAACAGTTTACTCCTTTTGAACCTCTCAATAAAATTGTAGACACCACCAAAAATACTCGAAAAATAGTACAGGATGAAGCTAAAACTTGGGTGATTCAAGATGATGAAGCCGGATATTTTGAAACCAAAAGTCAAAATCCCCATATTATAAAAGACATTTTTTTACAAACTAAAGGAACTTTTAATCGCGGAATGGAAACCATTATTCCCATTAATAAGCAGAAAGTGCTCATTGGAACACATACCGGGCTATATTTATACAACCTCAATAAACAAAATTCTAAAGAAAAAATTCAGACGCAATTTACCTCTATCTCCTATACGATTGATGATGAAAGAAGAAACCTACCTATCCAAAACGATTCTACGCTGGAGTTGCCCAATAATTTAACTTCTATCAGGTTTTCTTTTGCAGCCCCAAAAATGCCCAACAACCTAAGTAATGACTTCAGCTATCAACTTGAAAATGCCGATAAAAACTGGTCTCCGTGGCAAAGCTTACCGTTTAAAGAATTTAATTTACTACGTCCCGGCAACTATACTTTTAAAGTTAAAGGTAAAAATGTCTTAGGGATTGAAGCAGGTGTAGCGAGTTATAGTTTTTATATTCAACCTAAATGGTACCAAACTAATTTGGCTTATTTTTCTTATGTACTTCTATTTTTCATTCTCGTATTTATCACCCAAAAATTGGTAAGAAATAAAATTACCAGAGAAAACGAAAAAACCATTTTACGGGAACAACGTACCAATCAACTCCTTCAATTGGAAATAGAACAACTAAAACTTCAAAAGGATAAAGAGAAAGTAGAAAAAGACAAAGAACATTTAGAAAAAGATATTATCCAAAAAAGTAAAGAACTAGCCAATTACACGATGTTATTGGTTAATAAAAAGAATTTCTTCCACACCTTACAAGACGATTTGAAAGAGTTGAAAAGCATTGTAAAAAATAGAAACTCGAAACAAAAAGTTCTTGAAATCTTCCAAAAATTACATCAAAACAAAATAGACGAAGAATACTTTAAAGTGTTTGATGAAAATTTTGAGGGAGTTCATCAAAATTTCTTTAAAAACCTAAAAGAAATCGCCCCTTCCCTCTCTAAAAAAGAAATGCGTCTATCTGCCTTTATCAAAATGGGATTAACCAACAAAGAAATTGCCCCGCTACTTAATATTTCGACCCGTGGCGTAGAAACAGCAAGATATAGATTAAGAAAAAAACTGAATTTAGATCACGACGATAAGTTAATGGAATTTTTTGATAACCTAGCTGAAGAAAATCATTACCTATTATAATCTTAACTACTCTAAAATCTTCTATTATTGAGAATTTAAGAAAATAATATAAAGTTTTTCATTCAGATTAGATGAATGATAAACTAATCACATATAATTTACGTAAACCTGTGTAAAAATTCCACAACTTGGGTGTGGAATTTAATAATTCAACAAGTTTTATATCCACAATTAAAAATATATAAACAACTGAATTTCAGTAAATTTAAAAAAATTCACTTATAAAAATTGAAACGGTACAATGATTTCTAAATATAAAATGACAACAAAGACAAAAAACTTAGAAATCGTTACTTATGAAAATCACGCACTTAATACTCATCAGCTTTTTATTTTTAGCCCGTGGCTTTGGAGAAGACGTACCAATGCTTACTTCTTTAGACAGTAAAGTAAATGAATCTTCTGGCTTAGCTTTAGTAGATAACCAATTAATTACCCACAACGATTCTGATGAAGAACCTGAATTATATGAAATAAGTCCAGAAACGGGTGAAGTAAAAAGAACCGTAGTAGTGGGTAATGTAAAAAACCACGATTGGGAAGATATTACTACCGATAAAGGTTTTATTTATGTGGGTGATTTCGGGAATAACTTAGGAAGCAGAAAAAACCTTCAGATTTATAAAATATCAAAAGAAGATTTTTTGAAGAAAGATACTGTTAGCGCCGAAAAAATAAAATTCAGTTATGCCAATCAAATAGAGTTTAATCCGGCAAGGTTCAATAGTAATTTTGATGCTGAAGCTTTAGTGAGTTACAAAGACCACTTATATATATTCACCAAAAACTGGGAAAACAAGGAAACCGATATTTATAAAATAAGCAAACAACCAGGAGAGTATATTTTAAATAAAGTAAGCAGTATAAAATCTGAAGGCTTAATTACCGGTGGCGATTACGATGAAGCCAATAATCAAATTGTATTGACCGGAAATGGAATACCAACTCCCTTTATTTTAGTTATAAAAGACTTTGAAAACAATTTTTTAAATGCAACTATCGCTAAGCACAATTTACAACCTCAAATGGGAGCGTCTATACAAATTGAAGGAATTACTATGATTAATGAAAATGAATGTTTTCTTTCTGCTGAAAAGAGTGTTACCGGTTCTTCTGCCTTGTATAAATTCAACTTTAAAAATAGTCCTAATCAATTGTAAAATAATTGAGTATTTTAACTCATTGATTCATAAATTTTTAGTAAATTTAATTTCTTTAAAATTACTAACCTCAAAACCCTACCGTCATGAAAAAGTTCCGAATTACATTTTCCGTTATTTCATTGATTTTCTTGGCTATAGGAATCACTTACCTTGATTTTGAAAATCTAAGTTTTTTCAAAAACTATAAGGCCTATATTCTTATTGTATTGGGTTTATGCACGTTGGGTTTTTCTTTTCTAAAGCCAGTACACTTAAACCTAGATAAAAATTAAATTAGACCTCTAGTTTTACTATTTTAGCTTTAAGAACGTCAATTCGAGTGAAAATCTGTGAAGATTTTTGTATCGAGAATAGCTTTGAAGTTAATTAGGTTCCCGATACAATTTTGCTTCGTCTTACAACACAACTCACGAATTATTTCTGCACTTATTATCTTATTCTACAGCGTCCATTTTTTCTTTATGTTGTTTAAATGGTCTTACAATTAACCTGGCTGCTCTATCAAAATTAATATAGCTATACGTCCAATTAAAAAAGGTCACTATTCGGTTTCTAAAACCTACCAAAAACCAAAGGTGAACAAACATCCAAATAAACCAAGCGAAGAAACCCCCAAAAGTCGATTTCTTTAAATCTACCACTGCTTTGTTTCTTCCGATGGTCGCCATGGTTCCTTTATCAAAATAGTCAAAAGGTTCCAGTTTTTGTTTCTTAATGATTCGCTCTAGGTTTTTTGCTAAATGCTTTCCTTGTTGTATTGCAGGTTGCGCCACCATAGGATGTCCTTTGGGATAATTTTCGCTTTGCATTAACGCAATGTCCCCAATCGCAAATACATTTTCATAACCTTCCACTTGATTAAAAACATTCACTTTGTAACGATTGGCTTTTTCCACCAAAGCTTCAGCGGTTAAACCTTGTACTGGCGCTCCGGTAACTCCGGCACTCCAAATAAATGTTTCGGTTTCAAAATTTTTATCGGTATTCGTTTTTACTAATTTTCCATCATAATCTTGTACCATCGTATTTAGGTGGATTTGTACGCCTAAATCTTTTAAGAACTTTTCAGCTTTCACAGATGATTTTTCAGACATAGGAGGTAATACTCTATCTAAACCTTCCAAAAGGTGAATTTTCATTTCAGAAATATCAATATCGGGATAATCTTTTGGGATAATATTGTTTCTCACTTCAGCAATAGCTCCGCTCAACTCCACTCCCGTTGGTCCTGCTCCTGCAATTACAAAATTCAATAGGCGCTCACGCACTTTTTTATCTTTCGTAATGGTCGCTTGTTCCAAATTCTCTAGAATTAAACTTCTAATGTTTAGTGCATGCGGGATGGTCTTCATACACATTGCATTATTTTCCACAGCTTCATTTCCGAAGAAATTAGTCCTGGAACCGGTCGCCAACACCAAATAATCATAGGTCAATTCACCTATATCTGAAAAAATCTTGGTATGTTCAGCATCAATGGAAGTCACTTCTGCCAACCTAAAAAAGGCATTTTTCTTTTCGGTAATCAACTTTCTAAGTGGATAAGCAATAGAATCGGGTTCTAAACTAGAAGTGGAAACCTGATACAATAAAGGCTGAAATGTATGATAATTACGTTTATCGATTAAGACTACCTGAAATTTTTGAAGTTTTATTAGTTTTTTGGCGACGTTCATGCCGGCAAAACCTCCACCAACAATTGCGACAGTAGGTAAATTAGAAGTTGGAATATTCATAAAATGAAATTGAATTTACACAAAACTAAAACCCGTAGAGCAATTATTATGTTAGCATTGTTATAATTTCTGAAAAAAATGTAACAAATTAGTAAACCGGAACACTAATTAGGAAACTTATTTAAAATTGAGCCAAAAAACTGAACATACTTTTGTAGCGCTTTTAGAGAAGCACCAAAACATCGTTCATAAAATTTGCAGGCTATATACCAACGACCAAGCAGCGCATAACGATTTATTTCAGGAGATAACCATCCAATTATGGAAAGCTTATCCTAAATTTAGGGGAGATGCCAAGTTTAGTACCTGGATGTACCGAGTGGCCTTGAATACCGCCATCACTCTTTACCGGAAATCTAAACGTAAAATTAAAACCCAGGAATTTGAAAATGTTGCTTTTAAAATTAAAGCTGAAGAATATGATGATACGACTGAAAAGCAACTTTCTGTAATGTACGCTGCCATTAAAGAACTAAACGATATTGATAAAGCCTTGGTATTTCTTTATTTAGAAGACAAGAATTATAGTGAAATATCTGATACGTTAGGTATTTCTGAAGTAAATGCAAGAGTGAAGATGAACCGAATTAAAAAGAAGCTGAGAAGCATACTAAATCCGTAAGCCCATGGATGAATTAGAATTATTAAAAAAAGACTGGAAGAAGCAAGAAAAAAATCTTCCGCATATAGAAGCTCAAGAAATTTACCCCATTTTATTGAAGAAATCTTCTTCTATCGTGAAATGGATATTTTTCATTAGCCTTGGAGAACTAGCATTAGGTGTTTTCCTTAATGTATTTCTAGCAGATAGCGAATATTGGAAAACTGTAGAGGACATCCATCTAAAAAATGGTTTTATCGTATTTTACATCGTTTCCTACGCTATCACGCTATTTTTCATCTATAAATTTTATAAACGGTACAAAGCCATTTCTACAACCGATAGCGCTTACTTGTTAATGAAAAATATTCTTAAGACCAGAAAAATTGTAAAATATTACATTTTCTATGTTTTGGCTTCTTCAGCAATAACAGCCTTTGTCACTTTTATTTTCACCTTGCTGTACAGCAGTGATTTTGATAATATCAGGGAAGATATGAATTGGCCAAAAGCTATAGGTTTTGGATTGCTGGTAATTATCATTTTTGTAGTAGTACTGTGGTTAATTTATTCCCTTCTTTATGGAATTTTGCTTAAAAAACTACATAGAAATTACAAAGAACTTAAACGATTGGAACTCTAAATTTTATAAGTCTTCAAACATTTATTTAAGAGTGATTTAACAATCACCTTAGTTAGTTTTGCAAGAAAGGGTTTAACTTACTCTAGGCTAAAACTAATCTATGAAATTTAGAATATTACTTGTTCTTAGTATTTTTTTCTTCGGAAACATTTCAGCACAAGAAATTTCCAATGAGCGTATTCAAGAAATTATTGAAGAATACCGAAACCTTCACCGCGGACCTTATTTAAAAATTGAATGGTTTTGTGATGATGGAACACAGCGGGATTCTAAAGACCCTTGTCCTGATGAAATTGGCGGAATTCAACATGCCAGTTACAAACCCATAACCATTCAACTGCAAGAGAAAAACCATATTTTCTTTGCAGATATTTTGGCCTATACCGACAAAGGCAATTTCTGGGATGCCAACCATCAACATTCCCGTTTAAAACAATACCAGCTCAACAATTATTTAGAAAGCGTAGATAATGGCTGGATTATGGAAAAAGCCCAATATTACCGGGGTTCCGTTCAGTCGGAAGATGAACAAGAATGGGGAAAATATTTTTACAACTGGTTGTTGCTAAGTAATGACCGTATTGAAGAAAACTTCTACCTCATCCGTCAAAGCCTTCAAGATATTCCTCATAATGAAGACACCAAAGAATCACAGACCATTCGGAGTTTATCAAAAACTATTGCTGAAGAATACCCCAAATTTATGGACGCCCGAACCAAAATTCACGGGCAACCCGATAAAACAGACATTCAACTCGTAAAAAAGTTCAGAGAAGAACACGAAAAGGATTTATCTACTGAACAAAAAAAAGAAATCGATTCGTTAACCACTGCGATGAAAAACTTCTACTCGCCTATCGATTTAAGTTACTTCCAACAAAAAGCAGTTAATTTTCCGCAGGGAACCTTTTTAAGAACTCAATTGGAAAATTTCGGAAGTCAATCTCAAGATTCCATTTCCCATCAGCATTTAATTGAAGATGCCGCTAATTTAATGTGTGAAATAAGAACTGAATTGCCACACGTGCAAAGCACTTCCGACCAATTAATCGCCTTAGATCTTTCGGTTAAATTAGAAGAAATCATTTTTAAAACCGCCCCGGAATGGAAACCTTCTTCCCTGTTGGAACAATTAGATAAAGTATATGCTTTGAGTTTAGCTTCTGCCAGCGCGGGAAATGTTGAGTGGTGGGAATGGAATCAAGTAGATCATTTACTTCAACTCGATAATTTAAATGAAATTACGCTGGAAGATCTCAACCAAAAATTAGCTGTTGCCCGTAGTCAAGTAGAATGGAGTGCAGCGATGGTAAAAGCCATCTACAGTGATGTAGTAGAAAAATACAATGCTTTTGAACCGAAAGCTTCCGGTTTTATAGACGATCGCGTCCGCTCTTCTTTAGCTTTACGATTAGGAGAAACGGTGAGCGAACTGGGAAATTTTATAAGGGAACAATCCAAACTCTCCAATAAAGTTTTCGAATTGGATAACCAAAGTTCGTTTAGAGGATTAAATCCTGGTTATGCGTTAGGGAAATTAATTGTAGTTGAAGATAACCCGGAAGCAATAGAAGTTTCTCCCGAAAATATTTACATTTTTCAAAAACCACCTTCAGATTTAAAACCAGTTGCCGGTATTGCTACCGTTTCTGAAGGAAACCTTGTTTCTCACGTTCAGTTATTAGCGAGAAATTTAGGAATCCCCAATGCTGTGTTGAGCAATCAAAATTTGGAAGACCTGCAAAAATTTGATGGAGAAATGGTTTTCTATGCAGTTTCTGAAAAAGGAACCGTTATTATGAAAGCTGAAGATGAAATGTCTTCTGAAGAAAAATCACTTTTTAAAGAAGAAGGCGAACGCCAACAAGAAAAAATTAGCGTCCCCGTAGAACGCATCAACCTTCGGCAAACTTCACCTTTAAACTTAACGGAAGTTGACGCAAAAAGTTCAGGCATTATCTGCGGCCCCAAAGCTGCAAATCTGGGTCAATTAAAAAGTATGTTTCCCAACAATGTGGTGAATGGCGTCGTTGTTCCATTCGGAATTTTTAGGGAACATATGAATTTACCAATGCCCAAACAAGAAGGTTCATATTGGGAATATTTGAAAGCGAGCTTTGCCCAAGCACAACAAATGCGAAAAAACGATATTCCTGAAACCGAAGTACAACATTGTACCTTAGACCGATTAACCTTATTGCGGGAAGCGATAAAAAAAATGCCATTGGTTCCTAATTTTGTGAATGATTTGGAACGTAGTTTTCAAACCAATTTTGGAACTTCCATTGGTGGAACACCGGTATTTTTAAGAAGTGATACCAATATGGAAGATTTAGGGAATTTCACTGGTGCGGGACTTAATCTTACGGTTTTTAATGTTCGGGATCGGGAAAAAATAATTCAAGGGATTAAAGATGTTTGGGCCTCTCCTTATACTGAACGTAGTTTTAAATGGAGACAACAATATTTAGAAAATCCTGAAAATGTGTTTCCTTCTATTTTAATTATTCCTTCTGTAGATGTAGATTATTCAGGAGTGATGATTACCAAAGGAATTATCAACAACAATCCCAACGATTTAACGGTAGCATTTAGCCGAGGTGCCGGTGGCGCGGTAGATGGTCAATCGGCTGAAGCTTGGTTAATTGATCTCCATGGGGAAGACCGCTTACTTTCTCCTGCACGGGAAACTTATTATAACCGATTGCCGGCAAATGGAGGTTTGGATAAGAAATCAACTAGTTTTAATCAATCTATCCTTTCTTCAGCAAACATCAAACAATTGGAAGATTTTGCACAAAATATAAGAAAAACCATGCCTGAAAAAACCAGCAAAGAAAATGTTGGTCCTTACGATGTGGAACTTGGTTTTAAAGATAATAAACTATGGTTATTTCAAATACGTCCGTTTGTGGAGAATAAGAACGCGCAGAGTTCAGAATATCTACAATCGCTTACGCCAGAAATTGATACGCAGCAAAAAATAAGTTTACAACATCAGATTTAATTCAACATATGTCTCATAAAAAATTATTATTCATTTTCCTTGGTTTAGGATTCATCTCCTTTTTTACCTTAAGCTTCTACCCTATTGATGGGTACGAATCTACCGGAATTTCAAGACTCTTACGTTTAGAACGAATTAAAAACGATTCTACCCAAAAGTTAGGTTTACCAATCGGAGCGCAACTTCCGTTGAATTGTATTAAACTGCAACTTACTCAAGTAGAAGACAGTATTTCTGAAATTTTACAGGAAGATGAAGCTTTTGCTGAAAAATTGAAAAAAGTAATTCCTTCAGGAAATTATTCCTTGACTATTTTAGATATGTCCGATCCGCAGCATCTCAAATATATGGGACATAAAGAATCTTTGGGCTATCAGCCGGGCAGTGTGGGCAAATTAACGGTGATTACCGCTTTATTTACCCAACTTCATAATATTTGTCCGGAATCTTGGGAAGCCCGAAAAGCCATCTTAAAAAATAAATGGATAAAAGCAGGTGACTGGGCTATTTACGATCATCATACCATTCCTGATTATAATATTGAAAATGATAAACTCGTTAAACGTAAAGTGCGTACCGATGATGTTTTTACTTTATATGAATGGGCCGACCATATGATGAGCGTCAGTAATAATGGCGCGGCGAGTGTTGTTTGGCGAGAAGCTTTATTAATGGCAGCTTTTAAAGATAAATATGAATACCTTACGCAAGAAGAAGTAGATGAATATTTTGAAAATACCCCTAGAAAAGAACTTACACTTTTAGCCAACCAAATTGTTAATGAACCCTTGAGAAAAATAGGAATTACTCATGATGAATGGCGATTGGGTAGCTTTTTTACTTCTGGTGCGAATAAATATGTAGGTGATATTGGCGGAAGTATCGGAACTCCACTAGGCTTAATGAAGTATTTGGTACAATTGGAACAGGGAAAAGTAATTGATAAATCTTCCAGTCTGGAAATTAAGCGCTTAATGTATATGACCGACCGAAGAATTAGGTACGCTTATGCACAAGAATTAAAGGATGCAGCAGTTTATTTTAAATCTGGTTCTTTATATTCTTGTGATCGTTCTAACGGAAAATCCTGTGGAGAATATGCCGGAAACGTTTATAATTATATGAATTCCGTAGCGATTGTAGAACATCCCAATGGAAAGAAATACATGGTTTGTTTAATGACCAATGTACTCCGAAAAAACTCTGCTTGGGATCATATGGTATTGGCTTCTAAAATAGATGAAGTTATTAACCCTAAAACAGAAGAAAACGAAAAATCTTAGGCTTTTTCCAATTGTTTTAGCGCATCTTGGGCAAAAGTGCTAATCTTTTTATTTCGGTGAATCACTAAGGGTTTCACTAAAGAAATATAAGATTTGTCTTCTAATTGAGCAATCAAGTACAAAACGGCTAATTTTATCTTTAAATCCTTGCCTTTCAGTAACATTTCAAAACAGTGTTTCTCGGTTGGGATAATAACATCATCACGATCGGTTTCGTGAGACATCATCATTGTGTTTTCTACTAACGGTAAGAGCGCTTCCTTTAAATTAGGTTGAAGTAAATTATCTAAAAATTCAATAGCGTTTGCGCGAATATCTTGCTTATCACTCAAAATTCCGTGGTAAGCAATTTCTATATCTTTCTGTTGATAGCGAAGTCCCAAAAGGGTGAAAATTTGCTCCAACCCGTGATCTAAGCGCTTTTCCAAAATTTCAATTAAACTATTCCTAGCGGAATATTCTTCTACGTCTTTGTCGTTGGTCAAAGTATCTTCATATCGGATAAAAATTTGCTTTTGAATTTGCATTGCCGACAAGGTTTTGTGGTAAAGTTTACATTCTTGAAGAATTAACCGAACCACACTTTTTTTACTGAATTTTAAAGAAGGATTATCTGTTCTCAATTTATTTAAAACCCGAGCAGCTTCTAACCTAACAATTAAATCTTTATTCCGTAATAATTTAAATAATCCATCTACCGCTCGTTGTCCTCCAAAACCTCCTATAATTTCAGGGATAAATTGTTTGCTATTAGGAGAAATCTTATCAAAATTCAATTTAAAAATGAGTTCTTTTATAATAGCATGACCGTAATTTTTTAAGGCTTTAATACTTTCGTCCCTAAATTTTTTCCTCTGAAGAAAATCTAACAAATCATTTAAAAATACTGCACTAGAACTTATTCCGGCCGCTTTAATGGCAGCTGAAATTACTTCTTTATTTTTATTATTGAAATGGGCTGTAATAAAAGAATAAAACTTAGGATTTTCAGCATAACCAATTGCTTGAATCAATTCGATGGTTTCTTCAATACGATGATTCTCACTAGGTAAGTTAACGTCTTCTATTTTCTTTTCTAGTCGTAATTCTAAATTATAGCGCTGAGCCAGTTTTTTATTGTCCCGCGATTCAATAGCCAAACATAAAAGCGCCGCCGAAGAAATATAAGGATTCGTATGGTTAAGGTAATCATCAAAAACCTGAAGGTCGTTAATATCGGTATGCGTGAGTAGATAGCGCATCGCTGCCAATACCACCTCATCATCTTTGGTATGAATAAGTTTTTCGACCTTTTCTGCCGCAGTTCCTTTATCGAGTAAATATAAATTGGATATGGCAGCCGCCTTAACTTCAGTGGAAGGATGATCTAATAGCTTGATGATTAAGCTGCGTAAACGTTTATCTGAAACATCATTTATTTTATTCAACATAAATAATATTTCATTCTCTTCCCCGGTTTCTAAAACCTTTATAATAGTTGCTTTAGTAGAAACGCTTTTCGATTTTTTCTTTTTCTTCTGAAGTTGATTTTTATTCGTGAAGCTCACCAAATTATCCCGAAAGGAATGGAAATAGGTTTTTCTAACCTTATAAATAAAGAAAAACCAAATGCTAATAAATACAAGGATTAAAATGGAAACCTGATAAGCTTCAAAATCAAGTCCTCTTACTACAAAAATCAATAAACAACCTGCGATTCCGGTGGCAACACTATCGACCACCACATCTATAAAAGACTTTGTTTTATTTTTTATATCGGTCGGCACGGGTAATACCAAAAGTTCTTGTGCGGCTTTATTAATGGATTGTTTTAAACTTCCATCTACGGCTTTTAAGAGGACAACTACCCAAAGTTCAGGAAAAACAATAAAAAGAATGGCGGCTAGGCCAATACCCAAGGGTAAGATAAGTAAAGTTGTTGCGGTTCCCCAAACTCCTACAATTTTTCGGGTTAAAAACAGTTGAATGACTAAAGAGGTGGCATTAAATGTTGAAAACCAAAACCCAAAAAAGGAAGCCAATTCATCTGAATCGGGCATCGCTTTTGAAGCCATATCGCTATATTGATAATCTACCAATTTTGCGACCAATACGCCTACTCCAATAATTCCGGCGATGTAAGTAAGGTGCTTGGACTCTAAAATTAATTTAAAGGAAGATTCATTGGAAGCATACGTTCGTTGCTGTTGTCTAAAAATTCCGAGACGCTTTACACGTTTTCTCCAAATAATATGCAATAAGGGAATACAGCCAATTACTAAAATCGCAGCAATAATCATTAAATCGTCATTCCCAATAAGGGGAGCTAACAAATTGGTGAGGTAACCGCCTAAAATCCCTCCGCTAATAGCTCCGGCACCGATAAAACCAAATAATCGTTTAGCTTCCCGAATATTGTACACCAAATTGGCTAAAATCCAAAATTGTGAAGTTGCCAATACCGCATAAATTGCTACCCAAACGTAATAGAAATAAAGTAACCAAGTAGAAAAATATTGAAGGCTTAAAAGAATTTTTAATGAAAGAAATACTAAGGCTGAAATAATTAAGGTGAACGTAATAATCCTAAGTAATGAAAAACGCTTTAAAGCCTTATTATAAAAATAAGAACTTCCCACAGCTACCAAGGCTACTAAAAGGAACGCGTAAGGTAAACTCTGGGAAGTTAATTTAGAAAGAAACAACGCGTTAACAGTAGGTTTTACTATTAACAGCGTTGTTATGATTAAAAATATGTAGAGTTGCATTAACAACGAAACGCCTAATTCACCGCTTCTAATGTCAAATGTTCTCTGTACTAGTTTTCTTAGCATTTTTTGGATTGACTACCATTATTAAGTAGTTTCCAAAGAACGTGATTTTTTAATTATGTTTTCAACTGGAACTACTAAATCTCTTATAATTTGTTCTCCGTTTGGATCTTCTACTAAGGCTACCAAAATGTACTTTCTTCCATCTTTCCCCCAAACCAGTGCAGAATCTGCGTGGTAATTTCTCCAAGATCCAGACTTTCTAAATACTCTTGCGTTAGGTGCAATTCTATCTAGTGTGTTTACAAATTTATGGTGTAAATGAGAATCTTCCATAATGTCTAACATTTTCTTAGACTTCTCCGGGGAGACTAATTTACCGGTAATCATTTTATAATAAAATCTACAAACTTGTTGAACGCTAGCCGCATGGCTTAATCCTTTCATTGGATCCGGATTTCTTGGTCCTCCGGCAGCATATCTTTTACCTACCCATAAACCACCGCCGTTTACTTTGTCGTAAAGTTTATATTCATCACTTTGCAATACAGCTGCAATTTTATCGTAACCTAAACGGTCGATCATTCTTGTAGATGCGTGGTTATCTGAACGGTTAATCATAAGATTAAGGTCTCTGGTAACCTCAGCAGTTTCCGCCAATTCACACTTTTCAATAGCATCCATCGAAGCTAAAAGAATAGCAATTTTTGGTAAGCTAGCCGCATACATCATTTCCTGACTATTGATTCCTGCATAATGCACGCTGTTTATATTATTTAAATCGACTACTCCAACAGACATCTTTTTATTGTTAATAAGACGTCTCCAAGTAGGATTCTTCATAATTTCATCTTCTAACAAAACCTGAAGCGGATCGTTGTCTATTTCTGAAAGCGGAGCAATTTCATTTAAATCGTTTAAAGGTAAGCTCTGCTGTGCATTCACAGAAGTGAACAATAAGATGGTTGAAAAAATACTTAGGAAAATGTGCTTTAACATAAATAAATCTAAAATTTTAATTAGTGTTGTGTTGATTCAAATTTAATTAAAAACCAATCATAATCAACTTAAAATCAGTTTTTAACATTCGCTATATAATAGTTCAACTAACGTGCCAATTAAATTTTATTATGTTAAAATCTATTAATTTTAACATTTAATCTTTCGAAGAAGTATCTTCTTTGTAACTCCACCTTCTCATTTCGTTGAGTTCTTCCTGAATTTTCAACTCTTTCTCTGAAATTACTTTTAAGAAGGATGGGTGCTGCTCAATCGCGTATTCTATCTTAAAGACGATATCATCATAAGAATCGTTTTCGTAGTCTATTTCTAATGGTTCTTTAATCACCATCGATTGAAGGATTCCGCGTTTTTTTATTCTAATCCCTTTTTTATCGAAAGACCTTCTAAAACCATCAATGACAATAGGAACCACAACAGGTTTATACTGCTTAATAATATGAGCGGTTCCTTTTCTAATAGGTTTCCAAGGCTTAGTGGTTCCTTGTGGAAATGTAATCACCCAACCATCGTCTAAAGCTTTTCCAATATTAGTAATATCGCTCATTTTTACTTGACGGTTCACCTCTTTTCCTTTTGCTCGCCAAGTTCTTTCAATAGAAATACTCCCTGCATAAGCTAAAATTCGTGCCAATAAACCAGCTTTCATGGTTTCTTTGGCGGCGATGTAGTAAATATTAAGTTTAGGTTGCCATAGGTAACCAATATTATTAATGTTATCTACCCTTCCACTTAAACTCGCATTAAACACGTGAAACATGGCTACTACATCGGCAAAGTAAGTTTGATGGTTAGAAACAAATAAAACACCATTATCGGGCAAATCTTTTATAATTTCCGAACCTTCTATCTGCAAATTATTAAAACCATGGTAACGACGGTGCGTCATCGCCCCCATAATTCTAATGAGCCATTTTTTTAAGAATAATATATGTCCGAAAGGATTTTTTTTGAATATCCCCATTTTGCTTTGTTTAGAGCCTTCAAATATACGAAAATAGCTAACTTATAGTACTTCTTTCAAAATCGCTTTTACTTCGTTGAGCATCATCCCGGTAGCTCCCCAAACTACTTGTTGGTTTAAGTAAAATGCAGGAACCAATACATTTTGGGCATAAGAAGTAGAGAGTTCTTTTTCAATTAAATTAGTATCGTTGAGAAAATCCTTTAACGTCACTTCCAATATTTCTTCTACTTCACTTTCTTGTTTTACGAAGTTTGGAGTTTGCTCAGCGATTCCCAAATAAGGCTGCACCCAAAAATTAGAGGGTGGAATATAAATTTTGGTCAGTTTTTTTAGTACTTGAATTTCTTCCGGGGCAACTCCTACTTCTTCGTGGGTTTCCCGCAATGCGGTTTCCATTAAATCACGGTCTTCTTTTTCTTCCCTTCCTCCGGGAAAACCAATTTGAGCGGAATGAACGCCTTTATATGTTTTTCTCAAAATTAAGGTAAGACAAGTTTCCCCTTCTATATTCGGATAAAATAAAGCCATCACCCCGGCCTGTTTGGGTTGCTTACTTGCTATATCAATGTTATCGATTTCTTTTTTTCTGAAATTAGGAGCCATTTCTAAATGAGCTTTCTCCCCTATCACTTGAATTTTTTCTATTTTTGAAATCGAATTTTTAAATTCTGAAAATGTCATACCTTCAAAAAATTTCTTTGGTAATTGCCCTTAGCGGCTTTTTTGTATTCACAAGTTGTGAAGATACTAATAAAAGTAAGAAAGTAAATGAGAAAGATGTACAGGAAAAAAGGGAAAAAGAAAGAACCGATAGTATCTTAAACTCAGTAAAAATACCCAGTGGTGGAAAAGAAATGGATATCGATATTCGCTCGATTGAAACTATTGAGCAAAAGGATTTAAAACCTTTCCTCGAAAAATATGGCAAAGAAAATCCTGAAGATAACGCAATTATCTATACGCGTTTTGGAGAAATTCATGTACAGTTATTTAACGATACTCCACTTCACCGTGCTAATTTTGTAAGGTTAGCTAAAATGGGATATTTTAAAACCACCTTTTTTCATCGAATAGCCGAAAACTTTGTTGTGCAAGGTGGCAATAGTGATAATGTAGCTACCCAAAAGGTGCGGTCTAAAGTTGGTGATTATTTAATCCCGAATGAAAGTGATGCCGGACATTTACACAATTACGGTGCTTTTTCTGCAGCAAAATACAGCGAGCAAAATATAAGTAAAGCTTCTTCCCCTTTTGAATTTTTTATTGTTCAAGATAAAGACGGGGCTCATCATTTAGATAAAAAGCATACTGTTTTTGGAAAAGTTACCCAAGGAATGGATGTGGTGAATAAAATGGCAAAAGTGGAAACCGACCAAAGTGAATGGCCCAGAAAAAACATTGTGATTGATAGTGTTGTAGTGAAGTAAAATTATTTATCCGCATCAAAATAAACGGAAGGCAAACGGATATCAAAATAGACGGCTAACGACCTTACCAAAATCACTACCGCTCCGGAAATGGTAAAAATCACACCTTCACTCAATGGAAGCTGTAATAATAAAAAGTATGTGATTCCGCCTAAAATACATGCAGTTGCATAAATTTCTTTGGTTCTAAACAAAAGCGGAATTTCATTACATAAAATATCCCTGATTACCCCACCAAAACAAGCTGTCATTGTACCTACAGCTATACAAATAATGGGTGGTAAATCTGCAGCCAAGCCTTTTTCTATTCCTAAAACTGTGTAGAGACCAATTCCCACTGTATCAAACAAAAAAAGTGACCTTCTTAAGTAAATTAGTTTTTTTCTAAAAATTATGGCGAACACCGAAGTTCCCATAATTACGTACATATAAGTTAAATCACGCATCCAAGCTACAGGAAAACCAATAAGAATATCGCGTAAAGTTCCTCCTCCCACAGAAGCGACAAAGGCAATGATAAAAATACCAAAAGCATCCATTTGCTTTTTCATGGAAGACAGTACGCCAGAAATAGCAAATGAAATTACTCCAAGTATATCAATTACCGTTAAATAGTCCATTTACCTTTGTGTATAATAATTATAATCTGCAATAATTTTCTCTACAAACTGCAAAGGTCGTTGTTTAGGTGTAACATCCATCATGGAACTTACCTTATTTGATAAAGTTACAATAATGGCATGATTAGATTCCCGCTTCGCTTTTTGGTAAAGGTTTTTAATAGTTTGAATCTCGTTATCAGAAAAAACAGTGACTTGCGGATATTCCGGTTGATAATCTTCCGGTATTTCGGTATTTAGTGTTTGGTGCAAGAAAGTCTGTTGTTTTTCTGAAATCACGGTAGTTTTTGCAGCAATATCTCCCAAGCGTTGTCCTTTCCCATTCAATAAATAAACCACCAAAGCCAAGGCACCGGAAGTCATTCCTAATTCCAAAAGTCCTAACAACCATCTAATGGCAAAATTGGAAAATCCGGCTTTAGAACCATCTAATTTTACCACTCGAATTCTTAAAAGTGCTTTTCCTAAAGTTTGACCGTTAAAAAAAGTTTCCGCTAACAAAGGATATAAAAAAACGGGTAAGCCCACTATTAGGGTAAAAACCCACATATCCCGTGAACTTAATGATATAAAACTTAATAAAACCGAAGCTAATATAGCATAGGCTGCCATTACCAAGATATCTACAATATAAGCCAATGCCCTATCACCTAAATTGGCAATATTTTGCTCAATAGTGACATTTTGAGCAGTTTCTATTTGAAAATTATCCATTTAATCTGTTTCTTTGAACTACAATTCCCGAAAATCATGCGTGAAGCTGCATTTGTGAAGCAAAATAAGAATAAATGGAAGAAATTTGAAAGTGTTCTTCAGAATAAAATTCAAATTTCCCCGGAAGAATTATCGGCACTTTATATAGAAGTAACCGACCATTTAAGTTATGCACAAACTTTTTATCCGCAAAGCAACACGTTAAGGTATCTTAATGGTTTATCTTCTAAAGCGCATCAAAAAATATATAAAAGTAAACGAGAATCTAGAAATAGGTTAATTACTTTTTTCACGAAAGAATTCCCCAAAGAGTTTTACCATTACCAAAAACAATTGCTCATTGCTTTTATATGTTTTCTCATCTTTGCTTCGGTAGGTTGGCTTTCTGCCGGAACCGACCAAAGTTTTGTACGGGCAATTATGGGCGATGCTTACGTAAATATGACCTTGGATAATATCGAAAACAACGACCCCATGGCGGTTTACAAGGAAATGGAAGAAATGAACATGTTCTTAGGAATTACCGTTAACAACATTAAAGTGGCTTTATTTGCCTTTGTGATGGGACTTTTATTTGGAATAGGAACACTGTACTTACTTATGCAAAACGCAGTAATGTTGGGAAGTTTTCAATATTTCTTCTATGAAAAAGGCTTACTTTGGGAATCAGTAAGAACTATTTGGATTCACGGTACTATTGAAATTTCAGTTATAATTATTGCTGGAGTGGCCGGACTTCTAGTAGGAAAAAGTATTTTATTCCCGGGCACTTACACCCGACTTACTTCCTTTGTAAATGGTGTAAAAGCCGGATTGAAAGTAATTTTAAGTACCATTCCATTTTTTATTATCGCAGGATTTTTAGAAGGTTTTGTAACCAGACATACAGAAATGCCAGATTGGTTAGCTATTTTAATTATAAGCTTATCTTTGGCATTCATTTTATTTTATTACGTTTTTTACCCTATTTACCTAAATAAGTTAGCACAGAAAAATGCAGAAAATTATTCAGTTTAAGAAAGAACGGGAACTAGGAGACATTCTCGGAGACACGTTTAAGTTTGTAAGAGAAAATTATAAAATGCTGTTCAAGGCTTTGGTAAAATATGCCGGGCCAGTTTTTTTACTGCAAATATTTGCTACCGCTTATTACACTTTTACCGCTTCAGATTTGGAAAACATATTTTTAGGAGGAAATCAAATTAATTCAGGTTTTGGTTTCAATATGGTTTTAGCTTTGTTGTTTATGCTTTTAACTTCAGTTGCCTACCAAGCATTTATGTACGGGACAGTTCAGCATACGATTAAATCTTATGTAAAAAATGATGGCGAAATAAATATAGATGAAGTCGGTCATGGGATGAACCAAGACTGGGGAAACTTCTTAGGACTTGGTTTTGTGATTTTTGCAATGATATTTGCAGGACTCATGTTTTGTATCTTACCGGGCATTTATTTAATGGTTCCGCTTTCTTTAGCCTATAGCATTAGAACTTTTGATAGGTTAAGTTTTTCAGAAACTATTTCTCATTGTTTCCGATTGGTGAAAGATAATTGGTGGATTACATTTTTCACTTTACTAGTTATGGGGATCATTGTTTACTTAATGAGCATGATTTTTCAAATTCCGGCATTTATTTACACGATGACTAAAACTTTTACCGCGGTGCAAGAAGGTTCTTATTCCGACCCATCGTTTATGTTCGATTGGGTGTATTTAGCTTTAAGTGTAGTTGCCAATGCCGCGCAAAGTATTCTCTTCGGAATATTAGCCATAAGTGTAGCCTTTATTTATTTCAACCTTAACGAACAAAAAAATCATACCGGCGCTTACGAAGCCATCGATAATTTAGGGAAAGACCAATAAATGCAAGTAATTCGCTGTTTAATTTATAGCTTGGTTTTATTTATTTCTTCTTTTGCTTTGGCTCAAGAAGACAGTCTTCAGTTACAAAAAATTGAATATGATAGAACCGAAAACCTTCAACCCGTTTCTTTTAATCAGGAACAACTTGAAGATTATAAAAACGATAGCGATTTTGATTATTCCGATGTAAAAGAACAAGACAGTTGGTGGGTTAAATTTAAACGTTGGATTGGCAACATTTGGAGTAAATTCTGGAGATGGTTGCTGGGCGATTATGAAGCAAATTCCTTTCTTGCTTTTCTCATCGGGAACTTACCGTATATTATCCTCTTTTTAATCATTTGTTTTATTGTCTATTTATTTATAAAAATAAATCCTGCCGGACAGCAAATGATAGGTAAAGACAACCCTAAAGTATTTCTTTCTGCGGAAGAAAAGATTATTTATTCTGAAGATATCGATAAATTAATTCAAGAAGCCTTAGAGAAAAAACAATACCGATTAGCAGTAAGGTATTCTTATTTGTTGATTTTACGAAAATTAAAAGACCGTAAAATTATAGATTATCAATTTCAAAAAACAAATCACGATTATTTTACTGAAATTGAATCGGAACCACTCAACCAAAGCTTTCAGAAAATTACCAAAGTTTACGATTTTGTCTGGTATGGAGATTTTCCCATTACACACGACGAATATAAATTGGCTGAAAAGGAGTTTACTAACTTTCAAAACCAATTGAACTAATGGGAAGAAGCTATAAAATCATATTAGGTATTTTACTGGTTTTGCTTGCCGCTTTAATGTTTTTAGAAGCTAACCAAAGAGATCCCGTTAATTGGTTTCCCAGTTATACCAAAACCGATAAAATTCCATTTGGCACTTATGTTTTCTATGAAAATTTAAAAGAGAATTTTCAAGTAAATGATGTCAATATTCCACCATTTGAATTTTTATCAGATTCTACAAATAATGGGACTTATTTCTTCCTTAATCAATCGGTAGGATTGGATGAAGTAGAAATGGGACGTTTGCTCAATTGGGTGAAGAAAGGGAATACCGCTGTTATTTCGGCAACCAATATCAGCTATCCGCTTCTCGACACCTTAGAACTTTCGTTTACTCAAAAAATCAGGACTAACGGTCTCACCAATATTCCTGAATACAATTTCAGCAATCCACAGCTTCAAGCAGACGAAAATTATATTTTCAATAGGGATAAAACCCTCTTTTACTTTGATTCTTTAAACGGAAAAAAACAGAAAGTCCTTGGTTTTGCAAAATTACAGGAGGATGAAGACGAGCCTAACGACAGTCTTCCTAATTTTATAGAAAACAAATTTGGGGAAGGAAAGTTTTTATTACAGACTTCACCGGAAACTTTTAGCAATTTCTTTTTATTAAGTGACAATAATTTTGAATATGCTGAAAAGTTTCTTGCTTACCTAAATCCCGGTCAAACACTTTATTGGGACAATCATTATAAAAATGGTAAAACCTTTCACACCTCTCCCCTTTATATTTTACTGGGAAATCGTTATTTAAAATGGGCTTACTATTTTGTGCTGATTGCCGCAATTTTATTTGTCTTTTTTGAAGGAAAACGAAAACAGAAAAGTATAAAAGTTATTGAGCCTCTGCGCAATCAAACCTACGAATACACCCGAACTATTTCTGGAATGTATTTAGATAGAAAAGATTATAAAAGTATTGCTTATAAGTTAATTGACCAATTTTTAAATTTCCTTCGGAAAGAGTTAAAAGTGGATGTGCAAAAACAAGAGAATTATCCTGAATTATTAGAAATACAAACCGATAATACTTCAGAAGAAATAAAAATATTATTTTCAAAAATAAAAGAACTACAGCGTAAAAATTCTATCTCTAAAAAAGAAGTGGAAGATTTAAACCGCTTAATTATTCAATTTAAAAAGAATATCTAATGGAAAACGAAAACCCTAACGAACTTCAGCCGGAGCAAGAACCAAACACTCCGCAGGCAAATACGACGAGTTCAGAAGAAAACCAAGATTTAAATTTTAGCAACCGCATTCCATTAGAAGAATTAAAAAATGCGGTAGGTGAATTAAAAGAGCAAATGGCCAAAGTAATTGTGGGTCAGCAAGATTTTGTAGAACTCTTAATCGTTGGTTTGTTGGCTGATGGCCACGTATTAATTGAAGGAGTTCCCGGAATTGCCAAAACCGTCACCGCCAAACTTTTTGCAAAATCTATTAAAACCAATTTTAGCCGAATTCAGTTTACGCCAGATTTAATGCCGAGTGACGTATTGGGAACTTCCATTTTAAATACCAAATCTTCAGAATTTGAATTTAAACCAGGCCCAATATTCTCCAATATTGTTTTAATTGATGAAATTAATCGTGCTCCCGCCAAAACACAAGCTGCTTTGTTTGAAGTCATGGAAGAACGCCAAATCACCATTGATGGTACCAAACATGTGATGCAACCACCGTTTATGGTGTTGGCCACGCAAAACCCGATAGAACAAGAAGGAACGTATGCTTTACCAGAAGCCCAATTGGACCGATTTATTTTTAAAATTAAAGTAGATTATCCTTCGGTAGAAGAAGAAATTCAAATTTTACAATCGCATCACGCCCGCAAGCAGCATCAACCTACCGATTTAATTGAACCCGTTTTATCACCAGAATTGCTGAATAAGTTCAGAACGCAATTGCACGAAATTGTTATTGAAGAAAAAATCCTGAATTACATTGCGCAAATGGTTACCAAAACCAGAAACCATCCGCATTTATTTTTAGGAGGTTCACCAAGGGCTTCCATTGCCATTATGAATGCTTCCAAAGCTTTTGCCGCCATTAACGGAAGGGATTTTGTAACGCCGGAAGACGTGAAGAAATCGCTTAATCCGGTATTGGGACATCGCATTATTTTATCTCCCGATAAAGAAATGGAAGGAATGCGTACCGAAGATGTGGTAGAAATGATTGTAAAATCTATTGAAATCCCAAGATAATCTTGTTTAACTTCATTAAATCTTTATACTTAAGCCAGCGCTTTTTTTATGGGCTTTTCGGGATTTCTTTCCTGTTCCTGATTTCCTATTGGGCAAAACCCATTTACCCATTTATATGGTTAATTGTATTGGGCTTTTTGATATGGATTTTAGTTGAAATTATTGCGCTTTATAAAACTTCAAGCTTAAAAGCTGATAGAATTCTACCAGAAAAATTCTCAAACAGTGATGAAAATGAAGTTGTCCTTATTCTTGAAAATCACTATAATTTTAAAATTGAAGTAGAGGTAATTGATGAAATTCCCATTCAGTTTCAAAAAAGGGATTTCTTAAAAAAAATAACCCTTCCAGCGAATGAAAAATCTAAAACTACCTATTTACTTCGACCGGTAGAACGAGGCGTTTACACCTTTGGAAGTTTAAATTGTTATGCCCTTTTTGGATTGAAACTGATTAAGCGTCGGTATAAATTCAATAAAGACCAGCAGGTAAAAGTTTATCCTTCATTTATTCAGATGAAGAAATACGATTTTCTTGCCCTCGATAATCGGATTACCATGCAAGGCCTTAAAAAAATTAGAAGAATTGGTCATACCATGGAGTTTGAACAAATTAAAGAATATGTAACCGGCGACGATATAAGAACCATCAATTGGAAAGCGACGGCAAAACATGGCGATTTAATGGTGAATCAATATCAAGATGAAAAATCGCAGCCTATCTATTCTATCATAGATACGAGCCGCGTGATGAAAATGCCCTTTGAAGGATTAAAACTCTTGGATTACGCCATCAATAGTAGCTTGGCTTTTTCAAATATCGCATTAAAGAAAAACGATAAAGTTGGTTTGTTAACCTTCGATAATAAAATTCAGCAATTTCTTCCTTCCAACGGAAAGAAAACCCACTTACAAACTATTTTAGAAACGCTTTACAGCATCGATACACGTTTTCTGGATAGTGATTTTGGGTTGTTATACGGCTACGCTAAGCGAAAAATCACCCACCGAAGTATGCTGATGCTCTATACCAATTTTGAGCATATTTCAGCATTAAAAAGACAACTTCCATTTTTAAAAGCTTTAAATAGAAAACATTTGTTAGTTGTGATTTTCTTTAAAAATACAGAACTGGAAGAAGTGATTGACAAACCGGCCACCAACATTCATGAAATTGCCGAACAAACCGTCGCTACGCAATTTAAAAATGACAAAGATTTAATGGTAAATGAACTGCAACGTCACGGGATTCAAACGGTATTGACTTCACCTAAAAACCTTACTGTAAATACCATTAATAAATACTTAGAAGTAAAATCTAAAGGACTTCTGTAAACTTAGTTACATTTCAGAAGACAAATCCTACAGTTGAGTAGTTTATTTTATTAGATGCAGAAGAAAGCCCGTTTCTTTACACTATAAAATTAACCAAAACACTCAATTAAAATGAAAACTGTACTTATTTGTTTAATGCTAGCTTTAGGAAAAATTATTGTCGCACAAGAAACTGAAACTTCTACGATTACTATTGAAGTTGAAAATATCACCAGCGATGAAGGACATTTAATATTAGGAATGTACACGAAAGATAATTTCTTAAAAACCAAACCTGAATATTCGCAGCAAGTAAAAATAAAAGATGGAAAAGCCACCGTGGTTTTTAAAGACGTTCCTGTAGGAATGTATGGCATTTCTTGTTTTCACGATGTGAACGATAACCAACAAATGGACTTTCAGCCTAATGGGATGCCAAAAGAAGATTACGGACTTTCCAACAATCCTATGCTTTACGGCCCACCAACTTGGGAAGATGCCAAATTCAAACTAGAAGAAGGAGAACAAAAAATCTCTATTAGGTTTTAATTCATCAATCAAAAAATAGAAAGCCAGGCAATTGCTTGGCTTTTTATTTTTAGAAAATTTTAATAGATATATTTGATAGTAATAGTATATTTGTATCATAAAATCTAATAGTATGACGATTACTCAATTGCATTATGTCTTAGCAGTAGCTGAACATCAAAATTTCACCAAAGCTGCACAAAAAGTTTTTGTAACCCAACCTACCTTAAGTATGCAAATACAAAAACTGGAAGAAGAGCTTGATGTTCAGATTTTTGACAGAACAAAAAAACCAATTGAGTTAACCGAAGTTGGTAAAAAACTAGTTACCCAAGCTAGAAATATCGTTAATGAAAGTGACCGTATTCAAGATATTGTACATCAGCAAAAAGGGTTTATTGGTGGTGAATTTAAACTGGGAATCATCCCCACCATTATGCCTACTTTATTACCGATGTTTTTAACCAATTTCATTAAAAAATACCCTAAAGTAAAACTCAAAATTGAAGAGTTAAATACCGATGCAATTATCGAGCGCTTGCAAGATGGTCATTTAGATGCGGCTATTGCGGCTACTCCTTTAGAGTTGGAAAATATTAAAGAGCGACCTTTATATTACGAACCTTTTGTTGCTTATACACCGCCAGGACATCGCCTTTCTAAAAAAGATAAGATAAACCCGGAAGATTTAGAAGTAGATGATATTTTATTGTTAGAAGACGGTCACTGCTTTAAGGAAGGAATTTTGAATATTTGCAAATCTCATCAAAATACCGAAAAAAACAATTTTCACTTAGAAAGCGGAAGTTTTGAAACGCTCATAAAACTCTCCAATGAAGGTTTGGGGATGACACTACTTCCTTATTTACATACCTTGGAATTATCTGAAAAAGAAAGTAAAAACTTAAGAATGTTTAACGAACCTTCCCCGGCACGGGAAGTAAGCCTTATTTATCATAGAAGCGAATTAAAAATGCAAATTATTGATGCCTTGCAAGAAATTATTTCAGGTGTTGTAAGAGGTGCGGTGACCTTTCAGAATATTAAGATTATAAGTCCACTGCAACAGAAATAAAATTTTAATTCAATCTCTCTACTCGAAAAAATTTCTACGTTTTAATTTGAAAAACTCAACTTATAGAACTAATAAAAAAAGCTGCTCAAAATGAGAGCAGCTTTTTAATTTGGGTTATTTTAAATAAGTTAAACTTGAAATTAAGTGAGGGTTTTGCTTAGATAGGAATACAATAAAATTTCTTAACTCTTCTATTTCATAAGGAAGCAAACGGTCAATTGCCTTTTTTACTTCTTTACAAAATAATGCAACGTCAAAACTTACTTTTGTTAAGATTTCTTTAGTGTATTCAAACATCGCTCTTGCCATAAATTTGAATAGTTTAAAGTTAGTTTAAGTTAAGTAGAGTTTTTTATAAGCGGTCTTTTAAAAATTCGAATCTAATTTACATAAAAAATAAATATTACACAATAAAAAATACTTTATTTTATAAATTGATAATTTATTAAGACAAAACTCGTATAAATTTAAAATATCAATAAAATTATCCTTTCTTTTTAACGGTCCATTTAAAATTGAATTCAGAGACCTTCACTCCTTCTTCGTTATAACCAACAGATTTCATCCAACAGGTTTTTCCTTCTTCATCCTGAACCGCTTCTTTAATTTTTTCCTGAATAAGCTTTCCATCTTCACATTTAAAGGTAATTTTTCCGGTTGCTTTTTTAAAGAATTCAGCGTTATTTTCTGCCACTAGCATAGAAATTTTAGCTTCTGAATTTCTAATGGCTTGCATCACCAAAGATCCGGTAGTTAATTCAGCAGCCATTGCTTGCACCGCAAAATACATGGAGTTAAATGGGTTTTGGTTAATCCACCGATGTGTGACGGTAACTTTCGTTCCTTTTTCTGAAATTTCCTTCAATCTTACTCCACAAAACCAAGCGGCCGGAAGTTTCATCATGGTAAATAGATTAATTTTTTTGGGAGTAAGTTTCATTTTTGTTTTAACAATTAAAATTTTATTTAAAATATAAAATATTTTTCACATAGCGATAAATCCTTTGCTAAATAAGACTTCCAACGATTTTTTTATTTCAATTTCAGATAAATACCGATGATTTAAATGTTAAATTTTAGTACTTTGTATTGCATAATACCTTTTTTTAGATATATATTTGCATAAGAAATTATTGTACTATGCAATCTATCAATCAAAAAACAATCAGTTCAATTGCTCATTTAGGAGCTTTTAGTAAGTATTTTTTTCCATTCGGAAATTTTTTAGTCCCTATTTTCATTTGGGTGCTTCATAAAAAATATCCGTTTGTGAGTGCGCACGTCAAACAATCTTTAAACTTTCAAATTAGTTTATTTCTGTACACTTCCATTCTTGCCACTATCGCGGTGATGGGATTAGTGGTATTGGGGATTAATTTTGGAACCTTAGATGAGTTTTATTTTTCTACAGGAAATGACTTTGTAATTAGCAACCAATCTCCCCTATTTGCCATGCCATTCATCTTGTTTGTAGGAATTATTTTAATCCTCGCCATAGCCATTTTTGCGTTAGAAATTTTATGTGTCATCAACGCAGCGATGAGAGCCGGTGAAGGAAAATCTTATAAATATCCATTAACCATTCAGTTTTTAAAATTGGAAGAAACTGAAAAAGAAGATTTACAAGAAACCGAATTTAACAACCAAACTATTTAAACTTATGAACTTTTTATTATCCTTTTTAGTCATCGCTTTCACCTCTATTTTCACTGTCCAAGCACATCAAGAACAAGTTGAAATTATGTTTGTGGGGTTTGACCATCTTAGCCAAATGGACAACGGGACTGAAAGCTCGAATATTTTCAGTAACAAAAAACAAAAAGAAATTGAGCAATTAACACAGAAGCTGGAAGAATTTCAACCCGATATGGTCATGGTTGAACTGGAACCAACGGAACAGAAATGGGCCGATAGTCTTTTTCAATTGTATAATACCAATCAGAAAAAACTGAAAGATTTTAAATATGGTTCCGGTGAAACTATGCAAATAGGGTTTAGAATGGCCAAAGATCTACAATTGCCGGGAGTGGTGGGGGTAAATTATTACAATGCCACTTCACAATCTTTATTACAAGAAGGTAAGCATATTGAAATTTTCAAAAAAAGACTGGAAGAACTTCAGCAAACGGCCCGTCCTCTAAAACAAAAAGTACAAAAGGATGAACTTTCCATTTACGACTATATAAAAACAATGAACCAACCAAAATTTATAGATTTGACTCATCACCTTATCTTTAACCTTCCGGCCTACGTTCAACAAGGGAAGTTTTCAGAAAACGGAACTTACGACCAACAAATTCCTATTGATGAAGAATATATTGGAGCTGAATATATTAGCTTATTTTACAATCGGAATTTAAAAATCTATTCCAATATTTTAAACAAACAACTAGAAACCGGAAACAAAAAATTAGTAGTCATTATCGGTCAAGCGCATGTGGGTGTTCTACAGGATTTAGTAGAAGAAAACCCGAATTATAAAATCACTTCGGCTCTAGATTATTTATAAAAATCATTCATCATCATTCAATCAAATCATCCATCAAAAAATGAACAGTTTAACGAATATAAAACAAATGCCTTATGAAAATTGAAAATACCAAAGCGCAAATGCGCAAAGGCGTTTTAGAATACTGTATCCTTTCTATATTAGATGAGAACGATGCTTACGTAGCAGAAATCTTAGATACATTAAAAGACGCAAAACTACTTGTGGTAGAAGGCACGATTTACCCGTTGCTTACCAGACTTAAAAACGCCGGATTATTAACCTATCGCTGGGAAGAATCTACCAGCGGACCGCCTAGAAAATACTATGGCCTTACCGATACCGGCAAACATTTTTTAATCGAACTCACCGGTACTTGGAATAATTTACAAAATGCAGTTTCTATTGTAACAAAGACTAAAAATCAATCAAATGAACAAGACAGTTAATATAAATCTAGCAGGCATATTTTTTCATATAGACGAAGATGCTTTCTTTAAGTTAAAGAGCTATCTAGATGCCATCAAAAATTCTTTTACCGACGCGCAGGGAAGAGATGAAATCGTTCACGATATTGAAGCCAGAATTGCTGAATTGTTTTCAGAAAAAATGAGAACAGACCGGCAAGTCATCAGCTTACGGCAAGTAGAAGAAGTTATCGAAATTATGGGGCAACCCGAAGATTACAAAGTAGATGACGATATTTTTGAAGATGAAGAGCCTAAAACGCATGCGCACACTTCTTCAAAAAGTGAAAAAAGAAGTAAGAAACTTTATCGCGACCCAGATAATTCTTACATCGCAGGAGTCGCTTCCGGTTTGGGACATTATTTTAGTATCGATCCGGTTTGGGTGAGAATTCTATTTATTATCACCACTATCATTACCAGCGGAACTTTCTTATTGGTTTACCTAATTTTCTGGATTGTAATGCCGGAAGCCAAAACCACAGCCGAGAAACTGGAAATGCGTGGTGAACCCATCAATATTAGTAATATAGAAAAGAAAGTAAGAGAAGGCTTTGATAATGTTGCCAGCAAAGTTAAAGACGTAGATTATGAAAAATATGGAAAGCAGGTAAATAGCGGTGCTTCTAACTTTTTTAAAAGCATTGGGAATATTCTTGTAGCTATTCTAAAAGTCTTTGTAAAGTTTATAGGAATTCTCATTATCCTTTTCTCTGGGTTAAGTTTAATTGCTTTACTATTTAGTTTACTCAGCTTGGGAACTTTCGGAATTTTTGACGCGCCATGGATGGATTATGTTGAAATGGCCAATATAGGAATCCCGTTATGGTTAGGAAGCTTACTAATATTTTTCGCTGCCGGAATTCCTTTCTTTTTCTTATTTATCTTAGGATTGAAAATCTTGGTGAATAACCTAAAATCTATCGGGATGCCCGTAAAACTGGGATTGTTGGGACTTTGGCTTATCTCTATTTTTGTGATCTCTTTCCTCGGGATAAGACAGGCTACCGAGCGTGCTTTTGAAGGAGAAGCTGTCGAGACTAAAACTATTCCTATCTCTTCCAACGACACCTTATTTTTACGTATGGGAGGTGATAATTTTTACGGAAATGATTTAGACAGAGATAGTGATATGGAAATTAAATTTAATCAAGAGGGAGAAAAAATCCTTTATTCAAGAGATGTTCGTTTAGTTATAAAATCTTCTCGCGATTCTATAGGAAAAATTGAAATTACCAAACAAGCTGAAGGAAAAAGTTACCAAGTCGCTAAAGAGCGAGCCTCAGCTATTGATTATTCGACAAATTTTAGCAATAACACATTAACTTTAGATGGTTACTTTACCACTCCTACAAGCAATATGTTTAGTGACCAAAAAGTGATGATTACTGTTTATTTACCACAAGGTACTACTTTGTTGGCAGAAGAAAACACAGCCTCCTATCATTACAACACCGGTTACTACGGAGATATTTTACTTGCCGGGCAAGAAGGACATTTCGTAACCATTGGTTACAAAGAAACCATCTGTAAAACTTGTCCGATTGACGAAGATGAAATTGATTTTGAAGAAGAGGGAGATAATGACCCTTTCTTAAATGAGGAAAACACTCAGTATGAAACAGATGATGAATGGTATCAGGAACAGGAAAAAGAAGCCTTTGAAGTCAATAAAACCGAACAAGATTCAATTAACTAAAAAATTAAAATCATGAAATCTAAACTAACTAACATTGTAATGCTAGTACTATTCTCATCACTAGTAATTGCCTGTAAATTTGATGTTTCAGGCATTAGAGGCAAAGGAGAAGTCGTAACAAAAGAAATTTCTTTAAACGAAAGTTTCACAGAAATTAAAGGAGAAAGTGGTTGGAATATTCAATTGATAAAATCCTCAGAGAATAAAATTGTTTTAAACACCAACGAGAATTTAGTTGAACAATTAGATTATCATATCAATAATAACAGACTTACTTTGGGAAGTAAGAATAATATTAATTCAGGAACGCGTGAAATTACTCTCTATTATACTGAAAATTTAGTTTTAGTAAAATCCAGTAGTGGTTCCCGTATAGATTCTGAAGAAATTTTTGAACAGGAGGAAATCACTGTAGATGCCAGCAGCGGGTCATCAATTAATTTAAATTTAAAGACTAAAAAAACCACTGTAGATGTATCAAGCGGAGCTAAGATTGAATTAAAAGGAACCTCCATTTATTTTAATGGTGATGCCAGTAGTGGCGGAAGAATTAACGCCAAAGATTTAAAAACAAAAGAATGTATTGTTGATGCCAGTTCCGGTGGAAATATCGATATTCATAACGAAGGCTCTATTAAAGCAGATGTTTCGTCAGGTGGAGATATCGATTACTACGGTAAGCCGGAAAAAGTTTCCACCAAAGAGAGTATTTCTGGTGGAAGCATTGATTATAAAGAAGATTAGCAAATCTTTAAGAATTAAATGATTACTTTTATTAATCAAACCAAAAAGTAATTTACAATGAAAGGATTTAAGTTTTTAATGCTCGCTTTTGCACTTAGTTTTACCATCATCTCTTGTAGAGAAGAGGAAAAAAAGGAAACGATGGAAGTTGAAGGGGTTGAAGTGAAAGAAGATGCTGACGTAGAAGTAAGCGACGACGGACAAAAAATAGAAATTGAAGACAGCGAGAAAGAAGTAAAAATTAAAAAAGACGAAAACGGAAATATTGAAAAGAAAAAAGTTGAATATAAGAATGATTAACTTTTTTAATTTTTTTGAGTCGTCCTACTAAATGACAGTTTTTAAATAAAAAAAATCCAGTGAAGCTAGCTTTACTGGATTTTTTTATGATGTATAAAATGAAATCATCTTTTGCATGACAACCAATGAGTCTCAAAAATACTATTATTCCATACAGAATTGTAGAAACAACTTAGAAGCTCTTACTGTAATTTATAAGTTTATATGGCAATATGAAAAATCATTTATACTACCAATCTCATTAAAACTTTAATGACAGAATCAGAAAATATACTATAAACAAGTTTTAGTTTCTAAAAACGAGCCAGTGATTAAATCTGTCTATAGGAAGCAGTTCAGTATATTTGACTAAGGAAAGTTACTAAAAAAGGCGATGCCTATTAGGAAATGGGACATCACTTTAAATTAGTTCTTGACAATCTATGAAAAAAGAAAGGCAGACTTTAAATAAGTCCACCCACATATTATTCTAACTTTAAACATTGGGATAGTGTCTGTTTTTTTTAAAACAACAATCTTCTTTATATCAATTATTTACATTAAATTTAAGTAGAAATAAAAATTTAAAAACCATTTTATGAAAAATCTCTACTTGTTAATCTTTTTCAGTTTTAGTTTTATTATTTCTGCTCAAAATGAATTCATTACCACCTGGGAAGTAGATTCTAATGACTTAAGTATAACCATCCCCACTACAGGAACAGGTTATAATTATGCAATCGATTTTGGAGATGGAAACTCATTAACCAATGTATCTGGTGATATATCACACAACTACAGTACTGCAGGAATTTATACCATAACCATCACTGGCGATTTTCCAAGAATTTATTTTCTTAATAATCAAACTGATGCTGATAAAATTTTAAGCGTAGAACAATGGGGAAGCAACCCATGGCAATCTATGCAGTCCGCCTTTGCTGGTTGTTCTAATCTGCAAATTCTAGCAGTAGATACGCCAGATTTAAGTCAAGTAACCAATATGGATTGGATGTTCAGCTCAGCTACTAGTTTAAATCAACCTATAAATGATTGGGATGTTTCCCAAGTTACTTCAATGCGTGGAATATTTTATGCAGCTTCTAATTTTAACCAACCGTTGGCTAGCTGGGACGTTTCAAATGTAAATAATATGTCTTATATGTTTGCTTCAGCAAATGCATTCAATCAACCTCTTAATAATTGGAATGTTTCTAATGTTACCAATATGGAAGAGATGTTTAATTCCAATCAAAGCTTCAATCAACTAATAGACAATTGGAATGTCTCTCAAGTAATTACGATGAAAGGTATGTTTGGTTCTTCAGTTTTTAACCAACCAATAGACAATTGGGATGTCTCAAATGTAACAAATATGAATTTTATGTTTACCAACGGTACATTTAATCAATCCCTTAATAATTGGAATGTTTCAAATGTCACTCAAATGGATCTTATGTTTTCGGCAAGTTTATTTAACCAACCATTAGATCAATGGGATGTCTCTAATGTGATTACAATGTTTAGTATATTCAATTTAGCAGAAAATTTCAATCAAGATCTTTCTAATTGGAATTTTAATCCCGCTGTAGATTTTAGAAGAATAGTTTCCAGCAGTAATTTAGATATTGATAATTACGATGCTTTATTGGCTCATTTTGTAGAATTGGGATATACGAACAAGGTTTTTAGGGGGATCGGTCTTTATTATTGTAACGAAGAAGACAGGAATTTTCTCATTAATAATTTAGGATGGGATTTTTCCACTGAAGACTCTTTAGCTGAAAATTGTAACCTTTCTACAGAAAATATAAATTCCTATAAATTAACAATATACCCCAACCCAACCTCAGGAATTGTGTTCATTAATGCTTCTAATAATTCTATTATTGAAAAAATCGAGATGGTAAATATTCACGGACAAAGGATTCATTTAACTAAACCATATTACCAAAAAATTGACTTGAGTGGACTCCCTTCAGGTATTTACTTTCTAAAAATAAATGAAAATGTTACCAAAAAAATAATTAAAAAGTAACTTTTCAAGAGTAATTTAACTTCCTGCCAAATTGCGATCATTTAAATATTACTATTAAGTTATTGTTAAACTCCTCAATCAAGAGGAGTTTTTTTATGAATATCATTAATTTCAAGTAAAATTTTTTACTTTTGTTATGCGTGCATAATATTTTTCATTATCTTTGATTAGTATATCAAAATATATGAGAGAAAAAACAATAGATTACGTACTTCGCGCTACCTGGATTGCTGTAGCAAAAATGTACAATGAAGAAGCAGGCAAGCAAGGTAGTACGATGGCAACCGGTTTTGCTCTTTTAAATATAGACCCTGAAGAAGGAACACCATCTACTTCTTTAGGACCTAAAATGGGAATGGAAGCCACAAGCCTTTCCAGAACCTTAAAATCAATGCAGGATAAAGGTTTAATTGAAAGAAAAAAGAATCCTGAAGATGGTAGAAGTGTTTTAATTACACTTACAGAATATGGCCGTGAAATGAGAGCATTCTCAAAAGAAGTAGTATTACAATTTGACGATGCTGTGAAGGATGCCGTACCAGAAAAAGACATCAAAACATTCATAGAAGTAGCAAATACAATTATGGAATTAATCAACAACAAAAAAATTTATAAATCTGAAACCTCAGCAAAGTAATGAATAGAACAATCAATAAAGTTGCTGTCATTGGTTCAGGAATTATGGGTAGCGGTATTGCCTGCCACTTCGCCAATATTGGCGTCGAGGTGCTACTGCTCGATATAGTTCCACGAGAACTCAATGAAAAAGAACAAAAAAAGGGGCTTACTTTAGAAGATAAAGAAGTGCGCAATCGTATCGTTAACGATTCATTGCAAAACTCTTTAAAATCGAAGCCCTCTCCTATTTACCATAAAGATTTTGCCAATCGCATAACCACCGGAAATTTAGAAGACGATATCGCTAAAGTTTCTGAAGCAGATTGGATCATCGAAGTGGTAGTAGAACGACTTGATATTAAAAAACAGGTTTTCGAAAAACTTGAAAAACATAGAAAACCGGGAACATTAATTACTTCGAATACTTCCGGGATTCCTATTAAATTTATGAACGAAGGAAGAAGTGAAGATTTCCAGAAGCATTTCTGCGGAACGCACTTTTTCAATCCTCCAAGATATTTACGTCTATTCGAAATTATTCCGGGACCAGATACTTCAGATGAAGTGCTAAATTTCCTGAATGACTACGGAAAAAAATTCCTGGGTAAAAAATCGGTTATCGCGAAAGATACACCGGCTTTTATTGGAAACCGCGTTGGGATCTTCAGTATAATGAGCTTGTTCCATATGGTGAAAGATATGGATATGACCATTGAAGAAGTTGATAAACTTACCGGTCCGGTAATTGGTCGTCAAAAATCGGCTACCTTCCGTACCGTCGATGTGGTTGGTTTAGATACTTTGGTACACGTGGCTAACGGTTTGTACGAAAACGTTCCCGAAGATGAGGCTCACGAGCTTTTTAAACTGCCCGATTTTATCCAAACGATGATGGATAATAAATGGCTGGGAAGCAAAACCGATAATACCGGATTTTATAAAAAAGTAAAAAAAGACGATGGTTCCAGCGAGATCAAATCTTTAGATCTTGATAAAATGGAATTTCGTGATCGAAAAAGCGCGAAATTCGGAGTTTTAGAACAAACCAAAACTATCGATAAACTAAGCGATCGTTATAAAGTGCTTATTAAAGATGAAGGAAAAGCCGGTAAATTTTATCGCAAAAACTTCTCGGCGCTTTTCGCTTATGCTTCAAATAGAATTCCAGAAATCACCGATGAACTTTACAAGATCGATGATGCGATGCAAGCCGGTTTTGGATGGGAGCACGGACCATTTCAGGTTTGGGATGCCATTGGTGTAGAAAAGGGAATCGAAATGATGAAAGCTGAAGGTTACGAGCCTGCAGCTTGGGTTTCAGAAATGGTTGATGCCGGCGTGACTTCCTTCTATTCAGTAAAAGAAGGAAACACCTATTATTATGAAATTTCTGAGAAGAAACACGTAAAAGTTCCGGGACAGGATTCTTATATCATTTTAGATAATATTCGCGAATCTAAGGCTGTATTCCAAAACAGCGGCGTTGTCGTTGAAGATTTAGGCGACGGAATATTGAATCTGGAATTCCGAAGTAAAATGAATTCGATTGGCGGTGATGTTCTCGATGGAATCAATAAAGCGATTGACCTTGCTGAAAAAGAATACCGCGGACTCGTAGTGTCGAACGATGGAAAAAACTTCTCTGTAGGCGCCAATATCGGGATGATATTTATGATGGCGGTAGAGCAGGAATATGACGAGCTGAATATGGCCATCAAATATTTCCAGGATACGATGATGCGTATGCGCTACTCCTCTATCCCAACGGTTGCTGCGCCGCATAATATGGCGTTGGGTGGTGGTTGCGAACTCTCACTTCACGCCGATAAAGTGGTGGCGCACGCTGAAACTTATATTGGTTTAGTCGAATTTGGTGTTGGAGTAATTCCCGGCGGTGGTGGTTCTAAAGAATTGACTTTAAGAGCTGCTGATACTTACCAAAAAGATGATGTAGAACTGAATCGTTTACGTGAAAATTTCCTAACGATAGGAATGGCGAAAGTTTCTACTTCTGCTTACGAAGCTTACGATACCAATATTCTTCAAAAAGGAAAAGATATCGTGGTGGTGAATCGCGACAATCAATTAGCGATTGCCAAGAAACACGCAATGTTAATGGCGGATAATGGGTATACGAAACCAATAATGCGAAAAGACATTAAAGTTCTTGGTAAACAAGCTTTAGGTGCTTTTTATGTAGGAACCGACCAGATGAATGCCGGGAAATACATTAGCGATCACGATAAGAAAATCGCCAATAAATTGGCTTATGTAATGGCAGGTGGAGATCTCTCTGAAGCATCTTACGTAAGTGAACAATACTTATTAGACCTGGAACGCGAAGCTTTCTTAAGCCTTTGCGGAGAACGAAAAACCTTAGAACGCCTTCAGCATATGTTACAGAAGGGGAAACCGCTACGTAATTAAATTTGGTAATTAAAGACTCTAGAGAATAGATACTAGACAGCTAGACCAGTTCAATATGGCTCGACATAATTTTCAGAAATTAAAAGTTTGGCAAGACGGAATTAATCTTGTTAGCGAAAATTACAAGTTAACAAGGAAATTTCCAGATTTTGAAAAATTTAATCTTGTTAGTCAGATGAATAGATGCGCCGTATCGATTCCATCGAATATAGCTGAAGGATCTAGTAAAAGTTCAGATAAACATTTTAAGCAATTTTTAGAAACAAGTTTAGGCTCTGCTTTCGAGTGGGAAACCCAATTGATTGTTGCATATAATGAAAGTTATGTTGATGAGACTTCTTTTAAAGACCTAGAAGATAAAATTCATCAATTACAAAAGATGTTAGGAAAACTAATTGATAATCTAAAATAGAAAAGTCTAGACTCTAGTCTCTAGCTTCTAAATTCTAAAATAAAACAAATGAGCAAAACAGCATATATAGTAAAAGCATATAGAACCGCCGTGGGGAAAGCACCTCGAGGTGTGTTTAGATTTAAAAGACCAGATGAACTGGCAGCGGAAACCATTGAATATATGATGGATAAACTTCCGGAATTCGATAAAACGCGTATCGACGATGTGATCGTTGGAAATGCAATGCCTGAAGCCGAGCAAGGCTTAAACGTTGGGCGTTTAATCTCTTTAATGGGATTAAAAACCGAAGACGTGCCGGGAATGACGGTCAATCGCTATTGCGCTTCAGGTTTGGAAACGATTGCGATCGCTTCAGCAAAAATCCAAAGTGGAATGGCCGATTGTATTATCGCCGGTGGAGCTGAAAGTATGAGCTATATCCCGATGGGTGGTTATAAACCGGTGCCAGACTATAAATTAGCGAAAGAAGGTCACGAAGATTATTACTGGGGAATGGGGTTAACTGCGGAAGCGGTTGCCAATCAGTATAAAGTTTCTCGTGAAGATCAAGATGAATTTGCTTACAACTCGCATCAAAAGGCAATAAAAGCGCAGGCAGAAGATCGTTTTCAAGATCAAATCGTCCCGATCACAATTGACCAAACTTATGTGGATGCTGACGGAAAAAAGAAAACCAAAAGCTATACGGTGAATAAAGATGAAGGTCCGCGTAAAGATACTTCTGAAGCGGTGCTAAATAAACTACGACCTGTTTTTGCTGAAGGCGGAAGTGTAACTGCCGGAAACTCTTCACAAATGAGTGATGGTGCAGCTTTTGTAATGGTGATGAGCGAAGAAATGGTAAAAGAACTCAATCTAGAACCAATCGCCAGAATGGTAAGCTATACTGCAGTTGGTGTTGAACCTAGAATTATGGGAATCGGGCCGGTTAAAGCTATTCCGAAGGCAATAAAACAAGCCGGATTAAAACAAGACGATATTTCATTAATCGAGCTAAACGAAGCTTTCGCTTCACAGTCGCTAGCCGTGATTCGCGAATTAGGATTAAATCAGGATCTGGTGAACGTCAATGGTGGCGCCATTTCAATGGGACATCCACTGGGTTGTACGGGAGCAAAATTATCGGTTCAGATTTTTGATGAAATGCGCAAACGCAACCTGAACAATAAATACGCAATGGTAACAATGTGCGTAGGAACCGGGCAAGGCGCTGCGGGGGTTTATGAGGTGTTTTAATCCCCACCTGGCCTCCCCTAGGGGGAGGAATTCAATATGAGAACTAACAAAATGTTTAATATAAAAGCCTATATCCTCCAATAGGTAGTTCTCCCTTCGGGGGATAGGGGGATTATTATGAGTGATACAACTGAACAAAAAGATATTCTTCGCGGTGGTCAATTCTTAGTGAAAGAAACTAACTGCGAAGACATTTTTACTCCTGAAGATTTTAACGAGGAGCAAAAGATGATGCGTGATTCTGTGCAGGAATTTGTAGATCGTGAGATCATTCCGCATAAAGAAAGATTCGAGAAAAAAGACTACGCGCTTACCGAAGAAATTATGCAAAAAGCTGGGGAACTTGGTTTTCTTGGTGTTGCCGTACCCGAAGAATATGACGGACTAGGAATGGGATTTGTTTCCACAATGCTGGTTTGTGATTATATTTCTGGGGCTACCGGATCGATCGCAACCGCTTTTGGAGCTCACACCGGGATTGGTACAATGCCGATCACCCTTTACGGAACCGAAGAGCAAAAGAAAAAATACGTTCCGAAACTGGCCACAGGAGAATGGTTTGGTGCGTATTGTTTAACTGAACCGGATGCAGGTAGTGATGCGAATTCAGGAAAAACCAAAGCCGTACTTTCTGAAGATGGAAAACACTACAGTATTAGCGGACAAAAAATGTGGATCTCTAACGCTGGTTTTGCCAATGTTTTCATTGTTTTTGCTCGTATCGAAGATGATAAGAACATCACCGGATTTATCGTTGAAAATGATAAAGAGAACGGAATCTCATTCGGGGAAGAAGAAAAAAAATTAGGAATCCACTCCTCTTCTACTCGCCAGGTTTTCTTTAGCGAAACTAAAGTTCCGGTAGAAAATATGCTGGCGGGTCGCGGTGAAGGTTTCAAAATTGCGATGAATGCTTTAAATGTTGGCCGAATCAAGTTAGCGGCTGCCTGTTTAGATGCGCAACGTCGTGTAACAGCAAATGCAGTTCAGTATGCTAATGAAAGAGTTCAGTTTAAAACGCCAATTGCACAATTTGGTGCGATTAAACAGAAGTTAGCAGAAATGGCAACTTCAGCTTATGTTGGAGAGTCTGCTTCGTATCGCGCGGCTAAAAATATCGAAGACCGAATTAATATCCGTTTAGAAAGCGGTAATTCACATTCTGAAGCCGAATTAAAAGGTGTTGAAGAATATGCGATAGAATGTTCTATTTTGAAAGTTGCTTGTTCAGAAGATATTCAAAATTGCTCTGATGAAGGAATTCAGGTTTTTGGCGGAATGGGATTCTCTGCCGATACTCCAATGGAAGCAGCCTGGAGAGATGCTCGTATTTCCAGAATTTACGAAGGAACTAATGAGATTAACCGAATGCTTTCTGTTGGTATGCTTGTGAAAAAAGCAATGAAAGGTCACGTAGATCTTTTAGGGCCTGCGCAATCTGTAGCCAACGAGTTAACCAGTATACCATCTTTCGATAAACCGGATTATACTGAATTGTTTGCGGAAGAAAAAGAAATGATTAAAAAGCTGAAAAAAGTATTTTTAATGGTTGCCGGTAGCGCTGTTCAGAAATTCGGACCTCACCTGGAAGAACATCAGCAATTATTATTGGCTGCTTCAGATATTCTAATCGAAGTTTATATGGCAGAATCGGCTATTTTAAGAACTGAAAAGAATGCGAAACGTTTTGGTGAAGATTCACAGAAAGAGCAGATTGCAATGTCTCAACTTTATCTTTATAATGCCGTTGAAACAATTAACGCCAAAGCTAAAGAAGGAATAATTTCTTTCGCTGAAGGAGATGAATTAAGAATGATGTTAATGGGATTAAAGCGTTTTACAAAATACGACAACTTCCCGAATGTGGTAAAATTAAGAACCCAAATTGCCGATAAATTAATCGCTGAAAATAAGTATTGTTTTTAGGTAAGTTAAGTTTATATTTAAATTGAAAAAAGCGTTGCATTTCTGTGGCGCTTTTTTCTTTTTAACAAAACACTAATAAAATCTGTGCGAAAAAGCCAGTAACTTGTGGCTTATGGCAAAAAACTATTCAACCTTAGTATGTGTATGGTGTTTTTTTTTCTTGAATGCTAGTATTTTTTATGGGCAACAATCTCAAGATTCTACTTCTCAAGATACAAATACCAATTTACCCAGTAAAGACCCCACCCTAACTCAAAAAGGAGCTTATCCCTCTAATGCCATAAGGGAGTATAATGAAGCTTATTATGTACTTAATCGGGTAAATAAAAGTATTGGCCTTCCTCCTAACCGGTTAAATTTTCAGACGCTACAATCGGTATTGGAACATTTTATTCTTCAATCCAGAAACAATAATTACCAAGATGCTGCTTATGCTCTAAATTTAAATTTACTTCCTGATAACATTTCAGAAGAAGATGCCGCAACACTTGCTGAAAAATTATATTTCGTTATTAATCAACGGGTAAATGTTAATTGGGACGAATTACCCGACCGACCCGACGGACAAATCGATATTCAAACCACCACTAATCAAGCAGTTGCCGGAAACCCGAGAAGAAGCATCGTTTTTGGTGAAATTGATATGGATGGAAGGGATATTGTTTTACGGGTTCAACGTGTAAAATATAAAGATTTTGGTGCTTTTTGGTTAATTTCCCAAAATACAGTTGAAAATATTGATGCGCTTTACGCTACTTACGGTCCACGAAAACTGGATAGAATGATGCCCGACTGGGCAAGAATTAGGTTCTTAAATATGCCGGTATGGAAGTTTGTAGGAGCGTTAATCATTTTAATTATCTGCTATTTTATAGGAAGATTTACCGCTTTTGCACTTCGAAAAATATTCCTCAAATCAGATAAAAAATGGATTAATCATATTGCTAATAAATTAGCCACTCCTGCAGGTTTTGCGATGGGAGTATTGGCTTTTTATTTATTGCTAAATCACCTCATTTCTTTCGCCGGCGTTTTTGCTAGTACGCTGTATGCAATTTTACTAATCATGGTAATTGGTTCGATTACTTGGTTTTTTATGCGAATTGTAGATTATTTTATGTTGTATGTAGCTGAAAATAAAATTGGAGATACTTCCGTAGAAGAAAATATTGAAGCCCGGAGAATGCTTACTTATATTTCAGTAGCGAGAAGAATTGTTACTTTTTTGGTGATTATTATTGGAGCTTCAGTGATTTTATCGCAATTCCGTTCCCTAGAAAAATTAGGAATCTCTTTACTTGCTTCTGCAGGAGTGGCTACGGTAATTTTAGGTATTGCGGCACAAAGTACCTTAGGGAATATTGTGGCGGGAATTCAAATTGCGATTACCAAACCCGCACGAATTGGCGATACGGTAGTTTTTGAAGAAGAATGGGGCTATGTGGAAGATATTCGGTTTACCTATATGGTGGTAAGAACCTGGGATTGGAGGAGATTGGTTATTCCTTTAAAACAAGTGATTTCAGATACTTTTGAAAACTGGTCCATTACTTCTGCCCATCAAATCAGACCGATTATTATTTATGCCGATTATAGAATTGATGTAAAGAAAGTCCGCCAAAAATTTAAAGAATTATTAGAAGGTCACGAAAGTTGGGATGAAAACCATCCGCCAGTAGTTCAAGTGGTTGACACTACTGAAAAAGCTATTAAAATTAGATGCTTGTGTAGTTCTACAGACGCTTCTTCTACTTGGGATTTACATTGTGAACTCAGGGAAGAACTGGTAAGTTACATTAGTGGTTTAGAAGATGGTTTACACCTTTCTACTTCTCGTGTGCGAGTTCAAGAATTTCCTCCATTAGAACAAAACCCCAATAAAAAAGAGAAATAAACTTATGCAAGTAGCCTCCATAGCAGAAGATATAAACACCACTCAACTAACGCTTCGGTATGTAATTTATGGCATTGTCGGGATTATTGTAACATTTTGGATTGCTTTTTTCACTATAAAAAAAATAGGGAAAGACCCACGGAATATTCTTCCTGTCAATTTTGCCAAAAATGTACAAATTCCGCTGTTGTTATTCTTGGTAGCCATTGTGTTATGGATAGGAAAAGCTTCTAACTATTTCCCTGATGAAGATTACGAATATGCAGCCAAGCACTTCATCACTATTTTATTAGTCATCTCTTTCACTTGGATTTTAATTTTACTGCTGAAGGTTTTTAAAAGACGACTTCTAAGCAAATATGATGTTTCTAGGGAAGATAATTTAAAAGCCCGGAAGGTATATACTCAATTTACCATTCTGGAAAATATAATCATTTTCATTTTAATCATTCTTGCCATTGGGATCATTTTAATGAGTTTTGAAAGCATTCGAAGTATCGGGGTAAGTTTATTAACTTCAGCAGGAATTGCCGGGATTATTGTGGGTTTAGCTGCCCAAAAAGCCATTGCTACTCTATTGGCAGGTATTCAGATTGCGATTACGCAGCCTATTCGTTTGGATGATGCAGTAATTGTGGAAGGTGAATGGGGCTGGATTGAAGAAATTGCACTTACCTATGTCGTGGTTAGAGTTTGGGACAAACGGCGTTTGGTAGTTCCTTCTACTTATTTTATTGAAAATACCTTTCAAAATTGGACGCGGACTACTTCCGATATTATGGGAACTGTTTTTTTGTATACCGATTACGATATTTCTGTAGATGAATTGCGGGAAGAACTTACCAGATTGCTTAAAGGTTCTCCACTTTGGGATGGTAAAGTAAACGTATTGCAAGTGACCAATGCTACTGAAAAATCTATGGAACTTCGAGCTTTGGTAAGTTCTAAAAACTCCCCTACCAATTGGGATTTAAGAGTTTATATCCGGGAAAAGATGATTAAATTCATTAAAGAAAACTATCCGAAAAGCCTTCCAAGAACTCGGATTGTTCTTGAAAATAATGACTCTTCAGATAGTTCTGATATTGAAAAAGATTCTTCTAAATATGATGAATAAATTCAATTAATTCTTCTTCTTCCGTAATTCCACCGGAAAAATTGGTAGCGGTTTCAATTAAAGCCAAATGTGAATAAGCTTGTGGGAAATTCCCCAATAAACGCTTAGTTTCAAAATCTATATCTTCACTAAACAAACCTAAGTGATTACTGTAAGAAAGTAATTTATTAAAAAGTTTAATGGCTTTTTCCTTCTTTCCTATTTTGAAAAGGCTATTGATAAACCAAAAACTACAAATGGTAAAGGAAGAACTTGGCTCTCCAAAATCGTCTTTATTTTTATAACGGTACATTAATCCATCCTTGCATAATTCCCTTTCAGTAGCTTCTACGGTTTTCACGTATCTTGGGTCTTTTGCTTCTATAAAACCATAATCTTCCATTAATAAGGTGGAAGCATCTAAATCTTTAGAACCGTAATATTGCGTGTAAGCTTGTACTTCATCATTCCAAGCGTTTTCATAAATATCGTTGAAAATTTCTGCCCGTAATTCTTTCCAGTGCTTTAAATTGGCTGTTTTATGAATAAGTTCCCCAATTTTAATAGCTCTATCCACAGCAACCCAACACAATAATTTAGAGAATGTAAAATGTCTATCTTCAGTTCTTAATTCCCAAATACCTTTATCGGGTGCTTTCCAGTTTTCTTCCACCGTGTGGACAGTTCCGCAGGTGATGGTCCAAAGTTCTTCAGAGTTTTCTAAAGTAGTTTCAAACCTTACAAACTGTTGGTAAATTACTTCCATTAAAATCCCGAAAATATCATTCTGCTTTTGCAAGTAAGCGGCATTTCCGGTTCTCACGGGTTTAGAACCTTCATAACCATCAAGATGATCCAAAATATGTTCGGTTAAATTACGTTCACCGTTAATGCCGTACATAATTTGCATCTTATCTCCTTTATCAGGAATAATATCAATGATGAATTGAAGGAATTTCTGCGCCGACTTCACGTGACCTAATTCAGAAACTACTTTTATTACCATCGATGCATCACGAATCCAACAAAAACGATAGTCCCAATTTCTTACTTCGCCAATCGTTTCCGGTAAGGAAGTTGTCGCGGCTGCCAAAACTGCTCCACTTTTTTCATAAGTAAGCATTTTTAGGGTAAGTGCGCTTCTTAAAATTTCTTTGTTATAATAGCAATACGAGGTGGTTTTTTCACTCCAATTGAGCCAATAAGTGTAAGTGCGATGGTATTGTAAAAAAGCACGATCGACCGTTTGATTAAGGATTTTTTCGTGATAAGCTACCGTAAAGAAAGCATCTTCTTTTAAAGTGATAACTTTCTCTTCTAGAATATCGTTGTAATCTATATTGGAATAAAGATAAACTGAATCGTATTTTCCATCAATCGTATGACTTTTAATATAATTATCTTTAACCCTTCTTATGGTTTTTTCTTTGGCAAAAGCCGGTTTTGGATTGTACTGAACTTTAAACTTTGGCTTTCCTTTTAGCAAAACCACACATCGTACAATTTCTGCCGGAGCGTGAGAACCTCCATCTTGTTTAAAATAGCGGGGCATAAAATCCCGGATTTCAAAAGCACCTTCTTCAGCTTCAAACCTAGTTACGATAATATTGGTCTTGGGTAAGTATTCTTGATGAACTTTATATTCTTCAGAAGTAATTAAATCAAAGTTTCCTCCTTTTTCATTATCAAGTATTTTGGCGAAAATCGCATCAGAATCAAAGTTAGGTAAACAGCACCAATCTATAGAACCTGTTTTGGAAACCAATGCTGAACTTTTACAATTTCCAATAATCCCGTAATCTAAATTTTTCATTAAAGTTTACTTGTATTTAAGGTCATTTCAATATAAAACTGTAAATTAAAGAAATAAAACAACCAACTCTAAATTTTTACCAATGAAAAACAAAACGATTATCGTTTCTAACCGCTTGCCCTTACAAATTTCTGTTGAAAATAATGACGTTAAAGTCTCTCCCAGTGTGGGAGGATTGGCCACAGGAATGAAGTCGGTTCATCAGGAAGGAGATAGTCTATGGATTGGCTGGTCTGGCTTAACCGAAGAAGAAGTAAACCCTGAAATTCAATCGCAAATTGACCAAGCTGCCAAAAATGAAAAATGCCTCGCGATTAACCTTACCCAAAAGGAATTGGACGATTATTATTATGGGTTTAGTAACCGAACCATTTGGCCCTTATTTCATTATTTTATGGAATATACCAAATTTGATGAGGAAGAATGGCTGGGTTATAAAAAAGTAAATGAAAAATTTGCTGAAAAAATCCTAGAAAACCTTGATGATGGAGATACCGTTTGGGTACACGATTACCAATTACTTTTAGTCCCCGGCATTATTAAAAAGAATAAACCCAATGTAACCATTGGATTCTTTTTGCATATTCCATTTCCTTCTTATGAAGTTTTCAGAACCTTGCCTTGGCGAGAATCTTTATTACAAGGAATGTTGGGAGCAGATTTATTAGGTTTTCATACCTACGATTATGAAAGACATTTTTTAAGCTCAGTAAGTAGAATTTTACGTTACGAAACCCAATTTAATGAAATAACCCTCAAAAACAGATTGGTAAAGGTAGACTCTTTCCCAATGGGGATAGATTACGAAAAGTTTGAGCAGGCCGCTTTAGAACATTATGAAAATACACAGGCCCAAAAATCTGAACTACAAGTTCGTTTAGACCAACATTTGGAAACCACTCCTGGTGCCAAAATGATTCTTTCTATAGACCGATTGGATTACACCAAAGGGATTGCCAACAGGATTAGGGCTTTTGAGCATTTTTTAGAGAAATACCCTGAATTTAAGGAAAAAGTACGTTTAATCATGTTAGCGGTTCCCTCCCGTTCTAACGTACCACAATATCAAAAACTGAAACGTGAAATTGATGAATTGGTAGGTAGGATTAACGGAAAATTTTCAACTGTAAGTTGGACGCCTATTTGGTATTTTTTCCGTTCTATGCCTTTTGATAATTTAATAGACTTATATACTTCTTGTGATATTGCGCTATTGACTCCGCGTCGCGATGGAATGAACTTAGTAGCTAAAGAATATATCGCCACAAGAACAGATTTATCTGGAGTTTTAATTTTAAGCGAGATGGCTGGTGCTGCACACGAAATGAACGAAGCATTGATTATAAATCCAAATAATTACGACCAAATTGCAGATGCTTTAAAACAAGCTTATGAAATGCCATTGGTAGAGCAAAAATCCAGAAACAGAACCATTCAAAAAAGATTAAAGCGCTACGGAATTAAAAAATGGTCAAGTGAATTCATCAAAGCTTTGGAGGCTACCAAGGTGAATCATATTTCTAAAAAAGCAAAATATCTAGATGAACGAACCAAAACTTATATCACAGAACAACTGAACAATGCAACCAATAAAATTTTGTTTTTGGATTTTGATGGTACTTTAGTGAACTTTCAAGACGACCCAGAAAAAGTAGCTCCTGAACAAGATGTTTATGAAATCATTGAAAAGTTGAATAAGAAAAGTTGTGAAGTAGTAATTATTAGTGGAAGGGACAAAGAATTCTTACACACTCATTTTGGAGATAAAAACGTAACACTCATCGCAGAACACGGTCTATGGCTGAAAAAGAAAAATGAAGAATGGGAAACCACCGAAAACGTCAAAAAGAACTGGATGAGCAGCATCCGCCCAGTAATAGAATCTTTTGTAGATAGAACGCCCGGTACGTTTATGGAAGAAAAAAATTACTCCCTTGCTTGGCATTATAGAAAATCGGACCCTCAACTAGGAGAACAACGAGCCAATGAACTTTCTAATGTCTTGAAAGATTTAAGTTCCAATCACGATTTAAGTGTTCTTAACGGAAATAAAGTAATAGAAATTAAAAACAGTGGCGTAAATAAAGGAAGAGCAGCTACTAAGCAACTCAACAAAAATTACGATTTTATTTTTGCCATTGGTGACGATTGGACCGATGAATATATGTTTAGAGAATTGCCCGATGAAACCTTTACGGTAAAAGTAGGACTACAAAAAACCGATGCTGAATATTTTGTGGAAGATACTATTGAAGTAAAAAGATTACTGAAAAAATTTGCTGAATAATTGAACTGTTAAAACTTTAAGGAAAGTCAAAAAAGTTTAAATCAAGCTTAACTATAAACATTTCAATTCATTAATGCTTCTCCTTAAATTTACGATATAATTCTAAAACAAAATATAGACCATGAAAACAGGAAAAATGTTGATCGGAATCGCTTCTGGAATTTTAGCAGGAGCAGCAGCTGGAATATTATTAGCCCCTAAAAAAGGTGCAGAAACACGCAAAGACATTGCAGATACGAGCAATGATTATGTAAAAGGTGCTAAAGGTAAATTAGATACAGTAAAAAATTCTATTGAACATAAATTAGAAGCTTTAAAATCAAGAAAAAAAGCTGCGATGGCAGACTCTAAAGGAGAAGAAATTGGTTACAAAGCCAAAGCAGAATTACACGAAGCAGCAAGTTAGGATAAAATCATTAACTAAACCACTCTGCACTAAAAGTGCAGAGGTTCATTAATACTGGGGACTAAAAGTCCCCTTTACTATTCCAATATAAAATTGGAATTATCACTCGAATCACGCCGGTGATGTTCCAAGTATTCA
>NZ_RXOM01000005.1 GCF_008692195.1 Salegentibacter sp. R32
TTGAATATCCGTAAACACTCATAACTCGATATTTTTTCTTATATTTACTTCAAAATCAATGGTATGAATATATTCACGTTTACAGCACATTTTGATAGTGAGGAAGCTTGTCGGAACCATTTTAAAGAAGAAAGAGATAAAATTGGAGTAAAGTGCAAAAGATGTGGTCACACCGAACATTTTTGGATTAAAAGCCGTTGGAGCTATGAGTGTAAAGCCTGCCGTAGCCGAACTTCTTTGCGCAGTGGAACTATTATGCAAGGATCCAACCTTTCGTTCCTTGTATGGTACAAAACAATATTTTTAATGACCGCTACCAAAAAAGGCTTTTCTAGCAAGGAAATACAGAAGCAATTGGGGCTAAAGCGTTATGAACCTGTTTGGGCGATGGTGCACAAATTGCGTAGAGCTATGGGCAATCGAGATGCACGCTACACTTTGGAAGGTATGATAGAAATGGATGAGGGCTATTTTACTGTGGAAAGCTCGGAGGTGGAAAAATCCAAAGGGAAACGTGGCAGGGGTGCAGCAGGCAAATCCAACGTTGCGATAATGGCCGAATCAGCCCAGCTAGAGGATATTGATACTGGAAAGAAAACCAGCCAGTGCCGGTATTTCAAAGCAAAAGTGCTGGAAGACCATAAAGCTGAGGGCATTAATACTATTGTGAAGGAAAATTTTGATGAAAGGAGCATTGTCCTTAGCGATGATAGTACCTCTTATGTGGATATCTCGGATTATGTGGAATTACATATTTCAGAGAAATCCAGTGAAGGTCTCACTAAAGAAACATTGCGGTGGGTGCATATTACCATCAGCAATGCTAAACGCAACCTGCTAGGGAATTATCACAAAATAAAAGGAAAGTACCTTCAATTATACCTGAATGAATTCATCTATAAGCTAAACCGAAGATATTTTGGGGAGAAGCTTTTCGATAGGCTCGTCATTGCTGGAATCACAGGATATGACTAATTACGGATATTCAA
>NZ_RXOM01000009.1 GCF_008692195.1 Salegentibacter sp. R32
ATGAATACTTGGAACATCACCGGCGTGATTCGAGTGATAATTCCAATTTTATATTGGAATAGTAAAGGGGACTTTTAGTCCCCAGTATTAATGAACCTCTGCACTTTTAGTGCAGAGTGGTTTAGTTTAGCAACAAATGCTAAGGCTTTTTCTTTAGATTTGGCATTGGGTCTTTTGATGAATTCATTTACTTTTTCATCGGAACGTAAATAGGAAATCATTTCCCAATCAGAGGTTTTTAGCTTTCGCAGTAGAAGCCGTTGGGTAGTTATTTCAGGAAAATTTTTATTTTTCAATTCTTATTCTTACTAATGTTGCGTTAATCATTTCAATATAATTTCTACCTTCATCATTTTTTCCAAAAAGCCCCGCTCCAAGGGCAATAGCATAATTAGATTTCCAGTGGGTATCTCTTAAGAGTTTCATGTTATTGGGTATTTGTCCGTTATCGGTTTTACCATATTCTACTTCTTCGCTGGACCATTTAATATTCTGCTTGCTTTCCCCTTCACCAAACTTAAAAGTGTACTTTGCAATTTTATTACCATTACGGGTGGGGATATTTTCAATCTCATCAATTTTAAACCAAAAATTGGTGTTTTGAATGTTATATAAAGAATCTTGGAAGTAAATATTCCCTTGTTGGTAGCTGAGGGCATTTTCAAATATATCTAAACTGAAATCACCTAGGGAAGATTCTTCAAGGTTCACGTTATATTTATCATTGAAGCTATTGGATTTTTGGATGTCAAAATCTATATCTTGTTTAACTTTGGCAATGGTGGTATTGTTTAATTTTACGTGAATGCTGTCATCTTGAGAAAATTGTAGGCTCACTAAGTCTTTTTCGGTGTTTTTTAAAATTGTAATAGCATCTTCTACATCCATCGTTGGGGGAGTGGGCTCAGGCTTATTTTCAAGTTCTAGGTAAGCTGAAGTTCCTGTTAAACCAATAATTAATACAACAAATGAAACTCCCTGCACCGTAATTACTCCCGCAATTTTGGTTTCGCTATTACTGCCATCAAAAATCTTTTCCTGAAAAGTTTCACTAAAGATAGCCGCAATAACGATAACCCCGACAATAATTAATAATCCTAACGCAATGTAATTCATAGGTGAGTTGATTGTTGATGGTAAGTTTTCTTAGTGCTGTTTTATAGTCTTAGTTGAACGTCTTCCAACAAATATAACGGTTTTTCGGATATAAATATAATGTGTATGCTGAGTAATGAAATTAATTGATATCAGGTTTATGTGTAGCTAGGGAGTTAATTTTCTCACTTCTTTTTCAGCAATTTTTCCAATAATAAAATGCTTAGGAAAGCCAAGGTGTAAGCTGCCATATCTTTCCAATCAAAAGAAGAACCCAATACAATATGGGTAGTTGGGGAATTTTTGATTTTTAGTAATTGAAGAATGTTGATATATTGACCTACTTCAATGAGATAAGCCAATAATAAAACACCTATGGCCACATATAATTTCTTCCATTTAAAGAAGGTAAGTATAAAGTAATAAATTAAGAAGACCACCAAATAATCACCCAAGACGTTTCGTATAAACCCTCCGTGAAAAAAGCGTTCAATAATTACTTCTACCAAAAAGAAAAACAAGCTAAGCAGTGCGTATTTATAATGAAACCGGAACATATAGGTGAAGTTATTATTTATAACCTAAAAATAGAGAAAGTTAGGTGTTCCTTTAAATTTTCTAACTTAATTACCTTAACCACTTAATCATTTTAGGAAAGTCTTCTTTTGTACATAGCGACATCCATTCTAAAAGCGGTAATCCAACGTAAGTTTTATTGGTAAATTGCTCGATAAGCCACTCCGATTGGTTTTTATAACCATCAGGATGAAATACAGTTTTTAAATCGAGCTTTAAATGATGTGACGCGGCAAACGACCATAAAATGGCGGCAATTTCTTCCCCGTCGGTAGGCCAAGTGGTTGTTAATTCCTTCGTTCCTATGAGGGGTCTGATGGCTTCTTCAGTCACGGCAATATGTCCGGCTTCGTGTAGCATATCGCCCGGGTATTTTAGCTTTTTCCGGTCAAAGTAAATCTTACCCTCTTTAATCTCTAATCCTGGTAAAAATGTATCGTAGGAAAGTGGTTGCTCTTCCACCTGAATATTAATGGAATGAAGAAAGCTAATAATCTTTTCTAATGTGTTTTCTTGCGGATTCAGTTATTTAATCTTTAAGATGAATGAGGTAATTATAATTTACTGAAGATTCAATAATTAACTAAGATAAAAAATCTCGGTTGAAGTTATGATGAATATTTTTAAATAAATATTTCTGTAAACCCAATTACAATTCCCCAAATCAAAGCGTTTATGCCAATTACTAAACCTATTATTGAAAAAATTCTACTTTTTATCGGTATAGTTTCCTTTAAAATTACCTTGAGAGAATCGGCCTGTATGTTTTTCTGAAATATTCTCTTTGAGCTTAACATGGACTTTTTTGCAATCAACTCATTCAAGTACTTAAAAGTCAGTGTATATTTTCCTTTTTCATTGATTTCAAAAGTCCAATATTCCAAACCAAGTTTTCCATTTTTTCGGAATCGATAATGAGGAAATGTTTGATGTAGTTGAATTAAATTTCCACTTTCTGATTTAAGCTCTCCACAGAACTTACCTGGATTTTCAATAAATCCAGCCCCTAAAAAACAGATTGAATAAAGTCCGATTGAATTGAACTCAATCACTTTAGTTTCATTGTCAAGAGTGAATTCTGAAATTTGTTTGTTTTTACCGGATTTAATTAAAATCTGAATCGAGAAAACCAATAACAAAATTCCAATGATTCCAAGACCTATAAAAGCTAATTGCATTATTTTCTAATTAATTGAAGCCTCTTCCAATTCTTGCCATGCATTTTTATTTATCGCGTAACAAAGGCATTTTTCAAGTTCGGGATAATCGTTGAGGAGTGGGTGGTTAAATTCTCCAATTTTTTTCATTCCTATTTTTTTCATCACCTTTTCAGAGTTGATGTTCTTTTCTGGGCAAGTGGAAATTATTTGTTCTAGGTTGAGGTGATCAAAAGCAAACTCCAAACACCTTTTGGCACCTTCAGTGGCATAACCTTTTCCCCAAACACTTTTGTTCAATCGCCAACCAATATCTACCGCAGGCGTGAAGTCGCTTCTATAATCTTTATAAGCCAAACCAATAAAACCAATAAATTCTCCCGTTTCTAAAATTTCGGTAGCAAAATAACAATAGCCGTATTTGGTGTAATGAGCTGTTAACCGCTCTATAAAATCAGCAGATCCTTGTTTGGTTAAGAGAGTGGGGAAATGTTCCATCACTTCCGGGTCTGAATTGATAGCAGCAAATGCAGTTAAATCCTTAGGATTCCAATTACGGAATCCGAGTCTCTTTGATGTGAAAATGTATGTTGTTTTCAAGGTATTGATAGTTTTTTACTTAGCTATTTACGCAAATTTTATCAAAATCCATTTGTTTTCATCAACGCTAGAATTATTGTTATCGCTATTCCAATAACTGAAGCAATTATGTTCTTACTTATCAATTCCATGTTGCCGATTCCATAAATTTGCTTACTTATTTTCTTTTTATTCATAAGAATGATAGGTAGAAGAAAAAGCAAACCAACGAAAATGTATGCTAAAATTGACCTAAAATTGGTTAGATCAATATATTTTACTTTAAAAACCAGATGGGTAATTAGAAAATAGAAATAAGATTGAATTAAAATCCAACCAATTTTTTTATTTATAAAAATTCCGATAAGTGGAATCAACAAGAAGATTACGGGGCTATAAAGTGATGTTTCTTTTGCTACATTCAAGTAGCTTAGAAATCCGTTTTTAGTTTCTACAATAAAGTTCCAGTAATTTGAAATTTCAATTTTTGCATCAACTAATGAAAATATAAACAAACTCAAGATGAAGAGCTTGATTATAAAGATAAGATAATGATTTTTTATGTTTTCAACAGTTAGTTTCATGAGTGCTGTTGGCACTTGTTACTTTATTTTCAAGGAACTCATAATTTCTTTAGCGGTAGGTGTCCATTCTTCCATACTTTTTTTAGTACAATTGAAAGTACAAAGAAGTAATTTGCCTTCCAAGTCCGTAAAGAACATCAAATTGTAAATCTCGGTATCCATCGCTGGAGTGACTAATTCAAGATAACCAACTTCTTTTCCATTAATCGTTTTAACACCACTGCTTTTCCATTCAGCCGAGGGATAAAGGTTTTTAAAAGTCTGTACAAAATTATCTTTATATACAGGAATCATTTGTTGGGTTGCTTGGTTTTGAGTTAGGCTTAAAACTACATTAATTCCGCCCGATTCGTTAGAATACACCAAAGTTGGTCTTCTCTCTGAAGGATATTTGAATTTCAGCAATTCTTCAGACATTATATCGAAGTCCTTCGGTATTTTAAGCGCTACCTTGTCATTTAATAGTGATTTCACCTCTAAGTCAATAGGTAAAGTAAATGCAGTCGTTAAAACGATGGTCAAAATTATTATTACGATGGCTTTGATTCTCTTCATAGTTTTTGTTTTTCTTTGGTTGAAGTAAACGTTCTCTGGTTATGAGTGGTTACGAAATTTGGTATGTAATTTAGCAAATAAAATCGAATAGAAAATCTGATAGGAGTTCTGTAAGTAAGCTATACAAGGTTAGATGTTAGTTAGTTTTATCTGATGTTTTTCTTTTACCGATTCTGCTATTTTTTCAATATAATTTTGTTCAGTATCTTGATGCTCTTTTAGTTGAAATTCTAGCATTTCTTTGTTTGAATGACTTAAATCCGTTACTGAATCCCATAAGTTAAATTCAAATCCGTAGTCTACCGGATGGTAACTATTTTTAATTTGTACCGTTTTGCTAAGTTCAGGATTTTGATATTCAAGAGTATCAGAGATTACAGTCCCATTAGGTTGTATGTATTCATTAAAAACTGGTTTATCATATTTATAGGTATCCACCAAAAAGGCAAAGTGCTTTAAACTTTGCTTTTTAAAGTTTTTTCTCTTTAAATCATATTTTTCTTTGTGGTTCATTTAATATACTACAACTTGAAGATAAAACCAATAACGTCTCCTTTCAATTTATAAATCGGTTAAATATAATGAATTTATTCAATTTTTTTACTTCTTAAAGTAACTCTTACTATCCCAAATAGGTCAGTTACAGTTCGAGATTAACTCAGATTATAGACGAGTTAGTTTCTATGCTCCTTCGAGACTGCTTCGAGGCTTCTTCGAGATTTCTTCGAGATTTCTTCGAATAAAGTCCCTAAAAGCCTAGAAAACACGTATAAATCTCGAAGAAGCTACGGCGAAGCTATGACTAATTCTAGAGAAAATACACGAAGAATAGTGCAGTTGTTTTACGAAGAAAGAATCAAAATATTTTTAAAAGCTAAGGGCTAACATCAAGCGATTAAGTGAAGAAAAGGAAATTGACCAAAAGTGATTTGCTTTTGATGGCGAAGATAGGGGAGACTCAATTGTATATGATTGAAAAGGGCAGGACCAATCCCCGTTTGCTTACCTTATTAAAAATTTCTGAGGGTTTGGAAATTCCTATTTCGGAACTGTTGCGGGTTTAAAAAGTGAGTGTTTTAATTTGTTTTCTTGAAATGTTGGTGGCTAATTATTTAGTATTAGTTTTTTTGATTGCTTAAATTAGACTTTCATAGAATGAAAAATAGATTTCAAAATTAGATTGATAAGATTCTTATAGGGTTTAGTTCTTCATATTTCTTTTAATATCTTATTTAATTCAGTAATTGCTTTTTCATGATATTTTAAAAAATAAGAATATATTTTTTCGATATCTGGATTTTCTATTTTTCCATTATTTAATGTTATTTGTCTTTCGGATTCCACTTTTTGCACTTGTGACATATGGCTTGGTATTTTTAGAATATATTGGGTAAATAAATCTGGACCTGTCGGTATTACATTATAATCGATTAAGCTATCCGAATGCGCGATAATATTACGCTTAGACATTAGAACTTTCATACTATTATAGAAACCTTTATCAACTTTAATTTTTTGACTTTCTATAATATACTGTAAGATTTTAAATTTTGAAGAAAAGTTTAGAATTAGGTTATTAAGTAATATGTTTTTTATAAATTCATTTCTTTCCGAATTAATAAATTCTGTTATAATTTCTTTAAGGAAATTTTCAACTTCATTAAATTTTATAATGATATCAGAAATAATTTCTTTGTTTCTTGATATTAACTCTTCAGGAAATTCCATTTTTTAATGTTAGATTTTTTATCAAATTAGTTGTAATAAACAAATAAAAACAATGTTTGTACGTGATTTTTGTAATTGTTCAGGATGTGTTTAAAAAATATCGTTATCCTAAATTTAATTCAGGGTCTTATTTTCAGATATTATATTATTTAAATATGCTAATAACCATATTGTTATTCCTGTTTTAACTTTTAAACTTCTTACTTGATTTTCTGTTATTCCTATATTTACCTGATGTACATTGCAAAGAACCGAATAGCAATCGCATATATATTGTATTTCGTTTTTTGTAAACTCCTCTAATATTGCGAATTCTATTTTTGATGTGAAATATTCAATTTTTCGTTTTCTTCCTATTTTAATGAATTCAATATTTTTTCTTCCTAAATGGTATTTTCTAAAATCTTTTTCAAACATTGGTGAGTTTTTAAGTTCTTCTATTGGTGCAAGCTTTTCGTCAATCAAATATTCTAGAATTGTTCGAAGCGAGATTAAACACTGTCTTAATCTATCAGGGTTTGATTTCGATTCTAAAACTTGAGTGCTACCAATCCATAAATTTTCAATTGCAAGTTCTTTCAAATATGGAAGTAAGTTTTGATTTAAAAGTTCTTCTTTTTCTTGAATGTCTTCATCTGTTAAATTTGTTGTTAGAGACAATTTGAATTCTTCCGCAGATTTTAGGTTCAAGATTTCAAGATCGCTTATATATACAAATTGTAATTCAGGATTATTTTTAATCCTTTCTCCAATTTTTGAAAGTTTTTTAAGCGTTTCAAGTAATTCTGAATCAATAAAATCAAATTTTGGGATATTAAATTCAGGTAGACTAAACTTATAAGAGGCAAAATTAGGTAAATCAAGTTGTGGAAAATTATATTTGGGAACTTCAATTTTTGGAAAATTTGCCATAATTCGGTTATGACTTTTCATTGTATTCCGAATATTTTTTGGAATAAAATTCATTCTTTCAGCTAATTTTGATAATTCAGATGCTTTTGAATTAATCCTGCTAATTTGGTTTATTTTATTAAAACTTTTCATTTGTATAAAATATAACTAATCAATACTTCAACAAATATAACGGTATTTATTAACATTTCCCACTCAGGTTATTTTCCATAAAAAGAAATAAAAAAAGCCCGAAATAGGGCCTTTATAATTAAATTTAAATATGTTTAATTCCTATGACCTATTTCCTAACCCCTCATTAATACCAATTTAAAATTTCAACTTCAATAGCCGGATTGTTGGTGGTCACGATGTTTTTAAATTGATTGACGTCGCTCATTCCGTCTTTTCCACGGTAGTGGTAAGGGTAAACCTTTTTGGGTTTAAAATCTAAGACCGCATCGGCAGCAGCGTCCACCGGCATCGTGTAGGGCAGGTTCATACAAACAAAAGCCAAATCAATACCTTTTAAATTTCGCATTTCCGGGATGTCTTCGGTATCACCAGAGATATATACTTTCTTATCGTTGGCACTTAACAAATACCCATTACCACGGCCTTTTACGTGAAAATCTTTGGCTTCTTCCCGTAGGTTATACATCGGGATGGCTTTTACGTTTACGCCCATCCAGGTTTTTTCTTCATTATTATTCATCACCTGAAGTCGGCTTTGTAAATTTTGAGGCAATTGTTCTTTCACGGCTTGCGGACATACAATTTGAAGGGTTGAATCTTGCTCGGTTAAAGCGGTTAAGGTTTCGGCATTCATATGGTCACCGTGAATATCGGTCACAAAAATTAAATCGGGTTTGGGTAATTCATTGTATTTTTCGGCACCACCAACCGGATCAACATAAAAAACCTTATCGTTCAAGCGCATCGCAAACGAAGCGTGTTCTACCGGCATCACCGCAATAGAATCTTGGGTGGTGTTGGTTTCTTCTTTACTTTCTACCGCTGCACTTATTTCTTGTTGGTCTTTGTTTTCCTTTTTTTCTTGTTTGCAAGCCAGTAAGGAAAGGCTTAAGCAACTGAATAACATTAATTTTTTCATGGTGTTTTTGTTTAAGGTTGGTAAATCATTTTAATATCGGCGCGTTCGTAAGTCGGGTTTTCTTCCAAAGGAACTTCTTTAAAACCGAACTTTCTAATCTGAGTTCGACATAAAAGTTTTTTGCAGACATTTTGGATCATTGAGTGAATTTTCAAGGAAAATTTGTATCGAAATGCTACCAAAATGGAAACTTCGATACAAAATCTTTTACAAAGATTTCACTCAGTTTCCGAAATTTCCTTAGATCGAACTCAGGTTTCTATAAAGATAAATAAATAAATAAATCCATAGGGCATTAAGAAATTAAAATTCGTCAGTTCGAGTGATTTTGTGCAGTATAACGAAGCAAAATTGTATCGAGAACCCAATTTTAGTTTCAAGCCTTATTCTCGATACAAAAATCTTAACAGATTTTCACTCGAATTGACGGTCTTGAAATTAAAATTACAAAAATGCACTAACCGATAACATTTATATCAATCTATTGAAGTAAACTCCTTTCTCTGTAAATTCATTTACTTTTCTTCCCGTATAAAATCTGAAACAAAATAGCTCAACGATTTCCCAATCATCGGATTGTTTTCCGGGGAAGCTTCACATAAATGTAGGTATAACACTTCTTGTTTTTTAGAGAGTTTAATAAAACTTCTAATTTCATTTACATTAAATCCGCTGGGTGTCATCGCACTGCTATCAAAATTCTTCATGCAATCGCAATCTATTTCCAGTCCAAATTTGTTTCTTACAAAATCGGTAGCCTTTTTAAACTTGATAAGCTTTTCAATGGTGGTTAGGTGCAAATAATCTTCCAGCGACGAATATTTTATATGTTTATCGGCATCCATATAATCAAAAATATACTGCGGCGTATAGTTTTGATGAATGCCCACCATCGCGTAACGGTCTAGATATTCTTCTTCTTTGGCATAGCGAAAACCATTGCCACTATGGCGGTAATCGGCTTCCCGTAAATCGGTATGCGCATCTACATTTAATACGTGAATAGGACGTTCCAAAGCTTGGGAAGCACCTTTAATGTTTCCGTAGGCGTTGTTATGACCGCCGCCAATAATCACCGGGATTTTATTTTGACTAATCACCGTTTTCACGACCATCGCCACTTGTGCGTCAATCTGCTGAACAATCTCGCCCAATTCAATTTTGGTATAAGTCCCCAGGGAAGCTTTCATAAAAGAAGAGCAATTAATTTCCCCTAAAATCAGGCAGTTTTCGGGTTGATTGTACCTATTTACTTGAATATTCACGAAGCTGTTTAAAAAAGCATTCCAGGCTTTTGCCGTTCCCGGTTTGCCGTGATTGCCCCGAACGCCGATATCTTCAGGAACGCCAAAAATTACATATTTAGCTTCTGATGCTTCCAGCTCTTCAAACGTGGAGACAAATTTTAAAGCTTCCCCAAATTTGGTTTCACCCTTACGATGATTGATAAAATTGTTAATTCGGTCTTTGTTATAAAAATCAAAACCTTCCATAGAAAAAATTTCAGTTAATAATTACTCCACTAGTCTTCCTGCTAAAATTACTTGATCTATATGGTTATTTCCAAATGAATAAGGTAAAAATCCGTAACTCGGGATAGCATCGGTAATCAAGAGGTTTGCGGTTTTCCCTTTAGTAATGCTGCCATGGGTTTTTTGAATGCCCATCGCGTAAGCGGCATTCACGGTAGCGGCATTGATGGCTTCTTCCGGGGTCATTCCCATGTTGATGCAAGCCAAGGAAACCACTAAATTCATATTTCCGTTAGGTGAACTTCCCGGATTATAGTCGGTAGCCAGTGCTAGAGGCAAGCCGGCATCAATCATTTTTCGGGCTGGGGAATAAGGTATTTTAATAAATAAGGAACACGAAGGTAAAGCTACCGGCATGGTTTCACTTCCTTTTAAAGCTTCAATATCTTCCTCGTTCATCACTTCTAAATGGTCTACCGATAAGGCATGGTAATCTACTCCGGTTTTTACTCCGCCGATGGAGTTGAATTGATTCACGTGAATTTTTCCCCGAAGTCCGTATTTTTTTCCCGCTTCCAAGACTTGTTCCGTGTCTTTTAAGTCGAAATACCCTTGCTCACAAAAAATATCGATATAATCGGCGAGATTTTCCTCTGCAATTTTTGGCAGCATTTCTTCGCAAACCAAATCGATATAACCTTGTTTGTTGTCTTTAAATTCCTTCGGAAGGGCATGAGCTCCCAAAAAAGTGGTTTTAATGGTAATGGGATGTCTCTTTTGAAGCTTTCTCGCTACCCGAAGCATTTTCAGTTCGGCGTCGGTGGTGAGTCCGTAACCCGATTTAATTTCGATGGCACCGGTTCCCATTTTTATTACTTGCTCTAAACGTTGCAAAGACTGGGTAAATAATTCATCTTCATCGGTTTCTTGCAATTCTTTAGCACTGTTAACGATTCCACCGCCTTTTGCCGCTATCTCTTCGTAGGTAAGTCCTTTAATTTTATCTATAAATTCCTGTTCCCGGTTTCCGGCATAGACCAAATGCGTATGTGAATCTACCCAAGACGGTAACACCATTTTGCCGGTCGCGTCTAGTTCTACATCGGCTTCTATGTGTGGGACGCTTTCCATTCCGCCAAACGCTTCTATTTTATGGTCGTTGAGTAATAACCAAGCATTGCTAAGTGTAGGAAGTATAGACATTTCTTCTCCCGAAAGTTTTTCAACCCCTGCTTCGCGTACTTGTACCAGTTGTTTTATATTTCTAATGAGTGTTTTCATTTAGGATTTTTCTTTTTCAATAAGGTTAGTTTTTCTGTAGCAATCTCTAATAATTACTACAATTTAAAAGTAAGCAATCCCACATAAAAGGAAAACTAAAATAGCCGATAAAAGGATAAATAGTTGATTTTTATGGAGAATTCTTATTGTGATAAATAAAATTTATAATGAAATAAAATATTATAAGTAAAATGATATGGTAGAACCTTACTTTCCTTCTATTTTTGTAATGAAAATAAACGAAATAATAATTAAAAAAATACAACAACTATGTCTATTGTAGGTGAAAAATTTCCAGATTTAGAAGTAAACGCAATGAACGAAATGGGCGATACTTTTAAACTAAATGTACTTGAAGAAGCTAAAAAGAATAACAAAAAAGTAGTGCTTTTCTGGTACCCAAAAGATTTTACTTATGTGTGTCCAACAGAGCTTCACGCTTTTCAAGAGGCATTACCAGAATTTGAAAAAAGAAACACTATCGTTATAGGAGCGTCTTGTGATACTGCAGAAGTTCACTTTGCTTGGTTGAACACTTCTAAAGATAACGGAGGAATCGAAGGAGTAACTTATCCAATCTTGGCAGATTCTAACAGAAACTTAAGCTCTAGATTAGGAATTTTAGATACTACCAACGAAAGATATGATGAAGAATCTGGAGCCATCACTGTAGATGGAGATAACGTTTCTTACCGTGCTACTTATTTAATTGATGAAGAAGGTACTGTATTTCACGAAGGTGTAAACCATATGCCATTAGGAAGAAATGTAAGCGAATTCATTAGAATGATTGATGCTTATACACACGTACAAAAGCACGGAGAAGTTTGTCCAGCAAACTGGGAAGAAGGAAAAACTGCGATGAAAGCAGATAGAGAAGGAGTTTCTTCTTACTTAGCTGCCAACTAAGAATTTAAAAATTGCTAGAAAAAGAAAATTAATCTTACCGGTGAAGTTCTTTCACCGGTAAATTTTAACCAACAACAAAAAACTATGGTACAGGAATTAGAACAAGATAACCTAAATGAAATTGTATCGGACACTGATACAGTAGTAGTTCAATATATGGCCGGATGGTGTGGAAACTGCCGATTAATGAAGCCGAAGTTTAAAAAATTGGCTTCAGAAAATGAAAATGCAAAATTCATTATGGTAGATGCTGAAAAATATCCGGAATCAAGAAAATTAGCCACGGTTGATAATTTACCAACTTTCGCGACTTTTAAAGGCGGAAGCTTTGTGAATCAAGTACAGACCAATAAATTAGAATCTTTAAAAGAATTAGTAGATGAAGTTACCAGTAATTAAACACTTACAGAAAAATAATGATAAGGAAAAGCTGGAACACACTGTTGAAGTTTTAGAATCTTTTACCGAGCATCGTTCTTGCACCGATGAAGATATGGATGTAATTGGTGAACTAATTACCAATATCTGCGGAGCGATTGAAGTGCACAATATGGTAGAAGAAGGAGTTCCAGAAAAAGATGCGGCCAATAACTTTGTAAAAAAAGTATTAGGCTCTATAGATAAATAAATTGAGTTCGACACAAAAGTTTTTACAAGTATTTTGGGCATTGAGTGAATTTTCATGGAAAATTTGTATCGAAATGCTCCCAAAATAGAAGTTTCGGTAAAAATCTTTTATAAAGATTTGACTCAGCCACCGAAGTTTTCTTAAATCGAATTAATAAAACTAAATTTTTCATAATTTTGATTGAAAGAAGGTTGCCACTGGGCAGCCTTTTTTTATGATAGCTTTAATAGGTTTTACTAGGTTTATTTGTACTTTTAAAACAAAAAAATGGCAACCATCACTTTAAAAGGGGAAGCTTTCAAAACCGTAGGGGAATTGCCAAAGGAAGGCGAACAAGCTCCCATTTTTCAATTGCTCAATCAAAAATTAGAAACCGTACAACTTTCAGACTATCAAGGCAAGCGGGTGATTTTAAATATCTTTCCGAGTGTCGATACGAATGTTTGTGCCACTTCCGTACGTAATTTTAATAAACGTGCCAAAGATTTAGATAATACCGAAGTACTTTGTATTTCGCGGGATCTGCCTTTTGCGCAAAAACGTTTTGTAGAGGCAGAAGAATTAAAAGAAGTCATCATGCTTTCCGATTTTCAAACGCAAAAATTTGGAAAGGATTACGGATTGGAAATTGAAAATGGACCTTTTAAAAATTTGTTGTCCCGCGTAGTGATAGTTGTAGATGAAAATGGAAAAGTAGTACATTCGCAACAAGTAACTGAAATTGCTGATGAACCTGACTATCTTTCAGCCTTAAAAACACTATTGTAATGCAAAATTCCTTTCTGGGGAAACGAATAAAAGCTTGTGGTTACGCACTCAAAGGAGCGTTCATTTTAATTAAAACCGAGCCGCCCATTCAAGTGCAAGTGGTCATCTCTATTATCATGATTGCCTTGGGCTTTTATTTTGATATCACTACCACAGAATGGATTTTTCAAATTTTCGCGATGGGAATGGTACTCAGTTTAGAAGCCGCCAATACCGCCATCGAAGAAATAGCCGATTTCATTCATCCTGATTTTCACCATAAAATCGGACTCATAAAAGATATGGCCGCAGGGGCTGTGTTTTTCGCAGCGATTACAGCGGTTATAATCGGTTTAATTATTTATATTCCATATTTTTATAGTTATTAAATCTAAACAAAGTATAATATGAAACGAATTTTAATCCTACTTTCAATCATTTTATTTTCAAATTTCTCCATTGCACAAAAAGAGGAGGTCGAGGAATTAGCAATTGACCTTTCTGATTATGAATATCCTTATAAGGTTTTTTTCTTCAAGTTCGAAGCACAGCAACAAAATCTAGAAATGGCGTATATAGACGAAAAACCAAAGAAATGGAATGGTCAAACAGTAGTTTTGCTTCATGGAAAAAACTTCAATATTGCGTATTGGGAAACTACAATAGAATTACTAATAAAAAATAATTATCGAGTAGTTGCAGTAGATCAAATTGGTTTTGGTAAATCAACTAAGCCAGATTATTTTCAATATACTTTTCAGCAATTAGCAAAAAACACCAAGAATTTACTTTCTGAAATAAAAGTTAAAAACCCTATCATTTTGGGACATTCGATGGGAGGGATGTTAGCTACCCGTTTCGCTTTGATGTATACTGAATATACTAAACAATTAGTCTTGGTAAATCCCATTGGATTAGAAGATTGGAAATTAAGAGTTCCTTATCAATCCATTACTGATTGGTATCATAGTGAATTGAAAAAAGATTATGATAAAATTAAAGAATACCAGAAAGAAAGTTATTATGATGGTAAATGGAAACCAGAATATGATGAATGGGTGAATATTTTAGCAGGTTGGACAAAAAACGAGAAGTATCGAACTATTGCTTGGAACGCTGCCTTAACCTATGACATGATATTTACTCAACCGGTAGTTTATGAATTTTCAAGAATTGAGGTTCCTACCCTTTTAATTATTGGTACTCGCGATAGAACTGCTTTAGGGAAAAACTTAGTTTCAGAAAGTGTTAGATCTAGAATGGGATTATATGATGAGCTTGGAAAAATAATAGCAAAAAAATTACCGAATGCAAAACTGGAAGAAATTGAAAATGTAGGACACTTACCACATATTGAAGCTTTTGACCGTTTTGCTGAAAAATTAATTCCTAATTTAATGAAATAGAACGCTGTTTATAATTAAATAGTCTATAAATAAGTTTTCTTACCTTTAATTCAGTTGAATTTGTATTTTTGCTTCTTAGCGAGAAACTAACGAATGGCAAAGAAGAAAAAGACCACATCTAAAAAGAAAGCTTCCACTAAATTTAAAAAGCCCAACCTAAATTTTAGCCGCAAACATAAGGTGATTTTAGGGAGCTTTTTAATTTTATTCGGTATCGCTTTGGTGGTCGCTTTTACGTCATTTCTATTCAACTGGCAGATAGATCAAAGCACTTTAAATGATCTTTCAGATAGAAGTGTAGAAACCCAAAACTGGCTCAGTAAGTTTGGTGCGGGAATTAGCAATTTCTTTATTTACAAAGGTTTTGGAGTTGCCGCTTACAGCATTGCTGTCTTGGTAACGCTAACAGGTTTTTATTTTTTCTTCGGAATGAATAAAAAGAACCTGCAAACCTTTTGGTTTTGGGGAATCTTAGTGATGTTGTGGTTTTCCACTGTGCTTGGCTTTTTCGCCGGAAGTAACGCTCTTTTAGGCGGAACAATTGGCTTTGAAACTAACGATTTTCTTCAGGATTATTTAGGATTCACGGGAACGGTTTTACTGCTGGCATTTATCTTAATTATTTATTTGGTAGCGAGATTAAATATCACTCCAGAGGCGGTGGCAAAATACTTTTACCAAACCAAAAAAGAAGTCGCTGAAGATTTTGATGAAGCCCAACAACAAACTAGTGCTGCTAAAGAGGAAGAGAATACTTCAGAAGAAATTCAAGTAGCTACCATAACAGAGAATTCATCACCTTCAGAAGAAACCGAAGCAGAACTCGCTATAAAATTTGAACGAAAAGAAGAAGGGGAAGAATCAGCTTCCATGCAAGATTCTGATGAAAACACTTCTTTAGAATTAGAAAATACTTCAGCAGAGCCAGAGAAAGAAAAAATCGTTATCAAGTCCCACGATGAGGAAGATGTAGAAATGGAAGTGGAAACGGCCGAAGAAGAGGATGAGGTAGAGGAGAACTTGAGCAAAAAATTAGTAGAAGATTTTGGTGAATTTGACCCGACTTTAGATTTAAAAAATTACAAATTCCCTACCATCGAATTGTTAAAAGATTACAATGCCGGCGGTTCGAGTATTACGATAGATCAGCGTGAACTGGAAGAAAACAAAGACAATATTGTTAACACGCTCAAGAATTATAAAATTGAAATCGCTCAGATTAAAGCCACCGTCGGTCCCACAGTGACCCTGTATGAAATTGTACCGGAAGCGGGAATCAGGATTTCAAAAATTAAAAACTTAGAAGACGATATCGCACTTTCTTTGTCGGCATTAGGAATTCGTATTATCGCGCCTATACCGGGTCGAGGAACCATCGGGATTGAGGTACCTAATAAAAATGCGAGTATCGTTTCGATGCGTTCGGTGGTGGCTTCTTCAAAATTTCAAAATGCTGAAATGCAATTGCCCTTGGCGATGGGAAAAACTATTTCTAACGAAACCTTCGTGGTCGATTTAGCTAAAATGCCACACTTGCTAATGGCAGGGGCAACCGGACAAGGGAAATCGGTTGGGTTAAACTGTATCCTTACTTCCCTGCTTTATCAAAAGCATCCGGCCGAGGTGAAATTTGTTTTAGTGGATCCTAAAAAAGTAGAACTTACCTTATTCAACAAAATAGAAAGGCATTATTTAGCAAAACTTCCTGATAGTGAGGAAGCGATTATTACCGATAATACAAAGGTAATCAACACGCTAAATTCTCTTTGTATTGAAATGGATGACCGTTATGAGCTGTTGAAAGACGCCATGGTGAGAAACATTAAAGAATACAACGAGAAATTTAAAGCCCGAAAACTCAACCCGGAAAACGGACATAAGTTTTTACCTTACATAGTGCTCGTCGTCGATGAGTTTGCCGATTTGATTATGACAGCAGGAAAAGAGGTAGAAACGCCTATTGCGCGATTGGCACAGTTGGCTCGTGCGATTGGAATTCATTTAATTATTGCCACACAGCGTCCATCGGTAAATGTAATTACGGGGATGATTAAAGCCAACTTCCCGGCGAGGATTGCCTTTAGGGTAACTTCCAAAATCGATTCAAGAACCATTTTGGATAGTGGTGGTGCCGAGCAGCTTATTGGACGTGGAGATATGTTGTACACGCAAGGAAATGACTTGGTACGATTGCAATGTGCGTTTGTAGATACGCTTGAAGTTGAAAAAATAACTGAATTTATTGGTTCCCAAAAAGCTTATCCCGATGCGCATAAACTTCCCGAGTACGAATCGGAAGAAAGTGGCACAGGACTTGATATAGATGTGGACGAACGTGACAAACTGTTTAATCAAGCGGCAGAAGTGCTGGTAACAGCACAACAAGGTTCAGCCTCGCTTTTACAGCGAAAATTAAAAGTAGGCTATAATCGCGCCGGAAGATTAATCGATCAACTGGAAGCAGCAGGAATTGTTGGTCCGTTTGAAGGAAGTAAAGCCCGTCAGGTATTAATTCCTGATTTGATGGCCTTAGAAGAACATTTAAATAATGAATAAACAAGAATACACCATAATGAAAAAATTAACCTTTATACTAAGTTTTTTTGTAGTCTTTAGCTCGGTTTCTTTTGCGCAGAATTCAGAAAAAGCAAAAACCTTGTTAGATGATGTTTCTAAAAAAGTGAAATCTTACGATAACATTGAAATCGAATTTTCTTATGTGTTAGAAAATACGACTGAAAACATCAAGCAGGAAACCCGAGGTGATGTAGCGTTGAAAGAAGAAAAGTACCGATTGAATTTAATGGGAACTACCCGTTTGTTTGACGGTAAAAAATTGTACACTATTATTCCTGAAGATGAAGAAATAAATATTTCTACTTATAATCCGGAAGATAATAATGGGATTACCCCTTCAGAAATGTTGACCTTTTACGAAGATGGTTATACCTATAAATGGGATATCAAACAGAATGTAAAAGGTAGAAAAATTCAGTATGTAAAATTAACTCCTATTGATTCTAATGCTGAAGTGAAAGAAATTTTATTGGGAATAGATGTACAGACCAAACATATCTACAATTTAATTCAGAAACAAGATAACGGCACACAGGTAACCATTAAAGTGAATAGCTTTAAGACCAATCAGCCATTATCGGAGAATTTATTCAAGTTTAACGAAGATAAGTATCAAGGATATTACATTAATCGTTTAGATTAGTCTGTTGAAAATATTAGACCGCTACATATTTACCAGTTTTGTAAGAACCTTTTTATCGGTATTCGTCATCTTGATGTTCATTTTTGTACTTCAAGGTATTTGGTTACATATCTCAGAGTTGGCTGGTAAAGATTTAGATTATGGTGTAATTGGTAAATTCTTGCTTTACCTTACTCCAAGTCTTATTCCATTGGTATTGCCTTTAACCATTTTGGTTTCTTCCATTATGGTTTTTGGTAGTTTTGCTGAAAACTATGAGTTTGCCGCTATGAAGTCTTCAGGGATTTCACTTCAGCGTGCTATGCGCAGTCTAATTGTTTTCATTAGCTTTTTGAGTATTACTGCTTTATTTTTTGCTAATACCGTCATCCCGTGGGCAGAATTTAAATCCATTAACTTAAGGTACAATATTCGCGAGTTAAAGCCTGCCATGGCCATTGTGGAAGGTGCTTTTAACGAGATAGGAAATGTAAATATTAAGGTAAGGGAAAAGTACGGAGAAGATGGCGAAAAGTTTAAAGATGTCATCATTCATAAAAAAACACCTAGAAAACTCGGTAATTATACCGTCATTAAAGCGGAATCAGGTGAATTGGTAAGCACTAATGATAATGGTTTAGCGCTTATTTTGTATAATGGAAATTATTATGATGAGCTTCAACCTAAAGATTACCAAGAGCGAAAAAAGAAACCATTCTTAAAAAGTTATTTTGATAAGTATAATATCAATATCGATCTTTCCAATTTTAACGATGTAGATCTAGATGAAACCAAATATAACTATTCTTATAAAATGCTGGATATTCCTGAGTTAAATGAATCCTTAGATTCGTTATCTCAAGATTTTAGCCAAGACAAAAAGAATTTTTCCAGAAATATATTGGTAAGAAGCGGAGCGAACAGGCTAGGGGAAGATACACTTTCAAAAAGCAAGAAAAAGACACCCATGAGTAAACGTATTGAGTCTTCTAGAAAAGTTGAAGATACGATTACTTATAATATAAATTCGATAGAAGAATTTTTTGATTCTTACGATGTCAATAAAAAGCAACAGATTGTAAATATTGCATTGGGAGCTGTTCGTGGGACTGTCTCTAACATCAACGGCAAAGAAGGGATTTTTAAAAGCAAAGCATCCCGTTTAAACAAAACTGAAATTCAACTGCATGAAAAATATGCATTAGCAGTAGCTTGTTTTATACTCTTTTTTGTAGGAGCGCCACTGGGAGCAATTATTAGAAAAGGAGGTATGGGTTTGCCGATGGTAATTGCGATTTTATTATTTTTAACCTATCACTTTATTGGTATTTTCGCTAAAAACAGTGCAGAAGATGGTACGGTAAGTCCATTTATTGCTAGTTGGCTTTCTACTTTCATAATGTTACCATTAGGTGTTTATTTAACTTATAGGGCAACCACAGACCAAGGATTTATTAATACCGATTTCATTACAGAACCTATCAGAAAGTTCTTCTTGAAAATTGGATTGGGAAAAAAGAAAGACCAAAAATAGATTCCGTACCTTTGCAGTAATAAAAAATTAAAAAATGTCTGTCGATATAACTACCGAAAATAAAATAAAATTAAATACCATACCTGAAGCGATAGAAGACATTCGTGAGGGAAAAGTAGTCATCGTGGTTGACGATGAAGATCGTGAAAATGAAGGGGACTTTGTCGCAGCCGCTGAAAAAGTAACACCGGAAATGATTAATTTTATGGCTACTCATGGTCGTGGATTAATCTGCGCACCGCTTACTGAATCTCGTTGTGAAGAGTTACAACTAGATATGATGGTAGGCAATAATACTGATGCTATGGAAACTGCTTTTACCGTTTCTATTGATTTAAAAGGTTATGGTTGTACTACCGGAATTTCAGCATCAGACCGGGCAAAAACTGTAAAAGCTTTAACCGATCCTAAAATAAAACCATACGAATTAGGACGTCCTGGTCATATTTTTCCTCTAAAAGCAAAAGAAGGAGGCGTTTTAAGAAGAACCGGTCATACCGAAGCAGCTATTGATTTTGCAAGATTGGCAGGACTTTCTCCAGCTGGTGTTATTGTTGAAATTATGAATGAAGACGGAACGATGGCCCGTTTACCTCAATTGGTAGAAGTGGCTAAACGTTTCGATTTAAAAGTGGTTTCTATTGAAGATTTGGTAGCTTACCGAATGCAACACGATTCTTTAATTGAAAAGAAAGAAGACTTCGATATTAATACCCGTTTTGGAACGTATCGGTTAAGAGCCTATAAGCAAACCACTAACGACCAGATTCATCTTGCTTTAACCAAAGGAAGCTGGACCACAGAAGAATCGGTTATGGTACGGGTAAATTCCACCTTGGTGAATAATGATATCTTGGGAACTTTAACTAATGATGCCGACAAAAAGTTGGACGATATGTTTAAAGCTTTAGAGAAAGAAGAAAAAGGAGCCATCGTTTTTATTAATCAAGAAGCATCCAGTCTTAATTTATTGAACCGTCTACGGGGTTTAAAAGAGAATCAGGAAAACGGAGAAATGAAAGCACCTCGCATGGTTATGGACAATAAAGATTTTGGAATTGGGGCTCAAATTCTTCACGATTTAGGAATCCATAAAATAAAGTTACTTTCCAATTCCCAGCAAAAGAAAAGGGTAGGAATGATAGGCTACGGATTGGAAATTACCGAATATCTAAGTTACTAAAGTCTATAAATACTATAAATAATACAAAAAGCTACCTAAAATATAATTAGGTAGCTTTTTTCTTTGGACGATTCCGAAAAGTTCTAGAAATGCTTATGTTCTTCAGAAAAGCTGAAAAAGTTAGTGATAAATAATTTAAAGAGCTGCTTTTATGGCTTTAGCTATTTTTTGAGCTCGCTGTTTCATTTCCTCTTCTGTCCAACTTACCTTTACAAGAGTTGAAATATTTCTGCTTAGCCATTCATCACTTAAACTGAAATCTTCTTTATCGAAATCTTGAAGTTGTTCTCGTACTTCCTGTGGAAGTTTCCCTAAAGTTTTTTGCTCTTTTAAGTGTTCCCAGTATTTATAATAATGCCAATTATTGGCATACCAATAAAAGCAAGCTTCGACTCCTTCAGCTTTTAGATGATGAGCTACTTTTTTGGTTTGCTCTTCTGTAGGAAGAAAGAAATTCAAAAAACTATAATTAGGTTCGGCTTCTTTAGGAGTATGAGTTAAACTAACTTCAGTAATCTTGCTTAATTCTTCAGCAAGTATAGAATAATTAAGTTTTTGCTTTTCTAGAATTTGATTAAACTTTTTCAATTGTCCTAAACCAACAGCTGCGTGCAGTTCAGAAATTCTATAATTATATCCCAAAAACGGATGTGTTTCTGCGCCGCGGTCGTTTCCTATATGATCATGGCCATGATCTTGATATTTATCGGCATTTTCGGCAAATGTTTGGTTATTGGTAATTAATGCACCGCCTTCACCACAGGTGATAGTTTTTACAAAATCGAAAGAAAAACAACCTATATCACCATAACTTCCAACTTTTTTACCTTGATAAGTGCCGCCAATAGCTTGACAAGCATCTTCAATAAGTAATAAATTATGTTTTTTTGCTAGCTCTCGTAGAGGTTCTAGATGAACGATGGAACCACACATATGCACTGGCATAATTGCTTTGGTTTTGATGGAGATTCTTTTTTCAACGGCTTTTGCATTTAGACCTAGCGTTTCATCTACATCAGCCAAAATAGGAACTGCTCCTAAGGCTAGTACAGATTCAAAACTAGCCACAAAGGTAAAGGTGGGAAGGATAACTTCATCTCCGGCACCAATTCCCGCACTTGCCAAAGCAACCGTTAAGGCAGATGTACCGCTAGAGGTAAGTTGGGCATATTCTGTGCCCATCACTTCACTAAATTTTTGTTCGAATTCTTTAGCTTTAAAATGTCCATTTCTAAGTCCATCAAAGCCATAACGCATTAAGATACCTGTTTCCAGAACATCGTTCACTTCTTTTTTTTCTTCTTCTCCAAAGAGTTCAAATCCCGGCATAACTAATTTAAGGTTTTGTTATTTCTATAATGGTTTCTTCCATAGGTCGCCGTACTTTCTTTAAGTCGGCAAAAATATCATCTTCTGCACGGTAACCCACCGGTAAAATCAATACCGATTGTAAATTTTTTTTATCTAATTTTAAGACTTCATCATATTTTTCAGCATTAAAGCCTTCCATGGGGCAAGCGTCAATTCCTTCGTGAGCGCAAACGGTAAGTAAGTTTCCTAGAGCTAAATAAGCTTGGTTCACCGCCCAGATTTTAATTTCTTCTTCGGTTTTGTTTTCAAAATCTTTCAATAAAAATTCACGGAAAGGTTTCAAAATTTTTTCAGGAGTTTCCCGTATATCTTTCACCAGTTCAAAATTCTGTTTAATGAATTCTGAATTTACATTTTTTTCAATACAAATGACTAAAAGATGAGAAGCAGTCACTATTTGCTGTTGATGGGCACTATGCTCTAAAAGCTGCTCTTGTAATTCTTTATGTTGAATGACTACAAGCTTTAAAGGCTGAAGTCCATAGGAAGTAGGGGTAAGGTTAAAACTTTTTTTAAGAATATCTATTTTTTCAGGAGATAATAGTTTAGAATCATCAAATTTCTTGGTCGCATACCGCCATTGTAAAGATTTAATATTCCCCATATAAATAATGAAATTCTACTATTCGCTATGCAAATATACATAAGCTTAAAGCGATTAAGGAATACTTAGATATATAATCATAAAACTTTTTTAAATCTGCTTGAAGTATAGGGATAATGCTGCAATTTGCACTAAATTTTTAAGTTGAAGATGAAATTTAACCTACTCCCTTTTTTACTCCTTTTGTTAGTAAATATTCAATTGGCAGATGCGCAAGATACCATTCCTACACATGATCATTACTATCACCAATTAAATGTAGGAACAGATAACGATTTTTTTGCTATTCTTACTAATAAAGATCGCTCCTACACATTTGGTGTAAATGCAGCTTATCGATTTGTACCTAAAAAGGAAAACTTTCTGACTAAAATCTTTTCAGAAAAAACACATGCGTTTCACGATTTATCCTTGCATTTGGAAGCTTACACGCCAAATTACGATTTTGAAACGGGAATTCCTACCGGGGAGCGCCCTTTTGCGGGTTGGACTTATGCTACTTTAGCCACGAGATATATTTATGAAAACTCTTTTTTTACGTTGAAAACAGATCTTGGGGTATTAGGGGAAATCTCAAAAGCAGGAGCTGTGCAAGATTGGTTTCATCAAAACGTGTCGGGAGATACAGTTTTGCAAGGTTGGGAAAATCAAATTCCTAATATGTTAGGAGTAAATGTAAAAGCTAATTATTACCGAAGTATTATTAGAAATGGGTGGCATGATTTTTTTGGAAGTGCTGAAGTCTCTGTAGGAAATGTACGTTCGTATGTGATTCCGCAACTTTATATGCGCTTGGGAAGATTTTATGATATAGGTAGAACAACATCCTTGAATAATTCAATTCTTCAACCAAAAGATGCTGTGGAATATTTTTTGCAGGCTTCTATTGGTTTTAAGATGATTGCTAATGATGCTACTTTACAAGGAAATATTTTTAGTGATAATAATGATAATCGAACCTTAGAACATATAGACCATTCTACTTTTCATGCAAACTTAGGAGGTTATGTAGCTTATCATCGGTTTAATTTCGGGATGGTTTATCATTTTAACAGCGGAGAAATTGATAGTATAAAAACACATAGTTATGTGTCTGTAAATCTGGATTATAAATTTTAATAATAACTTAATCTAGCATACCATAATAGTTGCTTACATTTGCAACCCAAAAATTGTATAGATGAAAAATATTTTTACCCCACTGCTACTTTTGGCATTTATTTCTTTGAATGCGCAAGTAGTAATTAATGAATTAGACTCTGATACAGATGGAATTGACGATCTAGAGTTTGTTGAGTTAAAAACCGACAATCCATATGCTTCTTTAGATAGTTATGTATTGGTATTCTTTAATGGTTCCTCTAGCGGAAATGATAGTAGTTATTATGCCATCGATCTTGATGGATATACGAGTGATATCAACGGTATTTTCGTGATTGGTACTCAGTATGTTTCGCCAATACCCCAATACTATATTTCTTCCAATACTATTCAGAATGGAGCTGATGCAGTTGCCATTTATCAAGGTGATGCTTTTGATTTTCCTGAAGAAACTTTAGCTACAACAACTAATTTAATAGATGCTTTGGTTTACGATACCGACGATTCTGACGATACCAATTTAATGAACCTATTAGGAGTTTCAGTTCAGATTAATGAAGATGAAAATAATAACAAAGATTTTGAATCTATCCAGCGTGCCAATGACGGAAGCTATTTTGTAGCTGCCCCAACCCCCAGACAATTAAACGAAGGTGGCGGAATAACTCTAAATGGCGTAAGCATTAATGTAAATGCTACCGAATACGATGAAGGCGATACTTTTCCTATTCAATTTACCACTGAAGAGAATGTTTCGGGAAGTGACTTAACTATTACTTTTAGTTTAAACAATGGTGGGTTTAACACTTCTGATTTTTCGGGGAATACTTCGGTAACCATTCCCCAAGGGCAAAATTCTGTCACTACTAATATCACTTTAATTGATGATAACGATGACGAAGGCGATGAGGAGTTAATTATTCAAATGAATCCGCTTCCTGATGAATATGTAGAATTAAATGATAACATATTGATTCGCGTAGTCGATAACGATTATACCGTAGCCACTTGGGGAACACCAGTAAACCCTACGTACGATCAAGTACAAAGCATAGCACCGAACGGTTATTATAATTCCTTAGATGGAACGTCAGGACAGGGTTTACGAGATGCTTTACAAGCAATTATTGCTGAAGAAGGTGTTGTAAGAGCGCAAACCTATGCCGATGTATACGATATTTTAGAAGAGGCCGATCAAAACCCACTAAACAGTAATGAAGTTTGGTTGGTTTATACCGAACAAGGTCGCCCAAAATTAGATAGACAAACTACTTCTAATAATACCGACACGTGGAATAGAGAGCATGTTTTTCCTCGTTCAAGAGGAGGTTTTTATAGTATTGAAGAAGATGATATCGCCGACGGAATTAATGTATATTGGAATACAACCGCTGATTCATTAAGACACGGAAATTCTGATGCTCATCATTTAAGAGCAGTAGATGGTCCAGAGAACAGTTCAAGAGGAAATCAATTTTACGGTCCTGGAGAATATACCGGTCCAGCCAACACCCAAGGAAGTTTTAGAGGAGATGTGGCCAGAAGTATTTTCTACATGGCAATTCGGTATAATGGTTTATCAGTGGTCAATGGTTATCCCGAGGGGAATGTTGGTGAATTTGGTGATTTAGCCACTTTGTTAGAATGGCACGAAAACGATCCGCCAGATGATTTTGAAATGAACCGAAATAACGTAGTTTACAATTGGCAAATGAACAGAAACCCATTTATCGATCAACCAGAATTGGTAGATTATATTTGGGGAGCTGAAGCAGGTCAAACTTGGGATCAAGACTTATTAACTCAAGAAAATCAACTAGCAAAAATTAAAATTTTCCCAAATCCAACACTTGGAGAAATTAATATTATAGGTGTAAACGGAGATTATGAAGTTGAAATTTATTCAATACTAGGAAAAAAAGTGTTCAGCAAAAAAGCTAGTGGAAATACGAGATTGAATCCAACTTTAACAGCCGGGGTTTATTTAGTGAAAGTAAGAAATGAACGTACTTCGAAAGTTCAAAAATTAATTGTGAAATAAATTCTTGAAGTGTCACTTCGAGCGGAGTCAGGATTTCGTTACAAAATAAGTATTTTAAAAATTCTCGATTACTCTTGAACTGAAAGAATTTATTAAATTATCATATTGTAAGTCAAAAACCTTCATTTTTATGAAGGTTTTTTTACACTTAAAAATTATGAAATCTTTTCATTTTTCAATTAAATTTTAATTTACATTTACTCGGTTTTTTAATCATGTAAATGAACAAATACATTGTCGTAGACAATCCCAAATCTTGGAAGTTTCTAGCAGAAAACATTCAGGTAGTTTCGGCTCAAGAATACCTTACCAATAAGGATTTTGCGAGTCAAAAAAACATTCGGGTTTTTAACCTGTGTAAAAATTACTCCTACCAATCTAAAGGTTATTACGTTTCCCTTTTAGCAGAGGCAAGAGGACATTCACCTATTCCCAGTAGTAAAAATTTGGTAGATTTACGAGCACCTAAACTGGTTAAAGTAATTTCAGAAGAATTTGAAGATTTAATTCAGCAGAGTTTAAAGAATATCAAGTCACGGGAGTTCGTATTGAGTATTTATTTTGGGCAAAATGTAGCACAGAAGTATAAAGACTTAAGTGCAGCTTTTTACAAAAATTTTCAGATTCCATTTTTGCGTGTAAAATTCAACTATACCCATAAATGGAACATACAGCATATTCGAGCTATTTCTTATGCTGAAATTCCGCAGGAACACAAATCGAGTGTAGAACAGTTTGCTCTTCAGTATTTTGCCAAAAAGCGTTACGATACCGCAAAACCTTCTAAGTTTTTATACGATTTGGCTATTTTGGTGAATGAGAACGACCCGGCACCACCTAGCAACCCTAAAGCCTTAAAAAAGTTTATCGAAGTTGCTGAGAAAAACAACTTTTATGTGGAAGTAGTTCCCCCTAAAGATTTAACCCGGCTTTCTGCTTTTGATGCTTTATTCATTCGCCAAAGTACCGAAGTGAATAACGAAGCCTATGCTTTTGCAAGAAAAGCGCAGCAGGAAAATATTGCAATTATTGATTATCCCGATGCAATTTTAAAATGCTGTAATAAAGTTTTTATGGCAGAAGCTTTGCAAAATGCAAATATTGCTTCACCAATTACGAGAATTGTTCACCAAGAAAATATACAGCAAGTATTGGAAGAAATCAAATTGCCTTGTGTGTTGAAAAGTCCTGATTCCACCTTTTCATTTGGAGTAAAAAAAGCGCAAACTAAAATCGAATATTTGAGTTTGGTAAAAGAAATGCTCAAAACTTCTGACTTGATTATTGCGCAAGAATTTACTCCGTCTGATTACGATTGGCGGATTGGTATTCTGGACGGAAAACCTTTTTACGCTTGTCGCTATTATATGGCAAAAGGTCATTGGCAAATTTACAATTGGGCAGCAGAAGATAAAGAAGATCAAGATGGGAATGCCGATTGTATGGCTATTGAAGAAGTTCCGCAATCCATTATTGATGTAGCGGTAAAATCTGCCAAAATTATGGGCTTAGGATTGTACGGAATCGATATTAAAGAAGTAAACGGAAAACCTTTGGTTATCGAAATTAATGACAATCCCAACATCGATTTTGGTGTGGAAGATTTACATTACGGCGATGAGGTTTACCAACAAATTATTAAAGCTTTACTCAAACGGGTAGAGGAGAAGTAAGATGAAAAAATACCATCTTTTTGAAGTTTTTGGGATCGAGTTGGAATATATGCTCGTTAACAAAAAAGCCTTAAAAGTCGCTCCGCAGGTAGATGAATTATTATTACTGAAAAATGGCGAAATCACTTCTGATGTAGAAAACGGTGAAGTTGCTTGGAGCAACGAATTGGTCGCACACGTAGTGGAATTAAAAACCAATGGGCCAACAAAAGATTTAGAAAAATTAAGTCAAAAATTTCATCAAAATATTATTGAAATTAATACGATTTTATCTCCAAAACAATTGCAATTATTACCCACGGCCTCGCATCCGTTGATGAATCCGTTTACAGATACCAAACTTTGGGAACATAGTTATTCAGAAGTTTATGCGCTTTATAACCGAATCTTTAACTGCAAAGGTCACGGTTGGTCAAACGTGCAAAGTATGCACATTAACCTTCCTTTTTATGATGATAATGAATTTGAAAAATTGCACGCTGCTATTCGGGTGTTATTACCTTTATTACCAAGCTTAGCAGCAAGTTCGCCTATTTTTGAAGGAAAGCAGACTGGTTTTAAAGATAGCCGAATGCAAGTCTATAAAACCAACCAGAAAGAAATTCCGGTGTTGGCAGGGAAAGTGATTCCCGAGCGTGTGTTTAGTAAAGCAGCTTACTATCACCAGATTTTTGAACCGATTAATCAAGCGATTCAACCTTATGATACCGCGAAAATTTTAGAACATCATTTCTTAAATTCTCGTGGGGCCATTGCCCGTTTCGATAGAAATGCAATTGAAATTCGAGTCCTTGATTTACAGGAATGTCCTAAAGGAGATTTGGCAATTGCTATTTTTATAGTGGAAGTTTTAAAATGGATGATAAATAATTTGAATCTTGAGCAATTAAAACGCTTGCACGAAGATGATTTGTTACCAATCTTAAATGAAACGATTTTAGCGGCAGAAGAAGCAAAAATTGAATCGATGGAATTTTTAGCTGCTTTTGGTTTAGCTGAAAGAAGTTATACTGCTCAAGAAATATGGCAATATTTATTTGAAAAAGTAGTCGATAAGTTGAATGAAGAAACAAAAGAAACGCTTCAATTTATTCTGAAAAATGGTTCGCTTTCTACTCGAATTATAAAAGCTTTGAATAATGATTTTTCAGAAGAAAATATCTTCAGTGTTTATAAGAATTTGGCGACTTGTTTACAGGAAAATAAACTGTTTGGAAGTTGAAACTAATCATAACTTGTGAACACGGAGGAAATGAAATTCCGCCAATTTATCAAACATATTTTGAAAATCAACAAGCAGTTTTAGCTTCACATCGAGGGTATGATTCCGGAACCTTAGATTTATTCAATATTGTAAAAGATTTAGCTGATTTTAGTATTAAAAATAAAGTAAGTCGATTGTTGGTAGAATTAAATAGATCTTTACATCATCCGCAATTGTATTCTGAAATTTCCAAAAAGTTTTCAGCAGCACAGAAGGAGAATATACTTCAGCACTATTACTTTCCGTACAGAAATGCTGTGGAGCAGCAAATCGAAGTTTGGAGAGATTCAAATGAAAATGTTCTTCACTTATCTTTACATTCGTTTACACCCATCTTGAACGGAATTCAACGAAATGCTGATATTGGGATTTTGTATGATTCTTCTAAATTGAAGGAGAAAATGTTCAGTAAGTTTTTAAAAGCGCAACTTCAACAAGAATTACCAGAATTTAAAATCAGGTTCAATTATCCCTATTTAGGAAAAGCCGATGGATTGACTACGTATCTTCGCAAAAAATTCCCTCAAAATTATCTCGGAATTGAATTGGAAATCAATCAGAAATATTCCGAAGAAAATAAATTTCCAAAGGAGTTAAAAAAAGCTATTGTTCGTGTGATTGGGCAACTTCGGGAAAATGAGCATTCAATGTTTCAGTAACTTCTTCAACTTCTCCGGCTTGCATATTTTCAATCGTCATTTTATTTACGCGATAACGAACCAAACGTAAGGTTGGGAACCCCACGGCAGCGGTCATTTTTTTAACTTGGCGATATTTACCTTCAGTAATCGTAATTGAAGCCCAACTGGTAGGGCCGTGGCGTTCGTCTCTAATTTTTTTAGCGCGTTCGGGCAGAGTTGGCGGATCAATTTTTCGAGCTTTACAAGGTTGTGTAGTGTATTTTTTTCCTTGAATCCCAATTTCAACACCAATTTGTAATTGTTCAATCGCTTCATTTGTAATTATACCATCCACTTGTACATAATATTCTTTTTCTACAGAAGTGCTTAACACAGCGTAACTCATTTTTCCGTCGGTACTCAGTAAAAGTAAGCCTTCAGAATCTTCATCTAATCGGCCAATTGACATTGCTTCTTCAGGGAAATTATACAATTCTCCCAGCATTTTTTTCTTTTTAGCCTTTTGTTGATTAGTGATAAATTGACTTAAATAGCCGTAGGGTTTGTACAATTTAAAATGACGGTGCATGGGTTTAGGTCTATTTTTGGAATAATAATTCAATTTTTAGAAGTTTCCAAGTAACGACCATAGAAAATCAAATTATGAAAATCTGTCAAATATGTATAAAGTATGTTTTTTTAGAAACTAAGCTTCAATAAAATCTTTATACTCTAAAAAGAAGAGCTCAAACTTCAACATATTTTCATTGAAAAATTCAAAGACTTCCGGCCAGGTTTTCTTATTGTGGATGCTGACTTGTTCTTTTAAGATGAAAATGGAAGCAACTATTTTACCCGATTCCGTTTCGTGATTGAGGTCAAAAATTAAATCATTGCTTATTTCTTCTTTCATTAAAAGCTTTAAACTTTCAAACTTTTCAAAATAATAAGGTTTTAAAATTTCATCTTCAGTATCTATTACAATTCCTACCGTTGCTTTTTTAGTATCAAAGTGAAACTTTAAATTAACTTCTTTAATTTTTGTGTTGTAAAGCATCCATTTTTTTGGACTTTGTTTGCCGAAGGCTGTCCAAAACTCTTGTCGTATTTTTTTCGATTCTTCCCTGCTAAACATTTATAAAAGATATGCGGCGAAAACGCCCAAAACAATCACGAGTATTTTTGAAAAATTGAATTGATGATTTTTAGATGATTCGAATAAAATAATAGTTGAAACGTGTAAGAATATCCCTATCACCAGCGCAAAAATATATTTTTCTACATCCGCTAAAACAGAAACATTTTGCTGTAAAAAACTACCAAGCGGAGTCATTAATGCAAACAACAGTAAGAATAAGCCAACTTTTGCTTTACTTAATTTTGAAGTCAGTAAAAATGATGAAATAATAATGGCAATGGGTATTTTATGAATCACGACTCCAATAAGCAAGTGATGGTTTTCTTCAATAGGATAACCTTCTAAAAGTGCGTGAATACATAAACTTATAAATAAAGTTATCGGAAAATTTGTTCGTTCTTTGTTGTAGTGTAAATGACCGTGTTCAGCTCCTTTCGATAAAAATTCCAAGAATATTTGCAGTAAAATCCCTCCCATAATCAATAAACCAATCCATTGATTGTAGTGTTTATAAACTTCCGGCAGAAACTCAAAAATGGTGATAGATAATAAAAAAGCTCCACTAAAGGAAAGTAATAACTTAATTGCATTACTGCTCGCTTTTATAAAATAAGCAATGATAAAACCAACAATAACGGCAATGATGGGTAAAAGTAAACTCATTAATTACTGAAAAATTAAAATAAGCCTATCAGATTTTTCTTCATCAAACTCGTGAAGATGATAGTCTCCAAAAACATTTAAAAGTTGAATGCCTGCTTGGTCGAAATAATTCTGAAAATCTTTCAACGTTAAAGCTTTTACCCGTTCTGTAAACGAATATTTTTCACCATCGTCTTCAAAATCAATTTGTTTGAAAATAAAATTATTTTCTATCCAACGTTCTTGATGAAATTTGATTCCTTCAACAGTTTTAGTGTTTCGTGGCACTAAATTCTGAATCACTTTCTTCACATTCATAAAATCAATCACGCCATAACCGTCAGGTTTTAATTCAGCTTTAATTGCTTTTATGGTATTCAGGTTGTTTTCTTCTTTTTCAAAATATCCAAAACTGGTAAATAAGTTAAAGACAGCATCAAACTCTTCTTCTAAAGCTTTACTCATATCCTGAACTTTAAAGTTAAGTCCGGGTTGCTCGTATTTTTGAGCTAATTCAATACTATTTTTAGATAAATCTGTTCCGGTGACTTTAAATCCTAATTGGTGTAAATAAATGGAGTGCCTTCCTTTTCCGCAGGCTAAATCCAAAATCTTTGAGTTTGGTGCTAATCGCAAATTTTTCACCAGATTTTGCATAAAAAGCTGTGCTTCTTTATAATCCCGGTCTTTATATAAAATATGGTAATACTTGGTGTTAAACCATTCTGCATACCATTTTGTTTCCAGTTCTGCCATAGGCCGCAAAATTAATGTATTTTTGCTGGGAAGAGAACTAAGAATATGGGAAATAATTATTTGATGATTGCCAAAACCCTTTACGGTTTAGAATCTGTTTTGGCAAAAGAATTGCGCAATCTGGGAGCAATAGATGTAAAAGAAGGCATTAGGAGTGTGAGCTTTTATGGCGATAAAGGATTTATGTACAAAGCCAATTTATGTTTGCGAACGGCCATTAAAATTTTAAAACCCATTAAAAGCTTTAAGGTTTTTTCTGAAGAAGACCTTTATAAGAAAATTTACTCAATGGACTGGAGCGAGTATTTAAGTCCGCGAGGTACTTTGGCTATTGATAGTACGGTACATTCTAAAAAGTTTACCCACAGTAAATTTATTGCGTTGAAAAGTAAAGATGCAATTGTGGATTATTTTAGAAATACCACGGGAAACCGACCTAATATAGATTTAAAACATCCCGATTTACGTGTAAATATTCATATTGAACACGATAAATGTTCGGTGGCTTTAGACAGCTCGAATGTGGCTTTGTTTAAAAGAGGTTACCGTAGTGCTACCAATTTAGCTCCGATAAATGAAGTATTGGCGGCCGGAATGTTATTGCTATCAGGTTGGGATGGACATTCTCACTTTTTGGACCCGATGTGCGGAAGCGGAACTATTCTAGCGGAAGCAGCAATGATTGCCTGTAATATTCCGCCTAACTTGAATATTCCTGAATTTGGATTTGAAAAATGGAAGGATTGGGATGTCGATTTATTTGAAAAAATTGAAGCTTCAGCTTTGAATAAAATTAGAGGTTTTGATTATAAAATTATGGGTTCCGATGTTTCTTCTTCTGTTATCAGAAAAGCGAAAGAGAATATTAGAAATGCCAATCTGGAAGAATTTGTTTCTATTGAAGAGAAAGACTTTTTTACTTCAGAAAAAACAACGGAAGGGCATTTGCATATGTTATTTAATCCACCGTATGGGGAGCGTTTAGAATTAAAAAACCTAGAAGAATTCTACAGTAAAATAGGGGACACCTTGAAGCAAAATTATCCCGGCACGCAGGCGTGGTTCATTGTTTCTAATCTGGAAGCGATTAAAAATGTAGGTTTAAAACCTACCCGTAAAATTAAATTGTTTAATGGAAAGCTAGAATCTAGATTGGTAAAATACGATATTTATGAAGGTACTAAAAAGCTTCATAAGTTGAGATAGTTAGATTACTTTTACGTAAATTATTCAATTCTAGGTTTATAGATTGTTCTTGGCAATGTCATAAAAGTATATCGTCACCCAGAACCTGTTTCGGGGTCTCATCCTCAAATCTTAGATGTTGAATATTATATGAGTTTCGTTGTTAAGTTCTGAATGAAAAAAATGAAGTTAGTTTCACAGAGGATCTTTAATTACTAACTTCTTGTTTTTTATCTTTTTTAAAGATAGGGATTAAATAAGAAATAGAATATCCCCAACCTACGCCAATACTACTGTCTTGATAAGTTCTGTGGAAACCGGGTGCGTAAAGTGTTTCAAAATCATCTAAGGATTTGTCACTTATATAAGATTTCAATTGTACGTGAGCACTGAGGAAAAGGTTATTTAGAACTTCGGTTTTTATTCCAAATTGAAGTTCAATCCAGCTTCCGGTCAATCCATCATAATCCCGGTTTACTTCCCGAATATCCGGGTCAAAATAAGTATCGGTGGTATAAATTTTATATTTTTCCAAGGTGTGATTAAAGCTGGCGAAGCCATACCGAAGACCTACAAATAATTCATTTTGCATTCCTGCCCAATTGCTATAAGCGTTATAATTTCCACCAATTTTCGCATAGCTCCCTTTAGTGTTCACAATTAAGTTAGGCTCTTCATAAGTATAATCTTCGTTACCAATTTCGGCAGCTAAATAATAGTTCTTATAAATTCTAAAATCACCCTGAACTTCAAGTCCTCTATAATCATCATCTGTAAAAGATCTTATTAATTTCACCATATCTATACCAAGCCTAAGCCCATATTTTTCTTTGAAAGAAATAATGGTGTCAATGGGTTCTTTGCTAGATTCTTCTTCTTGGGCGAAAGAAGTAAAACTTAAGCACAAAAAACTAATGGTAAATATATAAATGGGTAGTTTGTTCATCTAAAATATCGTTAGGTTGTTGTACTTCTATGTTTTTAATCCAGTTGCCGTTATCTTCTTCGCTAACTAGATCTGCATCAAAATCAGTAAATTCTGCTTTGTAACCACAAGCTCTACTTACGTATTCTTCATTTACCGCATACGAAAACTGAATCTCATCTCCGTTCGTCGTGTAATCATCTTCTTCCTCTTCAGAAAGATCATAATTTCTGTAAAAGGTGTATGTTGTGAAATTTTGATCGGTTCTTAACGGAATTGAAATGGTATTTTTATTGGAGGTAGTTTCATCAAAATAAGCAATGGTATCCCCTTCAGCAACAATATTCAACCTCCTTACATCTTTAGGTTGATCTATATCTTCAAAATTAAAAAACTCAATGACCAATTTTGGAGTGGTTTGAGTAGCTTCGGGACAAATATCGTCGCGTTGGCAACTGCTTATGCAGAGCAAGCAAACCAAAAAGCTGAGTGCTAAATATTTTTTCATTTTCTTAAATCTAATCGAACAACATTTTCTACGTGATGGGTCTGCGGAAACATATCTACCGGTTGCACTTTGCTTACTTCATAATATTCATCTAGCAAAGCCAGATCTCTTGCCTGTGTAGCCGAATTACAACTAACATATACGATTTTCTTGGGCAAAATGCTAATAATTTGTGCCACCACATCTTTGTGCATTCCGTCGCGAGGCGGATCGGTGATAATCACATCGGGTTGACCGTGGGTGTTTATAAAATCTTGAGTAAACACTTTTTTCATATCGCCTGCAAAGAATTCAACGTTGGTAATGTTGTTTAATTGTGCATTTTTCTTGGCATCTTCAATTGCTTCCGGCACGGCTTCAACCCCAATTACTTTTTTAGCTTGTTTAGCTACAAATTGCGCAATGGTTCCTGTTCCCGTGTAAAGATCGTAAACTAAATCTTCTTCATCTAACTCGGCAAAATCACGGGTTATTTTATAAAGTTCATACGCTTGGGCAGAGTTGGTTTGGTAAAAAGACTTGGCATTTATTTTAAACTTTAAGCCTTCCATTTCTTCAAAAATGTGGTCTCTTCCTTTAAAACAAATTACTTCTTGATCGTAAATGGTATCATTTCCTTTTTCATTTACCACATATTGAAGCGATGTGATCTCCGGGAATCGTTCAGCAATAAAATTCAGCAATAATTCACGTTGTTCTTTGGCTTCATAAAAGAACTGAACCAATACCATAATCTCTCCGGTAGAAGAAGTTCTAATCATTAACGTGCGGAGTAAACCTTCTTGATTTCGGGCATTAAAAAACGGAATATCATTTTTGGTAGCAAAATCCCGAATTTCATTTCTAATGGCGTTACTGGGATCTTCCTGCAAATGACATTTTTTTATGTTCAGGATTTTGTCCCACATCCCGGGAATATGAAAACCCAGTGCATTTTTATCTTCAATATCTTCACCGCTATTAATTTCATCTAGGGTTAGCCAGCGACTATCGCTAAAAGAAAATTCCATTTTGTTTCTGTAGAAGTAAATATTTTCACTTCCTGAAATAGGGTTGGTTTCCGGTAATTCAATTTTCCCTAACCTGCGAAGGTTATTCTCAACTTCTTGCTGTTTGTAAAAAAGCTGATGTTTATAATCCATATTTTGCCATTTGCAACCTCCACAGGTTCCAAAATGTTGGCAAACGGGTTCGGTTCTTTTCTCAGAATAAGAAATATAGTTGGTTACCTTACCATGGTAATACGATTTTCTCTTTTTATAAGTCTGAATATCTGCAACATCCCCGGGAACTGCATTATCTATAAATACCACTTTGCCATCTGGAGCTTTGGCAATTGCCTTTCCTTTTGCTCCTGCATCGGTTACTTCTAACTCGTGAAATACTTTCTTTTTATTTTTTCTCGCCATAGCTGCAAAAGTAACAAGATTTTATAAGTTGAAGAGTTTAGATTTCAACAAAGATTTCTTATTTTGCCAACAAGCGTAAATGGGATGATTTCTCTCCCAAAAGAAGGAATCGTAGAAGTAAAATTGAAAAAGAAAAAACCAATGTCAGTTGTAGAAATTTCTTCTTCGGAAGAAGCCATTAAATTAGAAGATAAATACGGAGCTCATAACTATCACCCACTTCCTGCAGTGTTAAGCCGAGGAGAAGGTGTTTTTATGTGGGATGTAGAAGGAAAAAAATATTACGATTTTTTAGCTGCTTATTCTGCGGTAAATCAAGGACATTGTCATCCTAAGATTGTAGATGCAATGAAAAAGCAAGCGGAAACTTTGTCGTTAACCTCTAGGGCATTTCATAACGATATGCTAGGAAAGTTCGAGAAGTTTGCTTGTGAATATTTTGGTTTTGATAAGTTGTTGCCTATGAATACCGGTGCAGAAGCGGTAGAAACAGCTATTAAAATCTGTAGAAAATGGGCTTACGAGAAAAAAGAAATTAGAGAAACAGAAGCACAGATAATTGTTTGTGAAAATAATTTCCACGGAAGAACGACTACTATTATTTCGTTTAGTAATGATGAAGATGCCCGTAAAAATTTTGGTCCGTACACACCGGGATTCTTAAAAATACCTTACGATAATACAGAAGCTTTAGAAAAAGCGTTAGAAGAAAACGATAATATTGCCGGATTTTTGGTAGAGCCTATTCAAGGGGAAGCAGGAGTTTATGTACCTTCTGAAGGTTATTTAAAACGTGCTAAAGAACTTTGTAAAAAACACAATGTACTTTTTATCGCTGATGAAATCCAAAGTGGTATTGCTAGAACAGGAAAACTTTTAGCGGTAGATCACGAAGAGGTTAAACCTGATATGATTACTTTAGGAAAAGCAATCTCTGGTGGTGTTTATCCGGTTTCTGCGGTGTTAGCGAATGATGAAGTGATGGGAGTGATTAAACCTGGTCAGCATGGGTCAACGTTTGGAGGGAATCCTGTAGCGGCGGCTGTTGCTATTGCTTCTTTAGAAGTAGTAAGAGATGAAAAATTAGCTGAAAATTCTGAAAAGCTAGGAAATTTATTCCGGAGGGAATTGAACGACTATATTCGAAATTCTAAAATAGTTGATCGTGTTAGAGGAAAAGGTTTAATGAACGCGATTATCATTAACGATACCGAAGATAGCTCGACGGCTTGGGATATTTGTGTGGCTTTAAAAGAAAATGGACTTTTAGCAAAACCAACCCATGGGAATATTATTAGATTCACGCCACCTTTAGTAATTACGGAAGAGCAAATCATGGATTGTGTTTCTATTATTACTAAAACTTTAGAGACTTTTGAAGATAAAATTTAACATTTATATCTATAGGTTGTATAATTAGTTTTGTAGTTTTAGAGTATATCAATCTAAAATTTATTAAAAAATGAAAAAAATTTATTTAACCTTATTGATCGCAGTTTGTTTTGTTTTTACTACTAGGGCTGGAGAAAACATATCATTTAATAATGAGGATGAATGTTGGATCGAATGTGAACTTCCTGCTGGATGGCCAATAAATGGTTGCAGGGATTTCGAAGTAGGGATTAACGTAGGTGTGTTTAGTGTGACTACTACTATTAGACATTGTTGTCACAATGGTGCCTGTATTACTATAGATTTAATAGGTCCTTTTATGCCTTTAGAAGAAGCCTCTGATGAAGAGTTGTTTCCTGGTTTAGTTGAAATTGAAGGTATAGGAGAGGTCGAGCTGGTAACAGATGATGGACGTTTAGAGTATTATAGGGTAATGAGTGGAGAATATTATGTTACTGAAGAGTATGAGATTAGAGGAGGATTACGTTTTGAAAGACTAGAAAGATAGAATTATTTTTTAAACGAGTATTAAAAAAAAGACGCCATCATAATTATGATGGCGTCTTTTTTTAGAATTTTAGAAATGGTTAAGTTATATGTTGAAAATTTATCTTTCATTTATATGTTCCGCTTCCATATTGTCTTTGTATATCTTCCATATATTCGTAGTAACCATCAACTCCACCTAAAACTATAATTGAACCAATTATTAGGAGTAAGGTTAATATGCCAAGTATTAAACCTATAATGGCAATAATCCTAGCGGTTTTTACTTGACTGTAATTGTCATAATTTTCTGGGTTTTCTTGAAAGGTTTTTTTATCCTTATTAGCTAAATACATTGCAATACCTGAAAGTAATATCCCGCCGAATCCCCAAGAAAAGCAGCAGGCTATAAAAGAAATTATTCCTAAAATAAGGGAAATGGTAGCGTTAGGTAATTTTTGTTTTTCCATATGAGTTATTATTGATTAGAAAATCAAATATAATAAAATTAGAAAAGCATTTTAATGGCGTAGCTAATTAAAATTGTTGCTACACTTATAGCTCCGGTAATATTTAAAATTTTAGAATAATATTTAAGTGGAAAAAATAGGTTAATAAGCAAGGTTAAACCTAAAATAGCCAGCGGATAGATAGCAGGGTACATAAAAAAAGCTTCGGTGAATTCTCCTTTTAGGAGAAGTACCAAAGCTCTTTGTCCTCCACATCCCGGACAATCAAAACCAAATAGTTTTTTATTTAAGCACGGGAGCATGTATTTTTCCATAATTAGCCTCTGTTTAAAATGCTAATTTTTTTAGTGGTAATAATATTATCATTTGTTACAATTCTAACAACATATACAGCTTCAGCTAAGTTAGCTGTAGAAAAGGTATATCTATTGTTAGCTCCTACGTTAATGTTATTAATGATTTGTTTTCCTGAAATATCAAAAACGCTCACATTTTTAATATCTATTCCTTTAGGGTTTAAGATCTCTAATTGAGCTAATTTGTTATTTTGAAAAACAGTAAAGCTTTCTGCAATCTCATCAGCTACTGCTAAATTATCTTCATCGTCCTGAAAAGTAATTTCAAATCTTTCAGAATAATTTCCTGCTGGAAGAGTGATATAAAAATAATCTTCTTTTATAGAGTGATATTCACCAGTATCCTTATCGTAAAGATAAACATTTTCAGTATCGAAGTTTTCAAAATTATTTACGTTAATAGCTAAATCTTTTTGGGAAGATAAATTTAAATACAGGGGTAATCTGTCTTCGATATTAAATGGACGAACGTCAATCACATAATTTTTTGTATCCAATAAAAAACCAGCATCTGCACTAATATTGTCAAAATTTAAAGCATCTCTAGCTGCATCTACACCAGTTGTAGCATTATCATCAAAAGCCAGAGCTATTTGTCTAGTGTAATCGTCATCAAAGGCTATGTTAAATCTTATTTTAGGGATTAAATTTTCTTCCTCTATAGTCGTCGTAGCATTAGACTGATTTGCTGCATTAGTACTTCTTCCAAATACAGATTCATTAGCAGCAGCTTCTTCTACATATTCACGGTGAGTATTTTTAAATTGAATGTCAACAACAGTACCACTAGAAGGTGCTTGTACAAAAAATCCTTGACCAATTGCTAAATATCTGCGGTATTGTTTATCATCTAACTCTTGTAGTTCTCCAGAACCATCCACCGGTTCTCCATTAACAGTATAATTATAAAATGTTGGTCGCGTAAATATTCCAATAGAAGAACAATCATTATCAGGAGAGTAAGTAGCATATCCTCCCACATAATCTGCAATGTTATGAGAGTTTACAGATGGATCACTATCCCAAAAATACGCAATTCCTGTAGTAGCATTTCTTCTTGATACATTTCCAGAAGTACAGCCAGCATCAACAGTACCAGTTCCTGAATTTTCAAGTAGAAAATAATTTAAATTTATAGCTGATGGGTAAGGATTTCCTACCAAAATAACATCATCTACTCCTCCCACAGGAACAGTAATTAAACCATCGTTAGGTCTTCCTCTAAAATCATAACGTTGACTACTTCCTGGGTTATTTTCAACTCCATCAATAGAAGTATTATCGGTGCCATTTACACCTTTCATGGTAAAACCTTCCCCAGCATTAATACTTTCTGCAGTTCCAACTTGAGACCAACTAGCGTAGCCTCCGCCAGAACTTGCATATTTATAAATCCAGTAGGAAGCAATATTTAATATGCCTCCATTAGCAGTAGAACCAGTATATCCACTTATCATATTAGCGGTATTACTTAAAAGTGCAGAAGTAGGGGCGCCTAGAGAAGCTACAGAAAATTGTAGATTACCGTCAGTTGTTCCCGAACCTGGATTAGTTACGGGACTAGACCAGTAATTGTAGGCGTAAGCGTTTGTTGTACCTTCTTGAAAGACAGAGATATTTCCAGTTCCTGAATTAAGGGAAGCATCTGCTCTACCCTGAAGTAGTTGCCCTTCGTTTCTTAAATAGATATTGGCAATACCGGTATTGGTATTTTCAGAAAGGGTAATATCATCATCAACATAAAGAACTGTCCCTTTTACATACATATAATTATCTGCGTCTGTACTAGGCCTAACCGACAATTGAGCAAAACTTGCCGCCGCCACGAAAAATAATAAATAAGAGTAAACCTTTTTCATCTGCATAATTTTTACACAAAAATAATACTTTTGTATAGAAAAATACAAAAAAACACTGAATATAAGTTTTTTATAACGTTTTAATTTTGTAATGAAGTAAATAATGAACACAAAAAAGCAGCTTTTTTCTACTTTATTTATTCTTATAGGTGCTGTGCTATTAGTCTATGGGATGATAGTAGAAAATACAAATGTATATATTAAAGTTATTGGTATAATTATTTTAATGTTTGGGCTTTACAGCTCTACAAAAGTTTGGGTAGAAGACAATAAACAAGACAAGGAGAATGATGATAATGAAGTTTAAAAAAGGTGATATTGTAGAGGTGTTGGATGATAGCATTCGAGGAGAAGTGGTAAAGACTGAAGATGCAAAAGTTATCATAAAAACCGAAGATGATTTTGAGATGATCTTTACCAACAATGAGCTCGTCAAAGTTTCCGGTGAAAATGAAATTAAAGTAGAAACGGATGAGTTAATGGAAGCACTTTCAGAAAAAACAATTAAGAAGAGAGTAATTCCAAAATCAACAAAAAAGCAAAAATCTATTCCTCCAATGGAAGTAGATTTGCATATACATAATTTAACAGACAGGGCAAAGCGAATGTCTAATTTTGAAATGCTTAACCTACAATTAGATACCGCTAGGAGTCAGTTGGAATTTGCTATTAAAAAGAGAATTCAAAAAATTGTTTTTATTCACGGAGTGGGCGAAGGTGTTTTAAAAGCCGAACTGGAGACCCTGTTTAGCAGGTATGAAAATGTAAAATTTTATGATGCTGATTTCCGTCAATACGGAGTAGGAGCCACAGAGGTTTACATTCTTCAGAATTACTAATTATGAAAATTATTCTAGTTCAACCTCTAAAACTTGATTTACACCTACTTCGAACCTTCCTAACTCCAAAGTTTCCAATGTAATTTGTTCATCAGAATTAGTACTGTTTAAAGTGATATTTCTGGCAATAACAATGGTTCTAAAACGTCTTGAAATTTCGTTATCCCTTAAATCTTCTAGTAGGGGTTCAATAGATTCAACGTTATCGGGGTCAAGAAAATTAGGAATCCCGTCTTCATCTGTATCATCATCTTGTGGATTTAAAATAGGCTCGTCATTTTCGTTTAATTCATCCCTTGCGTTTAAATCTTCGTTTCTTGTTGGCGTCCCATCTCCATCATCATCATCATCTAAATAATTGAGGATTCCATCTTGGTCGGTATCAGCAAGACCGGTAATAGGGTCTGCCGGAGTTTGTATATCTTCAGCATTCAATTCATTTATGGTTAATACATTATCATTATCATCATCGGTATCTAAAAAGTTAGGAATACCATCACCATCTGTATCATAATTTTCATCTGCAGGGTCTGTAGCTTCGTAAGGCCCATTATAATTATCGGGAGCATTTATTAGAGTAGGAACACCGTCTTCATCATCTTGTTCAATGATCCTAATACCAAATTCTACAGAACCTCCATTAGCACTAACATATTCTTGGTTAACTTGTGGGGAACTCGGCGGGATGCTCTGGCAAAAATAATCTGAAGGGATATCATTGTTATACCTTCTGTAAATAATTTTGTTAGTGTTTGATAAATTTACAGTAACGGTAGAGTCCTCTACTAAGCTCCCATTTTCATCTAATATTCTTAGAAAAGTTCCGCTGAAGCCGTTTCGTGTAAAAGTAAAAGCAATAGTTTCGCGAGTTTCATTATTAATATTATAAATAATTGCAGTTTCATTCTCAGAATCAGGATCTAAATCGCCGCTACAGGAAGTTAATTGAGTTTCATTGTCATAATCAAAAGTAGTGACAATAATATCTCCATCATCACACGCACTTAATAGAAAAATTCCAATAAAAAGAATCGATAAATTTTTAATCATTGCTACAATTTTCAACAAAAATAATTGAATTACGTATTTATAACGCTTCCTACTTAAAATAATTTTAAAAGTTTTATTTTTGCAAGCATTTAACAGAAACAGTTTTTTATGAACAATATATATTTAGATAGCGCAGCAACCACTCAAATTAGACAAGAAGTAATTGATAGGATGGCTGAAGTGATGAGCGTGTATGGGAATCCTTCCTCTACGCATACCTTTGGAAGAACTGCAAAATCTTTAATAGAAAATGCTCGTAAAACTGTTGCTAAACAATTAAATGTTGCCGCTAAAGAAATCATTTTTACTTCCGGCGGAACAGAGGCAGATAATCTTATTTTGAATAGTGCCGTAAGAGATTTAAAAGTTGAAAGGATTATCACTTCAAAAATTGAACACAAAGCTGTTTTGCAATGTGTAAATCAGCTGAAGGATTGTTTTAACGTTGAAATTGACTATGTGAAATTAGATGAAAAAGGAAATATAGACCTTCAGCATTTAGAAGAATTATTGAAGAATTCCGATAAAAAGACATTAGTGAGTTTAATGCATGTGAATAATGAAGTAGGGAATATGTTGGATATTGAAAAAACTGGAAATCTTTGTAAAGAATACAATGCTTTATTTCATAGTGATACCGTTCAATCCATTGGTCATTTCAATTTAAATTTAAATGAACTTCCCGTAGATTTTGCTGCGGTGAGCGCTCATAAATTTCACGGACCTAAAGGAGTCGGTTTTGCTTATGTAAAAAGCAATAGCGGATTAAAATCTTTAATTTTTGGTGGCGGTCAAGAACGTGGTGTTAGGGCTGGGACCGAGTCGGTACATAATATTGTAGGTTTAGAAGAAGCCATTAAATTGACCTACGATAATTTAGAAGAAGAAAAACAACATACTTCAGCTTTAAAAAAACACTTTATTGAAAGGCTTCAAACAGAATTACCAGGAGTAAAATTCAATGGTGAATGTGCCAATTTTGAAAAAAGTACTTACACTTTGGTGAATGTCTGTTTACCTATTTCTGAAGAAGAAGCAACGATGCTTTTATTTCAATTAGATTTAAAAGGAATTGCCTGTTCTAAAGGAAGCGCTTGCCAAAGTGGAAGCGATCAAGGTTCGCACGTATTGGCAGAATTCCTTTCAGAAGAAGATCTTAAAAAACCATCCATTAGATTTTCTTTCTCTCGTTACAATACAAAAGAAGAATTAGATTACGTGGTAGATGTCTTAAAAGAATTTATTCAAGTGAACGCTTAAAAACGCATTCCTAGCTTTACATTAAAAACCCGTGGCGATAAATAATTAGGCACGGCATACAAACTTTTAGTATAAACATCTCGTACAAACGTGTTGGTAATAGAGTTTTGGTTGTCAAACAAATTGAAAATTTCAAAGCCAATATTCAACTCCTTAAAACGATGAAGCCAGTGTCCTTTTGGATGTTGTTTATCTTTACCAGCCAAGACATACGAAAAACCGGCATCGGCACGACGATAATCCCGTAACCTCGTTTGGTAATCATACGGGTCGGCATAACTAGGTGAACCTCCAGGTAATCCCGTATTATAAACCATATTCAGGTAAAATTTAATATCCGGGATTGCTGGAACATAATCCTGAAAAAGTACCGCAAATTTCAATCGTTGGTCAGTAGGTCTAGAAATATAACCACGGTCATTTATATTTTCTTCTGTTTTTAAATATCCAAAACTTACCCAACTTTCCGTTCCCGGAACAAATTCACCATTCAATCGTAAATCCAATCCGTACGCATAAGCCACCGCATTATTTCTAGCGCGGTACCTAATTCTTACATTTTCTAGGGTATAAGGATTTACATTGGTGAGATGTTTGTAATAAGCTTCAGACACTAATTTAAAAGGCCTACCACCCAGTTTAAAACTGTAATCATTGCCTAAAACCATATGAATAGACTGTTGCGCTTCCACTTCGGGGCGAACTGTTCCTGTAGAGTCCCGTAACGCTCGGTAAAAAGGAGGTTGATGGTACCAACCGCCGGAAAGTCTAAAAATCATATCGGTATCCCAATCGGGTTTAATGGCGAATTGCCCCCGCGGACTCCAAACCTGATGAGTTTTAATTTCTATGTTTTCTCCACTCACTTCCCAAGCTTGAGTTCTGATTCCTGCATTTAACCAAGCTTCAGCATCACCAATTAAGGTTTTGTAACACCATTGCACAAAAGCTTGAAAACGATCAACCTGTGTTTTATTAATTGCACGAATATTATTGAAAGGAGCAATAGGTGCATCGTAAGCTTCATAAGGTTGATTATTCTGAAATCCATCCAATGGAGGTCTAATAGAGAATCCCGCAGAATCTATAATTTCATATTCTCGCACTCGGTCCCGAATATCTTCGTGCGTATATTTTACGCCATAATCTATTTGGTGGTCTTCTTTTTTTAGAGTTCCTAAATGTTGAAGATTAATAATTAACGCATCTAAATCGTTACGGGCGTGAGTGAGTTGTGAACCAATCCCTTCACTAAATTCAACCTCCCCTAAATTTTCGCCACCAATATCAGTATTCACGTCACCTAATCGATATTGAGCCAATATGTCAAAATGTTCTTGTTCCTGAGTGTTGTAGGTGGAAGCGATGAATTTTGCTGAATAATTTTCAGAAACTTTATAAGTCGCTTTTAACGCGCCAAAATAAGTTTCGTATTGGTCTTCCTCTTGTCCTTCATAATAAATTAAAAGGGCTTTTGGGTCTGTTATCGTTCCGAAGTTGGTTTGTCGGGTAATAGGCTCATACTCGTATTGATTAATGGCGATATTTCCCAAGAAACTCAATTCGAATTTATCGTTAAACTGATAGGTTAAATAGGTTTGCGCATCGGCAAATCGAGGTCTAAAATTGGTTTCGGTTTCTTTTGCATTCACAAAAAGCGAATTGTCGCGATAGCGAATTCCCAAAATCCCGGAGAGTTTCCCGTTTTCAGACATATCTTCAACGGAAGCACTTCCGCCCAGTAAACTTAAATTTAATGAAGCTCCAAAATCTACCGGACGTCGATACGTAATATCTAAAACTGAAGAAAGTTTATCTCCATATTTAGCTTGAAAACCCCCGGCAGAAAATTCAACATTTCTTACCATATCGGTGTTCACAAAACTCAAACCTTCCTGTTGACCGGAACGAATTAAAAAAGGTCGATAGACTTGAATGTCATTCACATAGACTAAGTTTTCATCATAATTTCCGCCCCTAACGGCATATTGAGTACTCAATTCATTATTTGAGGTAACACCCGGTAATGTTTTTAAAAGATTCTCTACGCCGGCATTGGCACCGGGAATTTTCCGCACTGTTTCCGGGCTAATTGTGGTCACTCCTTCTACCCGCGAATTTCGATTACCGGTAATGACTACCGTTCCTATTTGCTCGACGCCGGTTTTTAAAACAAAGTTGAATTCTTTTCTCGTTCCTGCTTCTAATTCAGGGATGGTGACTTGGATTCTTTTGAAACCTACATAAGTGATTTCTAATTCAATTTCTTTATTCGTAGGAATTTGAATCGAGTAATATCCGTTTTCATTAGTTTGGGTTCCTCCGCCACGATAGCTTAAATTAGCCCCGGGAACAGGAACGTCGTATTCGTCTAAAATTATTCCTTCTAAAGTAGCTTCTTGAGCAAAACCGGTTAAGGTGAAAAATAAAAACAGTAGGGATAAATATGGAAAATTTTTCAAGGGGATGTGCTTTAATTTTTTCTGAAAAATGTGCCTTCAAATGTAGTACTATTTCCTACATTATCAACAACGATAAGCTTTAAATTATTTTCGGTAGCGTCTGTAATTATATTGTCATTAAAATCATACACCAAACTATTGGTTTTATAATCGTATTCCATTAAAATGAATTTTCCATTAATGGTGGCGCGATAATTACTAATGCCAGATAAGTTATCACTAATTTTAAATTTTAGGTAACGATAATTGCTCATCCATTTTCCTTCCCTAAAATTAACCGGTTTTACTAAGGGTGGAGTGTCATCTACAGCTAATTTATAAGTGCCGAAGGTTTTTGTTCTGGTGGTAAAACGGTTTCGCTTTTTGTACGTAGTAGAGTAGTAAGGACGACCCCAATCGCTCATTCTGGCAATGTAAAGCTTTTCTTTATCCTCGTCGCTATATCGGCTTACATCAAAACCAATAGTCATGTTTTTGTGCAGGGCGGTTTCAGGATTATGGACGGTAATACTTTCTCCATCAGATTTAATATCTAAATATTCACTTTTGTAGAGAGCATTCCTCGGAATGTAGACATCAAAACCATCTTCATCAAAAGCGGTAGCTTCATTTGCATTTACGTAGTAATCGGTAATTTTTTCTTCTGGTTTTATAATTTCTTCGGAAGGGATTTTTTTCGGAATTATAGGAATACGAATCGTAGAGGTGTTCCCTTCATAATCCCGAATTTTTATCTTATAATCGTAATCTAAACTATCGTTGGTGATATTGATGTAGCCTTCATCTTCTTTCCATTTAAAAATACTCAATGGATTATTATTGTCAATAAATAGTTTTTGAAATCTGTCGTGGTTGGTTTCATAATAAGCATAATCTATAAAATCGTTGATGTAACGTGATTCTGCAAACGAAAACTTATTAAAATCGATAGAAAGGAGTTTTTTTCCATTTAAGAAAGTTTCAATTAAATTCACTCCATTTCTGTTAGCGGCATAATCCAATAAATCTACACTGTTTACCGCAAAGCCTATTCTACCAAAAGCCTCAATATCTTCTGTTTTGTACTCGTGATTTCCCAATGGAATAACCCGAAGTTTATCGCGCGAGCCGTTAGTGTTGATATGGGCATTTTCTGAAACTGGATACGCAAAAACACCTTTTACCATTGGGAAGTGCGTGTCTTTAATGTCAATCCCAAATTGCATTGGGTTCATAGGGCTTGCGTGACTGTCCCTAATTTCAAAATGAAGATGGGGTCCACCGCTACCACCACTGTTTCCGCTGTAGGCAATTACATTCCCTTGTTCTACCGGTAGTTCGCCGGCATCCGGGAAAACTTCAATTTCATAACTTTCTTTAGCGTATTGCCGTTCTTTAATATAAGCTTCAATTTCCGGTGCAAATTCTTTTAAATGTGCGTAAACTGAAGTATATCCATTAGGATGCTGAACATATAACGCTTTTCCGTAGCCAAAATGAGAAACTTTTATCCTACTTACATAGCCGGAAGCCGAAGCCAATACATTTAAACCAGTTTGCTGATGCGTTTTAATATCCATCCCACTATGAAAGTGATTAGAGCGTAATTCACCAAAAGTTCCCGATAAAATTAAAGGGATTTCCAGAGGACTTTCAAAATAATCCTGCGGAATACCCTTTTGGGAAAAACTTTTATGGAATAAGCATAAAAAGGTTGCAAACAAAATGACTGTTCTCATAAACTGAATTGTAAAATTGTTAAGGGGCTGGGTTTAAATATAAAAACTTCTTTTTAATAACAAAAACTGGAAAAATAACAAGTTTAGTATAAAAATTACAGAAAAAACTATTGGCATATTAATAAAGGCATGTTAACTTTGTGCGTAAGTATTACGTGAATGGCAGATGAGTAAATTGGTAGAAAAAGTTGATTCACTAGAACAAAAGATTAGTAAGTTACTATATAAATACAAAGCTTTAGAGCAAGAAAACCAACAGTTACAAGACGAATTAAAAGCTGAAAAACAGAATAGTATACAACTCACTTCTAAGATAAGTTCTCTCGAGAATCAAACCCAAATGCTTAAAACTGCCAACGCAATGCTGGGCAGTAACGAATATAAAAGAGAAACGAAACTCAAAATAAACAGCTTAATAAGAGAGATAGACCAATGTATTGTTCAACTCTCTGAATAATCTTCTTTATGAAGAATGAAAAGTTGAAAATTAAAATATCTATTGCAGATCGGGTTTACCCGCTTACTGTTTTTCCTCACCAAGAAGAAGGATTGCGTAAAGCTGCAAAAGAGATAGAGAAGGTAATTAAGCAATTTGAGCAGAGTTATGCTGTTCGTGATAAGCAAGATGTATTGGCTATGTGTGCCTTGCAATTTGCTGCAAAAAACGAACAAAAAACAATAGATAATAGTAACCAAGTAATGAAAGCAGAAGAAAAACTGGAAAATTTAAATCAGCTTTTGCAAGAATACTTAGGTTAAATATACGTTCATTAAAATAAATTAGGTTTACTGCCTGTATTAGTCATCACAATTTGATAAACTCAACATGTTATCATTAAAAAGGGTGAGTCATAGTTGTAAAAGCAAGCCGTCTTTGAACGGATCCTTGATCAGCTAGTTAGCCCTAAACCTGTTTAAACGGAGTTTAGACATAATTCTATGCTAATACAGGCTTTTTTTATATATAAATTAAATTATGGAAATAGTAATAATAGGAGTCGTAGCGTTAATTGTAGGATTGGCGATTGGCTTTTTTGTCGCAAAATCATCCGATAAGAAAAGAGCCAATTCAATTATCAATGAAGCTGAAAAAGAGGCGAAATCAATCATAAAAGAAGCTACCGCAGAAGGCGAAAGCAAGAAAAAAGATAAAATTCTTCAAGCAAAAGAAAAGTTCATCGAGCTAAAATCTGAGCACGAAAAGGTAATCCTTTCCCGTGATAAGAAAATTGCCGATGCAGAAAAACGTACCAAAGACAAAGAATCTCAGGTTTCTAGTGAACTTTCAAAAAATAAGAAACTCAACAAAGAACTGGAAGAAAAAGTAAAAGATTACAACTATCGAAACGAATACCTGGAGAAAAAACAGGAAGAAATCGATAAAGTGCATCAGCGTCAAGTTCAGCAATTAGAAGTGATTAGTGGTATTAGTGCTGAAGAAGCTAAAGAGCAACTAGTAGAATCTTTAAAAGAATCTGCCAAAACTGATGCTATGGCACTTATTCAGGATACGATTGAAGAGGCTAAAATGACGGCACAACAGGAAGCCAAGAAAATAATTATTAATACCATTCAACGAATAGGTACAGAAGAAGCCGTTGAAAATTGTGTTTCTGTATTTAACTTGGAAAGTGATGATATTAAAGGTAGAATTATTGGTCGTGAAGGTAGAAACATTCGCGCCATTGAAGCCGCTACTGGTGTAGAAATTATTGTAGACGATACTCCGGAAGCAATTATTTTATCTTGTTTTGATTCGGTAAGGAGAGAAGTGGCGAGATTATCTTTACATAAATTAGTCACCGATGGTCGAATTCACCCAGCAAGAATTGAAGAAGTCGTTAAGAAAACCCGTAAGCAAATTGATGAGGAAATCATTGAAATTGGTAAGCGTACTGTTATCGATTTAGGTATTCACGGACTTCATCCTGAATTGATTAAAACTATTGGTAGAATGAAGTACCGTTCTTCCTACGGACAAAACCTCTTGCAACACTCTAGAGAAGTAGCTAAACTTTGTGGAGTTATGGCTGCTGAACTTGGTTTAAATCCTAAATTGGCAAAACGTGCCGGACTATTGCACGATATTGGTAAAGTGCCAGAAACCGAAACCGAAGTTCCTCACGCTATTTTAGGGATGCAGTGGGCAGAAAAATATGGAGAGAAACCAGATGTGTGTAATGCCATTGGAGCTCACCACGATGAGGTAGAAATGACTTCATTGCTTTCACCTATCATTCAGGTGTGTGATGCTATTAGTGGAGCAAGACCGGGAGCAAGACGTCAAGTGTTGGATTCTTATATTCAACGTTTAAAAGACCTAGAAGATATTGCCTTTGGTTTTGGTGGTGTTAAAAAAGCTTATGCTATCCAAGCCGGTAGGGAATTACGTGTAATTGTAGAAAGTGAAAAAGTAAACGATGAAAAGGCTAATAACTTGTCTTTTGAAATTTCTCAAAAAATACAAACAGATATGACTTATCCTGGTCAAGTAAAAGTGACTGTAATTAGAGAAACCAGGGCAGTAAATATTGCAAAATAAAAATTGTAATAAATTAAAATTGAGAGCGTCTGTTTATGCAGGCGCTTTTTTTGTATTATATTCAACAAGAATTACAGAATAGAATTTTTTTAAGAAAGTCATCCCGTATATCTTTGCAAAAAATTAATTTATGAAGCTCAACCTCAATAAGCCCATTTGTTTTTTTGATTTAGAAACTACCGGAACCAATATTGCAAAAGATAGAATTGTAGAAATAGCTATTTTAAAAGTTTTTCCCAACGGAAATAAAGAAAGTTACCGTTGGTTGGTAAACCCGGAAGTAGCTATTCCTACTGAAACTACAAAAATTCACGGGATTTCTGATGAAGATGTAGCGAATGAGCCTACTTTTAAAGAGCTTTCAAAAAAGATATTCAATATTATTAAAGGTTGCGATTTGGGAGGCTACAATAGTAATCGTTTTGATATTCCTTTATTGGCAGAAGAATTTTTACGGGCAGACGTAGATTTTGATATTAAAAATGCAGTCGCTATTGATGTGCAGACTATCTTTCATAAAAAAGAAAAAAGAACTTTAGAAGCTGCGTATAAATTTTATTGTGATAAAGATTTAACCGATGCGCATAGCGCCGAAGCAGATACCAATGCTACTTTTGAAGTGTTGGAATCTCAATTGGATCATTACCCAGATTTGGAAAATGACACCAAGTGGTTGGCAGAATTTAGTGCGCACAAAAAACATGCAGATTTTGCAGGCTTCATTTCATACAATAAAAAGGGAGAAGAAGTGTTTTCTTTTGGGAAGAATCGTGGTAAGTTGGTAGAAAAAGTTTTAGAAGAAGAGCCGGGCTATTACAATTGGATTCAAAATGCAGATTTTCCGCTTTATACCAAAAAAATATTAACCGCTATTAAATTAAGGAAGCTTACCGATAAACTTAATTAAGAATGAAGATAATTTGTATAGGCAGAAATTATACAGAACATATTGAAGAGCTTCAAAATGAAAAACCAAAAGACCCAGTAATTTTTTTAAAACCAGATACTTCCGTACTTTTAAAAAAACAACCGTTTTTTATCCCAGAATTTTCTGAAGATTTACAGTATGAAGTTGAAATTTTGGTAAAAATTAATAAAGTAGGTAAATATATTCAAGCTAAATTTGCCAATAAATATTATAACGAAATTGGTTTAGGTATAGATTTCACGGCAAGAGACCTTCAAAATCAATTAAAAGATAAAGGATTGCCGTGGGAAAAAGCCAAAGCCTTTGATGGTTCGGCGGTAATTGGTGAAAATTGGATTTCTAAAGAAAAAATCTCTAACCTCCACAACATAAATTTTTCTTTAGAAAAAAACGGAGCAGTAGTTCAACAAGGAAACACAGCAAATATGCTCTGGAAAATAGATGAAATTATTGCTTACGTCTCCCAATTTTTTACCTTAAAAATAGGTGATATAATTTTTACAGGAACACCAAAAGGTGTAGGAAAAGTTCATCCAGAAGATATATTGACCGGAAAAATAGAAGAAAAAAACATTTTTGAAATAAAAGTAAAATAATGAGTATTTATAATTTAGATAATTTGAGGGAGATGGCAGAAGGTGACGAAGTGTTTTTAAGGGAAATGCTTAAAACCTTTATAGAAGAACTGCCGGAAGATGTAGCCGCAATGAATGATGCCATCGACAATCATAATGCTGTGCTTACTTATCAAATAGCCCATAAAATGAAACCGAATTTAAAAATATTTGGTCTTCATTTAGATGAACAAGTAAAAAGGCTAGAGCATTGGTCTAAAAGCGACTTAAAGAAAGAAGATGTAATGAAAGATGCGCGCGAAATAGAAAGTACGGTTTTAACGGTCTGTAACGAATTAAAGCAGGACTATAACCTATAATGAAAGCAGAAATAATTACCATTGGCGATGAAATTTTAATTGGCCAAATAGTAGATAGCAATTCAGCTTTTATAGCCAAAGAACTCAACAAAATAGGGATCGATGTACAGCAAATTACTTCTGTACAAGATGAGGAAAATCATATTCTCACCACTCTAAAGGAAGCTTCACAAAGAGCTTCCATTGTTATTGTAACCGGTGGGTTAGGGCCTACCAAAGACGATATTACCAAGAAAACTTTCTGTAAATACTTTCATGATGAATTGGTGAAAAATGAAGAAGTGCTTCAAAATGTAGAAGAACTTTTCAGGAAGTATGTAAAAGATCCCATTTCAGATTTAAACAGAAGTCAAGCTTACATTCCTTCAAAAGCTACCGCCTTATTCAACAAATATGGTACAGCTCCCGGAATGTGGATAGAAGAAAATGAAGTAGTTTATATCTCACTTCCCGGTGTACCTTTCGAAATGAAAGCATTGATGGAGAATGAAGTAATTTCTAAACTGCAAGAGCGTTTTCAGCGTCCCTATATTATTCATAAAACCGTACTTACCTACGGAATGGGCGAAAGTACCATTGCTGAAAAAATCGAAGATTGGGAAAATAACTTACCTACATTTATTCGCTTGGCTTATTTACCAAGTTTAGGACGGGTAAGATTAAGACTTTCAGCTCGCGGGCAAGATGAAAAAGTTCTGTTACAAGAACTCGACCATCAATTAGAACAGCTTCATTCTTTAATTGGTGATATCATTAAAGGCTACGAAGGCGAAGGAAGTTTAGAAGAGCAGATTGCCCAAAAATTTATTGAAAAAGGAAAAACCATCACTACGGCAGAAAGCTGTACAGGAGGTAGAATAGCATCAAGATTAACCGTAGTTTCAGGAGCTTCTAAATTTTTTAGGGGCGGAATTGTTACCTACGAAACTGCCACTAAAAATTATGTTTTAGGGATTTCAGAGGAAATTATCAATACCTATTCAGTGGTGAGTCCAGAGATTACCAAAGAAATGGCGATAAAGGCCAAAGCTTTGTTCAGGACAGATTATGCGGTGGCTACCACAGGAAACGCAGGCCCCACTAAAGGCGATAGCGATGCAGAAATTGGGACGGTTTACATTGCAATTGCAACTCCTAATGGAGTAGAAGTGGTGGAAAGCCACTTAGGGAAACAGCGTGAAAAAGTCACTGAAAAGGCAGTTTACAAAGCATTAGGATTAATTTTAGAAGAAATAGAAAAATAAAATATTTTATATTTGTTTGTTCTGTAAAAAAATCGTTAATTTGCAGCCTGTTTTGAAATAACGAGAAAAGATTAGAAAAATGTCAAGAGTTTGTGAACTTACGGGAAAAAAAGCGATGGTAGGAAACAATGTTTCTCACGCGATGAACAAAACCAAGCGTAAATTTAACGCTAACTTGGTAAAGAAGCGTTTCTACATCCCTGAAGAAGATAAATGGATTACGTTAAGAGTATCTACTTCTGCTTTAAAAAATATTAACAAAAGAGGAATCTCTGCTGTAATTAAAGAAGCAAGAGAAAAAGGATTCTTAAAAAAGTAATCTCTTAACCCTTAATACAAAGAAAGATGGCAAAAAAAGGAAATAGAGTTCAAGTAATTTTAGAGTGTACAGAGCATAAAACCTCAGGAAAACCAGGTACATCTAGATATATTACCACCAAAAATAAAAAGAATACACCGGATAGAATTGAGTTAAAGAAATTTAACCCAATCCTTAATAAAATGACGGTTCACAAAGAAATAAAGTAATAAGTTATGGCAAAGAAATCGGTAGCATCGTTACAAACAGGATCTAAAAGACTTACAAAGGCGATCAAAATGAAAAAGTCTGCAAAATCAGGAGCTTATGTTTTTGAAGAGCAGATTATGGCGCCAGATCAAGTAAACGATTTTTTCAAAGAAAAATAAATCGTATTAAAAAAATATATAAGCCGCTTTGATAATTTTCAAGGCGGCTTTTTGTTTTTTGTATATTTACATCAAAATTAATTAGGGCGTTCCCACGCAAAAAACGTGGTCGGGCTGTCGGCAGTCGCTTTTTTCAATTCCTGCTTAGCGCAGTAATTGAAAAAGAGCTTCAACAAATGCCTCCATCCCTAACGCAAACCAAAGTACACGTATGAGTTTTTTTAAAAAGATTTTTTCAAAAGAAAAAAAAGAAACGTTAGACAAAGGCCTAGAAAAGTCTAAAGAAAATTTCTTTGGTAAGCTAAGTAAAGCAGTTGCCGGTAAGTCTAAAGTTGACGATGAAGTTTTAGACGATTTAGAGGAAGTTTTGGTAACCAGCGATGTTGGGGTAAAAACCACGATTAAGATTATTGATAGAATAGAAGAGCGTGTGGCCCGCGATAAATATTTAGGCACTTCAGAATTAGATAAGATACTTCGGGAAGAAATTGCCGGACTTTTAAGTGAAACCGGTTCTGGAGAGGAAACCGAGTTTGTGGTTCCCAGTAAAAAGCCTTATGTGATTATGGTCGTGGGTGTAAATGGTGTAGGAAAAACAACGACAATCGGGAAGTTGGCCTATCAGTTTAAAAAGCAAGGCAAAAAAGTGGTACTTGGTGCTGGTGATACCTTTAGAGCGGCTGCAATAGACCAATTACAAATCTGGGCAGATCGGGTAGATGTTCCTATTGTAAAACAAAAAATGGGTAGTGATCCGGCTAGTGTAGCTTTTGATACTGTACAAAGTGCTATCAAGCAAGATGCAGATGTAGTGATTATCGATACAGCAGGAAGGCTTCATAATAAAGTGAATTTAATGAATGAGCTTTCTAAAGTAAAACGGGTGATGCAGAAAGTGGTAGATAACGTTCCTGATGAAGTTTTATTGGTATTAGATGGATCAACCGGGCAAAATGCTTTTGAGCAAGCTAAACAGTTTACAGCAGCTACTGAAGTTACTTCGTTAGCCGTAACTAAATTGGATGGTACGGCAAAAGGTGGAGTGGTGATTGGCATTAGCGACCAATTTCAAATTCCTGTAAAATATATTGGCGTAGGGGAAGGTATTGAAGATTTACAGGTTTTTAATAAAAATGAATTTGTAGATTCTTTCTTCAAAAAGAGTATTTAAAGATATGCAAGAAAACAGGCCTAAACCTTTTTCTAAAGAGCGAACAAAAGCTACGATATGTAAGCTTATTTTCTTTTACAGTGTCTTTTTTGTAGTAATGAAAATTATCGCGGTTTTTGATGGCTATCCGATGAAGGCTTCATTTATGTTGAGTATTCCTTTTTTACTTTTGGCGTTGTGGGGACTTTTTCAGGTAAGAAAAGACACCTATAGTTGGTTTTATGTAATTTTAGGAATCCTCATAGTTTCGGCAATGCGGTATTATGAAGTGATGATTTATAATTATTTAATGGCGTAATTATTTATTCTCCTCAGGAACGGAATACATTAATTTAGCTTTACCATCTACCAATTCTTTTATTCCGTATTTTTCTTTCTTGCTTTGGTAAATTTGTTCATAATCCCTTATCACTAAAGGATCTGGAACTACATTGGTAGAAAATTTCACTTCATTGGTTAGCGTATCCCTAATATTGGCGATAATTAAAATATAATGCTCCACATAGCCAATATTTTTAGAACTGTCGTATTCAAAATTTAAGTAAGCAGATTTGTTAGGTTTTATAGGACGGTCGTAATCGTCTGTAGTGATACAGGCACAACCTGCTTGCACATCTCTTATAATTAGCGGATATTTTCCCGTATTCGTAAATTTATAGCTTACGTTGAGTGTATCGCCACGCACCACAGGGTAATATTTTCTCACAGGGTCTTCAATGCTCATAGAAGTAATGGGCATCGCTTCTTGAACCCTTTCTGAGAAGTAATCGCAACTCATTAAAGTGCTTATGAAAAATAAAAATAATATGTAGGGAAGTAATTTCATTTTAATTAATTATAATTTCATCACAAGCGATTGCATTTTTACTGTTGCTGTTTTTTGGTCGTATAAAAGTTAAGCTAAAATCTCCATCAATTTTATTAAAATCTACCGGAATTTCTATCGTTTTTTTCTCTTTTTCTGAAGAAGGTTCAATAGTAACTTTGTTTTCCTGACCATTATTCTTGAAAATTATTTCTGTAGGAAAATAGATTTGGTGTTTTGGCGCATTTAATAAACCAACTTTTATATGTGTTGCTTCTTTATAGATTTCTTGATTAGGCATTTCAACTTGTAAATCCGCTACGGTGCAAATTAGCCAGTTGGTATTGTAATCTAGAAGCCCGTAAGTTCCGTTATTCAGAATTTTTATGTTTGAGTAAGCTTCATCTAATTGTGAACTTGCTTTTAATTTTTGATGAATAAAGTAATTGGTTTTATCTTTTTGAATGATTTCTTTATTCCACAAATGAATATAATCTGAAATTTTATCATTGGCTTCGTTATAATCAGCTATTCCTGTTTTTTCAGCTAATAACTCTAAATTTTTTAGAAGCTTGTTAACTTCCGGTTGAATTGTAATTTTGAAATCTTCTAAAGTCGCATAACCGTTCGGCTGAACTCCTAAGTATCGCATTTGCTCTAACTTTAAAAAAGTAGCTGAAAGTAACAAGGCTTGAGTGTTGAAATTATCCTCTAAAGGGGAAGCTTTTTCTAATTCCGTATAAAATTCATTAAACCTATTAACATCAATATATTTTTTTGTGGCTTCTTGGATTCCACTGTAAATCCCCATTGACTTTTTAGATTCGGCAAAATCATCTTGAATACTTAGGTAATAATCACAAATTAATTGACTATAGCTTGAAGGATATCTTTTTTCAACTTCTGTAGAAATAATTTCATTTAAATCTGAATCTACATCAATTAATAGTTTAGCTATACTTCCCGCTTTTACTTCTTGCATAGCAGAATAGCTTTCACTGCCATTAATGAAAATGCCGGTGACACCGTTTTCTTTTAAAAATTTTAAATTCTCCTGAAGGACTTTTAGGTTAGGGTAAAAATCTAGGTAATTATCGTAGTTCAACGTATATTCCCAAACAAAGATTTCATTTACTTTTTCTTTCCACTTATTGATTTTGGTTTTTAATTCATCAGCTTCCGGGAGTTCTTTGTACATTTTCCCTTCTTGGTAATCAATAGTGCTAAAAAAAACACCAACGTTTTGGGGTTGTTTTTCTTTAGGCGGATTTTTAACGCTAATGTAAGCGGTGGTGAAAAATTCTTGTTTAGGAAAATCTTTAGCTAGTTCTGCTAATAAGTTGAATAATGCCGGACTTGCATCTGTTTTGGTGTTTCCTGCGGTTTTGCATTTGTCACATTGGCAAACTAAAGCATTATCGTTGGGATTAATCATATAGTAGTCATATGATTCTTTCCTTTTTTCAATATTTTCGATAAGGATTTCCTTTAATTCTTCGCTTGAAAAACAGAATTGTTCTTGATTTCTTTCACTATCTATTAAAGCATAAACAGATGAATTGGGCTGAATGTAAAATGGAATCCATTTGGGTAAATTATGTCCCCACAATCCCCAAGTTTCATCTAACGGTGTGTTCTTATATTCAGCTTTAAATTCTTCAGTATTAGTAACCATTGGGAAATAGGTATCCCGGTATTTAAAACTGAATTCTTTTTTATTTTGTGCTGAAGAATAATTCATCATGAAAAAACAAAACCAGCATAAAAATGTAAGATTATAATATGTAAACTTTATGTGTTCCATTTTAGAATCTAATTTCACAAAGCATGGTTAGCTGATATTGATTTTGAAAATAATCTTGTCTTATTTCATAATTGTACCAGTTTCCGTAGAAACCAAAGGCTACATTTTTATTAACCGGCCATTGATATCCTGCACCCACCATGGTATGCACAAAATCGAAAAATGTATCGTATTGAAATGCTAATTTTTGGTCGTAGGGAGCTGTACCCACTGAGGCTATAAGTTGAACGAACCGCCGATGATATAAATAGTATTTAGACCTAACTACCAAGTTGGTATAGCTATCGTCAAAGTCGGTAAGGTATTGAAATCTGGCATTCAACCAAAAATCGTTTATGGTTCTAGAAGCGCCAACTATACCGGTAACCAAGTTTCTGTCATCTTGTAATTTATCGTAACGGGCTCCTAATTCTACTTCCCAATTGCTTTCTAGATTCTTGAATACAGAAGCTTGTAAACGATGTTTAGGGAAGTATTGTGTTCCCAAAAAGTAACTGGCTTTAGCATAAACTGTCGGGCTGAAAATATGTTGCCAATCTACATTTAATTGAACCCCGGCACCTTCACTTCTAGCCACATAATTGGCACCAATTCCATATGAATTATTGGTGTAAAACTTAGTGTAGTGCAAGGTAGCCATTCTATTAACAAACACGGTCGAGTCTGAATCAAATCGAATATAGCTTGCATCAATTTGATTGTCGTATGTTCTGTTGGTTAAATATTCAAGATGCCGTTTCCATTGCAAGGCTTCTTCAGGAGCAGGTTTGTAATATTTTTGATAATATAAAGCTGAATCATATTCTTTAAGGTTTTCATAAACTTCGCCTTTGGCTACTTTTAGATTATCCAACCACGGATATTCCTTTATTTTTCCATTTAAATAAGTTAAAGCCCGTAAGTTTTCGTGTGCTCTTTTGTAAGCATCTACAAGTTCATTTACGGCAGGATTGTCCTTGGGCATGTAATCTACCGATTTGGTGAAATCTGCATATGCTGCAGTATAAAGCTCCACACTTTTTTTATACATTCCTCTTTTGTAGTAGGCAATGGCTATAGATTTTTTTATTTCCATATCGTATGGATTCCTTTCGTAAAAAGGTTCTAATAGCGCTATGGTCCAATCGGTTTTGTAATCTAGTAAGTAAGCATCTGCCAGTTTTAAAGCAATATCTTTGTCGTTAGGGTAAGCTTCTAGGGCTTTTTCACCTAAATTCATTGCTTTTTGTTTGTGCTCCATTGCCAGAGCAGCATTAATACTATAAAGGTAAAGCGCTTTGCTGGGTTGTTGTTCTATAAGTTCATCTACTTCTTCTAGGGCTTGTGCATATTCTTCATTCTTCATTAAATTATTTACATAGATAGATAATTGATAAAGATGAATGTCTTCATATTTTTCAGAATCAGGGTATTCCCTAGTTAGGTTTCCGGTAATTTCCAGTCCTTCAGGATAGCGTTGTGTTTTAAAATAAATGTTGCTTTTATTTAATAGGTACTCTGGATTATCAGGAAATCTTTCAATTAAATAATCGGCATACTCCATAGCTTTGTCATACTTTTCTTGTTGCATGGCAATATTATAGAGTTGTTCATTGGCTAAGATTTCCCATTCAGGTTCCGTTCTTAGTAACAAAAATGCAGATTTTGCTTCATAAAGTTGATTTTGTTCTAAATAGCTTTTGGCTTTTTCAAATTTATTTAATTGATATAAATATTGAAGTTCTTCATCTTCCGGGTAATAGGAATAAAGTTCTTCTAGGGTTTTGTTGTAATTATTTTCATCTTCCAGTTCTTTATAGAGTGCTAGTTTTTTACTGAGTAAATCTTTGGAAGTTGGTGTTCTTTCTAAGCCTTTATTAATGTAATATTCAGCGTCTGTATAATATCCTTTTGCCAAAGCGGTTTTTATAATGTAATTGAGTGCTTCTTGATTGGCAGGATTTTCTGCATATATTTTTTTGTAAATAATATAAGGGTCTGTGTTCTCGTAATAATTGGCCGCTCTGGTTTGAAGATAGGTGTTCAACTCGCTATATTCATTTAATTTTAAATGTTGCTTGGTATCGTCAAGCAAATTCATAGCATTATTGTATTGACCCAATTCTTCCATGAGGCCAATATTTTTTCTTATAATTTGTGGGTCTTCCGGTAATTTTTTAAGAGCAATGGAAGCATAATTTAAAGCTGCATTTTTATCTCCTTTGTTTTCCAATTCATTTTTAATGAGCATTAAATAGGCTTGTTTATTATCTGGGTCCTCTTCAAGGATAGATTCATAAATACTTTTGATGCTATCGTAATCTTCAGAATTTTTTAAATCCCTTCCTTCCTCTTCCAGCATATAGACATAATCTCTTTGTATTTCATTGTCTTCGGGAAAGATTTGCTTTATTCTTTTTAATTCACGTAAAGCTTCTACCTCGTTGCCCATTTCTCGGTATAGGTTCATTTTTTTTATCCACAAGCCTTTTTCGTACGGGGTTTGCTCGAGCATTTCATTTACATAACAAATAGCAGAAGAATAACGCTTGGTTTGATGCTCGACATTCAACAAGTAGAGTAGGGCGGTATAATTTTGTAAGCGTGCATCTGCTGCTTTTCGTAAAATATATCTCGCTTTATCGTATTGTTTGAGTTCTAAATAACATTTACCTAAATATTCTTGAATATCTACATCATTTGGTGCTTTTTTATTTGCCTGTTTAATGGTCTCAAGGGCTTTTACGTAGTTCCCCTTTTTTTGTCCCCACTCTTTGGCAACTTCATATAAACTGTCTGATGATGATTTTCTTTTTATTAGTTGACTATGTCCTTCTATAGTAGCTAGCAGAAGAAAAACAGGTAATATGATTTTTATTATTTGAAAAATATTTTTCATTGTATATAAATATACTTGTATTAGGTTTCAACTCCTTTTCTTGTCATGGTTCCCCAAGCTAATTCCTTAGATGATAAGAATTTAAGGTAACCTCTTATTCCAAAAAAAGTAATCATTGGGTGGTACAAAAATGGTTCCAGAAATGCAACTAAGATAAGTTTTAATACCTCGGAAAAATTCTTGTAATATTTGAAAGTAATATTATCCCAAATGACCACTAAAATTGAAATCATCACTGCAAAACTATAGGAATAGAGAAAGACCAATCCAGCCAAATCCCAATTGATTTTTCCGAATAATATTAAGTAGATGACAGAAATTACACCTCCTAACTCTATAATAGGAGCTAAAAACTCGAAAACAAAAGCATAAGGGAAAACTATTAATCCCATCCTTTTAAACTTCGGGTTGAATAATATTTTACGGTGAACTACGAATAACTGTACCAATCCGGCAGCCCAACGTGTACGCTGTCTCGATAAAATTTTGGCATTAGGAGGGCCTTCTGTCCAACAACAAGATAACGGAATATAATCTATCTTATATTTCAATTTATTGTTAATCATATAGCTAGCCATTCGGGTAATAAGGTCCATATCTTCTGCGTGTGACCTTCCATCGTACCCACCCGACCTAATTGCTATATCTTTATCAAACATTCCTAAACCTCCAGAAACATTGGGAACACAGTTTACAAGTGACCATCCCATTTTACTTAATAAATACGCACGGATGTACTCAAGTTCTTGAAATCTTGGAATAAGGTCTTTAGGAGGTCTTACCCTTGTTATCATTCCTTTTTTTACTTCACAGCTATTTACCATTCTTAAAGTAGCACCTACCGCAATTACCTTTTTCTTTTCTACAAGAACGGGCTTAATCATTTTTAATAGTGTATTCCTAGCAAGAATACAATCTACATCTGTACATAAAAAGTAAGGGAAAACAGAGGCGTTAATACCTGCATTGGAAGCATCTGCCTTAGTACCACCATTTTCTTTATCAACAATGGTAAGTTTGTCATACTCTGGATTGGTAGATTTAAAAATTCGCTTAAAAGGTTTGGTTTTAATCCGTTCTATGTAAGCATAAGGTACTTCTACTAGCTCAAATTCTTCAATAAGCTTTTCTAGGGTTTTATCTTTACTTCCATCATTAACAATAACTACTTCAAATAAAGGATATTCTAAAGTAAGCAAAGAGTGAACGTTGGTGATAATTGTTTTTTCTTCATTGTAAGCGGGCGCTACTACCGATATCCCTGGTGCTATTTCAGAATTGTATAAAGTTTCGTCGTCAAGATTTGAATTATAGCTTTTATATCTTATAATAGTAATGATAGAAAAAATGGCTAACATTAAATAGCTTGCTATCAATACACTGCTGTAAAAGAAAATAAAATATTCAAAAAAGTATTCTCCAACCATTAAAACTATTTAAATTTAATTAGCTGAGTTTCGATGTGATTAAATATAGTTCTGTCGAAACCACTTTGTCCAGATTTTAAATCTTCAAAAAGATTATATTTAGCTTTGTAATTATAGGTAACTAAAGCAACTTCCTTTTTTAATTGAACGTTTTTAGCATCTTCAAAAGCTCTTCGGAGAAAATCTACAGCATTTCCCGTATTCATTTCCCCAATACTTTCTATGATGGCCATTTGGCATTCCTCATGCTCTGTAAAAAAATGGTTCATTAAGTATTCTTCATATTCTGTAGCGTGAATTTTACCTAAACTTTTATAGGCTTCCTTTCTAACTTTATGGTTGTGATGTTTTAATTTATCAAATAAAATTTCTTTGGTATCTTCTTGTTTAAAACTACCGGCGGCCTTAATAAGGAATATGATTAAAGAAATATTATCTGAATAATTAATCCATTTTCCTAAATTACTTAATTGGTTATTTTCTTTATGTATTTTAAGCAACCTCATTAAGTTAATTTCGTCCCAATAACTTAAATCACCTTTAATCTCGTCTAAAAAACGATAAGGGTCATTGGTACTTAAATGTAGGTGTGAAAATCTGGCTTCCCGTCTTAACTCTTTATTTTTACTGTAAGCTAATGGAATTACCTTTGCATCTAATTCTTTTAAATCTAATAGTTGCAGTTTCTGTAATACCTTAACTTTAGTACTGTCTTTAGAGAAATTCAATTTTTTCTCTAGATAGTGATCAAATTGTAAAGCATTTACAATTTTCGAATAGCCTGCTGATTTTTTCTTAGATTTAAATTTTATTTGCAGTAAAACATCTATGGCTAAAGTGATATTTTCACTATTTAGCTTGCCTACAATTTTTACATATTCCTTTTCAATCTCAGATTCAGTATAATTTTTTTCGCCAAAAAGGATGTCCTTAAATAACTTTTCAATTTGTGGTTTTAGTTTTTTTCGATGATCAGATATCTTCTTGTAGTAATACCTCATGAAGCTGAGATAGATAAACAATGTTATAATAAGACTTAAACTAAATAAAATTGAAATTATTACAATCTGTGTGATAGGAGCAAATGTCCTAATTTCATAGTATAGATTAACGAAAAAGTCGAAAATTTCCATTTTAAAAAATTAAATACACTTATTTACAAGCATTATTTCTAAACAGTAAGTTGAATGTATATGTAGCATTTTGATTAAATGTCTGTTACAAATTTCTAAAAAAAGTAAATAGCTATCAAACATTATCGATGAATACGTTCTTAAATCTGATTAAATGTATAAATAACATAGATAACTGGTTTTTTTAGCGCATAACTGTTATTTTATGAGATATGAAAAAAAAATTGACAGGCTTATAACTGTTATGCATGTGTTTATTAAATTACTTGTCAAAATTAAATCATTGAACAAATAGGTATTTCTTTCTTTAATACTTTTTATCTTTGCCACCATTTTAAAAATTGATATGAGAACCAAGTCGTTAAAGAAGAACAAGATTAATGTAGTTACTTTAGGATGTAGCAAGAACATCTACGATTCTGAAGTATTGATGGGACAGCTGAAAGCCAATAATAAAGAAGTTGTTCATGAGCAGGAAGGAAATGTAGTGGTGATTAATACTTGTGGCTTTATTGACAATGCCAAAGAACAGTCTGTGAATACCATTTTAGACTTTGTTCAGAAAAAAGAAGAAGGCTTGGTCGATAAAGTTTTTGTAACTGGTTGCTTATCTGAACGCTATAAACCCGATTTGCAACACGAAATTCCTAATGTAGACCAATATTTTGGTACTACAGAATTACCTTCTTTACTAAAAGCTTTGGGTGCCGATTATAAACACGAGTTAATAGGAGAACGTTTAACGACAACACCAAAAAATTATGCATTTTTAAAAATTGCTGAAGGTTGTGATCGTCCTTGTTCTTTTTGTGCTATTCCTTTAATGCGTGGTGGACACAAATCTACTCCCATTGAAAATTTAGTAAAAGAAGCTGAGAATTTAGCCAAAGAAGGCGTTAAAGAATTAATTCTCATTGCACAAGATTTAACCTATTATGGTTTAGACTTATATAAAAAACGTGCTTTAGCCGATTTACTGAAAGAATTAGTAAAAGTAGAAGGAATTGAATGGATTCGACTGCATTATGCTTTCCCTACCGGTTTCCCGTTAGACGTGCTTGATGTTATTAAAAAGGAACCAAAAGTTTGTAATTACTTAGATATTCCACTTCAGCATATTTCAGACGATTTATTAAAATCGATGCGTCGCGGGACAACTCATAAAAAAACTACCGACCTTATTTATAAGTTTCGGGAAATTGTTCCGCAAATGGCGATTAGAACAACTTTGATTGTAGGTTATCCAGGTGAAACCGAAGAACATTTTCAAGAATTAAAAGAATGGGTGAAAGAAATGCGTTTTGAACGTTTGGGCTGTTTTACCTATTCTCATGAAGAAAATACCCATGCTTACAATTTAGAGGACAATGTTCCTGAAGAAGTAAAACAGGAACGAGCCAATGAAATTATGGAAATTCAATCTCAAATTTCTTGGGAATTGAATCAACAGAAAATAGGTAAGATCTTTAAATGTGTTATAGACCGTAAAGAAGGGAATTATTTTATAGGAAGAACCGAGTTTGATTCCCCCGATGTAGATAATGAAGTCTTGATTGATGCTGAAAAATTCTACTTAAAAACCGGAGAATTTGCCAATATTAAAATTAAAGAAGCCGCAGATTTCGATTTGTATGGTGAGCCCGTAGCTAAATAATAAATAATTTTCCTGTAATTACAAAAAAACAAAAGAGCCAGTTTTAACTGGCTCTTTTGTATGTATATGCCTATCTATTTGAGATATTTAAAACTTATAAGTGAAATTTGCAGTTAAATTTCTACCAATTTGAGGGTTTACAGTAGACCAACCGCTATAATATTCCTCATCTGTAAGGTTATTTAATTTTAAAGTAATACCAAATTTATCTATTTTATAAAATAGAGATGCATCCAAGGTAGTATATGAATCAATGGTGAATGTTCCTGCTAGGTTACGATTGAAAATTAAGTTTTCCCCTACGTGATTTCCGCCAAAACCTAAACCAAATCCTTCTAAAGAACCTTGCATGAATTGATAGGTTGCCCAAATATTAGCTAGGTTTTTTGGACCTGCGCTTTCGGGTCTTTTACCTTCAAAATCCGCTGCACCTTTCTCTAGTTTACTGTCATTATAGCTATAACCAGCATTAATATTTAAGCCATCAATAGGACTGGTAGTTAAATAAGCTTCAAAACCTTTGCTATATTGCTCTCCCCCTTGGCTGTATTCACCAACACCAGTCTGTACAACAATGTCAGTTACTTGAATATTGTAATAGGATAAAGTAGCTGATAGCTTGCGATTTAGCAGGTGAAATTTAGTTCCTGCTTCAAATTGCTTGGCGTGTTCAGGATCAAATTCTAATGTTTGACTATTACCTTCATTGTCCATACCTACTACCGGATCTACATTTGAAAAACCGTCCATATAATTAGCAAAAAGGGAGACTTTATCAATAATAGGTTGATAAACTACTCCAAATTTTGGAGAAAGTGCTGTTTGGCTATTCTCATCACTTTCAAATTGATCTATGCGTAAACTTACCATTGTAGAAAGCTGTGGTAAGATATTTAATACATCGGAAACGTAAGCACTATAAGTTTCTTGCTTTACTTTAGAGGGTAAAACACTACTGCCAGTTAATAAGCTTTCTACGCCAGCTTCAGATAATATACCGCTATCATAATTAGATATATAGGCATTTGCATCAAAATTGCCATATACAGAATTATTGACATTAGCTTGGCTGGCATTTCCTATATAAACAAGTCCATTAGCTATATAACCTGTACTATTATTTCTTACTTCTTGATGAAAGTAATCTAAACCAGCTACTACACGGTTTCTCATGCTTGCAATTTTGAAGTCACCAATAAAATTTTGTTGGATATCGGTTGCTAAAGTTGTTGAGTTTTGGTGGTTCATAAATCTACTAAATACAACCCCGTCTTCTAATGGAACTCCATAAGGGTTATTTTCTCCTAAGAAAGCAGTTGTAGACTCATATAAGTATGAGTAGAGCCCTTTCGATTTACTAACACTTCTTGAAACAGCAGTTTGTGAAGTCCAGCTATCAGATAGTTTATAATTCATTTGGCCTTGTAGACTATAAGTTGGATTCTCAAGAGTTAAATCATCTGAAGTAAAGGAATTCTTATTATTGTAACCTAATTCGTCTAAGTTATTTACCTGTAAAGGATTTCCTCTGTCTAAAAATAACATGGTTTGATTGGTACTTTCACCGTTGAATAATTCTGTATTAATTAAAAAGGAAAGGCGATCATTCACCTTGTAGGATAAAGATGGAGCTATATAAAAAGATTTCCTAAAGCCTGCATCTTGAAAACTATTCTGAGTGTGGTAAGCAGTATTTACCCTTAACGCTACTCCTTCTTTTAAAGGAGCATTGATATCTGCAGTAACCCTATTTAATCCATAACTTCCGGTAGTATAAGAAATATTTCCACCAAAAGAGTTATACGGTTTTTTAGTAGCTATATTAATTAAACCACCGTAGGAAACTAGGCTGCTTCCATATAAAGTTCCAGAAGGGCCTTTCATAATTTCAATACGTTCTATGTTTGCGGGATCGGGACTACCATTAGTTAAAGCCGGTAATCCATTGGTTAAAGAAGGTTGAACAGGAAATCCTCTTACAGAATAATAACCAGCACCATCATTTCCCCGCCCGGTAGATTCCCATAATTTGTATATACCAGGAGCATTTTTTAAAGCGTCATCGAAATTCGTAATCACTTGGCTTTCCATTAGATCAGAAGTGATTGTATTATAAACCTGCGGATTTTCTATATCTTTTAAAGGCAGTTTAGAAACATATAAACTTTTCTCTCTAGAAAATTTATTTATTTTATCACCTTCAATTAAAACGGTTTGCAGGGATTCTTCATTGTAAGACAAAGCAATATTGCCTAGCTTTAATTTTTCATTATAATTAATACTAATTTCTTGAGTGTAAGCTTGAAACCCTACATAAGAAATTTTTAAAGTATATGGACCGGTAGGAACATTCGTTAATTTAAAATTTCCTTCTTCATTGGTTACATTTCCAAAACCAGTGTCCACTAAGGTTACATTAGCACCTAAAATAGGGTTTTGATTGGCATCTACTACTGTTCCGCTAATTATACTATTTCCTGTTTGTGCATTAACAGAAAAAATACCAAGGCAAATAATTAATAATGAAAACAAAAATCTGTTCATTTCTGTTTTATTTAGATTAATTTTAATTAAAATATGCGCTGAAATGAGTAATAAGTCTTTAACTAAAAATTAGTAGATAAAACTAGCACTTAACGTATCTTTGCCATTTTTAAGAGAATTTAATTTATGGCCGACTGTATTTCTTACCGAAACACAAATTATTTTTCAGACTTAATGTTAAATTACCTAGAAGAAAAACAAAATCTTCGTGAATTTTACAGTCATTTTCCTCAACAGGAGAATTTTATTAAACAATTAGAAACCAAGCAAAATTCATTTTCTTTAGAACATCGAAAAGTTTTGGTTAGCTCACTTCAGCAGCAATATCAAAAAGTTGAAACTTCAGAAGAAACCCAAGAAAATATTCAGGCTTTAGCAGAAGAAAATACATTTACCGTAACCACCGGACATCAATTAAACTTGTTTACCGGGCCTTTATATTTCCTCTATAAAATTATTTCAACCATAAATTTAGCTGAAGAATTAAAAGAAACCTATCCCGATTATAATTTTGTGCCTATCTATTGGATGGCTTCTGAAGATCACGATTTTGAAGAAATCAATTATTTCAATTTTAAAGAAGAAAAAATCCAATGGAACAGTCAGCAAACCGGAGCTGTAGGTGAATTTTCTACTGAAGGTTTAGCAGAAGTTTTAAAAGAATTTCAACAATATCTAGGCGAATCTGATGCTGCAACAGAGCTTATTCAACTTTTTGAAGAAGCTTACGTAAAACACCAAAACCTAACCGAAGCCACAAGATACATTGCCAATCAACTTTTTGCTGAATATGGTTTAGTGATTGTAGATGGTAACGATGCCGATTTAAAATCTTTATTTCAACCATTTGTAAAAGAAGAATTACTGCAACAAACTTCTTCAGGAAAAGTAACTTCGTCTGCTGAAAAATTAGCTGCAGAAGGTTATAAAGTTCAGGTGAATCCGCGTGAAATCAATCTTTTTTATTTAGCTGAAGGAATTCGTGAACGTATTATTAAAGAAGGTGAATTTTACATTGTTCACGAAACCGATTTGCGTTTCACTGAAGCTGAAATTCTCGAAGAATTAGAAAATCACCCGGAGCGTTTTTCACCCAACGTGATTATGCGTCCGTTGTACCAAGAAGTCATTCTTCCCAATTTGTGTTACATTGGCGGTGGAGGTGAATTAGCCTACTGGTTCGAGCTGAAAGCTTATTTTGAAAGTCAGCAAATTCCGTTTCCAATTCTATTATTGCGTAATTCAGCCTTGTTGGTTTCAGAAAAACAAAAAAGGAAACTCGATAATCTAGAAGTTCGTGTAGAAGATTTGTTTCTAAAACAATCCGATTTAAGAACCAAAAGAACACAGGAAATATCAAAAATAGATATCGATTTTAGTCCACAAAAAAAGCAATTAGAACAGCAGTTTAAAGATTTATATCAATTAGCAGAAAAAACCGATAAATCTTTTATCGGAGCAGTTGCCGCCCAAGAGCAAAAACAAATTAACGGACTTCAACATCTGGAAAAACGTTTGTTAAAAGCTCAAAAAAGAAAGCTGAAAGATGAGTTGGAGCGATTAACCAATCTGCAAAATCAATTGTTTCCGAAGCAAAGTCTGCAAGAACGTAACCGAAATTTTAGTGAATTTTATGAAGTTTATGGGAAACAACTTATTCAGCAATTAAAACAAGAGCTGAAACCCCTTCAGCAAGAATTTTCAATCATCTATTTATAAAAAAGTGTCACCTCGAGCTTGCCTGCCAAACGGAAGGCGGAGTCGAGAGGTGTCATCTTTATTAAACGAAATAAAATGAAAAGCATGCACTCCATAGATATCGATACGGTCGAAATGACCTTAGATATCATGAAATACGCCATTAACCGAATTTCAAATACTTCACCAGAAATGGGCTCGCCAAAACAAGAACAAGATCTGATGGATTTGGTGGGGGAAACGGTAACAAAAGAAGGAATCGGTGGAGAAAAAGCTTTTGAACTTTTTAAAGATGTCTTAGTAAAAGCAACCGTTCCTGTAGATCATCCACGACATTTGGCATTTGTGCCAGCAGCGCCAACTAGAGCCGCAATTTTGTTCGATTTGGTCACCTCGGCAGCAAGTATCCATGGAGCTTATTGGATGACCGGCGGTGGCGGAATTTTCTGTGAAAATCAAGCCATGAAATGGTTGGTACAACTTACCGGATTGCCAAAAGGAGCTTTTGGTGTGTTTACCAGTGGTGGAACTTCTGCTAATCTTTCTGCCATGATTGCCGCTCGGGAAGCTTGGCGTGATAAGAATGAAGAAAATAAAGCCTATAAAGCTTTATTAATTACTTCAAACGGAGCGCATTCTTCGGTAAAATCGATGGCAAAAGTAATTGACGCCGACCTAATTTTAGTTGATGATGAGGAAGATAAACTAAACGGAAAATGGCTTCAGCAAAAAATTGACGGGTTAAGTGGAATTGATCGTAAACGTTTATTTGCCGTAGTAGCCACAGGAGGAACTACCAATGCCGGAATTATTGACGATTTAGAAAGTATAGCCGATGTTTGTGAGCAAGAAGATTTGTGGTTTCACGTAGATGCAGCTTATGGTGGCGGTGCTTTGGCAGCTCCTTCAGTACGACATTTATTCAACGGAATTGAAAGAGCAGATAGCATCACTATAGATCCGCATAAATGGATGTTTTCTCCCTACGATTGTGGTGCAGTGATTTATAAAAATATGGAATTGGCCAAAAATGCACATTCCCAAAAAGGGGCTTACCTCGACATTTTTAAAGATAAAGGTGCGCAAGGATTTAATCCGGCCGATTATCAAATTCAGTTAACTCGACGATTAAGAGGTTTGCCGCTTTGGTTTTCATTAGCCATGCACGGGACTGAAAAATATACCCAAGCCATTGAGCGTGGACTTTCTTTAGCACTTAACGCTGCAAAACAAATTGAAGCAGCCGAACATTTGGAATTAGTACGAGAACCAAGTTTGTCTTGTGTGCTTTTTAAACGAATTGGTTGGGATGCGGAAGATTATAGAGATTGGACGTATAAAAATCATCAATCTGGTTTTGCCTTGGTAACGCCCACTAAATGGACAAAACCTGCCAATAAAATTGGTGGAAAGGAAAAAACCGAAACTATTTCCCGTTTCTGTTTTATAAATCCAGATACCACCGAAGAAGATATTGCTGAGATTTTAGCTTCAATGGAATAAAAATTAAAACCAACTAACTTTAAGAAATTAATCTAGGATTCAATTTGAATTTTAAGCCAAATTATTACTTTTGCCTATGCAAAATAACGTACTTATATTAGATTTCGGTTCACAGTACACGCAGCTTATCGCGCGAAGAGTTAGAGAACTAAATATTTACTGTGAAATCCATCCGTTTAACAAACTACCGGAAAATTTAGAAGAGTTTAAAGCCGTGATATTATCGGGAAGTCCATTTTCTGTAAGAGCAGAAGATGCACCACATCCAGATTTATCCAAAATCAGAGGGAAAGTGCCTATGTTAGCCGTTTGCTACGGAGCTCAATATTTAGCTCATTTCCATGGTGGAAAAGTAGAACCTTCAAAAACCCGTGAATACGGTCGGGCCAATCTTTCAGTAATTAAAGACCAAGAATTATTTTTTGATGAAATTACTGAAAACTCTCAAGTATGGATGTCCCATAGTGATACCATAAAAAAATTGCCCGAAAATGGAGTCCGTTTAGCAAGTACGCACGATGTTTTAAATGCTGCTTATCGAATTGAAGGAGAAGAGACTTTCGCTATTCAATTTCATCCAGAAGTTTATCATTCTACTGACGGAAAACAATTACTGGAAAATTTTTTAGTGAAGATCTCAGGGGTTGAACAAGAATGGACACCGGAAGCTTTTGTAGAGATGACGGTAGAAGATCTTAAAAAGCAAATTGGTAATGAAAAAGTAGTTTTAGGCTTAAGTGGAGGAGTGGATAGTACAGTTGCAGCCGTTTTGTTAAATAAAGCCATTGGCGATAATCTTTATTGTATATTCGTAAACAATGGGCTTTTACGCAAAAATGAATTTGAAAGCGTATTGCACCAATATAAAGATATGGGGCTTAACGTGAAAGGAGTAGATTCTTCGGCACGTTTCTTGGATGCCCTTAAAGGTATTAGCGACCCGGAAGAAAAAAGAAAAACCATTGGTCGTGTGTTCATTGAAGTTTTTGATGATGAAGCTCATTTACTTACCGATGTAAAGTTTTTAGCACAAGGAACAATTTATCCCGATGTAATCGAATCAATTTCAGTTAACGGTCCTTCAGCAACTATTAAATCACATCATAATGTGGGGGGATTGCCCGATTTTATGAAGCTGAAAGTAGTAGAGCCTTTACGGATGTTATTTAAAGATGAAGTACGTCGCGTAGGAGCCGAAATGGGAATTGATCCTGAATTACTGGGAAGACATCCTTTCCCGGGACCTGGTTTAGCGATTAGGATTTTAGGTGATATTACCGCTGAAAAAGTAAGGATTTTACAAGAAGTAGATCACGTTTTTATTCAAGGTCTAAAAGATTGGAAGCTTTATGATAAAGTTTGGCAAGCCGGAGCTATTTTACTTCCGGTAAGTTCGGTAGGCGTAATGGGAGATGAGCGAACTTATGAAAAAGTAGTAGCACTTCGTGCCGTAGAATCTACCGACGGAATGACGGCAGATTGGGTAAATTTACCTTACGACTTTTTACAGAAAACTTCTAATACCATCATAAATCGAGTAAAAGGCGTTAATAGAGTAGTTTACGATATTAGCTCTAAACCACCCGCGACTATTGAGTGGGAATAATTTAAACTGAATGAAAAAGAATTGCTTATTTTTTTTACTGATAGGCCTGTTTACACTTCAATCTTTTGCACAAAAGTTTGAAACGCACAAAGTAAAACGAGGTGAAGATATAGCCTCTATTGCAAAAAAATATAAAGTTTCAGAAAGTAGTATTTTTAAGTACAACCCAGATGCCCGTAAAGGAAATTTAACCGGGACGGTATTGGTGATTCCGGTAGGAACTTCTCAAGATGGTAGAAACTTAGAAAAACCTTCAGTTTTAAATTTTAAAGAATATAAAGTAAAAAAGCGGGAAACGCTCTACAGTATTGCTAAAGAATACCATATTACGGTAGACGATTTAAAGCAGTACAATCAATATCTTTATCAAGAAGAATTAGGAAAAGGCGATGTAATTAAGATTCCTATTTTTACTAAAAAAGATACCATTAATATCAATAATTCCGTTCAAAATTCCACTTTTGAGAATTTAAAACATATTGTAATGCCCAAAGAAGGAAAGTTTGGGATTGCAAAAAAATACGGAATGACCATTGAACAACTGAACGCGCTTAATCCCGGTGTTGAAACTTTACAGCCCGGGCAAGTGCTAAATGTTATTAATCCGCAAAATAAAGATACAAAGGCTAATCAGGAAAATGCTGATAATTTTATTTCTTATGAAGTAAAACCGAAGGAAAATTACTACAGATTAACCAAGCGGTTCAATATTTCTAAAGACTCTTTAATCAAGTATAATCCAATGTTAGCTGAAGAAGGACTGGAAGCAGGAATGACTTTAAGAATTCCTAAACCTTCCGGAATGGTAAACGATACGTTGACGGTGGCTTCTTCCAAAAGAATAAAATTGGAAGAAATGATTACCAATCATAGACAGAAAAAGATTGGAATTATGCTTCCCTTTTCACTTCGGCAATTTGAAGGAGATAGTATAGATAAAGAAGCTTTGTTAAAAGACGATCGCGTACTAAGAATTTCCTTAGATTTTTATAGCGGAGTTATCGCAGCTATAGATTCTGTAGAACGTTTGGGAATTCCGGTGGCAGCAAAGGTTTTTGATACCCAGAAAAGTTCTTCTGTGGTAGATGACATTTTAAGAAATAATGATTTTGAAAGCTACGATGCTATTGTCGGTCCGTTGTTGACCAAAAATATTGAACGAGCCTCAAGGTTTTTCAACAGAAATCAAATTCCGGTACTTTCTCCATTAATCGATGCCGATTTAAAAGGTGACGATAATTTGTTACAAACACGCCCCTCTAATTTAATGATGGAGAAAACCCTCATCACTTATATCGATAGTTTAAAACAAGGGAAAAACCTATTGATTTTAGCTGATGAAAAGCACAGTTATCTAAAAAATAAATTGTCTTATACTTTTCCTAACGCTCGTGTGGTAACGCAAGCTAAAGAGGAATATTTACAGCCTTCAGATTTAACTTCTGTTTTATCGAAAGAACAAGAAAACTGGATTATTTTAGAATCTGACGATATGGAATTGATCAGTAATGCTATTTCATACCTAAATGCTAAAGTTCCTGAATACCAAATAAGAATATTCACCTCCGATAAAAGTGAACCTTACGAAGACGAAATCCCGAATGAATATTTAAGTAATTTAAACTTTACGTATGCTTCCGTAGCAAAAGAGTGTGAAGATATTAAAGAGAATACTTTCATTAAAAACTACGAAGAAGATTATGGGATTATTCCTAATAAGTACGCGATTAGAGGGTTTGATGTTACTTACGATTTGTTGTTAAGGTTGGCGATGGCTGAAAATTTATATGAAGCTTTAGAGCTGAAAGGAAGTACAGAATACGTTGAAAATAAGTTTGATTACCATAAAAAAATGATTGGCGGTTATTATAATGATGCTGTTTATATCATTCAATATGAAGAAGGACTAAAACTCAAAGTAGTAAATTAAGATGACTTCAAAAGTAACTTATAAAGGTAATTTAAGAACAGAATGTGAGCATCTTAAAAGTGGAAATACGTTTATTACCGATGCACCAACCGACAATAATGGAAAAGGAGAAGCATTCTCGCCAACTGATACGGTTGCTACAGCGTTGGCAAGTTGTATGCTCACAATGGTTGGGATAAAAGCAGAGCAATCTGGGTTCTCAATTAAGGGAGCTGTTGCTGAAGTCACCAAAACCATGGCTCCCAATCCACGTAGAATTTCTAAGTTGGAAGTAAATCTTACTTTCCCGAAATCTTACGATGATAAAACGAAAAAAATCATCGAGCATACTGCCAAAACCTGTCCGGTGCATTACAGTTTACATCCCGATATAGAAAAAATAGTTAAGTTTATTTATTTAGATGAATAAAATCCTCGTACTTTCTTTTTTGTTTTTCAGTATGTTTTTCGTTGGAAAAGCTCAAGAAAGGTTTACGTGGTCATCAAACAAATTAACATGGGAAGATTTTAGGGGAATACCAGATTCTTCCAGTCCATTTAAAGCAAATGTAAATTCAGGCTTCTCTTATAAATGGTCTGTAAAAGCTGTGAACGGCAAACCTGAATTTGTGTATGAAGTAAAAAGTTATTTTTATCCTGAAGAATCTTGGGTAAAAGATAAAAAAGCTTCCCAACAATTATTAGCGCACGAACAATTACATTTTGATATTTCTGAACTCTACGCTCGGAAGATGCGAAAAGCCTTGGCAAGTTTTCAGCCTTCTGCATCAATTACACAAATCAAATCTTCTTTAAATAAAATTCATCGTAGTATTGAACGGGAACGGGTAAAAACTCAAGAACTTTACGATAGAGAAACCAATCACGGGATGATTCCTGTGGCCCAAGAAAAATGGCAAAAATTCATCGATATTGGGTTAGAAAAACTTTCTGATTATTCATCCTGATTTTAGTTGAAGTATAAATTTTGTTAATTTTTTTAACGAAAAATTTATTATATTTAAAATTAATTTTAACTAACTGAATAATTATGGAAAATCAATCAACTTCAATTACGCCGGGAAAATGGGCATTATATATTTTTGTAGCAGGCTTGCCTATTATCGGTTTAATTATGCTTTTGGTATGGGGATTTGGAAACGATGGAAATAATATCCGTAAAAACTGGGCAAAAGGAATGCTATTATTATATGTAATAGGAATCATCTTAAGTATTCTATTCTTTTCCCTATTTGGCTTAGCAGCAATAGGATTAGGTTCCATGGAATCTGCTAGTTATTAAAATAGAAAAGTTTTTCTGAAGAAAATTAAATTTTTGTCACCTTGAACCTGCCCTTCCGGCAGGCGGGCTTGATTCAGGGGCTCATAATACTAATGGATGTCAGTTCAAGCGGAGTTGGAAACTATTAAATAGATTTCGACTCCGCTCAATCTGACAATTTGAGTTAGATTTTTAATTTTCAATAATTCTAAAAACTGGGAAGCTCTTGTTTCGCTTCTCTAAATTCAGTAATGATTTCTTCTACAATTTCTGTAGCTGATTTTATTTCGTGAATCAAGCCGCTAATCTGACCTATTTCTAATTCACCTTCCTCTAAATCTCCTTCAAACATTCCTTTTTTAGCACGGGCTCTTCCTAATAATTCAATCAGTTGTTCTTTACTTGGATTTTTGGTGTAAAGTTCGGTAACATCGTTAAAGAACTTATTTTTTAATAAACGGACAGGTGCTAATTCTTTTAAGGTAAGTTGCGTATGGCCTTCTTCAGCATCAACCACCATTTGTTTGAATTTTTGATGTGATGAGGCTTCATCGCTCGCTACAAATCTGCTTCCTATCTGTACCGCATCAGCGCCTAAAATCATAGCGGCAAGCATTCCACGTCCGGTAGCAATTCCGCCGGCAGCAATTAACGGAATTTGCAGTTTTTGTTTGACCATGGGGATTAAGGTAAAGGTGGTAGTTTCTTCACGACCGTTATGCCCACCGGCTTCAAAACCTTCAGCAACAACCGCATCAACTCCGGCAGCTTCAGATTTTAATGCAAATTTTACGCTGCTCACTACGTGAACTACCTTTATTCCTTTCTCTTTTAAAACAGGCGTCCAAGTTTTTGGATTGCCTGCTGAAGTAAACACAATCTCAACGCCTTCATCTATAATAATATCCATAATTTTTTCAATATCTGGATAGAGCATGGGGACGTTTACCGCAAAAGGCTTACTGGTTGCCTTTTTACATTTTTGTATGTGTTCTTTTAAAATGTCAGGATACATGGAGCCGGCACCAATTATACCGAGTCCGCCGGAATTACTTACCGCGCTAGCAAGTTTCCAGCCGCTGGCCCAAATCATTCCGGCTTGGATAAGTGGATATTCAATATTAAAAAGTGAAGTGATTCTGTTTTTTGTCATTACTGTTTAATAATTTTTATCGTCTTTTCTTGTTGATTAGATTGAAGTTTCGCTAGATAAATTCCACTAGATAAATGGGATAAATCAACTTCGGAAGAAATATTTTCTTGTTTAAAAATCAATTGTCCTACTAAATTATAAAGTTTCAGCTTGATTTTTTTTGTTCCTCGATTAGCAAAAAATACTTTATTTTGAGCAGGATTAGGATAAAGCTTTATTTGTTGAAGGTCATGTTCAGTCGTGTCTAAACTGCTGAAAGCTAGTTGAAAATCAGGAATTCCGTAACCCATTTCATTGGTTGGATTGTTGTAAAGTGAAGCCGATTCCCTTATTAATTGCATGATTTCCAAATTAGTCCTAGAAGGGTCAATTTGCCAAAAACTAGTTACTGCGCCGGCCATAATAGGAGAGGAGAAAGAAGTTCCGTTTGCAAGACTTACTTCATTGTCAGTATTTATCACAGTGGAAAGATAACCCATCGCCATCACATCAGGTTTAATGGTGCCGTTTGCGTTTGGACCAATCGAACTGAAAGAAACATATTCTTCTTCACCATTTACTGCCCCAACAGTAAAAACATCGCCATCGGCGGGAGCTCCAATAACCGGGAAATTTTCATCGTTACCTGAATTTCCTGCAGAAGTAACCACTAAAATTCCTTTTTCAACTGCAATATTTGCTCCGCGCGTAATAAAAGCGCTATTGCCATCCATATCGGCTGGTGTGTAACTGTAATTGGGATTATCATAATCTTGATATCCCAACGAAGTATTAATCACATCTACTCCCAAACTATCTGCTCTTTCGGCGGCTTCTACCCAATAACTTTCCTCAACAGGCGTCTCGGAAGCAACATCTTCTGTTCTAAATAAATAATAATTGGCATCGGGAGCAGTTCCTACTAATGCGTCATCAACAAAACCTGCCATGGTAGAAAGTACTTTGGTACCGTGGTCGCTTGCCGTAAAGGCATCATAATTTTCTGTTCTGTCCACAAAATCATAACCTCCTAATAAACCATTATTATTCGCCAAACGGTTAAATGCACCTAAGGAATTGACACCGGGAAAACCAGAGTCCATTACTGCGACGACCATTCCATCGCCGGTGAAATCATTTTCGTGCAGGTAATCTACACTGATCATTTCTACTTGAATACCACTAATTCCGTAATTGAAATCTTCTAAAATTTCGAGATTTTCTTTTTCTACGGAATTATTTTCCACAGTTGCCGGTCTGGAATTTAAACTTTCGTCTGCAAAATCTATGTGATCTACAAAATTGAGATTTTCTAAAACGTTGATGTTTGAAATGCTCCCAATAACGTGTACACAATTAAACCATTTAGATTTCGCCATGACACTAATACCGGGTTGATTTTTAATTGTAGTTATGTAATTTTCGTTTACCGGAACATCGCGGGCATCAATAGGTGTGTTGTGCAAGTTTTTTCTATCGATGGCTTCTTGTGTAAGAATAGTAATAGGATTGGCGATGGCTTCGGCAACATTTTCTTTATCGGTAAAGTAAACCCAAGCATGTTCTTGTGCCTGAATGACTTTACTGAAAACTAAAAATAAGATGAGTAGGTATAACTTTTTCATAGCTGAATTTTTCAGCTACAAGTTACGAAATTACTCCGGATCCCAATAATTCTTCTTCGTGATACCAAGCAACGAATTGTCCTTCGGTAATGGCGGTTTGTTCATTTTTAAAAATAACGTACAAACCATTTTCTGTTTGGTAAAGTTTGGCTTTTTCTAAAGGCTGTCTGTACCTGATTCTAGCCAGCACTTCCATTTCTTCATCAGCTTTTAAGGCCAAATCTTCCCGAACCCAATGCACTTCATCTGGATTTACAAATAAACCTTTACGAAGTAAACCAGGATGATTTTTACCTTGTCCGGTATAAATGATGTTGTCTTTTACATCGGTTTCAATTACAAAAAGAGGTTCTGGGGTTCCGCCAACGGCCAAGCCTTTGCGTTGTCCTTTGGTGAAATAATGAGCTCCGTTATGTTTACCAACTTCTTTCCCTAATTCTTTTTGATACACATATTTTTTACTGAAGAAATTTAACTCTTCTTCTTTGTTGTTGAAGCTGGGTGTTTCAGTCTGATAAATAGTTTCTTCCGCGGGAATTTCAACAATGACTCCATCTTTAGGTTGAAGTTTTTGTTGAAGAAAATCAGGTAAACGAACCTTACCAATAAAACAAAGTCCTTGGGAATCTTTCTTTTCAGCAGTTACTAGATTTTGTTCAGCAGCGATTTTTCGTACTTCGCTTTTTTGTAATTCACCAATAGGGAAAAGGGTTTTGGACAATTGTTCTTGTGAAAGTTGACATAAAAAATAAGACTGGTCTTTGTTTTTGTCTTTTCCTGCTAACAATTGGTAAACGGTTTTTCCGTTGACTTCAGTTTCTCCTTTTCGGCAATAATGTCCTGTGGCAACGTAATCTGCACCTAAAGAAAGTGCAATTTTCATAAACACGTCAAATTTTATCTCACGATTACAAAGCACATCAGGGTTTGGGGTTCTTCCTCTTTCATATTCATTGAACATATAATCTACAATACGTTCTTTGTATTGTTCGCTTAAATCTATGGTTTGAAAGGGAATTCCCAGTTTATCGGCTACCAACATGGCGTCGTTGCTGTCGTCCAGCCAAGGACATTCGTCGCTAATGGTAACGGAATCATCGTGCCAATTCTTCATAAAAAGGCCGATCACCTCATATCCTTGTTCTTTTAAAAGATAGGCTGTTACACTAGAATCTACACCACCACTAAGGCCAACAACAACTTTTTTATTTTTCACGACTACAGAAATTTTCTACAAAATTAGTGATTTTGTCGTTTTATTTGCTTTTGCTTACAGAAGGTTTTTCTTTAGGGAATTTTTCAGTTTCGGTTAGTTTTCCGTTTTCGTAGGTTTTCCAAATGCCATTCCGAAGTCCGTCTTTGTAGTTTCCTTCTTTAATTAGTTGACCTTCTGTATTGTAAATTTTAGAAAGCCCTTGAAGTTGCCCGTCTTTGTAAGTGTAATATTGAAGCAATTCTCCGTTCGCTCCATAAACTAAATGTTCTCCTTGTTGAACTCCGTTAACGTAATGTTGTTTTTCAGAGATTTTACCATTTTCGTAGAAGATAGATTTTTCACCATGCAGTTTTCCGTTTTGGTAATTTTCAACCATCATTATCACCTCTTTATTTTTGTGATAATACGTCCATTTTCCGGTTCTTTTTCTATCTTTAAAATGCCCTTCGGTTAATAATTTCCCTTTTTCGGTATAAAATTTAGCATCAACAATATTGCTATTAGGTGAATAGGTTTTGGTCGCGTTAGGATGTTCTTCAACCCCTTCTTTATAAAATTTGAATGTCCCCACTTCTTTTCCGTGGTTAAATTCTCCTTCGTAACGGATTTGATTGGTTCCTTCAAATTTTTTCATCCATTTTCCGTGTCGCTTGCCTTGCGCATCGAGTTGATTGAGGTTATTCTGAGCAAAAATCAGCACGGGATTTAAAATAAAAAACACTAAAAAACCGTTGAAGAACTTAGCGGGCATAAGCTTTTGTTTTTTGTATATTGGCACTTTGTTTAGAAATTTTAAAACGCAATGATGAATAAAATTATTTTAAAAGTTACAAAAATAGTTCCTTTATTTCTATTTCTGATATTGATGGTAAGTTGTGTAGATGATGACGATAATGGAAATGTGATTGAAGGGAATAATTCCATCATTGAATATATAGCTAAAAATCCTGAGTATAGTTTATTTCAACAGTTAATTGAGAAAGCAAATTATGATGCGGCTTTAGATGGAAATTCAGGGAATTTGACTATTCTCGCGCCGAACAATGAAGCGATGGAAGCCTATTTTCAAGCGAATAATATTTCGGGAATTGAAGAAATTACAGAAGAAGAAGCTTTTAGTTTGGTTAGGTATCATATGTTAGAAACCATTACTTACGAACAGAATTTTGTTACCGGGTATTTAAAAACACTTTCTGCCGTTCCACTAACCGATAGTACCGAAACTAATTTGAATTTATTGGTAGATGCTCAAGAAAATATTAGGTTTAATGGAAATGTGGAATTTGTAGAAACCGATATTGAAGTGGATAACGGTATGTTTCACGAAATTAATGGTGTTTTAGGTTTACCTACATTAGAAACTTTTTTGGAAGCCGATAGTAACTTAAGTCCGTTTTACGACGCGGCACTTCAAAATAATGCTGAAATTGTAAATGAATTTACTTCCGAAGAAAATAAAACGCTTTTCATTCCTTCAGCTGATTTGTTCACCACTTATTGGGAAAATGCTAATTTGAGTCCCGATGAAGTCAATCAGTTTTTCAGTTATCATGCGCTTGATGGTTTAATGATTTCTTCCCGATTGGAAACCGGTTACACCAATACATTAGCTACGGCAAGTGTCGATAATGAAGAGAAACCACTTAGTTTGTATGTAAATAAAGAAGTTGGTTTATTGCTCAATGGAACTGCCACGATTACCATACAAGATATTGTGACTACTAACGGAGTAATCCATACGTTGAGCGAAGTGTTAACGCTACCAACTTTAACCGATTTTATTAATGCCGATGGTGATTTAACTACCTTGGTAGAAGCTTTTAATCGGGAAGATATTGTGACTGAAGATTATTTGGGAAGATTGGCAGATACAAATGATGCACAAATGCCTTACACGGTTTTGGCTCCGATTAATGAAGCTTTTGAAGATGTATTGCTGGAACTTTACCCTGAACAAAATGCATCTTTAGAGGAAATTCCTGAAGCGGATTTAATTTCGATATTAGATTTACATATTGCTCCTAATTTAAATTTAGAACTGGATAATTATAATTCTTCTACCGTAACTACTTTAGGAGGAAATATTTCTATTGATACTGAAGAACCTAGTTTGATGGATAACAACCAACGGACTTCTATTATTTTAGATGAACGTGCGCAAGCTGTAAACGGTCGATTATTCAAAATAGATACGGTGTTGTTGCCTGAAGAATAAATTTAATAATGAATAAATAAAAAAGTCCCGAATTTTACTTCGGGACTTTTTAGTTTGTAGGAACTCTAAATTTATTTTCTACCTTTCTGTTGCTGTTCGGCCTGTTCCATCATTTCTTGGAATTTCTTAGCGAACTTACCTTTCTTTTTAGGTTTTTTCTTGTTCTCCTGAATCTTCGCGTGAATTTTATCTTCATCAATTATAAAATTCTTGATAACTAACATAATCCCGATGGTAATTAAGTTAGATGTGAAGTAATACAACGAAAGTCCACTAGCGTAGTTATTAAAGAATACCAACATAAATAATGGTGATAAATACATAATGAACTTCATATTCGGCATTCCCGGTTGTTGAGCCTGTTGCATGCTTTGTCCGGTGGTCATCGTCATATAAACAAAAATGGCCAAGGAAGCTAAAATTGGGAATAAACTAATGTGGTCACCGTATAATGGAATTCTAAAAGGTAATTCAGCAATTACATCGTAACTTGATAAATCGTCTGCCCATAAAAATCCTTTTTGTCGAAGTTCGAAAACGCTGGGGAAAAAGTTAAACAATGCATAGAAAACAGGAATCTGCATTAAAGCCGGTAAACAACCACTCATTGGACTGGCGCCTGCTTTGCTGTACAGCTTCATGGTTTCTTGTTGCTTTTTCATCGCGTTATCTTTGTACTTTTCGTTAATCTCATTGATTTCAGGTCGTAAAACCTTCATTTTCGCTTGAGAAACGTATTGCTTGTATTGTACGGGAGATAACAATAATTTTACGGTAATCGTTAAAAATATAATAGCAATCCCTGCCGGTAAAAAGCTCATCAAGAAGTTGAAGAATGGAATTACCAATCCTTTATTGATCCATCCAAAGATACCCCAACCTAGCGGAACGATTTCATCTAAATCACGGTCATAATCGTTTAAAACTTTATAATCAGTAGGGCCGTAATACCAGTTTAAGTTTTCGTTTAATTCGCCTCCTTTTAACTTCAAAGGAATATTGGTAGCAAAACTTTTTAGATAAGTGGTATCTACATCTTCATCTTGTACTAAGTTTTTAGAAGTAAATTTTGCTCTTTCAAAAGGAGCATCAGCTAATAAAATAGAGGAGAAGAAGTGTTGTCTAAAGGCTACCCAAGCAATATCGGCATCTTCGTCTTCTTCTAAGTCACCTTGCCCGGAAGAATCATCGTTGTCACCTTCGTACATCCATTGTAATTCGGTATATCTGTTTTCATAAGAAATACTTTTTGAATGTCGATAAGCCTTCAATTGCCAGTCTAAAATTACATCTTGACCGCTGTTAATCACATTATTCAAGCCTTGCGAACGAATGGAAAAATCCATCATATAATCGCCCGGTTTTAAGGTGTAAACGTATTCTAAATATTTATCATCCGCAGCTTTTAACTTCATTGAAAGAATGGTATTCTCTCCATTTTCAGTCAAGCTCGGCTCAAAAAATAAATTTTTGGTTTGTAAAGTTCTATTGTCAGAAGTATTTACTTGAAGGTTAAAAGAAGCATTTCCGTCTCTTACCAAGTAAACATTTTCTCCGGTATACGTAGTTTCGTTTTTCAGTTTTGCTTCAACAATTTGTCCACCTTTATTGCTTACTTTTAACTGAAGAACATCATTTTCTAAAGTAGTGATATTGTTTGTTGCAGATGGCAATCCCGCAGAATACGCAAATGCTCCTAATTCACTTTTTGCTTGAGCTTGTGCTAGAGAATCGGTGGTAGGAGTATTATTTTCTGTTGAAGTAATCGAAGAATCATCTTCATCGTTCGTGATCACTTCTTCTTGATTTTCCGGAGTGCCGGCTTCGGTAGTTTGTGTTTCTTGGTCTTGGTTGGTGTACAACATCCAGATAAGGATGGCACCAATCAATAAAAATCCAATGACTGAATTTAGATCAAATTTTTTATTTTCCATAAATAGGGAACAAGGTAATTTTAAAAATTTAAGGTTTGCAAAAGTCTTGATTTCAACTTAAAAAACCATATAAGATTTCAACTTTTTGTAAGTCAAAAAAGTAGCCATTATCCAATAAATGCCAAGATGACATTATTTTTTACGTTTTTTAGCGTATTCTTTGGCAGCTTTTACAAAACTTATAAATAAAGGATGCGGAGATTTTACCGTACTTTTATATTCGGGGTGATATTGCACTCCTATAAACCAAGGGTGGTTAGGTAATTCAACTACTTCTACCAATCCCGTTTGTGGGTTAATCCCAGAATTTACTAAACCGGCCTCTTCTAGACGCTCTTTAAATTTATTGTTGTATTCGTAACGGTGACGATGTCTTTCGCTAATTTTTGTTTTTCCGTAAGCTTTATGAATTAAAGAACCTTCTGCCAGTTCACAATCCCAAGCTCCCAAACGCATCGTCCCGCCCATTTGAGTGATATTTTTCTGGCTTTCCATAATATCGATTACCGGGTTTTTGGTTTGGTCGTCCATCTCGGTAGAATTGGCATCTTCAATCTTTAAGATATTTCGGGCATATTCAATCACGGCCATTTGCATTCCTAAACAAATTCCGAAGAAGGGTAAATTATTTTCCCTAGCGTATTTAACCGCTTCAATTTTTCCTTCGATACCGCGTTCCCCAAAACCGGGTGCGACAAGAATACCATCTAAATCTTCTACTTTTTTCTTGCTGTCGATGCCAATGAATTCAGAATGAATACTTTTAATATTCACTTTTACTTCATTTTCAGCTCCCGCGTGAATAAACGACTCTAAGATTGATTTATAAGAATCCTGTAATTCTACATATTTCCCGATTAATCCAATAGTTACTTCAGATTTTGGATTTTTATGGCGGTTAACAAATTTATTCCAATTGATTAAATCAGGTTTGGATTTTTCAGGTAAAGCTAATTTTTCAAGTGTAATGGTATCTAAACCTTCTTCTAACATTAGATTTGGTACATCGTAAATGGTAGAAGCATCAATAGATTGAATCACGGCTTCTTTCTTTACATTACAGAACAGTGCTAGTTTTTCACGAAGATCATCGCCAATTTCGTGTTCAGTTCTACATACTAGAATGTCAGCGCTAATTCCGCTTTCCATCAAGGTTTTGACACTATGTTGGGTAGGTTTGGTTTTTAATTCTTTGGCAGCCGATAAATAAGGAATTAAGGTTAAATGAATCACTAATGAATTGTGTTCACCTAATTCCCATTTTAATTGCCTAACCGATTCGATGTATGGTAAAGACTCAATATCACCAACAGTTCCGCCAATTTCAGTAATTACGATATCATAATCACCGTTTTTTCCTAGCAGTTGAATTCTACGTTTAATCTCGTTGGTAATGTGTGGAACCACCTGAACGGTTTTTCCCAAAAACTCCCCACGACGCTCTTTTTCAATCACACTTTGGTAAATTCTACCGGTAGTAACATTATTGGCCTGTGAAGTATTTACGTTTAGAAAACGCTCGTAATGACCTAAATCCAAATCGGTTTCTGCACCATCTTCGGTAACAAAACACTCTCCGTGTTCATAAGGGTTTAACGTACCCGGATCTACATTAATGTATGGGTCTAGTTTTTGAATGGTGGTTTTGTAACCACGCGCTTGAAGAAGTTTTGCTAATGAAGCTGCGATAATTCCTTTCCCGAGAGACGAAGAAACACCACCGGTAACAAAAATATACTTGGTATCGGCCATTTTGGGTTGTTTAATTGTTGTCTATACGGAGCGCAAAAGTACAAATAACAATTTATTTTATAGCTATAAACCCGGTTTTTGTATGCTATTTTTTCTTGGGTTCAGGATACTTTTGCCTAATTTCCTTCAGCAAGTATTCTAATCCGTTAATTTTGAGTTCAAAAACCGCCCGCATTTGTTCGCCGGTTTTTCCCGCAGGAAAGCCTTTTTTATTGAACCAAACAAAATAAGGTTCGGGAACATCAGATAAGTACCAATCTTTATATTTTCCAAAATACATTTTGGCATAGGCGAGTTTCAATAATTCTTCTGTATTCAGCATAAAAACCAAACTTAGTTCATATTCAATTTAAAACAAAGCATTTTTATTTGAATAAAGTGTTTTAAAACCGAAAAAATATTGCTACTAAATATTACATTTGTTACTTTTGTGAACCAAAATTAGAACTAGTAGAAAAACCTGATTATGAATTTACACGAATATCAAGGAAAAGAAATATTAAATAGCTTTGGAGTTAGAATTCAACGAGGTATTGTTGCCGATACTCCTGAAGCTGCAGTAGAAGCGGCAAAAAAACTAACCGAAGAAACCGGAACCGGATGGCACGTGATTAAAGCACAAGTGCACGCTGGAGGTCGCGGAAAAGGCGGTGGAGTTAAGTTGGCTAAAAATTTACAAGAGGTAGAGCAAATTGCCGGTGAAATTATCGGGATGAACTTGGTAACGCCTCAAACTTCTGCTGAAGGTAAAAAAGTAAATCAGGTTTTAGTTGCTGAAGATGTTTATTATCCCGGCGATAATGAACCGGAAGAATATTATATGTCTGTATTGTTAAACCGTGCCAACGGAAAAAACATGATTATGTATTCTACCGAAGGAGGAATGGATATTGAAACCGTTGCTGAAGAAACTCCGCATTTAATTTTTACAGAAGAAATAGACCCAGCTACCGGGATTTTACCTTTCCAAGCGAGAAAAGTAGCTTTCAATTTAGGTTTGTCTGGAGCAGCTTTTAAAGAAATGACAAAATTTGTTACGGCACTTTATACTGCTTATGATAAATCTGATTCTTCTTTATTTGAAATCAACCCGGTATTAAAAACCAGTGACGATAAAATATTAGCAGTAGATTCTAAAGTAACTTTAGATGATAATGCACTTTTCCGTCACAAAGATTACGCTGAAATGCGTGACGAGCGTGAAGAAAACCCAACGGAAGTTGAAGCTAAAAAAGCAGGTTTAAACTATGTTGATTTAGATGGAAATGTAGGTTGTATGGTGAATGGTGCCGGTCTTGCCATGGCAACGATGGATTTAATTAAGCAAGCAGGTGGTGAACCAGCTAACTTCTTAGATGTTGGTGGTACAGCAGATGCTAAACGTGTGGAAGAAGCTTTCCGTCTTATCTTAAAAGATGATAATGTAGAAGCGATTTTAATTAATATTTTTGGAGGTATTGTACGTTGCGATCGTGTAGCACAAGGTATTGTAGAAGCATATAAAAATATGGGAGATGAAATTAAAGTTCCTATCATTGTCCGCCTTCAAGGTACAAATGCAGATAAAGCTAAAAAATTAATTGATGAAAGTGGCTTCAATGTTGAAAGCGCTGTACAGTTTAAAGAAGCAGCAGATAAAGTACACGAGGTTTTATCTTAAGATACGTAGAACACTTTTACTTTTAAATAATAAAAAATCCCGTCGAAAATTGGACGGGATTTTTTATATAATACATATTTGGTTCACAAATAATTTAGGTATTCTGTCAATCAACTTAATATTAAATCCAACAATCTACAGTTATAGTAATTTAATCGAAATAAAATAGTTTTGAAAAGTGATATTTTTAATTTTATCGAAAAAAGTAATTGAACACTTTCTTAATAAATTTTTAGAACTGTATATTAACATTTGATTTTTATTTCTGTTCATTTTAAGAAAATAAATAATTACTTTCAGATTTACTTTTCAATTTTAAATATAAAATTATGCCTCATACAAGAGCCTATAGAGAATTATTAGAAAAAACTGCAAGTTATGCCAAGATGGGCAGTTGGGAAGTAGATTTGGAAAATGAAACTGTTTATTGGAGTGATGTTACCAAGTTAATTCACGAAGTAGAACCTGATTTTGAATGTGGCTTACAGGATGGAATAAATTTTTTTCAAGACCCAATTTCTAGGGATAAGATTACTCAATGTTTTCAGAATGCAGTTGCTAACAATGAGGAGTATGATGTAAAGCTTTTGCTAACCACTGCAAAAGGCAGGGAAATATGGGTGAGGGCCATTGGCATGCCTGTGATTGAAAACGGTAAATGTATAAGAGTTTATGGGCTGTTTCAAGATATTGACGTTGAAGAAAGGAAGCAGAGTGAATTAAACAGACAATTACAATTTACCAATGATGTATTTTTAAATTCAAGTATAGGTATAGTTATTTCAGATAATAAAGCTAATATTTTGAAAGTAAATCAGGGATTTTGCGATATATTGGGTTATAGTGAAGAAGAAATTAGGTCCATTACTTTTAGAGATTTCACTCATCCTGATGATTTAGAAGAGTCTATAATTGGTTTTCAGAAGCTTAAGGAGGGTGAAATAAAGACTTTTACTACAGAAAAAAGGTATAAACATAAACAAGGGAAAACAATTTATGTTCATTTAGTTTTAACTGTAATTCGTGATAAAGACAATACGCCTATTCAGTATTTAGGGCAAGTGATAGATTTAACCAAAGAACATGAGAGTAAAGAAAAACTAAAGTCATATTTAAATGTAACTACAGATCAAAACCAGCGTTTATTAAATTTTGCCCATATTGTATCTCATAATTTACGTTCTCATTCCGGTAATTTAAAAATGTTGCTGGAATTAATGAATTTAGAACATAAAGAGCTACTGGATAATGAATTAATGCCGTTGTTTGGACAAGCTATTGAAGGGTTAGGAGAGACCATTAATCATTTAAACGAAGTAGTACTTGTACATAGCTCCGATAAAAAGAATTTTAAAAATTTAAATCTTTCCCAATACATAGATAAAACTTTAGAAAGTATCTATGCAACTATAAAAGCAGAAAAAGTAACTATAGATAAAAATGTAGATAACCATTTGCAGGTAATGGCGATCCCGGCTTACTTAGAAAGCATACTATTAAATTTGCTTACCAATGCGATCAAGTATAAATCTGCCGAGAGGGATCCATATATTAAAATTTTAACAAAAAATTTAGAAAATTTTATATCTTTGCAAATTATAGATAATGGCTTAGGTATTGATTTAAAAGAAAATAAATCTAAGTTATTCGGAATGTATAAAACTTTTCATCAGCATAAAGATTCGCGTGGCATAGGTTTATTTATTACAAAAAACCAAATAGAATCTATGGGCGGTCGGATTGAGGTGGAAAGTGAAGTGGATAAAGGTTCAACATTTAAAGTTTACTTCAAAAAGTGAAAAAAAAGATTAATTTAGCGTGCATTATTGATGATGATCCAATTTTTGTATTTGGGACAAAAAAACTTCTTGAATACACAGGACATTGCGATACTTTTTTAATTTTTAAAAATGGTCAAGAAGCTTATAACCATTTAAGTACCATCCTAAAGAAAAAAGCAACCCTTCCAGATATTATTTTTCTGGATATCAATATGCCTGTGATGGATGGATGGCAATTCTTAGAGAAAATCACCCAAATAGATATACCAAATCAGTTGAAAATTTTTGTGGTTACCTCTTCAGAAACCCCTGAGGATCGCCAAAAGGCAAAAAAGTTTTCTTCCATCAAAAATTATGTTATCAAACCTATTAGTATTAGTGGAATAAAAGAGATAATCGATCAAATTTAAAGAAAGATTCAGGTCGTTCTTACCACTAATTAACTTTTTTAAAGGTTTTTTTATATAGTTTAACTCTTCCAGCTAGGTAGGGGAGTTGTAAAGGTTTATAAATGTAGTCCACACTCTGTTTTAGGGTTATTGTTCCATCTGCCGGAACGATCTTCACCGGGAACTGTACAATGTGTACAACCAATAGAATTATAGCCTTTTGCTACCAAGGGATGAAAAGGTAATTGATGCTTTTCTATAAATTTATCGCGTTCTTCTTTTGTTACATCCAATAAGGGATAAAATTTTAAAATATCCCCTCGTTCCTCAAAAATATCTAAAGTAGAACGGTGGTCACTTTGCCATTCCATAAGACCGCTTACCCAAACCGAATAATTCTTTTTAATAGTTTCTAGAGGTCTTACTTTATTAATAGAGCAGCAAAAGTCAGGATTTTTACGCCAAGTTTCATCTTTAGTGGTAAACTCGTGTTCTTCTTTTATCGCACTTATAGATTTAACGTTGAGCCCATATTTTTTAGTCAGTTCCTGTTTGTATTTAATGGTTTCATCAAAATGATATCCAGTATCGATAAAGAAAACTTTCTGTTTTTTGTTTACATCAGAAAAAAGCTTCAGTAAAAAAGCAGAAGTTGCTGCAAAAGAGCTGGTGAGCATCACTTCGGCTACATCAAAATCTTTGTAGAGCTCTTTTATTCGTTCTTCAATAGAAAGTGGTTTGTATTTTTTATTGAGGGCTTTTATTTCTTCTTCCGTAAAAACTCTTTTCTTAACAGTGATTTCGCTCATAAACCAAATTTGGATTCTCTTAAATAAGACGTAAAAATGAAGTTAGATTTACAAAATAAACAATATACGTAAAAATTATTTATTTTTTTCTGGCATTGGACCTCTTAAATGAATGATAAGTCCGTTTAAAAAATTCCGTAGAAATTGGTCGCCACATTCTTGATAATTAGGATGTCCCTCTTTTCTGAAAATAGCTCCCAGTTCGCTCTTAGTGACTTTAAAATCTACTAATGCAAAAATTTCTATAATATCGTTATCGCGAAGTTTATGGGCTACACGTAATTTTTTAAAGATGTCGTTATTGGTTAATGCCATGAGATTTTTTAGAATTGACTGCAAATTTAAAAAATATAAGCACATTTAAGCAATTTGGCGATAGATTGCTTCTAATCTTTCTAAATCCCTTGAATTTTGAAGTGTGTTTTTTACATCTTCATAAAGATTTTTAGCTTCTTCTCGTATAGCTTTGTGGTAATTTCCGTTCGCTGTTTTTTGTTGAAGTAAAAAAGAAAACATCAACAATAATTTTTGAATACAACTAAAATCATTTTTACAGTACGTCCGATAGGGTAAAATAATTTGGTAAAGTAATTCATCAAAACAAATCGAGGAAAGCCAAATACAAGCTTGTTGGTTTTCAAGTCTTACAATTTCATCTTCTTTTTTCAGCAATCGTAAAGCTAAAAGATCGGTAAGATAATCAATGGTGTTAATGGTGGTTGAAGGGTCGTTAACCGCAGGAGAAATAGCCCTTATCCCTATTTCTGTGATATGTTTAAGACCTAAAATATAATTATCTTCTACAAATTCGCCTTGGGCAAAATTAAAATTGCTTAGAATTTTCAATGCTAAATCATCATCTATTTCTTTATTCACTTTTATAATATCTGAGTTTTCAGCGATAAAGCTTCCCTTTATGGGTAAAATGGAAAGTTGCAGTTTGTGTTCTTTACAAATCTCTTTTAAATTATCGATAGAAACATTTTGGAAATAGCCTGTTTTTTGACTCTTATAACTTTTCCAGTTATCGGTATTGGGAAAAGTAAGTTCCTGCTCATCTTTTTGGATTTCAATAATAGATTTTAATCTTTTTCTGGCTTTTTTGTATTCATTGGTCAAAATATTATTCACCTGAATAGCTTGGGAAATAGAATGAATAAAATAAATAAAAGCGCCTAAGCATAAAGTGGTCAATAAAACCGAAATAAAAATGGAAAAACTGGGGATACGTATATTATTGTCTTCCGGAGCTTTGATGGCAATCGTAATAAAAATATTGTAAAGAATGGTTCCTAAATAAATTCCCAGCACATATTGATGATTTTTTTTAGAAATAAGTCCCGGTAAAACCCTTGGTGAATAATTGGAAGAAGCTTGATTGAGCAATACCATCACCATGGAAAAACTAAAAACCATTAAAGAAATCAACCCGCCGGTTAAGTAACTTAAAATGGTTCGGGCTGTATCGCCGCTATCGATAATGAAGCCGTCATAGATAGAAGTGAGCCATTCTGAAATTCCTGTATTCTCGAGTGATAACGAAATTAAAGAAAGTATAAGCCCGAAAAAAGCGAACAACGTAGGATAGAAAGCAATTTTTCCTTCAATGGTATTGAAAAAACTGTAGAACTTATTAAATAAATACTTCATTTAAGTTGTGTTAGCTCAGCTAAAATAGAACACTTATTTGTTGAAAACTGACGTTTTAACCATAATTTAACCGCTTAAAACGACATTTTGTCATTATTTAGTAGTTTAGATATGTCAAAAAGTCATTTAAAATCAGTTGGTATTCAAATTGCTATTAACAGAATGTAAAATTGATAATAACAACAAAAAATAAAAATTATGAGCTTAGTAAAAAGAACAACAGCAGACAATTGGTTACCATCTATTTTTGACGATATGTTTAAAACAGATTGGTTAGGCGGAACTTCAAACGTAAACAATATTGGAGTGAGCATTCCGGCAGTAAACATTCAAGAAAGTGAAGATAACTTTTTAGTTGAAGTAGCTGCTCCAGGAAAAACCAAAGAAGATTTCAACATCGAGTTGGGTAGCGATGTGTTAACTATTTCTTCTGAAAGTAAAAAAGAAAACACTGAAGAAGAAAAAGGAAAATTCACTAGAAGGGAATTTAGTTACAGTACTTTTAAAAGAGCATTTAGCCTACCGGAAACTGTAGATAGTTCTAAAATAAATGCTTCTTATGAAAATGGAGTATTGTTAATTAATCTTCCCAAGAAAGAAGAAGCAAAAGTGCAAGCTAAACGAATGATTGAGATTTCATAATAGTAGTTTGATTTGATTAGTTAGTTGAAAACGCCCGGGTAATTCTGGGCGTTTTTGTTTATATTTTTTTATCTTTTAATTTCTCTTGAAGCATTTTAAGTTCGTCACGATAACGCGCAGCCGACATAAAATCTAAGTCTTTTGCGGCTCCTTCCATTTTCTTCCGAATCATTCGCATTCGCTCTTCCAGTTGGTTTTCACTAAAATAAGTCACTTCTTCTTCCGCAGCTTTAAGGTTCGGAGCAGGTTCAAATTCATAAGGCTCGGCTTTTCTTCCCGCTAGAGTATTGTCCAAAGATTTTTTAAGCGCTTGTGGCGTGATGTTATGTTCGGTATTATAAGCAATCTGTTTTTCACGACGATATTCAGTTTCGTCCATAGTTTTTTGCATACTGTCCGTGATTTTATCGGCATACATAATTGCTTTTCCTTCTAGGTGACGCGCTGCTCTACCAATAGTTTGGGTAAGCGAACGCTGACTACGTAAAAATCCTTCTTTGTCGGCATCTAAAATTGCGACGAGAGAAACTTCCGGTAAATCCAATCCTTCCCGTAATAAGTTCACACCAACCAATACATCAAACAGACCTTTACGCAAATCTTGCATAATTTCAACTCTTTCTAAGGTATCGATATCGCTATGAATATAGCGACACCTAATGTCAATTCGCGTTAAATATTTGGTCAATTCTTCTGCCATTCGTTTCGTAAGCGTGGTGACTAAAGTCCGTTGATCTTTATCTACCCGCTCTTGAATTTCTTCAATTAAATTATCAATCTGATTTAAACTTGGTCGCACTTCAATAATCGGGTCTAATAATCCTGTGGGGCGAATTACTTGTTCTACATAAACCCCACCGGATTTATTCATTTCATAATCCGCAGGAGTCGCGCTCACATATACCACTTGATTTTGAAGCATTTCAAATTCTTCAAACTTTAAAGGTCGGTTGTCCATCGCTGCAGGAAGTCGAAAACCGTATTCTACCAAATTTTCTTTTCTGCTTCTATCACCACCGTACATCGCACCAACTTGCGGAATGGTCACGTGACTTTCATCAACAAACATTAAGAAATCATCGGGAAAATAATCCAACAAACAGAAAGGTCGTGAACCGGGTTGGCGACCGTCTAAATAGCGTGAATAATTCTCGATACCGGAACAATAGCCCAATTCTTTAATCATTTCCAAATCAAAATTGGTACGTTCTTCTAAACGTTTTGCTTCCAAAGGTTTTCCGATATCTTGAAAATAACTGACTTGCTTTCCTAAATCTAAGGTAATTTGGTCGATGGCATTGTTTAAAACATCGGGAGAAGTCACGAACATATTGGCGGGATAAATATTTAAACGCTCGTATTTTTCAATAACTTCATTGGTTTGCGGGTCAAAGGCTTCAATCTCTTCAATTTCATCCCCGAAAAAATGAATCCTGAAAGCATCATCAGCATATCCCGGATAAACATCGACGGTGTCTCCTTTAATTCTGAAATTTCCATGATGAAATTCGCCTTCAGTTCTAGAATATAGACTTTGTACCAGACGGTGTAATAATTTGGTTCTGGAAATGGTCATATCCTGTTGAATGGAAATCACATTTTTCTGAAATTCAATCGGGTTACCAATACCGTACAAACAACTTACAGAAGCTACCACCAACACATCCCGACGTCCCGAAAGTAGGGAAGAAGTGGTACTTAACCGAAGTTTTTCAATCTCCTCATTAATTGATAAATCTTTTTCAATATAAGTTCCCGAAGTTGGAATGTAAGCTTCCGGTTGATAATAGTCGTAATAAGAAACAAAATACTCGACTGCATTATCCGGGAAAAAAGTTTTGAATTCGTTATAAAGTTGAGCTGCCAAAGTTTTATTGTGAGCCAACACTAATGTAGGGCGTTCTACTTTTTCAATGACGTTGGCCATCGTAAAGGTTTTACCGGAACCGGTCACTCCAAGTAATGTTTGGTACCTTTCTCCTTGGTCTATTCCTTGGCTGAGTTGTTTAATAGCTCCCGGTTGGTCCCCGGTAGGTTGGTATTCAGAATTTATTTTAAATTTCATTCAGTTTAAAACTTTAGTTGAATTTTTCCGCTTTGCGCAGTGGAAATCATGCGTATTTCTGTCGGAATTTCTTCCGAAGGATTACAGCTTCTAAATTAGCAATTTGCTAGCGCTTTAATGTGAAATGTCCCTTAAAATTGGAACCATCGATAAAATTTACCAAGAACCAATAATCGTTAGCAGGCAGGTTTTTTCCATTGAAACTTCCGTCCCAACGTTGTTCCGGTTTTAGTCCGGTGATTAATTTACCGAAGCGGTTAAAAATATAAACCGATTTGATTTTTGGGTTGAATTTTTCAACTCCAATCAATCGCCAATAATCGTTGATTCCATCTTGGTTGGGAGTGAAAAATTTTGGATAGCCCAAAACTTTAAATTCTTTTACACTAATGCCACAACCATTCTGGTCTTTTACAAAAATCTTGTGAGAACCTGCCCCAACAGGAAAAGTGTTGTCGGTTTGATACTCTCCAAATTGCTCGTCTAATGAATAGACATAATCTCCAGTTCCTGATGCGGTGATAATTACTTGATAATTATCGAAACTTCCTACAATCTCATAATCAATTTGTGCTTTTTCTGAACCTAGAACGGTGATTTGATTGGTAGAAGTACAGCTATAATCTTCTCCTGAGAAATTCAACGTTCTCGTAATGTTCACTTCGTAAGTTCCTGTGATATCTACCTGAATAGTTGGAGTGGTTTCTCCGGTATTCCATTCAAAAGTAAATGCTGAAGGATTTTCGGTTATTCCGGCTTCGATATTAATTCCGTTTTCATTTTCAGCACAAAGAAATGGAGCTTGGTAATTTGAATTGATTTCAGGGGATTGAATGCCTTCTAAAATAATTTCTATAATTCCCTGACAGCCTGAACTTGTCGAAATTTGCGCATAAACCGAAGTTGTGAGATTAGTTGTTTCTACCTCAAAATTATTTCCTAAGGTATTTGTTTCAGCTAGAGCATCATTTTCAGTAGGATAATAAGTTGTACTGAAACTATTAAGTCCTGTTTCGTTGGCGATAGCATTTTGGGAATCATTCAATAGATATGAAATTGAATTTTCTCCAACCTCAAAGCATTCTACCAAATACACAGGATTATAACTCGTAAAAGAAGTACTTAGGGTTAAAGTTCTCACTGTTGTGCAACCTGAAGTAGATTGAATTCTGGCAAACACTTGCTGGTTAGCTGAGGTGTTAGGAAAACTTCCAGCATTGTTGATGGGATTGGTATTGGCTTTAGCTTCAGCTTCGGTTAAGAAATAATCGGTTACAGTAAAGTTTTGATTGCTATTGGTTAAATTTTGATTGGCATTATTTAAATTGAAAATGCTTAACCCGTCATTGTCAGAATCACATTCGGTTAAGGTTTCATCGGTAAGTAAACTGAAATCTGCATATTCAACTTCAATAGTGTCGTCTGCCGAACAATTGGGTCCGTAGGTAACGACTACTTTATAAGTTCCAGGACTGTTTACTTCGTAATTGGTTTCTGAAGTACCTGAAGCTAGTAAAGTTTCACTACCATCATTATTTACCAAAAACCATTCGTGATTGGTTGGAGTATTTCCGGTATCGTTCACACTTAACTGATGAGTTTCCCCTTTACATAAAGCTTGATTTCCGGTTAGGTCTTCTCCTAAGTTGGCTCCAATATTAAAGCTATTTCCTTCTAAGAATACAGCAGAATCGTAGCGGTAATTATGGTCGTCTGCGATAACCAGTTTAATATGATAAGTGGTTCCTGCATTTACATTAGCCTGTGCAATGAGTGGTTTGGTTTGACCATTAAAGTTGATAGGATGGTTACTGCCATTAAACGATTCAAAGTATTGTTCGTTTTCTGCGGCACAACCCCTAGGGATTTCTGGATGAACCGTAGTTACTTTTACAGGAGTGTTAGTGCCGGGAACTACGGCAATATTTTGATAGCTTCCTCCTAAAGGTTTGATTAAAAAACCAAAAACATCAGAATATTGACAAGTGTTAGCATCTCCTTCTTGGTATTCTTCTGAAGCAAAAATATAGCGAAATTGAATAGTGTTGGCATTTGGAGTGAAATCGAATTCGATTACGGTAGCGTTTAGCGTATTACTGATTCCTAGAACTTGTTCTAAGTCTTGATCGGCTCCCCAACCGGAAGTGTCATCATCGCTTAAATTATTGTTTGGACCGGGAACATTTGAAAGTCTTCCGGTACTCATGGCAATTCCATTTTTGAAAGGGAAATTACTTCTATTTCTTTCAAAGTAACCGTAGCTTTTATCATTACTAAAGTTTCCGCCTACTACGCCGGTAACATTGATATTATCAATACACCCGCTATTTATGAGAATGTTTTCTACAAGTTCTTGTGGGGAATAAGTGTTTGCATCAACAGAAATATTTTGGGAGTATGCTGAAAAACAAACCGTTATAAGAACAAATTGCAAAAGTCTTTTCAAAGCAAAATTTTTGGGGTTGCAAAATTAAGCAATCCTCAAAAAATATGCCTTCATCAATATTGAATATTATTGATTTCTTAACTTATCTATTTAAATACACCCAGCCTTTATAAATATCGTAGTTGGGGTCGTTTAGATTTAGAATATAATAGTAAGTACCAGTAGGCAATTGCTTTCCTTTATTAGTTAATCCTTTATTACTGGTACCATCCCATTCAGGTATATCATTATTTCCTTGGTAGATTAACGAACCATAACGATTGAAAATTTTGATTTTAAAATTTTCAAAAATATCATAAAGTCCACTAATTTCGAAGGTATCATTAATACCGTCGTTATTAGGGGAAAAACCTTCAGGAATAAAAGGGGGACAGTTCTCGACACCTATTGAAAAGCTATATATGGTATAACATTCATTAGCATCTTCGACACGAATAAAAATTTCTTGAGGATCGCTTATAGAAGAATAATTGGTAGGAGTGGTGATAGGGTTATTTAAAAAACTTGCGTCTTGGGCGGTCAAATAATAATTTTCTATTATTTGATCATTTTCTATTGAAAAATATTCTTCAGCTAAAGTTAAATCAAAAGTAGCAAGGTTAAAACCTTCATCGCAATTTATGATGCTTTCTTCAAGGTCAATCGTTTCAACAGGAAAGATAATTATAGAAAAGCTAGTTGTAGTAAAACATTCTGGATGATCGTTATTTTCTAACCTAGCATATATTGTTTGTGGATTAGATGTATTATCGAATGAAGAAATGTTGATAATTTCGTTATCCTTTAGGTTAGCATCGTTTTGATTTAGATGAAAACTTAAAGAGCTATTAGGTTGATTATTTTCAAGCAATTCTGTATTTTCTGCTAAGTTAAAGTTTGCCAACTCATCATTTGTATTGTCATCACATAATTCTAAACTATCTGGTAAGCCTATAACTGGAAGGTAATTTACGTTAACAAAGAAAGAAGTTGTTACATAACATAAGGGGTCTTGAGTTGATTCAACCCGAATAAAAATTTCTTGTGGATTAATGGAATTATTGAAATTACTGATATTTAGGATAGGATCTGAATCATTTTCGGCATCATTTATATTTCTGTGATAACTTATAGTGACATGATTTTGATTTCCAGTTACAATCGGTGTGTTTACGGTTAAATCAAAATCAGCTCTTCCATCATTTGCCGTATCATCACATTCATCAAGGTCTAAGGGTGGATTGGCAATTTGTGGAATAATTAAATTAACACTTTGGGCAGTTTCATTATTATCAGGATTAATTTCTTGATGGACTATATTACCATTTACATCTTCATTTACTATTATAGTAAGCGAGAAATCGTCTGGGATGTTATTCGGGATGGTTAAGGTGATTTGTCCAGACTCGGATCCATTTATTGGGATTATATTACTGGTTGTCGTTTGACCTACTAATTGATTATTAGCAAAAAATAAAATTGGGGTATTTGCGGGTAACTCGTCCGTACTGTTAGTGTTGGTAATGGTATAGTCTACTGTTATATCTCTAGATAAGCAACTTAAATCAATTTGATTAATAATAGGGGCAGGTTCTGGTAATCTGCTATTAAATACAGTGATTATATTGTTGATTATAATTAAGTCACCGCGTAAGTCAAATTCTCCAAGGCTTGGAATCCAAACTAGTTCTCCAGTATGTAATTGAATAGTTGCCTGAGTATCTCCAATATTTATATAATTTTCTACATTATAAACATCTAAATCCATGTTATAAAAATTTTGATCTCCAGTAAAACTATTGGTGCCGTTAAAGGCATTTCCAGGAGGATTTAATGTTGGGTTAGAAATTATATTGCCGTTGACTATTAAATCTTCTCCATAAGCCAAACCTTCATCTCCTTCCCAAGCTAGAAAACCAATTTTAGCGTCTTTATTATTAATTATACTTAAGTTGTTTAGTTGAAGAGATAATGTTTGCTTGTTTTCCTCTGCAGTTACGCCTTGTAGTCCGTCAAAAATACTTACTTGGTTAAGAGGGAGAAAACTATCTTCATATATTACAATCATAGCCCAACCTCCATAATTAGTAGAAACATCGCAATAACCATCTACCGTATCTAGTACTGGTTGAATATCAATGTCCTCAACCGTGTAAGTTCCATTTCCTTTTGTAGTGACAATATTGGTTACATCTTTAAATGCTGCAAAATAATTTAAGTTATCAGAACCAGTAGGAAGATTTAATAAAAAACTTCTGTCTGCAGTAATGTTTTGATTATTTAAAGTCACATTTAAATCTCCATTTCCAGAGCCTGACCAATAAAGGTATGCTGCTTGAATAGTTTGAGTGTTGCTCAAATTTAAAGTTGCGCTTCCAGACGAATTAATAATACAAGGTGTATTTAATCCGTTTTCCTCTGTATTTAGAGTAGCTCCAATAGCTGTATAATCGTAGCGACCGTTAAACTGCTTATAAAGCTCTATATCTTGGGCTACCACAGATAATGAAAAACATAAAAAAAATAGGATTAAGTAATTTTTTTTCATATTGTAATCATTTGAGGATCATAAATATAAATAATAATTTTGGGATTACCTTTTTAAAGTGAAATTACCTTTATATGTTTTTCCGTTGTTTAATTTTAGTGAATACCAGTAATCTGTAGCAGGTAATTGTTTTCCGTTAAATGTGCCATCCCAACCTTTTCCTGTAGGAGAAAGGGAGGTGATTAATTTACCAAAACGGTTGAAAATGAATATTTCAGCATTTTTGATATTTTCATTATTTCTTCCCAACAAGTGCCAAGTGTCGTTTATTCCGTCTTGATTGGGAGTAAAAAATCTCATAATTCCCAATACATTTATTTCTTTTGAAGCGACACCACATCCGTTAAGGTCTTTTACATAGATAATGTGTGGACCGGGTTTTACATTCTGAAAAATGTTTTCTTCTTGATAAGCAGAAAATTGATCATCAATGGAGTAAATATATTTTCCTAAGCTTTCTTCCTCTAAATGAATTGTTACAGTGTTTTTATAGGAAAATCCATCGATATCCACATTGAATTTAGCTTTGTTAGAAGCTAGAATATTTATGGTTTTAATTTTACTGCATCCTGAAATTTTATCTGTTACTGTAACGGTATGACTGGTAATTTCATTAGTTTCGATAGTTGAAGTGGTCTTTTGGGAGGGTTCCCAATAATACTCGTACTTGCTTTGTTGGTTATCGGGAATTCCGCTTTCAAGTATTATGGTATCAGGAAGATTTTCTAGACAGTAAATGATTTCTTCTTCATTTTCTATAGGAATTGAATTTTGGACAAGTAAATTTATGGTTACAATATCTTCACATAAATTACTGTTGTCAATCCGAGCAAAAATAGTTTGTTGAAAAGCTGAAGTATTTTGATAGGAGGTTAGATCATTGATTTGATTATTTTCTAAAACTGCATCTTCTTCATTTTCATAAAAATTAATGATGAAATTTGGGTTGATGGAAAGTAATTCAATTTTAACTTCATTTAAATTGAAATTTTCAAATCCGTTTTCATCAGTTGGGCATTCAGTTAAATCGATAGGGGCAAGGTTACTGTTTTGAGAAACATTTAGTTCTAGCTGCGCATAAGATGAGCAATATTCAGAATTGACTTTTGCAATGATAGTTTGAGGATTTTCTGAATTTTGGAAATTATCCTCATTTTCTATAAGGTTCATACTGCTTTGCGCGTCAGTTAAGTTTTTATAAAACTCAATAGTTGTATTTGTTGCTGAGGTAATTTCGGTTTTTACTTCATTTAAATTAAAGATAGAAGTATGATTATCTAAGTAACCACATTGATTCAAAGAAGTATCTAAGGCTTCAGGTTTGAGGTGAAAAGTTACATTTGCTATTCCAATTAGCGGACAAGATCCATCATTTAAATCGATGATAAGTTTATAAGTATCAGAAGAAGGAAAAGTATTCGCAGGATTTGCAGAAATGGTTAACTGTTCTGTATTTTCACCATTTAAAATATTACCATTTTTATACCAAGTGTATGTATTACTGCTATCTAGGTTTTGAGTATAAGCTAACGTAAAACTATCATCTTCACATAAATCTAACTTTGTAATAATATTCTCTGAGTTTTCATCAATAATATTAATCCGGGACGAAAAAATTGATTGTATAAATGGAGGTAAGCCAAATGTAGCTATTGCTCCTTGTAAATTGATTGCTCCGTTAGAAATACTTTCAGAATAGTCTATTTGGTTGATATCTAATTCAGGGTTATTGATGACCGCTAATCTAGCGGTAGAAATTATAGGTTTATAAATTTTTCCGTTAGGTGCTAATTGTAAAGCAGTAGCAGTATTACCACTAACTCCATTTATATTATTGATAGAATTTGGAATATCTGTAGATTCCAAATCCCATTGATATAATAGTGCATTGTTATTTTGGGTGACAGTAGCGTAAACTTTTTTAGTTTCCATGGAAAACTCTACGCCGTAGGCATTTACATTTTCTACTAAGGGTAAGTTATTAGACACCATTCCCGAAAGATCGTCAAAATCGTATAAATAAACTCCTCCGTTTTCAGCATCGTTACTTCCTATTTGATTATAGGTTTTCGTATTGTGGGCTACGATTAGTTTTTTACCATTAGGAGAAACCTTCATATAACCTAGTGCTGCTCTTCTGTAAGAAGAAATTGGGATAGCAGGTCCTGTCTGAGAAATAACAGGGGAAGTATTGACTCCTGAATTGTCAATTTTGAAAGCATAAAATTTATCAATAAAGTGAGTTAAAAGCCAAATTGAATTACAATCACTTCCTTTAACAGCAGTAATTTTTTCTGAACATTTGTATTTAATTTCTTCTGAATTAGAAGGGTCGTAGGTGATTAAATGAATATTTTTTTCAGACGAAATTACATTTCCCAATCCACCATCCAACGTCATATCTACCACTGAATAATTTAATCCGTTATTAAAACCATCATCATCTTGAGGAACATTGCTGCCCGGTAAATCTGAATATTCCCCATTAGCAGTGCCCGGGCCTTGGTTAGGATAATTTGTCGCATTATCGTGATGAGGCTCATCTACAGTAAAAACATAGTACAGGTTAGCATCTGTAGGATGTGGAACTATTAATCCGCTAGAAGTACTTGAAGGATCACCCAATAGTCCGGTGCCATTAAAATAATCAGCATTGCTCATCACGTTGTGGTTTCTATTCCAAATGGTCCTTCCATCTGTATAAAACAAAAGATTACCATTTTCATCTGAAATTGATGAGCAACCTTCACTAGTGTTCAATTGACCATTGGTAAGCGGGGAAGGAGGGGAAGTATTAAAATTCACACCGGCATTTGCCCCAAAATACCAATAATTAGCCTCCCCTTGACAAAATACTGAAAAAGGGAGCAAGAGAAGTATAAATAAAATTCTTTTCATTAATCACCAGCAATTGTTCAAATCTACAGGTTTTTAATGAAAAAGAAATCTAGTTGAAGTTAAAAACTGATCAGCTTTTATAAATCCCTCTTCTTCAATAATTTTAAAGAACCCCAAACAAAAATACCTGTCCAAGCCAATACAATTATAATTTGATACCAATGCACCGAATAATCTGAAGTAATATCAGTTTGAAGTTGGTTGGCCGCAGATTGGATAACATTTAATCTAGTAATGGGTTGTTTTACCAAATTAGCCATCGACTCCAACGGAAAAAACTGAGTAATAGCTGCAGTCCTAGCGCTATCATCAATAATTTGAAAACGTAACACCCCAATCACGATACTTTCAAAAATCCACCAGACAAACAGGAATCCAAGAGCGAAGGCAGAACGTTTTACCAAAATCCCTAAAAACATACAAAAACTGAAGAACCCAATAAGCTTAACCAAATAGGCCAACATAAACTCTAAATCTGAAAAGATAATTGAGAATTCGGTATAATCAGAAAAAATGAGTCCGAGTACTAAGGAAACGATGAATATAAATAGGGTAGAAATTACAGAAAACACCAAAACCGTATAAAACTTAGAGAGGATGAATTCTTTCTTGCTCATCCCATCAATAAGATTTTGTTTGAGTGTTCTATTGCTATATTCATTAGACATCATAGAAACGATGACAATAGCTAAGAAAATCTTTAAAAAGGAAGCAAAATAAGTATTGAAATGCCAAATGTAGGGGAAATTGAAAATTCCTTGGTCTGCTAATTGAAAATCTAATCCTAAAATGTTAAATCTAATGGAAGCAAAAAGAGCAATAAGCGTAAATAAACCAAAATAAATAATCGATAAAACTTTGGTCGAACGGCTATATTTTAATTTATGGAATTCTATATTGAGTAGTCGTAACATATTATGCGTTTTGTTTGGTTAGTTCTAAAAATTGCTGCTCTAAGCTTTCTCTACGTTTTACTAAATGTGAAAGAATAATGCCTTTTTCAAACAGCATTTTATTTAAGTTTTCAGCTTCAATAGGTTCGGTAAGAATAGCTTTAACTATATCTGTTTCAGGATCTAATTTTGTGTTTTCAAACCAAGAATGACCTTTTAATGCTGAAATAAGTGTTTCATTATTTTCGGTTTTCAATTCCACATAACCATGGCTTGCGTTCATTTCATCTACCCGACCCGAATAAAGTTTGACTCCTTTACGTATAATAATTACATGCGAACATACTTTTTCAACTTCATCTAATAAATGTGAAGCCAGTAAAATGGTAGTTCCCATGGAAGCAATTTTTCTAATGATTTCCCGAATTTGATGAATTCCTTGCGGATCTAAGCCATTTGTTGGTTCATCTAAAATTAAAATTTCAGGATCGTTAAGAAGGGCAGAGGCAATGGCTAAACGCTGTTTCATTCCCAAAGAAAATGTTCTAAATTTACTATCTTTTCTATCTAGAAGTCCTACCAATGCTAATTTTTCTTCAATCTTAGCATCCTTTACATTTTTAATTTTACAAACCAAATTTAGGTTTTGCTTGGCAGTCATGTACGGGTAAAAATTAGGCCGCTCAATAATGGCTCCTACTTTTTTTAAGGCATTGTGGGTAGATTCGTTTCCATCGAACCAGAAAAAATCACCACTGGTTTTATTTACTACATTTAGCACCATTCCCAAGGTGGTTGATTTACCACTTCCGTTAGGACCTAAAATACCATAAACATTTCCTTTTTTAATCTTAAAAGAAAGGTTATCTACCGCAGTTAAGGGTCCAAACCTTTTCGTAAGATTGTTAAGCGTTAAGATTGTTTCCATCTATTTTAATTTCTTTTATCGGATAGTTATAATTAGGTTTCTGAATATAAAAAGTATTGCAAACTCTTTAATTGATTGACTTATAAGTGTGACGACCAAGTTAAGGTTTTGTTACAAGAAAGCTATAGGCAGACTTTCTAAATTTTATTACCTTGTGGCTATGGAAGAAAAATTGCTGTCAAAAAAAAAGCCCATTTTTCCAATCACGGAAAAACTAAGTAAGTATTTATCTAAATACAATCGATATACAAAAATACCGGTATTTTATGAAGATTTGTTGAGGTTCTCAGGATCTATTGTAGTTTACAATAAGCACGATGAAGATACACTCTGGGTGCGCTGTTATTACCCGGATCATGAGCGAACCGAAATAGACAATAGTCTAAAAAGGGTGTATACCATTTTACATTCTGATGGGAGTGATGAGGCATTCAAATTTTTAAGCGTCGATGCAATTGATTATTGTACGTTTGGAAACTCGAAACCTTTCCGAATAAAAATACGGAACGTTCTAAACGACAACTTCACTTATTTTTATGTAAAAAAAGCAGATGCTTCCCGAATTTATGGATTAGAATTGGAGCATATCCTTTCTCCGCATCGTATTAACTTTTTGCTTTATAAAGATACTCTAATTGAAGCGCATATCGCAGGAATTCCTGGTGATGTTTTTATAGAAGAACAACTAGAGGGTTGTAGCGAATATACTAAAAACCTAATAGCAAAACAGTTTGTGAAGTTTAATGAACGCTGTACCATCAGACTTTTAGGAGATATGCGATCTTACAATTATGTAATTATCCCAACCCACGATTTTGACCACGTAGATTATCAAATAAGGGCAATAGATTTCGACCAGCAATGTTATGAAGGGAATTTAAAAGTTTACCGTCCGCAGTTTTTTAAAGAAAACTTTCCTATGGTGAAATTAGTAACTACACATTTAGAAGAATCTTCCATCGAACAATACCGAAAGGAAGAACGGTCGCAAATGGCAAAACGTTTAATCACTAGTCAGAAACGTTTTAAGCAATTGTTGACTTGTATGACGGCCGATCATATCTCAACCAAAGAAAATTTAAAACGTTTAAAAATGGATTTGGTAGCCTATTCTAAAGATGTAAAGTTCAAACGGGCGAGAACAATGGGCGGAGTTTTAAAAACCGCTTTAGAATTTGTAAAACGAAATTACGTAGATACCAATACCAAAGAGATTATGGAATTCTAAATTATCTTAGAAAGTTAAGAAATTTGTTCATTTTACCAAAAATTGGTATTTTTAAAATAAAATTTAGTGATGAGTAAAAACATCTCTATCTCCTTAGGAAATTATTTTGATGAATTTGTAAGTAGCCAAGTTTCGGCAGGGAGATATAAAAATGTAAGTGAAGTCATCAGGGCAGGACTTCGGCTTTTAGAAAACGAAGAAAGTAAAACTATTGCTCTAAGAAATGCCATTCAAGAAGGAATTGATAGCGGAATAGCTCACGATTTTGACCCAGATAAAAATCTCCAAGAATTAAAAGCCAAGCATAAGAAAAAGAATGGCTGAATATCAATTTACAAATAAAGCAGTTGAAGATTTAACCGCAATTTGGGAATATACTTTCAGTAAATGGTCAGAAGAACAAGCTAACAAATATTATAATCTAATAATTGAAAGCTGTCAAGATATCGCGGAAAATCCTGAAACAGGAAAAAACTATACTGGAGTGAACTCTCGATTATTTGGATTAAAGGCTAAGAAGCATATCATTTTCTATCGAAAACTAATTGATAAGCCTATTGAAATAATAAGGATTTTACACGAAAGAATGGACTTAAAAAGCAGGCTTAATAAAAAAAGGATTTAAAAGTTTTAAACTTCTAAATCCTTTTTTGAAAATTTTATCGCAAACCTAGCTTACTTTTTCTCTTCCTTATTAAAATAAACCAAGTAGTAATACATTTGGCGTTCCTCGTCCCAACCTTTTTCAATAAACTTTTCAGCGCTATCAGGATTAATAAAATCCATTTTTATTTGAACGTTAGTGTCTAGATTAATGACACTTTTGATCTTTTTTCTTGCAGCCGAAACCGCAGTGTTGGAAACCGGGAATTCTGTTAAATCTTCAATTTTATATTTTGGAGCCTTTTCGGTTTTGTAATGCTGAAATTCCGGAATCAATGCTGGATTTTCCATCACTTCATTTAAGAAGCTACTTTCTTCAAAATTGTCATTCTTTGCAAAATGATTCACCGCACGGTTCATAAACATTACTTCCTGTTGTTTATCTTCCGCAGGTAAAACCACATCTTTTGCAAAATTCTGACAGAATTTTAAATAACTTTTCGTGTTGAAATTCTCATCAGCAAACACATCTACCCCTAAAAACTGCTCTAGCCAATACTTGGTATCGTATCGGTTAGAATCTACCGAAAGTACCTTAAAATCTTCTTCTTTGTTTTTATTGAAAATTAAAGCACCTTTATCTAACTTATTTAAATTCACCCCTTGCTGAAGAATGGCTTCTAGATTTTCCGATTTTTCTTCAAACTGAAGGAAATCATGTTTCAATTCAGACTTGAAAATTCCCATGGCATCCATTCGTTCATTATCCAACATCACGTTTTCAAAATAAACCACGTACAATTCCCCACTTTTAATATGCGGATGCTTCCCTTCATTAAAAAGCAATTGCGCAATTTTTTTAGATTGTTCGTGAACAGTAGAAGGCTCTTCAAAAACAGTAGAGACTGCATTGTATAGGTCGTGAAATTCTAAATCTGTATCGTGTACAAATTGGTAGTAATTCTCTTCTTTCTCCCGAAACGATTTTAAAAAATATTCCTTTAAAAGCGCCTGCATTTCATCATTTAAAACGTAAGGTTCTTGTGACAAAAACATACCTTCGTTTCGGCTTTTGTTGCCAACACGATGAATGGAAAGAGATTCTATTTGTGTGTTATATAAGTTAATCATAGTTTACTATTGTTTTGGGCATTTCCCTCCTAAGGTCGGGTCGGGCTATCCGTTATATCTTTTTTGCTCGTCACTTCAAGCAGAGTCGGAAAAGTAAGTAATAAGCAAAAAAGGATGCCACTACTATCCCTAATGCGAAAAAAATTAAAAATTAATTCCAGTTGGGGTCAAAATCGTAATCATCCAGATTTTCAAAATCTACATCATCATTACCAAATTCATCTTCCAAATCGTCTTCTTCAGCTTCAAAATTTTTCTCTGGTGGGCTATCCGGTAACTGCCCGTGAGCGAACATTAAATTAGGATAATCACGTCCATCTTCAGCTTTGGTAATATCGGCCAGTTCTACATAAAAAGTCCACATGCTAAAGAAATCGTACACATAGATTAGTTGCGTATTGTCTTTATCTACAACGGTGTCTAAAGCAGTTTCGTTCATCATTCTTACCGGGTTCATCCCTTCACTCATATCAAAAAGAACGATTTCTTCACCTTGGTTCCATTCAGCATCACTTAAATAAAATGAAGCCATTTCGGTTCCATCAAATCCAAAGGCTTGGGTAATAGAGTTGTGAAGGTCTTCTAACGTGGCGTCGTCTTCAATTTCAATATCTCTAAAAACGTCATCTAAAGTGTCTAAAACAATTCGAAACTTATAAATCATACTACAATCAAAATTAAGGAATGCAAAGATACATTTTCCAAACTGTAATTGACAAATACATTTTAATTGAACTAAACTATTTTTTTATTATTTGCTAAATCTATGAAGTACAAACGTCATAGCGGCTAATAAACAAAAAGCACCTACTTGGTGAGTAACTCCAAGCCAAACAGGAACTTGATAAATTAGAGTGAACACACCTAATAAAAATTGAACAAAAACAATAATTAATAATGCATTAATACCATTTTTTTGAGGTTTGGTAATCGTCAACTTTTTAGCTTTATACCAAATTACAAGGATAACTGCTACTACAAAATAAGCGAGATAGCGATGTACAAACTGAACGCCACTTTTTCCGGTGATAAAGTTTTTCCAAACCGGCTTTTGTTCTATATAAACCGTTTCATGAATCAATTTTCCTTCTGCCATATATGGCCAATAATTATGGATGAACCCGGCATCTAATCCTGCTACAAATGCTCCCCAAGTGATTTGAATTATTAAAACAATCATTCCTATCCATATCCATTTTTTCATATTAGGAACGGCTGGCTTAAGTTTGTTTTTGTAAATAATATCCAGAGCTACCCAAAAAGAATAAGCAAAAGTGATAAATGCTGTTAGAAGGTGAGCAGCTAACCGGTAGTGACTAACTGAAGGCCGGTCTACCAAACCGCTTTTTACCATATACCAACCCATAAAACCTTGAAAAGCCCCTAGGGCTAATAAAACAATGGCTTTTTTTATGGTGGGTTTGCTAAGTTGTTTTGTAAATAAAAAATATAAAAATGGAATAATGAAAATTATTCCAATAAGTCGACCGATTACCCGATGAATCCATTCCCAGAAATAAATATCTTTAAAATCTTCTAAATTAAAATGGTAATGTAATTTTTGATATTCGGGATATTGTTTGTAGAGTTCAAAAGCTTCAACCCATTCTTGTTGATTCATAGGAGGAATCACACCCTGAATTAACTTGTAATTAGATATGGAAAGTCCTGAATTGGTAAGACGTGTTATACCGCCAACTATTACCATAATAAAAATAAAGGCACACCCCGTTAACAGCCAGTAAACTACTTTTTTGTTATCTTTCATCAGGTATAGTATTAATTCTAATTTCTTCTTACTAGTTGATTAAGAATTTTTATTTACTCCACTATCTTTTGGAGCTTGTAGGTTTAATTCTTTTCCTTTTTTCAACATAAATTGATAGGCAGCTTCATATTCATTAGGGATTTCACCTTCTAAAATAGCTTCTTTAATTGCATTTTTAATGATTCCGATTTCACGGGAAGGTTTAATGTTGAATGTTTCCATAATTTCTTCTCCCGAAACAGGAGGTTGAAAATTTCTAACATGGTCACGTTCTTCAACTTCTTTTATTTTTTGTCTAACAATTTTAAAGTTGTTATGGTATTTTTTGTAACGTTTTGGGTTTTTGGTGGTAATATCTGCTTCACAAAGCGTCATTAAATCTTCAATATAATCTCCGGCATCAAAAATTAATCTTCTTACCGCAGAATCGGTAACGTGCTCTTCAGCAATTACAATAGGGCGAGAGCTCATAAATACCATTTTTTGAACGAATTTCATTTTTTCATTCAATGGCATTTTTAAACGTTTAAAAAGTTTAAAAACCATTTTTGCTCCCACAAATTCGTGGTTATGAAAAGTCCACCCGATTTTTTTATGGAATTTTTTGGTGGGCGCTTTCCCGATATCGTGCAGTAAGGCTGCCCATCGCAACCAAAGGTTATCAGTATTTTCTGAAATATTATCCACCACTTCCAGAGTATGCCAAAAATTATCTTTATGCCGCTGACCTTCTTTTTCATCTATACCTTGAAGGGCTGAAAGCTCTGGTAAGATTAATGGTAGAAGTTTGGTTTTTCTAAGTAATGCAAATCCCACAGAAGGTTTTTCGGCTAACAGGATTTTATTCAATTCATCTACAATTCGTTCCCGAGAAATGATTTTGATACGTTTGTGATTTTCGGTAATGGCTTGCAATGAATTTTCTTCAATTTTAAAACCCAATTGCGTAGCAAACCTAATGGCGCGCATCATTCTTAGTGGATCGTCAGAATAGGTGATTCCAGGCTCTAATGGAGTTTTAATGAGTTGCTGTTTGAGGTGTTCTAAACCATTAAAAGGGTCTAAAAGTTCTCCAAAATTTTCTTTGTTAAGTTGAAGTGCTAAAGCGTTGATAGTGAAATCCCTTCGGTTCTGGTCGTCTTCTAATGTGCCTTGTTCAACCTCAGGATTACGAGAATTTTCAGAATAAGATTCTTTTCTGGCTCCTACAAATTCAACTTCTAAATCAAAAGCCCTTAACATCGCAGTTCCATAGGTTTTAAAAACCTGAACTTTAGGTTGGTGAGGTAATAATTTTGACACTTCTTTAGCAAGGGAGATTCCGCTTCCAACGGCAACGATATCTATATCTTTGGCATCGCCCCGTTGTAAAAAGTAATCTCTTACAAAACCACCAATAGCATAGGTTTCGAGACCTAAATTATCTGCTGCTTTAGTAATATATTCAAAAATAGGATGTGTTAAGGCTTCTTGATAAGTTTTTTCCTGAGGCATTTTTACTTTCTAATAACTTGCACTTTTCCATCTAAACTCAACTTAATGATCGTTGAAGGCTGAGCATTTTTTTTAGACGGCTGCAAATTTACAACATAGTCTACTCCTTTTAAAATTTCAGGGCTTATTTGCTTGAAAGATTTTGGTGTGGGTTGACCACTTATGTTCGCTGAAGTAGAAACAATTGGTTTCCTGAATTTTCGAATAAGTTGATTACAGAATTTATCTTTACAAACTCGAATGGCGAGTGAATTATCTTCATTAATTAAATTCTCGGCAACTCGAATGGGGTCGTCATAGACAATGGTAGTTGGTTTAGCAGCGTATTTTAGAATATCGTAGGCTACTTCCGGAATTTCTTCAACATATTGATTAAGCATTTTAAAATCTGAAACCAAGCAGATTAACGATTTACTTTCGGCTCTTTGCTTTAAAGAAAAAACTTTATCTACGGCTTCTGCATTGGTAGCGTCACAGCCAATTCCCCAAACCGTATCGGTTGGGTAAAGTATGAGTCCGCCTCGTTTTAAAGTCGCTATGGTATTGTTGATTTCTTCTTTCATTTTAAACATTTAAATAATCAAAAACTTTTTCTGCAAATTTGTGATTTATTTCTCTACATTCTTCTAATATACCTGAGTAATTTTGAGCTTTTTTGCTGTCTTCGATAGCGTTTTCAAAGGATGAATAGACAGGATCATATTTAAAGTCATAAAATTTAGAAGAATTGGGTACAACAACTACTTTTTTACTTAATAACATACTCCAATACATACCGTGGTAACTATCGGTGATAATGGTTTCTGTACTTCCTATGAAATTAATGAGCTTTTTTATAGAGGTATTATTAGAAATTGATGGATAATTTTGAAACTTTTGTGTTATTTCTTTTTTAGCAAGTGTTTCTCGATGAAAGATAACCCCAATATCTTGGGTAATATTATATTTGTTATCAAAAACCGGATGTAAACAACTAACACAAGGAACATAATCTCCTGACATTTTTTGATCTCTAGTCCCAATAACATCAAAAGAATTAGTATTTATGTTGTAGTTTTTGATGTTATTAAACTCTTCTTTTTTCTTAGAATTATGACCAACTCCCCAGACAACAATTTTTTTATTAGGATATCTATGTCTTAAAGCTTCAAACATTTTCATTTGATGATTAAAAGCTCCACGATTTAATAACCCACCTCCTCCGACAATTATTTGATTGTTAGTCACTCTGTTTATAAAACGTTGTCTAATATTTCTTTTTCTATGCTTATAATTAAGAATGCTTAGTGGTTTTTGATTAATTTCTTTGAAATAATGATAGGGGGCACAGAGTTCATCTCCAATATTATCTAGACTAACTGCATGTACATTAATAATCTTCCTGTTATGATTTTCAGAATTTAAAACTTTATTTATCACTATTCTTTTTTGAACAGAAGTTTTGGTTGATTTATAAATCTTTTTTATTCCCATATTAATTTTCCATCAATTCTTTATAGACTTTTAAATATTCTCTAGCAGCATTTTTCCAACTAAAGAATTGTGCTCTTTCTTTTAATCCTTTAATATAAAATTCTTTTTTAGCATTAAAAATTTCTATTCCGTTTTCAAAAACTCCTTTCATTAGAGGTGCTTCAAATTCATCCCAATAGAAAACTAAATCTTGTCCAATTTCGGGTAAAGAGGTTTTGTTGGAAGAAAATATTGGTTTCTGAAAAAACATTGCTTCAACAATAGGTAGGCCAAAACCTTCTCTTAAAGATGGAAATACAAAAGCTTTACAATTTTTATAATAGAACTGTTTTTCGGTATCGCTAATTTTCCCTACTAAATGAACCTGAGATTCTAATTTTTTTTGCTGAATAACTTCCCTGATTTCTTCGCCATAAGAAGTGGTGTTTTTTCCTGCTAATACTAGGTTATGATCCGGCAATATTTCAATTATATCAAGTAAACATTTTAAATTTTTTCGAGGAGCAAACTCCCCGATAAAAAATAAGTAAGGCTGATGAGGGGTTATTTTAGGTTTGAAATTTGGCGGAATTGCTAACTCTTGAATAGGATTACCATTGTAGACCACATATTCTGGCACATCTGGAATTTCAAAATAGTGATGGGTCGAACTTTTGGCAAACTCTGAGATGTAAGTAATACCTTTACTTTTTAAAAGTTTTTCTTGAAAACGAATATGGTTGGGATGTGTTTTTTGTTCTGCAAAAACGGTATTGTGAACGGTTAATAGATAAGGAATATCGTGATAAGGCTCGATCTTGGTATTTTGATTAAGCGCATGCCATAAATCGTATTTCTTTCGAATCCTTAGATTTTCATAGCGTCTAAAAGAAAAGTATTTTTTGTAGTTAAAGCTATTACCAAATTGTTTTCTATCTTGTAATATATTGGGAGAATGGATGGTAAGTTGTACTTCTTTAGGTAAGTCTTTAAAAGCTTTTAGTAATTGAATATTGAATTGGCCAAAACCAAAATAAGGGTTTTTAAGGTTATGAGATTCTAAAAAGACTTTTTTCATGATTCCTGTTTTTAGCTAGAAGATTTTTGTTTTTTCTTCTTTTTTCGAAGTCGAATCGAACGTTTAAGATCTTTATAAATACATTTAAATTGCGTATCGAAATAATTGCCAATACTTTGAAACATCCATTTTGGTTGTGCTTCTAGACCTTCTATGATCTCTTCTCTTTTTTCGGCATTCATCTTAAAGTTTTGTAATTCTGCTGCAGCAACCTTACCGTAGCCCGTAAATTCATTCACTTTATTTTCTTGATGAATAATCGACATCCAAAGTCTTTTATGATTAATACGTTCAACTAACGGATCAAGTTTCCAGTCTGCATGCCCTTTTTGCCAAACAGATTTTGGCTGTTCATTTTTTTCAATTAAACTAATAAAAGGATTCCAAAGTTGGCGCTTTTTACCTAAACGAAACTTTGGTGAAATTTGAAGCGTAAATCCATCGGCATAATCAAAAGCCCAATGATTTTTTTCTACAAAGCGTTTTTGTATATCGGCTATAAAGTTATAGGCAATACAATCGTCATTATCAATTCTGCTGGTTATAAGATATTCTGAAGTTACTTTGCTTAATTCTTCTTGAATCGCAGGCACAAAAGCTTGCATATTCTCTACAAAACGAGGTTGAAATTTAGGGTAACCTAGTGATAAACCTAAAATCCGATCTTTAAAAGTTTTAGGCGTATCTACATCAAAATAAACCAACCAAGTGAAATTTTGATTGTTCTGATGTTTTACCGAAGGAAAACAAAAGGATTCGAACAACTTAAAGCGTCTTTCTAACCATTCTTCGGTTAACACCGGAATGTTATTTTTAGAAGTATCCCAACCTTCTTTTTTTAGGTTAAATCGTGTAATAAGGTAATGCTGAAACATAGTTTTTATTTTTTCTCCGCTAAAATTTCTTCGTAATACTTAAAGGAGTTGTTCACCATTAGTTCTTGTGAAAAATTCTTTATTACTTTTTCTCGAGCCTTTTTTTCCATTTGTGAAAATGCTTCTGGATTTTGAAAAACTTCAGAGATATGATTTATAAAATCTTCATCGGTATTGGCTATAAAACCGTCTTCTTGATGAGTGATTATTTCTTTTGCTACCGGAATGTTAGAGACAATTGTGACTTTTTGTAAAGCCATGGCTTCAACAATCGTAAAGCCAAAAGTTTCACCTTTCGAAGGAACGATAACCAATGCAGCTTTAGCAATATGTTTAGGTAAATCTAATAAAGAAATATGTCCGTAATAGTTTACATTGCTTTTAGCATTTTTAGTTATTAATTCTGTCTTAAGATTATTGAAATAATTTTCGTTTTTACCAATTATATAAAGTGAAGCTTCAGGAAATTTTTCGTGAACTTTATTAAAAATTTTTGCTAATCGGTCTACACCTTTGGCGTCTGATAAAGTGCCAAAGTAAAATATAGATTGCGGTATTTTTTCTTGTTGCTTTATTGGTTTAAATACTTCGGTATTAATGCCATTATGAATGACTTTTTTTACTTCAACATCATAATATTTTTTGATAAATGATTTTGAAAAGTGAGAATTCGCAACAGTATAAGGTGTTTGTTGTAAAGCTTTTTTTTCTAATTGAATTTTCAATTCATTACCGGTATGACCCAAAAAGTGATTCCAAAAGCCACGTGAGCCGTGATACCTGGTAACTAGTGGAATACTATTATCCCAATAAGCTGTAAAACCATTAAAGGTAAAAGACTGAATAATATCTATATGATGCTTTAAAGCAAATTGTTTGAGTTTTTTTGCTAAATATTTACGTTCTTTTTTTAGCCAATAATATTCTAATTTTTGATTATTTAGCTTAGAACTTAATGAGCGACCTAATTCTGCAAGTGGAAATTTTTTATTGTATTGTTTGAAAAATTCAATTTCAATTTGACCATCAAAAAAATGATGTTTTTTCTTTGAAAAGCCGTAAACCTTAACGGTATGACCCTCTTTAACAAGTTGAGTAGCCATAATTTTAAAAAAAGAACCTACTCCACCGGCAGCAGGTAGGTTATGGTGTGCGTACTCATTTGTAAAAAAAAGAATATTCATTAGCGATTATTTTTTACCACTTTATTTAACTCATCAAACATTTTTTTTGCAATAACATCTTTGGTGAAATTATCGATTAAATATTGATAACCCTTTTCTTTAAACTTTTCTTGAAGTGCTTTGTCTGCAAGTAACTGCATCACTTTATCTGCAAAATCTTCAGGATTGCCTACTTCAGCTAGAAGTCCGGTTTTTTGATCGATAACCACTTCAGGTATTCCGCCGGCGTTTGCGGCTACAATAGGGACTTTACAAGCATAAGATTCAAGTAAGACGCCACCGGTAGGTTCGTTATTTGAGGTGAACATAAAAAGATCAAAATCGGGTAAGATCTCTGGAATATCTTTTCTGAAGCCGGCAAATATGATATGATCTTCTAGATCAAGTTCTTTCACTAAAGTACGAATTTCTTCTTCTAAAGCGCCTTTGCCAACTAAAATAAATTTTGCCTGAAGCTGGTATTGATTTACCAAAACCGCTACGGTTTTCACCCAGGTTTTATGATCTTTAAAACCGGTGAATTCAGCAATATTTCCAATAATGGGAATTGATGGATCAATTTGAAACTCTTCACGTAATTTACCCGTAGGTTGTTGATGAGGAAATTTATTAATATCGGTAACGCTACCTACCACACATAATTTATTGTGATCTTTTACCGCATATTTTAATACATCAACTACCGGATGTGAAACACAAATTATTTTTTTAATACCGTTGTAATTGTATTTCCATTTTCTAAGAAAGTTGGTATCTACACGTCTAATTAGCGTACGGCAGAGTACGAGCGGAGTTTTCATTCTGTAAATGAAAGATGAAAGTACTGCAAGAGTTTGTGCTTTACTACTGTGAATAAAAATAACATCGGCATTTTTCTCCTGAACTATTTTTTTAAATTCTTTAGCGAATTTAAAGTCGTATTCAGACTTGAAATCAAAACCGATAACCTGCATGTTTTTAGAAGATGCTCTTTTAAAAACTTCAGAATTATTAGGGCAAACAATCCATTGATCTTCTACATAACCAAAGCCTTTAAAGGCTTCGTATAGATATATTATTTTTTGTTCGTGTCCTCGCCAACCATCTGCAGCAGTAAATTGTATTAACCTCATGAATTACAAAAATTGAATGCAAATTAACCAAAATTCTATTAATAAAGCATGATGTTGAAATTTTATAAGTTTAAAAATATATTTTTGCAGTATGGTTGAAGTTTACAATGGAAAATACAGTCACCTAAGAACATTTGTTAAACACAAGATTGAAAATTTTCAGGAGGAAGGTGAAAGATTAGGGAATGGAGATAGAAATGAAATTAAACTCTTTAAATGTGAAGATGGTATTGTATTAAATATCAAATCATTTAAAGTCCCCAATTATATAAATAAAGTAGCCTATAAATACTTTAGAAAAAGTAAGGCTAGAAGATCGTTTGAGTATGCGGTGAAACTTCAAAAATTAGGCTTAGGAACACCAGATCCCATTGCTTATTTTGAATTCCCAACAGCTCTCTTATTTAAAAAAAGTTTTTACGTAAGTGAACACCTGGAAGCAGATTACACTTACCGTGATTTAACTTTCGATTTTGAAATACCTAATCACGAAGAAATTTTGAGGGCATTTACAAGATTTACATTTCAGCTTCATGAAAATCAAGTTTTGTTTTTAGATCATTCCCCTGGAAATACACTTATTAAAATTAATAATGGAGAATATCAATTTTATTTGGTTGATCTAAACCGGATGGAATTTAAGTCTCTTTCTTTTGAGGAACGGATTAAGAATTTTGCAAAGTTAACGGTACATAAATCTATGATAGCAGTAATGAGTGAAGAATATGCCAAATGTATAGGTGAAGATTATCAAAAGGTTTTTCAACTAATGTGGAGTGAAACTAAAAAATTTCAAGAAAAGTTTCATCGTAAACGCCGTTTAAAGAAAAAAATTAAGTTTTGGAAAAAGTGATGGGTCTGTAAATTAAACTCTGTCTGATGTTTCAATTCCACTGGGGCTAGCCCCAGTGGAATTGGCTTTTATATCCAGTGGTATCCTGTCTCCAAATTTAATATAAAATTGCTGGATTGTAAGGCTCC
>NZ_RXOM01000007.1 GCF_008692195.1 Salegentibacter sp. R32
ACGGTCTTGTATAACAATCAGTTGCGGTTTGGTTTGAAACTAAGATAGCTAAAATTAACGACTTTTATGCTTGCGCGGTTGTGTCCGCAGGACACAAAACCGCAATTGTTGTTATACGTTGTTGCCAGCAGTTTTTATTTCGCCAGTAGTATTTTTATTTCTTTTGCTAATTTATCTACATTACCTTCTGAATTCCCAATAGAAATATATTTTATAATTCCATTTTGGTCAATTAAAAAACTTTTTGGAATAGCTCCAGTTGCATATTTATCCCAAATTTCCTTTTGCGGGTCAATACCTACATTGAAGTTAACTCCGTATTTTTTCATTTTGTCCATTTTCTTCTCAACTTTTTCTTTATTTTCTCCAATAGACACCGCAATTAAAACAAAGTTTTCATCTTTAAATGGTTCAAGTATTTTTTCAGGAAATTCCGCAAATTCCATAAGACAAGGTGCGCACCAAGTAGCCCAATAGTTTAACAGAACGACTTTACCTTTTAAATCCGAAAGATTAATTTTTTCTCCATTTATCATTTCGACCGTGAATTCAGTCGCAGAATCGTTAATGTTTAATTTTAGTTCATTATTACGATTTTTTGCTTTAGGAATCTCTTTATTCTTTTCACTTATTTTATTTTGACGTTCTGCTTTTTCTTTTTCGGAAAGCAAATCTATTTTAATTATAAATTCTCTATCTCCAATTTTATCACCAAATTTTTCTGCAAATTCATTTCGTTCTTTCTCCGTTACACCTTTATTCATAGCTTTTATTAGGCCTTGTTTTCCTAATTCTCCAAGCTTTTCTTTGGATATAATTTCATTGTTAGCAATAATTATGTATTCTGGTTTCTTTATTTCTTTTTCTTGTGCAAATAGCGTAAATCCACAAAGTATGAGGATTAATACAATTGATTTTTTCATTGTTCTTGTTTATTCAGATTATTATTTTTTCAAATTGCTGGCAACGGCAGTCTGTC
>NZ_RXOM01000008.1 GCF_008692195.1 Salegentibacter sp. R32
TTGTGAGTAATTCGCTAATTTTTCCAAGAACTTTTTCTACGATTTTTGGATCCTGAGATTCGTTTAAAAACTTTTTGATTTCCATATTTTAAATTTGATTAGTGATTTTTTGTATTGCGCACAACGGTTTTGTATAACAATCAGTTGCGGATTGGTTGAAAACTAAGATAGCTAAAATTACCGACTTTTATGCTTGCGCGGTTGTGTCCGCAGGACACAAAGCCGCAATTGTTGTTATACGTTGTTAGCATTAGTTTTTTTCTTCTATACTTATTATTTGGACATTAGTTTTCTTATTTTCAAGTCCAGAAATCCAGCCTTTTTTTAATCTCTCAATTAGTTTATTTCTCATCTGTTCTCTCAAAGTAGAATATCTGGTTTTCATTTCTTCGGTGAATCTAACTTCATCTTTTAATTGTTGAAACTTTAAAGGACAAGGATATCTTCCCCAATCAGGAATTGCATCTGACAAGATTTTCAATAGTTCATTTGATTTATTGTCTAATTCTAAATCGGATATTTTGGACGCCAAATTTTTAATATTATGACTTTTAATTTCTTTATTTAATTCCCCTTTATTTACTAATTCTGGATTATCAAAAATCAAAATTCCTTTAATTAAGTTCTCTAATGCAAAACCCATCAACAAAAATAGACTTCGGGAGCTCATAAGTTTTCTCGTAGGTATTCCATCCCACGTATCAGATTTGAAAAACTCGGATTTACTGTTTTTAGTAATTACTTTAATTGATTCGTTTAATTCATCTGAGACTTCTAACCATTCATTCGGATTGGCTCGATAAACAAATTCGTCTTTTTCTATTTGCATTTTGTTTAAATTAATGCTAACGGTCTTGTATAACAATCAGTTGCGGTTTGGTTTGAAACTAAGATAGCTAAAATTAACGACTTTTATGCTTGCGCGGTTGTGTCCGCAGGACACAAAACCGCAATTGTTGTTATACGTTGTTGCCA
>NZ_RXOM01000010.1 GCF_008692195.1 Salegentibacter sp. R32
CTGAGCTGTTCCCGGTCTTGTCCTTGTTGATATTCCATACCTTAAAGATAAACATACCAAAGATCATATCCTGAAAAATGATCGGTAAAGATGGCATGGTTTTGAGACAGTCTGACGGTCTTGTATATCTTTCAGTTGTGGGAATTTAGGAACTAAGATAATAAAAAGAACTGACTTTGATGCGTAAGCGTTTGTGTCCGCAGGACACAAAACCACAATTGAAGATATACGTTGTTGCCAGTAGTTATTTTATAGCTTCCTTAAATTTCCCGTTATCATTATATAAACCTAAATTACCATTTTTTTCAATTTTATAATAATCGCCATGATTATTCTCATAATTATATCTAATTAATCCATTATCATTAACTTGCGTTACTTCATTAACAATTATTTCCGCATCTGTATATTTATTTTTTGCATAAACCGTTTTCATAAATAATTTTTCACTTTCCTTGACTAAATATATTTTATTTGGCATTATAGCATCGTTATCTTTCCATTCTTTAATAATTTGGCCACTAACTTTTATTTCATCCATTTCTTTAGTTGCATTTTTTGTTGCTCCTAAAATTTCTATTTCTAAATCTGGATTGAAATGAGTTACAGCCCAAGCGCCATTACCAATTTTGTGTTCTGGTAAATAATAATAAATCCAATAATTCTCAAATTCTGGTTTACTGTTTTTTATTTCAGAACCAATTTTTTTTAAATCAATTTTATTTACTTCTTTTTTTAGTCTAACATCAATTTCTATTTTATCTAATTTTTTATCCTCATTGACATTAATAAGATTGTATTTATCAGATTGATTAGAATTCTTACAAGAAGTGATTAATAATATCGTAATTAGATAAACAAACCTTTTTTTAATTTTCATTTTTGTTGATTTTTTTAATTACTGGCAACGTGTTTGTGTATGATTAGTTGCGTGGTTCAGCAACTAATTTAGCAAACTTTTACGAACCCGTGAAAATTCCGCAGGAATTTTCGCAAGTAGGGAAGAACAAAGCAATTAATTATACACGGTGTTGTAAGTAGTGCTTTTTTATTCACTTACTTAATTTCAATATTCTAAATGCTCCTTGAATTACCAAAACAAAAACGATTGTTCCGATAATCAAATCAGGTTTGCTCGAACTCAACCAATTTACCAAAATTCCAGCAATTATTACTCCTAAATTGATAATCACGTCATTTGATGTGAAAATCATACTCGCTTTCATATGAGCCTCTTCTTTGCTTTTTGACTTTTGCAAAATGTAAAGACAAATTCCGTTTGCAATAAGTGCAAAAATCGAAACGATAATCATTGTCGAAAAATCGGGAAGTTTCTCGTTTCCAAAAAATCTTCTTAAAACTTCCACAAATCCAATAATCGCAAGTGTTATTTGAAAATATCCAGCAAGTTTTGCAATCCGCTTTTTCTTAATCAACGTTCCGCCAACCGCAAACAAGCTAATTCCGTATACGAAACTGTCGGCAAGCATATCCAAACTATCGGCAACAAGACCCATTGATTTTGAGATTATTCCTGTTGTCATTTCGATAATAAAAAAGGCAAAATTGATTGCAAGTACAGACCAAAGTAGCTTTTTTTGGTTTGCATTTTCATTAAATTCTGTTTGGTCGGTCTGTTCGGTCGAGATTTTCTTTCCGCCTAAATTTAGTTCAATAACGGACTTTTCGATTTGGTCGGATTCTCCGCTGTGAAAAACAGTCAGTTTTCGGTTCGGAATATCAAAGTCCAAATTCGCAATACTTGAAATTCCGTCCAATTTCATTCGGATTAGATTTTCCTCTGAAGGACAGTCCATTTTGGTAATTTCGAATATTGTTTTTTTCATTCGGTTTCTGGGTTTTTCGGCATTACTTACAACGTGTTATATCCAAACAAATATAACGGTTTTTAGTTATAATTCTCCGGATAAACCAACTTTTGGTTTGGGGTTATCTTCACTTATCTTTCTCGATCACACTTAAGGCTAACCTAATTTTAAAATAGGGGAGTTGTTCTTTAAAATGTTCAAAATAAGGTTTTAAAGCTTCGGGTTGTTTCAGTTCCTGTTGGGCTTGTTGTACCTGTTCAATTTCTTGTTTACTTACAAAATCGTGGATGTTAATGTCCTTTCCATCGGTATACAACTTGGCGATATGCGAATAAATAGTGGTGACGGCCAATTCCCGTTTTTCCGCGATTTCTTCCACACTTAAACCTTGTTGGTACCATTCATAGGTCTTTAAATGGGTATTGGCTTTTTTCCGTTTCTTTTTGTTAAACTTCCTAATTTCGTTCATAAACACCTCGCCATAGACTTCCAATTTACGTTCGCCCACCCCGCTAATCCGTTTAAATTCTTCATCGGTTTGGGGGCGCTCGCGTTCAATTTCTTTCAGCGTGGCATCGTTAAACACCAAATACGCGGGAATATCTTCTTCTTGGGCAAGCTCGTACCGCAGTTTTCGTAAACGTTCAAATAAACTATTCCCCGACGCTTTTTTGGTAGAAGTTTTACGGGATGTTTCCTTTTTCTCCTGCACACTTTGCGGTCGGGTAAGCCAAACTTGTTGCTTTTCAAATAATACCTTTTTGGCCAATTGGGTTAAGTGGAGCGCGTTTTGTTGATGAAAAGCAATCTCACAATAGCCTTGATTAATCAGCTGCGTTAAGTAATGCTGCCAGTCGCGCCAAGCAATATCACTCCCTATACCGTAGGTTTTTAGTTGCTGAAGGTTTTTACTTAAAATGGTCTGGTTTTGCGCGCCCCGCAAGACATCGATCACCACCCCGGAAGGTTCGGTTCCTTTTAAGCGGGCAATACAGGAAAGCAGTTTTTGGGCGATGACGGTTCCGTCAAAAAATTTAGGCGGGTTTTCACAAACATCACAATTGCCGCAGTTTTCTTCTAGGTATTCGCCAAAATAGCTGAGTAAAATCTTTCTTCGGCAATCGGTGGCTTCCGTAAATTCTTTCATCCGCTCCAATTTCGCGTTTTGCAAGTCTTCATTGCTTGCGCCTTCGGTAAATCGGCGAAGCTGAATCACATCGGCATAGGTATGAAATAAAAGCGCGTGGGAGGGAAGTCCGTCCCTTCCCGCACGGCCAATTTCCTGATAGTAACCTTCAATATTTTTCGGCATGTTGTAATGAATCACAAACCGAACGTTCGATTTATCGATGCCCATCCCGAAAGCCACCGTCGCACAGACAATTTTACTTTTATCAAAAATAAAATCTTCCTGTACCTGGCTTCGGTCTTCGTGGCTTAATCCCGCGTGATAAGCGGAAGCTTCAATTCCTTTTTGTTGAAGTTTTTCCGCTAGCTTTTCCGTTCCTTTTCGGCTTAAACAATAAATAATCCCGGACTCGTCAGGTCTTTTTTCAATAAACCGAATAATCTGCGCGACCCGATTTTCTGCCGGACGCACTTCCAGCTTGATATTTTCTCGGTCAAAGGAACTGATAAATTGTTGCGCGTTAGGAATATTCAACTGCTCTACAATATCTTGTCGCGTGGCTTTATCTGCGGTGGCGGTTAAGGCGATAATGGGCGTGTTGGGGAGCGAACGTTTTAAAAATCCCAATTGTTGATAACTGGGCCTGAAATCGTGTCCCCAAGCCGAGATACAATGCGCTTCATCAATAGCAATACAGCTAATGTAGGTTTCTTTTAAAATATCGTTGAGCGCCGATAGGCTTTCCGGAGCCACATATAAAAGTTTTAAAGTGCCTTGGGCGACCTTCTCAAAAATTTCCTGTTGTTCCTTCGGTTCTTGACTGCTATTGAAAAAATCGGCTTCCACGCCGTTCGCTTTTAATCCGTCCACTTGGTCTTTCATTAACGCGATTAAAGGCGAAATCACCAAAGTAACGCCCTCCAATAGTAAAGCCGGTAATTGGTAACAAATTGATTTTCCGCCACCGGTAGGCATAATCACCAAAGTATCGTATTTGGCTAACACATTCGAAATAATGGCTTCCTGTTGTGGCCGGAATTCATCGTAACCAAAATATTTTTTTAAAGTAGGGTAAAGGAGTTCGTTATTGTTGGCTACTTCCATCATCGATTTCTTTTTTTGAAGGATTACAAAGCTAATTAAAATTCGGCAGCTCGAGTAATTTTGCGAAGTGGAACATAGCAAAATTGTATGGAGACCTCAATCTGATACGCTTCGCTGTTAGAACATAGAACCAAGAAACAAGATTAAAAAGGTTGAATTTTTTTGCTGTAAACTGTAGACCGTATATTGTAAACTTATCTGAAAAATAGACCGCTTTGCTGTTAGAAATTCGCTGATTTGACAATGGGTTAATTTGAAAATGAATTAATGTAGTGGTTGTAATGTCAATTCGATTTTGCGAAGTGAAACATAGCAAAATTGTATGGAGAACCAGATTTTAACTTCAAGCCTTGTTCCCGACATAAAAACCATTACAGGTTTTCACTATAATTGACGGCTTTAATACTAAAATGGTAAAATACACTACAGCCCCTATAAAATTAAAAACTTTTCTTGAAGCCAACAAATAGATGTCCACTATTGTCCAAAATTGTCTTTAAATGTCCACTTTTGTCCAGAATTGTCCATTTTTGTCAACAATTGTCCATTTTCAGTGATTTTCTAGGGGTTTTGTTCGAGTCTCGTTCGGGTCTTGTTCGGGTGGGCTTCGGTAAAATAGAACTTTTACCGAAGGATGGTCGAAGAAAAGTAGAAGAAGAGTGGGAGGAATGAAGTTGACCTTTCGACTCCGCTCAGGGTGACAGTCTGGAATGACGAAAATACCAATTACGTATAATCAATTAAAATAATTTGAATTGAAAGAATTCCTGCAAGGTCTTTTTTCTGACCTTGTAGGTTTGGTTTTTGAGTATTGAATACCTACAAGGTTTCCAAAACCCTGCACACCGGCAGGCTAGCTTGCTCTAAAAACATAAAAAACCGACTTACAAGAAGTCGGTTGAATTGTTTAAATCTTAAAAACTAGTAAAGCTCTATCTACTTGTCGATTCGAGCCTGCATGCCGGAGGAAGGCTGAAGTGCTAAATCTTTTTAAAAATGACTTCTTAGGGATTGAATTTAAAATTAAGTCTAAGCACTAGTTTCTAACATCTAGATTCTAGTCTCTTTTCCTTTTCAAATCAGTCAGTTCGAGTAATTTTACGAAGTGAAACGGAGCAAAATTGTATCGAGAACCAGATTTTAACTTTCAACCCTCTATTCTCGATACAAAAATCTTATCAGATTTTCACTCGAATTGACGGGCTTGAAGTTAAATACTAACCTCTCACCACTAAAAACTATTTCAATCAGCGCTTTTATCTTGTTCTAAATCGTTGGTGTTTCCACCTTGACTGTAGAGATGATTTTCTTCGTCCGGTAATTTTTTCTTCTGTCGGTGAGGGACATCGGTGGGTTCAGGAATGTCTAAATCATTGCCGCTAAAGTCGGTTTCCTTTTCACGATTAATAAGGTTTTGATCATCATCCCCATCATTATGAATATTTTCTTGATTCAATAGCTCCTTTTCCTGTTGTGTGATTTCAGAATTATACTTTTCGTTTTTATTGCTTTCTTTTTTCATAACGTTTTTCTTTTCAAGGTAAAGAATAAGAGCTTCATCTCAAGAAGATTTAACGGCGTTTAACATCACTTTTTCAGGAATTTAATAAATGGCGAAATGCTATAAGAAAATCTTGGAGGCTGAGTAAAATCTTTGCAAAAGATTTTGTACCGAAGCTTCCATTTTGGTAGCATTTCGATACAAATTTTCCAAGAAATTTCATTCAATGAACCAAAATGCTAACTGCCAACTGAAATACTTCTCGATACAATTTTATCCTCACTATCGCTTGTCTAAAATCACTCGAAGTGACTGATTAACTTGAACTTGAAGCCGAAACTGAAATTGAAACTAAAAGACAATTCTAATTTAATAGGATTAAAATAGCATATGATGTTGATAAAATGAATCTTGCCGATATACCTAAAAATGATTTAAAAATCAAGGTGGCAGCGAAGGGAAGTAGATAAAAAGCTGCCCGCCCGCCGGCAGGCGGGTTTGACCGTAGGGAGTTCTTTTTATCTGTGGATGAGGGCACCATAGTATTTTCTTAATAATTTTTAGTAAGTCTTGATTTTTTGTTTCGTTTTGCATCAAGGCAAAATGAAAGAGCATAAAGGTAAAGAAGCAAAACTATAATTCTATTTAGTAAAGCTTCTTTAAGGTAAGAAAATCTATAATAAAATAGATGGAATTGAACTTGAAGTCTAAGTCTAAGTTCTAGTTTCTAACATCTAAAACCTAGGCTCTAGATTCTGAAATGAAATCAAATTTTTCCTATTTCATATCCTGTAAAAAACTGGTAAGTTTGTAACACAATTATTATTGATCATGAAAAAAATACTCTTTTTATTCCTTGTTATCCTTTCTTCCACATTCTACGCCCAACAACAAACCATTGAAATTTGGAATGGAAATGCGCCCGGAGCAATTGAAACCGAAGGTTATGTAGAACAACCCAAGCTGGAAAATGGAAGGTTAAATAGTACGAGTCAGGTAATTCATTCTACTTTAGAAGTTTTTCTGGCGAAAGACAACCCGACTCAAACCGGAGTAATCGTCTTACCGGGTGGTGGCTATACACATTTAGCGATGGAAAAAGAAGGCTATAAAATTGCGGAATGGTTCAATAAACAAGGAATTCACGCTTTTGTGTTAAAATATAGAATGCCCTCTGATAAAAGTATGACCAATAAAACCGTGGGGCCGTTACAAGATGCCCAACGGGCGATGCGATTGGTAAGGAGAAATGCTGAAAAGTATAACTTGAACCCTGATAAAATTGGAGTGATTGGATTTTCTGCCGGTGGACATTTGGCTTCTACTTTAGCTACGCATTACGCTCAAAAAACTTATGCCATACCTGATGAGATTTCAGCCCAGCCTAGTTTTTCCATTTTACTTTATCCGGTGGTTTCGATGAAAGACGGCGTAACGCATCAAGGTTCTAAAATTAGTTTATTGGGTGAAAATGCTTCGGCTGAATTGGTTGAAAAATATTCCAATGAAACTCAAGTCACCGAGGAAACACCGATTACTTTTTTGGTCCACGCGACCAATGATACGGCTGTTCCCGTAGAAAATAGCATTAATTATTATCTAGCTTTAAAAGAACACGGCGTAAATGCAGAAATGCATCTTTACCAAGATGGTGGCCACGGTTTCGGATTGGGTAGGGAAGGAGCGCATACGCAATGGGCGGAAGCTTTAAAAAACTGGTTAGCGACTCACCAATACCTTCAGCTTAACTAACTTCCTGTGGCCAAGAAAGATCCTTACGCAGCGCTCCGCTATCGGGAATTCAATATATTTCTATTGCTTCGTTTTGCCATGGTATTTGCATGGTCTATGCAATTTGTCGTGATAGAGTGGGAGGTGTATAGTTTGACTAAAAATCCGCTATCCTTGGGGTTAATTGGACTCATGGAAGTAATTCCCGCAGTTTCCTTAGCTTTATTTGCCGGGCACGTGGTAGATCAAAAAGAAAAACGTAGTCTCTTGTTTAAATGTCTTTTTGGGTTTTCGGTGATTAGTATAGGTTTGTTTTTATTAACATGGCCTGCTTTTACCGATGGCCTTCCTACCCATACCATTTTATATACCATTTATTTTTTCGTTTTTTTAGGAGGTATTGTTCGGGCTTTTATGGGACCTACCATTTTTTCACTCTTTGCCCTAATTGTTCCTAAAAAAGTGTATCCCAATGCGGCCACATGGAGCAGTTCGGTCTGGCAAATGGGCGCAGTATTGGGACCGGCATTAGCAGGTTTTTCTATTAATTGGATTGGGGTGCATTGGTCTATGTGTTTAATTTTTGGGTTTTCGCTCGTGGCGCTTATTAGTTTATCTCAAATTGCTACCAAACCTATTTTAAATCCTAAGTTGGGGGAAAATGTATTTAAAAGTTTACGGGAAGGTGTAAAATTTGTTTTTCAGACCAAAGTGATTTTAGGTGCGCTTACCTTAGATATGATTGCCGTACTTTTTGGAGGTGCCGTGGCACTTTTACCGGTCTTTGCCCAAGATATTTTAAAAGTAGGTTCCCAAGGCTTTGGTATTTTAAGAGCTGCCCCAGCGGTGGGCGCTTTATTAATGATGTTTACGTCGGCCTATTTTCCGCTTCATAGAAAAGCCGGGTTAAAATTATTGGCAGCCGTATTTGGGTTTGGGGTTTGTATGATTGTATTTGGACTTTCTACGTTCTTTTGGTTATCGGTATTGGCCTTATTTGCCAGCGGAGTTACCGATGGTATTTCCATGATTATTAGGCAAACCATTTTACAAATAAAAACACCGGACCATATGCGAGGTAGGGTAGCTTCGGTAAATTCGATGTTTGTAGGTTCTTCTAATGAACTGGGGGCTTTTGAGAGCGGAATTACCGCCAAATTGATGGGAACTGTTACCGCCGTAGTATTTGGAGGGAGTATGACCTTAATTACGGTGCTTACTACCGGAGCATTATTACCTAAATTAAGAAAGCTGAATATTGAAGAAGATGTAGAGGGAAATACTTAACCAAAAAGACGTTTAGATGCCTATTGAAATTATTCAACATATACGTAAGGTCATTGATTTATCTGACCAAGAAGCAGAAGAATTTGGCAGCATTCTTTTGGAGAAAAAGTTGAAAGCAAAATCCTATTTAATTCAGCCCGGTGATCAAGTATCGGAAGAATTTTATGTGGTGAAAGGCTGTTTGATTGCTTATTGTTTAGATGACTTCGGAAATAAACATATTTTACAGTTTGCCATTGAAGATTGGTGGATTAGTGATTTTGAAGCATTTTTTAATGACCTACCGGCCAAACTTTTTGTAGAAGCTGTGGAAGATTGTGAATTATTGGGCATTCAGAAAAGTTCCTTAGAAACCCTCTTCAAACGAATCCCTAAGTTTGAACGCTTTTTCAGGATAAAAACTACCAATGCTTTCGTGGCGTTAAGAACCCGTATTCTTTCTTCGCTTCAAAAAAACGCGAAAGAACGTTACTTGGAATTTTGCGAACTCTATCCTGACGTAGAAAAACGATTGCCCAATTATCATATTGCCAATTATCTGGGACTACAACCGGAAAGCTTAAGCCGAATTAGAAAAGAGTTGATGTAGCTTAACATTTTTTAACGTACTTGGCTAACCTAAATCATTCTTCAATAAAAAAGTTGTGATTAATTTTGAAATAAAATTAAACGACTAAAATTATGAGTAAAGACCAAGCTTTATTACAACCCTATAATTTAAATGGCCTAGAACTTCCTAATCGTGTGGTGATGGCACCTATGACGAGAAGTAGGGCAGATAACGAAGGGAATGTACCTATGGTAGATTTACACGGCGAATATTACAAACAACGCGCTTCTGCAGGATTAATTATTTCTGAAGGTTCTCAAGTTTCTGAAGAAGCGGTAGGCTATATCCATACTCCGGGAATTTATACCGATGCGCAAGTGGAAGCTTGGAAAAAAGTGAACGATATTGTTCATCAAGAAGGCGGAAGAATTTTTATTCAGCTATGGCATGTGGGGAGAATGTCTCATCCCGATTTCCACAACGGTAAAAAGCCGTTAGCTCCGTCAGCTATTAATCCAAATTCAAAATCATATACTCCGGAAGGTTTTAAAGATACGGTGACTCCACAAGAAATGACCTTGGAAGATATCAAACGAACTGTTCAGGATTTTAAAAAAGCAGCTGAAAATGCGGTAAAAGCTGGATTTGATGGAGTTGAAATTCATTCTTCCAACGGATATTTATTTCATCAGTTTTTTAATGGGACTTCCAATACGCGTGAAGATGAATACGGCGGAAGTATCGAGAACCGCGCCCGTTTTCTTTTTGAGGTATTAGAGGAAGTAAAAAAGGTAATCCCTGAACGTAAAATAGGACTTCGTTTAAATCCGTCTCTGAATGGAATTTTCGGAATGACCATGGATGAAGAAACCATTCCAACGTTCGATTATATTGTAAATAAGTTGAATGATTACGATTTAGCTTACGTTCATTTATCGGAACCGTTTAATGATGTATCAGATATTCCTTATGCGGTAGAAAATATCGCGGAACATTACCGACCTATCTACAAAGGAACCTTAATGATCAATGCCGGTTTTGACCAAGAAAAAGGAAACAAAGTAATTGAAAAAGGAAATGCCGATTTGGTAGCTTATGGAAAACCTTATATTTCTAACCCAGATTTGGTAGAACGTTTTGAACAAGGGGTAGAACTAAGTGATTGGGATGAAGATACTTTTTATGTCCCCGGTAAGAAAGGATATACCGATTATCCTAAGAAAACTAAATAACCTAAAAAAAGCGAGCTTTAGCCGGCTCGCTTTTAATTTACATTTTTCTCTTCTGATGTTTTTTCATCATTTTTTCTCTAGCAGATTTTAATTCTTCCTTAGAAAGATTCCCATCTGAATTGGTATCTATCTCACTAAAATGATCGATTAACATTTTATGTTCAGATTTTTCAACTTCTTCCTTGCTCAATAAATCATCTTTGTTTGTATCGATCATCTCAAAATGAGCTTTCATTTTTTCGTGATTTTGATTTCTCAAAGCCATTCTTTTTTGATGATGAGATTTTAATTCTTCTTTCGATAGAAGCTTATCATTATTTTTATCAATCTTTTCAAAGTTGTCACTTAAAAAGGGGTGTTTTGCCTTATTTGCTTCATCTTTACTAATTAATTTATCATTATTAGTATCTAAGGCAGCCAAGTGTTTTCTCGTTTTTAGTTTTCTTGCTTTTGTCTTAATTTCTGTTGAAGAAAGAAAACCATCTGCATCTTGATCTATTTTTTCAAAGTGTTTTACTAAATGTTTTTTATCACTTTTTTCAATTTCACTTTTAGATAGTTTGCCATCATTGTTCACATCTAATTGATGGAACATTTCCTTCATAGAAGCTTTATCTTCTACTGGTTTTTCTTGAGCTTGCGATATGGTAAACACTCCTGTTAACGCAAGTGTGAAAATTAATTTTTTCATAATCTAAGTTTTAAAATTCAGTTTTAGCAAAATCTATTATTGTGCCAAAAATATGTTTTTAGTGAAATTTAATGCTGTATATCCCATTAATCATTGTTTTTTTATATAGAATTAAGTGATTGTTATAGAGGTGTTTATGCTATTTTACAGATTTTTATAATTGATGAAGCTCCAGTGGGTATCCATTTTATCGAAGTGCTAAGTGATATCTATAAAGAATTACAACTGATTTTGTAGGAAGCTTAACTTTTCTTTATTAACTAAACCCTTCATCTTTTTATAAATTTAGAAATAAAAGCTAACATGAAATTTTTTATAAACGATCCTCAGAAAGTAGTAGATGAAGGAATCGAAGGCCTTCTAACCGATCCAAAACTCACCAAACTTGATAATTTCCCAGAAATTCGGGTAGTACTTCGTAAAAATATAGATAAAAATAAAGTAGCTGTTATTTCAGGCGGAGGTTCTGGGCACGAACCGACACATGCAGGTTTCGTAGGTAAAGGAATGTTAACTGCCGCCGTTTGTGGTGATATTTTTGCTTCGCCCTCTGTCGATGCCGTACTTTCTGCCATTGTAGCTACTACCGGCGATAAAGGATGTTTGTTGATTATAAAAAATTACACTGGTGACCGATTAAATTTTGGTCTTGCCGCAGAGCAGGCTAGGGAAATGGGGTACAACGTGGAGACGGTTATCGTAGGAGACGATATTGCCTTAGGAGAAGATACCGAACAGCGCGGTCTAGCCGGCACCTTATTTGTTCATAAAGCAGCTGGATTTTTAGCGGAAGAAGGGAAATCTCTTGAAGAGGTAACAGATTTGGCCAAAAAAGTAGCTCAACAAGTGTATTCCATCGGATTGTCTTTAGAAGAAGGACAAAAATTTCAAAACCCGGAAGAATCCCGTTTAGATAAAGATGAAGCTGAGTTGGGACTGGGGATTCATGGTGAGCCCGGGGTAGAAACCATTTCCATGGATAGTGCCGGAGCCTTAATGAAAAAAGCAACGGAGCAATTAAAAGAATATTTACCTTCAACAAAAGTAGAGTATGCTTTCATCCTTAATAATTTAGGAAGTGTAACTCCTCTTGAAATGAATGTTTTATTGAATGCTTTCCGGAAATCAGAATTAGCAGGACAAGTGGAGTTATTAATAGGACCTTCACAATTTATGACTTCCCTAAATATGAATGGTTTTTCACTTTCCCTCGTAGAATTAGATGAAGAAATAAAAAAAGCCTTAACTGCTGAAGCAGAACCCGCTGCTTGGATGATTAGGGAATTCGGTAGTGTTAGTTCGATTACCAGTCCAGACTTGCCGGAAACACTTCCTTTCGAAGCTTCTACAAATGAAAAAGTAGAAAAAAGATTAAAAGCTATAACTGAAGAATTAATCGGTTTAAAAAAAGAATTAAATGAAATTGATGAAAAAGTAGGAGATGGTGATGCTGGTTCTACTTTTGCGGCCGGAGCGAAAAAATTACAAGAATTGATCCCCAAACTTCCCTTAGATAATTACGCTGAATTATTAATTAGTATCGGTCGAGTTTTAGCTAGGGAAACCGGAGGTTCCAGCGGGGTTTTACTTTCTTTAATGTTCACTAGGGCAGGAAATGCCTACAAAGAAAAAGAGCACTTAGGAAAAGCCTTCAATGAAGGTTTACAGAAAATGAAAGAATTTGGAGGGGCAGAAGAAGGACAACGAACGATGATTGATGCCTTACAACCAGCTTTTACGGTTTTAGCAGAAGATGGAGATTTAAAAACGGCTGCTGAAAAAGCCCGGGAAGGAGCAGAAAAGACTAAGGAAATCACTGATACCGAGTTTGGACGTTCTTCTTATCTATCTGAAAAATCTTTAAAAGACATCCCAGACCCCGGAGCCGAAGCCGTAGCTCGGGTTTTTGAGAAATTGGCCTAATTAGAAAAAGAAGGAAGCTGTCTGAAGGATCAATTTTTGGCATCAGTAGATGCAAGTATGGCAAAGATTTGATATTCTCCAGACAGCTTCTGTTAATTAACGTGAGTTCGATTTAAGAAAATTTCGGAGACTGAGTGAAATCTTTGTAAAAGATTTTGTATCGAAGTTTCCATTTTGGTAACATTTCGATACAAATTTTCCTTGAAAATTCACTCCATGATCCAAAATGCCTGCAAAAAACTTTTATATTGAACTCAGGTTAATTATAAATTTAAAGTTCTAAAGCCTTAATATGAATTATATTTTTTTTCTGATCTGAATAGCATAAGCGATAGGTAGTGTCTAAAAAGATCACACTTGTATTTTCTATTTTAAGATTCTTCTTCATTTTATCTATCCGTTCTTTATATTTTTCAATTTCTATATCAGGATATTTCGTTTCAATATTTTTGATAGTTTGTTGCAACTGCAGCTCTTTATCTAAAACCAACGTATAAGAATGATCTTCTTCTTTCGTATATAAATCATCTATTTCTAGAGAAGTAATGTTAGGGCCAAAACTTGTGGGTACTTGATTCATCATTTGTTGCTGCTGCATCTGCATCTGCATTTGCCATTGCATTTGCATATGCCAATGCATCCACCATAAATTATAATAGTTATAATTATTTCTGTTTACGTAGTCCATTCTTACGGCTAAGTTTCCATTTTTAGTTTCGTTAATGGTAACAGTAGGTTTGTTTTTGTTTCTTCGGGAATCTCTTATAAAATCTTCCAGCTCTTCTTGATTTTCTGCCAAATAAGACAAATCTTTTTTTAAGGAAAGGTTCTTTAATAAATTTTCTTTTTCGGTATTAAAAACATTTAATTCAATATCTTCTTTACTTGAATTAAGAACAAATAATTGTTTGTTTTTTAAAAATGAATTAGAGTTTTTTAATTTCTCCATTTCAGGAGTTTTAAATTCTTTTAATTCAAAATTATTTTCACCTTCTAAGCTAACGGAGAGTAAACTAATGTTTTGGTCGTCTTCCTCTTCATTAAAAACCAGATTGATTTTATTATCGCTATAATAAGCTTGAAAATTAGCAATGGATCCATTTTTTACAAATTCTTCAGTTTTAATAATTTGAGGATTTGATTCAAACATCTGGTCAAATTTATCCTCAAGTTCAGCAGGGATCTCTAAGTTTAATTCATTTATATTTTCTGAATTTGAAATTCGGGTGATACTTAGCTTATTTTCTTTTCGATCTGCTTTCATAAGCAGTGTTTCGTGATCTTGGGTAATAATATTTTTTGGCTTTTCTACATCTGTCACAAGTTTTCTTTTGGTAGAAAGTCCATCTAAATTTAGATCGTCTATAATTAATTGATTATCTTGAAAATTAATTAAGGTAAGTTGATCGTCATTTATATGAAAGGAAACCAATTCAGGTTCATCTTCGAAGCTTAGTATTGATAATTCATTCACCTTACCTTCTCGATTCATTAAAAATGGAACGACATCATATTTATTGGAATTTTTATTTTTTGCAATAGCCATATGTAAACTTCTTTGGCCAGCAACCTTTACCGAAACTGTATTTTTCAGCTTATAAAATTCGGGTAAGGAATAAGAAAATTCCTCTCTTTCAGAAGAATTAAAAAAAGAAACGAATAATGTAATAATTAAAATTTTTATTTTCATAAAGATTGATTTTATGCAAAAATAAAAATTTAATCAAATAATAACTGATTCAAGTATGATTATTCAATGAAATAGTTTAACAATCCGATAAACTCACTTTAACCGCAAGCCCACCTTCTGAAGTTTCTTTGTATTTAGAATTCATATCTTTGGCGGTATCCCACATTGTTTCAATTACTTTATCGAGTGGAACTTTCGCTTTAGTAGCATCGGTTTCTAAAGCAATTTCGGCAGCACTGATGGCTTTAATAGCTCCCATGGTATTTCTTTCAATACAGGGTACTTGTACCAATCCGGCAATGGGATCACAGGTTAATCCTAAATGATGTTCCATGGCAATTTCACTGGCCATGAGAACTTGTTCAGGCGTTCCTCCCATTAATTCGGCTAAAGCGCCAGCAGCCATGGCAGAAGAAACCCCAATTTCAGCTTGACAACCACCCATTGCTGCAGAAATAGTAGCTCCTTTTTTAAATAGACTTCCTATTTCTCCGGCCACCAATAAAAATTGTTTCACATGTTCAAAATTGGCTTCGTGGTTTTCGATGGTCATATAATACATCAATACTGCGGGAACCGTTCCGGCACTTCCGTTGGTGGGAGCGGTAACTACGCGACCAAGCGATGCGTTTACTTCATTTACACTAAGCGCATAGCAGCTAACCCATTTTAAAATCTGTCTGAATTTGACTTCGGTTTTTCTAATCCCTTCCAGCCATTCTTGCGGATTGTTATAAGCAACATCTCCTATTAATCGTTGATGCATGTTGTAACCTCTACGCTGAACTTGCAAACCGCCGGGTAATATCCCTTCGGTATGGCAACCGGTGTACATCGATTCTAGCATCACTTGCCAGATATCTTTTAAACCTTTAGTAATTTCTTCTTCAGTACGTAAAGATTTTTCATTTTCCAGAACAATCTCAGAGATTTTTTTACCTTCTTGATGACAATAGGCCAAAAGTTCAGTAGCTTTTTCTATAGGAAAGGGAAATTGTTCAAAATTTTCAATTTTCCTTTTCGCATTTTTACGTTCTTTTTTTACGACAAATCCGCCTCCAATAGAAAAGAAATATGAACTGGTTTTCTTGCCGTTGTTTAGTTTGGCGGAAAATTTGATTCCGTTCGGATGAAAATCTAGAAACTTTCTATTAAAAATAACTTGAGTTTCCGGATTGAAACTTACTTCAAATTCCCGATTAAATTTCAGTTTCTTTTCTTCTTTAATCGATTGAATCAAAGGTTCAATTTGATCTAAGTCCATCGTCACCGGGTCGTAACCACATAGACCTAAAATAGAAGCAATATCGGTGGCGTGACCTTTTCCGGTGAGGGAAAGCGAACCGTATAAATCTATTTTAATCTCTTCAACTAAATTAAACGTATCTTTCTTTTTCAATTCAGCAATCCAACGTTGCCCGGCACGCCAAGGTCCTAAAGTGTGAGAACTGGAAGGTCCCACACCAATTTTGAGCATATCAAAAACACTAATACATTCAATTTTCTTCATCACAAGACTAAAATTTTAAATCTCATTGAAATTTTCGCAAATATGACAGAAATTTTTGAGCTTTCCATAATGTGCGGAATAAATCTTCTGTAAATCTAATAGTATTTTTTTCTTAGATGAAGTTCGATGTAAGAGTTTTTAAGCATTTTGGTCATTGAGTGAATTTTCATGGAAAATTTGTATCGAAATGTTACCATAATGAAAGCTTCGATACAAAATCTTTTGAAGATTTCACTTAGCATCCGATATTTTCTTACATCGAATTCATGTGTTATTAAAATTCTTTTCAATAGTCAATGAAATAACAATTTGTCAATAAAATTCAGCTAGAATTATCTTAAAAGTGACAACCTGTCATAAAAATTCTGGTGGCACAGAGATTGACTTATACCAAGCGAATTAAAATTTGAAAAAAAACTAAAAATATAACTATGAGTAAAATAATTGGTATAGACTTAGGTACAACCAACTCTTGTGTTTCTGTAATGGAAGGTAACGAGCCTACGGTAATACCTAATGCTGAAGGTAAAAGAACCACTCCTTCTGTAATTGCATTCGTAGAAGATGGTGAGATAAAAGTGGGAGACCCTGCAAAGCGTCAGGCGGTAACCAACCCAGAAAAAACCATTTCTTCTATTAAAAGATTTATGGGTAATAAATATTCAGAATCTTCAAGAGAAGCAGATCGGGTTGCCTATAAAGTAGTAAAAGGAGATAACGACACTCCTCGTGTGGATATCGACGGACGTTTATATACACCTCAAGAACTTTCTGCAATGATTCTTCAAAAAATGAAGAAAACTGCAGAAGACTATTTAGGTCAAGATGTTTCGAGAGCGGTAATTACTGTTCCTGCTTATTTTAACGATTCTCAGCGTCAAGCAACCAAAGAAGCCGGTGAGATTGCAGGTTTAAAAGTAGAGCGTATTATTAATGAGCCTACAGCTGCAGCCTTAGCTTACGGTTTAGATAAAAAAGATTCTGACCAAAAGATTGTGGTATTTGACTTTGGTGGTGGTACGCACGATGTTTCTATCTTAGAATTAGGCGACGGTGTTTTTGAAGTATTAGCTACCGATGGTGATACCCACTTAGGAGGTGATGATGTAGATGAAACAGTGATCGATTGGTTAGCGGAAGAATTCATTAAAGATGAAGATATCGATTTACGTAAAGACCCAATGGCACTTCAACGTTTAAAAGAAGCTGCTGAAAAGGCTAAAATTGAATTGTCTTCTTCTTCTTCAACAGAAATCAATTTACCATACATTACTGCTACTTCTAGTGGACCAAAACACTTGGTAAGAACACTTTCACGTTCTAAGTTTGAGCAGTTAATTGGAGATTTAGTAAAAAGAACGATTGCTCCTTGTGAAAAAGCATTGAAAGCAGCCGATCTTTCTAAAGGGGATATCGATGAAGTAATTTTAGTTGGTGGTTCTACCCGTATTCCTGCAGTACAAGAAGCTGTAGAGAAATTCTTCGGTAAGAAGCCAAGTAAAGGAGTAAACCCAGATGAAGTTGTTGCGATTGGAGCAGGAATTCAAGGTGGTGTTTTAACCGGAGATGTTAAAGATGTATTGTTATTAGATGTAACCCCACTTTCTTTAGGTATTGAAACTATGGGTGGTGTAAACACGAAATTAATCGAAGCCAATACGACCATCCCAACCAAGAAATCACAGACTTTCTCTACCGCGGCAGATAATCAACCTTCCGTAGAAATTCACGTTTTGCAAGGGGAGCGCTCTATGGCAGCAGATAACAAAACAATTGGTAGGTTCCATTTAGATGGTATTCCACCAGCGCCAAGAGGAACACCTCAAATTGAAGTAACTTTTGATATTGATGCTAATGGAATTATTCAGGTAAGTGCTGAAGATAAAGCTACCGGTAAAAAACAAGACATCCGTATTGAAGCTTCTTCTGGATTAACTGAAGAGGAAATCGAAAAGATGAAATCTGAAGCTGAAGCAAATGCTGAAGCCGATAAGAAAGCAAAAGAAAAAGTAGATAAGCTGAATGAAGCTGATGCGATGATCTTCCAAACTGAAAAACAATTAAAAGAATTTGGAGATAAGCTTTCTGATGATAAGAAGAAACCAGTTGAAGATGCTTTAGAAGAATTGAAAAAAGCATACGAAACCAAAGAGCTAGAGAAAATTACTCCTGCTTTAGACAAATTGAATGAAACTTGGAAATCTGTTTCAGAAGAAATGTATAAAGCACAAGCAGAAGCTCAGCAACAAGCTGGCGGAGCTGGAGATCAAGGTGCGCAAGGAGGCCCTCAACAAGGCGCTACCGGCGGACAGTCTGATAGCGAAGGTGATAATATCGACGACGTAGATTACGAAGAAGTGAAATAATCATATCCTTATAAATAAGTTAAAAAGCGTTCAAGTTTTCTTGAGCGCTTTTTTTATTGCCTATTTTTAAAGAAAACTACAAGCTTTATGACTGATGTTTGGGATTTTTGTTTAAAAATTGGAGCGGCAATTCTTGCAGGTTTGGTAGTTGGTGTAGAACGTGAATTAAAAAAGAAACAAGCTGGCCTTAAAACAAATGCATTAGTATCTGCGGGAGCTGCAATTTTTGTAATTATTTCATTGAATTTTAAAACTGATTTTGGAGTAGATATTACCCGTGTGCTTAGTCAAGTAGTGGTAGGGATAGGATTTTTAGGAGCTGGAGTAATTATAAAAGACAGAAATAATGTGAAAGGTCTTACCACCGCGGCTACGGTATGGTGTTCTGCAGCGTTAGGTTGTCTTGCCGCGACAGAAATGTATTGGGAATTACTTTTCGCAACCATCTTTATTGTCATTGTAAACTATCTTTTTGCTTTTGTAGATAAGAAGATTAGCTAAATTGGACAAATAAATAACCTATCCCAAATAGAATAAGAATCCATAAGCAAATCCAACTAAAAATTTGATATGCTTTGCCCGGTTGGTTTTCGACTGAAATTTTACTTTTCACCAATTTAAAATTGAAATAAGCTAAAATGGGAGCTGATAAAAATGAAAGTCCGCTTGCAAAATCAACTAAATAAGTGAAATTTTTGTCGGTGAAATAAAGAATACTTAGAGAAAAGATTGGAATGATAATTAAACCAATTCGGTATAAATTTGTTTTCTTCTGAAGGGTTTTCTTATTCTCTTTTTCTTGTGGAATAATCACTTCAGAAAGTACTCTTGGGTAAGCATCGGCAACCGTTAATGTGGTACTTATCATGGTAATCAACGCAGCGATTGAAACCAATAAATAACTCCAATTTCCCAGTAAAAATTGATAAAGTTCAATAAGCTGAGTGGCAAAACCAACGCTATTTTTAGAAAAACTTTCTCCACGACCGAACATCACTAATGCTCCTAAAAGCAAGAACAGCAAACCAATAAAAGAAGCAGAGAGGTAACCGACATTAAAATCGATAAAACTATTTTTCACCGATAGTTGTTTGTTAGTGTTTTTAGCTTTTTCTCGCGTCCACATCGAATGCCAAACCGAAGCATCTAGAGGAATCGGCATCCAACCCATAAAAGCGATGAGAAAAGCAATTCCACCTAAATTCCAATATGATGGAGGAGAAGTAGCTAAGGTGTTTTCTAAAGTACCGGCGTTAAAAGCGAAAATCACTGAGATTAAAGTTACTATGGTAAGAAGCGTAACAATTACTTTCATACTAAAATCGAGTCCACCATATTTTCCTATCCATAAAAGCGCGATACAAAAGGCGAGAATAATAATACTCCAAACAAACGGTGACCAGCCTAGATGAAACAATTGTTCTGCCAAACCTGCGGTAACAATCGTTACCGAAGCTTGAATCACGAACATCGTTCCAAGTGTAATGAGGATATAAGTGTAGTAAGAAAATTTACCTAATTCTTTATAACCCGTAATCAAATCTTTTCCGGTTGCTGCTGTATAGCGTGGGCCAAATTCTAAAAACGGATATTTAGAAAGACAAGCGAGTAACAGAACCCAAATTAACGAAAAACCAAATTCTGCTCCGGCACGGGTTGCTTGTACCAAATGTGAAACTCCAATCGCGGCACCTGCCAATAAAAATCCTGGCCCGAGACTTTTTAAAAAACTTTTTTGTAGAAATTTTTTACTCATCATTTAGTTTAGTCTTTCAATTTTACAAGAATAAAATTTTTGTGCCAAGCTTTCGTGAACTTATATTCTTCAAAAGCAATATTTTCTTTACTTTTGTTTTTCAGAAAAAGAACACTTCTACAGATGAGCCAAAAAATTTTACTCAGTGCTAAAGAAATAGAAATTATACTTCATCGTCTGGCTTGTCAACTTATCGAAAATCATCAGAATTTTGAAGAAACAGTACTTGTTGGTATTCAGCCTAGAGGTATTTTCCTGGCAGAGCGCATTCAGCAAATTCTTCAAAATGACTATAAAATAGAAGAAGTTAAAACCGGTAGATTAGATATTACTTTCTTTCGCGATGATTTTAGACGAAGCGAAAAACCCTTGGAAGCCAATAAAACTAAAATTGATTTTTTAGTGGAGAATAAGCGTGTGGTTTTTATAGACGATGTGTTATACACCGGAAGAAGTATTCGTTCAGCATTGACCGCAATTCAATCGTTTGGAAGACCGAAGGAAATTGAATTGTTAACCTTAATCGATAGAAGGTTTAGTAGGCATTTACCCATTCAGCCTGATTATAACGGAAGGCAGGTAGATGCGATTAACGAGGAAAAAGTAAAGGTGAATTGGGTAGAAAATGCAGGGGAAGATTGTGTTTATCTTGTAAATAAATAGAAAAATCAATGGGTGAATTAAGTGTCAACCACTTACTGGGCATAAAGTATATTACCAAAGAGGACGTCGATTTAATTTTTGAAACGGCCGACCATTTTAAAGAAGTGATTAACCGTCCTATTAAAAAAGTTCCGTCGCTTCGTGATATTACCATTGCCAATTTATTTTTTGAAAATAGTACCAGAACCCGACTTTCTTTTGAGTTGGCAGAAAAGCGTTTAAGTGCCGATATGGTCAACTTTTCCGCAGCTTCTTCTTCCGTAAAAAAGGGAGAAACACTTATCGATACGGTAAACAATATTTTATCGATGAAAGTAGATATGGTGGTAATGCGCCATCCCAATCCCGGGGCCGGGGTTTTTCTTTCGCAACACGTGAATGCAAGTATTGTTAATGCCGGAGATGGAGCACACGAACACCCCACACAGGCTTTACTTGATTCTTATTCTATTCGTGAAAAATTAGGCGAAGTTACCGGTAAAAATGTAGTGATCGTCGGTGATATTTTACATAGTCGTGTGGCGTTGAGTAATATTTTCGCTTTAAAATTACAAGGAGCTAACGTAAAAGTTTGCGGACCAAAAACCTTAATCCCGAAACATATTGAAAAATTAGGTGTTGAGGTAGAAACCAATTTAAGAAAAGCCTTAGAGTGGTGTGATGTAGCCAATATGCTTCGTGTACAAAACGAACGTATGGATATTAGCTATTTCCCGACAACGCGTGAATATGTTCAACAGTTTGGACTGAATAAAAACTTACTCGATTCTTTAGATAAAGAAATCACGATTATGCACCCGGGACCTATTAATCGCGGGATAGAAATTACCAGTGATGTAGCAGATTCTGACCACGCGATTATTTTAGATCAGGTTCAAAATGGGGTTGCGGTAAGAATGGCTGTAATTTATTTGTTAGCGTCAAAAATTAAGCAATAACCAATGAAAGTTACCGAGAAAGAAAACTATATAATTGTTGAAGACGATAAAAATGATGTGGTGGGCTTTTCTAATTATTTAGAAAACTACGCTTACGATCAGATTAAAGATAAAAATGTAGTCGTCGATATTTTAAAATATGGAGAATTATCTTTGGAAGAATTACTTTCATTTTTGCAACTATCCAATCAACATCGAGCCAACGAGCATTCCTTTGTCATTGTAAATGATACCATTAATATTGATAGAGTTCCCGAAGAATTGATGGTGGTTCCTACCTTATTGGAAGCCGGTGATGTAATTCAGATGGATGAAATTCAGCGAGATCTTGGTGGGTTAGACGAATTTTAAATATCTTCCTCTAAAAATTTTAATGCTCTTCTATGGAAGTTACCATTTTAGGCTGTTATTCAGCTACTCCAAGAACATTCAACAACCCCACTTCACAGGTTTTAGAAATTAATAATCATTTATTTTTGATTGATTGTGGCGAAGGTACGCAGGTTCAACTTCGAAGAAGAAAAATTAAATTCGCCCGTATCAAACATATTTTTATCAGTCATTTGCACGGCGACCACTTTTTTGGACTTATTGGACTCATTTCTACCTTTGGATTGTTAGACCGAAAAACGGAACTTCATATTTACGGACCCAAAGGAATTAAAGAGATTATTTTACTTCAACTGAAGCTTTCAAAATCGTGGACAGGATTTCATCTGCATTTTCACGAACTTGACAAAACCACACCTGAACTTATTTTTGAAGATGAAAAAGTGACGGTGGAAACCATTCCGTTAGAACATCGCGTTTATGCCAATGGTTATTTTTTCAAGGAGAAAGAAGGTGACCGAAAGTTGTTGATTAATGAAGTTCAGCAATACGAAATAAATGTCGCTTATTACCGAAGTATTAAAAAAGGAAAAGACATCACTTTAGAAGATGGTACGGTCATCCCAAACGAAAAATTAACCGCTCCACCAGAATCCCCAAAAAGTTATGCCTTCTGTAGCGATACCGTTTATAAACCTGAAATTGCTAATCAAATTCAAGGCGTAACCGGTTTGTATCACGAGTCTACTTTTTTAGAACAACACCAGCATTTGTGTGAAAAAACCAAGCATTCTACTGCAAAAGAAGCCGCTCAAATTGCCAAAGCTGCTGATGCAAAACAATTAATTTTAGGACATTATTCAACGCGTTACGGGAACATCGAAGTCTTCAAAGAAGAAGCTGAAACTGTTTTTGATAATGTGATTTTAGCAGAGGACGGGAAGGTAATTTCTTTTGAATAGTTAATCATAAAATGATGCATCATCCTGAACTTGATTCAGGATCACATCCCATATTTATATTACTGAATTTCCAAATCATTAAGTATTTCCCGTATATTATCTTCATAATTAATCACAGCAGATTTACTGTGGTACCTCTTCCCTAATTTATCCTGATAAATTTCATTTAAAAATTCATAGTAATCATCCGTAGCTAAATGACTTTCTTGGAAGGCTGTGTGAAAATAAGGTTGAAGTTTTAGTTTTCGCTCGAGGTTTTGATGCCTTGCTACCGCCATGATAGCATATTCAGCTAATGGGTCTTGAAATGTAAATGAAGGATAACCATGCTTTTCTAAATAATAAATGACAACTTCAAAATTTTCAGTATCCTGTTGCTTCATTGATTTCTGATATTTTTGATATTCTTTAGCTTCCTCATTATAATTATTACGTTTTAATATGGCTTTACTTTTTTCTGGATTCCGAAGTTTTTGGTCTTTCATAAAAAGTTCCTTTAAATAGCTTTCTTTTTCTTGCTTGATGGTTAGCCCATCAATAGTTTTTGTCTCCACATGGTTTTGGTCTTGACAGCTCATCAAGCTTATTACTAACATCAAATTGAAAATAAAGTTTCTTTTTTTATACATAAGTAGACGTTAAATTCCTTCCGATTAAAATTTTGTAAACTTTTAATAATTGCTTTTCCTTTAGCGGCATTTCCTTTAAATTGCAGGTATGGAAAAGAATTTAGAAAATTATCGAAAATCCTACGATAAATCAGAATTGAAAGAAGAAAATTTATTGGCGAACCCGTTAGATTTTTTCCAAAAATGGTTTAATGAAGCAGAAGAATCTCAGCTTGTCGATGAACCTAATGCCATGACCATAAGTACTGTTGGGTTAGATGGTTTTCCGAAGAATAGGGTAGTGCTCCTTAAAAAAATAAAAACCGAAGGTTTTGTGTTTTATACCAACTATGAAAGTGAAAAAGGAAAGGCTTTAGCCAAAAACCCTAAAGTTTGCCTTTCTTTTTTTTGGCCTGCTTTAGAGCGACAAATCATCATTAAAGGCGAAGTAGAAAAAATAAGTCAACAAGAATCAAAAGACTATTTTAACTCCCGTCCCGAAGGAAGCCGTATAGGAGCCATTGTTTCGCATCAAAGTTCTCCGGTTCCAAATCGTTCTTATTTAGAAGAAAAATTAGCAGAACTGAAACAAGAATATAAAAACAAAGAAATTAAAAAGCCGGAATATTGGGGCGGTTACTTGGTAAAGCCCTTTTCGTTTGAATTTTGGCAAGGCCGTCCTAACCGTTTGCACGATAGATTTGTCTATGAGCTTTCCAAAGACAAAAAATGGGAAGAGCCCATACGTTTAGCACCTTAAAATTCTAAACCTTACCAACAACTAAAAACAAAGAATTTATGAAAAAACTAATAGTAGTACGACACGGAAAATCTTCTTGGAAAGACGAAAGCCTGGCAGACCACGACCGGCCGTTAAAAAAAAGAGGGTATCGCGACGCAAAACTTATTATTAGTGCTTTCAAATTATATTATCAGCCTCCTTTAAAAGTTATTAGTAGTTCTGCTAATCGGGCATTGACCACTGCTAATATGTTCAAAGAAGAACTGAAAATTGCCGATGAAGATTTTAAAGTTTTAAAATCACTATACACCTTTAATGTACAGGAATTGTTAGAGGTAATTAAAGAGCAACCTGATGAAACCGATAAACTCATGGTGTTTGGGCACAATCCTGCGATGACCCAACTGGTGAATTTTTTAGGAGATAAATATTTGGAAAATTTACCTACTACAGGAATGGCCATCATCGATTTTGATTGCAAAAAATGGAGTGAAATCGCCAACGGAAAAACCTTAGTGACCTTATTTCCTAAAATGTTTAAATAAATGAAAGAACAAAATAAGTACATTAATCGGGAATTAAGTTGGCTTCAATTTAACGCCCGGGTTTTGCAAGAAGCTGCAGATGAAACCGTTCCGTTAATCGAACGGCTTCGTTTTTTAGGGATTTTCTCTAATAATTTAGATGAATTTTTTAAAGTCCGTTACGCTACTGTCAAACGTATTGAGCAAGCCGGAAAGGGTGGTAAAAAAGCCTTGGGAGGTGTAACCGCTTCAGACTTATTAAAAGAGATTACGCAAATTGTAATCGATCAGCAATCGACGAGTTTAGAAATTTTAGATGAAATTAGAGCTGAGCTGGAAAAGCATAAAATTTGCATCATCAAAGAAGATGAAGTCACTGAAAAGCAAGCACAGTTTGTACAAGATTATTTCCTGCAGAAAGTAAGTCCGGCCTTGGTGACCATCATTTTAAATGATTTAGAAGAATTACCCCGATTAAAAGATAGCGCGGCTTATCTCGCTGTAAGAATGATTTTGGATGAAGATGGGGAAAAGGAAAAGAAATACATTCTGATTGAAATTCCGCGCGGGATTGAGCGTTTTGTAGAGATTCCTTCCGAAGATGGAAAAAAATACATTATTATCCTTGACGATTTAATTCGGTATAACTTAAAAAGCCTTTTCAGCATATTTAATTACGAAAGTATTTCGGCGCATATGATTAAGATTACCCGTGATGCCGAATTGGATATGGCAGGAGATTTAACCAAAAGTTATATCGATAAATTACTTTCGAGTATAAAAGATAGAATTGAAGGAGAACCCGTAAGGTTTGTGTACGATAAGAACATTGGCAAAGACACCTTAGATTTTTTACTTTCTAAAATGGGAATCGATGATTCAGATAGTCTCATTCCTGGAGGAAGGTACCACAACCGTCGGGATTATATGAAGTTTCCTAGTTTAGGTGCTTCCGATTTATTGTATAAAAAATATGCAGCTTTGCCTATACAAGGGCTTACGCTTCAAGGAAGTTTATTAGAAAAAATTGCCCAAAAAGATTTTCTTCAATATACACCTTACCACACGTTTTCTTACACGGTGAAATTTTTACGGGAAGCAGCTTTAGACCCAAAAGTAAAATTTATAAAAATTACCATTTACCGTTTAGCTGAAATTTCCCACATTGCCAGTTCGTTAATTAACGCGGTTAAAAATGGCAAACAGGTAACTGTTTCTATTGAATTGCGCGCGAGGTTTGATGAAGCGAATAACATCCGTTATGCTGAACAAATGCAGCGGGAAGGTGTGAAACTTATTTTTGGGGTTCCCGGTTTAAAAGTTCATTGTAAAGCTTGTGTGATAGAGCGTTTAGAAGGCAGAAAGGTGATGCGTTATGGTTTTATTAGTACGGGTAACTTTAACGAAGCCACGGCGAAAGTTTATACCGATTATACCTTGTTTACTGCCAATCAATCCATTTTGAAAGATATTAATAAGGTATTTAATTTCTTCGAGATTAATTATAAGGTAAATAAATACAAACATCTAATTGTTTCACCACATTATTCCAGAACAACTTTCGAGCGTTTAATCGATAATGAAATCAATAATGCTAAGTTGGGAAAACCCAGCGGAATGAAAATAAAGCTGAATAGTTTGTCAGATTACAAAATGATTGATAAATTATACGAGGCAAGTCGGGCAGGCGTACAAATTAAATTGATTGTTCGTGGTATTTGTTGCTTAATCCCCGGTGTGGAAGGAATGAGCGAAAATATTGAAGCTATAAGTATCGTCGATAAATATTTAGAGCATCCGCGTTTATTTATTTTTGAAAATGGGGGAGAACCTAAAACCTATATTTCTTCTGCCGATTGGATGACAAGGAATTTAGATAATCGGGTAGAGATTTCCTGTCCTATTTATCAAGAAGATATTCAGCAAGAATTACTGGATACTTTCAATATTTGTTGGAGTGACAATGTAAAAGCCCGTGATTTTTCAGCTATAGAAGAAAACGCATACAAAAAAGACAATCAGGCCAAAGTAAGAAGTCAGTTTGCGACTTACGATTACTATTTAGAGAAATTGGCCAGTAAAGAATAAAAAAGAAACTATACGTGTTAAAAATAAGAAAATACGCCGCTATCGATATTGGTTCTAATGCTGTGAGATTATTGATTTCTACAATTACCGAACCTGAAAATAAAGAAACCACTTTCAAAAAAACTTCCTTAGTTAGGGTTCCCATTCGTTTAGGGGCCGATGTGTTTATAAACGGAAAGATTTCCGAAGAAAACATGGGCCGAATGAAAGATACGATGCGCGCGTATAGCTTATTGATGAAATCCCATAAAATTGAAAAATATAAAGCTTGTGCGACTTCGGCTATGCGGGACGCTAGTAATGGTAAAGAATTGGCAGCTCACATTTTAAAAGATTCAGGTATTGATATTGAAATTATAGATGGGGAACACGAAGCGGCCATCATTGCTGCTACAGATTTACACGAACTCATCCAAGACGATAAAACTTATTTGTATGTAGATGTTGGGGGAGGAAGTACAGAATTCACATTATATTCTGAAGGGAAAACAATTGCTTCCCGTAGTTTTAAATTGGGAACGGTTCGTTTACTCAATAATATGATTGATGAGTCCCTTTGGGATGAAGTTGAAAAATGGGTAAAACAGCAAACTAAAAATTACACCAAAATTTCCCTGATTGGTTCTGGAGGAAACATCAACAATATTTTTAAAAGTAGTGGTAAAAAAATAGGGAAGCCTTTATCTTATTTGTACCTAAGTTCTTATTACCAACTGTTGAATTCGTTAACCTACGAAGACCGAATTTCTCAATTGGGAATGAATACCGACCGCGCCGATGTAATTATTCCGGCAACTAAAATTTATTTATCGGCCATGAAATGGAGTAGGTCCAGAAAAGTTTATGTGCCCAAAATTGGTCTCGCCGATGGAATTATAAAATCACTTTATAATCAAACTAAAGAGGAGGAAGCACAATTGGCTTAACCATGAATGCTTTGGCCTTCGCTAAAGCTGGCAATAATTTTAGCTTCATAATCTAAAAGGGCTTGCCACTTTTCGTCAACCTTTTCACGGTCACCATATTTTCTAGCAAAATTAAGGAACATCGTGTAGTGGTTGGCTTCACTAATCATGAGCTTTTTGTAGAAAAGTTTAAGTTCCTTATCTTCTAATTGATCAGATAAAAGCTTAAAACGCTCACAACTTCTGGCTTCAATTAATCCGGCGTAAAGCAAACGATGAATCATTTGGTCTAAACGGCTTCCACCTTTTGGGAAAAATTTCATTAATTCTTGTACGTAAGGATCGGGCTTGTACCAACCTAATTGATAACCTCTTTCGAGAATTTTATCGTGAACCATTTTAAAATGACTCATTTCTTCCTCGGTTAATGCAATCATTTCTTTTACTAACTCTGGATATTCAGGATAATTGATGATTAGTGAAATTGCTGTTGAAGCTGCTTTTTGTTCGCACCAAGCGTGATCTATTAAAATTTCATCTATGTTTTTTTCGGCAATATTTGCCCAACGTGGGTCGGTAGGAAGTTTTAAACCAAGCATAATTATTGTATATCTAAATCGAAAGTGGTTCTTAATTTATCGATAAGCGGATTTTTCTCCTTCAGCTTTTCAAATTTTTCACGTGTGGTAAACGCATACTTTTTTTGCACCTGCTCGTTCACATCTATTTCAAGTTGAATGGAGGTGTTTTGTATTTTCCTTTTGATAAACTTTAAAAGTTCGCCCTGCGATTTTTGCAATTCAATTCGCATGGTATCATTAGGAAGTTCTATATGAATTACATTGTTAACCAAAGTAGGTTTATCGGTATCTACAATGGAAGCTAAAATTTTCTTTCCTTTTTTGGTGAGTTTTTTTACGTAGGCTTTCCAAGCTTCTTGAACTTGCTCTTCGGTAAAATCTTCGCTCAGTTCTTCTTCAGGAATAGCGAGTCTTTCTTTTATTTCTTTCTCGTGCTTTTTCTTTTGCTGAATGCTTTTTAAGGAAAGTCCGGAAGCTTTTTTACGCTTATTTAAATCTACCTGTGGTTTTGGTGCTGTAATTACTTCTTTCTCTTCAGAAACGGGTAATTCAGCTTCAACCGGTGTTTCTTTTTTAGGTTCAGGATGTTCGTTACTTTCAATTACTTCTTTGGCTTCTTCTGAAACTTTTTTTGAAGGAATTTTTTCTGTAGGAATAAAATTTTCCGCAGGGATTATGAATCGCTTAGAATTTTTTTTTTCTCCATCAAAAGTGATAGAGGCAAGTTGCATTAAGCATAATTCAACTAACAGACGTGGATTTCTACTGGTTCTATATTTTAAATCACACTCGTTGGCTAATTCAATAGATTTTAGCAGAAAATCTTGCGGTGATTCTTGAGATTGTTTAAAATAAAGCGTTTTTACTTGTTCACCAACTTCAAGCAATTCAATAGTAGATTGGTTTTTACAAACCAATAAATCCCTAAAATGGGAAGCCAAACCGGCAATGTAATGATGTCCATCAAAACCTTTGGCTAAGATTTCATTAAATTGAACCAATAGGTTAGGAATATCATTTTGCAGAATAAAGTCGGTAGATTTAAAATAGGTTTCGTAATCTAAGACATTTAGGTTTTCGGTTACTGCTTCACGGGTTAAATTGTTTCCGCTAAAACTTACTACTCGATCATAAATGGAAAGTGCATCACGCATTGCTCCATCTGCTTTTTGAGCGATAATATGTAGTGCATCATCTTCCGCAGTTACACCTTCATTTTCGGCAATTTTAGCTAAATATTCTTTAGCATCAGTTACGGTGATTCTTTTAAAATCAAAAATTTGGCAACGTGATAAAATGGTAGGAATAATTTTATGCTTTTCAGTAGTCGCTAAAATAAAAATAGCGTGCTTGGGTGGTTCTTCCAAGGTTTTTAAAAACGCATTAAAAGCCGAAGAAGAAAGCATATGAACCTCATCTATAATATAGACTTTGTATTTACCAACTTGTGGTGGAATTCTTACCTGATCGATGAGGTTCCTAATATCATCTACAGAGTTATTGGAAGCGGCATCTAATTCAAAAATATTAAAAGCGTAATCTTCGTCTTTGTTTTCTGTAGCTTGTTGATTAATTTTTTTAGCTAGAATTCTGGCACAGGTTGTTTTACCAACGCCACGAGGACCGGTAAATAGCAATGCTTGTGCTAAATGATTGTTTTGAATAGCATTTAGCAGCGTATTGGTAATCGCTTTTTGACCGACTACATCTTCAAAAGTTTCGGGCCTATATTTTCTGGCAGAGACAACAAAATGTTCCATTGGTACAAAAATAGAAATAGTGTTTAAATAAGGCTTTTTTCTGTGTGATTTTTTACAAATAATTATTCACAATTTGTTGAATAACTAGACTAGGTAACTAGATTAAATTATATTTGCGCCACGCAGGCCGCCTTATCGCTAAATTTTAGGATTTAGAGGAAAGTCCGGACACCAAAGGGAAGCATAGCGGTTAACGGCCGCCAGCCGAAAGGTTAGGACCAGTGCAACAGAAAGAATGTACAGGTAATGCTGTAGTGAAATCAGGTAAACTCTATGCGGTGCAATACCATGTAAACCGGTGCTTAAGATTTCCCGATCGATGCCGGAGGGTAGGTAGCTAGAGATTTTTGGCAACAAAAATTCCAGATAAATGATAAGGACTCGTTTTTCGAGGACAGAATCCGGCTTATAGGCCTGCTATTTTTTTAGGATATTCTTCACCCATTTTTTGGCGTCTTCAATTTCATCAAACACTTCAAAAGGTTTTTTGAAGAAGCTTTTCTCATAGAGCGCTGTTTTTCTAGAAACATCACTATAACATACGATAGCCATGGCGCTTAGATTTTCATGGAAGCTCGAAAGAGGATAGGTAGAAATAGGATTCATATTGTAACTGTATATCCGATTTGCAATGTATCCAAATTTTTTATTCTTAAACTCTTTATCTAGGACCCCTAACATATAGTGAAGTTCTTCAACATCAAAAAGTACATCTTCTTTGATGGAAGAAATCACATAGTTATCATGAAACTCCATATAGGCAATTTCATTATCTATTATTTTAATAGAAGAAGACATAGAAAGAAGTTACGAAAATTATTCCGCTTTGAAAAAGGAAAAAGTAGAATTTCCGTATTTTCGATGCTCTGAGAAATATGGACTATTAGATAAATTGGTATGTTTAGAATGCTCTACAATTAACATTCCCTCTTCTGTGAGAAGTTCATTTTTAAAAGTTAAATCGATAATCTTAAAAAAATCTTTTTCTGAAAAATTGTAGGGAGGATCTGCAAAAATGATATCGTTTTTAGATTTTACTTTTTCTAAGTATTTAAATACATCGCTTTTTACAGTGGTAATTTCGGCGTCTAATTCTTTGGCAGTTTTATTTATAAATTTCACACAGCCAAAATGTTGGTCTACTGCGGTAATGTTGGTAGTTCCTCTTGATAAAAATTCATAAGAAATATTACCTGTTCCAGAAAAAAGATCTAACAGAACGGTATTTTCAAAATCTATTTGAAAATTTAAAATATTGAACAAAGCTTCCTTTGCCATATCGGTTGTAGGCCTTACCGGAAGGTTTTTGGGTGCGATTAATCTTTTTCCTTTATATTTTCCTGAAATTATTCTCATAGCAAATTACTAAGTAGTAAGAAATTCTGTTTTGGGTTAATTTGTTCTTGAGAGAGATTAGCGAGTTTAGTAGTTAAGAAGGAAGTATTAAAAAACTCTATTTCTTTAATGTACGTATAGAGATAATTGTAAGTTGAATCGGTTTCGTTGATTTTTCCTAAGATTTTTAATTGTACTTTTTTGGTATCCAGTTTTAATTGTTCCAAACAAAAAAGAATGTAGTATATAAAATCCTGTGGGGTAAAATATTCAAAAGAATTGGCTAGTAGTAATTTCTTATTTTGAAAAATATACAAGCTCAGCATATTCTTTTCTACATATACATAAGCTTCTGTGTTTTTTGAAATTTCTGAAAATTGTTCAATAAATAGGGTGGAAGCGTGTTTGTAGTTAAATTCACCAAAATTATCTAAAAGGTAATTGTTGATGTTAGTGTAAGGAATAAAAACGTTTTTAGCTTCAATAGCTTCTAAATTATCAAAAGCAATAAAATCTGTTTTTAATATTTTGATATTGAATTTTAAATAATCAGTCAAATTTTCTTCTGAAAAATAAGCATTGGGAACAATGCTATAAAGCGCATTGGAATAAATTACTTTTACTTGTTGTATTTCCTGTTTAGTTTCTTCTGAAAGATGAAATTTGAAAGATTTTTTTAATTCCTCTAAAATTTTTTCAGGATTCAAGACTTTAGAAAAGCTTTGGGTATGAAAGTTTTCAATGGAATTTTTCTTTTTGTTTAGAACACAAAAAGAAAGTCCATCTTGAGCAATCAAGATGGACAAAGTATAATTGTTGTTATTTTTATTATTCGTCGTTATCACCGAAAACTTTAGGCCAGTTACCTTTGGTATTTACTTCAGACATCGATCCTACTTTAATGTATTCGCCATTTACACCATCCACAGCAACTGTTTGTTTTTCTTGCGCTAATAAATCTTTATCCTGATCGTGTAAAACTACACTCTTATTTACTTTTACTTCAAAAACAGGCAGGTAGTTGCCATTTTTATAAGTTTCACCAGCTTCTATATCAAACTTTTTATTGTCTGTATAAGGAACATACATCATATCCTTATATCGATTGGAATTTTTAAATAATGAATCTTTCACTGGTGTATATCCCAATGTGTCAATTAATACTTTAGATTTATATTGGTCTACTCCTAATTGTTTGGTTCTTTCTTCGTCTAAAACCGTAGTGTCACGACGCTGAGTTACTGTAAATTCTGCAGTATCAATAAATGTAATAAGGCTATCAAAACTTCCTGAAAATTTGCCTGTAATTGTTTTATGTGCAAGTTCTGCTTGCCTAATATCCTTTAGCTTATCAATTACTTTTTGATATCTTTTATCTCTAACTTTGTTAAATTGAATGGGTTCATATACCGAGTTAAAGGTGAAATAACCCAAAACACCAATAACAACCCATAATAGTAATTGAATAACAAGTTTCATCTTTTCTAAAAATTTAATTTAATTAGTTGTACGCAAATCTACAATTTTTTTTTATTCGTAAAAGTTTCCAAGTCAAAAATCACCCTTATATTTGGTTTTATCAGTAACTTCAAATTCATTAATGACTCCTAACGAATTTTATAAACTCTTAAAGAACGATTTTCCTTTTACGGTAACTACACAACAAGATGTAGCTTTACAAAAATTGTCAAATTTTATTTTATCTGAAAAATCAGATCAATTATTTCTCCTCAAAGGTTATGCCGGAACGGGAAAAACTTCCATCATTGGAACAATTGTTAAAAATTTATGGAAAGTAAAAATGAGTCCAGTATTGGCTGCTCCCACCGGTCGGGCCGCTAAAGTAATGAGCAATTACTCCGGTTATCAAGCACAAACCATTCATCGAAAAATATACTATCCTAAAAAAACGGGAGGAACCCAAGTTCAGTTTGTACTTCAAAAAAATAAACATAAAAACACCATTTTTATTGTAGATGAAGCTTCGATGATTTCAGATTATGGGGGAGATGCGAAACTTTTTGATAACGGTTCTCTTTTAGACGATTTAATTGAATATGTTTATTCCGGTAGAAATTGTAAACTCATTTTTATTGGAGATACCGCTCAGTTACCGCCGGTAAAATTAAATTTAAGTCCGGCCCTTGATCAAGATAAACTTTCTTTAAGCTTTCAGAAAGAGGTAGATCATATTGAATTGAATGAGGTCATGCGACAACAACAAGAAAGTGGAATTTTATATAATGCTACTTTAATACGGGAAGCTATTAAAAATCATTTTTTTGAAGATTTTAAATTGGAATTAGGTATTGCCGATGATTTTATAAGATTGATTGATGGTTACGAAATAATGGATGCCATTAACGATTCATACAGTGCAGGAGGCTACGAAGAAACAGCCATTGTAGTGAGATCTAATAAGCGTGCCAATATTTATAATGAACAAATTAGAAGTCGAATACTATTTCAAGAAAATGAAATAGCTACCGGAGATTATTTAATGGTTGTGAAAAATAATTATTTCTGGATCAAGCCTAATTCTGAAGCTGGTTTTATCGCTAACGGAGATATTGTAGAAATACTGGAGATTTTTGAAATTGTAGATTTATATGGTTTTAGGTTTGCTGAAGTAAAAATACAAATGGTAGATTATCCTAAAATGAAACCTTTTGAAACAGTAATCATGTTAGATACCCTCACCGTTAATGCTCCCTCATTAAGCTATGAACAATCTAACGAGCTGTACCAAGAAGTTTTAAAAGATTATGCCGATGAAACTTCTAAATACAAGAAATTCCAGAAAGTAAAGAATAACAAATATTTTAATGCATTACAGGTGAAATTTAGTTACGCTATGACTTGCCACAAATCTCAAGGTGGGCAATGGGATCATGTTTTTGTAGAACAACCTTATCTAAAAGAAGGAATTACAGAAGATTATTTAAGATGGCTTTATACTGCTTGCACAAGAGCGAAAAGCAAATTATATTTAATTGGATTTAAAGACAATTTTTTTAAGAAAAATAGCGTTTAATCAGGAGAAAATTTAGATTTTCTTAATTAAACTAAAACCTTAAATTTGAAAATTAAAAAAGCAAAACTACTTGGACAAAAATAAACTAAAGGTCATTGCCATGATACCGGCAAGGTATGCAGCAACCCGCTTTCCGGGTAAATTAATGCAGGATCTAAACGGTAAAACTGTGATTCGAAGAACATATGAAGCAGCGATTAACACCCGTCTTTTTGATGATGTTTTTGTAGTCACCGATAGTGATATTATTTACGAAGAAATAATTACTCACGGGGGAAAAGCTATAAAAAGTAAAAAAGAACACGAATGTGGAAGTGACCGTATTGCAGAAGCCGTAGAAAATATGGATGTTGATATTGTGGTAAACGTTCAGGGAGATGAACCTTTTACAGCAAAAGAAAGTTTAGAAAAAGTTCTGAATGTTTTTTACGAGAAAGATGCAGATAAAATAGATTTAGCATCCTTAATGACACCCATTCAACTAAACGATGAAATCACTAATCCAAATACGGTAAAAGTAATTGTAGATCAAAACAATTTTGCCTTATATTTTTCAAGATCACCAATCCCTTATCCAAGAGAACAAGATACCAATACTACTTATTTTAAACATAAGGGGATCTATGCTTTTAGAAAGAAAGCTTTAATGGATTTTTATAAACTTCCTATGCGAAGTATTGAAGCCGCAGAAAAAATAGAATGTCTTCGCTACTTGGAGTATGGTAAGAATATAAAAATGGTAGAAAGTAAGGTAGAAGGTGTAGAAATTGATACCCCTGAAGATTTAGTAGATGCAAGAGCATTATTACAATCTCAAACAAAAGTAGCTTCCCTGGAAATTAAGGAGAAAACTTTTGAGAAACCAAAATTTAAGAACTTTCCAATGGTCCCCAAAGTTCTTTTTGGAAAAGGATGTTTTGATCAATTACCAGAAATTTTAGAAGAAAAGAGATCTATAGGAGCTCCTTTCATTTATTTGGTAGATGATGTTTTTAAGGGGAATGAAGTATTCTTAGAAAGGATAAAATTAAAAGGGAACGATAAGATTTTCTTTGTTTCTGCTGAATATGAACCTAAAACAAATCAAGTAGATACTTTAGTTGAAAAAATTAAAGCCGAATTTCAATTATTACCTAGTGGAATTATAGGAATAGGTGGCGGAACTTTAATGGATTTAGCCAAGGCCGTTTCAATTTTATTGAAAAATCCTGGCTTGGCCGAAGATTATCAAGGTTGGGATTTAGTTCCTAAAAAAGCAACTTATCACGTAGGAATTCCTACAATTTCCGGTACTGGCGCTGAAGTATCAAGAACAACGGTGTTAACTGGTCCCAATAAAAAGTTAGGAATTAATTCAGATTTTACTCCGTTTGATCAAGTGGTATTAGATTATGATTTAACAAAGGGAGTACCAAAAGATCAATGGTTTTTTACCGGAATGGATTGTTACATTCATTGTGTAGAATCTTTAAACGGGACTTACCTTAATACATTTAGTGAAAGTTATGGTCAAAAAGCAGAAGAACTTTGTCTAGAAATCTTTCTGGAAAGTAAACTTTCAGATGAAGAAATGCGAGCAAAATTAATGATGGCTTCTTGGCACGGTGGTATGAGTATAGCCTATTCACAGGTAGGAGTTGCACACGCCATGAGTTATGGTTTGGCTTACGTTTTAGGGACAAAACACGGTATCGGGAATTGTATAGTTTTTAACCATTTAGAAGAATTTTATCCAGAAGGAGTAAAAATTTTTAAAGAGATGAAAGAAAAGCATCAAATAAAACTTCCTACAGGATTATGCTCAAACCTATCTGAAGGTGATATAAATACAATGATTGATGTCTCCCTTCAAATGAATCCATTATGGGAAAATGCATTAGGCAAAGACTGGAGAAAAATCATGACGCCCCAGAAGATGAAAGAACTTTACTTAAAAATGTAATTTTTTAATTACTAACTGCTTTTTTATAAACTTTTAGACAACGTTCCCGAGCTTCTTTATGGTCGACCATAGGTTCGGGATAGTTTTTTGTTCCAAATTCAGGAACCCATTGTTTGATGTATTTTTCTTCTTTATCAAATTTTTCTTTTTGAGAAATAGGGTTAAAAATTCGGAAATAGGGAACTGCATCCACACCGCTTCCGGCAACCCATTGCCAGTTTCCTACGTTAGAAGACATTTCATAATCCAACAACTTTTCAGCAAAATAGGCTTCGCCCCAACGCCAATCGATCAATAAGTGTTTACAAAGAAAACTTCCCACCACCATTCGAACGCGATTATGCATAAAACCGGACTCATTCAACTGTCGCATTCCTGCATCTACTAAAGGATAACCGGTTTTTCCTTCTTTCCATTTTTTAAATTCACTCTTATTGTTTCGCCATTCGATACGATCATATTTCTTTTTGAAAGCGTCGGTAACCGTTTCCGGGTAATGATAGAGAATTTGCATAAAAAATTCACGCCAAATGAGTTCTTCAAAAAACGTTTCATCTTTAACTTGAAGGGCTTTTTTTACCATTTTTCGAACACTTACTGTTCCGAATCTTAAATGTGTACTCAAATGTGAAGTAGCATCTTTGGCTGGTAAATTTCGTTTGTCGTCATATTCATTCATCATCTTTTTGGTTACGGTATAATCAGGAACTTCAATCGATGATTTTTTAAAACCAATATCACTTAATGATAGATTGGGTAAACGCGTATTTTTAATCAGATTGTCTAAATAATCATTAGTATAGAAAATACGTAATTTGTCTTCATTGAAATTACTCTTCCAGGTTTTCATGTAAGGTGTGTACACTAAATAAGGATCGCCGTCTTTTTTTACAACTTCATCTTTTTCAAAAATTACCTGATCTTTATACGTGGTGAATTTTATGTCTTTACCTTCTAATAAAGAGGAGATTTTTTCATCGCGTTCTTTAGCATAATGTTCATAATCACGATTCGTAATTACTTCTGCAATAGGATAATCTTTTATAAGTTGTTGAAATACTTTTTCTGGTTTTCCTTGAAGCAGGGCGATAGAACTATCATAATTCTCCTGAAGTTCTTTTCGCATAGTTTGTAATTGCTGAAAAATAAAAGTTACGCGAGCATCATCTTTAGGTAGATCTTTTAAAATTTCAGTATCAAAAATAAAAATGGGTAAGACAGGATGATCACTTTGTAAAGCGCGATAAAAGCCAATATTATCATCCAATCGCAAATCGCGTCGAAACCAAAAAATAGTATATTTCTCTTGACTCATTAGCTTAAGTTTAAATTCGAAAGTCCGCCATCGACTCCTAAAATCTGTCCGGTCATCCAGCTACTTTTTTCGCTTAGTAAAAAGGCAGTCATTTGAGCGATATCTTCCGGTGTTCCTACACGTTTCAGAGGATGTCTTTCTGCCATTTTCTTTTTCTTTTCTTCTTTATTGAGCAATTTTTCGGCAAGATGTGTATCGGTTAGGGAAGGAGCGATCACATTTACACGAAGACTAGGTGCGTATTCTGCGGCTAACGATTTTGCAAAACCTTCAATAGCACCTTTTGCAGCAGCTACGCTGGTATGAAAAGGCATTCCAACCTTCGCAGCAACCGTACTATAAAAAACCAAACTGGCATGTTCTGCGTTTTTGAGTTTAGGTAAAAGACCATTGACCACTTTTACTAATGAAATAAAATTCAGCTGAATTTCTTGCTCAAAATCTTTTGGTTTCAGCATCTTAAAAGGTTTTAAATTAATGCTTCCCGGAAAGTAGGCGAGACCATCAATTTTTTCAGGCAGGTCAAGTTCTTCAATTTCATCTTCTAACACATCAAATTCTAAATGTTTCACATTCAGATCACTTAGATTCTCATTGCTGCGTGAGACGACAATAACGTTATGATCTTCTGCTAAAAGTTTTGCAGTAGCTAGACCAATACCTTTGCTTCCGCCAATAAGTAGAATATTTTTCATGTAGATAGTGTTTAATATTTTCCGAATAATTCTTCTAATTTCTGCTGTCTATAGCTGAAAATTTCTTCCAATTTATTCTTCACGATAAACGGGTGCACCAATTGTCCCAAAAAGCCAAATGGAAGCTTGTAGTGAATAATATCTTCTATTTCAACACCGCCTTCAATTTCTTTAATAAAATGTTTGTGATGCCAGAGTTTGTAAGGACCAAAACGTTGTTCGTCGACAAAAAACTCATTATCTTTTACGTGGGTGATTTCAGTTACCCATTTAGTTTTGATTCCGGCGACGGGAGTTACAATGTATTGTATAACTTGACCTTGATACATTTTACGGTCGGCACCATCAATAATATCAAACCCCATATAATCTGGAGTGATTGTTTTTAAATTAGCCGGATCTGATAGAAACTCCCAAGCTTTAGCTTTACTAATAGGAAGTTTTTGCGTTTTGTGAAGTTTATAAATTTTCATAAAACTAAATTACTGCATATTTTGTTTAATTTTTAAATTTAATAGTTAAACAAAAGTTATAGTTTAAAAATCATATATTTGAATAAATAAAAAAGAAAAAATGAAAAAAGCATTAAGTTTTATCTGTATCATCTTATTGATGAGTTGTAAAAGCAAAGAAACGGTTTTACAAAAAAATCAAATCTTTAACCTATCATCAGATTGTCCCAAGGAAGGAAAATGTAGTTTAGAAGTAAAGGATGGATTTACGTACGATTTAGAAAAAGGGGATAAATTAAATGAAAAACCTAAACTAAAAGAAGGATCTCAGAAAAAAGTTTTTTTATTTAACTATTCAAAAAATGAGAATTCAAAAATTGCTGATGATTTTTATAATGAAGAGATTTGGTTTGTTTTACCTAGTGAGCTAGAAATAAAATCATATATAAATGATGATCTTTCTGAATTTAAATTGATATATGGAAGATTTTGTTTTTGTAGTAGAGAATCAGTAGGGTATTTTCCAATTACCAATGGTACAATGGAGATTACAAAAAATAAAATTGATTTAAAGTTTGAAGTGGAGTCTTTTTCACAAAAAATATATCACTTAACAATAGATATTCCAAATTAATTATTTTATAATAAGTTTTTTTATTGTTTTTTTATTTGCTGAAATCACCTCAACTAAATATACCCCTTGTTGAAAAGAACTTGCATTAACAGACATTGTATCATTAGCTGAAGAATATTCATTGGTATAAATTTTTCTTCCTGAAATATTATAAATATTTACTCTGATGTGTTCATTTGAGAGTTTTTTTTCTATTTCTATATTAAAAATTCCTTTACTCGGATTGGGGTAAAGTTTATAATTTTCATTTACGTAGCTATTCAAAGTATTTAATGGATCTTTAATCATAAATTCAATTTCATTGACTGCATAATATACATTGTTTACAGCTTCAATTTTTATCCTGCATTCATTAGAAGTTATTCCATTTGGTATTAAAATATTTTCTGTACCATCATTAGGAGTGTTTAAGACTAAAACTTCACTGAAATTTTGGCCTCCATCATGAGAAAGTAAAACATTCACGAATTGTGTATTTATATTGTTAGCATTAGTTCCGGCAACGTTCCATGTTATATTTACTAAGTCGTTCGGGTTATATTCTATTCCAGATGAATTTTGAGAAGTTACTTTAAATGGTCCTACATCTGCCACAGTAAGATTTACGTTTTCTATAGTATTTTGTCCTCCAGCAATATTATTATCTCTAACTGTAACCGTAAAATTCATTTCTCTAGCTACAGAAGGGATGACTTCCCAAGGAGGTGTAAGGTTATTATTTAGAACTGAATCTTTTACAGGAAAAAACCTATTTGAAGAATTAGAAGGTGCAAAAGATCTGAATAAGGCTCCGTCAGTCGCTGTAGGAGAAGGGGGGACAGTCGTAATACCTGCATCAACTTGTTCCCAAGTATAAGTTAAATTATCATTATTAATATCTGTAGCTTCACAATTTAATATAAAAGCTGTTCCAAAAGGGATTGTATAATTAGTGACAGGAAGAATAGTCGGTGGGTTATTAGGTATATTAATAGGGGTATAACAATCAGCGCCTCCAGGAGAAGAGATAAAATTATAAATTTCATCAATGCTAATTACATGGAAATATGGATCGCTATTATTTTGCAAATTTTGACTCAAGCAAATCCCTGCATAAGCCATTATAGTAGAACCACTGCCAGGCTCTACAGCGGTGGGAGGATTTCTATTTATACCACCACAGCTTCCTAAATTCCCATTAAAAGTATGATTTGCACCAAACTGATGTCCTATCTCGTGACATACAAAATCGATATCGTAAGGATCACCTATAGGGGCAGATGTGCCAGTAACTCCTCTTGCTTTAATAGCATCATCGCACGCGGAATATATTTCTGCTAAGCCTCCAGCACCGGTACTAAAAGTATGACCCACGTCATAATTATTAGTACCAATAATATTATCAATTTCTGTTTGACTTTCATCAATTAATGAATTTCTATTGTTATTACTAAATGGATCTGTATTTCCGTTTAGAAAAATAAGATTTTCATTACCGTTTACCAAAGTAAATGTAATTGAAAGATCTCTTTCATATATTTGATTAACCCTATCAATTGTAACTACAATGGCGGATAATACAGCATTCTTTTTTTGTTGATTAGTCCCTCCATTAACCCCTGCATTATTTATATGGTATTGAGAATATTCACCTGTGGTAGCCACAGCAAGTCTATATTCCCTTAAAACACCATCATCTACTAAATTCTCACTTTTTTTATTAAATAATTTTTCTTTATTTTTTTCAACGGAACATATAATATTATTAGAGTAATTGATATCTTTTGAGGTATATACTTCATAAAGATTTTTCTTAGATAAAGGATTAATATATATGGTCTTTTTACTATCCCAAATCATTCCAAATACACCTTGTGGGGTTAATGTTATTCTTATCTTTAAATTTTTATCTTTAGTTATACCTATGTAAGATTGTATAGTGGGAAATTTTTTAGATAATTCTTGATCTAAAGTTGATACTTTATAAATTTCAAAATTTTCATAAGAATTATCTACTGGAAACGAAAGATGTACAAATGATGATGTTTTAGATTTTCTGGAAGGAGCATCTTTTATTGATAAACTAAAATTATCGATAGCCAGATGATAAAACTGGCGATTATTTATTTTTGTATAATTATTCTTTACTTGTATTTTTTCTTTAGCATCTTTCCAAAAATTTTGTGCAGATAATGTAGAGCCAAATATCACTATAAAAGTAAAATAAAGTATTTTCTTAATCATTATATTTTTTTACTAATTTAAATATAATTAATTAATAAAAAAGTTGAGAAGGTTAAGAGTTATGTAAATGAAATTAGTATTATATTTTCCATTCGGTTTTTAAGAGAGAATAACAAATAGAATCTTCATAGCTGCCCTTATATAAATAATCCTCTCTCAAAACACCTTCTTTTTGGAATTTATATTTTTTCAATAGTTTAATGGAAGCAATATTTTCTTGTGCAACAAAAGCTTGTACTCGGTGAAGTTTCATATTGAAAAAACCAAAATCCAGAACTTTTTTTAAAGCTTCTGTCATTAGTCCTTTTTGTTTAAACTTTTCTTGTTTTAGTTTATAAAATAATTCAGCACGATGGTGTGTAGTGTTCCAGGTATGATAGCCGCATTCTCCAATAGGTTCTTGAGTTTTTTTATCTATTAGGATAAAGAAATAAAGACTTTGGTTGTAGATTTCCATTCCTTTGGTATGCATTAATTTAAAACGCTGATATTCTGAATCATTACAACCTAAAAAAGATATTATTTCTTGTTTGTTCTTATTTTTAAATAATTGATGAACGATAGAAGGAGTGATGGGGTTTAAAAGAAGTCTTTGACTTTGAAGGGTAATAGGTTTCATTATTAATTTAATTGTTTAATAAATGTTTTTTTGTTTCGTAAGTTTATCATTAATTATATTTTAATTCATACAACCATCTAAATATATAAATTTTTAAAAAACAGCATTTTTTGATTTCTACTATTCTGATTAACCATAAAAGGGCGTGTATCTTGAATTAATCATTTCTTAAACTTTAGGTACAGCCCTAGTAATCTATGAGACTTAAGTTTGGCAGATTTTGAAATTGCGGCTTATGCTTACTCGACCTATCAAAACTTTTTTTTTAGTAACTATTATTGTTATGGGAATGGTGATGCTTTTTTCATTTCAAAACGAGAAAGAAGAATATTATCAAAAATCAGATTTTATTTTAACCACTGCCAAAAAATTTTACAAAGAGGTAGAGCAGTTACAGCAAATAGCACGAGGTTTTCAGTTAGGGAATGTCGATAAAGATTCTTTAAGAACGGCCGTTTTAAATACTCGCTTAGCCTTTAAAAAAATAGAGTTTTACTTAGACTATGAGTTTCACGAATATGTGAACAGTCACATTAACGGCGCACCTCTTTTACATATTGAACGAACTGGAACTTCACCCGATATCGTTCCGCCGGAAGGCTTACAGGTGTTAGACGAATTGGCTTTTACAGAAAATCCGGAAGACGAGAAAACCAAAATATCTTCTATTGCTACGAAATTGCAAAATTCCTATGGGCTTTTGTTTGAAAGTCTTCCTAATAAATCCATACGTTCTAAAACTTTAATTCCTGCGCTTCGACTTCAGTTGATTCGCATTTTTAGTTTGGGCGTTTCTGGGTTTGATACTCCGGGCTCTTTAAACGCTTTACCCGAAGCCAAAGTTTCGTTGGGAAGTATGCTTCAATTTATAAAGGAAAACCCACGGTTATTCAATACCGAAACAGCAGAATTTCTTCAGCAGAAATTAGCGGCAGCGATTCAATACCTCAATCAGCATAACGATTTTGACAGTTTTGATCGACTTACATTTTTCAGAAATTATATCGATCCAATTTATAAAAAGTTAGGAGGCGTAAAATCTGAGTTACCTGAATTTTTAGCCTATAATTCTGCTTGGAATCCTGAAAGCGAATCGATATTTAGTGAAGACTTTTTAAATCCGTATTTCTTTACTGAATTAAAAAAAGAAGAAGACAGTAAATTACTGAATGAACTGGGCAAATCGTTATTTTATGATCCTGTGTTGAGCAATGATGGTAAAATGAGTTGTGCTTCCTGTCACCAACCTGAACGGGCCTTTACTGATGGGCAACCTCAATCAATGAGCAACGCACAAGGTAAAACCGTTTTAAGAAACTCACCTACTTTGTTAAATGCGGTCTATGCTGATCGGTATTTTTACGATTTACGGGCTTATACCTTAGAACAGCAAGCAGAACACGTTATTTTTAATCAAGATGAATTTAATACCGCTTATAGTTCAATTTTAGCAAAACTGAAAAAAGAAAAGAAGTACACCAATAAATTTGAAACCGTGTTTGGAAAAACAGGTATTAATCGGGAGAATTTTACCAAAGCCTTAGCATCTTATGTGCTCTCGCTTACTTCCTTTAATAGTGAATTTGATAAATACATAAGAAACGAAACCAATACGTTAAGTGAGGAAGTAAAACAAGGCTTTAATCTTTTTATGGGAAAAGCAGCTTGTGGAACTTGCCATTTTGCGCCCACTTTTGCCGGATTGGTTCCGCCATATTACAGTGATACCGAAAGCGAAATATTAGGAGTGTTGGAGCAACCCCATCAGTTACAATTAGATCAAGATCGCGGTCGTTTGAGCAATAAAATTGAAAACGAAGAAGCTTGGATTTATGAAAAATCGTTTAAAACCACTACCGTTAGAAACGTGGGTTTAACGGCCCCCTATTTTCATAATGGCGCTTATACTACTTTAGAAGAAGTATTGGACTTTTATAATGATGGAGGAGGAGTGGGAAAAGGATTAAATGTGACCAACCAAACGTTGGGTGAAGATCCCTTAGATTTAACCAGCGCAGAAAAACAAGCCATCATCGCTTTTTTAAAATCTTTAAATGATGTTTCTTCAGCAAGCTATTGAGTTATTTTCCCTGAGAAAAATTATCCGGTTCTTATTGGTGTTGGGGGCTGGTGTAGGGGTATGGGCCTGTGGGGCCTATACTTCTGCAACTGAAATTTATCAAGTAGATTTTTCAAGTATTATTAAGCGTCAGGTAGATCAATTGGGTCAAGAAATTGATTTGTTGGTTTTAAATGCAGAAAAGTTTCAGCACAAAGAAATTTCTAAAAAAGAACTTCAACAACAATTACAGCAAACCCGTTATGCTTTTAAAAAAGCAGAAGGGGCTTTAACGTATTATTATCCTGAACATATTAAAGCTTATGTGAATGGAGCGCCATTACCGCATCCAGATCCTTTTCCTATAAAAAAAGATGCACCCGATTATTATGTAATGTCCCCAGAAGCTTATAAAAAAAGTTTACCCTTAGATGTATTGGAAGCAGGACATTATTTAGGAAAACCAAGAGTAGCTGCACCAGAAGGTTTGCAAACTTTAGATGAATTAATTTTTGCTGAAAATGAATTGGATGCTACTAAAATTCTTCAACTTTCAAAACGCTTGAAAAGTTTTTTGATTCCTTTGAGAAAACACATGGAAGAGCGTGCTTTTTTTTATGATTTTGAAGTTTTGGAGGCTTCACGTTTAGAACTTATGAGGATTTTTAGTATGGGTATTACCGGGTTTGATACTCCGGGCTCTTTAAATGCAATTAACGAAGCAAAATATAGTATGAGTGGAATAGAGAGCCTTACTCATCCTTTAATTAATAGAGTTTCTTCTAAAACGAAGAATGAGATAAAACAACTTTTTTTTGAAGCTCAGGATTATTTACAAGTTCATCAAAATTTTGAAACGTTTGATAGGTTAACTTTTTTAAAAACTTATATTGATCCGCTTTATGCTAAATTAGGGATACTTCAGCAGGAATTAGGCTTAGTGTCGAGTGCCAAAAATTATGGTAAAATTGCTTCTTGGAATGCTGAAAGTACTTCTGTTTTTTCCCCTGAATTATTAAACCCGTATTACTATAGTCTTTTAAAAGAGGGGCAGGATTCTGAAAAGCTACGCAAGTTAGGTGAAAAACTATTTTATGATAAAAATTTAAGTAATGGTAAAAATATAAGTTGTGCGTCATGCCATCAACCTAAATTAGCTTTTACAGATGGAGAAGTAAAATCGTTGGCAAATATAAATGGTAAAAGAGTACAGCGTAATGCCCCCAGTTTGATAAATGTTGTTTTTTCTGATCGTTATTTTTACGATTTAAGAGCCTATGATTTAGAAGATCAGGCCGAGCATGTAATAGATAACCATTTAGAGTATAATACTAGTTTTAGTAAAATAGTGAGTGAATTAAAAAACAATCCTACCTATATACGTTTGTTTAATGAGATTTTTTCAGAACCAAGCATTAGTCGTTATCAGTTTTCTAAAGCACTTTCATCGTATGTAATTTCTTTACGTTCATTTAATAGTCCATTTGATCAATTTGTACGTGGAGAAAAAAGCAATTTACCTGTTTCTGCAAAGCGAGGTTTTAATTTGTTTATGGGAAAGGCTAATTGTGCTACCTGTCATTTTCCTCCTACCTTTAGCGGTTTGGTACCTCCATTATTTAAGGAAAACGAAAGTGAAGTGCTCGGGATTTTAACAGCGCCAGAGGTTTTGCAAATAGATCGAGATTTAGGTAGGTATAAAAATAATATTTATGAAGATTTACTTCCTATCTATAAATATTCTTTTAAAACCACTACAGTAAGAAATGCTGCCTTAACTGCCCCGTATTTTCATAACGGATCTTATCAAACATTAGAAGAGGTAATAGATTTTTATGATAAAGGTGGTGCTGCCGGGATGGGACTAGGTTACGAATTGCCTAATCAGACCCTTTCTAAAGATCCTTTGGAATTATCTGCTAGGGAGAAGAAAGATCTGATCTCTTTTATAAATTCACTTAATGGTAATGTAGAATGAAAGAATCTTTTAATATGTTCTATATTAACTTAATTATATTTAATATTGATTTACTTTATTTTTTTGATGTAAACTGAACGTTATTTCTAGAATCTATGCTAGGAAAGGGACAAAATTAAATTAAAGGAGTACTTTTTTTGGTAGTTAACATTCAATTAAGTATTCAGTAAACTAGGTAACTTTTATTTAAATCAAGCTTAAAAAACAATCAGGGTTTTTAGTTGATAGATCAGATATTTTTGCGAAAAATTATTGATGAATATCAACTAAAATCTAACCTATTGTGAATCAAAAATCACTTTACTTCAGTTTAATTTTACTCAGTCTTTTAGGCTGGTCTTCGAGCGCACAAATAACCATACCGGGAGATTCTATTGTCTACGGACCTATGTTAAGTCCGGTGTATAATAATTCAGTTCGGGTATGGATGCTTACTAAAAACAATACTGGCTCTGGTGAAAGCCTTAGTCTTTCTTTTACTAATAATAACAATCCATCTATAGCCCTTACGGGCTCCGTTTACAATCAAGATACTCGTTTAGGGTATAATCTTCGTTCTTATGAGTTTACCAATTTAACAAGTGGAGAAACTTATACAGCTCAATTATTAGCTAATGGAAATACAGTAACAAATAGAAAAACATCAATTAATATTGATCAAAATAGTATTGATGATTTTGAGTTTTTATCTGGTGGTTGTGGAAGAATATATGATTTAACCCGTTGTATAGACTTACCTGAATCTGCTTTTCACTTTAATGGAAGTCCTACCATTTTTAATAAAATGACAGAAGAGGGAAGTGATATGATGATTTGGTTGGGGGATGCGACTTACTTATTGGGATTACAGCATGCGATGGGACAGTGTCCTACTGGTGTAGATGATTGGGCAAATAAAGATATGGCTTTTGACCGCTATCGTTTTCAAAGGGACTATCACGATAGTTTAACAGTGGCTATGCCGCAACTGGCAATTACAGATAACCATGATTTAGGCCCGAATGAATTCAATAAAAATATGCCAACTATAGATCAAACACGAGAGATTTTTATGGATTGGTGGCCAAATCCAGAGTATAAAAGTACTCCTGAAGGTCAAGGTTTGTATTCTTCTTATCAATATAAAGATGTGGAGTATTTTTTATTGGACAACCGTAGTTACCGGGATGGAACCCAACAGCATTTGGGACCCGATCAATTAGAATGGTTAAAAACTTCCTTACTTAATTCTACTGCCACATTTAAAGTGCTAATTAATGGTACTCCCTCTTTTCAAAGAAACTGTGGGGGCAGAAATTTTTGTAATACCGATCAATCAACAGAGCTAATTAATTACATTCAAGGCAATAATATAAATGGAGTACTTTCCTTTAGTGCAGATATTCACGAGCAAAAATTTATGCTTCGTGATGGTGATGTAAACTATCCTTTAATAGATGTACTTTCCGGGAACTTAAACTCTGATGTTGGTAATGGCAACTATTTTGTGAATTATGGTACAAACAATATTCTTCAGGGAGTAAAACAGACTTACTTAAGAGTGAATGTTTATGGAGAAGTGGAAGATCGGAGGATGAAAGTAGAATATGTTGGTTTAGATGGTCAGCCTTATTTTGAAGAAATAATTCATGAAGATATGCTTACCAGTCAGAATAGTGATGCTCATAACTTAGCATTACCTATTGAAAACTCGGTGCAGGATACGTCAATATATAAACAAAGTAGTACAGCATCAAATATTTCTTTTACAGAAAGCAGAAATCATGAGATGAATGAAGCTGCAGAATTTTCGGCAACTTCCTCCTTAGAAATTTCATCCTCTAAAAGCTTAAAGTTACACGATAAAGCATTTAGCCTAACGTTTTGGCTAAACCCGAGTCAGGTAAGTAACAAAGCGGTTATATTTTCTAATAAACAAAATTCGAATGGTCTTTCTTTTGGGATTACCTCCAATGGAAATCTCTATTATGAAGATCATTTTATGCAGGTTAATAAAACAAGTCAATTTCGTATTGCAGCCAATAGCTGGTCTTTTATTACTTGGAAATATGATAATGTAAAAAGGGTTTTATCTCTTTATTATAATGGGTTTTTAATTGAAAGTTGGGATAATGTTCTTTCTTCCCGACAATCTTTTGGTAGTCTTAAAATAGGGGAGAATTTTGAAGGATTGTTAGATGATTTGAATTTATATGCACGCCTTATTTCAGATGAAGAAATTATGGAGCAGGCAGATATTGAGTCTTCACGTGGGGAAGTAGTAAGAATGCCGGGCAGTCAAAATATGATAATTCCAGGGAATGTTATTAACTCAGTCTTACAAAATGATTTTACAATTCAGTTTTGGGCAAAGTTAAATGCAGACCCAGGAAATAACTATAAAATTTTAGCAAGTAATGGCCGGGTTGATAATAATACTACCGGAATCTCTTTTGAATATCCAGATAGTAATAAGTTGAATATTGTTTGGGGAACCAATACAGGAAGTTGGGGTGCTATTTCTGAACAAGGAGATGTTTGGAATGTAGGTGAATGGAACCACGTAACCGTGACAGCGGTTAAAAACGACTCTATTAAATATTATCTAAATGGGAATTATGTAGGAGGTGATGATTATGGAGAGTACATTCCTAATTCTTGGGGGCTAGGAATAGGGGATAGTCCTGCTTATGGAAGTGATGTGAATGCAGAGATGGACGAGTTGAGAATATGGAAACGTGCTTTAACAGTATCAGAAATAGAGAAACTAATGCATTATCCATTAACGGGCACAGAACAAGATTTAGCACTTTATTACGATTTTGAAACGTTTACTACAAATATAAATCTACTAAAAGATAAAGGAAGTGAAGCTTTTGATATCAATTTAGATGGAGCAAGTTTAATTGCTGCTACTTCACCAGTGTCTCCAATAATTCCAGACTTTCAAAATAAAGTAGTGGGACAGTGGAGTAAAAATGATTATGTAATTAATGAAGGTCTAGAAACTACTACAGCTATTAACAGTTATATCAATAATATAGTAATTGGTAAAAATAATAGTACATCAATGGACAAAGTAGATGGCTATGTAGATTTATATTACCTAAAAGGGGGTTGGCAAATAGATCCGCTTAATATGCCCTATACTTCTTTCCGTATAAATTTAGATGAAAGTCTAGGTACTTCAGTTTATGATTCTATTAGTAAGTTAACCCCAGAGTTTTATTTGGTAGAGCAAGATACCATCGGTAGTAATTTAATTATTGCAGCAGATGGTTCCTTAAATGGAAACCAAGTAGATTTTAACGATGTAACTATTAAAGAAGCTTTTTATTACTTGGCTTGGGGAGATAATACACTATCTCAAGACCAAAAATTATTTGAACAAATAAGCTTATACCCCAATCCAACTTCTGGTACAGTTAATATTTCAGGTTTTTTAAATCTACAAGATGTTTCAGTAGAAGTATATGATTTATTAGGGAGAACTTATACAGTAAATCGTAAAATGAATCAAGGTAATTCAATAGAGATTGATCTTTCTTCCAGTTTATTAACTAACAATTTCTTAATTATAAAAGTTAGCCAAGGAGGGCATAGTAAAACCTTTAAAGTTTTAAAAAGTAATTAAGCTTGTATTTAGCGGGATAAGAGATTATCCTGCTAAAAATTTCTTTGAATAAGGTAATAATTCAATAAAGATTAGATAAATCTAAAATCTACTGTTTCAATAATTTAAAAATTATTTTTCACTTATAAATATTAAATCAAAATCAACTTTTAACCATGAAAAAAAGCTTACTTTATTTAAGTTTACTTTCGTTTATCTGTTTAAGTTTTACAAGCTTAAAAGGAGAAAGCGGAAACAAACAAATTAGTTTATTTGGCGAGCCCTATAAACTGAAAAAGACCTTTACAAAAAATGTAGATTTGAATTTAATTGAAACTAAAACAGTTTTAGAAAGTCAATCTATGCTTATCGATTCTACAGAAAGAGGGGCTCTCTCTTTAGCTGGAGGACATCAGGTCTCTATTCCTTCTGCAGATATTAATCCTATTTTATCGGGAGATTTTACAATTGAATTTTGGGTAAAATTAAAGCAAGACCCAGGAACAAACGATAAACTAATTTCTAACCACGGTAGGTTTAGTAATAACAATACTACCGGATTATCTTTAGAAATGCCGGCCGATAATTCTATTCAATTAGTTTTTGGTACCAATACCGGGAGTTGGAATAGTTTAAACTCTGGGGCACCTGTGAATATTGGAGAGTGGACCCATGTAGCGGTTACAGCTTCGCCTAACAATACCGCCAAAATTTACATTAATGGAGATTTTAAAACTCAGGTGAATTACGGAACTTTTGTCACCAATACCAACTGGGATTTTGCTTTAGGAAAAAGTATTAATTACGGAGGGGAAACCATTTCCGAAATGGATGAGTTGAGAATATGGTCTTCAGAAAGGACTGCAGACGATATCCATGAAAATATGTATGTTTCATTAGATGGTAGTGCTTCTAATTTAGAATATAATTTTACATTTAACCAAGGAGATATAGGAACTATCATCAATTCTGGTACAAAAGCAGACGTTTCTTATACATCTGCAAGTATTGAAGGGTCTAATGCTCCGGTAAGAAATTTAGTAGCACCTTTTCAAAATCATGTCGCTGCCAATTGGAGCGCTAAAAATGATGCTTCCATAGGTTTTTCTATACAAGATATGATTAGTGATTATGACAGCAATGTTGTGATTGCAAAAGAAGATGTAAATAATCAAGTTTTACCATTCTTGGGTAATACTTCTGCAGATACACTTTATTTAAATACAAAGTGGTTAGTGGATCCTCATACCATAGATTCTATTACGCCGCAAGTAAATTTAACTCATATATTTTCAAATTTAAATAATTCACAAATTTTATCTGATGAGTATTATTTAATAGAAGGAGACCCAACAACTTCAGCTAATTTTCTAGCTAGCGGTACCAAAACCAATAACTTAATTTCTTTTCCAAAAATTGAAATCGATTCTACTAACCTCTATTTGGCCTGGAAAAAATTAGATACTTATCCTATGGGAAGTTTTCCTATTGCTTCTGAAAATATTTGGAAATACAATGACAATGGCGTTAGTTTAGATTCGCAAAACTGGAAAGACATTAATTATGATGATTCTGCTTGGGAATTTGGAAATGGTTTGTTCGGTTATGGTGATGGAATTGAAACCACTCCTTTAGATTATGGTCCAGATTCCAATAATAAATATCCAACTTACTATTTCAGGTATACATTTGATGTTACCAATGCTAGCCAATATGGTGATTTATTATTTAACGTAGTAAAAGACGATGGAGTTGTAATTTATCTAAATGGTACAGAAGTATCTAGATTAAATATGCCTTCAGGACCTATTACTTATAATACCTATGCTTCTTCAGCAATTGGAGGATCTGCTGAATCTACTTGGCATCAAATTCAAACTAGCAATTTATTGCAAAATGGAACCAACGTGATTGCTGTAGAGTTACACCAAGGTTCGGCAGGAAGTTCAGACTTGCGTTTTGATATGTCGGTAGATTACTTAGAGCCTTCCCTCGATAATGCTTCCTATCCTTTTCCTAAAGATTCAGAATGGTATTATTTAGATACCGGCGTAAGTCTTGATAATGATAATTGGCAAGATGCCTCTTATGATGTAACTGGATGGTCTATAGGTTATGCCCCTTTAGGATATGGAGATCCGGTGAATACCAAAATTTCTTATGGCCCAAACGGCTCAAATAAATATATCACCAGCTATTTTGTGAGAGATATAGATGTAGATATTACTTCTGTAGCAAATACTGTAAAGTTTGGAATAAAAAGAGATGATGGTTCTATTGTGTATGTGAATGGAATAGAGGTTATTAGAGATAATATGCCATCTGGATCAATAGATTATCAAACTACTTCTTCCTCTATAGTGGATGGAGCAGATGAAGGGAGGTATCATATGTATGAGTTACCTAAAACAGTTTTCCAAGATGGAGAAAACCGAATAGCGGTAGAGGTTCATAACAGAGATGGACAAAGTTCAGATTTAAAATTTGATATGTTTATAGAAGATGTAGTAGACTTTAATTTTAATTGTAATAATCCACATATTGGTTGTTTTACTTCTATAGCACCAACTGCACAAACCAATCAATTAATAATTCCGGAAGATCATCGTTTTCAATTAATTTTTAAACAAGGTGATGCCTATATGGATGGTTCTGGAAATGTACCGGGAAATAATGATTTTACGGCTTATGTTCCCCTTAATGGGAGTAGTGAACAAGGTTACTTATCTGTAAATCATGAAAACACACCAGGAGGAGTTTCTATTGTAGATCTTCATTTAAATAACAATACTACTCTTTGGGTGTTGGATAATAGTCAACCGGTAGATTTATATAACACTGCAATGGAAACTACCACTAGAAACTGTTCAGGAGGAATAACCCCTTGGGGAACTGTAGTCACTGCTGAAGAATCTACCAATAACGGAGATAATAATAATGATGGTTATGAAGACGTAGGCTGGTTGGTAGAGATTGATCCTACCACTGCAGAAGTGATGGATTACGGAAACGGTCAAGAAAAACTTTGGGCGATGGGAAGAATGAATCACGAAAATGTAGTAATCTCTCAAGATGCTACAACAGCTTATTATGGTGAAGATGGAGGGACACATTGTCTTTATAAATATGTGATGGATACTCCTGGAGATTTAACCGCGGGAACTGTATATGTATTAAAACTTAATCTTGGTTTAACCAATGATGAACCCAATAGTAGTATAGCAGAATGGATTGAAGTACCAAACGATACCCAATTAGAAAGAAACAACTTAAATACTACTGCCGGAGCCCTCGGTGGAACTAATTTTAACGGTGTTGAAGATTGTGAGATAGGTCTTGACGGTAAAATTTATTTTACAGCAAAAGGTAGGGGGCGAGTGTACCGTTTTAAAGATAACGGAAATGATGTTTCTGAATTTGAAACTTTCTTAGGTGGAATGAATTATGATATTCAAACTACAAATGGAGTTGTATCTGAAGCTTGGGGATACGGAAATGATAACCTAACTTTTGACGATAAAGGAAATCTTTGGGTATTGCAAGATGGTGGCAATAACTATATTTGGGTAGTACGCCCAGATCATACACAAACCAATCCAAAGGTAGAATTGTTTGCTTCTATGCCTGCTGGGTCTGAACCTACTGGTTTAACATTTACACCAGATTATAAATATGGCTTTTTCTCTATACAGCATCCAAACGGTAACAATGCTTCACAAAAAGATGCGACCTTTAATAACATAACTATTAATGCATCTTCAACAGTAGTATTTTCTTTAAATGAAAATTTAGGAATTCAAACTCCCGTCACCGATTTTACAGCAGATAAAGTCCAAGTGGCTAAAGGGCAAACAGTCACTTTTTCAGATTTAAGTTCTAATAATCCAGATGCCTGGAACTGGACTTTTGAAGGAGGCAATCCTTCTACATCTACTGCTATGAATCCAACGGTAACTTACGATACTGAAGGTACTTTTAATGTAACTTTAGAAACGTCTAACGTTGCGGGAAGTAATGAAGTAGTAAAAGATGATTATATCGAAGTTCAAACTCTGAGTATAGATGAAAATTTAAAAGATAAAATTTCTATCTATCCCAACCCGACACAAGGGAACCTAAACATTTCTGTAAAAGAAGGACATGAAGTTAGTGTTGAGGTATTCGATATGTTAGGAAGAAGAATAAAATACCTACCTAGTGCAGAAGTAACCAATCAACCCTTAAGTTTAGACCTTTCTTCTGTAGCTAAAGGCTCCCAAATTTTGGTAGTAAAGGTTACAGTAGATGGTAATTCAGGTAGTTACAAAGTTTTAACAACAGAGTAACATTAATAACAGTAACTTAAAAAAGAGACCGGTAAAGCTTTACCGGTCTTTTTTATTTTTGACAGTATGAGAAAATTCAAATGTCCCGTCTTATTCACAAGCTTCATTTTGATGATAGGTTTAATAGGAGGTATTCAGGCTCAAATCCCGAACCCTATTAAAAATCCTATTTATTATTCAGTAGAAGAAGCTGTACAAGCGAAACATGCAAAACAGCTTAACCTTCGCGATCAACATTTATTTTTTGTTCCCACTGAAATACAAAGGTTGAAGGAATTAGAATTTCTTAACCTGATGCGGAATAATATCTCAAAATGGGATAAAGAACTTTTCACCCTAAAAAGCTTAAACCATCTGAACCTAAAACTCAATTCACTCACTTACATTCCCAGAGAAATTGAAAAATTAGGTAAACTACAAACCCTTGACTTGGGAAGTAATAATATTGCGGTGATCCCTACGGAAATAGAAAAATTAAAGCAGCTTAAAAACCTTCACTTTTCCCTTAATTTACTAACTTCAGTTCCTAAGCAATTGGGAAATTGTGAAAATTTAGAAGTATTAGAATTAGATAATAACCAGCTTAGTCACCTTCCGCAAGAAATTAGCAACCTAAAAAAATTAAGGTTATTACATTTAGGGTTTAATCAATTTAATGAATTAGATGCAAATTATCTGAACTTAAAAAATATTCAAGAGTTAAATTTAGAACATAACCAGCTTAAAGAATTCCCTTCAGAAATTTCAGAATTAAAAAGTCTGGAATCTTTAATTTTAAATGATAATGAACTGAAAACCTTACCCAATGAACTTACGGAAGTGTCAACTTTAAAAATGCTGATACTTTCTAATAATAATCTCACTAAACTACCAGAAGGTCTTGAAAAATTGAAAAATTTAAAAACGCTTATTGCTTTAAACAACAACTTTCCCGAAGCAGAAAAAGATAGAATAAAAAAACAGCTTCCTAACTGTAAAATTTATTTTTAATAACTTAAAATTTTCCATCTAAACTGATAATTTCTTCTTTTAGTTTTATTAAATACCGATTAATAATTGCCCAAACAATCGAGTTATCGATACTGTCATAAGCATGAACCAATCTGTTTCTAAAAGCGATGATTTGTTTATCGTTTTCAATTTTAATAGAAGTATCCGCTTTTTTAAGCTGATTTAAAGCTTCTCCAATATTGGCTAATTGTCTTTCAACGGCACTTTGGGTTTTTAAATCGTCTTCGTAAAGACTGAAATCTGTAACATCAACAGTAAATTTTTCTATTAAGTCGATGGCGATCAAAATATCAGATAGATATTTCTTGCTTTTGTCCATCATAGATTAAAATTTTTGTGGAGTCAATATTTTTTTTAAGAATAGGATTTTTTATAGAACTAGCAGTAAGTAAATCTACTTTTCGTTGGAAAAATTGCTCTAATTTATCCCAAATATCCATAAGGTTTTCCCCACGTTTAATAGGATCATCATTATCAATTTCAATGAGTAAATCTATATCACTGGAATTTTCACTAAATTGATTAGTTATAGAAGAACCAAATGCGTACAGACGCTTCACATTATGAGTTTTGCATAATGATAAAAAATCACTCATTTTATAAGATATAGATTCCTTTAAATTCATAATACTAATATAACTAATTTTTTAAAGGAGTAGCCTTTATATCACATTCAAAAGATATTCCCTTTTTATTTATTGGGTAAAATGAACTAGCGATTATTTTCTATTAATTTTTACCATATTTTTAATTAGATTATATTTAAATTCTTTTAATTTATTTTTGGATAGACTTCTATGTTCATTTGAAATTACAAATTTATTATTACTAGTTGGTGCACCAGTTATTATAGGTTTTATATCATTAAATAGAGTTCTTAATTTTAAAATCTCATTTTCTTCAATTATTGAACAAATCTCATTTAAGTCTTTTAATTCAGAAATTAAAGAACTTATATCTTTGAAAGTACGTGTCGTTTCACTGAATTTTAGAGAATTTATAGATAAGTACTTATCTATATTTTTAATTTTTTGATTCAATTGCTTAATTGATTGTTGAATTAACTCTTTTTCAAACTTTTTTGCTTCTAAGTTTTTTTGTAGAGTCGAAGAAATATAAAACCCAAATGTTGTAGTAACTAATAATGAAAATAAACTAACTAAATCAATTTCATTTTTAAATTTAAAAAAGCTGTAAGAATTAGTTAAAAACCCAAATAATCCAGAAATTAAAATTATTGGTATTAACCAATATATATTAATTTCTTTTTTCATCCATATAAGATTTAATTTCCTCAATCAAATACGGTTCTTCAATAGATATGAAATCTATTTTGTTTAGGACTTTAGTTTTTCCATACTTTCTGGCTAAGCCTCCGAATGCTTCATCTAAAAATGACGTAGCATATCCTGCTGTATTATCGAGATTAATTATTAATTTATCATTTGTTTCTTTGATACTTAAAAATTTTGGTTCTAAAATATTTTCGAAAAACTCTTGACCTGAAAAATCACCATCTGTCTTATATCTTGCTCCAGGTGTTTCTGAAAAATCTCTTGCAATATTAATTTCAATTGTCATATTTGATTGTTAGAATTAAGTTCAAAATAGTAAAATGTACCACTATACGGAATGTCAATTTCATAAAACTCATTACTTATATAATCTAATATAACATTATTTGTTAAAATAAAAAGATTACTTATTCTATTTGTATCATATTTATCTTTTATGAATGGAAGTCCTTTGCCTCTAAATGGCAGACCTGTTCTAGACCCGATTTCACCTTTAAATGCTGATTGAAGTAAATCTTGTTTTCCTTTAAATAAAGTTAATAATTGTCTTCCTATTTTTTGGTTTAAAGTTTTTAGTACACCAACTCCATTATCAATAAAAGAAAAACTAACATATCTTTCTTTCTGATAATGACTTGTGGAAAGAATCCATTTCTTTTTTTGACTACCTGGAAAACCGTGATTTATAGAGTTAGCCATTAACTCAATAAATAGACCTTGGAGTTTTTTATTTCTTTGAGATTTTCCTGTAACAGTTTTCATTGCACTTGAAACAACTTTAGCAGTACTTTGAGGTTCAACAGACTTATTACTTTGTTCTATGATTGTATTAGAATTTACTTCTGAATAGTATTCAATACTTCCTGACATATAATCAAAAAAGCCTGATAATTCAAGAACCCTTTTTGCCTTTGGATTTTTAGGTTTACTACCAATAATTTTTTTACCTCTAGCGGTAAATTCGTTAACTACGGAAAGTAAAAGTGCGATTGTTCCATTTGTAATAGTCTTAACATTTTTCATATTAAGATAAATACGCATATTAGAATTTTTTAACTCTTTTAAATCATTAATAAATTCAATCGTTTCTATTGTATTCTCGCGAAGAGAAAAAGTAGATGGTAATTTTTTTGAAATAGAATTTTTAACCAGATTTTCAAATTGTCGAACTGAAAATGGCTTTCCTATGTTTTTTTCTTTTTCTTTTAGATATTTTAATCTTCTCTTTTTTGTATAATCGCTTCTTTTCGAATTAATTTTTTGTTGTAATTTTTTTTTATCCACTAATTTTATTTTTGTGTATACTAAAGTTAAATTATTGCAAGTTAACAGGCTAAATATACATACTTGTAGCTTTAATTATTTTTCTTGTTTCTTTAACTATGATCTTAAATCATTAGAATTGTTATTTTATCAAAAATTGATTAATATAAGTTATTTCAGGCTAAACACAACCCCCTAAATATATAAAATTTCTCAAAAACCATCCCATCACCCATAAAAAAACCGAAGCCTTCGCTCCGGTTTTCCAAATATTTCCAATCCCTAAAATGTTTACTTAAACATATCCATTCCCGGAATGTCAGGCATACCATCTTTCGCGGCAGCACCTAATTCTGCTTCGTTCATATCAGAAGCCCTTTTAATGGCTTTATTCAGCGTTAACACCAAATAATCTTCCAATTGCTCCTTATCTTCCAACAATTCTTCCGCCACTTCAATATTTTTAATTTCCCGGTTTCCCGTGATGGTCACCTTTAGCAAATCGTCACTCGATTTTTCCTGCATCGTTACCGTATCTAAGCGCTTTTTAGTCTCCTCAACCTTCGCCTGCGCTTCCTTTAATTTGTTCATCATATCTCCGAACATAGCCTTTTTATTTTTTGGTTCAACCGCAAAGTTATTAAATACTTAGAATGCTTCCTCATTTCTGCCGAAATTTTACCTTTGTAGCCATTCAAAATAGAAGTCCATCAACATGATAAAAGAAGATATACGTCCACCCAAACCCAAAAAAATAGCTAAAGAATTAAGCATTCACGGCGATACAAGAATAGATAATTACTTTTGGTTGAAGGAACGCGAGAACCCCGAAGTAGTTAATTACCTAGAAGAAGAAAATGACTATAACGAAAAGATGACGGCGCATACCAAGCAGTTTCAGGAAAACCTGTTTGAAGAAATGAAAAGCCGAATCAAAGAAGACGATTCTTCCGTTCCTTATAAATTAAATGGCTATTGGTATTATGTGCGTTTTGAAGTAGGCAAAGGCTATCCCATTTACGCCCGAAAAAAAGAAACTTTAGACGCCGAAGAAGAAATTTTATTCAATTGCAATGAAATGGCCGAGGGTCATTCCTATTTCAAATTAAGCGGAGTTAGCGTAAGTCCCAACAACAAACTCGTCAGTTTTGGCGTCGATACCGTTAGTAGAAGAAAATATACCATTCAGATTAAAAATTTGGAAACCGGTGAAATTCTTCCTACAAAAATTGAAACAACCACCGGCGGTTCCACGTGGGCCAACGATAATAAAACCCTTTTCTACACCCGAAAAGACGAAGAAACGCTGCGTTCCGATAGGATTTACCAACATATTTTAGGCGAAAATCCCGACGATGATATGTTGGTGTATCAAGAAAACGATGAAACTTTTAATACTTATGTTTATAAATCAAAATCTAAAAAATACATCATCATCGGTTCTAGCAGTACGATGAGCGATGAATACCGAATTTTAGATGCCGATAAACCACGCGGACAGTTTCAGTTATTTCAAGAACGGGTTCGTGGAGTTGAGTATGGTTTTTCTCATTTTGAAAATCATTTCTACATCATCACCAATAAAGATGATGCGCAGAATTTTAAGTTGATGAAAACTTTGGTAGATAAAACCGCTTCCAAACATTGGGAAGAAGTGATTCCGCATCGGGAAGACGTCTTGTTAGAAGATATGGATATTTTCAAAAACTACCTGGTGCTCAGCGAACGTTATCACGGCTTAAACCGAATCAGGATTATGAGTTGGGACAATCAAGAAGATTATTACCTGCCTTTTGATAATGAAACTTACACGGCTTACACCGGCAATAATCCCGATTTTGATACCAATGTACTTCGGTATGGTTATAACTCGTTAACCACGCCTTCTTCGATTATCGATTTTAATATGAAAACCAAGGAAAGCGAAGTCAAAAAAGAACAAGAAGTACAAGATCCCAATTTTCATAAAGAAAATTATTTATCGGAGCGTATTTGGGCAACCGCCGAAGATGGTACGCAAATTCCCATTTCCTTGGTTTACAAAAAAGGAATGGAGCGTGACGCCAGCAATCCGGTTTTACAATATGCCTACGGAAGTTACGGACATACCACAGATCCTTCTTTTTCAACTTCACGGTTAAGCTTGTTGGACCGCGGATTCATCTTTGCCATTGCACACGTGCGAGGAAGCGAATATTTAGGGAGAAATTGGTACGAAGACGGAAAAATGCTTACCAAGCGAAACACTTTCACCGATTTTATAGATTGCAGCAAATATTTAATTGAACAAAAATATACTTCAGCCAAACATTTATACGCGATGGGCGGTTCTGCCGGCGGAATGTTAATGGGCGGAATTTTAAATATGGCTCCGCAATTGTATAATGGGGTGATTGCAGCTGTTCCGTTTGTTGATGTAGTAACCACGATGTTGGACGATAGCATCCCATTAACCACTGGAGAATATGACGAATGGGGTAATCCTAATGAAAAAGAATATTATGAGTATATGAAGTCGTATTCGCCGTACGATAATGTAATGGCGCAAGATTACCCGAATATACTGGTAACCACAGGCTTTCACGACTCTCAAGTACAATATTGGGAACCCGCCAAATGGGTGGCAAAATTAAGGGAATTAAAAACAGATAACAACAAATTACTCTTTCATACCAATATGGATGCGGGTCATGGTGGCGCTTCAGGAAGGTTTGAAGCCTTAAAAGAAGTTGCCGAAGATTATGCTTTTATATTAGACTTAGAAGGAATTAGCAATTGATTAAAAAAATTATTGTAAATTTGCGATGTTTTGCAAAAATGTTTCCGACATTAGATGGAAGCATTTTTATATGTTAACAACAAGTTCAACTTATGAAAGAAGACTTAAAGGTTTATAATGACGTATTGCAACTCATAGGTGATACCCCGCTCATTAAGCTCAATAAGGTTACAAAAGAATTAGAAGGTAATTATTTTGCGAAAGTAGAAGCCTTCAACCCGGGACACTCCACAAAAGATAGGATAGCCCTTCATATTATAGAAGAAGCAGAGCGAAAAGGTATTTTGCAGCCCGGCAGTACAATTATCGAAACAACATCGGGCAACACGGGATTTAGTATTGCCATGGTTAGTGTAATAAAAGGCTATGAGTGCATTTTGGCCGTAAGTTCTAAATCTTCTGCAGATAAAATAGATATGCTGAAAACGATGGGCGCCAAAGTATATGTTTGTCCCGCTCACGTTGCTCCAGACGATCCGCGTTCTTATTATGAAGTAGCCAAAAGGTTACATCGAGAAATGAAAGGCTCGGTTTATATCAATCAATATTTTAATGAGTTGAATATCGATGCTCATTACAAAAGCACCGGACCTGAAATTTGGAAACAAACCGAAGGAAAAATCACTCATTTAGTAGCTTGTAGTGGTACCGGAGGAACCATTTCTGGAACCGCGAGATACTTAAAAGAACAAAATCCAAATATTAAAGTCATCGGGATAGATGCTTATGGTTCTGTATTGAAAAAATACCACGAAACCAGGGAATTAGACCCAGATGAAATCTATCCGTATAGAATTGAAGGTTTAGGAAAAAATTTAATTCCAACCGCTACCGATTTTGATGTGATCGATAAATTTGTAAAAGTAACCGATGAAGCCAGTGCACATACAGCAAGATATATTGCTAGAACTGAAGGTTTATTTGTAGGGTATACCAGTGGAGCGGTTTTTCAGGGAATTAAACAATTGGAAGAAGAAGGAGAATTTGATGAAAACAGCAATGTAGTGATGATTTTCCCAGACCACGGTTCCCGTTACATGAGTAAAATCTATAGTGACGATTGGATGAACGAGCAAGGATTCTCAGATAGTGAAAATAACGTAGGAGCAGAAAAAATAGAATTTGTAAAATAATGATTTTATTGTAAATCATAGAAAAGCACCTTAAATTAGCGTTTAAGGTGCTTTTTTGTTACTAAGCTGTTAACAATTCTACGCATTACTTCTCGTTTTTAGATATAAAAATTTTATTTTTGCAACTTGGTTTAAACTTAAAATCTTATGAGGGATTTATTTGATAAAATATACAAAGACAAAGGACCATTAGGAAAATGGGCAGATCAAGCAGAAGGATATTTCGTATTCCCAAAACTTGAAGGAGAGATTAGCAACCGAATGAAATTTCAAGGTAAAGAAGTAATTACCTGGAGTGTGAATGACTATTTAGGTTTAGCCAATCATCCCGAAGTTAGGAAAGTAGATGCAGAAGCCGGAAAAAAATATGGTTCTGCTTACCCAATGGGTGCTCGGATGATGAGTGGTCATACAGATTTACATGAAAAACTTCAAAATGAATTAGCAGAGTTTGTACATAAAGACGCTGCTTACTTATTAAACTTTGGGTATCAGGGAATGGTTTCTACCATTGACGCTTTGGTAGGTAAAGATGATGTGATTGTATATGATGTAGATGCACACGCGTGTATTATTGATGGAGTTCGTTTACACTTAGGGAAACGCTTCACTTATAAACATAACGATGTAGAAAGCATTGAAAAAAACTTAGAGAGAGCTACTAAAATCGCTGAACAAACCGGAGGCGGAATCCTTTTAATTTCTGAAGGTGTTTTCGGGATGCGAGGAGAACAAGGGAAGTTAAAAGAGATTGTTGAATTAAAGAAAAAATTCAATTTTAGATTGTTTGTGGATGATGCTCACGGTTTTGGTACTTTAGGTAAAACAGGTGCCGGAGCAGGAGAGGAGCAGGGCGTTCAAGACGATATTGATGTTTATTTCGCTACGTTCGCAAAATCAATGGCAAGTACAGGAGCATTTATCGCTGCAGATCAAGAAGTAATTGATTACTTAAAATATAATTTACGTTCGCAAATGTTTGCGAAGTCGCTTCAAATGCAATTGGTGGAGGGAGCTTTAAAACGTTTAGATATGTTACGTTCCATGCCGGAGTTAAAAGAAAAACTTTGGGAGAATGTAAATGCACTTCAAAACGGATTAAAAGATCGAGGTTTTGATATCGGTACCACTCAAAGTTGTGTAACACCAGTATATTTAAAAGGAAGTATTCCTGAAGCAATGGCATTGGTAAAAGACCTTCGTGAAAATCACGGGGTATTCTGTTCTATTGTTGTATATCCGGTAATCCCAAAAGGATTAATTTTACTGAGAATGATTCCGACAGCTTCCCATACTTTACGAGATGTAGAAGAAACTTTAGATGCTTTTTCTGCAATTAGGGAACGTTTAGAAAACGGAACTTACAAGCGTTTGTCAGCAGCAGTTGCCCAAGCTATGGGAGCTTAGCTTTCAGTATAAATTATGAATACAAAAAATCCCGATGAACTAATCATCGGGATTTTTTGTATTCATATTTCTTAGTTGAAAATGGAATTAATCTTCTTGAATTTGTTGCTTAAAGCCATCTTTTCTATTTTTATCTACCGCTTTATTAGTCTCTTCTTTTTGCTTTGCTTTGTCTTTATCTTCCATAATATATTCGTCAGTAGAGTGCATATCAATTCGGTAAGAAACCCCTAGAGCAACCTGCCAACGGGACGGAGTATCTTTAAAATTCACCAAGCCTGAAATATCCACTTGAAAATCGTTGTTGAACAAATAAGCGGCTCCAAATCGGGCAATATCATCACTATAAAAATCACTTTTAATAATTTGAGCTTCTGCAAAAAAGGATAATTCTCTGGAGTAAGCATGTGTTAAGGTAAAAATGCCTGAATAGGTAGGTAAATCGTTCGTGAATTTATCACCAATCAAGTTCATCACAAATACCCATCTCCCAAGGTTGTGTTGAGTAATGATAGCAACTTGTGGGGAAATTCCATCATTTCCAGGTCCTATAAAAGGATTATCGGCACTGCCCAATAATAAATTTAATCCTGCATAAGCAGATACTGCCGGAATTAAATCACTCCATTGAAAGGTATTATTAGCTTTCCAGCTATATAAATTTGGACCTTCTAACATTTCTTTTCGGTGCGGATCGTAAATCAAATATTTTAAACCTAATGTATTGCTTTCAAAATTTCGGTATTTACTTTCTACGGAAGTAGCTCCTACAATATATTTTTCAGTAGCATTTAAAAAAGAACCGCTTAAATTAGCTTCTAGTCTTTCCATTAAAAAACCGTACCTAACTTCATAATCCAATCCCCAAAGTGAAGTTTCGGTATTTAGGAGGGAGTGTTCATCCTTTCCATAGCGTCCTCCAAACTCCCCCTGTAAAACTCCATTACCAACCGCAAATGCTCCTTGTGATCTTCCCGGTCGGTTAGAGTTAATGGTTTCTGTATATTGGGCAAATAAAAATTGGCCGCAAAGCAACAATCCGACCATTAAGAAGTTTTTCATCTTCATAAAAAGTTAGTTTTTCCCAAATATAGAATAGTTTTAGTAATTTTTATAGGTATTATCAAGTTTTTAAGACTAGTAATTTTTAGTTTTGTACCAAAAAAATTATGCAAGAAGCATCATTGATAGGAGCCATAAAAATTATACTGATTATTCTTTTAGTGTACTTCGGAATTAAAATAATTTTCAGGTGGTTTGGTCCTCTTATTTTAAAATATATCATGAAGAAACTGGGAGAAAAAGCCTTTCGGAATTTTAATCAAGGTGAAAACTTTCAATCTCCATTTCAGCAGAATAGAACGCAACAGCAACCTAAAGACAATATTGATAAGAAAAAATCTAATTCCAGCAAGAAAAATAAAGAAGTAGGGGAATACATAGATTTTGAAGAAATTGAATAATTTTTCCGTTCTTAGTAGCTGCTAAACGATTTGAAATAATTATGTCCATTAACTTGAAGAAATTTGTTCCACATTTGGTGATTATTGTGGGATTTATAATTGCTGCCTTAGCCTATTTTAATCCGGTTTTACAGGGAAAAGTAATTTTTCAAAGTGATATTACTCAGTATATTGGGATGTCTCACCAAAATAGAGAGTTTAAAGAAGAAACAGAAGAAGAAAGTTATTGGACAGACGCTGCATTTGGTGGAATGCCTACTTATCAATTAGGCGCAGAATATCCTTACAATTACATCAAACAATTAGATAGAGCTTTACGCTTTTTACCACGTCCCGCAGATTATTTGTTTCTTTATTTCATCGGAATCTACATTCTATTTTTATGCTTAAAGGTTGATTATAAACTGGCAGCACTTGGAGCTTTGGCTTTTGGTTTTTCCACTTACCTTATCATCATTCTTGGTGTTGGGCATAATTCAAAAGCGCACGCCATTGCCTATATGCCTATTGTTTTAGCAGGAATAATTCTCACCTTTCGTCAAAAATATCTTTGGGGAGGATTATTACTTACCTTAGGAATGGCACTTGAAATTAATGCCAATCACTTCCAAATGACATATTATTTACTGCTGTTAGTCATCGTTTTAGGAATTGCTTATTTGGTTGATTTTATTCGAAAGAAGCAACTAAAAGAATATTTTACTTCGATTGCGGTCATGGTAGTTGCTGTGCTGATTGCCATTGGAACTAATGCAACTAATATTTTAGCCACGAAAGAATATGCCGATTTTAGTACGCGGGGTGATACTGGGTTAACGATCAAGCCAAATGGAGAACCACAAGACAATCCCAACGGACTTTCATACGACTACATTACTGAATATAGTTATGGTGTTGCTGAAACTTTCAACTTGTTTATCCCACGTTTTATGGGAGGTTCCAGCGCAGAAAAATTGGGAAAAGATTCTGAGCTTTATAATGAATTACTAAAAATGGGAGCCAGTCCGCAACAAGCTTTGAGTTTTGCAGACTCGGCACCGACCTATTGGGGAAATCAAACCTTTATTGGTGCTCCGGCTTATATTGGGGCAGTAGTAATATTTCTATTTGTATTGGCTTTATTTTTAGTAAAAGGACGATTTAAATGGTGGATCGTGGGCGGTTCCATTTTAGCTTTATTACTTTCTTGGGGCGATAATTTTGCTCCACTTACTAAGTTTTTCATTAGTAGCGTTCCGCTTTACAATAAGTTTAGAGCAGTTTCTTCTATTCAAGTGATTTTAGAATTATGCTTGCCGTTAATGGCGGTTTACGGACTTCATAAATTTTTTAGTAATAAAAGAACGCACGAAGAAAAAGAGCATGCTTTAAAATGGGCAGCTATCATTACAGGAGGTTTGGCAGTTTTATTTCTGGTGGCTAAATCAGTTTTCTTTGATTTTGTGGGCGCCCAAGACCGACAGTATTTACAACAGTTAGGACAAAGTTTTGTACGAGCTTTAAAAGACGATCGTAAAGCAATTTTTAATGCCGATACCATTCGAAGTTTAGTGTTTGTGGCATTGGCAGCTGGACTCATTTGGGCATATTTAAAAAATAAGTTAAACAAAAGCCTAGCCATTGGCGGACTTGCTTTATTAATCGTAATCGATTTGGTTGGGATTGACCGTCGTTATGTAAATAATGATGATTTTGTGCAAGAACGCCAAATGAAAAATCCATTTCAGGCAAATGCAGCCGATCAAGAAATTTTAAAAGATGATGGCCATTATCGGGTGCTAGATTTTTCAGGAAGTCCGTTAAATTCGGCTAGAGCTTCTTACTTTCATAATTCATTAGGCGGTTATCACGCCGCGAAACCGGGAAGAATTCAGGAGTTATTTGACTTTTATATTTACGATGGCAATCAGCAAGTGTTAAATATGCTGAACACGAAATATATCATTTTATCAAATCAAGGGAAAGTCATGGCACAACCCAATCCGCAAGCAAACGGAAATGCTTGGTTTGTAGATGAAGTAAAATTTGTTGAAAATGCTAATGAAGAAATTTTGGCTTTAGATAGCTTAAATACTAAGCAAACCGCGATTGTCAATAGAAAGTTTTCAGCTGAAATTCCGCAGCAACAATTTGCAGCAGATTCTACGGCTCAAATTCAGTTGAAATCATATCAACCTAATGAATTGGTCTATTCCTATTCAACCAATGAAGAACGATTGGCTGTGTTCTCTGAAATTTATTATCCGCACGGTTGGAAAGCCACTATAGATGGAGAAGAAATTTCGATACTTCAAGCCGATTATGTGTTGCGAGCGGCAATGTTACCAGCAGGAAATCACGAGATCGTTTTTAAATTTGAACCAGAAGTAATTCAAACCGGGAGTACAATCACCATCGCAAGTGGCGGAATTCTGTTACTTTTACTTATCGGTGGTTTGGTGATCACTTTCCGAAGAAAATCGGCTTAAAACTATTTTTGTGCAATGCAAAAGGTACTTATTATCACGTATTATTGGCCTCCTGCGGGTGGTCCCGGCGTGCAACGTTGGTTAAAATTCGTGAAATATTTACGAGGTTTTGAAGTTGAACCTATTGTTTACGTTCCTGAAAATCCGCATTATCCCATTATTGATAAAAGTTTTGAAGTTGAAATACCTAGCGGAATTACGATCGTAAAACATCCGATTAAAGAACCTTATCAACTCGCCGGAATTTTTTCAAAAAAGGAGTCAAAAACTATTAGCTCCGGAATTATAAAAGATGAAAAGCAACAAGGTTTTTTACAAAAAATGATGCTTTGGGTACGAGGGAATTTATTTATACCCGATGCACGAATGTTATGGATAAAACCTTCGGTGAAGTTTCTTTCAGCTTATTTAAAAGAAAATAACATTGAAACGATCATCACTACCGGACCGCCACATAGTTTGCATTTAATCGGGAAACAACTCAAAGAAAATTTAGAGTTGAATTGGATCGCAGATTTTCGTGACCCGTGGACGAAAATTGGTTACCATCAAAAGTTGAAATTAACTAAAGCTTCGCAACAAAAACATCTTCGTTTAGAAAAAGAAGTGTTACAAACCGCCGATCATATTTTAACCACAAGTTTTACCACAAAAAACGATTTTTCAAAAATTACCCCAAAACCCATTACAGTAATCACCAATGGTTTTGATGATGATGAAGTAGGAGAAGTAGCATTGGCAAAGAAATTTCGACTTTCTCATATTGGTTCTTTGCTTTCTGGACGGAATCCACAGAATTTATGGAAAGCTTTACAAGAACTTGTAGCGGAAAAAGAAGGTTTTGCCAATGATCTTGAATTGGTTTTAGCCGGTAAAGTGAGTGACAGTGTGGTTTCTTCCATTAAAGAGCATCATCTGGGAAGTTATTTAATTGAAAAAGGTTATTTATCGCACGAAGAGTCGTTAATTCAGCAGCGAAAAGCACAAATTTTGTTGTTGATTGAAATTGATAAAGAAGAAACACAAGGCATTATTCCCGGGAAGTTTTTTGAATATGTAAAAGCCAATCGACCTATTTTGGCGATGGGACCAGAAGATTGGGATGTGATTCGATTATTAGAAGAAACGCAAGCCGGGAAGTATTTCAATTATACCTCAAAAAAAGAAATAAAAAATCAACTTTACGCTTGGTATCAAGAATATAAAGTCGGAAAATTGAGGGTGAATTCTTCCGCAGAGAAAATTGAACAATTCCACCGAAAAAAATTAACTGAGAAATTGGCAAAAGTCATTCAACAATTCAACTAAATGGGAATCGTTTTAAAACAATCGTTCAACAATATTTTAACCACTTATTTAGGTTTTGCCATAGGTGCGTTAAACGTATTGTTTTTGTATCCCAATTTTTTAGTGCCTGAGCATTACGGGCTTATTACGTTCTTACTTTCGGCAAGTACCTTGGTTTGGCCCTTAATGGGATTTGGTGCGCCCAATACCTTGATTAAGTTTTATACTGCCTGCAATTCTGAAAAAGATCAAAACCGTCTATTAACGACAATGCTAGTGATTCCGTTAGTGGTGAGTTTGGTGATTGGGATGGTAGGAATTATTTTCTACCAAGCTTTATTGGATTATTTTGATACCAACGAGGCTGTCCAAAATTATATCGGACTCATTTTTATTATTAGTGTCTCCATCGCTTATTTTGAAGTGTTTTTCGCTTGGGCAAAACTGACTTACAAAAGTGTTTTTGGCAACTTTATGAAAGAGGTATTTCATCGGGTAGGGGTGACCGTTTTACTATTGATGGTATATTTTGATTATCTGGATTTAGAGGGTTTTATTTATTTGCTGACCGCGATTTATGTTTTAAGAACGTTGGTTTTGATGGTTTATGCGTTTAAATTGCTTCCGCCAAAATTAGATGTTCAACTTCCTGATAATTTTTCACGAGTAGCTAAGTATTCATTTTTAATTTTAATAGCTGGTTCAGTTTCCACCGCCTTGTTAGATTTAGATAAGGTAATGATTGAGCATTATTTGCCTATCGAGCAGGTTTCGGTTTATGCGATTGCGGTTTATATTGCTTCAGTTATTGCTGTACCTTCCCGGGCAATGAAACAAATTGCGATGCCTATCACCGCCATGTTTCTCAATAAAAACAAGAAACAAGAATTGGCAAAGCTTTACAAACAGACATCGGTGAGTTTATTGTTGGTAAGCGGATTGATTTTCGCTTTAATTATAACAAATGTTGAACAGTTATATGAATTGATTCCGCAGGAATATCAAATTGAAACAGGAATTATCGTTTTTTTATGCGGAATTAAACTTTATGAAAACTTCTTAGGGAATTGCAATAGTATTCTTTTTAATTCAGATTATTACCGTTTGGTATTAATGGTAGGGATTGGTGTCGTGATTTTGGCCATTATTTTTAATATCGTTTTTATACCAAAATTAGGAATGTGGGGAGCAGCGATTGCTACCTTTTCAACTTTCTTTGCCTTTTTTAGCGTGAAGTTATTTTTGGTATATCAAAAGTTTCATATACATCCTTTTACACAAAAAACCCTACCGATTATTGGCCTAATTGTAGTGACGAGTTTATTGTTTTATTTCTGGGAATTTAATATTCATCCCTTAGCCAGTATAACTATTAAAGGAATTGTTACGACTGCTTTATACGCTTTTGTTGCTTATAAAATGAATTTATCGGAAGAGCTTACACAATTTCTTCAACAGCGAAAAAAATAAAACTTATTTTGTATTTATTAATAAATTACGTCACCCTGAACTCGATTCAGGGTCTCATCCTCAGCGTTATTATTCTTTCATTATAAATTCAAAAAGAAACCCCTTTCATCCTTAACCGAAGTTAATTCTGAAAGGGGAAAAAACTAACCAACCAAAAACTATCTTAATCGAGGAGAACGGGAAGTAGTATTGTTTCTACTTCTTGAGTTATCTGCCGTACTTCTTGAAATATTTCTTGTACTAGATGTACGAGAATTTACCTGTTGTGGTTTTCTATTCACCGTACTTCCTGATGCCTCACGCCGTGAATTGCTTCTACTTTTATTTGCTGAAACGTGAGACGAATTATTATTTTGTCGAACAGTTCTGTTATTTCCGTTTGTTGCTCTACTAGGAGTTCGCTCTACCGTACTCATCGATCTTTGATCATTTCTTCTTATTTCTCTGGTGTTCGATCTAGTATTTACAACTTTATTACTAGCATTCGAATTGGAGCGAGTTGCCGTAGCGTTTGTTCTCGTTCTTGTTGAATTGTTATAAGCTAATTCACGTCTAGTATTTGTTCTCGTACCTCGATTATAAGTAGTAACTCTTTGTGACGGTCTGTAAAAATTACTTCGACTTCTGCTATTTACATTATAATGTTTTCTATAATTTCTATAAGTAACTCGTGTTGGTCGATAATAAGTTCTGTAAGGTCTGGTGTAAACTACACATCTCGATCTTACAGGAACCGAATAGTAGTGGTGCCAAGGTCTGTATACATATCTTCGGTTGTGTACATTAATAAACCCTGAAAAATGTGTAAAACTTCCGTAGTTATTGTAATAGATGGTTAAACCACCCACTCGGGCTAAACGACCAAAATTGTTATAATAGATTTGTGTATTTCCAGCCTGAATGATTCTACCATAATAATCATAGTAAATAGGAATCGATTCAATTTGTATTACGGCGCCATAATCATCATATTGAATATAAGGGTCGTAATTATAACCGCTATTGTAGCTAATATTTACGTTGGGTGTGCTTATATTGAAATTGAAATTATTTCTAGCTTGATAATAAAAATCAAACTGACCATCTGGATAAATAGCAAATTCTACATTTCTTTCTACAAAAATAATAGAAGAACCATATCCATAATTATAAGTCGATACGTTCGACTTGCTTTCAGCGGAAGCAGTTAACCCAACGAGAGCTAATACTACTAAGGTGATTAAGTTTTTCATAATTATGGAATTTTAAGTTAATACGCTTTAAATAAAACAAAGTGCGTGCCATAATTTTAATTGATTGTTTTTCAATGTGTTGAAAATATTAAAATAGAAAACCCTTAAGCGAGCGCCTAAGGGTCTTCCAACTAACCAACCAAAAAATTAATTATGATGTAAACGAATTACATCGATAATTACTGGTTATAGTAATTCAATTACTATGCCAATTTATAATTTCTCTTTAAGATATTTAGCTGTGAACGATTTCTTGTCTTTAGCTACTTCTTCCGGTGTTCCAGTAGCAATTAAATAACCGCCTTTTTCACCTCCTTCAAGCCCTAAATCAATCACATAATCTGCACATTTTACCAAATCCATATTGTGTTCAATCACGATGACGGAATGGCCTTTTTCAATTAAAGCATAAAAAGATTTCAGGAGCTTTTTAATATCGTGAAAATGAAGACCGGTCGTAGGTTCATCAAAAATAAATATGGCTTTATCCTTGGTAGTTCCTTTTCCTAAGAAGGAAGCTAACTTAATACGTTGCGCTTCACCACCCGAAAGGGTAGAAGAGCTTTGTCCCAAAGTAACATACCCCAAACCAACATCTTGTAAGGGTTGTAATTTCTTTTTAATTTTAGATTCATTATGTTTTTTGAAGAAAGCAATCGCATCATCAATGGTCATATTCAACACATCATCGATGGTTTTTTCTTCAAATTTTACTTCTAAGACTTCTTTTTTAAAGCGTTTACCGTGGCAGGTTTCACATTCTAAATGAACATCGGCCATAAATTGCATTTCAATGGTTACTTCACCTTCACCTTTACAGGTTTCACATCTTCCGCCATCAACATTAAAACTGAAATGCTTCGCTTTAAAACCTCTAACTTTCGCTAAATTTTGACTTGCAAACAGGTTTCGAATATCATCGTAAGCTTTAATATAAGTAACCGGATTAGATCGAGAAGAACGACCAATTGGGTTTTGATCGACAAACTCAACGTGTTTGGTATTGCTGAATTTTCCCTCGATTTTAGTTAGCTGACCAACTTTTTCTCCGTAACCCCCGGTTTCTTTCAGAATAGAAGGATAAAGCAGGCGTTTTACCAACGTACTTTTACCACTACCTGAAACTCCGGTCACTGTCGTAAAAATCCCTAACGGAAATCGAACATCTATATTTTTAAGGTTATTTTCTCTAGCGCCAATAATATCGATGTAATATTTAAAATCCCGACGTTTTTTAGGGACTTCAATTTCCATAGAATGATTTAAATATTGAGCGGTAAGCGATTTTGATTTTAAGATCTCATCGTAATTTCCGGTAGCGACCACTTCACCACCAAAAGTACCTGCTTCCGGACCAATATCTATAATTTCATCGGCGGCTTTCATAATATCTTCATCGTGCTCAACAACGATCACCGTGTTACCTAAATCTCGCAGATCTTTTAAAACTCCAATAAGTTTCTCGGTATCTTTAGGATGCAAACCAATAGAAGGTTCATCTAAAATATACATCGAACCGACTAAACTACTCCCTAACGAAGTTGCTAAATTAATACGTTGCGACTCTCCACCAGAAAGTGTATTTGATTTTCGGTTAAGCGTTAAATAATCTAACCCAACATTAGAAAGAAATGCTAAACGGTTGTTGATTTCTTTCAATAAACGTTTTGCAATATGCTCATCGTGTTCACTTAATTCTAATTTCTTGAAGAATTCAGCAACTTTATCTAAAGGCTTTTCAACTAGATCGGTAATTGGCGAACCACCAACTTTTACATAGTTGGCTTCTTCACGAAGGCGTTTTCCTTTACAAACCGGGCATTTGGTTTTTCCGCGGTAACGTGAAAGCATTACCCGATTCTGAATTTTGTATGCTTTGGCTTCTAATTCTTCAAAAAATTCAGTTAAACCGGTAAAATAGCGATTACCATCCCAAAGCAATTGTTTTTGTGCTTCCGTAAGATCGTAATAAGGTTTATGGATTGGAAAGTTGAATTTATGTGAATTATTGACCAACTGATTTTTATACCAACTCATACTCTCGCCACGCCAAGGAAAAATTGCTTCCTCGTAAATAGAAAGTGAAGTGTTAGGCACGATTAAATCTTCATCTAAACCAATTACATCGCCATAACCTTCACATTTTGGACAAGCGCCGTAAGGATTATTAAAACTGAATAAATGAACATTGGGTTCGTTAAAAGTGATTCCGTCTAATTCAAATTTATTACTGAAATGTCTGGTTTTATTATCGGCCAATTTTTCAATAAAAAGTTCTCCTTTACCTTCATAAAACGCTGCTTGAATAGAATCTGCCAACCGGTTATAAAAATCTTCATCATCTTTTTTTATGATACGGTCAACGACGATAAAAGCTTCTTCAGACTTTATATTTTTTAAGTTCGCTTCATCAATTCGGCTTACTTCATCTTTAATTTTAATTCGGCTATAACCTTGCTGATTTAAAACTTTAACTTTTTCTTCTAAGCTTCGACCTTTTTCAACCAGAATAGGAGCGAGGAGTAGTAATTTTTCACGCTCCGGGAAATCTTTTATGTAATTCACCACATCGGTGACTGTATCTTTTTTTACTTCATCACCAGAAACGGGAGAAAATGTTTTCCCGATACGAGCGTAAAGCAATTTTAAATAGTCATAAATTTCTGTTGAAGTTCCTACGGTAGAACGTGGATTGGTAGAATTTACTTTTTGTTCAATCGCAATCGCGGGAGCAATTCCTTTAATATAATCTACTTTGGGTTTATCTAACCGACCTAAAAACTGACGGGCATACGATGATAAACTTTCTACATAACGTCGCTGTCCTTCGGCATACAAAGTATCAAAAGCCAAACTCGATTTACCAGAACCGGAGAGACCGGTAATCACCACGAGTTTATTACGCGGAATTATGGCATTTATATTTTTTAAATTATGGAGCTTAGCGCCCTTAATAATGATATTTTCCTTAGGGTTTACTTGAGCAATATCTTGAGTCATAGCTGTTTTTACAATAGTTTGCAAAGATACTTAATCTAGACGGTCTTGTAAAGTGAGAATATGATTCTATAAATGTTAAAATTTTTAACTTATTTGTGTTTGTTAAAAATATGTTGTTATATTTAGCACTTTCAAACCCCAAAAGTCTAAAAGCCTATATAGCAGAGTTACTTCAAGTTAAAATTTATTAATCCAAAGTTTAATTGACTTAAGATTTTTCTTAAGAATTGAGGTAACCACTATGAAAAAAATCCAAACGACTACAGACGCAACCCTTGTTAGGCAATATTTAGACGGAAGTGAAGAAGCACTTTCTAAGTTAATTAATAGACACCAACAACGTATTTATAACTTTATTTTCTCGAAAGTTTTTGATCGTGATATTACGGAAGATATCTTTCAAGATACTTTTATTAAAGTGATTAGAACTTTAAAAAGAGGAAAATATAACGAAGAGGGGAAATTTTTGCCTTGGGTAATGCGTATTGCTCATAATTTGGTGATCGATCATTTTAGAAAAAATAATCGTATGCCAAAATTTGATAACAGTGGTGATTTTAATATTTTTTCGGTATTACAGGATGAAGACTTAAATGCTGAAAAATTAATGGTGAAAGATCAGATTGAGAGCGATGTTCGTGAACTTATTAAAGAATTACCAGAAGATCAAAAAGAAGTTTTGGTGATGCGTATTTATAAAGATATGAGCTTTAAAGAAATTGCGGAACGTACTGATGTTAGTATAAATACAGCTTTGGGAAGAATGCGTTATGCGCTAATTAACTTGCGTAAAGTTATTGATAAACACAATATTGTGCTTACAAAATATTAAAAGATACAATAAGGCGTTTTTTTTGTCGTTATTACTATGAAACTAACAAAAAAACGTCGCTAATGGCAAAACTTTACCTCAACGAATCACCAAATAAGAAGGTGGAAAAACTACGACCAAAAAAAGAAACCATTAGTTTTCTTTTAAATTATTCGAAAGCACTCAATGTGCTAGATGGTAAGCATATGCAATATGAAAACTTACTTAATTAAAACAACAAACCCGTAAAATTATTTACGGGTTCTTTTTTGCTTTTTGGTGAGGTTTTCTTCATAAGCTTTTAGAACCGACTTCCTTCCAATGGTTTTAGTAATAATGTCTTTTTCTAGATTCCAACCCCGAGCAGGAGAATATTCCCGACCATACCAAATGATTTGTAAATGAAGTTTATTCCATAATTCTTTAGGAAATAAACGTTTGGCATCTTTTTCGGTTTGCTGAACGTTTTTACCATTCGATAAATTCCAACGGTACATTAATCGATGAATATGCGTATCTACCGGAAAAGAAGGAACATTAAATGCTTGCGCCATGACTACGCTTGCCGTTTTGTGGCCAACGGCAGGTAAACGTTCTAAAGCTTCCATATCTGCCGGAACTTCTCCGTTGTATTTTTCAATTAAAATTTCTGAAAGCCCGTGAACCCCTTTCGATTTCATGGGTGAAAGTCCAACGGGTTTAATAATTTCTCGAATTTCTTCTACGCTAAGTTTGACCATTTGGTAAGGATTATCGGCTCTTTCAAAAAGTAGCGGCGTAATTTGATTCACCTTTACATCGGTACTCTGGGCTGAAAGTAAAACTGCAATTAATAAGGTATACGGATCTTTATGATCTAACGGAATTGGGATCTTCGGGTAAGTTTCTTCTAGCGTATCGATCACGAATTGCACTTTTTCAGCTTTGGTCATTTTTAGGTTGAATTAAAAAATTGGATCTCAAAAATATGAATTTTGAATTTATTCGATAAGCGTCGACTTGATTGGATGACATATTTCTTCAATTTTTAATACAATCGTAATGCTGAATTTATTTCAGTATCTCATTGTTATATTTTAGAAATAAAAAACGTCAACTTGAGCAGAATTCAAGTTGACGTGTCTTTTATCTTTTATATTCGTTTTGAATTTAAACCTAAAACTATTCCACCCACTTATAATAACGAGCACCAATTAAATTAGTTTTTTCAGTTTCTATACTTTCTAAAATCCATTCTTTTTGAGGAGAAAGCACACTTGCAGTTTTTTCTTTTTTATGCAGCTGATGATAGGTTTCAATATCGATAGATTCAGATTTTTCTAGCGTTTCAAAAAGTGCCTGTTTTTCGATGACTTTTTCCCAACCTTCAACCAATTTTCCTTCAAAAACTTTCGATTTGGCTCCGCTTCCGTAAGCAATAAAACCAAGCGTTTTTCCGGTTAAATCTTCACCTTTTTCGTAGTAATCGCAAAGTGTAGAAAGCATTCCCATAAACATCGAAGCAGTGTACATATTTCCGATAAGTGAAGAAGCACGTTCTGCGGGAGCAAATTTTTCAGCAACAAAAGCACGGTATTCTTCAGATTTACTTAAAGCTTTAAGTTTTGAGAAATACTCCGGATCTTCTTTTTGATAAGTTTTTGCTAATTCAGGATGATCTGCCGCATAAATTTCAGCAAACATACGACGTGCCTGAAAAGAGTAGGGAAGATGCATAATAATTGCCTTCCAAGAATCGTATAAAATTCCTTCTTCAGCTTTTAATTCTTTAAACTGAAAGTAAGCATCGGTCGTACGTTCAATATAACAATCGTTAGAATATTGACCGTCAAAGACCGGTTGCTCTTTAAAGATCTCGATTTCACTCTCTAAAACACCTTGCCAAGCATCATTATTGGTAATCCCAATATTTTCTTTTTTTACCGTACGATGTGGTTTAAAGAAATCGAAAACACCTTTTGTACTCACTGAAAAATTATTTTCAACCTCCATTAAACGCGGATCTTTACTTACTAATAAAGCTACAGCGCCGGCTCCTTGCGTATATTCTCCGGTAGATTCTAAGTCGTATTTTGCAATATCGGTACAAATCACGATCGCTTTTTTATCGGGATTAGCGCGAACAAAATCTAAACAGTTATGGAACGCGTCGACACCACCAATACAAGCAAAGGTAAAATCTACGGCATCGCAATGGGTGAATTTGTGTTCTCCAAAATAATCATCCATTATCCCGACCAAATACGAGCCGATGGGTTTAGAAGCATCGATTCCACTTTCTGAGCCTACATAAATACGATGAATGTCTGAAGGCTGAAGTTGTTCTTGCTCGATAAGCTTAGTTAGCGCATTGGCAGCAAAAACAATCGCGTCTTGATGCACATCCGACAACGCCATATTAATGAGTCCGAGGCCTTTTTCTAATTTTTCCGGCTCAATATTTCTAGCAATCGCTAAATCTTTTATAGGTAATTGAATTTTTGGGATATCGTAACTTAGGCTATCTATTCCTACTTTCATTTGTTGAAGTTTATAAACTGAAAAACTTGAAATCCTTTTAAGAAATCAAGCTTTTTACAAACGGTTATTGGCATACGAATTTATTATGCTGAAGTATTTTAAACAAGTAAAATGAAGCCTAATTCCCTATATTTATTGACCTCATAAAGAAACTATTCTTTTTCTGAATTATATTGAATTTAGTAGTTTGATTTAAGTATTGTTTTGAATTTTTAATAGTAAAACAAGCTCTAAATCTTTCTAAAATTCTTGTAAATACTCGCCAATGTTTATATTTTACCGCAATTTAACATAGAAAAACAGATTTAAGCTATGACAACATTAAAAGCAGGAGATGCAGCTCCAGAATTTTCAGCCAAAGATCAAGACGGAAATGTACACGAATTAAAAGATTATAAAGGAAAGAAATTAGTGGTTTTCTTTTATCCGAAAGCAAGTACGCCAGGTTGTACGGCAGAAGCTTGTAATTTACGTGATAACTGGGAAGTCTTTCAAGAGAAGGGTTACGAAATTTTGGGAGTAAGCGCAGATTCTGCCAGAAGGCAAACCAATTTTAAAAATAAACATGAATTGCCTTTCCCTCTTTTAGCAGATGAAGAGAAAGAAGTGATCAACGCATTTGGCGTTTGGGGACCTAAAAAGTTTATGGGGAAAGAATACGACGGCATTCACCGAACTACTTTTATTATCGACGAAGAAGGAAAAATAGCGGAAGTGATCGGTAAAGTGAAAACTAAAGCCCACGCTGAACAAATTTTAGGCGAGTAGTTTATTATAATTTAATTTGTTAATCGTCATCCTGAACTTGTTTCAGGATCTCATCTTATTATTTTATAATAAAAAGGATGTCATTCCGAATCAAGTCCGGAATGACGTTTTAAAGAGCTTTATTAAACTAATATTATTCTGCGTAGTAAGCGAAAGCTTGATAAATAACATCATTCGGGACAGTGCAATCTATTTTGCATTGTCCTATTTTTTCTAAAAGCACAAAATTGATGTTCCCGTGACTGTTTTTCTTGTCGTACTTTAAAAGTTCGATAATTTGTTCGATATCTTTTTCAGTAAAACTTACTTTTTCAAAAGTTTGTAGCAACACCGTTTTAATTTCTGCAACCTCTTCGTGTGATAGATTGGTAATTCGGTTAGAAATATAAGCGGCGAGAATCATTCCTATCGCAATGGCTTCCCCGTGTAAAAGTGTTTTCTTTTCAGTATTTGTTAGAAAATACGATTCGATGGCGTGACCTAAGGTATGTCCGAAATTTAAGGTTTTACGAATGCCGTCTTCATTTAGATCTTCAGTAACCACATTATTTTTAATGATGACGCTTTCATAAATAAGTTGCTCTAAATCGGCTAAAGAAAGCTGAGAGAGATCGCTCATTCTCTTCCAATAAGCTTGGTCTTGAATTAAACCGTGTTTCAGCATTTCAGCTAAACCGCTTTTCATTTGATTCTGCGGAAGCGTTGCCAAATAGCCTACATCAATTAAGACCATTTCAGCATTGCTAATTACACCAATCTGATTTTTTAAATTTCCTAAATCTACGCCGGTTTTTCCGCCAACGGAAGCATCAACCATTGCTAAAAGTGTAGTGGGAATATTAATATAAGCAATGCCACGTTTAAAAGTACTGGCTACAAAACCTCCTAAATCGGTCACAACACCGCCACCAAGATTCAGCATTAACGATTTTCTGTCGGCATCCAACTCAGATAATGTTTGCCAAACTCCGTTACAAGTTTCAATGGTTTTGTGTTCTTCGCCGGCTTCAATCTCAATAATTTCAATAGTGATATCGGTTTCTAATTGCTGAAGAAAAAACGAAGCGCAATGGCTTTGGGTATGTTCATCAACCAATAAAAATAACTTAGAAGGTTGAGTATCTTTTATATAAGAATTTAATTGAGTATAGACTTCCTGACCGAAAACTATAATATTATTAACAGATTGAATTGATTTCATTAAAATATTCGTTAAATGTAGTTCGAAATTACTTAGAAATTTCAAATTATTGTTATTTCGAGCATTATATTTGCGAAAAACTAAAAAATCTAATGGTAACAAAAATATTCAACAATACGAAGCGTGCCTTCGCTTTAAGAAACGATAAAGAACTCAAAAAAGCCTTATTTGTATTTGGAATGATGAATCGACCCACGATGGTTGCCATAGGGACGAGAGCTACTAATTTAGCGTTAACCTTAAAACTTCCCATTCAAGGATTAATTAAGAAAACCATTTTTGAAATGTTTTGCGGTGGTGAAACCATGAAGGAATGTGAAGATATTATCGGAAAAATGTATAAAATGCACGTGCATAGCGTGCTCGATTTTTCTAAAGAAGGAGAAGACATTGAAGAAGTGTTTGATGAAACGCTAGAAACCAAAAAGGAAATTGTCAAGTTTGCCAACGGAAAGAAAGAAATACCATTTACTGTTTTTAAACCCACAGGAATTGGACGTTTTGAAATTTGGGAAAAAGTAACTTCTAAAAAAGATTTAACCAAAGAGGAACAAGAAGAATGGAACCGAGTAAGAAATAGGGTAGATACCATTTGTCAATTAGCTTATGATTTAGATACCAAAATTCTTGCCGATGCTGAAGAATCTTGGATGCAAGACGCTGCCGATGATTTATTGGAAGAGATGATGGAAAAGTACAATAAAGAAAAAGTTATTGTTTACAATACCTTACAATGTTACCGTTGGGATAGGCTTCAATATATAAAAGACTTACATAAAAGAGCTAAAAACAAAGGTTTTAAAGTAGGAGCGAAGATTGTTCGTGGAGCTTATATGGAAAAGGAAAATGCCCGTGCCGATAAAAAAGGCTATCCAACTCCAATTTGTGAAGATAAGGAGGCGACCGATGTGAATTTTAATGCAGTACTTTATTACGCGATGCAAAACCTTGAGGATATTTGGTTATATATTGGTACGCACAATGAAGTGAGCTCTTACCTTACCATGCAATTAATGGATGAAAAAGGAATAGACAAACGTGACGATAGAATTTGGTTCAGTCAGTTGTTTGGGATGAGTGACCATATTACCTACAATTTAGCTTTAAACGGATACAATGCTGCTAAGTTAGTTCCCTTTGGGCCGGTAGAAGATGTAATTCCTTATTTAATTAGAAGAGCACAAGAAAATACATCGGTAAAAGGACAAACCGGTAGAGAGTTGGCTTTACTTCGTGAGGAAAAACAACGAAGAGAAGGTACATTTACCAAGACAATTGCTTAAGGTGAATATAAAATATAGTTGATTAAAGCCTTTATGAATTCATAAAGGCTTTTTTTGGCTTAATTTTAAACTAACCTTAACTTAAGGTTAAGTTTATGCAAATTTATTTTTTATAGGTTTGAATCATTCAAAAAAGCAATGTTTAATTAAATTCAAATTTTATGAAAAAAACAAAATTTATTTATTTAAGTCTTATCGCTGCAGCTGGTTTAGTAGGATGTAGTGACGATGATGACACAGTAGGAGAAATTCCTGATGAATCTGATAGAGCAGAACTTTATGTAACCAGTGGAGGTACCGGAAATGTTTCTGTATATGATTTTTCAACAGGAACACCAATGCAATATACAATCGCTGCCTCAGGTTCTTCGAACGAGGGAGTTTTCTATGATGAAAATGATGATGAATTATATGTAGTTTCAAGATCAGAAAACCAAGTTAACACTTATATGGGAGTTTCTGATTTTATAAACGATCCAACTTTAGAGGTTGAAACCGGAATATCTTCAGAATCGAATTTAAATAGTCCTAGAAAAGTGGCTATGAATGGAAACATGATTGTTGTATCTGATAATGCTGATGTAGATGAAGACGAAACTACAGATGATGGCAGTTTCTATATCTATACCAAAACCGATGGTAATATTACCTTAAGAAATGTAGTAACTGTAGACTTCGCAGTGTGGGGCATTACTTTTAAAGGAAATGATTTACTAGCTATTGTTGATAAAACCAGTGATTTGGCAATCTTTGAAGATTTTGTAAATACAAATACCGTAGATGCGGAGGTGGCAGCCTCAAAAACAATTACTATGGAAGGAATTGTTAGAACACACGGAATTACTTACGATAGCGATGATGATATATTGGTAATGACAGATATTGGTAGTGCAGATTCAGATTCAGATGGAGCTTTTCATGTAATTGAAAATGCAACTTCAAAATTAGATATGGTAAATGATGGTGAAATGCTAAGCGTTAGTGAACAGGTTCGAGTAGAAGGAGAGAACACTATGTTAGGAAATCCTGTGGATGTAGCCTATGACGAAGAAACTGGAACCATATTTGTTGCCGAAGTAGCAAATGGAGGAGGTAGGGTACTTGCTTTTTCTGAAGCAGACTATTCTAATGGAGGAAATATCGCTCCAGCTGTAAATAATAGTCTAAGTGGAGCTAATTCTCTTTATTATTATGAAGAAGATTAATCTCCTATAATAATCTTAATTATGTATTAAATCCCGTCATTATTCTGACGGGATTTTTTAATTTGGACCCTCTATGAAAAAGTATTTTAAGCTCATTAAAGAAACTTATCTGGAATGGATAAAAAACAATCCATTTGAGCAAAGTGCAGTTATTGCTTATTACACTCTATTTTCACTCCCTTCTTTATTAGTGATAGTGATTACTGTTGCCGGCTATTTTTATGGACGGGAGGCTGTTCAGCAAAGAATTACTTCAGAAATCGGGACATTTATAGGAGAAGGGACTGCAGAAGCTATTGAAACCATGATTTCCAATGCCTTTTTAGAAGGTGGATCAGTACTTACTATTTTATTCGGAATAGGAATGTTGCTTTTTGGTGCTACCGGAGCTTTTTTTCAACTTAAGAAAGCCATGAACCGGGTTTGGGGAGTACGCCCTAAAAAAGAAAATTTTAAACGAATATTGTTAGATAGGGCCATTTCCTTGGGAATGATTTTAGTGATTGGCTTTATGTTGCTAGTATCGTTGGTAGTTTCAGCCGTTATCCAAGGATTGGGTAATTACGTTCAGAGTTTTGCACCAGAAATTACTTCGGTGGCGTTGTCTATTTTCAATTATCTTATCTCTTACATTTTTATTGGATTCCTTTTCGCCGGGGTTTTCAAACTTCTTCCGGATATTAAAATTAGTTGGAAAATAACTTTTTTTGGAGCTTCTATTACCACCATTTTATTTTTAGTAGGGGAGTTTCTGATTGGCTTTTACTTTGGGCAAAGCGACCCAGCTTCTGTCTATGGCGGAGCTTCTTCCGTGATATTAATTTTATTATGGGTTTTTTATTCTTGTATTATTATGCTTTTTGGAGCAGAATTTACTGTTCAGTACGCATTATTTAAAGGCTATAATATTCAACCGAATAGTTTAGCCGAACCTGCTGATAAACAAGAAATGGAAGAATTGAAACAAAAGGAGGAAGAAATCAGGAAAAAGCGAGAAAAACTTAAGGAACTCGAAACTGATGGTCCGGGTAAACATGCAGAAGAAAACCAGCCTTCTTGATAAGAGTTTAACTTACTCATAACAAGGTTTAAAACATCTTTAATACAAGCTTAGATAACAATTTTTTAAATTTGAATGAAAAGAAAAATTAACTACAAAAAACAAAAATTGTTATGGAAAAGAGAATTGCAATATTAGCAACCGATGGGTTTGAAGAAAGTGAATTTACTTCACCTAAAGAAGCGATGGAAAAAGAAGGTTTTAAAGTAGATGTAATTAGTACAAAAGCCGGAAAAATTAAAAGTTGGGACGTAGATAACTGGGGAAAGGAATTTGACGTAGATAAAACGGTAGACCAAGTTTCTGCTAAGCAATACAACGCATTGGTGTTACCGGGAGGAGTTTTAAATCCTGATAATCTAAGAACCAATGAAGATGCGTTGGTATTTGTACGTGACTTCTTCAAACAATCTAAACCGGTGGCAGCTATCTGTCATGGACCGCAAACTTTAATTAATGCTGAAGTGGTAGAAGGAAGAACAATGACTTCTTTCCCTTCTATTAAAAAAGATCTTGAAAATGCAGGAGCATTATGGGTAGATAAAGAAGTAGTGGTAGATGAAGCTTTTGTGACCAGCAGAACACCAGATGATTTACCAGCATTTAACAATAAGTTAATTGAAGAGATTAAAGAAGGTAAACACGATTTACAACATGCCTAATCGTTTGTAAATAGTTTAAGTTAAAAAAATCCGTAGTGGTAAAACTACGGATTTTTTTATTTTTTAGCTGAAGAAAACAGTAAACCGCCACTCATTCTGTTCAGCATTTTCTTTTCAAAATTCCAGAAAAATTTAAATTGACCAAAGATAGCTCCTATTACGATTAGTAGGACTTGATAGAAAGGAAAAATCAATAGTATTCGTAATACGTAATAACCAACACCTCCCCAAAAACCATTATCAAAATGGGTTCGGTCTAAGTTTATATATTCTAGAAATGGTTTGGCAACATAAACCGAAGAAGAGCCGGTGATAGCAAATACAATAAAAATAATAACCAATTGAAAATTAGAGTGAATTCCCCAACGTTCTTTTAATTTTTTCATTTAGCTAAAGGTTTTGATTGTATTCTCGCTGAAAATATAAGAAGTAATGGTAAAGTAAATAATTTACTTCATAACCATAATCTATATCAGGCTGATAATCTATTTGTTGCGGATATAAACCGGTCGTACTATAAGGATAGCTCGTTACTCTGTTATTGTAAGTAACCACATATCGCCAATTTTTTTGTTCTAAATAATTTTGATTGTAAAAGCCTCGAGGTTGTTGTGTGGCTAACCAAGAATTAAAGCCCGGTTCAAAAATAATAATTTCGTAATCCAAACTATCGTTGGCAATCCTAATTGTATCATTTTCTACGGATGAATCACCCATAGCAGTATTATCGCCTGATTTTTTTGCTGATGAACATGCAACAATCATGGCAATAATACAGACGATGGCAATTACATTTTTCAAATTAGTTATTGTTTTGCTGAAGTGCTTTAAAATCTATAATAAAACTTCCCGGATATTTTTTTGAAACTTTATCCCGAAAACGTTCAGCTTGGTTTCTATTATTGAATTTACCCAAAATTAAGCTATATACCTTAATGTTTTGAACAGTTTTTACTTGAACGGTCACATTTTTTTGATAGCTGATTTTTAAATTATCTGCCAATCGGATTAAATTGGCTACTTCCTGAAAACTTCCTACTTGCACTCCAAACCAATCGGGTTCGATTCGGTCTATATTCAACTCATAAAACTCATTAGGTTCCACATTCGTTGGAGTAGAAGTAGTTTCTGAATGGTTACTTGTTGAGTTATTTGTAGAAGCGGTTTCGGTTTCAGAAGGTAAACTTACATCATCTATCGTATCAGTGGCATTACCCACTACTTCAATCACTACATCGGTTACTCCAATAGGCAGATAGCCTAATTTATCAGCTGCAGATTTAGAAAGGTCAATAATCCTTCCACTTACAAATGGTCCACGGTCGTTAATTTCGACCACAGTAGATTTATTATTGGCTAAATTCGTAACCCTTACTTTGGTACCAAACGGTAAATGACGATGGGCCGCTGTAGCTTTATTGTGATGATATTTCACTCCGCTGGCAGTTCGTCTTCCTTCAAATTTATCGGCATAAAAGGAAGCTTTCCCCGTTTGTACTTGTGCTAAAAGGCTACTACTGAAAAATAAAAAGCAACAGATGGTCGTGATTAGTTTCTGCATAAAATAGAAAAATTAGTTTTTAGGAGTTCCCAATATATCAATAATCTGATTAGCCAATTCTACACCAATCCTATCTTGAGCTTCATTGGTAGAACCGCCAATATGCGGACTTAAAGACATATGCGGATTCATTAAAACTTTAATTTCCGGTTTGGGTTCAGATTCAAAAACATCTAACCCGGCAAAAGCTAATTTTCTATTGTCTAAGGCTTCAACCAAAGCAACTTCATCTATAACTCCACCACGGGCAGCATTAATTAAACCTGCGCCGTCTTTCATCATTTCTAATTCTTTTTTACCAATCACGTACTCTTTTTGAGCAGGAACGTGAAGACTTATAAAATCTGATTGTTTTAAAACTTCTTCTTTGCTAATGGTTTTGATGTTGAAATCTAATTTTTGGCCATCAAAGAAATCTACTTCAATTTTTGCTTCTTCCAGAAAGGCATCGGCAGCAATCACTTTCATTCCTAAACCAATGGCTACTTTTGCAGTGGCTTGGCCAATTCTACCAAAACCAATAATACCAAGGGTTTTTCCTTTTAACTCAACACCTTTGGCGTAGCTTTTCTTTAACTCTTTAAATTTGCTTTCGCCTTCTAAAGGCATATCCCGGTTGGCATTCTTTAAGAACCGAACTCCATTTAAGAGGTGGGCAAAAACCAATTCTGCCACACTTGCAGAAGATGCTGCGGGAGTATTAATTACTTTTACCCCTTTTTCTTTAGCATAGTCAACATCTATATTGTCTAGACCAACACCGCCACGACCAATAACTTTTAAGTCCGGGCAAGCATCAATAATATCTTTTCTAACTTTGGTAGCACTTCTTACCAAGATCACATCAATCTTGTTTTCATTAAGATAATCGATGAGTTGCTCTTGGGCTACTTTTTTGGTAATTACTTCATACCCGGCTTTTTCCAATTTATCAATTCCACTTTGTGAAACGCCGTCGTTTGCTAATACTTTCATTATAATTTGTTGTGTTTGTTTAATTTTAGGCTTGAGTTTCTAACTCTTTCATAACGTTTACTAAAACTTCAACGCTTTCTTTTGGTAATGCATTGTACATAGAAGCGCGGTAACCCCCAACGCTACGGTGACCGTTAATTCCATTAATATGGGCGGCTTTTGCTAAATCTTCAAAAAGGTCTTTTAGCTTTTCATCTTTTAAATTGAAAGTGGCATTCATGATCGAACGGTCTTCCAAGGCAGCAAAACCTTCAAATAAAGGATTTCTGTCTATTTCACCATACATTAAGGCTGCTTTTTCTTCATTCAATTTTTGAATACCGGCAATGCCCCCTTTTTCTTTAATCCAACGTAGGGTAAGCATAGAAGTGTAAACCGCAAAAACCGGTGGCGTGTTGAACATGCTATCTTTGCCAATATGCACTTGATAATCAAGCATAGAAGGAATTTGACGGGAAACTTTTCCTAAAATATCTTCTTTTACTACGACTAAAGTAGTTCCGGCAGGCCCCATATTTTTTTGAGCTCCGGCATAAATTAAGTCGAATTTAGAAAAGTCCAATTCCCGGCTAAAGATATCACTACTCATATCACAAACCAATGGAATGTTTACCGAAGGAAATTCTTTTATTTGGGTACCAAAAATGGTGTTGTTACTAGTGCAATGCAAATAGTCTGCATCGGCAGGGATGTTATAATTTTTAGGAATGTAGTTGAAGTTTTTATCTTTAGAAGAGGCCACTTCTTCTACTTCTCCAAATAATTTTGCTTCTTTAATAGCTTTAGAAGACCACGTTCCGGTATTTAAGTAAGCTGCTTTCTTTTCTAATAAATTATAAGCTGCCATTAAAAATTGAGTACTTGCACCACCTTGTAAAAAAAGTGCTTTATAGCCTTTATCTTCTAATCTTAATAACTCTAAAGCAAGGTGCTGCGCTTCTTCCATTACTGCCACAAAGTCTTTACTTCTGTGGGAAATTTCTAAAATGGATAGTCCCGAATGATTAAAATCTAATATAGCTTGACTTGATTCTTTAAATACGCTTTGGGGTAAAATGCAAGGTCCTGCACTAAAATTGTGTTTTTTCATAATTGTTGTTTTGTGGTATAATAAGCTTGCTAAAATTACAAAGTATATAACCGAATAAAAAGCTTTGTATTATAAATTTAACAGGAAATCTAGGGTATCTACGTTATCGGCATAATCTGATAACCTAGGTTGCTGGGTTTCACCAAATGCTATATGATTATCGGCTAAGTTATTAGAAACAATACATTGAATGTTTTCTTCCTTTGCTTTTAGTTGCTGTTGAAGCTTTTCCAAATCGCTATACTTTTCATAAAATAGTGTTGCAATGGGAGAGGAGAAGGATTCATCTTCTTTCAGAATTAAAAATCCGTTGTCGAATATTTTGAATTCACTCATTAAATACACCGCTTTATTATAATCGTAGTTATTGGAATATTTATTAGAATCCATAATTGGATGCCAATCGTAAATGGCTTGGTAAAGTTGCTCAATTTTATAATCTTTAGGGATGTAAATTTTCGACACATTCCGGCAGCCTAATCCGTAATATCTAAAAATGTCTTCTGCCAAAGGTTGTAATTCTTCTTTGGTTTCTTCCCCGGTTAATATTGCTACCGAATTTCTATTTTTTCTGATAATATGCGGTTTGTTAGAAAAATAATATTCAAAATAACGCGCAGTATTGTTGCTTCCGGTGGCAATAACTGCATCAAAATTCTCTAAGCGGTCTTTAGTGAAAATAATGTATTCTTTTATTTCTGAATTCACTTCCAATAGAAATTCAGCTAACACTGGTAACAATTGATTATCGTCAGAAGATTGTTTGATGAGTATTTTATTCCCTGAAATTAATACCGAAAGAAAATCGTGAAAACCTACCAGAGGAATATTCCCCGCCATAATCACCGCAACGGTCTTGGGTTCTTTTTCCTTTATATTATAGTTATTCAGCCAATTGTTTAAATTTTCTTCTTTTAATGCTGAAGCCCATTGAGCTAAAGAAAAATTGATATTTTCTTTGGTAAACCATCCATTATAGTGAATGGATACGTTTACTTTCTCTTGAAGTTTTTGGTAGAAATTTTTATTTTCTTCGGAAGGTGAATTTCTAATGAAATCGCTTAAAAAATCCCCTAATTTTATAAATGCTTCTTTACGTGCTTCTAGCGTCATATTATTTGGTTATGTAGGCTAATGGCTTTATTTTTGTGCAAAGTTACATAACTAAAAACAAAAAAATGGCTATAATTATAACAGACGAATGCATAAATTGTGGAGCGTGTGAACCTGAATGTCCCAACACGGCCATTTATGAAGGTGCAGACGATTGGAGATATGCAGACGGAACAGATTTAGAAGGTGATATTGTGACTCTCGAAGGAAAAGAAGCCAACGCCGAGGAAGCTCAAGAACCTATTAGTGATGAGTTTTATTATATAGTACCCGATAAATGTACAGAATGTAAAGGTTTTCATGAAGAGCCTCAATGTGCGGCGGTATGTCCTGTAGATTGTTGCGTTCCTGATGAAGACCACGAAGAATCTGAAGAAAAACTCTTAGGAAAGCAGAAATTTATGCACAACGAATAAGTGTTAATTGACTTAAAAAGCCTATCTTATGGTAAGATAGGCTTTCCAAATATATAATTTATGATAAAAAACTATTGTAAATTATATTTCTTTAAAATCACTTTATCACTATTAGAGTCATAAGTTTCTACAATAAAGTTTCCATCATTATCAAAATAACCAAAAGAGTTTTCATTTTCCTTTACTAAAATATAAGACTCCCTATCGGGCATCTTTCTAATTTTTCCGTACATTTCAGTTTGTCCATCTTTTTCACGGTGCATCGTGTAACCATTTACATCAGGCTTAATGGTATAACTATCGCCATCACTTATAAAGGTAGTAGATTCAGTAATTTTTACCGGTTCACGGTTCACTGCTTGGTTAGTTTCATTATTGTTTTCTACTTGTAACTTTTGTTTGGCAGTGTATTTTTTTTCTTTAACGGCCACTTCTTCTCCTTTAGAAGATTTTACTTTGGTCTTGGTCGTCACCGTTTTAGTCATTTTATCTTCATTTTGGGCAAAACCAAAAGTAAAAGAAATTAATGCTATACTTAAAATTAACTTTTTCATAATGAATTGTTTATCAAGTTTGTTCCCAAATTTAATGGTCTATAATGTTAAAATCTGATAAGGGAAGGCTAATATTTAGCTAAACTTTAATTGTAAGGCTTCTTAAAGTTAGGAGTCTAAATAAGTAAATCAAATTGTATATTTGTCGCCGGTCAAAAAATTAAAATGAATGAAAGCAGGTATTGTAGGCTTACCTAACGTAGGAAAATCAACATTGTTTAATTGTTTATCGAATGCCAAGGCGCAAAGTGCTAACTTCCCGTTTTGTACGATAGAACCCAATATAGGGGTGGTTAATGTACCAGATCTTCGTTTGAAAAAACTCGAAGAGTTGGTCAATCCAGAACGTGTACTTCCAGCAACTGTAGAGATTGTAGATATTGCCGGATTGGTAAAAGGAGCCAGTAAAGGTGAAGGTTTAGGAAATCAGTTTTTAGGGAACATCAGGGAAACCGATGCTATTTTACACGTGTTGCGATGTTTTGATAACGATAATGTAGTGCACGTAGATGGTAGTGTAGATCCTATTCGTGATAAAGATACCATAGATATGGAGCTTCAGCTAAAAGATTTAGAAACGGTCGAAAAAAAGCTGGAGAAAGTAAAAAGAGCGGCAAAAACCGGAAATAAAGAAGCCCAAAAAGAAGAAGCTACTTTATTGAAACTAAAAGAAGGTTTAGAATCTGGTATCTCTGTAAGAGCTATTGAGATTGATGAGGAAGATAGAAAAGACTTTGTGAAGCCTTTGCAGTTTATTACTGATAAACCGGTGATGTATGTGTGTAACGTAGATGAAGGTGCTGCAGTTTCTGGTAACAACTATGTAGAGCAGGTGAGGGAAGCCGTGAAAGATGAAAATGCAGAAGTATTGGTACTTGCCGTAGGTATAGAAGCAGATATTGCAGAACTGGAAGATTTTGAAGAGCGTCAAATGTTTTTGGAAGACGTAGGCTTGGAAGAGCCCGGCTCGGCAAAGCTTATTCGTGGAGCTTATAAGTTATTGAACCAACAAACCTATTTTACTGCAGGCGTAAAAGAAGTAAGAGCTTGGACGGTTCACGTAGGAGCAACCGCACCACAAGCCGCCGGCGTTATCCATACCGATTTTGAAAAAGGTTTTATTAGGGCTGAAGTAATCGCATATGATGATTATGTTAAGTTTGGTAGTGAAGCCAAAGTAAAAGAAGCTGGGAAATTAGGAGTCGAAGGAAAAGATTATATTGTGAAAGATGGAGATGTGATGCATTTTAGATTTAATGTTTAATTTTATAGTATATTGTAACCCAATAGAAAAGCCAAGAGTATAGCTATTTGAAAAGATCTATTTTCATACTATTGTTTTTTGTGCAATTCCCTTTAATTGCACAAGAAAATAAAGTTTCTGCTGATGATTCATTAAGGTATTACCTGAATGAGGCTTACGATTATAATTCAGATGCAAATTTTGTTAAATCGGTTCAGTTAGGAAGAAAACTCTTAGAAAAAGCTTATGCTCAAAATGATTCTTCTTATATAGCTGAAGCCTATTACTTATTGGGTTATAACGATGAAACTGTTCAAGACTATAAAGGAGCTGAAGAAAAATACTTCAAGGCCTTACAAATTGTAGAAAAGTTAAAGGACACTACTTTTATTATAGACATATATAATGAACTGGGCAATCTTTATTCTCTAGAAGATAGGGATTTTGAAAAATCTGAAAATTATTATACCCAGGGCCTTGAACTAAGCAAACAGCTTAATTTACCCGTTATTTCTTTTTATGTAAACTTAACTTGGAATTACCTTGAACAGGATAAATTAAACAAGGCGAAAGAATACATCCCATATTTAGAAGAATACATTCAGGAAAATAATAAAAATACTGATGAAAATACTACTATTAATAGAGCTAATATCAATTTTGTATTAGGCTGGTATTATGGAAAGAAGGGAGAAACAGAATTAGGTATAGATTATTTGAATCAATCTATTTCTATTGCTGTAGCTAATAATTTGCTAGAAGAAACTAGTGAAGCTTACAAACAAAAAGCTAAGTTACTGAAGACTAACGGTGAATATGAAGAAGCTTATGATAATTTAGAAAATCATGTAAGATATTATGGTAAATTATTAAACGAAAAGATTTTACAGAAACTACAAAGTGAAGAAGTAAAATATGAAGTCAATGAATACGAAAGGGCCCTAGCTACTTCTCAAAAAGAAAAAGAATTAGCCAAATCTGTAGCAGAGTCTAAAAATAAATTAAATATTCTTTTCATCATCTTATTGGCAATCTTAATTATTTCTGTTGCAGTTATTTATAGAGCTTACCAAAACAAAAAACAATTAAACAAAGATTTAAACGAGACTAACGAAGCCCTAATTAAAGCTAAGAAAGATGCTGAAATTGCAGCAGAAACAAAAGCCAGTTTCATTTCTAATATTAGTCATGAATTACGAACACCACTACACGGAGTCGTGGGGATTACTTCCTTGTTACTAGCAGAAAAAAATATTTCCGAAAACAATAAAGAATTACTCAGATCATTAAAATTTTCAGGTGATTACTTATTAGGTCTTATCAGTAATGTTCTATTAATGAGTAAGATAGATAATAAAAAAATTAAAGTAAAACCAGAACCAACTAATCTAAGCCGGTTATTCGATAATATAAAAAGTGCGATTAACTTTTCAGCGAATCAAAACAATGCTATCGTTAATTTTATCATTGAAGATAATGTGCCTCCAAAAGTAATTTTAGATGGGAAAATGGTTTCTGAAATTTTAATCAACCTGATAGAAAATGCTACAAAGTTTGCTAAAAACGGAAATGTAGAAGTCACTTTACAAAAAATTAAAAGCGAGGCAAATATAGAGGACTTGATGCTTCGTTTTATTGTTAAAGATGACGGTATAGGTATTCCAGAGGATAAAAAAGAAGACATTTTTCAAAAATTTTCTCAAATCACGGTTGATAAAAGCGGAATGGATGGAGGTACCGGTATAGGTTTATCTATCGTAAAAAGTTTATTACTTCAATTAGGAAGCAATATTCATTTAGAAAGTGAAGAAGGAAAAGGCTCTACGTTTTATTTTGATTTACTAGTAAAATTACCTTCCAAAAAAGATGGTGTTGTTGTAGAAGCAGATAAAGTCATTGATAAATACGTCGATAAAAAAATATTACTCGTAGAGGATAACGCCATTAACAAAATGGTCATCGAGAAGTTTTTATCGCCCTACAATTTTAAAGTTGAAACTGTAGTCGATGGAAATGAAGGCTTTAAAGTTTTAAAAGAGAGAAAATATGATATTGTGCTTTTAGATATCAATATTCCTTCTATGAATGGGTACGAACTTGCGAAAAAAGCAAGGGAATTGGGCTTGAAAACTCCTATTATCGCGGTAACTGCTTCAGAATTAAGCGAAATAAAAGATAAGGTTTATGCCGCAGGGATGAACGATATTCTTATCAAGCCTTTCCAAAAAGAAAAGCTGATTAAAAAAATAGGCAAGCACCTCAATTAAGCCGTCAATAACTTTGTTAATTATTTTTGGTAAAAGAGGTTTCTAATTTCCTTTAATCGTACTATATTAGCCTACATTCCCTAACATTTATGGCTGAAGAAACGAAGTACACAGAAGAAAACATACGTTCACTCGATTGGAAAGAGCATATTAGAATGCGTCCCGGTATGTATATCGGGAAGCTGGGTGATGGTTCTAGTGCAGACGATGGTATTTATATTCTACTAAAAGAAGTACTCGACAACTCTATTGATGAGTTTGTGATGGGGTCCGGTAAAACCATTGAAGTTTCTATTCAAAATAACCGAGTCATCGTTCGTGATTACGGTAGGGGAATTCCATTAGGAAAAGTAGTCGATGTCGTCTCCAAGATGAATACCGGGGGAAAATATGATACTAAAGCCTTTAAAAAATCGGTTGGATTAAATGGGGTGGGTACCAAAGCCGTCAACGCCCTTTCCAACTATTTTAGGGTAGAATCTACTAGAGAAGGAAAATCAGCTTCTGCTGAATTTGAACAGGGAAACCTTACTGATGAAGAGTTTTTAGAAGAAACTTCTCGAAGAAAAGGAACCAAAGTCACTTTCATTCCCGACGAAAGCATTTTTAAAAACTACAAATACAGAAATGAATATGTAGAAAAAATGCTGAAGAATTATGTGTACTTAAATCCTGGGTTAACCATAGTTTTTAACGGTGAAAAATTTTATTCAGAAGACGGATTAAAAGATTTACTTTCTGATAGTATTCACGAAGACGACCGTATGTTTCCTATTATTCATTTGCGCGGAAACGATATAGAAGTCGCCATTACCTATAACAAATCACAATACAGTGAAGAATATCATTCCTTTGTAAACGGGCAACATACCACTCAGGGAGGTACGCATCAATCGGCTTTTCGGGAAGCAGTTGTTAAAACCGTACGGGAATTTTACAATAAAAATTATGATGCCTCCGATGTTAGAAAATCTATTGTTTCTGCAGTGAGCATCAAAGTCATGGAACCGGTTTTTGAGAGTCAGACCAAAACCAAATTAGGTTCTACTGATATGGGAGGAAACCTTCCCACAGTAAGGACCTATATTTTAGATTTTGTAAAAAGAAACCTAGATAATTACTTACACAGAAATCCTGAAACTGCAGAAAGGCTTCAAAAGAAAATACTTCAGGCAGAACGGGAACGAAAAGATCTTTCCGGTATTCGAAAACTAGCGAAAGAACGTGCTAAGAAAGCCAGTCTTCATAATAAAAAATTACGAGATTGTCGGGTGCATTTGGGAGATGTGAAAAAAGAACGAAACCTAGAAACCACCTTATTTATTACCGAGGGAGATTCAGCAAGTGGTAGTATTACCAAGTCCCGCGATGTAAATACCCAAGCGGTTTTCAGCTTAAAAGGAAAACCTCTAAACAGTTACGGTTTATCGAAAAAAATTGTTTATGAAAATGAAGAATTTAATTTATTGCAAGCTGCTTTAAATATTGAAGATTCATTGGACGATTTGCGCTATAACAATATTGTAATCGCAACTGATGCCGATGTAGATGGCATGCACATTCGTTTATTATTGATTACTTTCTTTTTACAATTTTTTCCAGAACTCATTAAAAAAGGACATTTATATATTTTACAAACCCCATTATTTAGGGTTAGAAATAAAAAGGAAACCATTTATTGTTATTCTGAAAAAGAAAAACAAGATGCCATCCAAAAACTGACGGGTAAAGCAGAAATCACCCGATTTAAAGGATTGGGGGAAATTTCTCCTGATGAATTTAAACACTTTATCGGGGACGATATTAGATTAGACCCTGTCATGTTAGATAAAGACACTGGTATTGAAGAATTACTAAGTTTTTACATGGGTAAAAACACTTCAGATCGTCAAGGTTTTATTATTGATAATTTAAAAGTAGAGTTAGATGTTGTAGAAACGAATTAATTAAAATATATGAGGTTTAATAATTACCCCACTATAAAGTATATACCTTTCATATATTTTATAAGTATTATTAGCTTAGCTATAATTTGTTATTTAGAGTTTTTATTTGAAAAGGAAAATCTTTTTCATGTAGAACAACTTGTATGGTTAGTACTGGGTGCAGTATTCACTTTATTGTTGTATTTATATTTTTTTGGTCAATTTTTCGAATATGATGGCGATGGAGAAGCGCTCTGTTTTCGAAATGACGGTATTGTTATTTCAGAAAGAATTAACTATCGGGGAAAAAAGGCAGAGTTTCCTAGAACTAAGTTAAAAAAGTTCAAAATAAAGAACTATTTCATTGTAAAAAAGCTGTATATCTATGTAAAGTCCAATAAAATACCTAAAAAAGTTACAAAAATAGTTTTCGATATTACTTTCGTAAAACCGAAGCGCATTAGTCTAATGAAAGCTTCTTTAAATAAAGTTGTTTCTAAAAATAAGAAATAAGTTAAATGTCCCAAGATAACGAACCTCAAAATCAAGAACCCTTAGAAGAAAACAATAATCAAGAAGTAATCACTAAGATTACCGGGATGTATAAAGACTGGTTTTTAGATTATGCTTCTTATGTAATTTTAGAACGCGCTGTTCCTGCCATTGAAGACGGTTTTAAACCCGTACATCGTAGGATTATGCAGTCTATGAAAGATTTAGACGATGGCCGTTACAACAAAGTGGCTAATATTGTTGGGCATACTATGCAGTATCACCCGCACGGTGATGCCAGTATTGGCGATGCGATGGTTCAAATTGGGCAAAAAGAACTGTTAATAGATACACAGGGGAATTGGGGAAATATTCTCACTGGAGATAGTGCCGCCGCACCAAGATATATTGAAGCACGACTTTCTAAATTTGCATTGGAAGTACTTTACAGCCCTAAGGTTACCGATTGGCAAGCGTCTTACGACGGACGTAAAAAAGAGCCGATTAATTTACCGGTAAAATTTCCATTACTTTTAAATCAAGGAGCTGAAGGAATTGCGGTTGGCCTGAGTACTAAAATCTTACCGCATAACTTTAATGAACTTATCGATGCTTCCATAAAGCATTTAAAAGGAAAACGTTTTCAGCTTTATCCAGATTTTCCCACTGCCGGTGAAATGGATATTAGCAATTACAATGACGGATTAAGAGGCGGAAGGGTTCGCGTGCGTGCAAAAATTAACCAGCGTGATAAAAATACCTTGGTCATTACTGAAATTCCGTATAGTACAACCACTTCAACTTTAATAGATTCCGTTATTAAAGCCAATGAAAAAGGGAAAATCAAGATTAAACATATTGAAGATAATACGGCAGAACATGTTGAAATTTTAATTCATCTTCCTAATAATATTTCACCTGATAAAACCATCGATGCGCTTTATGCCTTTACCAACTGTGAGATTTCCATTTCTCCATTAAGTTGCGTCATTATAGACCATAAGCCAAATTTTATTGGAGTTTCAGAATTATTGCGTTTAAGCACAGATCATACTGTTCAGTTACTTAAAAAAGAACTTGAAATTAAGTATGATGAATTACAGGAACAATGGCACTTTTCTTCCTTGGAAAGAATCTTTATCGAAAAAAGAATTTATCGTGATATAGAAGAAGAAGAAACCTGGGAAGGTGTTATCAAAGCTATCGATGAAGGTTTAAAACCACATATTACACACTTAAAACGTGCGGTAACCGAAGAAGATATTACCCGACTCACCGAAATACGAATTAAACGGATTTCTAAATTCGATTTAGATAAAGCACAACAAAAAATTGAAGCCTTAGAAGATGAAATAGCAAAAGTTCGGTATAATTTAGATAACCTCATTGAATTTTCTATTTCCTATTTTGAAAAGCTGAAAAAAGATTACGGAGAAGGGCGTGAACGTAAAACAGAACTCCGCTTATTTGAAGATATTGAAGCGACAAAAGTAGTCATCAGGAATACCAAACTTTATGTAAACCGAAAAGAAGGTTTTATTGGTACTTCCCTTAAAAAAGACGAATACGTCACCGATTGCAGCGATATAGACGATATTATTTGCTTTATGCAGGACGGCACAATGATGGTTACTAAAGTAGATACGAAGACTTTTGTAGGGAAAAATATTATTCACGTAGCCGTTTTCAAGAAAAAAGACAAACGGACCATCTACAATATGATTTATAAAGATGGAAGTAAAGGAACGACCTATATGAAGCGTTTTGCCGTAACCTCCATCACCCGTGATAAAATCTACGATATAGCCAAAGGGAAGTCGGGAAGTAAAGTATTTTATTTTTCAGCAAACCCAAATGGCGAAGCTGAAAAAGTTACCGTTTACCTAAGGCACGTAGGAAGCATCAAAAAATTGAAATTTGAAGTAGATTTTGCAGAACAATTAATTAAAGGCCGTGGAGCTAAAGGAAACATTGTCACCAAGCATCCGGTAAAAAAAGTAGAATTGAAAGAAGAAGGGGTTTCTACTTTAAAACCGAGAAAAATTTGGTTTGACGAAGTGGTAAAACGGCTAAATGTAGAAGGAAGGGGAGATTTACTCGGTTCCTTTAGAGGAGAAGACCGACTCTTATTGGTTACCCAAGATGGAATTATTAAAACCATTGTTCCAGAACTTACGACCCGGTTTGATGAACCTTACATCGTAATGGAAAAGTGGGAACCTAGCAGACCCATAACCATCGTATATTGGGAAGGCGAGCGTGAGCGTTATTACGTGAAACGCTTTTTAGTAGAAAATAAAGATAAAGAAGAAAGTATTATAACCGACCACGAGAAATCTCAGTTAGAATTGGTTTCTACTGATGAAATTCCGGTGTTGGAAATTATCTATCGCAAACAGCGAAATAAAGAACAACGCCCCAATGAAGAGCTCAATTTAGAAGAATTTATTGCCGTGAAAGGAATAAAAGCGATGGGAAATCAGTTAACCACAGAAAAGGTAACTCAGCTAAACTTGCTAGCCCCTATTATTCCTGAAATTGACGATAGCGAAGAAGAGGAAGAAGCTCAAAATGAAGAAAGCTCTACTCAAGAAGAAAACGAAAACACTTCCGAAGAAAATAAAAACTCAGAGAGTCAAGGTTCTTTATTCGATTAAAATGTATGGGAAAGTTTTTCAAAGAATTTAAAGAATTTGCCATCAAAGGCAATATGATAGATATTGCCGTTGGGGTAATTATTGGTGCAGCATTTAACAAGGTGATAGATACTTTGGTAAAGAAAATCATTATGCCGCCCATTTCTTTACTGACCGATGATTTTAATTTTGAAAACAAAAAATTCGTCCTTCGGGAAGCAGTTTTAGAAAACGAAAAGGTAATTAAAGAAGAAGTTTTTATTGGTTATGGCGAATTAATTACCGTTTTCATTAATTTCTTTATTATCGCTTGGTGTGTATTTCTTATCGTTAAACTTTTTAACCGATTAAGAAATAAAGCAGAAGATACCCAAAACAAAAAAGTGACCACTCCAAAAGATATCGAACTCTTAGCCGATTTAAAAGAAATTATGCAAGAGCAAAATGAATTACTGAAGAAACAAAGTCAACAATGATGAAGAAAAATAATCGCTACAAGCTTATTTTAGAACAACTATCTTTAAAAGATGAAAGTTTAAAGCAAGATGAACCTATGGTATTTGAAGTTGAAAATCACGATGAAATTTTCCAAATCATTCAAAAAGTAGAAGAAAAGAATTTATTTAAAAATAAAAATGAAGTAAAGGAATTTGCGGTAGGCTTAAAGCTTTTTAGTGAAGTATTGTTGCGAAATAGAAAGCATCCTTTATTCGAAGACTTTTCGCCCGAATTCGGGAAGTTTATGAAAAAATTAAAGAGTAGCTAATCACTACTCTTTAATTTTTTATGATGTGCTTACTGCTTAATTTCTTCTTTAAGATCTTTGTGTTTAGCAATAGTAGTAGAATTTTTCTTCATTCGTAAATTCAAGAATTCCACTAATAATGAAAATGCAATTGCAAAATAAAGATACCCCTTTGGGATGGCCCCAATTTCCTGATTAAATACAACCGCTTCAGATAGGTGGGCAGCTTCAGTAATGAGCATAAATCCAATTAAAATTAAAAAGGAAAGCGCCAACAATTGCATCGAAGGATGTTCGTGAATAAATTCCCGTATTTTATTGGCAAACACCATCATGATCAAAATGGAAATTACCACGGCAATAATCATTAAAATTAAAGCATCTTGTGGTTTAGAGCCAATTCCGTTGGTCATTCCCACGGCTGTTAAAATAGAATCTATCGAAAAAATAAAATCAATAACAATTATTTGAACAATAGCTTTAGATAAAGAATTAATCGCTTTTTTCTTGGCATTTTCTTCTTCCTCTTGCGGTCTGTCTATTTTTTCGTGAATTTCACTCGTACTTTTATATAACAAAAATAAACCTCCGGCAAACAAAATAATCGCTTGGCCGCTTATTCCAAAACTAATCCAAGATGTTTCAACGTGGTAAAAAGCCTCTTTCAATCCAACGAGGTACGAAACCAGAAACAGCAGAATAATTCGCTGTACCATCGCTAATAAAAGTCCTAAATTGGTCGCTTTTTTCTGTTGCGCTTTAGGCAGTTTATTAGCCGTAATTGAGATAAAGACAATATTGTCTATCCCTAACACAATTTCCAGAAAGGTTAGCGTAAGTAGAGCTACCCAAGCATCTGGAGAAGAAAATATTTCAAACATTAATCAATTTTTTTAGCAGTCCCTTTTTTCTTTTTATCCTTTCCAACCACCGAATATTCAAACGTATAAGTATCTCCCTTTGTGGTCAGGATTTTCATATGTAATGGTTTTTCTTCAGTCATATTTTTAGGATTTATATTCTTTAAAATATATTCACAATCATTAATCCAACGTATCGTGGAAGAATCTACTTTATTATTAAAATAATCAATCTCAATTGAATCATTTCGCACAAAAGTAGTTTTTACCATTTCACCATTCAGGTAAGTTTCAAACTCAAAGGTTCCTGTTCTAAATTTTTCACATTTTCGTTCAGGCTGAAAACAACTTGCTAAAGATAATAGGAGGAAAGCAACCGACAATTTTTTCATATAATTTTTTTCTTCCTCAAAAATAACTATTGAAGTTAATTCTCGAAAGCATCAAAAGAACCATCTTCATAAAAAATAACAATTTTATGAATCTTCTTTTTTCCGGAGGGAGGAATTATTTTTTCGGGAATCGGTTTTTCTTCATTTGAAGTAGAAGAAAAAAAAGTAGTCTGTGTAGATTTTTGGTTGGAAGTATTTTCTGGCTTTTCAGAAATTGGAGTAGAGGCTTGCGCTTCACTTTTTGGAAATATTCCTTTTCCATTTAAAAGCCAATGAAGTTCAACTTCCGGAAAATTTTCAATGATTTTCATCACAAAATCCAGACTGGGTTTATTTCTCCCAGATAAAATATGAGAGATAGAAGAGCGGCCTACATTTATTTTATCGGCAAAAGCAGCAGCAGATAAATCGTAAAAGTCCATTACTTTTTCCAATCGTTTAGAGAATTCTTTGCTGTTTACCATTGTGAATTATTTTGATTCAAATCATTTGTTACAAATGTAAATAAGTAATAGTTAATAAGCAAATTCAATTAATCGAAGTAGTTTTATATATAAACTTATAATTTAAATAAGTAGATATAAGTTTCTAAAAATAAATAATTTAATGTTTAAATAATAAAATATTGGAGTTTTTCCTATAGTTGGATAAAAGTGAAAGAGTCTTGTGTTTACAATATTGAATTATGAATGAAATTTTATTGTTTACAATTGTAAAATATAGAATGTTTACTTTTGTAAACTATGGAAGCAAAGTATTTATTAGAGAACTATACCGGATTTAAAGTTGAAGAGATTACAGGACGTTACCTTTCCTATCCTAACATTGTAACTTACCTTAAAAATCTTCCCACTTACATGCGATTCACTACAGAAGGAACTTCTGTTTTAGGAGAAGATATCTATTCAATTGAATTTGGAAATGGTCCAAAAAAGATATTCATGTGGTCACAGATGCATGGCAACGAATCGACTACTACAAAAGCTGTTTTAGATTTATTGGAATTTATTGTTACCGACCAAAATGATGATTTTAAAAACTCGGTGATGGAATTATGTACCATAAAAATAATTCCGGTATTAAATCCTGACGGACTTAAAAATTATACTCGCGTAAATGCTAAGGAAGTCGATTTAAATAGAGATGCTTCAGAGTTAACCCAGCCCGAAAGCAAAATCTTGCGAAAAGTTTTTGATGATTTTGAACCGGAATATGGATTTAACCTTCACGACCAGCGAACTATTTTTAGTGCCGGAAAACAAAATAAGCCGGCAACGGTTTCTTTTTTAGCTCCAGCCTATAATGAAGCCAGGGAAGTAAATGAAACTCGTAAAAAAGCCATACAAGTGATCGTAGGGATGAATGAGTATTTACAGATGGTTATTCCCAATCAAGTTGGAAGATATGACGATAGTTTCAATATAAATTGTGTAGGAGATTATTTTCAAAGTAGGGGAGCAAGTACCATTTTATTTGAGGCCGGGCATTTTCCTGAGGATTATAACCGGGAAGAAACCCGAAAATATATTTTCTTAGCTTTGTATTCAGCATTAACAGAAATTATTTCTTCCGACTATCGAAATAAAGAGATAAAAGCTTATGAAGAAATTCCTGAAAATGAAAAGCTGTATTACGATATAATTATTAAAAATACAGAAGTAAATGGAACGATAAAAGACATTGCTATACAGTATGAAGAGAGTTTACGAAGTAATCGATTGCACTGGCTTCCTAAGGTTCAAGGAGTTGGAGATTTTAAGGATTTCTTTGCTCATAAAACGGTAAATGCTAAAAATAAGGTTTTACGAATAAATGGTGTTAAAAACTTCGAAAACGAAACTTATATTGAAGAAATCAGCTTAAATAATGAGATTTTTTCAATAAAATTAACAAATTCTTAAACCCGAAATTGGGTTTGTGAATAATTTTGTTTTACTTTTGTCGTTTGAATTAGACGAATTACAATAAAATTTCAAAATGGCAAGATTTAGATTAGACGAAGTAGATCATCAGATTCTGGATATCTTGATAGATAATACCAGAACTCCTTTTACAGATATTGCAAAAAAATTGAGCATATCTGCTGGGACAGTACACGTAAGAGTTAAAAAAATGGAGGAAGCAGGAATTATCATCGGTTCTTCATTAACCTTAGACTATAAAAAACTAGGGTATGCTTTTATTGCTTATGTAGGTGTGTATTTAAACAAAACCTCACAAACAAAATTTGTGTTGGAACGAATTAATGAAATACCTTATATTACCGTAGCACACGTAACTACCGGTAAATTTAATGTGTTCTGTAAAGTTAGGGCAAGAAATACAGAACATGCAAAACAGGTGATTTTTCAATTAGATGATATCGAAGGTGTTTACCGAACAGAAACGATGATTTCTATGGAAGAAAGCTTAAACGATAAAAAACGTTTAATGCATTCTATCTTTAACGAGATGTAATCAAGAATTTAATTAGTATAAAAAAAAGGAGCTAAATATTTTTAGCTCCTTTTTTATTTGTCTTAATACTATTCTATTCCTCTTCCATGGTGTGAAAAACATTTTGAACATCGTCATCTTCCTCAATCTTTTCGATGAGTTTTTCTACTTCTTCCTTTTGCTCTTCCTCAAGTTTTTTGGTAGTGGTAGGGATTCTATCAAAACCTGATGAAAGGATTTCTATATTTCTATCTTCCAGTTCTTTTTGAATAGCGCCGAAACTTTCAAAAGGAGCGTAAATATGAATGCCGTCTTCATCTTCAAAAACTTCTTCGGCACCAAAATCGATGAATTCCAACTCTAATTCTTCAGGATCAATTCCTTCTGAATTTATTCTGAAATTACAAGTATGGTCAAACATAAATTCTACGGAGCCGGAAGTTCCTAAGTTTCCGTTGCATTTATTAAAATAAGAGCGAATATTGGCAACAGTTCTGGTATTATTATCGGTGGCTGTTTCTACTAGAATAGCAATTCCGTGAGGAGCATAACCTTCAAAAAGTACTTCTTTATAATCACCCTGATTTTTATCACTGGCTCTTTTAATGGCACGTTCAATATTGTCTTTAGGCATGTTTACAGACTTGGCATTCTGTATAACTGCTCTTAAACGTGCATTGGCATCAGGATCGGGACCGCCTTCTTTAACGGCCATTACTATATCTTTACCTATTCTTGTAAAGGCTTTGGACATAGCTGCCCACCTTTTCATTTTTCGTGCTTTGCGGAATTCAAAAGCTCTTCCCATTTTAAAAAGTTTAAATGAATGGGCGCAAATTTAATAAAAACTTTCAGTAGAGGAGTGATTTCAACGAAAATTAGTCAGCTTCAATAATATTTTCAATAGTTTCAGCCATTTTGAAGTCTTTTTCAGTAACGCCGCCGGCATCGTGGGTAGAAAGTGTAATACTTAAAGTGTTGTAAACATTAGTCCACTCCGGGTGATGTTGTTGCGCTTCGGCTTCAAAAGCAATTCGAGTCATAATGCTGAAGGTTTCTTTAAAATCTTCAAATTCGAATTTGGTCTGGATGGAATTTTCGTGATATTCCCAACCTTCTAGCTTTTCAAGTTTTTTGTTGATTTCGGCTTCGCTTAATTTTTCCATAACTTTTGTTTTTGCTGAAGTTATAAAAATTACGCTTGATTTTTTCTGAATAATTTAAATTTAGTACAAGCTTAACATCAGCTAATTAAAGAATCTTTTACCACATCTTGAATAGTGATCTGAAGGTTTTTAGGCAGTAAATTATCTTTGGGTAACAACGCTAAAAAACGATCTTCATTAGAATCGTAAACACTTTTAAATAGTGGATTTTCCAGCTGAAGCTCTTTACAAATATCGTGAATCAAATCGCTGTGATGTACTAAGTTCGTACTTCCTAAATGAAAAACTCCTTCCAATTCCCGATTAATAATGTAATGCAATTGCTGAGTAAATTTTACAATACTGGTTGCGTTGGTGACTACATTTGGAAAAACTTCAATAGCTTCATGTAAATCGTGCAGTATTTTTAATTCTTCCACCCGTGGAGATTTCGCTCCGTAAACCATCGGTAATCGGGCAATTACATATTTTTCATTCGGTAACCGTAAAAGAGCATTTTCAATTTTAATTTTGAATTTCCCGTAAACGCTTAACGATAGTGTTTTGTCGTATTCGTATGAAGGATAATTAGTAAAAGCGTCAAAAACATTGGCCGATGAAAGAAATATTAATTTAGAATCGTGTGTGAGAATATAATTAATAGCTTCAAAATGAGCGTAAACCTGCGCTTCAAATTCACCACGCATCGCAGAAATAATCAAATCGGGTTTTAAGCTTTTCAATAAAATTTCTAAAGATTCGGTTTCTGAATCCCATTGATGGAACTTTCGGTTTTTATCGTAAAAGTTATTACTGGTTCGGTAAGTGGCGTGCACATTAAAATAGGGCAGGAGCTCTTTGTAGAGGGCATTTCCTAAAAAGCCACTTCCTCCTAAAATTAATATTTTCTTTGAATTGTTGATAAACTTGTAGGGTTTGTTTTATAAACGGTAAAAAAAGAAAAACTAGTGCCAAAAACAATTAAAATGCTTTCAACACTAGTTAAAATTTATTTTGAAGAATTTATCCTTTCTTGTAAAAAGGTGGTTTAACTACTTTCGCTGGAATCGATTTTTTCCTAATCTGAATAAAAATTTCGGTTTCCGGTTTGCTGAATTCAGTTTTCACATAACCCATTCCAATTGCTTTTCCGGTAGAAGGCGATTGCGTTCCTGAAGTGACTATACCAATTTCGTTTCCTTCGGCATCGGCAATTACGTAATCTTTTCTAGGGATACCACGTTCAGTTAATTCAAAACCAACCAATTTACGTTTTGGTCCGTCTTCTTTTTCCTTTTTCAAGTTTTCAGAATTAATGAAGTCTTTAGTGAATTTAGTAATCCAACCCAATCCGGCTTCAATAGGAGAAGTGGTATCGTCAATATCATTTCCATACAAGCAGAATCCCATTTCTAGACGTAGCGTATCACGAGCCGCGAGTCCGATTGGTTTAATACCAAAATCTGCACCGGCTTCCAGTACTTTATTCCATACCTGTTCTGCAAATTCATTTTTCACATAAATTTCAAAACCGCCACTTCCGGTATAACCCGTTGCAGAAATAATGGTATGCGCTGCACCGGCAAAATCTCCAATTTTAAAATTATAGAATTTAATTTCAGCTAAATCTATATCGGTTAAAGTTTGCATTGCTTCTACAGCTTTTGGACCTTGAATGGCCAACAAAGAATAATCGTCTGAGACATCTTTTAAATCGGCGCCCATCGTATTGTGTTCAGAAATCCAATTCCAATCTTTATCGATATTCGAAGCATTTACCACCAATAAGTATTTTTCTTCATTCATTCGGTAGATAATCAAATCATCTACAATTCCGCCATCAGCGTTAGGCATACACGTGTATTGTGCTTTTCCATCGACTAATTTTGAAGCATCGTTGGAAGATATTTTCTGGATAAGCTCTAAAGCTTCCGGCCCGGAAATTAAAAATTCCCCCATATGCGAAACATCAAAAACACCTAGTTTTTCACGCACGGTTTCGTGTTCAACATTTACTCCTTCGTAAGAAACCGGCATATTATAACCTGCAAAAGGAACCATTTTTGCGTTAAGTTCTTCGTGTATATGTGTAAGTTGCGTATTCTTCATAACCGCTTATTTTGATTTTCCGCAAAATTATCAAAAAATAAAGAGTAGCGGTAAGAAGTTTTAAAATAAAATTGAATAATCAATGATTTTATTAAGGATTTTTAAAGAATAAAATAGTTTAAGTTCTTATTTCTATTTAGTTTGCTATAATCATTTTGACTATTCTTAATGAATATGAACATAGAAATTAATTTTTCTTTTTTTGTCCAAAAAACCTCACTACACTTCCTTTACCTTGGTGATATATTCCTTCGTTAAGTTCTATTACTTTTTCTTCTAGTTCCAGAATTTTATAATTTCCAAAATCTTCACTAATTTCTTGGGTTGAAAATAGACTTTCTATATCTGAAGGTCCACCTACTTTTGGGTTTTCTGACCTATATTTTAAATGATTTTTCCCAAATGCTTCAAAAATGATATACCCATCTTTTTTGAGTAATCTATCAAGTAAATGATGATAAGAATATTTTATTGCTGATGGAAAATGAGCATATACAAGTACAATAGCGTCAAATTGTTCTGGTTGGTAATCTAAATCTGGCAATTCTCCCACTTGATAATCAATATTCACGTCACATTTTTCTGCTAATTGAAGGGCTTTCTTTTTACCTTCATTGCTTATATCAAAAGCAGATACATCCCAACCCAATTTAGAAGCATAAATCGCATTTCTCCCTTCACCTTCGGCAGGGAAAAGAATATTACCTGTTTTTAAGCGTTCTATTTTTTCTTTAAAATATTCATTAGGGTTTAAACCAAAAGCATAGGCTTCTTCGCTATATCTGTTATCCCATTTTTGTACCCATTGTTTATCCATCTGTATTTTTTTAATGTTGAAATTGAAAAGCAATTTACCAAAAATTATTTTAATTTAGATTTAATATAAATAATTTTTTATTTACTTAATACAGATTTTTCAATTATTGATTTGTAAGATATTATATCATTGAATTAAAAAACTTTTCAATTCTTCATAATTTTTAACGCTGAAGCTTTTCTTTTCTTTATCAATTACTTCTTTGATTTGAAATGGAATATCAATTTTTACATCAAGCGTTTGTTCAACTGTATCTAAAAACTTTACAGGATGTGCTGTTTCCAGAAAAACACCTACGCAATCAGGAAATTCATCTTTTACTTTTTGCCAACCTAAATACCCCACAGCACCGTGAGGATCTGTGATGTAGTTAGTTTTTGTATAGATTTCTTTCATTGCTTTTTTAGTTTTGTCATCTGTAAAACTAAAAGAGGCAAAAGTTTCTTTTAAAGCTTCAGTATCATTGCTATACAATTGCTGAATTCTTATAAAATTACTGGGATCACCAACATCCATCGCATTAGAAATGGTCGCTGTTGAAGGTTTCGCTGAATAGGTTCCAGTTTTTAAAAACTGCGGAACAGTATCGTTTACATTGGTTGCGGCGACGAAAAATTCAATCGGTAAACCCAGACTTTTAGCTAGCATTCCTGCACAAATATTCCCGAAATTTCCGCTGGGAACCGAGAAAACTAATTTTTTATTTAACGGTTTCAATTCTTTATAAGCAAAGAAATAATAGAACATTTGCGGTAACCAACGCGCAACATTTATAGAGTTAGCTGAAGTCAAATTCAACGCTTTCAAATCTTCATCTAAAAAAGCTTTTTTTACCATTGCCTGGCAGTCGTCAAACGTACCGTCAACTTCCAACGCGGTAATATTTTGACCTAAAGTAGTGAGTTGTTTTTCTTGAATTTCAGATACTTTTCCGCTTGGGTAGAGAATTATTACTTCAACGCCTTCAACACCTAAAAAACCGTGAGCTACTGCGCCTCCGGTATCACCGGAAGTAGCTACCAACACCCGAATTTTTTGATCTTTTTTATTTCTGTTGAAATAACCTAAACAGCGCGCCATAAATCGAGCGCCAACATCTTTAAAAGCCATCGTTGGACCGTGAAAAAGTTCTAGAGAATAGGTTCGCTCATCAAGTTGAACTAACGGAAAATCAAAGTTTAAGGTTTCTTCTACAATTTTACGTAATTCTTTCTTCGGAATTGATTCATTCACAAACTGTCGAATTACTTCATAAGCAATTTGTTCATTACTCATAAAATCAATGGTTTCCAGCATTAATTTATCTAGTGGAATCAAACTTTCCGGGAAATATAAGCCTTTATCGGGCGCAATTCCGTTCACGGTTGCTTCTTCAAAATTTACAGTTGGTGCTTTATGATTTAAACTGAAATAATTCATTTTGTTTAGGTGTTTATTTTTTATCGACCTGAATTCATTCAGGATCTTATAATCATTTTCTGAGTGATGTGATGCTGAATCAAGTTCAGCATGACGAAACTTATGACGTCATCCCGGACCTGCCCGTATTCTAAGGTTTGTCCAAATTTTTATGCTGCAAATTTAAAGGTTTCCACATAGGGTGTTTGCCTTTTGGCCACAGCAAAAATTCTGCTAACAATTTTGTTTCTAATGATGTTGAGTG
>NZ_RXOM01000011.1 GCF_008692195.1 Salegentibacter sp. R32
CTTTAAAATGGTTCCGACAAGCTTCCTCACTATCAAAATGTGCTGTAAACGTGAATATATTCATACCATTGATTTTGAAGTAAATATAAGAAAAAATATCGAGTTATGAGTGTTTACGGATATTCAAAAAAAATAATATAAAGCTAATAGATTGATAATTTATTTTTGGTTTTAATAAACTAAAAACAAAAAAAGCAAGTCATTTCTGACTTGCTTTTTTTAAAGTGAACGATATGGTACAAAACTCGAACCAATTAATAGAGGATTTAAAACTTCTGGCAGATATATTGGCTGCTTAATCAGTAATGGGGTCTTTGAAATAATTTGATAATTAGACCATTATGGGTATTTTTCAAATTTATGACCCCATTGTGACCCGTTTGAACCCTTTATGACCCGTTTGAACCCTTTATGACCCCTTTGCTGCTTTGGAGCGGAAAATATAAGAAGTTCCCTTCCCTGTTGTTCCTTTTCTTTCAATGAACTCTTTATCCTTTAATTCCTGTAAATCACGGGTGGCCGTACTTTTTGATATATTCTCAAGTTGTTGGTATTCTGCATTATTTATAGAACCATGTTCCTTAATATATAATAGGGCATTGACTTGTCTTGTGGGAAGGTTTTGTTTTTTAAAGTAATCTTCTGTATAAACATCCTTTAAAAAAATAACACTTACTCCACCTTGATTTTCCTCAATAATTGGTTCAGGTAACCCCGCCTCCTTACAAGCATCGATAATTTTATTAATACCTCGTCCCCAGGATTCGATATAACCAGCTTTAAAAAATGCATTGGCTATATTTCGATTTCTAGGATAAGATGAATGTTCTTGTTTTAGTTTATCAATTGTCAATTCTTCTGGTAAAATTCCCGGATTCCATAAATGTAATCGATCATCATAAACACGAAGAAAGGTATAAGTACTGGAATAATCTTTATGAATAATAGCATTCAATATTGCTTCTCTTAATGCCGTTTCTGGATATTCCAACGGTTCCATACGCTCCAATCCTTTATAGGAAATAGGTCTAACCAAATATTTGGTTTTAAGGATTTCGATTACTTTATCAGCCATCTCAAAAATATTAGTTTCAACGATGTCTTGAAACAAAAGATCATGGCTGGATTTTCCAAATCGTCCAATCTTGAAACTTGCTGTTACTGATACCTTTATTAGACTTTTCCCAAATAATAAAACGGCGGCATTTGTTAGCTGCCCTTGTTTTGTAAGAAGTCCGAGATTTTTGAATAGGGTTTGTTTACCAATGTTTAGTGTATTTGGAGGAATACGATCTTTCTCAATTGCCTGAATAATAAATGCCTGAATGCTATTACCATTAAGGTCTGAAAATGTTATTCCTTCAACAGCCATATCCTCCCATTTTTTTCCCATTTTATTGAGCAACAGGTTTTGTAAAGCAATTCCTTTTAGTTCTTGTTTGGTGCTTCCGCTTCGGTAGTGATAAACTCCATGATAAGCAATTGGTACATTACTAATCGGAACAATAATTTCAAGATAGTTTTTTCCTTCAGCCGCATGTAGATTCACATCAACCACAAGTCCTAAATGGTTAACGGACTTATTTGGAATGTCTTCCATCAGTTTTTTATAATTATCTATACCGGTAATATTTCCGATATCATCAATGCCAATGTAAATACACCCTCCCTTTGCGTTGGCAAAACCACAAATCCATTTCAGATATTCATCTCTCCAAGCCTGTTTATATTCTACATTTTGAGTTTCTCCTCGCTCCATTTTCGATTTGCATTTTCTCAAATACAAAGCTACCTATTAAGTGTTTTTCTATCCTACTCAAAATATATAGAGGAACACAAACATTTATTATCAACTTACACTTATCTATTTTCGATAAATCCATTTATGAAAGACTGAAAGTCCAGAACTGTAGATTTATTAATATTCCAATTTTGTTGACCAATAATGTATCTTATATTGGTACCTTCTATAGAAGTCCAAATCCCTTCAGAAACTATATCTCCAGTTACTTCAGATTGCAGGTTGGTGATTTGCTCAATTCTTTCTACTTTATCTTTTAATAAAACGGCAATGTTCGTTACAAATCGTGCATTTGTAATAATAGTATCTTCATCAATAATTTCATTAAAAAGAGGGACTACACATAATATATAATTTTCTTTATTACTATTTGCTATACTACCCTGTGTTTGCGTCATCCTTACTTCTGACGAACGTGAAGATTTTATTTCAATGATAAACTTTTTCTTATTCTCTTTATTTAGTAATAAGTAATGTGGATAATCACATTCAACGATGTAATCGCTTCCTATGGGCTCTCTTTTTATTTTATAACCAGAAAGATTCTCAAAAACTTTTTGAAAGGCTTTTTCTACTGCACTACCAATATCTTGATTTAACTTTCGTTGTTTGTCAATTATCAGTTTATTTTCATACGCTTTGATAAAATCTGAGTCTCCAAGTAGCCCTCTAACCTTTTCAGGTGTTAAGGATTTATTCATTAATATTGAAACATATGACTGATCCCAACTTATTCTTTCATCTTCGTTATTTCCTGCTCTGATATTTCTCAATAAATCACCAACCCCTATTTCTAAAAAATGTAATAAACGAGAAACCTCTGGATTTTCTAATGCATTATATAATATATTTTCTTCTCCTTCCTTAAAACTAAAATAAGGAAGAAAAGATTCTACTGTTGGTCGATTAGCGTTATTTCCTGGGTCCTTAACCCAATCTCTATTCTTAATATCTCTAAGCCAAAAACTAGGATAGATTCCAACTTGCTCAGTAATTTCTTCACTTTTCACTGTTACTTCCTTTCTCCTAAACCCGTACAAATCTTCTGATATTAAAACCTCAGTTACAAACTCAAGAAGTTGTGAAGTCCTTAGTTTGGAGCCTCTAGCCTTATCTATAATATTTTTGTCTTTTGGAGTTGTAAAATAAGCAATCTTACTAAATTCAAATGGAGAGATCATTGTCCATTCAGCATTTTCATGTTTTGAAAGTCTATCTTTATCAATTCTTCTAGTAGACATTATCCTAATTTCATTACTATTCAATACATCTAAATCCCTGTATAACGGTGAAGATAATAACCACTTTTTATCATTTACTTTTTGTAAAATCACAGTATCCTCTAATATTTTACTATATTCTTCATGTAAGATGAAATCGGAGGGAAACAACTCACTATATTTTTGAAAACTCGTTTTCCATAGTGAAATTGGAACTAAAAAAGGTTCTTTACTAGTTTGCAGTTTATCCCATTTTCCAGACTGCATTTTTATAGGATATCCTGCCAGTTCGTTCCATTTTTCTTTCTTCAATAGCCACTCCAATAAATTAATGGTAGATTGCTGAAAACTTTTAGGCGAATTTTCAATTTCAACTTTTTTGACATTAGACACTAATGTAGCAATGAGAGTATCCTTCTCATATTTAGGCAACATATGATCTTCAGATGTTATTGAAATTTTATTTTCTAATAATTTTGACCTTATAGGTATTTCCAACCCTTCAGCAATATTTTTAAGATTTTCCCCTATTTCTTGGGATGTACCTAAAAGTTCTTGATTTAATCCTGAAGATTTTTTTAAAATATGATTTTGATCAGGAAGTATAGCATACTCACTCCAATACTTTTCCAGATTATATTTTTCTAGTGAGACTACCAGTAATTGAATGAAATTTATTGTAGTAATACTATTAAGAGATAGGTTTGATATTTCATTACCATCTGTATTATTAACAAAAGAACAAAGATTTTTCAGTGTAAAGGCAGAATTATGAATCGAAGATGTTGAATATGAGGTTCTATTTCTCTCTATATCTTGCCAATATTTAGCATGTTTCTCTATTGGAATCTGTTCAGGAAATAAATAATTACATAAACTCCAGCATTCTTCGGCATCATCTTGTGTTTTAGTTTCAGCAGAAGGTATACGACTTTGGGATAAAGATATTTTTTCAGCCCCAATTTTTGATACTGATATTAAGGGCATATTATCAAGTTGATTAGAAAGATTAGAAATTTGAGTTTTATACCAATCAATATCTAACCATTCTATTGATCTAACGAATCCTATGTTTGCCAATAAATGAATATTATCAAGTTCAAGTGAGATGATTTTACTACAGAATAAAATATATTCTTTAAAAGCAGTTTCTAGTAAAGTTTTGTTCTTAATAGTCTGAGGCGTATTGCTTTCTGCACTTAACCAAAGTTTCTCTCTTTCTGATGATGGTTCAAAATATTCACTATTTATAAGAAATGGTAAAGGAAAAGCTTGATCAGTTCCAATTAAAGGAAATGTAATAAACAACCTTGGTACATTTGTGGGCAAATCTTGTATTTTCTCAGTAGTGACATCTAGTGGAATTGCTATTTCACCTTCATTATTCTCAAACTTATGAACAATCATATTATATGGAATAAGTTCGTCAATATCTGAAGATTTAAACATGACTGTTTTGATATAATCGTGACTAGTTTTATAATCTTTATAATATACAAATTGAGTATTTCCAAAACATACAGTCACTTTTATGAGTTGACCAGAAAAAACTAGTACATATGGCATAAGATGAGGAAGACTCTCTAACACATTTTTAACTGTTGAAATAGACTCTGGCTCCAAATCCAAGTAAGTAAACGTTGTAATATCAAATCGTTTTTCTGATTTAATAGATTTTTTAAAATTATCCCAAGAAATGTTAAGTGATGTAGCCATCTCGGAATCATTATTTGCCTTTCGAGTTAACTCGAAATCAAATGACCTTCCATCTTCCATATAACCCTTAATATTTACCCTTTTTGAAAGTAAATGAGTAGTCATAAATCCTGTCCCAAATTTCCCTCTTTTACCGGTAAGTTCAGGCTTAGAAGAACCATGAAAAATTAAATGAGTAATATCTTCTTCTGAAAAAGGTGATCCATTATGTGAAAATGCAACAGTCCTATCCTCGAATACAATATTGATTTCTTTTGCGTTGGTATCTTGAGCATTTTGCATCAGTTCCCAAATCCATCTTTGTCTATGTTTCGGATCATTATCCAAAGATTTCAAATGCTCAAAAATCGTATGAGCATTATTACCAACAATTACTTTATCTTTTGTTCGGTCTAAACTCGAATTATTTAGGTTGTTTACATTTTCAGACATAATTATTTAGATGGAAACATTTTATATTGAGAATAACTAATTTTCATTCTTCAACTTCAATTTTTATTTTAACATATTCTTGAATGTTTTTACATTGAAAATCTAAGAATAAAGGTAGATTTACCATTTTAGGTTTTCATAATCGAAATCATCGTCACTTAATTCAAGATCTGATATGTCACAATTAAATTTTAGAGCCTCTGATTCTAAAAACTTCTGGTATTCTCTATATTCTTCCGTAAAATAAACCCCTCGTTTCAAAAGCATGGGAAGTTTTCTAAATGCTCTTTTACCTCCTCCTAAAAGAAAAAAATCAAGGTTTATACTTCTCATTGATTGATATATATAATTATTTCCACCGTAAAGCCCATCTTCTATAAAACCAGTCAGATTTTTCGCCCCAATTTCGTCATAACTATACATTGCTTCCTCCAGCCAAAACTCAATCAAAAGAATTTGTGATATATCAAATTTATTGGTTTCCCTATATCTCATGTTGAATTTCAAAGCAGTCAATGAAAAAAGAAAATGCACCCAAGATATCTGAGCACCAAAATGAGTTTGTTCTTCTAATGAGAAATGTCCACTATCTCTTTTTAATCGATGTCCATCTTTAGCCTTTCGTATTTCGTAAGAAAAACCACTAATTAAAGTATCTCTGTTATCAAACCCTTTTTGATTAGTTTTGCTTTCATCGTTCCAAAACTTCCCTATGGTTTTATAAAAATTATTTAAGTCATTATAGGTTCCCCATATTTCTACCCCTAAACCGCCTTTGGTTGGAATTATATATATCATCTTAAATCAAATTTTTAAAAGTGAATCCCCAATTCTCTTCATTTAATCTGAACCATATGTTCTATAAAAACTAGTTTTTCAATATATTATCAACTGTCCTTTCTAAATGCTTAGAATTTATCAAATTACTTGTAAATCTGACATCAGAGACTTCTTTAGGAAGGTTGATACTTTCAATCTTAGGAATATCTTCTGAATTATAAAATCGTAAAGAATCTTTTGCTAATTCATAATTAAATTTAATGTCATTTACTCTTTCAATGTCAATTCCTAATGTTGAATACACCAAAAGGTGCAACTTCTCTTTTTGTTTTGGAAAATCATCTATTTTGCTATTAATTCTCCTCAATAAATCAATGACGCTTAATCCCGCAACGCTTATGCTAACGAGAATTGAAGCAATAATAATTTCTGTATCATTTATAGGGTTTAATTGAGCAGCACTAAAATGATGTATTCTTGATTCCGTAGCTGAACTTTTCACTTCTATACGTAATTTATTAAAACTAAAATCAAATTTTTCTTCCGGAATGCTATGCCATCCCAAAATCATCTTTTCCGGTGAATCAGACTGCTCTATTAACAATAATTCGCTCCAAAGTCCTTGAATGGATTTTCTCTGAGGTTCTTTTATTGCCTTAAATAAATCTATAAATTTGTCAACGGTACGCTTTATCTTCTTATTGGAGGGGTTTTGTCCAAGCGATTTTATCAATACTTGACAAGTCTTCAAAAAAACATCTTTGATGTCATCATTTTGACCAATATATGAAACAACTGAAAAATTATTATGGCTAACTTTTCTATCTGTTTCAATTTCACATTTCACATTGTGAGTTACTTTGATGTTGAATAGAATCTGATTTGCAACTAAAAAATCTTGGTTATCCTCTGATATTAAAATTAACAGGCTCGGGTTATCATTAAAATTTTTGGCTATTCTATGATTTTCAAACCCTTTGATAGCTTTGGCTGAAAAGTTATAGGGATTTGGCTTTTCAGGTAAGGGAAGTTTATCATATATCTTTTTTAAATCAATCATTCTTTTTAGATATTAATGATTGTGAAAGGCGAGCAGGAATCCATACTGCGATTGTGATTATATTATTATAATCGGTATCTCGAAAATCAAGATTATGAATTTGAATAGTTACCGAATCATCAGATTTAATTTTTTCATCTCCTGGATATATTACTTCTCCTGTTCTTGGGTTTTTCCCTTGAAATAATTGTTGAATTTCATCCTTTTTCAATCGTCTTGTTCTTGCATTTCCTTTAGCTATTAGATATACAAAACTATCTTCAGGCGGAAATTCATCGGTGTATAAATCAATCACAGATTTTAGATTTGTATAAGTGGTGGAATCTGTCTGTCTTGTAAATTTTAATTCACTCAACAAATCCGTGAACAGATCTTTTAAAGGTAATTTTGCCACAAGATGTTTTTGTTCTTCCGTTCTGTCCTTATGCCCTTCGTCTTCCGAAAAAAGTGTATTGTATTTTTCAACAAATCCGTTAACTACAGTTCTATTATTTTCAATGATTATTTCGCTGTCATGAGGAGCTCTAACTCTAACCCATTTATTTCCAAACGTAGTTCTCGTCAAATCTTCAGATAAAACATTCTTTCTTGTTAGTTTAAACATTTCATCAAGAACAAATCTTCTTTCTAATTCATTCAAATGCTGTCCTGAAAGTTTATGTTCTAATAGTTTCTTCCTTATATCTTCTTCGTGATTTACATATTCACTAAATAGGTGTATATTTTCTGCATCAAGATAAACACGACAATGACCCAAATAATCCTTTTTGTATCCAAAAAAACGAGCCCTTTGTTGTAATGTATCAGCGTTCCCAACTCCTTTATTTCTTGGCATATAGGTTATAGTTAAACCTTCAACAGTAAATCCTCTGTCCATAGCCTGACCACCAACAAGAATAAAAGAATAGTTACTACCCCAATCAACAGAACTTCCTGCCTTTGAGTTAAGTTGTTCTACTGCAGTACTACTAATATTGTGCCCCAATGTTTCTAAAAGTTCTTCAAAAGACTGAACTTCCGGAGCGTTAGCTTTTAAATCTTTATAAGCCTCTCTGAACTCCGAAATAATTTGCTTTTTAGTTTCATCATTATCTGGTCTTTCCAATAGAACCTTTCCCCACAGATTTTTTATATGGGTAACCCATTCATAGTAAATACCATGATCATCTACCAAGCGGGACGGATGTACCATCATAGATCGATTTTTGGGATTACCTTTTTTAATACCTAATAAACGTCCTGACGTAACACTTAAAAAGAAAGTCCGCATAGCTTCTTTTAAAGTTTCAGGAGCTTCATCAAATACATTATCATCACTATAAATTTCGGAATATGGAATTTGCCTAATTATAAAATGATTTTCTAAACAAAATGCTCTACCTCCAGTGTATTTATCCCCGGGGGTCAGCAATTGAATAAAATTAGGGGAAAGATTATCAAAAATATTTATAAACAAAGGAGCTTGTGGAGTAGCAGTATATTGAATGAAAGTATGGTGTGGTAAGATATTTTTTAAGTCTCTTATCCTGCCATAAATTGTACTCATTTCCTGCTCGGTATGTATACCTGTTTCTTTTGCTCTTTTAGCATTAGAGCTTGCTTTGGTATTCATACTCGCTTGGTCTCCCTCATCATCAATTATCAAAGTAGGAACATGAGATAAATCAATTTTTTTGAATACCGCAAGTAAGTTTTTTAAATGACTTGTATTTTTCATTACAGTTATCAGTAATGTTTTTTTGAAATCATCAGGAATATTAGGCTTTTTCCAATTTTGAAGTTCTCTCTGAATAGTATTTTTATCTTGTGGATTTCTATTTGGATCTTTTGGATTATTAAGCATTACCCATTTTCTATGAAACCCTTGATTTACACCTAGATCACTTTGCAGTCTATTAAATGATTGGTTAACCAGATTTGTTGAAATTCCAGCAAGTACAATTACAATTTGATAATCGTTGTCTCTTGCCAAAGCTGTTAATGTTGTAAAAGACAATGTCTTTCCACTCTGCACATAACCAAAAACCAGTCCAGTATCATTATTAGTCATTTCATTAGGATTACCGCATAATTTCATTATGTGATAAGTTTCTTCCTTAACTTTTTCTTTAGCATCCATGTCATCACCAAAAACCTTGTTCAAAAGTTTTTCTGTTTCTTCACCATATTGAGGTGTCCAATTATGGTTATTGGGTGTATCAGACATTATATTTATATTTTCAGTTTCGGACATATGTTATAATTTTGATAAAGAACCAAGTAAGAGTTCGTTCATATTATTTCTTAATTCTGTTATTGGAGCTCCTGATTTTTTTACAACTATTTCGGATAAACCGAATGCTACAACCATTCGTAATAAAGGTTCTATTATTTTGTGATCATCTCCTGCAAATTCAACCATAAAAGGATGGATTAGGGATAATCTAACTCCAATATTCTTAAAGTTTGGAGTTTTTTCAGGTATTAAATGATCTCCAACTTGAATCAATTCATCAATGGTCTCATCGTATGATAATTCTATGTGAACCATATAATCAATATTGGAAATATTTAATGGAAATTTTTTGTGATAAGATTTATAAACTTCTTTTAACGATGGTTCCTCTACTTTATCTGGAATTGGTTTTGCAACAATATTTTTAACATCTTGTGATATACCATCTTTAATCTTATCTGTGGTATTGTCGACTACCTTTTTAGATACTTCTTTATATTTTTTTGCACTTTCACGAACCCTGTATTTATCTGCCTGTTTTAAAATAGGAATTGAATTTTCGCTCTCTAACTCTTCTTTTAAAATTTCCAAAAAGGCTTCCATGTTGTCATCCCACTGAAACCCATCTTTTGTATGACTGACCTTAAAACCTTCAAGATGTAATTCACCAAACAGCCTCTTGTATCTATGACTTCCTAGTGATCCTGATAAAGCCGGAGGTCTAAATCCTTCATCATTATCAGCACTCCCTTCAATTACTCTTCCTCTTCTAAATAAAGCAAATCCACTGTCGCTTACAGACATTGTCTCCATAATAGCTACAAATCCTTTGGCTTTTAATTTTCCTCCTTGGTGGTCATCACCAAAATCGAAATCAACTTCTTGCTTCCACTTTATATTATCCCCATTGGGAGTCTCATAATAAGGTGTATTTAAAATTTTGGGAGTTTTGTAAATCAATTTTTCTCCGTTAATATATAAGTCTAAAATATCCTTACGGAAAAAATCTCTATAGATACTTGCTAAATGCCTTTTCACCTTTCCAAGTCCTCTCTTTATAGGCATTTTTTCTTCAACTTCATATAATGTGATTAATGTATAATGTGAACTATGATTGGCTGATTTTGTGTCAATCTGTAGCTCCTGAATCTTATCTTCTACTATTTTCGAAATATCAAAAACTACTGTTCGTTTTACATCTTCATTAATTGCTTTAGTCTTAACCTGCCATTTGTTAGAAAACCAACAGGCTGCGGATTTCATTCCCATACCAAATTCGGATAATCGGGTATTATCGGGCGGTAATTCAGCGGTCCTAAAAGCTCTTTGATAATCACTAGAATGAATCCCAGCGGCATTATCTTTTACAGTGATTCTGTTATTATTGGTATCGAATTCAATATCAACTCTTAATTTAAAGTCAGCACCTTCAATACTTTTTAATTCTTCTTCATTTTTTAAATAGCTATCAATAGCATTATCAACGAATTCAGCTAATGCATAGTACGATTTATAATTTAGGTGTTTTAAAACGGAAAGAATCGTTACACCTGGTCGGATGTTTACATTATTCAATTCTTTCATAGCTTAATTCACTGTTTCTATTAGAGTCTATTTGAGTTCCATTAACAACTTTTTTTATAACACTTAACTCGATAACTTTAGGTTGTCCCTTTATGAGTTTTTCTGCAATTAATTTGACTATCTTTGAATTAACGGCATTTCCCAAAGCCTTAAATGCTGCATTATCATTCTCTGGCAAAGTAATACCTTCAAGAGATTGAAGTTTAAGTCCCTCCTCTCTTGTGATATAGCGTTTTTGCCAACCTATAATTGGTATTTGTGTGTTTGTACAAACAAGCGAAGGAAAAAAATCGACCTTTTTCACTCTAATCCCCGAAGCTCTGAATTGTAGAATATACTTATCAATGCTTCTTTCACTATCACCAACATTCCATTCCAATTTTTGCCAACTTTGTGATGGATATTTAGCTATTTCAGCCACAACTCCATTTATATACTTCCTATTGTCATCGTAAAAATCCCTACTTTGTCTTATGAATCGTTGTTTCCAATCCGGAAATTTTCTTGTTACTCTTGCGTAACTTGGTAAGTTTTGGAGTTGCTCCTTTTTGGTCATTTCAAGGGTTAACTGTTTACCAAAGTTCCCTTTGTAATTAGCTAATTCATATTTTGGCATTTTACTTGGGGGAGTTGAATCGTAAGGATAAGTTGCTCCAAACTCCATTCCCCAAATCGGAGAACCAGGTAGTTTAGTTTCTTTAGGAATTTGGTCAATAAATGTTTGCCAAAGTTTAATGCACTCTTGATTTGACTTCGGCAGTTCTTTGAATAATTTTGGTTTTTCTTCAATAAATTGATGGATGTCAATCAATGGTGATTTTTGTTCGTCAATTTCATCAAATGAGAAATGATCCAATCCCATTAAAGACCCAACAATGAAAATTCTCTTTCTGTGTTGTGGAACTCCAAAATCTTGGGGAGAATATACTTGGTGATCAACTTCATAACCTAATGCCGAAAGTTCATTATTCATATAATTCCAAGTTTCTTCATTGTCATGTTGTTTGATAAATGGAACATTTTCAAGGATAAAGAATTTTGGTTTTCTATATTTGAGGATTGTTGTTATTTCATCAAATAAAGTTCCTCTGTCATCATCTCTTCCTAATTGCTTTCCAGCTTTAGAGAATGGTTGACACGGGAATCCAGCACATAAAATATCGTGAGGAGGAATAGACTCTATTTCATTTTCAACTATTTTTTTTATATCTCCCTGCGCTTCAATTCCCCAATTTGTTTGATAAACGTTTCGCAGAGTTGGGTCAAGTTCACTTGCAAATACACATTCATGTCCAAGTTCGTGCAATGCCTTATGAAAGCCACCAAGTCCTGCAAAGAGGTCTATAAATTTCAATTTTGCTTTAGTCATTCTTATTTCGGCTCTCAATTAATAAATCTCTGGCATCTACTTTTAGTAGTTCCGCTATTTTATATAAGTCTTCTATACTCGGTTGTCTTCTGTTTTGGGCATAAGAATTTACCATATTATAACTCTTTCCCAATTGTTCAGCGAGCCAAACCTGTTTAATCCCTTTTTCTTCCAAAACCTTTTTTATTCGGTTCATTTTTGAATTATTTTGAACAACCTTTTTTATGCCACTAAAATAATTATTATTTCCAGTTTATCTCATTTAATGAGGATAAAAGCAATCACTATTTTTTATATTAAAAAAAAGAACCATATATTACACCATCTAAGCACTAATCTACGACACGTATACATGATTTTGATTTTCAACTACATAAAACAAATATAGACACCTCGTCATATAATGATATTTCAAATAGACAACATACCCTTGTATTCTATCATCAAAATTATATATTAATAAAAATTGTCCTTACGGAAAACCATAAACTGGTTAAAAAAGTAGCAAATACTTTCCTTTTAAGCGTATAGCTATATCATAAATCAAATGACATATTATGCCTGTTTTCTCCCCTTCCTCACACCAAATGTCTCAGTCCCGGATCATTTAATAGCCGCTCCATTTCTGATTGTATAATGTCCTGAATATCCTGTTTGATTTGGAAATAATTTCGCTGTACCATGCCCGAATCCAACTTTCGGATCACTTCAATATCCTGGTAATTTTGTTCCTCACGCTTAAGGCTATCGTGGTCATTGATAATCTCATAATGAAAAGCTTTCAGGTCAATCTTACAATCTTAGAACCATCAGGATTACTAATATCCAGATTGAAATCATTACCCGATAATACATAATATAATTGTGGAGATGAAAGCCTAACCATTACTACTTTTGCCGAATCTATTTGACCTTAAAATTGTTCCATGACATCATTCAAATAAGCATGGTACCCCTTTGCAAATGTACCGAGTAATCAAATAGTGTATGATAAAGTATGATTTTCTAAAGCTAAGTGTTCCAATACCATAATCACCCTAAACGGATTAAAGATATTGACCCAACTTTTTCCGCTGCTTATCCTTATATATTTATTGATTATTCGTTGGTTAGAATAATTATAGTGTCGTTTTATATACAAAGACATTCTCACGTATTAGATAGGCTTCGGTAGACCCCCTGTCAATCATGACTCCTAGAATGTACAGAAATGCATTGACCAAATCCTGTCTCTCTTTGATAATGCCAATATGGTTGGCAAACAATTTCTTAATCATCTCTTTACCGTCTTTGCCCAATAAGTCATCTTTTGCATCAGGGTTTTCTTTGGTTAGTTTCTCTAGAAGCAAGAGACCTTCTGGCAGGAACTCCTTCTCGCCAAAGGTTGAGAAAACGGAAAGAACTGCAGACAAGTTTGTGGCACCAAAGTATTCTGCCATATTGAGATACTGGGTTTTATAACTTAAAAAGCCTTCCCAGGCTTCTAATTTTTTTAGGAATTGGTTATTAAGTAATAATTTATTGCTGAAATAATATTTTCCTTTTTCCTTTAGCCTATTACAGATGTAGTCCCACAGCTGCCAGAATCGTGAGCCATACTTTTGAAGTTCTTCTGCGGTTTTGTCCCTTACTACATCATACATTATGGTGACGCAAAAATCTATTGTACCCGATATGAATTTGTACAGGTCATGAATATCATCTGAATTTCTAACCGGATCTTTCAAGAAAGGGGATATTAAAGTATCTATTGTTTTTTTGCCATAGTCGATACTATCGCTATATAGCCATAATTCACCAAGAAACAATTGCATATCTATTTGAGAAGTGTAATCGAATTGCTGTTTAGTGTTTCGCCATGTGTCACCCTCGACAGTTTGATGTAGTCCTACAAACTCCTTCAAAACCTTGACAACATAGTCAGCTTGGGCTGGCGTACAATTTTCTGGGGGTATCATTAGCATTGCCCTAACAAGAAAATGTTTCTCGTGGGAATTAAAATCAATTGTATTGACCTCAATATCTTTCGGCGAATCTAAACAAGCTGTGATGAATTTTTCAAATGCTTTCTCATATTCAAATACGTCCTCTTTTGTAGGTCTGTATGGTCTTGGATTTTCTTTTTCAAATTTAGCAAAAGCGATTGCCATTTTTCTCAAGTCGACTGCCATATCTAGGCAATTTTCAGAAAATTCTTTTCTGAAATACATTAGGAATTCCCTTAAATAATAATCGTCTAATGGGCATAACACAAGTTTCCCAAGTAGTAACTTTAAATTCCTAGAGTCTTCAACGGAACTGGTGTATTTGATCAGCAAGTGAATAGAATGAAGTATTGTTTTTTTCTCTAATATGTTATAATCCATATTTAGACCATAATCTCCATTATATTTGTCTTTTACCAATGAATCAACTGCCTTATACAATGCAAGGAGACACCAAGATACTTGTTTTGAATCTAATTGTGATGAAAACGAATCAAGTCCAATGCTCGCAAGCGAGGCTGGCATATCAAACATTCCATTTTGTAAATCCGGAACTGAATAGTTATTGTATATTTCCAGCCATTGCTGAAAAGTTATCTCACCTTTTTCCTCTATCGTTTTTAGCAGAAGATTGCTTTGACCTGCATCCAAGTGATTATCTTTAAAATCATCTTCAATTGCCTTTATAGTACCGGCAATTTCCTTTGGGTAAGAAGGCTCTAATTCAACTGTGCCCGCCTCTTCGTTTACTTTTCCAGTTTTGAACTTGCGAGCATCCATTTCGGTAACAGTTTTTATCCATAAATGGTCATCCGCATAATCATGGTAAAATCTATCAAAAATCCAAAATAAGCCTTCGTTGAATTCACCAATATTAAACTGATATGGGATTAGAAAAGCCCTTAATCCTTGATAATATTTTCTGCGATGGGGCAAAGCATTGGAGTTCATTCTTTCTTTTTGTGCGTATGCTATCTTATTGTCTTGAGGCGCCATACTTTGATATTCGCTGATCGCCCTTTGCAAATCCCAATCATAGAAATGTCTCACTCCAAAAATTGGCAGTATCACTTTTGAAAAAGCTTTTGGATATGCCATAAAAACACTGGTAATTACAGAGATTGGTGCAACATTATTTGAAAGTTGAAGTATGTATTTACAATGCTCTTCCAACAATTTTTTTGCCATTTCACTTTCAATACTGGCAAGTTGCAATAGATACCGTTCCATTGACATTAGTAAAGACTCGATGAGCGGATGTACTTGCGTGCCTAAACCTCTATAGGCAATCCATAAATCCAAATCACCATATATGACTCTATGCTCGTCTTCAAGAATCAAAGCACTCTGCTCAAGAGGTTTTTCCTTTCCATACTTAGACTGTGCTAAATAATCGACCGAGTAATTTATAAAATCAACTACAAAAGCTATAGCTTCAACTGGTTTTGTTGCAAATAGTGTTGTAACAAAAGTTTTATAAATACCAGAAGGATAATATTCAAACTTGGAATCTGCTATACCCCAGGATTCTTCTTTATTAGGCCTCGGTTCTGGCAAAAAACTGGATATTCTTCTATGGATTCGCGTTGATACCTCTTTGACCTCATCCTTAGGCTGTTCTTTCCAATTTGTTTCGGTTAACGAAATAATTAACTCAGGAAGCTCTTTGACCAAATTTTGGTTTCGTACACCACCAAGAGCTATTTTAATCGCAATATCATAAAACTGCTGTAAACGCCAAGGGGTATCTTTTTTAGCATTGGCTCTCCCTAAAAAGGCCTCGATTTCTGATTTGGCGTAGGGTGCCAGACCATAAAAAAGATAAACCAATTGCTGCATTGTGTATTTATCTCGGGATACCTTATTTAACCAAAAATCATCCTCAGCTTCTATTTGGTCGATAAATTGAAGTACTATACTTTTACAAGCATCAACTCCCTTCTGAGATACATTATCAGAATCTAATAGGTATCTCAATTCCCAATCCATTAGAAGCGAAAATATGGATTCGCGCAGATTGGGTATTGCACTAAGGTTTTCTGATATAAATACTAGCAACTCTTTCCAAACATCACCAACAGGGAAAAGAATGGACTTATTTGACTCTGAGCCTTTACCATATTCCTTACATGCTGTTCTGGCCAAGAGAACACACCTGTTTAAAAAGGTAGCGTTATCAATTAGCAAATCAAATTTAAATTTTTGAAAGAACACTGATGCATCCTTGGATCGAAACACGGCAACAAGAATTTCATCCACCCAATACTTCTCTATTTGGTCATTTTTTACGGTATTATGTATTATGGCTACAATTGAGTCTGGGTCTTCTATGAGGTAGTCTTCCACCCAAAGTCTAAATGCCCTTCGAAGAGCTGGCTGGCTCCCTATTTTAGAGAAAAAGTCATTGATTGAAATTGCATCTGACCTTAATTTTGAAATGTGCTTTACTAAAGCCCAATCCTCTAAAATATCATGGGAAGGTGCAAATTGGTATTCACTTTTATTCTTATATAGAATATGGTCATCAAGCAAGGCGTCGATTGCTGCTTCATCAATTCCATCGTCAGGCTCAACAAACAGTCGCATAAGTTGTGCCCGTTTCAACGCTATGTTTGAAAATGCCTTCCCACGTTTTCTTGCCATACCAACACCAGTAACTGTTGATTTCTCAATGATATGGTTCCAAAGTTTTGATTTAAATTCTACTATGGACAAATTTTCAACTTCGAAGTCCATCACACCAATTGTTTGTACCGCAAATTCTAAATACTTGGGGCTCCTAAGAATCTCTTTTAGCCCAGGGTTAGCAAAATACGGCTCTAAATTTGGAAAGTGTTGTTTGGCTAAATCCAATTCTTTGTCTGATAGCAGTCCAATTTCCACAATACTCGCTTTTGGAATATGGTACTTTTGAAGTATAAGGTTTACGGCATAGGCTCTTGAAGTCATTATAACTTTTACATCTTTATAAGCCTTTATTTTTGTCAAAAATTGCTGGAATGCATTTTCAGGATTTGCCTCTAGTAGTTTTTCCAAACTATCAATAACAATCAGTTTCTCTTTGAGATAACCTATTGAACCTACTATATCTGTAATCGAATTGTTCACCCCAAGTTTTGTAAAAACGTGCGGTAAGGCAATCTCATTAAATTGCTCTGCCTTGAAAACAAAGACCTCTACATCATCATAAAATCTTTCAATATAGTCTTTGACCAAAGCTGATTTACCTGCACCGGCACCACCCGAGACAACAGTGAATTGATTCATGACCGAGACCTTTGAAAGCTCTTCCAATTTTTCTGAACGGTCTAAATGAAAATCTTCAATGGAACTAGTAAAAGGTTCGATGATAACACTGCTATCTTCCCGAAGTTTCGATATGGATTGGTAAGTGCTATCAAAAACTGATAGATTGAAATATTTGTAAATGTCCAACCGTTTACTATCATCATAAGTAAGCGCACCACCATTTTGGTTGTAATTAGCGGCCAAAGCAAGTAGATTGTTCCAAATTTCAAGCCCACTTAGGCTGCAGCCAGATTCTTTAGTAAGCGTTATTAAGTTTAATGAGTTATTTAAGGCAGTACTCGTTTCAACACCGAAATCATAACCTACAAGTGCCATACTTTTAAGGAACAACCATATATCTTTTTTTGAGACACTTTTATTATTATTAGCTTTTTTTAGCAGATTCTCAAAGATGTCAAGATGCTGCTTCTTGGCTTCTATTCGTTCGACCTCTTTATAAAAATCATTTTCATCTTTGTGTGTAAATGCCCAATCTAGTAATACGACAATATGGTTCCTGTCATTATTGGTAAGATTAGATTTAACTAACAGTAGTCTATCCCTACTTTTATCGAAATTAATATTATTGAAGTCCTCCCAAAAGGCTATGATGACCTCATTAAAAACATCATTATTTTCAGTCAATGCTACGTTATGCTTTATTTGACACAGAATTTTCTGTTGGTTACCTGCCCCCAAATCAACTATTACCATTAAATCATCCGTTGCATAACCTCTGCTGGTGGTCTGAAAGGCCACTTCGCATATTTTACCTTTTGTTACCAGAGGCACTTCAATCTGAAGCATCATTGCAAGTAAGTATGCTGCCTGCACGTGATGCTCGTAAGTGGCGCCACCGCTCCCCATTGAAAATACACTTCCAGTTTTACTCATAATGTTATGTGCTTAAATTGTTTTAAATGCTTGAGCCATTAACTCTATCTCTGAATTTTTTATTCCTATTCCCTTCGCAACCGTCCTCCAATCCTTGACCACTGCAACAATCTCATTGATTATGGAATCCATTTCATCTTCGCTCAACCGAAAAAACTCCCCAACACTTTTAGCCAACTCATAATCCAGGGCATTATCATCCATATCAATATTGAGTGCAAGTCCTTCTTTTTCGATGGACGGATTTAGGTCGTAAGCTGGCGATAGTTCCCATCCTTTCTGATTTAATATGAATCCGTGATTTCGTAAATGATCATCAGTATTCGATATGGCGATATTGAAGACTATCCTGCGCCATAGTTGGTGTAAATTAGCTTCGACATTGGTTCCATAATTCTCGATGACATCTACTATATCGAGGTAACTTGCTGTTTGGCTTTTAAGCATTTCTTCATTGTTTCCAGTCATTGTCATTGCAGATGCAAAATGAACTCGTCCACCATTTTCGCGGTCAAATCGTTTGGTGAGGAAGGTGTGGTAATTACCTGCGATCTTTTCGATTTTTGATTCTGCCATTTCTATACCACAGGCGATAGCAAGTTTATAGGCCAGAAATTCCCAAGCAGCCTTATCCACTGTATCCGTTTTTGAAGGAAATTTGGCAATCCATAGACTTTTATCTTTGCCTAGAATATTTGCCTTGGGCCGCGCCCCTCCCAAAGATGACCCAGGAGCTATCAATATCGCCAACCATTTTCTTGTTTCTTCATTTTGGGTATCATTTTCAAGTTGTTCAACAGCTTTTTGTAAATCCCCAAGGGATGACCACGGAGGGGTAGGGTTTTGATCGTCGTTATCCAAAAACGGCCCATCAACTTCCGTCTTGAAGCGAAGTGCTCCCATTCGGCTCTCATCATAGACCCCTAGCAAATAATCGATTTCATATAGCGTTCTTGCTGTCTCACCCCGCATCCTAGCATCCTGCGCCTCACGACGTTTCATCAACGTTTTTCCCCAAGTGTCCGGCATACTGTCCAGAAATACCCCGAAGTTTTCTTTGTCGGTGGGGTACTGTGGCCCCGAATAGAATGTAATGTCTGGGTCTAGTTCTTTGTACAAGCCCTTATTTAGCCAATCCTTGTTATACTCAAAACTGAATGCTTTTTTTCCTTTTGCAAAATGTGCTGAAAGAATACCGACTTGAATAGGACCATTTAACCCAATCCAATCCGCATATATATAAATATTAAATTTCCCCTGTGCCATATCCTATAATAAATCCAAGTCTTGTAGTTTGCGACCAAATTCATCGTCTCGGGCAATTTTTGAAAAAATATCCTCAAGATTCAATACTCTGAGTACATTGAAATAGATACCTATGGCTACAGCTGGGTCGCCTTTTTCGATACGATGGAGGGTAGCACGATGTATTCCGGCACGTTCGGAAACCTGCTCTGTAGTTAGCTTTCTCCGTTTACGGGCTAGCTTGATATTTTCGCCTACACCATCAAATATCTTTTGATATTTGGGAAGTATTATAACTCTCTTCGAACTCATATTGTCGCTTATTAATAACAAATATAACAATTAAGTCGTAAATAAGCGACAATTATTAGTTTTAATACTGGAAATCCTAAAGTTGTATTCCCCTTTAAAAAAGCTCAAAATGTTACATCTCAACAAAAAAATTATAAAGTTGAGAGATATTACACTGTATAATTGAAGTTGAAAAAAAGGAATTGAAAGTGGGAAACTTCCATATATAATAGCAAAGATTTTAAATCTTAATTCTACTTTCTTACCACCAAATGGCTCAACCCCGGATTGTTCAGCAATCGCTCCATTTCTGATTGAATAATGTCTTGAATATCTTGTTTGATTTGGAAATAGTTGCGCTGTACCATACCCGAATCCAGCTTTCGGATCAATTCAATATCCTGATAATGTTGTTCCTCACGCTTAAGGCTTTCGTGGTCATTGATAATTTCGCAATGGAAAGCTTTTAAATCAATCTTACAATCTGGATTATCCGCCACCATACCCACAAATTCACCGGAGCTTAACCCCGATATTTTGGAAGGTGGTATGGCTGCTTCCAATTGTTTGGATCGGCTAATGGAAGTATCTCCGCTGTTAATGGAATAACTCTCCCTGTCCTGCATAATTTTCCCAAAACGTTCCGATAATTGTTTGGCGGTATCCCCCGTAACCTGACCGCTAACAATATTTCCTGTAATATTCATAATTACATCTGCCTGCTCACGGCCATAATCCTTTCGAAGCTGACTAAAATCTTGAATACCCAGACAGGTAGAAACCTTATTACTACGTGCAGTCGCAATTAGGCTGTCCATATTGTTCAGGTAGATAGTTGGGAACTCATCAAAAATGAGACTACTCTTTAGCTTTCCTTTTTTGTTCACCAACTTAATTAACCGGTTTACATAGAGCGATAACACCGCTCCATATATCTGTATTTTTTGAGGATTGTTTCCCATACATACAATCTTCGGGTCATCAGGATTATTAATATCCAGATTAAAATCATTACCCGATAACACATAGTATAATTGTGGGGATGAAAGCCTTGCCATTGCCACTTTTGCGGAAGCGATCTGACCTTCCAATTGTTCCATAACATCATTGAGGTACGCATTAACAAATGGATTAATCAGCACTTCAATTTCCTTTTCGGTTCGTAATAATGTAAACAAGCTATCATAATCTACCTGCATCAATTCTATTACATGCGGTAAGGTGCAAAATTCACCATCCTTGTATTTTTTCAGATACCAGATAATAGCGGTTAGAAAGTTGATTGGGGATTCCACAAAGAAATCCCCCTGACGTTTGATCCATTCCCGGTTCAAGCCCATCAAAATAGTACGGGCACTTTCAGCTGCATCCGTAATATCTGTCATTGCTGAAGGCTCTAAGGGATTGCAACGATGACTGTGGGTAAGATCATCGAAATTAATCACATAAAATGCCGGAGGCTTGGTATATCGATGTTGGTTTTTCAGCCAGGTGTTATAGGCTATTTTGGAAAGGTCATCAAACTTAAAGTCGTACACAAACATGGTAAACCCTTTGCGGATATGTTGGGTAATCACATGACGTATTACAAAGTAGGATTTACCGGAACCGGGTGTTCCCAATACCATAATCGCCCGAAATGGATTAATGATATTGACCCAACTTTTCCGCTGCTTATCTTTTAATTGGTACCTCGCGGGAAGGTTAATCGAATATTCGTTTTCCAGTAATCGTTCTTCCTGTGGAAAGGTTTCGTTTTCCTTATTAAAAATATCCTTGTTATTGATTTTATCCCTGATAATTCGGGAAAGCAAAGTACCTCCTGTCAACACCAGAAGAAAGCCTATTCCTGCAAGTGCCATATACAGAATAGCAGTCGTCATTATAGGAGTATTCAACTTCATACAGAGATAGCTGATAAAATAAATAAGCAGTCCGGTAATCAGGTAAGCAAAAGCTGTTCTATAGTTCAATTTTTCATTCTTTTTCCCTTTGGCTCCTAAAAGGGATATACCCAAAAAACCAAGTGCAATTAATTTCGATTTATGAAAATTGCTGAACAATCCCGTATTATAAATATTGCTTAAAATACGATCACTAAAAGTGCTTTGCCATCCCCATAGTTCAAAAGCACTATAGCAGTAATAATAGAAATGGATGATTAATATGGTAATACTGATGAGCCTGGTCATATCCAGTATCTTTCTCAGCGCCTGTTCATTTTCTCCGGTATGCATTGCCATAGCTTTATTTTTTTTACTGATTATTATTCAGGTTTCTTTTTTTCTTCTTTTTACGTTTCTTTTTAAGCTGATTGGGCACGTAATCTGAGGTGTTTTCTGCCTGGGTTAAAACCTCCAATACATTTTCTTTTCCTGCTGCTATAGTAGCAGATCGAACCTCTTTATCAGCTTCTTTGGTTTCTGCCGCAGCGGTAGACTGTGGCTGTAACCCAATGTTTTGTTTCGGGTCGGGATGCCTTAGCAAATCCTGTCCCGAAACCCCTTCCGGCAAACATCTTTCCTGAATGGCTTTGGCACTGTATCTTTTGCCCAAAGCACTTCCGTTAAAAACACATTTGGTTTGATGATCCACATAGGTGATCCCGTATAAAATTCCGTTAGCATTTTGCCTGAGCACGATATGGATACCTTGTTTTTCCAATACTTTTATTAGTTCAGGGATGGATGTCTTTTTTGACAGCAATTCCTTATCCACCGCATTTTTAACCCGTCTTTTAAAAGATGCTCGTTTCGCTACATTTTCTTTGAACTTCTGCTCCAGGAATTTCAAGGTAGGTTTGTTGTAAAACAGGCTGGCTTTGATAGGAATACCTATCGGATTACCATCCGCATCCAGCACCCGGTATAGCAATCCGCCAGTCTGATAAACTTTTGAATTTTCTGTTCCCCGTTCTGCTTTTACATTGTATTGATTGAGTACTGCATTCAGCTCCGGAAGACTGGTATATTTGTATGGATTCAACACATTTTCCAGAATGTTTTGGATAGCCATTTTAGTTTGTGATTTACCATACATTGCCTTACCTACAGCGATGGGTTTTAGCTTATAATTTTCATTTTTCTTTTGGGATTCAGCCTGTACCAAACCAAACTCTTTTTCCAATTCTTTGCGAGCGGGTTCAGATTTACGGATACCCAAATGGTGCAAGTCAATTCGTTTGCCGTCTGCTTCAATATTGGTAGTTACCAAATGGATATGTGGATGCCCTGCATCGTGGTGTTGATAGACCAAATAAGGTTGCTCACCAAAACCTATTTTATCCAGATAACTGTCGGCTATTTCAAGCAGTTTTTGCTTTGATAAATGATTTTCTGAAACATCAAAATTGAGAGAAATATGGACGCTATTCCGTTTTGTTTTTTCGTTTAATTCCATCTGTTTTAAAAAGCGGTTCAGCTTCATAGTAAAGCTCATTTTATCCGGATCAACCGGATAATTCCCTGCCCCGATACACTTGGCAACTCCCTGCTTTACTTTGTTCTCATTGTAGTTTAAAATGCGGTGAATAGAATGCCCTGTTTTGATTACTGCAACCATATTTCTGCCATTTTTCGGATGTGATTTTTAATCTCATCCACCTTATTGAACAGGGTTCTTTTTTCTACTTCATAGGCAATCAGCCAGTTTTTAAATTCTGTAATTTTTTGAAGCGTATGGAGCTTTTTTACCGCCTGATTAAAGTTGTTGCCTACGTGGTTAAGTTCTTTTCTAAGCTGAGCCATTTCTGCCATAAAGTCATCGGCAGATTGGTTGCGATACGTCGTAACAATGGGCTTTTCAAAAAGACTGTGACGAACATATTCGCTTAGCTTTCGGCAGGTGCTGTGTTGCCATTTCTTTTCGATTTTTTCATATTCATCGGGTGTTAAACGCAGCCCGATAATGCGTGTCCTGTTTGATTTTTTTCCTTCCATCTCCTTCTTCTTTATCCTGTTATCAAACTCAAAAATTCATTCTATACGCCCTGCCCACGAGTTCCGAGTGATAGGCAGCAAGATGTCGGTTGTTAAACAACCGTTCATCTTGCCGTTTGCAGGAACGTTGCAAACTCATCGCTTTGCCAAAGTCTCCCGGAGGCTTAATATTCACTTTCAGGAATTTTAGCAATTTTCTAAATAGTGAGGTTTTCAAAAATGCTTAGCAACACTATTACAGTTTATTCCCTAAGCGTTTCTTCTGCTGCTTCTCAATATGTATCAACCAATCATTTAGGTCTTTGTGGTTTTGGTAAAGCATGCTACGATCGTTATACTTCTTGCTATGAGACAATGCTTCCCTGGCAACTTTTTTCCCGGCAGCATCATTGTCCAAATATAGCTGTATTGATTTGTGCGATTCCAGAAACGGGCGTGCTTTTTCAAGCAGGGAAAGGGAATTTAAAATGACAAAATCGGGAGTTTTATTTTTCTCATTTTCTCCGATACTTTTGAACGAAAGAAAATCGATAAAGCCCTCGAATACGGCCACCTCATCCGAAGCATTTTTTACCGTGGTAATGTCCTTTGGAGAACTGCTTGCTTTGAAGTAAGGATTACGTATTTCAAATCCACCAGAATCATTTTTAAAACCAATTCCGTAATAGTTTTTGGCATTCAATTCATAATGAACTTCCCGGCAATATTGGGTTGCAATTTCAATAGGAATTTTTCGCTGTTCCAAGTAGTGGATCAATGCATTCGATTTAAGCTCAATCTCCGTTAGAATTTTAAATTGATGCTCCGGTTCATTTTTTATTTTGGGAATGTTTTGTATAGGCTTTTGAAAAGAAAAACCACCATCCAATTTTTTTAGAAATTCTCCAACGGAACAATCAAAATATTGAATCCCAAAATCGATAATATTGCCTCCTTTACCAAGACCATGATCGTACCATCGGTTCAGCTTTCGATTAACCTTAAATGAGGCTGTATTTTCTTCCCTTAACGGAGAACGGTACCAGTAGTCATTGCCCCTGATTTTTGAAGGTTCATGACCTAATGAGGACAGGTACTGAACCATATCCATTTCCTTAGCTTCCTCAATGGAAAGTTTTTGTTTCCTGAAATCCATAACCGCATATTTTCATCTTCACTATTCAGTTTACTGAAGTAAAGTTAAACAAGTGGTATGGCTTCTACCCATCCTCTCTATATTTTGAATGGGATGGTAGCATCTGGATTCAGAAAATATTAAATACAATCTGTAATCTGGATACTAAACTCTGTAATCAGGATACTATATAAAAAATAAACCAATGCAACTTTGTATTCATAAATAAAAAACAGATTATTATGAGTAAAGAAAATCAAAAAGTATGGTTGGTAACAGGCACTTCCAAAGGACTAGGACTTCATTTAATCAAACTACTCCTTTCTCAAGGACATAAGGTAATTGCTACAAGTCGGAATACAGATGCTCTGGAAAAAGAAATTACATCATTTAAAGAAAATCTTTTTCCGGTAAAATTAGATATTACTTCAGATACAGCAGTAAAGCAAGCTATTGATGAAAGCATTGAAAAACTGGGGCGTATTGATGTAGTCGTCAATAATGCCGGTTATAGCCTTGTGGGAAGTATGGAGGAAATGACTGATGCAGAGTTTCGGGCAACTATGGATGTGAATCTTTTTGGAACGGTTAATATCATCCGGAATATGATGCCTCATTTGCGTAAGCAGCAAAGTGGACACATCATTAATATTTCTTCCAATGCGGGGTATATTGGCTTTGAAAAAGCGGCAAGTTATAATGCAGCTAAATTTGCGCTTATCGGAATTTCCGAAGCCTTAGCTCAAGAAGTAATAAATTTCGGGATAAAAGTAACGGTAGTTGCACCTGGACAATTTAGAACAGAATTTATGAATTCCATCAACTATGTAAAGAACCGTATTGAAGTGTATGGTGTAGATAAAGCTGAAAAGATGTGGACTAAATTTAGTGGAACACAGCCCGGAGATCCCGACAAACTATCAAAAATATTAGTTCAAATAAGTGAAATGGAACAGCCGCCTCTTCATTTACTTTTAGGGCCGGACACCTATGAGCTGGTGACCCAAAAAAGAGCGCAGGAAGATGCAGAATTTGAAAAATGGAAATCTTTGACGTTATCTACCGATTTTGATTAAATAGGAAGCGTAAATTCTATTTTTATAAATTTGTTTTCAATGAAACCTTATATAATTCAGTCAATCCGAGATCTGCACCAACTTTTAGAGTTGCCAAAACCGAAGCACCCATTAATTAGTTTAATTGATTTTTCTACCATTAAGTGTTATGATGATGAGAAATTAGAGGCGGTTACTTACGGATTTTATTGCATAGCAATCAAAAAGAATTTTAAAGGTAAAATGCGATATGGCCAGCAGCACTTTGATTTTGATGATGGTATTATGACATTTTATGCCCCGAATCAAGTGATCATTACAGAAATAAGAGATGATTGGGAGTTAGAAGGTCTTTGGCTAACTGTTCATCCCGACTTTTTACAGGGCTTTTCCTTGTCCAAGGATATCCGTAAATTTGGTTTTTTCTCTTATTCCCTAAATGAAGCTTTACATTTATCTACTGATGAAGAAAAAACCGTTAATCAATTACTATTGGATATTTCAAAGGAAAGTCAAGTTTCAATAGATACATTTTCACATTCAATTATCATAAAACAAATAGAGTTATTGCTGAATTATTCTAACCGGTTTTATCATCGCCAATTCTTAACCCGAAAACAGGCCGATAGCGGTTTATTATCCGATTTTGAAGATTTGTTAGAAGATTATTTCAACCAAAACCTCACAGAAACGGAGGGTATTCCCGGTGTCTCCTATTTAGCTGCAAGATTAAACCTGTCTCCCAATTACCTAAGCGATATGTTACGCAGTATAACGGGACAAAGTGCCCAGCAACATATCCAACAAAAATTAATCGAGAAAGCTAAGGAGAAATTATCCACTACTAAATTATCAGTTAGTGAAATAGCCTATTCATTGGGCTTTGAATACCCTCAATCGTTTCATAAATTATTTAAAAACAAAACCACTCTTTCTCCATTAGAGTATCGCCAATCCTATAATTAAAATTTCGTACAAAGTAGTACAGGAAATTTCATTAATTAATAGAAATGTTTCATACTGCACTTAAATATTCAAGAATGAATTTTGCTCTCTTTAAAACTGTAGTTTTAGGCAATTCAACCAATTTATACCCCAAGAAAGAATAGGTTTCCTTCATTGTATGATACGTGGCAACTGCTTCTTCAAAAGTCTGTTTTCTCTCGGCATCATTTACATAAATAGCTTTCCAAGGTGGGGTGATAAAAATCTTAGGATAGTATCGCTTTTCTTTCGCTGCCTGCAACATCGTTTCAGGAATGGAAATATGGCAAAGTTTTAGATATCCAATGACATCCGGAATACCACGGTCAAAAAATGTTAATCCACACTTCTCCGATACATTTTGAAAATCTTTAAGGGATTGCTGAAACATTGCCATTGCAAATCCTATTTTATCAAGCCACGGTAAACGATTTCCATCTGTTTTAAGTTCTTTTTGGATAATGCTTCTACCTGTTTCTTCAACGGAATGATATCCTATAACTGAAAGTTGTTCTATCAAGGATGTCTTTCCCATTCCGGGACCTCCTGTAATAATGATAGCATTTGATTTGTTTTCCATAGTTCTTATAATTATCTCCTTCATATTTTGATGAGGATGGTTTCTTTTACTCTTAATACTTTTGTTATTAATGTTGAATGATTTAAAACGTGTGATTATGTTGACAACAAATGATGTAGCCAGAGTTTATGATACGATCTTAAGTATCCCTGGCATGAATGACACAGTGAAGATTGATTTGAGAATCTCACGTAAAAATGTGCTATTACTAAACCATGTAATTGAGCGTGGATTGGTCGTGAAAGATGATGAGAAAAACGAAGGACTTTTATCCAATATCCCTGATGAAAATCTGGAAGACTTGAAAATTATTGCCGGTCAGTATCTCGAAAAATCTGGACTTATTGAACTCAATGAAAAGTTGAATGAATTGGGAAAAGGGAAGTAAAGCATTCAGGCTGGTTATTCGATTATCCAGCCTTCTTCTTTTCTGATGTTTTGAACATTGTTTGCTATGAGCCAATCTTCAAATAAAGAATCATTAATGGGAGTAAATTTAATAAACTCTCCTGATGATAGCATTAAGGTAAAATCTTTTGCTACGGTAATGTATTTGAGAAGTTCCGAAGCTGGATACTGAAATCCCGGAAAATGTTTGGCGGTAGTTTTCATATCAATACTATTTTTAGATTAATGCCGCCTGATAAAAATAGCGCAGGCAGCAACTTATAGCACTGAGGTCTTAGGAAACCCAACAACAATAAGTGCGCCCACGCCGTAGCATGAGCGTTCTTCACTTGTTGTCCTGCTGTTATTGAAATTTCCTAAGTTTCAGTGCCGGACTTAAAGCAAAACGCTTCAAGAATATTTTTTACAAAGATAGTTTTTTGAGTTTAAGTTGAAAGTGAAAAAATCCATTTTACCGATAGGGAAGATGATTTCAAAATAAAATTTCCATACCAGTGAAAAAAATGAATTTTGAAAACCTTTTTATGAGTATTTCTCTTTTATTTTTTTTCTATGCTTTGAACCAAAAGAAAGCAAAGCATCTATAACCGGAATAACTTCTTCAGCGTATTTGGTAGGTTCATAAGAAACAGTAACAGGCTTTGTAGCATTTACAGTTCTTGTGATTAACAAATTATCCTCAAGCTCCTGTAATTGTTTTGATAGAACCTTAGGAGTAATCCCAACAGACATTTCTTGCAAATCCTTGAATCTCATTGTATGATATTTTTGCAAATTATACAATATGCAAAACTTCCACTTCCCTCCCAGAAGTTCAATGGCATCTTTGATAGCCAATATATTTTCTTTGCTTATATCGTTATTCATATTCATAGATAGTCACTTTCTTAAAGGTAATCGATAGTAAATATAAACTTAATATCTAATAGTTTTGGGTCTGAAACAAAAATCTTTACTTATGAAAATAACAGTTATAGCAAACATTTCCGTTAATGGAAAAATCTTATTATCTAATAATCCCCACAATCAATTGCCACCTGAAGCGATGGATTTTTACGTAAACAGTGCAAAACAAATAGGAAATCTTGTCATAGGTTTAAAAACATTTGAAGATTTTCAGAGTTTCCCTCAGGACGTGAAGGAACTTTTTAAAGAAATAGAAATTATAGTATTATCAGACCAAGAAAAAACCTTTGAAAATTTCAAGTTCGTTAGAAGTCCTGAAGAAGCTATTGAATATGCCTTATCAAAGGAATTACAGGAAATCGCTATTGGCGGGGGTGCTGGCACTTTTAATTCTTTTATAAATAAAAAGTTAGTAACTGATATTCATTTCAATATTCATCCGTTCATCACGGGAGAAGGCGCTGTTTTAGGAAACCATAAGGAATTAAATTCAACCTTTGACCTTAAAGCGCATCGCGTAGAAAATGGATTTGCACAACTACATTTAACCCAAAAACGCTCATTATCATAAAATTACTGACTAAAGATGGAGATACCTGAATTGTTTGTTGCCTGTTTGGTTATGGATAATCCGATACTCCCGCAATTCCGTTAAGGAATTCCTCATTCCGGTTAACTCTTTATTATCCTGTGTTTTGAACTTTGTAGTATCAAAATTTAAAACAATAGCAGATGAAAAAAGTATTGATTACAGGAGCCAATAAAGGTATTGGCCTGGAAATGGCCAAACAATTGGCGCAAAAGGATTGTTATGTGTATATGGGAAGTCGAAATTTAGAAAACGGACTGGCGGCAGTAAAAAATTTGAATGCACAGGGTATCAACAATGTGGAAACCATCCAATTAGATGTTACCGATCAGGGATCGGTTGAAAATGCCCGTGCTGAAATTGGCAAAAAAACAGATGTTTTGGATATGCTCATTAATAATGCCGGGATCAACGGAATTGAATTTGTGGGCGAAAAACCCATTATGCACACGGCAACCGGAACAGCGGTAGATAAATTTAAAGAAGTTTTTGAGGTGAATGTATATGGGGTTATTCGAACCACACAGGCCTTTATCGATCTGCTTAAAAAATCTTCGGAGCCACGTATTACCAATGTAAGTTCCAGTCAAGGTTCTTTAACGCTGCATAGCGACCCAAGTTACAAATATTACCGGCATAAAGGAGCGGTTTATCAATCGTCAAAATCGGCGCTGAATATGTACACTATTGCATTGGCTTTTGAACTGCGGGATAGCAATTTCAAGGTAAATGCGGTTAGTCCGCCTTCCACCGCTACCGATTTCAACCACCATTTAGGAATGGCAACTGTAGAAACCGGGGCAAAACATATTTTAAACTATACGTTACTGGATAATGACGGTCCCACGGGTAAATTTTTCTGCGAAGACAACAATCCGGAAACCGGAGAGATCCCCTGGTAATTTTGAGGCTATAATTCATTAAATTTATAAAATGAAAAAGGATAAAAACCTTCCGCATCATTACGGTTCCCTTTTTGAACTCCACCGGTTGTTGAGCCTTCCCAAGCCCCAACAGCCGTTGGTCAGTTTAATAGTTAACAAACGTAATGAATTGGATGTAAGAAAAATACAAAGTTTACGCACTTCGGCTTTTTATAAGATTTCGTTTAAAAACAGCTTAAACGGCAGGCTGAAATACGGGCAGCATTACTACGATTTTGAAGATGGGGGAATGTTTTTTGTAGCCCCCAACCAAGTTACCGAAAATGGCGACAGCAATGGCGATTTTTCTGGTTATACGCTCATTGTACATCCCGATTTTTTATTGACCTATCCCTTGGCGAAAAAGATAAAGCAATTTGGTTTTTTCTCGTATGCAACCAACGAAGCCCTGCACCTATCCAAAGAAGAAAAAGAAATCGTTATCCCTATTTTTGAAAGCATCGAAAAAGAACTGCACAGCAGGATTGACGATTTTAGCCAAGATGTGATTATTTCTCAAATCGAAACATTATTGAACTACAGCAACCGTTTTTACAAACGGCAATTCATTACCCGAAAAGCAGTAAATAATGATTTGTTGGAAAAATTTGAAGATTTTTTGGAAAGGGATTTCCGGCAGGAAAATTTAATGCTTCACGGGGTGCCCACCGTTCAACTTATGGCAGAGCGGTTAAATTTATCCCCAAGCTATTTAAGCGATATGCTACGTGCCGTTACGGGACAAAGTGCACAACACCACATCCATCACCAACTAATAGAAATTGCCAAAGAGCAACTCTCGACCACCAAACTCCCGATAAGTGAAATTGCCTACGAACTGGGTTTTGAGCATCCGCAGAGTTTCAGCCGATTGTTCAAACAAAAAACCAAGCAAACACCGGTAGAATTTCGGGCAGGATTTAATTAGATTTTTATTGAAATTATTTTATTAACTAAATCTTGTTCTTAGAGTAAGTATTTGTATCATTTCTTCAATATAAAGTAATGATATATCAAAACTGAAAGTCATATTGTCACATTCTTCTTTCCCATCTCACGTAAAAATGTGCTACTACTAAATCAAGTAATTGATTGCGAATTGGTCGTGAAGGATGAAAGTTTTTTGAGTCTAATTTAGAAGTGAAAAAATCCATTTTATTAACTGAAAAAATAATCTCATCATGAAAAACTTTAAATAATAATTAAGAAAATAATGACATTAAAAATGTTGCATCTCTTTCTCCTAATTCAGCCGCTCAAAGATTTTTATCATCTCCAGAAGAGTACCTTTAGGTTCTATTTTCCCATTTTCCCAATTTTTGAGTTCCTCAATAAGACTGCTCCCCGAATATACTGTCTTGATTTCTCCGCTAAATGAATATTCCTTTTCTCCTTTTTTGTTAAATAGCATGTTTAAAGTTTCAAAGCAGCTGTCTGCGGTCTGTTGAGTATCAAAAATCAGGCTGGTCAAACGCTGTTTCTTGTAATAGATAGTCAATTCTGCTACCGTTTTTTTATTTTCTTCCATATTAATCTTTTTTTTACCTTTTATTCATTTTTGATTTATACACTATTTAGAATTACCCAAGATATCTCTATATCAACCTGTTGTATTTTTTCTATAAAATTTAAAAAATATTTTAATAAATTTATTAGTTTTTAATATTTCTATTATTAATCAATATAATAATCAACAATATAATTTCAAATTAGCTAATGAATACCGAAACAATTTACTTGTATTAATTCCGAAATAAATGTCTAAACAATCTAACAATCCATTCATTTTAGCTTTAAAAGCCCGAAATCTGACCGTTGAAATTCACCACCATTCAGCCTATCAAATTGTCTTATCTAATGATACTCCTTTCAATTCTACTATTGATGGAACATTATACGAACGTATTCACGGTTTTCTTATTAAGCCCCACGTTCGCCACTTTTGTGTTGCAGAAAAGGGAACTTTAAATGTTTTAAATATAGAACCTTATTCAACTATTGGTTTAGAATTGTCAAATAGATTTAAAGAGGAAGAAAATGAATATATAGTTTTCGACTCGCCATCAGAAACAAATACGTTTTTTGGCACAGAAAAAGAAAGTCTAGATCTCAAAAAGATTATCGATGCTCTGATTGCAAAATTACCTACAACCAATTATGATGAAAGGGTCACAAAAATAGTAGATTACATCAAAGTCAACTATTTTCAATCTGATATCACTCCACAAACTTTTGCCGATATCGTATTTTTATCTCCTTCCCGATTGGCATCACTTTTTAAACAACAAACCGGTAGTAGTCTCTCCAAATATTTACTTTGGACACGTTTACGTCAGGCGATATTCCTTACACTTTCTGAAAAAGACAGAAGCCTTACCGACATCGCTTACGATACAGGATTCTATGATCTTCCGCAACTAAATAAATATATGTATGAAATGTTTGGCATGCCCCCCAAGGCCTTAAAATATAATAGTGATCTGATTCAGATATATTAATTCAAACATTAAAAAACCCCAAAATCAACAGGATCTGTTGTTTTAGGGTATTAAAAAACAGTGAATTAAACAATTAATGTTAGAAAATTAATCTGCTAAATGACAATATCAATAGTAAAATTGATATTTACTTCACTTTTTCAAAAAAGCGCTGGTTCATTTTATCCATTACCGCTTCTATTCCATCCTTTCTTAGCCACTGATATTCTGTAGTGGAAAGTTCGCCAGCAGTATAATGCAATTGCTTATCATTGTTTTGAACTGCCTCAAAGATGACTTCCGCAATGTTTTCCGGGGTGTCACGTTTAGTAGAAGCATCTACCTTCATAGCTTTCATATAATGATCAAAAAGCTCTTGATAATCGGTGTGTGTAACAAATGCTGCATTGCTGCCAAAACTCGTTTGCATATAAGCAGGTACGATGGTTTTTATAGCGATTCCAAAGTTATTTAATTCATAACTCATTCCTTCTGTCCAGTTTTCCAAGGCAGCTTTGGTTGCCGCGTAAACTGCCACAAAGGGATATGGAATATTAGCTGTTGATGAAGTTACACTAATGATTGTTCCGTTTTTTCTTTCCCTCAAATACGGAAGAAAAGACTTGGTCACCAATATGGTTCCTAAAAAATTAGTGTTGATTTGCTGGACTAGTTGCTCATCAGTGGTTCCTTCTAAAGGCCCCATTAAACCATATCCGGCATTATTCAATAGGACATCTACTGGACTTATATCTTCTGCTTTTTTTGCAATTTCCTTTACTTGTTGTGCATCGCTAATATCTAACTTTAAAAGGTGCACATTAGAAAGTTGATTGAGTTCGGTTTCTTTTTCAGGTTGTCGCATGGTAGCAATGACCGTCCATCCTTTCTTAGCAAACAATTTTGCCGTTTTCTTTCCTAACCCAGATGAAGCGCCTGTGATAAAAATGGTCTTGTTCATTTTCTTTATTTTTTAAAAGTTATACTGCAAAGTTCCAGTATAAAAAGATGAACCTGTTTACCATTTGGTAAAAAGCGGTTTAACGGATATTCTTCCGAATTCTGCTCAAGGATTGTTGAGTGATGCCCAAATAGGAAGCGATATAGGATAATGGGATACGATTGGCCAAGGTTGGATATTTCTCCAAAAATTCCTGATAGCGTGTAGTAGCATCCTGTGATATAAGAGGACTTACACGTTCTAATTTCTGAACAAGTGCTTTAGTTGTAATTTTTTGAACAATACTATCCCACGCTATGATAGTATCAGAAATATCTTCCCAATCTTTATTGGAAAACACGAGAAGCTTACAATGGGTTGCCGCTTGAATATATTCAGTGGAAGGCACATTTTTTAGATTATACAGTAGATGATTTTCCTCTATAAAAATCTTGGTAATTTCTTCGCCTTTGTTATTATAATAACTAATACGAAGCACTCCATCAATAATGAAACCAACCTGCTTGAGTACCTTTCCGGCTTCAGCAAAATAGTCGTCTTTTTGAAGTTCCAAAACTTTCGCTTTGCTTGTAATCAAATCAATTTGCCGATTGTTCAAATCTCCAAACTGTAAAATGTACTGTATAAACTCTTTCATAACTACAAAATTATAAATACTCATTTTAAATCATTTACCATTTGGTAAAAACTGTTTTCCTCCCCACTGCTTTTCTATTCGAAATAGCTATAGAAATTAGACTGAAAAAACTATGGTTATACACTACAGTGATTTGATACAAGTAAAAACAACTTAACTAACATAGCTTTACGATAATCAAAATTGAATTATGTAAAATGAGCTAATGATTATAGAGAGTGATTCAATTTTATAAACCTGCAAAAAATGATATTAAATTTAAATAATAATAATTCTTCGAAATCGTTTGACGGCATTGTACTAATTCCGGACATCAGTGGGTTCACAAAATTTGTAAGTAATACCGAATTTGAAATTGGTAAAGAAATTACAAAAGAACTATTGCTAACAATCATTGATTATAATCCAAACAATTTTGAAATTTCAGAAATCGAAGGAGATGCAGTACTTTTTTATTCCAGAAAATCTATCACTCCACTTGAAATTAGAGAGCAATTTGAAACAATGTTGGAAAAGTTTAACGATAGGTTACAACAGCTTAAACACCATACAGGTATTCAGATTGACCTCACTCTTAAAATGATAGTGCATTACGGTCGAATAGCCACTTACAAGTTGAATAAGTTCACAAAACTATATGGCAAGACTGTTATAGAAGCCCATAGGTTGCTTAAAAATTCCATTAAAAGTAATTCTTATCTACTATTCACAGAGAACTATTTAAAAGTAAATAATCAAAAAAAAATCAGTGGTTGTTCTTTTTGTGGAAGCCAACATTATGAAATATATGGAGATTTAATCAAATTAGAATACACATTTTTTGATTATGAATCTAATCATGAGGAACATAAAATTGATTCAAAGGAATATTCAAATATACTGAATGTGGTATAAAATAATTATCGATATTTAGTTTAAGGCACCTCTAAAAAAGGTGCCTTAATTATTTAACATATGCTCTCAAAAATCAATACAGTGATTTGATACAAGTTTGCCCAAGCCTTTCTGCTCAACTTTGTAATATCATTTTAAACCATTAAAAATTATATTATGAAAGCAATAGTTTATAATCAATTCGGAAGCACAGAAGTTTTACAAATGGTAGAACAGGCCAAACCAACTATTAAACCAGATCAGGTATTGGTAAAGTTAAAGGCATTTTCTATTAATCCTATGGATTGGAAAATCAGAAAAGGAGAAATGAAGTTGATGTCTGGCTCAAAATTTCCAAAGCACATAGGAACTGATTTTGCAGGAATCGTGGAACAGGTAGGTTCCGAAGTCAGTAACCTGAAAAAAAATGATGAAGTTTTTGGGGTGGTAAAAAATATGAAATTCGGTGCATCGGCAGAATATATTGCCGTGACATCTTCATTGGTCTGGAAAAAACCTTCTCGAATCAGTTTTCCTCAAGCTGCGTCAATTCCCGTAGTAGGAATTGCTGCAGTTACCGCGCTAGAAAAAATGGGTAGCATAAATGCTCAAACAGATATTTTGATAAATGGAGCAACTGGTGGTTTTGGTATGTTTTTACTTCAATTGTTAAAAAAATATCAGGCAAATGTCACAGCAGTTTCAAGTACGAAAGGATTGGAGTTCGCAAAAAGGTGGGGCGCAGATAGGGTGATTGATTATACCAAAGAAAATGTGCTATCACAAAAAGCAACCTATGATATTGTAATTGATTTATCCGGTAAAGTGAGCTATAAAATTGTCAAATCTATACTGAAGCCAAAAGGTTTATTTCTAAACCCTACACCAAAACCCATTGAAATCCCGACTTCATTTTTCAACAATTTATTTACTTCAAAAAAGCATATCGTCATTCTATCCAATGCCTCTTCTGGATATATAGCGGATTTATTAAACGCTGTGGATAATGGGGCGGAGATTGAAGTTAATAGAGTATTCCCATTTACTCAGTATAAAGAAGCCTATCAATATGCTGAGAGGGGTGGATACGTAGGCAAGGTTGTCATAGAAGTAAGTTGAAATCCTACTTCACAGACTTTTTTTGAATACATCATCAATTAATAATCCAAAAATGATAGCTAAAATAGACAACACCATTAAATATGGTAAACAACGCGGCGGCTTTGGGATACAAATTTTATATCCTGGATTGGTAAGGCCCGAACTGAATGACAGTGGTTTTTCTACCATTGGAAGAATTGATCATGCCCGGATTACTCCGGGTACACTCATCCCTATGCATCCACATAAAAATGATGAAATTCTCACCTATCTACGCAGTGGCAAAGTAAACCATAAGGATTCCGAAGGACATACGGATACCGTTTCAAATCAAAGATTGATGATGATGAATGCGGGTTCCAGTTTCTACCATGAAGAAAGAACATCGGAAGAGGATGATACCCTGGAAGGACTTCAAATCTTTTTAAGGCCTGAAGTGAAAGGCTTAAAACCAAAAGTTCAGTTTCATCAGCTACAAAATATCCACAGCATCAATCAATGGAGAAAAATAGCTGGTAAAAACCAAGAGTATCCAATGCAAATACGAAGCAATACCTGGCTGATGGATCTGAGGTTGGAAAAAGGAAAGAAAATCTTGCTTCCCAACCAACCCGCAGAAAATTGTGCCTTTTTGTTTTATGTATTTAAGGGAAAAATAGAAGTCGGAAATGCCATGACTCTTGAAACGGGGGAAAGTGCCTTAATGGAAAGTGAAAGCCCCAAGTTCCGCGCAGATGAAACCAGCGATATTGTGCTTTTCATTACACAAACCACTGCCACTCATTTTGATGGAGGAATGTATAGTGGAAACCTGCTCCAATAGAACCATCAAAACAGTGATTTGATACAAGTTTTGATAAAAGGTTCATAGCACCTTTGTAAGGTAAACATTTAATAACATAGAAAATGAAAACAACAAGCAAGGAAACAAAAGGTTTCAAAAAAAGTCCAGAGGTAACAATTGTGAATACAGTTAATTCCCAAATCGATATAGCCTTCAATTATATCGCTCCTATTAATGTAATGCACATCTTTCGCGGTAACTCAATCATTCCAGCAGTTGTAGATACCAGTATAAAGCGAGGTTGGAATAAAGCAGGCTTGCAGAGAACAGTTCAATTTAAAGATGGTTCAAGTGCAAAAGAAACCTTACTGACTGTAAATACACCTACTTCTTTTTCCTATAAAAGTGAGCAATTTACCTCAAAAGTACTTAAAACATTAGTCAAACGGTTTGAAGGGGAATGGGTATTTACAGATTTAGGAGACCAAAAAACTAAAATCGAATGGACCTATCGTGCGGTTCCAACCAATTTTTTCACGAGGATACTTGTAAAATCAGTACTAATAAAAGCTTTGGGGTCAGTACTTCAAAATGCGATGAACATTATTAAAAGTGATCTTGAAAGCGGGCACACTGAAAATGGAACGACATGGAAATCTCAGGAACAGAACAGTGATTTGATACAAGTTTTTGGAAAAGCCTAAGCGCATCTTTGTAATATAAATAATGAATAACAATTAAAAATTAAAACAGATGAAAAAGATTGTAATCCTAGGAGCCACGGGAACAGTGGGAAGTAAAATAGCCGATATCCTTTTAAAGGAAGGAAAAAGCCAGATAAAAGTAATGGCTAGAAATACAGACAAATTAAAAGAATTCGAAAAGATGGGAGCTGAAGTCATTACCGGAGACGTAAATGACGTTAATATTCTTATCGATGCCTTCAAAAATGCAGATAGTGCCTTCCTTATTTTACCGGACAATGTAAAAGCGGAAAACACGAGGGAATACCAAAGACAGGTGACCGGCAATTACATTAAAGCCATTCAAAAATCCGGTATCAAACATATTGTAAATATGAGCAGTTTGGGTTCGCATATGCATGAAGGCAACGGAATAATGGCGGGCACAGGTGAACAAGAGGTGCGATTGAACCAATTGAAAGACGTAAATGTATTGCACCTTCGTTCAGCTTACTTTATGGACAATTTTTTAAGAACCATTGCATTGGTAAAATCCAAAGGGATCAATGGCACCGCAGCCGTGGGCGATCACGCCATACCCATGGTGGCCACACAAGATGTAGCCAAAATAGCAGCGGCACATTTAGCAAACCTTGACTTTAAAGGTAAAAGTGTTCACGCGGTAATGGGGCCAAAAGATTATACTTATCGAGAATTTACCACAATTATCGGAAACGCAATTGGTAAGCCCGATTTACCTTATGTACAAATTCCTGTGGAACAGGCCAAGCAAGTATTCCTAGGCAATGGCTTTTCAGAAGATTTTGTTGACAACTTATTGGATATGGCGGTTGCGATCAAGGATGGCATTTTTAATTATCAAAAAAGGGATAATTCTACAACTACAGCTACAACGGCAGAAGAATTTGTAAATAATACTTACGTACCCATTTATAACCACAACCAAAAATAATTCGACACAAATTTAGGGAGCGTTTTCAATCATCCCAAAATAAATAATAACACTAAAAAAAATAAATACGATGAGACTTTTAGAAAAAACACAGTTAGGAAATATAACATTAAAGAACAAAATGGCAATGGCTGCAATGACCCGTAGCAGGGCGGATATTCACGGTGTTGTCGGTGAGATGACCGTTGAATATTATACACAAAGAGCGGGTGCCGGACTTATTTTTACCGAAGCTATCAGGATAAGCGAAGAAGCTACCGGTAGTCCGCTTACCCCAGGAATTTTTACTAATAAGCAAATAGAAGCCTGGAAAAAAGTAACCCAAGCAGTTCATGACGAAGGAGGGGTTATTATAGCTCAACTATGGCATACCGGACGTGTGGGACATTCTATTGACAGGAATGGAAAACTTCCACTGGCACCTTCAGCTTTACCGATTCGCGGGATGCAGCATTTTACCTCACAGGGAATGAAGGAATATGAAACCCCTCAAGAAATTACAGGTGAAGAAATTAAACAAACCATAAAAGATTATGGTAAGGCAGCCAAAAATGCCATTGAAGCAGGTTTTGACGGGTTGGAACTTCATGCTGCTAATGGATATTTACCAAGTCAGTTTTTAGCGGAGAGCTCCAACCAAAGAACAGATGAATATGGTGGTAGCATACCTAACAAGGCTCGTTTTATTTTGGAAATTATGCAGGAATTGATTAATTCAGTTGGCGGAGATAAGGTTGGGATTAAAATTTCTCCTTTACATCCCTACGGTGATATGATTTTGGATTCTCCTGTAGAGACTTACAGCTATTTGATCGGGGAATTGAACAAATTGGATTTTGCTTATGTAGAACTCATGAGACGCAGCCCATCTTTCCCCTCTCCTGCGCATTATCCTAATGTTGATGAAATAGAACTCTTTGGCAATCAGATAAAACAATCGGTTATTGCCAATTCGGGCTACGATAAGACTTCAGCCGAAACTGAAATTGAAAAAGAAATTGCCAGTTTAGTTTCCTTTGGAACATTATTCTTGGCTAATCCGGATTTACCTAAACGCTTTGAACTGAATGCAGAATTAAATCAACCCGACCGTGCTACCATGTTTGGAGGCAGTGAACAGGGATATATTGACTACCCATTTTTAAATGAATAATAAATTATAAAACAATGAAAAATATATTAAAAATTGTAGTGCTGTTGGCAGTGTTCCAACTAACTACTAGCATAAATGTAAATGCGCAAGCTATCACAGATAGTACGATGCGAAAAATAGATGAATTCAGAACTTTTTATGAAACCTTGGGTAAAGTTTATCTTCCCGACAATAGCGTTAGTATAAAAGAGACAACAATTTCAGGGGTCAAAAGTTACTGGTTGAATCAAGAGTTGTTAAATCAAAAAGAAATAATTGTTTACCTACATGGGGGTGTATATACTTATGGAAACTTTAATATCTACCATGCAATGTTATCTCATTTTGCTAAATCATTCAATTCGCCTATTTTATACATAGAATACTCATTATCTCCTGAACATCCATATCCAATTGCGAACAACGAAATATTCAAGGTGTATCAAGAATTACAAAAAGAGTATAGAAACTATAAAATAACGGTTATGGGTGACAGTGCTGGAGGTGGTTTGGCAATCGCCTTAATAAATGATGCACAAAAAGCCAATCTAGCAATGCCTGCATCTTTAGCGCTTATTTCTCCCTGGATAGATTTAAAGTGTGCTAATGATTCATATAAAGCTAAACAGGCTTTGGATCCGATTCTAAGCAAGGATTTTCTTTATAATCACGCATTGATGTACTCTTCAAATAATATTCAAGAGGCAGATCCCAGTGAATTGAAATTCAAAAAATTCCCACCTGTTTTCTTGCTGGTCGGCACAGACGAGGTATTGAATGATGATGCTAAAAATTTCTATGCCTACATTCATCCGATTCAAAAGAAATCAAAATTTAAGGAGTATGATGGTCAAAAACATGTCTGGCCATTCGCTCATATTGATTCCAAAGAATCAATGGAAGCAATAAAAGACATTAAGCAGTTTATTTTTTCGAATTAAAAATTTGGCTGAGTTATAGCGGCTCAGGTACCTAATGCGTCGCCTTTAGGAAAACCTGATTCGCTATTAACATAAGAGGGAACAAGATTGACTCTAAAGCCAGTTTAAGCTTGCGCTGGACTCTAAAGGTCATTAATTAACAATTAAGACATCCATACAGGACTTGATTTTAAAATCCTTTTTAAATTTTTTTTATCCTTTATTAATAAACTCACCTTTTTCAACAGTAACTTGTTTACCCCATTCATTTAAAGATTGCAATACAGGAATAAGTGTTTTACCAAACTCAGTTAAGCTGTAGACTACTTTTACAGGGGGTTTTTTACCATACACTTTTCTGGTTATTAAACCATCTTTCGCCAATTTTTTTAATTGTAAACTTAATGTCATTTCTGTGACGGTATGCATTTCTTTATGGAGCTCATTATACCTTTTTTCACCGTTCCTTAAATAATACAATATTACAGCTTTCCACTTACCACCAACCAAATCCATTGCGAAACTGACGGGGCAAGGATAAAGCTTTTCCTTATGCTTTACATAATTCATAATCAATAAATTTAAACCTATCTACTTTGATAGTTATTGCAAAGATACATTACTATCGATAATTTTGTAACTAAACTTTTTATAGTATGATATTAGTTATTTTAGCACACCCAAATTTTGATAAATCTATTTCAAATAATACCATTATAAATGAATTAAAAAAAAGTAATCTAGAATTAGAGATCCGAAATATTCATAGCCTCTATCCCGATTATAGAATTAACGTAAAGGCTGAACAAGAGGCATTGTTACGTCATCAAACTATTGTTTTTCAATGTCCGTTTTACTGGCTCAATATTCCTGCAATTCTAAAAATCTGGTTTGAAGAGGTATTTGAATATCAGTTTGCTTATGGCTCAAAAGGCGATAAATTGAAAGATAAAAATTTTATATTGAGTTCTACTGTTGGTGCTGATGAAAAAGAATATAAATTGATAGGAAAACATCATAGGGACATATCCGAATTCATTAAAAACATAGAGCAAACTGCTTATGGGGCGCAAATGAATTACTTACCCCCAACTTTCCTATATAGCTCATCTATAAAAGCAGGCAATTCAGTAGAAGAAGTTTCAAAAAGAGCTAAGGATTACGCAAAAAAATTAATTACCAGACTTACTGAAATAACCAAAATTGAAAATGCAGTAGGAAAACAATTATATTAAAATAGTTGCGAAAAAGAATAATATTATGAATCTGAAAATTGACCTCTTCTTTATTATGTTATAAATAAGTCTAAAAGAAAACGACATTATTTATTTCAATTAAAATTTTTTAGTAATTGAAATATATACATCAATCATATCCGTTAGAGTGGCTTGATTTATTAATTACAGTCACACTTAACCCTGCCAAAACAAATATTAGGGCAATTACTGACGCGCAGTTACAAAATATTACTAACCGTTTACCCGAAGAATTCTTAAAATTAAAGTGCCTTATAAAAACTCAGTTTTTTGCTGTTAGTAAAGAAAGTGAAATAGAACTGCTAATTAAACAATATCATTCTTCATTAATTATACTATTAAATCAAACTTTTGAGAACAAAAGGACAGAAGAACCAAAGAAAACTACATTAAAAAATACATATAAAGCATTCCTTTCAAATATTGACGAACTTCTTTCTTTTATTGAAACAACGTTTGCTGAATATCTAAGTCCCGAGGAAAAAGTTCCAGAAACCTATCTGTCTGTAACCCGTAAAGAGCTTAGAAAAAAAATAGATAAAATAAAAGCCAAGTATGAATTAGATACAAATCCTTGCCTGGATATTGTTTTAAAGCGGTTATATCGATTTACTGATAACACATGTCTTCGCTATCAAGTAGCCTTTAGAGATATTTTTTACAAAAAAGATCTTGTACGAGGACTGGAAGAAATTAACTGTAATATCGAAAACAGAAACTCGTTCTCAATCCTTGATCAATTATTAATCTATCTAAATTTTAACAGTAAGTCTTATATCAATTTACTCACTGATCGTCTAGCAAAATGTATAAATGGATATAAAGATCCCATTGAAAGAATGGATAGACTTCATTATTATTACAAAGCTTTCAACCAATTACATCGTAAACCCGGTATGATTCTCAATCCCAATTATCACGATCTGGAAACAGTTTTGGGGAATTGGTTTACCCAAGAGATCCTTTACCTAGAAAAGAAATTACACTTATCAGTAGTCCCGCTTCAAAGTAAAAAGGAAAACCCGGTAGATAAGCAGGCAATTGCAAAGGAAAAACAAAAAGTACTTTGTATGCTTTCTACCGACCAAATGGGGCTTATCCTCCGTGCTTCCGATGAACTTAGAATATTGGTTGCAAAATCGATGAGCCAGGTATTTAAAACTATAGTACCCCATTTATCAACCCCTTATAAAGAAGACCTGTCCTATGATGGCATGCGTAGCAAATCGTATGTAGCAGAAGAACGAGACAAACAAATAGCCATTGAAACATTAGAGCGAATTATTAAAAAAATCAAGGAATATTAAAATCAGCTTACTTAAAAACAATTTCTATTTTCCTTTATAGGCTATGTTAAACAGCACACAGTCCGACTAATAAAAAAATATCATGACAACTATTTCTCTTTAATTTTCTTTCTGTGTTTTTTGCCCCAACTTTCCATTGGTAAAATAACTTCCTCAAGTCCATAAGCATAGTCTGTAACCGAATACTCAATTCTTACGGGATAATCATCTATCACAGATCGTTTAACTAATAAATTTGCTTCCAAATGCTTCAACTCTTTGGATAGAATATGGTTTGTTATTTTTGGAATCGAATTTGAAATATCATTAAACCGCTTGTTTCCGCCATAAATTGAAAGAATTATCGGTAATTTCCATTTTCCACCTAGAACAAACATTGTATCTTGAATAGCTTGAATTTTTTCCTGAAGTTGCTTTTTGTCTCTTTTCATATACTAAGTATCCTATTTAATACAAGTCTCAAATTTATACCTTCTATTCTTAACTTTGTACTGTAAACAATAAAAAAATATATGAAAACAATATTCATCACAGGTGCTTCATCAGGATTCGGAAAAGAAAGCGCAAAATTATTTCAATCAAAAGGTTGGAATGTAATCGCAACAATGCGTTCCCCCTCAAAAGAAAAAGAATTAACCCAGTTAGAAAATATTTTGGTTACGGAATTAGATGTTCAAAACGAAAATTCTATAACAACCGCCGTACAGAAAGGAATTGAAAAATTCGGAAAAATAGATGCTTTGCTCAACAATGCAGGCTTTGCTGTAATGGGTGTTTTCGAAACGGCAACGGAAGAACAATTTCAGAATCAATTTGACGTGAATGTTTTCGGAATAATGCGGACAACAAAAGCGGTTTTACCATTTATGCGAACTAACGGGAAAGGCGTAATTGTCAATATTTCATCAGTTGCAGGACGTGTTGGGTTACCTTTTGCGAGTATTTATGAAAGTTCAAAATTTGCAGTTGAGGGTTTTTCTGAAGCATTAAATTTTGAGCTTAGTAATTTTGGAATTAAAGTAAAAATTATTGAGCCAGGGTCTTCGCAAACTAACTTTGGAAATGCACGAAAAAGCACAGCAAATGAAATTGCTGACTACAATCCGTTTTTAGCTAAGTTTTTTGAAAATTATCCAAAAAAAACCGCACCTTATAAAACAGCCTCCCCAATAGAAGTTGCAGAAACAATTTTCAATGCTGTAACGGATAAAAGCAATAAATTGAGATATGTAATTGGAGAAGACTGTCAGTTTTTTATAGATAAAAAATACAAAAATTCGGAAGAAAATTACGTCGAATCCATTCAAACATTTTTTGAATAAATTGTGTTTGTTTATTGAAAAAACAATTTTCAATAAAATCTTATAGAAAAAAGGCCTGAGCGTGCTGCTCAGGCCTTTTTAAAAAATCCTCTTAAAAAAACATCCCGAAACACATCTATTTTATTAAGGTTCCAACGGTTACAAAAAGGTTCCAGCCAAAAGTTGGACTTGTAGCGCCCTCTCTGCCTTCGTTTCTTTGTTATCGAGATTAATGTAAACGACCCGACATTAAATGCCGAGTTGAATTGTAGAACGATAAAATGAGAGGCGTATGTTTACCCAGATTTCATGGACAGACTACCTGTTGGCAGTCTCCATACTACTAGCTATTTATTATTTGTTTATTGGGGTACGGTATTTTTCCGGTGACCTCAAAGCCCTGTTAACAGGAAAACAAAAACTTACCTTAAAGACATCTGGTTTTCCGCAAAATGAACCCTTGCAAACTGAAGTTTCAGAAGATATTTCGGTAACTACAGATGAAGATAGCGATGATGAATTCGCAGAAGTAGAACACCTGATCGAAAAAGTGAAAGCCATGATTGCTGATGCGCTTGGTAAACAACTTGTCAAGGAAGAATTTAGGCAGTACCTACGCCTTGTCCTTAAAGAATTTCCCTCCGTAAAAACATCCGTACTCCGTCCTTCAGTCAATGAACTGATCGTATCGGAGTGCGAAAAACAAGGGATTGGTGCCTTCAATGAAGAGGAAGTGGATGCGTTGTGGAGTGAGGAAAGGTAGCAATCCCGGCGGAACGTGTTTCCCTGTTCAACCCCGGGCGTAAGGCGATGTGTGACAGAATGGATGGGTCAGTAACGGCGAAACCGTTCCGCTTTTATTTCAAAAAAGCTTTTGATTTTAAACTTTAATACATGTGAGTTATGAAAATGTGCAGCAAGAAAACAACAAAGTTTAACCGAATAAAGGTGATCTCCATTTATGCCGCTATGGCATTATTAGCCATTCAATACAGTGCCTATGCACAGGATGGTATTGAGGGGATCAATGAAGCCAACACCAAAGTACGCAGCTACTTTGCCGCAGGCACCAACCTGATGTATGCCGTGGGAGCAATTCTCGGCTTAATTGGAGCGGTAAAGGTGTATCAAAAATGGAACAATGGTGATCAGGATACCGGCAAAGTGGCGGCCGCCTGGTTTGGCAGTTGTATTTTTCTGGTGGTTGTGGCTACCGTGATCCAGTCATTCTTCGGTATCTAAAATCCCTGAAGTATGCAGACGCAATTAAAAGAAAAGTTGTGGGCGTTTATCGTCCACAACAACCCTGAATTGATGTTCAATTTGCAGGAAGACTATTCGGTGACCACTTATCTGGATTCAAAAGTAATGGACATTATGCCTTTGGCGGAACAATTACTTTCTGAAAACCGACCCGGTTATATTGTGGAAGAATTATGTCTGGAGCAGATGACTGAAGAACTCAAACCTTCCCGTTACCACTACCTCCTTTCGATACTTGAAGAAGAATTTACTGCCGACTATGAGCGGTTACGGGAAAGCGGAACGCTCACCTATGAAGTCGTCAACCTGATTGCCTATTGCAAGGACATTTTTGACGGATACGGATTCAATGCAGAAAATGAAGATGACAGGGAGCTAAGATACACCGCCATCGGACAGGTACATGAGTATCTGAGTTAACTACCAATACGAAAAAGCCCGTCATCAGGTGAAGGTGACGGCTTTACAGCCATAAAGGAATTGTGAGAATGATAAATGTGTGGATATGGCTTACAATATTTCAGAAAAACTACAGGACAATATCAGGGCGATCCAAATCGCCCTGAACCATCAAGACGGAAAGGAACTAAGCCCGGATGATGTCTCCAACCTGAAAAAATTCTCAGGTTTTGGAGGTATCAAGGCTATCCTATACCCTTATGGTACACAGGAAGAATGGTCAGCTAATGGGGCTACCAAAGAAGACCTGAAACACCATGCAGGAATTATGGAACTTCATGACCTATTGAAGGAAAACTATACTGAAACTCAATATAGAAATATCATTTCTTCTTTGTGTAATAGTGTGCTGACCGCCTTTTATACCCCGCAGGTAGTTCCCGAAACTTTATATACTGTTCTGGCAGCTCAAAACCTGCACCCCAAACGATTGTACGAACCTTCGGCAGGTTCCGGTGTTTTTATCAGTGAAGCGGTAAGGGCTTTTCCTGAATTGGAACAGATTACCGCCGTCGAGAAAGATACCCTTTCCGGACTGGTACTCTCTGCTATCAACGGTACACTGCCTGTTCCGGCAGAAACACATATCACCGGTTTTGAAGAAACTCCGGTAACCGAAAATTCCAGCTATGACCTAATGGTCAGCAATATTCCGTTCGGCAATTTTTCGGTATATGATGAGGTTTATCCTGATAAAGCACTATCCGGAAAAATACACAATTACTTTTTTGCCAAAGGACTGGACAAACTAGCTGATGGCGGTCTCATGGCTTATATTACCACCGATGCTTTCTTAAACAGCCCGTCCAATCAAAAAGCGAGGGAATACCTATTCGAAAAAGCGGATTTTATAAGCCTCTCAGTTATGCCCGACAACCTGATGAAGGATACCGGCAATACCGAAGCTCCCAACCACCTATTGATTGTTCAAAAGAATGCAACAAAAGAAACCCTATCCGAAGAAGAAACCTTACTGGTGACTACCGTATCATTAGAGAATGAATATGGAACCTACCATAGCAATAGCTATATTCAACAGCATCGGGATATCATTACGGGAAATACCCTCCAACCGGGTAAAAATCAATACGGACAGGCACACGAAACCGTATGGCAGCAAGGCGACCTCAATGACATTCGTGAAAAACTTGGACAGACGATTACCGAAGGTTTTAATACCCGTTTAAATCGGGAGCGTTATTTCCAAAGTCAATCCCTACCAATAGAAAAACAGGAATTTGGTGGCAGGAAGCTCACTTATCTTCCGATGCCTGAGAATAAAGCAGAAACCGTTTCGGTACAGTTAGGGCTTTTTGATACGGCACCGGCAGAACAGATCAACCGTGCCATAGCCTATATCAACCCTTTGGATGCAACCGTCGTTCGAAAAGAAAGTGCACGGCTTATCAGTACCATTCGTACTACTGATAAGCCTACGCACGAGAGTATTGTACTCTTGGCAGCCAAACAACAAAAATCCAATCGCTACCTATATAAACTATATTCCAACGTCAAGGAGATTGATCATTTCTCCGCCAACTGGATGGATGCCCGCTTATTGGGACATGAACTGCAAAACCTGTCCGGGGAATTGCAAGGGTTTGGCCATGCGTTTACTTACGAAGGTGATCAAACCTTAGAAGGAGTATTTCAATTAAACGGTCGGGCAGCACGTCCCTTTACCAATATACACCCGTTTCATAAAGAAGGTACACTGATCGTTTATCAGGGACAGGTGGGTACGCTTTCCGAAATTGATAATGATTTTAAAAATGCGGTGTTCCAACCCCTGGGTATGCAAACCGATAAGCGTTTCTATGAACACTATATAACCCTTCGGGATGAGTACCTAAAAATCTCCGAAAAAGAAACTACAAGAACTCCGGTTCCCCAAACCGAACGGGATGAGTTGAACCAGCGTTATGATCAATTTATTTCCCAATATGGGCAGTTAAACAGCCAAGGTAACCGTAGACGCATATTGGAAGATACCGCTTTCGGTTTGACCATGTTATCCTCTTTGGAACGCAGGGAAGGTGAACATTTTGTCAAGTCCGATATGCTGACCAGCACTGCTCAGGTATCCGTAAAACGTTTTGTCACCGATGACCCGATTGAAGCCCTGGCACACAGCCTGAACGATACCGGAAAGGTGGATATTGGGTTTATTGGTGCAGCCATGGGATTGAAAGAACCGGAAACGATTGCCCGTTTGGGCGAACATATTTACTTGAACCCGGTAAGCAAAGATTGGGAGACCGCAGATCAGTTCCTGAGCGGTAACGTAGTGGAAAAATTGCGACAGGCAAAACAACAAACGGCTACTGAAAATGATATCCCACAAGCAGAGCGAAGCCTAACCGCTTTGGAAAAAGTTCAACCCGAACGCATCCCTTTCGAACTATTGGATTTTAATCTGGGGGAACGCTGGATTCCCGTAAGCTATTACGAACGTTTTGCAGCGGAACTCTTCGAGCAACATACGGATATCAATTATTTTCCTTCCCTGGATGCCTTTAAGGTAACCACCGGGATGAACACCAAAATAGCCCGGGAATTTGCTGTTACTCCGAAAAGCGGACGGACTACTTACGGTTATACCTTGCTTGAACATGCTTTGGAAAATACAACACCGTTTTTTACCTATGAGGTATCCGTTGGGGATGGCAAAAGCATACGGGTTCCCGATAATGAAGCCATTCAACTGGCACATCAAAAAATCGACCAGATACGCAACGGTTTTATAGACTGGCTCAAGGAATTGCCGGATACCGATAAAAAGCATATCGAAAACCTGTACAACGACACTTTCAATTGTTATGTACTGCGGGAATTCGACGGCAGTCACCTGAATTTCCCGGGACTCGATAAAAAGGCTTTGGGTATTGAAGATTTGTACAGCAGTCAGAAAAATGCCGCCTGGCGCATCATTCAAAACAGGGGCGCACTGATCGATCACGAAGTGGGGTTGGGCAAAACCCTTACCATGATTGTTTCCGCTCAGGAAATGAAACGTCTCGGTATTGTCCAAAAACCGATGATCCTTGCCCTGAAAGCTAATATCAATCAAATTGCGGAAACCTATCGCAAAGCCTATCCCCATGCCAGGATATTGTCCCCGGGGCAAAATGATTTCACCCCAGCTAAAAGGCTGCGCTTATTCCACGAAATCAAAAACAACAACTGGGATTGTATCATCCTGACCCATGACCAGTTCGGTAAAATACCACAGTCTCCGGAAATGCAGCAACAGATCTTCCAGACGGAACTGGATCATATCCAGCGTGACCTGAATACTGTCAGGGAGTTGGGCGGGGCGATTTCCAAAAAGATGCTCAAAGGACTGGAAATACGAAAAAACAACCTCGAAGGAAAATTAAAAACGGTACTCAAAGACATTGAAGAAAAGAAAGATACGGGCATCAACTTTAAGGAAATGGGTGTTGACCATTTGTTTGTGGACGAATCCCATAAATTCAAAAACCTGACCTTTACCACACGTCATAACCGAGTGGCCGGACTGGGGAATATGGCGGGAAGCCAAAAGGCGCTCAACATGCTTTTTGCCGTGCGCACCTTGCAGGAACGCTTCAATTCCGATCTCTGTGTGACCTTCTTATCAGGCACACCGATTTCCAACAGCCTGACGGAAATGTACCTTCTTTTTAAATACCTGCGACCTAAAGAAATGGAACGTCAGCGTATTGAAAATTTTGACGGATGGGCAGCGGTATTTGCCCGTAAAACCACGGACTTTGAGTTTAGTGTCACCAATGAGATCATTGCCAAAGAACGCTTCCGTCATTTTATCAAAGTTCCTGAACTGGCTTTGTTCTATAACGAGATTACCGATTACAAAACCGCCAGGCACATCAACCTGGATAAACCGGAACTGAGTGAAACCCTGGTCAATATTCCGCCTACACCGCAGCAATCGGTCTTTATAAAAAACCTAATGCAATTTGCCAAGACCGGTAATGGAGAACTGATCGGGCGTGGCAGGCTGACCCCGGAAGAAGATAAAGGGCGTATGCTTATAGCAACCAATTACGCCAAGAAAATGGCAGCGGATATGCGATTGGTAGATGACTGGAAATACGGAGACCACCCGGATAACAAGGTGAATACCGCCGCAAAAAAGATTGCTGAAATTTATCACCACACCCAACCTCATAAAGGGACGCAGATTGTTTTTTCGGATATAGGGACACCCAAACAGGATCGGTTTAATATTTATGATACCCTGAAGGAAAAACTGGTGAGGGATTTTCATATCCCTGCCACGGAAGTCACTTTTATTCACGACTGGACGGATCGCAAGAAACCGGAACTTTTCCGTAAGATGAACCGGGGTGAAATCCGCATCCTGCTCGGAAGTACGGAAAAAGCGGGAACCGGTTTGAATGTACAGGAGCGTGTGGTGGCGATGCACCATTTGGATATTCCCTGGAAGCCTTCGGAACTGGAACAGCGCAACGGCCGTGGGGCACGACAAGGTAACCGTATTGCCAAAGAATATTATGGCAATCAGGTACAGAATTTTGTCTATGCCGTGGAGCAATCATTGGACAACTACAAGTTCAACCTGCTTAAAAACAAGCAGACGTTCATTTCCCAAATGAAGAACAGCGAACTCAATGTCCGTACCATTGATGAAGGGGCTGTAGATGAAAAAAGCGGCATGAACTTCTCCGAATACATTGCCATCCTTTCAGGGGACACTTCCCTTCTGGAAAAAAGCAAACTGGAAAAAAAAGTGACGGTGATGGAAAGCCTGAAACATTCCCATTTCCGGGAACTCACCCGGCATAAATACCAGTTGGAAAAACTGCAAAACGATCATGCTTCTACTGAAAAAACACTCGGAAAGCTCTCTGCCGATGCAACCGTGTATAAAGACCGTCTCCAAATGACCAAGGAAGGTACTAAAGCCAACCCTATTCAATTGAAAGGGAAAACGGGTCGGGACAGTGAAGCTATAGGCAAACATATTATCCAGTTGTATCAAAACTGGAAGCCACAAGCCGGGCAGCACGAAGAAAAAATTGGTAACCTGTACGGTTTTCGGTTATACATCCGCAGGCAACAGGAAGCCTATGAAGAAAATGGATTGTTTGAATACAGGTATTCCAATAGTTTCTATGCGCAAAGGGAAAGTGAGGGAATCAAATACACCTACAATAACGGGTTACCCAATACGGATAATCCGAAGCTGGCAGCACGACATTTTTTAAATGCCATTGACCGGGTGGAGCATCTTAAAGAGCGGTATGAACGGAACCTTTCCGATCTGAAGACAGAACTTCCCAAGATTGAAAAACTGACTACCAAACCTTTTACAAAAGAAAGCGAGCTGCGGGAGCTGAAAACGGAACTAGCTAATCTGGAACGGCAGATCGCTATTAAAATTCAGGAAAACCAGTTAAAAAAGCACCAACCCAATGAACCGGATGAAGAACAAACCCCGGTTATCAAACTCGGGGAACATCAAACCAACGGTCATGCCGTGAAGGAAACCGTGGTAGCTGCTTCGGCATCGGAGCGTCCCCGTAGCAGGATGCGATTGTAACATTTAAAAAAGAAACGTATGGCAAATAGTGTATATCAGGTCAATAAAGGAATTAACCGCAGTATCGAATTTAAGGGATTAAAAGCCCAATATATCTGGTATTTGGGGGGCGGTGTGGTGGGATTGCTCATCGTATTTGCCATCATGTATATCATCGGCCTGCCCACACTGGTATGCATCGGTGTTATTCTCGGCTCAGGCACCTTGCTAGTGATGAAGATCTACCGGATGAGCCATCAATACGGAGAACACGGACTTATGAAAACTCTGGCACGAAAACAGGTTCCCAAAGCGATCCGTTCCAGAAGCCGCAGGGCTTTTTTAAAACGATAAAAAAATTAAATAATAACTCGGTAAATACTATAAGAATGGAAAAAATGTTGGATGACCTATTACCGATTATGGATGTGGAACACGACTGCATCCTAAGCAAACAAGGCGATGTCACCGTAGTGTTTAAAGCAGACCTGCCGGAGATCTTTACCCTTTCCGATCAGGAATATGAAGCTTTTCATCAGGCCTGGGTAAAAGCCATTAAGGTATTGCCCAAATTCAGCATACTGCATAAGCAGGATTGGTTTTTGCAAACCGGGCATCAACCTGATTTCGCAAAAGCGGATACCAGCTTTTTAAGCCGGGCAAGTGAGCGGTTTTTTAATGAACGCCCCTTTCTGGATCATAGCTGTTATATCCTGCTGACCAAAAAACCGGATAACCGGAAAACCGCAACTTCTGCCTATTCCAGCCTGCTGCGCAGAAGTATCGTCCCGGAAGAAACCTTGAAGCCCTCCCTCTTACAGGATTTTCTGGACGCTGCCGGTCAGTTTCAGCGTATCATGGAAGATAGTGGTTTTGTAAAACTGACCCGGTTACGGGAAAGTGAACTTTGGAGCGGCAAACGCACAATGGGCATTATTGAAAAGTACTGCTACCCGTCCGAGCGCAATGACCAGTATCTCATGGGAGACATTAATTTCCAGGAAGGTTTACAGGTAGGTTCAAAGCATTGCCAACTTTACACCCTGGGGGATGCTGCCGACCTTCCGGCACTTTGCGGTAGCCGGATCAATTACGATAAGTACAGTACGGACAAAACCAAATTCAGTATCGGCTTTGCCTCTACGCTGGGTCAATTACTGCCCTGTAATCATATTTACAATCAGTACCTGTTTATCGAGGATGCCCAGAAGACGATTACTAAGCTGGAATCCAAAAGATTGAGGTTGCAATCCCTGTCCGCTTACAGCAGGGAAAATATGATTGCCCGTGATGCGACCAATGATTTTTTAAATGAAGCCATCAGTCAGCAACGCCTTCCGGTAAAAGCCCATTTTAATGTATTGGTATGGACGGAAGATAAGGAAGAACTCAAAGACCTGAAAAACAAAGTATCCTCCGCACTGGCACAAATGGATGCGGTTGCCAAACAAGAAACCATCGGTGCCCCTCAGATATTTTGGGCAGGCATTCCCGGCAATGCCGCTGATTTTCCGATGAACGATACCTTCGACACCTTTGCAGAGCAGGCGACCTGTTTTCTGAATCTGGAAACGGGCTACCGTACTTCCTTAAGTCCTGTTGGTATCCGTTTGGGAGATCGGATGACGGGCAAACCCGTGCATGTGGATATTAGCGATGAACCCATGAAAATGGGGATTTGTACCAACCGGAACAAGTTTATACTAGGCCCCTCAGGGAGCGGAAAATCCTTTTTTACCAATCATATGGTACGCAGCTATTACGAGCAGGGAACCCATATTGTACTGGTGGATGTGGGACATAGCTATAAAGGCTTGTGTGATATGGTCAACGGCTACTATTTCACCTACAGTGAAGAAAACCCAATCCGTTTCAACCCCTTCTTTATCGGGGAGGGTGACAACCTGGATACGGAAAAGAAAGAAAGTATCAAAACACTGCTGCTCGCCCTTTGGAAAAAGGATGATGAAGCCTTTAAACGCAGTGAGTATGTGGCACTTTCCAATGCCATTACAGGATACTACCAGCACCTTGAGAAGAATCCATCGGTGTTTCCTTGTTTCAATAGCTTTTATGAATTCCTGCGGGATGAGTATGTAGCGGTACTTCAACAGGATCGGGTAAAAGACCGGGATTTTGATATTGATAATTTCCTGTATGTACTCCGCCCGTATTATCTGGGCGGGGAATTTGATTACCTGCTCAATGCTACGGAAAACCTGAACCTTTTACAGGAGCGCTTTATCGTGTTTGAACTGGACAATATCAAAGATCATCCCATCCTCTTCCCGGTAGTGACCATCATTATCATGGAAGTCTTCATCAACAAGATGCGCAAAATGAAAGGCATCCGAAAGATGATCTTAATTGAAGAAGCATGGAAAGCCCTGATGAAAGAAGGTTTTGCGGAATACATCAAATACCTCTTTAAAACGGTACGGAAATTCTTTGGCGAGGCTATCGTAGTGACCCAGGAAGTAGAAGATATTATTTCTTCCCCGGTGGTCAAGCAGGCAATCATCAATAACAGCGATTGTAAAATACTGCTCGACCAGAGCAAGTACCAAAACAAATTTGACCAGATACAGGAACTTTTAGGGTTAACGGAAAAAGAAAAAGCCCTCGTGTTATCGGTCAATAAAGCTAATGACCCTTCCCGAAAATACAAAGAGGTCTTTATCAGTCTGGGTGGGATGCTCAGCAAGGTGTATCGCACCGAAGTGAGCGTGCAAGAATACCTGGCGTACACCACCGAACAGACCGAAAAGGTAAAACTGATGGAATATGCGGCAAAATTTGGAGGGGACATCCGCAAGGGCATTGCTGCAATGGCGGAAGATCTAAAACTTAAAAAATGATGAACCATGAAAAAATATGCAAGAATGTTACTGCTTGCCCTTTGTATCTCCTTTACGGTACTACCGGTACAACAGGCGAATGCCACCCCGATAGCCATTCTGGAAATCATCAAAGCAGGTATCAAAAAAGTAATCAAAGCAGTGGATTTAAAAATCCAGCGTTTACAGAACAAGACCATCTGGTTACAGAATGCCCAGAAGACTTTGGAAAACACGCTTTCCAAACTCAAACTGGATGAGATTTCCGAGTGGACGGAAAAACAAAAAGAGCAATACCAGGAGTATTATGAAGAGCTTGCTAAGGTAAAAGCGATTATTTCCTATTACCAGCGTATCCGGGATATTACCCAAAAACAGGTTCGGCTGGTCAATGAATACCAACATGCCTGGCAGCTCATTCAGCAGGATGACCACTTTACCTCGGATGAGATTGAATATATGTCAGAGGTGTACTCCGGAATCCTGGAAGAAAGCCTGAACAACATCGACCAGATTACCCTGATCGTTCAATCCTTTACTACTACGATGAGTGATGCCAAACGTCTGGAGATCATCAACAATGCCGCTGATCAGGTTGATGCCAATTATGATGACCTGATGCGCTTTAATCGACAGAATGTGTTGCTAAGCCTTTCCCGGGCAAAGACTTCCATTGAAGTGCAAACCGTGAAAAAATTATATGGACTTCCTCAATAACACGAACTATGAAAAAGATAATTTTAATAGGATTCATGCTATTTATGGCAGCCGGAACCGTTGAGGCACAGACTTTTTCGGAGTGGTTCCGCCAGAAAAAGACACAGAAGAAATACCTGCTTCAGCAGATTGCCGCTTTACAGGTATATATAGGATATGCCCAAAAAGGCTATCGTATTGCCAAAGAGGGTTTGACCACTATCGGCGGTTTTACCAAAGGGGAATTTGATCTGCACGGTGATTTTATAAACTCCTTAAGTACAATCAACCCTGAAATCAGACACTATGCAAAGGTAGCAGACATCATTGCCCTTCAAATACGCATTGTACAGGATTACGGGCAAACCTACGGACAACTTCACAATAGCGATGCTTTTACCGAAGCAGAACTCAGCTATATCGGGCGGGTTTTTACCCGGCTCTTGGAGGATTGTGAACAGGCACTGGATGAACTTATTGCGGTAACCACGGATGCCGAGTTGCAAATGGAAGATAATGAGCGTATGAATCGCATCGACAAACTTTACTTGCGGATGCAGGACAATTTTACCTTCTCGCAAAGTTTCGGCAATGAAGCCAAGGTCATGGCAGCCGTTCGGATCATGGAATACCATGAAGTACAATACAGCAAAACACTCAGGAACCTTCAAAACGAAAACCCATTAAAAAGACAGGAATACTTATAGGACTTGTGATCTGCGGGCTCTTCTGCTCGTTTAGGGCATCAGCGCAATCCGCAGAGATACAACAGCTCTTGCTCAATGTAGAAAAACTGACCCAGTTCAAACAGATATTGAGCGATATGAAAAAAGGCTACCAGATATTGGAAGGGGGTTACAATACCATCAAGGATATATCGGAAGGAAACTTTAGCCTGCACAAAGCTTTTTTGGACGGGCTGATGGAAGTAAGCCCCACCGTTCGAAACTACAAACGTGTGGGTGATATTGTGAATTATCAGGTGATACTGGTCAGGGAATACCGGAATGCGTATGACCGATTTCAAAGTGACGGGAATTTCAATCCGCAGGAACTGGCGTATCTCGGACGGGTGTATGATAACCTCTTTGATGAAAGCCTGCGAAATCTCGATGAATTACTGGTCATCATTACGGCAGGTAAAGCCCGTATGAGTGATGATGAACGTTTACAGGCTATTGACCGGATCTATGCCGAGATGCAGGACAAACTGATGTTCCTCAGATACTTTAACAATAATACGACCATTCTTGCGGTGCAAAGGGCAAAAGAAAGAAACGATGCCCGCACCATCCGCAATACATATGGGATAAACAATTAAAAATCAATAGTATGGCAACATATAGAAAAACCGCATGGCTGGCGGTTATAGGATTGCTATTGCCTTTTATGGGCAGTGCACAGGGAATTGCCGGTGAGATGAACGGCTTGCATAGTGTATTGGAACAACTCTATGATGAAATGATGCCACTGTGCAGTCAGCTTATTGGTGTGGGACAGGCACTTGCGGGATTTGCCGCTATGTGGTATATCGCTTCCAGGGTCTGGGGACATTTGTCAAGAGCGGAACCTATCGACTTTTACCCGCTTTTCCGCCCGTTTGTTATCGGGTTTTGTGTGCTGATATTCCCTTCCGTTCTGGGATTGATCAACGGAATCATGAAACCAACAGTGACCGCTACCGCTTCGATGGTGGAAGGCTCCGACAGGGCAATTGCGGTACTCTTGGAAAAGAAGGAAGAAGCCATCAAAAAAACGGATGTATGGCAGATGTATGTCGGTGAAAATGGTGATGGTGACCGGGACAGGTGGTATAAATACACCCATGATAATGCCAGTCCTTCCGATGAAGGCTTTTTCGAAGGGATTGGCAACGACATCAAGTTTGCTATGTCCAAAGCCTCTTACAATTTCCGCAATTCGGTCAAGGAATGGATGAGTGAAGTACTGCGGGTACTGTTTGAAGCCGCAGCCTTATGTATCGATACGCTACGAACCTTTCAATTGGTGGTGCTTGCCATATTGGGGCCACTGGTATTTGGGATTGCCGTCTTTGAAGGATTCCAACATACCCTGACGGTTTGGATTGCCCGATACATCAATATTTTTCTCTGGCTTCCGGTAGCCAATATTTTCGGGAGCATTATCGGAAAAATCCAGGAGAAAATGCTGGAAATGGACATTGCCCAGGTACAGGATTACGGGGATACTTTTTTCAGCCGGACGGATATGGCATATCTGGTCTTTATGATCATTGGCATTGTGGGATACTTTACCGTGCCTTCGGTAGCGAATTACATCGTCCATGCGGGAGGTGGCGGTGCTTTGGGACAGAAAGTCACCAGTATCTTCAGCAGTTCCTCCAGGGCGGTTATGGGAGCAGCTACAGGCGGAGCCAGCATGGCGGCGGATGCCATGGGCAATGCCGCCAGCCATATTTCCCAGAGCATGGCCAGCAATGGGACTACCAATCCTTATTTCAAGGATGGCAATTCGGATGGCGGTGGCTCCGGCTATATGAATGACAAACTCAAAGGAAATTCTTAACCCCAAAAAGGAGAAATCATGTTTAAAAAAATGAAAAATATCGATACGGCTTTTCGGCATATCCGGGGATTTACCATGCTCATTATTGCAGGCTCGGTGCTATTATCCTGCTTTGCCCTATATAAGAGTTTCAGTCTGGTATCCGAAATGCAGGACAGGATTTATATTCTTGCCAATGGCAAGGCACTGGAAGCCTATTCCGCCGGGCGTAAGGACAATATCCCGGTGGAAGCACGGGATCATGTGAAAACCTTCCACCAATTGTTCTTTACCCTTGACCCGGATGATAAAGCAATTGAAACGAATATCACCAAAGCTTTATACCTGGCGGATGGCAGTGCCAAACGAATTTATGATGACCTGAAGGAGAACGGGTATTATGCCGGGCTTATTTCCGGTAATGTTAACCAGACCATCCATGTGGATAGCGTGGCGGTGGACATCAATGAATACCCGTATAAATTTCGATGCTATGCCACCCAGCGTATCGTCCGTCCCACCAGTATCACTACCCGCAGCCTGATTACCGAAGGGGCGTTGCGTAATGTATCCCGAAGTGATAACAACCCGCATGGTTTTTTGATAGAACGCTGGGCAACCATCGCCAACAAGGATCTGAAAACGACCGCCAGGCGGTATTAGTCCATAATGGACATTTATTCAAAATTGATACAAACAAAGTCAATTGAGTGGCTTATAAAACTTTGTACAGATGAAACGAAATGCAAAACAGAAAAAGGAGGCTCCTAAAAATGGACTCTTAATCCTGGGATTACTTGCCTTATACAAATGGCTGCAAAAAGCATGGGCACAATGGATGTCCAACCGGACAAAGAGCATTTCCAAGCGGGCAGTAACCATAACGCTGGTCATTTTTGTAAGCCTCACCAGTGGATACTGTATCTATCTCGGGGTACACGCCATCACTGGAAAAAGTAAGGGTAATGCCTTTACGGTAACCTCGATCAAACGTCCCCGGCATCTTACGGAATCCGGAGCTATAGCATCACCGCTCCCTCCGGTATCCAAACAGGATTACAGGCGCATCCAAAAGTTCCGGTTGTACATGGATAGCCTTGCCCGAAGTCCATCGGGCAGAAATATCTATGACAGTATTATAGCAACCCGTCCGGGACTGATGGATTCGGTTCGCTATATCGAAAAAGAATATCAAAACTTTAAAAATCAATAACCATGGAAAAACAGGTAATAACACCAAAAATGAAAAGACAACGCAAGTTCCTATTGGTATTACCGCTGCTCGTACTTCCTTTCACCACCCTGATCTTTTGGGTATTGGGAGGCGGACAGGTGCAGGAACTACAGGCACAGGAAACTCCTCAGAACGGATTTAACCTTCACCTGCCGGAAGCAAAACTGACCGATGATAAGCAAATGGATAAGATGAGCTATTACAACCGGGCAGAACAGGATTCGGCAAAATTCAGGGAACTTCGTAAAAATGACCCGAATTATAAAAACAGTGTGATTTCCGATACAGATGATGTATTACCCCAACAGGAAATAGAATCCGGTCAACTATCTTCCGGTGGACTGAAAACTTCCCTATACGGAAGTGGTCAGGGCAACGATCCCAATACGGATAAAATTTATAAAAAGCTGGAAGCGCTCAACAGGGAATTGAACAAACCGGTGGAACGAACCCAGCTTCCTGAAGATTCCCCGAAACAGGAAACAAAAACCAATTATGGTAATACCTCCGTAAGTTCCAGTGATGTGGACAGGCTGGAAGAAATGATGCACACCATGACCCAGCCGGAAGCACCTGACCCGGAACTGGAACAGCTCAACAGTATGCTGGAAAAGATTCTGGATGTACAGCATCCGGAGCGGGTTCAGGAGAAATTAAAACAACTATCGGAGGCTCGCAGAGAACAATTGTATGAAGTATCCACTGCACAGAAAGATGATAGTATTTCCCTGATGCATACCGGACACTTTGTTACTCCTACGGCAAATGGATTTTATTCCCTGGACGATGACCAAATTGCTGAACAGCCGGAAAATGCCATACAGGCGGTTATTCATGAATCACAGACCGTGGTTAACGGATCTACCGTTAAGCTTCGCCTGGTCAATGATGTATTTATTAACGGAGTGCATATTCCCAAAGACAACTTTGTGTTTGGGATTGCTTCCCTGAGTGGGGAAAGGCTGCATATCAAGATCACCAGTATCAGAAGCGGTAATTCCCTCTTCCCTGTAGAACTCTCCGTGTACGATATGGATGGATTGGACGGGGTTTACATTCCCGGCGCCATTACCCTGGATGTCGCTAAACAATCAGCCGACCGCTCCATGCAAAACATTGGACTTACCTCCCTTGATCCTTCCTGGCAGGCACAGGCCGCAGGTGCCGGTATAGAAACGGCTAAATCACTGTTCAGTAAAAAAGTAAAACTGATAAAAGTAACCCTGAAAGCGGGCTATCAGGTATTGCTCCGTGATGAAAAACAAAAACAGATCAGTAATCAATAAGTAATAACCATTTAAAATTCCATAAAGATGAAAAAGATAAATGCACATATGGTGATGGGATTTTTCCTGTTCCTTTTCGGATTAAATGTAAACGCTCAAAGCAGGACTAAGCTTGAGCCCAAATCCATCGCTCCCTATCCTTTGGAGATTACCTATTTTAAAACGACCAATATTATATTTCCAAGTGCCATTGTGGGTGTGGACAGGGGTAGTAAAGATGTGTTGGCGCAAAAAGCCAAAGGAGCTGCCAATATTCTACAGCTCAAAGCGGCAAGGGACAGTTTCCCGGAGACCAACCTGACGGTAATTACCGCAGACGGCAAATTAAATTCCTTTGTGATTAACTATACCCTCAAACCATCTGTCTTGAATGTTTCCATGAAGGAAAGGGATAATAAAAATGTTATTTTCCTTTCACCCGGATCGGTTAATGAAGCTGAAGTCACTACCTATGCTACACACGCCTTATATTCCAAATACAAAGGGCGTAAGGTAAAGCATCGCAAATATGGTATCCGTTTCGAATTGAACGGGATATTCATTCGGGACAATTTAATGTACCTGAGGTTAACGATTACCAACACATCCAATATCAGCTATGATATTGACCAATTGCGTTTTTTTATCCGTGACCAGAAAAAGGCTAAACGTACAGCTTCACAGGAAATCGAGATTACCCCGGTACACATCCAAAATAAGATGACAAAAATTAATGGTCAGTCTTCACAGACCTTGGTGGTTGTGGTTCCCAAGTTTACCATTCCCGATAAGAAATACCTCGCCATTCAATTATTTGAATCCAACGGGGGAAGGCATATCGAGCTCAGTGTAAAAAACAGGGCAATTATTAAAGCGGTAGTACTTCCCTCTTTGCAAATCAACAGGAAATACACCTATCAATAACTTTTAAATCAATTATCATGAATCAGAAGAATTTAGAATACCTGAAAGCCCAGATTAAATATACCGGTTTCGGGGAAGGTTTTGAAGCTCCCTTAAAGCGAATGATGGAAATAGAAAAACCAGCCTTTAAGCTGGTACATGAAACGCAATTCGATACTGATAAGGTGGAAGCCCGAATGAATTTTAGCAAATCCAAGCAAACGGATATGTATTTCTTTAACTCTTATCAGGTAAGTGTGCAAAAGGAAAACAATCCTGATGAAACGATGAAACAGACCTTCTATATCAACAAAGGCAATAACATTACCCTGAAAGAAGCCTACAACTTAATGGAAGGCCGGTCGGTCAATAAGGATCTGACCAACAAGGAAGGGCAACTTTACAATGCCTGGTTACAGATGGATTTTAAACATAGTGACGACAACGGAAATTTCAAAATACAGCAGTACCATCAAAACTATGGGTACGATCTGGAAGCAACACTTTCTAAACATCCCATTAAAGAGCTGGAGAATGAAACCTATAAATCCAACCTGGTCGATTCCCTGAAAAAGGGAAACCTGCAATCGGCAACTTTTCAAAAGGAAGATTTGGAGCAGAAACAGTACATCGAAGCCAATCCACGGTTTAAGACCATCAATATCTATGACAGTAATATGCAACGGGTGGATAACCGCCAGTCCAAGACAGAAAAACAATCGGAAACCCAAAGCCGCCCTGCTAAACAGGAGCATAAAGGTCAGCAGCAGCCGATTGCCGACGAGGCTCCGGACATACCAAAGGCTAAGAAGAAAAGAAAAAGACCCACCATAACCTAAAGGATATGGAACAGTTAAAGCCTTTATCTGACTTTTTTACGGCTATTGAGCAGGATGGCCGTATCAGCATTACACATATAGGGATATATGCTGCCCTGTTGGAGTACAGGGCACAGATGGGTAATAGCAATCCGATAGTGGCATTTAGTTATGACATTATGAAGATTGCAAAAATATCATCTGCCATGACCTATCATAAATGTGTAAAGGATCTCAATGCCTACGGGTATATACGGTATGAACCCTCATTTAATAAAAACAAGGGGAGTAAAATCTACTTTCCCGAAAGCGATGGGTAGAGAATGAATTAATTTTTCGGTACAAAGCCCTTCGGGGCTTTTGCTGTTTTAAAGCGGAGATGTAAGATGGAAAATGAAATAAAGAGAATTCCGCCGGAAAAAGCAATAGCACTATTGAAAGAAGACGGTATAGAAGTAACAGCGGAACAGGTGAAGGTCATCCTGGACTTTATGTATGAGATCGCAGATATTGTAGTTGATCAGTATCTGGCAAAACCTGCCTGAATTTCGTATATTTATGAACGGAATCAGGCTGTTAGATAGAACAACCTTAATACTTTGGAACGATGAAAATTGCAGATTTATACATACGGGTAAGCACGGATGAACAGGCCGACAAGGGATACTCACAACGGGATCAGGAAGAGCGTTTGCGCAAGTATTGTGAAATCAATCATATCCAGGTACGAAAAGTGATTTATGAGGATCATTCGGCAAAAACCTTTAAACGTCCTTCCTGGACAAAACTGTTGGGCATCCTTCGTAAATCCAGAGGGCAGTCCGATTTGATATTATTTACCAAATGGGACAGGTTCAGCCGGAATGCGGGAGATGCTTATCAGATGATCGGTACGTTGAGAAGATTAGGGGTAGAACCGCAGGCAGTGGAGCAACCACTCGATTTATCCATTCCTGAAAATAAAATGATGCTTGCCTTTTATCTGGCTGCTCCTGAAGTGGAAAATGACAGAAGGGCATTGAATGTATTTCATGGGATGCGCCGGGCTAAAAAAGAAGGACGCTGGATGGGAACGGCACCGATTGGATACGTCAATAAAACCAACGAAAGCGGTAAAAAATATATTGCCCCAAGGGAAGTTCAGAGCGATATTATGAAATGGGCGTTCAAAGAGTTGGCAAAAAATATGTTCAGTACCGAGCAGGTTTGGAAAATGGCAAAGGAAAAGGGACTGAAATGCAGTAAGAACAATTTCTGGACAGCTATCCGTAATCCTATGTATTGCGGTAAAATATTTATTCCTAAATACAAAGATGAAGAAAGTCAACTGGTGATGGGACAACATGAACCTTTGATATCCGAAGCTTTGTTCTATGATGTACAGGATGTACTTGACGGTCGTAAAAAAGTGATGCGGGCTAAAATAAAGGTGGATGATCATTATCCGTTACGGGGATTTGTGATTTGCCCGGATTGCGGACGTATGCTAACTGGAAGTAAATCCAAAGGGCGTTCCCAGTATTATTACTATTACCATTGTTCCGGTGGTTGTAAGTTCAGACAAAAAGCGGAGTATATGAACGATACGATGGTTTCTGAAATTGGGAAATATGTGTATTCCATTCCTAAACTGAATCTATTTAAAGAAGTAATTACTACGGTATATAAAGCAAAAACCAGAAATAGGATTGGAAATATACAGCAACTCAAAATCCGTTTACAGGATGAAAATAATAAACTGAGTAAAGCCAGAGAACTGCTTTTATGTGGTGATATTGAAGCTGATGATTACCGAATGATGAAAGCGGATGCCGATAAAAAAATAAACAGGCTGGAAGCTAAACTCACAAGTACGATTACAGACACACAGAACGTGAAACCCTTGTGGGACAAGGCGATCAGCAATCTTTCACAGTTGGGCTATTTGTATGAAACCGGGACGATTACACAAAAAAGAAAGATCATTGGTTCGGTCTTTCCTGAAAATCTGACTTTTGACGGATTTGAATATCGAACCACCCGGGTTAATGAAGCAATCAAGTATATCACACTGATTGACAAAGATTTAAATGGAAATAAAAATGGGACAAACTCATCATTTTTGAATTTGTCCCATCAAGTGACCCCGGCAGGATTCAAACCTGCAACCCTCAGAGCCGAAATCTGATGCGCTATTCAGTTGCGCCACGGGGCCTTTTTAATATCTCATGTAAAAATTCACGTCCAATTCCAGATTTCAAATATTTTTCATATTCCCTTGCTTTTAATCTAGAATCAAAACTCTTTTTATAAACTAATTTCCAAGGAATAAATCCTTTGGTGGATTTGTTTTCTCCTTGATTATGTTGTTTAAACCTTTTTTCTAAATTTTTCGTCATCCCTTTATAAAGCCGGCCATCTTTGGAACTTTGCAAAACATAAACAACATACATACTTTTCTATAAATCATTCTTTTCGCCGAGACCTGCCTGCCGGCAGGCAGGTCTGATGCGCTATTCAGTTGCGCCACGGGGCCATGATTCCCATAAAATGGGAATTTTAATATCCTAATTAGATAATTTCTTTTTTACAATTATAGAAATTGTTTTCCCATCGGCTTTTCCTGCCAATTCTTTGGATGCGATACCCATCACTTTTCCCATATCTTTCATCCCATCTGCTCCGGTTTGGGCAATAATTTCTTCTATTTTCGCTTCAATTTCTGCTTCGCTTAATTGTTCCGGTAGAAACTGGGCAATAACCTCTGCTTGCTTTTCTTCCGGTTCTGCTAAATCTTCCCTTTTTTGCTCTCTGTAAAGTTGAGCACTGTCTTTACGCTGCTTCACCAACTTCTGTACAAGCTTAACTTCTTGCTCTTCCGAAAGTTCTTGCTGACCGTTATCTGTTTTTGCTAAAAGAATAGCTCCCTTAACGGCTCTCAGCGCTTCTAAAGCCTCGCTATCTTTAGCTTTCATAGCGGCTTTCATTTGTGTCATTACATCTTTTTCTAAGCTCATAGGTAGAAAATTTACAGCTGCGAAGATAACAATCTAATTTAAAAAACCCGAGGTTTAATTTTTAAAACTTCGGGTTTTTTCATCTTTTTCTGCTCGCTTAATCTACATTGTCATGTAAAAAAGAATTGTTTTTGCGGAGCGTAATTTCATCATTGCTATCGGTACCTAAACTGGTTCTTGAAATTTTATCGTTTGTAGGTGAATGATTACTGTTAATGTCTATTCCCGCTCTTTTGTAGGCCGGCTGTTTTTCAATTTCATCTATATTATTGTTATTCCTGAATTTATAGTTGAAATTTTTCATTCGGGCTCTACGTTCTGCTGCACGGGCAATTAAATCTTCAGAAATGGGATTATCAAAAGGGTCTGCTTCTTCTGAAGCTTCAGCTTGTTGTGGCTCTTGTTTTTTTACTTCTTTCTTTTCAATTTTAAATTTTTCCTGCTGAGTTTGGGTATGCTGAACTTGAGGTTTTGGAGCGGGCTTTTGTTGCGGTTGTGCGCTTTCCATTCGCTCTTCCAATTCCATATAATCTTCTAACGAATATCTTTTTTCTCCCTTAGAATTTTTTTCTGAAGAAATCATTTCAATTTCATTAGAAGCTTTTACTTGCTCTTCATCTTCTTCGTGAGTCTCTAAACTGAAATAAACTTTATCTTCTTCTTTTTGCTCTTTATCTTCTATAGGAGCTTTTTCTTCTTGCTTTTCACTTAAAGGAAAATCGAAGGTAAACATGGTTTGTTCTTCTTCCTCTTCTACTTTTGTTTCTTCAAAAGTTGGCGTTTCATATTTCTCCTCTTCTGCTTCAACAATCACAAAATCTTCCTCAGCGAAGTTGATTTCGTCATCTTTTTCTTCAGTTTCATTAATTTCTTCTGAAGTAGTTGTCAAATCAATTTCATTTTTAGGCTCATTTTTTTGAGGAGCAGGTTCTTCTGCTTCATCTTCTAAGCTATGAACAATTTTAGTTGAATCTGACTGCTGACTATTTTCTTCTGGAAGATTATAGGATGAAGCTGATTTTTTGTTAGGCGTTAAATCATGCTCCGCTTTTTGTTCATCTTCCAGTGTGTGGATGATTTTTTTGGTTTCCGTATTGGTAATCACATCCTGTTGGTCTACGTTAAACCCCGTAGCAATAATAGTTACCGAAATAGATTCTTCTAAATTCTCATCGTCACCAACACCCATAATGATATTAGCACTATGTCCGGCTTCTCCTTGAATATGGTCGTTGATTTCCCCAATTTCATCAATGGTAATTTCTTCTGAGCCGGAAACAATAAGCAATAACACATTTTGTGCACCGCTAATTTTATTGTCGTTTAATAAGGGTGAATCTAAGGCTTTCATAATTGCTTCTTGCGCACGGTTGCTTCCTGATGCGATGGCAGATCCCATAATGGCGGTTCCGCTATTACTTAACACGGTTTTAGCGTCACGCAAGTCAATGTTTTGGGTATAGTGATGCGTAATTACTTCGGCAATCCCTCTGGAAGCTGTTGCCAGCACTTCATCAGCTTTAGAGAAACCTGCTTTAAATCCTAAATTACCATATACTTCACGTAATTTATTATTGTTAATGACAATTAATGAATCTACGTTGCTTCTTAATTTTTCTACGCCAAGTTGGGCTTGGTCGTTACGGGTTTTCCCTTCAAATTGAAAAGGAATCGTAACAATCCCAACGGTTAAGATGCCCATATCTTTAGCCTGCTTAGCAATAATTGGCGCGGCTCCGGTCCCGGTACCACCGCCCATTCCAGCTGTGATAAATACCATTTTGGTATTTTTATCGAGCATGTTTTTTAAATCGTCAAAACTTTCTAAAGCAGCTTTTTCACCAATTTCAGGATTTGCACCCGCTCCCAGTCCTTCAGTTAAATTAACCCCTAACTGAATTTTAATAGGCACCGGACTATTTTCTAAGGCTTGCGCATCTGTATTGCAAACCACGAAATCTACTCCGTTGATTCCTTGATGAAACATATGGTTAATAGCGTTAGATCCACCTCCTCCAACACCAATCACTTTTATAACGTTAGATTGATTTTTGGGTAAATCAAAAGAAATGTCGAATTCTGTGCTGCTCATAATTCTATAATTTTCTGTGTTAAGTATTTTTCTTTTTATGCAATTTTTGTTTTACTCTGCGTTATCTAAAAAATCTTTGAAATCGTCAAACCACTTTTCAAAGATGTTTTTTCGATGCCTTTTCGGCTTTTTTGTTTGTTCTGTTTGAGTTTCCTCTTCTTGTTCTTCTTCGGTTAATTCTTCATTTACCGGCTGTTCGGGTTCTTCTAGCGGTTCTTCTGAAACAGGTGGCTGTTGTTCTTCAATTTCTTGTTCTTCCAACAGTTCTTCCTCTGCCCGTTTTTGGTTTTTCTCTAAGCTATTCAACACCAATCCCACAGCAGTCGCGTACATTGGACTTGTAGTTTCGGGGTCGCTATCACCGGCCAAATGTTCATTGGGATAACCAATACGGGTATCCATTCCAGTAATGTATTCTACTAATTGCTTGAGATGCTTTAATTGAGCGCCTCCTCCGGTAATTACAATCCCGGCAATTAGTTTTTTCTTTTGCTCTTCGTGACCGTAATTTTTTATTTCCAAGAACACCTGTTCAATAATTTCAACCACTCTAAAATGAATGATTTTTGAAAGATTTTTCAGGGTAATTTCTTTAGGTTCTCTGCCTCGAAGTCCGGGAATAGAAACAATCTCATTGTCTTTATTTTCTCCCGGCCAAGCGGAACCGAATTTCACTTTTAATAATTCAGCTTGCTTTTCTATGATGGAGCAACCTTCCTTGATATCTTCGGTGATAACATTTCCACCGAAAGGAATTACTGCCGTGTGGCGAATAATACCGTCTTTAAAAATGGCTAAGTCGGTTGTTCCTCCACCTATATCGATCAATGCGACACCGGCTTCTTTTTCTTCTTGGCTCAATACTGCATTGGCGGAAGCTAAAGGTTCTAACGTGACCCCAGAAAGGTCTAAACCTGCACTTTTAACACAGCGCCCAATATTTCTGATAGATGAAATTTGACCAACCACGACGTGAAAATTAGCTTCCAAACGCCCTCCGTACATTCCGATAGGTTCGGTAATTTCTGCTTGTCCATCTACTTTGTATTCCTGTGGAAGAACGTGAATAATTTCTTCTCCCGGAAGCATCACCAGTTTGTGTACCTGATTGCAAAGCATATCGATATCTTTTTCTGATATCACTTCATCTGAATTGGCCCTGGTAATATAATCGCTATGTTGTAAACTTCTAATGTGTTGTCCGGCAATACCTACCACAACCTCGCTAATATCCATTCCTGAGTTGGCTTCTGCTTCTTGAACCGCTTGCTGAATAGATTGAATGGTTTGCGTGATATTATTGACTACGCCCCGGTGAACCCCTAAACTTTTAGATTTTCCTATGCCGAGAATTTCCATTTTACCGTACTCGTTATTACGGCCAACCATGGCTACAATTTTGGTAGTTCCAATATCAAGTCCTACTGCAATATCTTTATCTTTCATAGTCAAAACAATGTCACTTTGTGGTACAAACAACCTGATTATCAAACTGAAGGTTTACGGTTTTATAAACATCCAGTTTTTTATCTTTCATGGCCTTTTTATAAAAGGCTTTAAAGTTTTTAATTTTCTGTTCTAAATTCTCAATTTTACCTAATTCTACTTCAAAATCGAGCACTCTCAAGCCCAGTTTATAATTCTCTTCTTTACCTTTTGAAATTGAGGTAATGTGTTCTTTTAAAAATTTATCGTTTTCAATTTTGGTAAGTAAAGGGTAAACTTGAGGAATGTCTTTTTCTGTAATGCCTGTTACCAACGGTACACGTGCCGAATAAATTTTAGACAAGGGCATTTTTTTACTTTGGGTATCTATGTAAAATGACTCTCTACCATACACTCTAGCCAATGGCTTTCGTTGAGTTATGTTTGCAATTAGCTTTTTATCTACCGTTAGAAACACGTCTGCTTCTTTAATCATTTCGTGTGTATCTAAGGTATTTTCTAACGTATTCAAATCTATGATTTCTTTCCCTTCATTATGAAGAGTATCTGCATTTACTATCAACAACTTATTAACTGCATTTTCAGTCACATACAGGTTTTCACCATTAGTAAATTGAATTTTTACTTCGGTAATTTTTCTAGCAGCGTTTCTTCGAGAAGAAAAACTGTACAGAAATACGACCAAAGCCAATATTGCAAAAGCTTTTATGTAATTCCAATTAACTTTCACGGTTTAACGCAACTTTAATGGTTTCTACTTCATTTCCTATATCTCCGGCACCCATCATCACAACAACTTCTGCTGAAGACGCGGTTATTTTTTCTCGTAAATCTTCTCGCATTACGAGTTGTTTTATATCGTTAGTGACCTTATTAAGTAATAATTCTGAATTTACGCCTGCGATCGGCTTTTCTCGAGCCGGATAAATTTCCATCAACATCACTTCATCAAACTTCGAAAGACTGTCTGCAAACTCATCGGCAAAATCTTTAGTTCTGCTGAATAAATGAGGCTGAAATACCGCTAACACTTTTTTACCAGCATGCATTTCTCGAACGGCTTGATGCACCGCCAAAATTTCTTCCGGATGATGTGCGTAATCTTCAATTAGAACTTTTTCTTCTGTTTTTAAATGATAGGTAAATCTTCGCTCAACTCCTTTAAAACTGGCTAAAGCTTTCCCTAATTTTTCTCCTTCAACCCCAAACTTCACTCCAATTGAAAGCGCGGTTGCGGCATTCATTAAATTATGTTTACCGGGTAAACTGAATTCGATTTTTTTGATAATTTCTTTCGGACTCACAAAATCGAAAATGTACGAGCCATTTTCAACTTTTACATTTTCTACCTGGTAATCGGCTTTTTCTTCAATTGCGATCGAATTTCCTTCTAACTCCAATCCTTTTTTATAAAAGAAATTAGATTTATCGGTAACCTTTTCAGCAAAACTTAAAAAGGTTCTTTTCAATTCTTCAGCTTCGCCATAAATATCTAAATGATCGGCATCCATCGACGTGATGGCAGCGATCGTTGGGTGTAAATGCAAGAAGGAACGATCAAACTCATCGGCTTCAACCACAACAGCTTCGTGCCCGTCGTTGATAAAATTGGTGTGGTAATTTTCACTAATTCCGCCTAAAAAAGCGGTGAGCTTAACCCCGGATTGCTTCAAGATATGTGCTAAGATGGCAGTAGTCGTTGTTTTGCCGTGAGTGCCAGCTACTGCGAGTGTTGGAAAATCTTTTGTAATCATTCCAAGAACTTCCGCTCTTTTCTTAACCCCAAAACCTCTGTCCCTGAAATATTGAAATAATTGATTTTCCGCTGAAACAGCCGGAGTATAAACCACCAAAGTGTTTTCTTTATGAGTAAATGAAGAAGGAATTTCTTCTACACTGTCTGTAAACGTAATTTGTACGCCTTCTTCTTCTAATTTTTTTGTAATCTTGCTTGGTGTACGATCGTAACCGCCCACCTGCTTGTTTTGTTGCACAAAATACCTAGCTAAGGCGCTCATCCCAATGCCGCCAACGCCGATAAAATAGATATTTTGTATGTGGTTAAACAAGCTCATTTTTATTTTATAATCTTATTTTTTCATACCTACAAGGTTTTTAAAACCTTGCAGGACTTTGTTTCTTTTTAATTAATTTTTCAATCTCGTCTGCAATATCTTTTGTGGCATTTGGTTTGGCCAATTTCAAGATATTTACACTTAATTTTTGCTGAAGCGCTTCTGAACTGATCAATGCTGAAAATTCTTGCTGAAATTTTTCTTCCAGTTCGGTTTCTTTCAACATTAAAGCAGCTTCTTCTTTTACCAAACTCATCGCATTTTTGGTTTGATGGTCTTCTGCTACGTTTGGCGACGGAATAAACACCACCGGTTTTGCCACCATACACAACTCACTCACCGAACCAGCGCCGGCTCTTGAGATAATTACATCTGCCGCGCTGTAGGCTAAATCCATTCGGTCTAAAAATTCATGTACTTGAACGCTTGCCGATTGATATTTTTTATATTTTTCGAAATAGAGCTTCCCAGTTTGCCAAACCAGTTGTAAATTATGGGATTCAAAAAAATCTAGGTTGGCTTCAATTAATTCGTTAACACGTCTAGCTCCTAGACTTCCGCCAATGACTAAAACCGTTTTTTTATTCGGAATTAATTTGAAGTAAACTTCTGCTTCATTCTCTTTATTTTGAATCTCGATAAGATCTTGTCTTACCGGATTTCCTGTAAATCTTATTTTTTGCTTCGGAAAGAATTTCTCCATTCCCGCATAGGCAACGCAAATTTTATCGGCTTGATTGGCTAACCATTTATTGGTGATTCCCGCAAATGAATTTTGCTCCTGCAAAACGGTGGGGATATTTTTTTGGTTAGCTACTTTTAATAAAGGTCCGCTTGCAAAACCACCGGTACCAATTACTACATCAGGCTGAAAGTTTTTAATAATCTTTCTCGACTTGCGTAAACTGCTCAACAACTTAAACGGAAAAGCTAAGTTTTGTAGCGTTAATTTTCGCTGAATTCCGCTAATCCATAAACCTTCAATTTTGTATCCGGCTTTTGGCACTTTTTGCATTTCCATACGGTCTTGCGCACCGACAAATAAAAATTCAGCATCGGGATGACGACGTTTTAATTCATCGGCAATGGCAACCGCCGGATAAATATGTCCGCCAGTTCCTCCTCCAGATAGTATGAATTTTAATTTGCTCATATTGCTTCGCTCAAAATTTCTAACGGGTTATCGTTATCGTCTTCTATCGAGCTTAACTCTTCTTCTTGTTTTTTAATTTCTTCTCGTTTCGCCGCCACACTTTGCACAATTCCTAAGGCCAAACACGTCATCCAAATGGATGATCCTCCACTACTAATTAAAGGCAGCGTTTGCCCGGTTACCGGAAATAATTCTACCGCGACTGCCATATTGATCAATGCCTGAAAAATAATAGGCAAACCAACAGCTACGACGACTAACTTCCCGAAAATAGTTGGCGCTTTGGTTGAAATAACAACGAGCCTGAATAATATAAATAGGTAAGCCAGCATCACCCCAAAAGCTCCCAACAAGCCCATTTCTTCAACAATAATGGCGTAAATAAAATCGGAAGAAGATTGTGGTAAAAAATTACGTTGAATGCTTTTACCTACTCCTGCTCCCGCTAAACCACCTCTAGCGATCGCTATTTTTGCTTTTTCAATTTGATAATCGGCTTCAGTATCTTCATCATTCGCAAAATTCTCTACCCGACTTATCCACGTATCTACCCGGTTAGGGAAAACACCCGGAAAAGCTTTCGCCGACAAAACAAAAATGGAAAGGAACAATATTCCTGATCCTAAAATTATTCCAATATACTTTAAAGGATAACCTCCCAGAAAAACCAAGGTCATAATCATTAAAAAGATGATGGCCGTTGTCGAAAAATTGGCCGGCAAAATTAGCATTAAAATTACACCTACGGGCACCCAAAGCGGTAAAATTGTTTCTTTGAACGTAACTTTTTTGTCGTGTATCTTCGATAGATAACGTGCTACATAAATCATTAAGATCACCGACGCCAAGGTTGACGTTTGGAACGTCTTGTTAATGATGGGAATAGTAATCCATCGGCTTGCATTTGCTCCTCCAATGGTAGTTCCTTGTGCTAAAGTATAAATAAGCAAACCAACAATTATCGGAATCATTAAAATAGATAATCCCTTAAAATAATGATAAGGAATGCGATGCACTGCATAAATGATCACAAAGCCTAAAAACAGGTGTACAAAATGGGTAATTAAATATTTTAGCGTTCCGCCATCACCATACAAATACGCTAAATTACTGCTGGCACTATACACCGGGATAAATGAGAATATGGCCAAAAGGGCAGCTACAGCCCAAATGGCTTTATCTCCTTTTAAGTAGGAAAATATATTTTTAGATGATATGTTATCGTTTCCTGCCACTAATTATTTATAAATTTCTTACGTTATCTTTAAATTGTCTTCCGCGGTCTTCATAATTCTGAAATAAATCAAAACTTGCACAAGCCGGAGAAAGCAAAACGGTATCGCCGGACTTTCCTAAATGATAAGCTAACTGTACCGCTTCCTTCATCGATTGTGTTTCCACTAAATTCTCTACACAATTGCTAAATACTTCTTTGATTCTGGCATTATCAACACCTAAACAAATAATTGCTTTTACTTTTTCATTTACCAATGGCAGTAATTCTTCATATTTGTTTCCTTTATCAACGCCACCAACAATCCAAATAGTTTCTGAAGGAACACTTTCTAAGGCGTAATAAGTAGCATTGATATTGGTGGCTTTGGAATCGTTGATGTATTGAACGTTATTGATTTTCAATACTTTTTCCAGACGATGTTCCACTCCTTGAAAACTGCTTAAGCTTTCCCGAATGGTTTGCTTTCTAATTTTTAATAGTTGTGCTACTGTCGAAGCAGCCATGGCATTTTTCGTGTTATGCTCACCTTTCAATGCTAGATCTTCTCTTGCCATAATAAACTCGTTATCTTCTATTCTTACTATAATATTTTGTTCATCTGCGTATGCGCCTTCTTTTACTTTTTGCTGAAAAGTTAGCGGCAGCTTTTTTGCTTTTATTTCAAATTTCTCTATCCACTCTGCGATGGTAGGATTATCGGCATCGTAAATGAAATAATCCTCCTCGGTTTGGTTCTTAGTAATGCTGAATTTAGAGGCGATATAATTTTCATATTTATACTCATATCGATCTAAATGATCGGGTGTGATGTTGGTTAACACTGCAATGTGTGGTCTAAAACTTTCAATTCCGTCTAATTGAAAACTGCTTAATTCTAACACATAATGTTCAGCTTCATCTTTCAACACAGCTTTTGCGAAACTGTCGCCAATATTTCCTGCCAAAGCCACATTTAAACCTCCGTTTCTTAAAACATAGTCTGTCCACGTTGCGGTAGTGGTTTTACCGTTACTTCCCGTAATCCCAACAGTATTGGCTTGGGTAAATGCAGATGCGAATTCAATTTCAGAAATCACCGGAACTCCTTTTTGAAAAAGTTCTTGAACCATTGCTACTTTTTCAGGTATTCCCGGGCTTTTCATCACCACATCAGCGTTAAGAATGAAAGCTTCTGTGTGCTTTTCTTCTTCCCAATCTATTTCGTTATTTACAAGAACTTCTTTATATTTTTCAGCTATTTTTCCTTTGTCTGAAACAAAAACTTCATAACCTTTTGCTTTTCCTAATAATGCGGTTCCCACACCACTTTCACCACCTCCAAGTACCACTAACCTTTTCACTTTTATCTTAGTTTTAAGGTGATAATGGTGAGTACCGCCAAAAAAATCCCTACAATCCAAAACCGCACGACAATCTTACTTTCGTGCTGACCTTTCTTTTGATAGTGATGATGTAAAGGCGACATCAGGAAAATTCTTCTTCCTTCACCAAATTTCTTTCGGGTGTATTTAAACCAACCCACCTGTAGCACTACGGATAGATTTTCGATTAAGAAAATTCCGCAGAGAATGGGGATTAATAATTCTTTTCTAGTGGCGATGGCCAAAACAGCAATGATTCCGCCAATGGTTAAACTTCCGGTATCGCCCATAAATACTTGGGCCGGAAAAGTGTTATACCATAAAAAACCAACTAATGATCCCGCAAAAGCTGCGATATATACTGTCATTTCTCCTGAATTCGGGATATTCATCACATTGAGATAATCAGAGAAAATGATATTTCCCGAAACCCAAGCAAAAAGTCCCAAGGTGAGGACAATAATCGCGGAAGAACCCGCGGCGAGACCGTCGATTCCATCGGTTAAATTAGCTCCGTTGGATACTGCTGTGACGATGAAAATCACAATTGGGATAAAAATTATCCACGCATATTTTGCATAATCAGCATCAATCCAAGTGATTAAACTGGAATAATCAAATTCATTATTCTTTACAAAAGGAATAGTTGTTTTCGTCGATTTCTTTTCACTTTCAAAATTGTTGGATTTCGCATCGGTAATTTCTTCTTTCACTACATCTGTCCGCACTTGTTCTTTTACCGTGATATCTGGATGAAAATACATGGTAGCGCCCACGATAACTCCCAAACCAACTTGACCAATCACTTTAAATTTTCCTTCTAAGCCTTCTTTATTTTTTTTGAAGGTTTTAATGTAATCGTCTATAAAACCTATCACGCCCATCCAAATGGTAGTGACAATAAGCAACCAGACGTAGACATTGTCTAACTTTGCGAAAAGTAACACCGGAATTAGCGTCGCCAAAATAATGATAACACCACCCATGGTTGGCGTTCCGGCTTTTTCTGTTTGTCCTTGCAAACCTAAATCACGAACACTTTCCCCTACTTGCTTTCTTTGTAAATAGGTGATGATTCTTTTCCCGAAAATCGTAGAGATGAGTAACGAAAAAATAATCGCCAGAGCTGCACGAAACGAGATAAACTGAAATATCTGCGCTCCCGGCACTTCGTATTGTTCTTCTAAAAACTGAAATAAGTAGTACAGCATTCCTTATTTTTTACGATTACTTTTCTAATTGAATTAAAAACTCCTTTACAATTTTCATATCATCAAAATCTGACCTTACGCCATTAATTTCCTGATAGGTTTCATGCCCTTTACCGGCAATCAAAATAATATCATTGGGTTCTGCCATCACACAAGCAGTCTTTATTGCTTGCTTTCTGTTGGTGACCGCAATTACTTTTTTCACATTTTGTGGTTCAACCCCTGCTTCAACATCTTCAATAATTTTATCGGGATCTTCGGTTCTTGGGTTATCACTGGTAAACACCACTTTGGTACTTAACTCGGAAGCGATTTTGCCCATTTTTGGTCGCTTGGTTGCATCGCGGTCTCCACCACATCCCACCACGGTAATTAATTCTTCATTGTTGGTTCTAATAGAATTAATGGTTTCCAAGACATTTTTTAATGCGTCCGGTGTGTGGGCGTAATCTACAATCGCAGCTATTTTCCCTTCGGAAATATGGTATTGAAATCTTCCGCTAACTGCCGTTAGACTACTTATTAATTGAAGATTTTCCAGTTCATTCAATCCTAACAAATCGGCAGCTCCGTAGATAGCCGCTAAATTATAGGCGTTAAAATTCCCTACGAGTTTGCTCCAAATTTCATTACCATTCAACTTCATTAATAAACCGCCAAAACTGTTTTCAAGCACTTGAGCTTTATAATCTGCCATGGTTTTAACGGCGTAACTTTTCTTTTTCGCTTTGGTATTTTGCAACATCAATAAGCCGTTTTTATCATCGGCATTAGTTAGCGCAAACGCATCTTTCGGTAATTCATCAAAAAAGCGTTTTTTCACATCGCGATATTCCGCAAAGCTGTTGTGATAATCTAAATGATCGTGCGAAAGATTAGTGAATATTCCACCGGTAAACGTTAGTCCACTAGTGCGGTGCTGGTCAATTCCGTGAGAGCTCACTTCCATAAAGCAGAACTCCACTCCGGCATCATTCATTTCAGCTAAATATTTGTTGATGGTAATTGAATCGGGCGTGGTGAGTTTGGTTTCATAATCTTTGTCCCCAACTTTAATGACTACTGTTGAAATTAATCCAACTTTATACCCGGCTTTACTGAATAATTGATGCAATAAAGTTGAGACCGTAGTTTTTCCATTAGTTCCGGTAACGCCTACCAGTTTTAGATTTTCTGAAGGATTTCCGTAGTAGTTACTCGCCATCAGAGCCAAGGCCATTTTGGTATCTTTCACTTGCACGTAAGTAATTCCGCCTATTTTATTTGCAGGAATTTCTTCACAAACAATTACCAAAGCCCCTTGCTTTTCAGCTTGCTGAATATAATTATGTCCATCTGAAACTGCTCCACGAATAGCGATAAAAACATCATTCAACTTTACCTGTCGGGAGTCGAAATGAAGTTCTCCTACCGCCACGGAAGTATCTCCGATTACTTTTTCAATAGCAACTTTGTAGAGTATGTCTTTTAACTGTATCAAATGGAAGAAATTAAGATAGTTTGATTTTGTTTAATTTTTTGTCCCTGTTGAATGCTTTGATTTTTAATTTTCCCGGCACCGTTCAACTTTACTTGTAAACCCAAGTTTTCCAATAAAGCCACTGCATCCATCGCCGGTAATCCTTTAACATTTGGCATAATGGTTTTGTATTTTTGGGCGACAGCAAAATATTTTTCAAAATCCTCATCAACTTCAGGATTGTCGCTTTCCAAGTCTTCTACTTCATCTACTTTTGGCGTATCGGTATAAATTTTTCTAGCAATAGTTTTAAAAACCGGAGCAGCTACAATATTCCCGTAGTAACCAATGCTTCTATCCGGCCTACTGATCACTACAATACACGAATATTTCGGATTGTCTGCCGGAAAATATCCTGCGAAAGAAGCAATGTATTCGGAACCGCCTTTTCCGCCACCATAACCGGTTAAACAAGTTCCTGTTTTACCCGCCATGGAAAAATTTTCCGTATAGATATTAGTAGCAGTTCCACGTTTTACCGTGTTTTTCATCATCTCCCTTACTTTAGCCGCTGTTTCTTTGGAACAAACCGAATTTTGAATTACCGGTTCATTATAATCGTGGATAATTCGATCCCGATTTCGCACTTCTTTAATTAAGCGCGGCTTAATCATGATTCCATCATTAGCAATCGCATTGTAAAATGCCAAGGTTTGTAAGGGCGTAATGGAAACTCCATAACCAAACGACATCCAAGGTAAAGTGGTACCATACCAATTGCTATCATCTGGATGTGGAATTTTAGGCGTTCCTTCCCCTTTTATCGCCAAACCTATTTTTTTATTCAATCCCATATAATCCAATCGGTCTACAAAAGCTTCCGGATTGTCTTTATAACCTTGATAAATGAATTTTGAAAAAGCTGTATTGGAAGAAACTTCAAAAGCGCGAGCCACAGAAATCTCTCCGTAGCCACCTCTATGCGAATCCCGAACAATACGGTCGTAATATTTCACCGTTCCATCTTCAGTATCTACCAAATCGGTAGTATCGACCACTTTATCTTCTAAAGCGGCAACCATCGCCATTAACTTAAAGGTACTTCCGGGTTCGTGCGATTCCCAAACGGCATAATTTCTTTTTTCGTAATACTTCCCTTCATCGGTTCGACCCAAATTGGCCATTGCTTTAATTTCCCCGGTTTTGGTTTCCATCACGACTACAGTTCCATGGTCAGCTTGAAAACGCTCTAACTGAGAAAGCAAGGCATGGTGGGCAATATCTTGAATATTGATATCGATAGTAGAAACTACATCCAAACCATCTTTTGGTTCTTTTTCATTGGCATCGTTAATCGGTTTCCATTGCCCTTGTGCGATTTTCTGCTTGAAACGATGACCATCTTTACCTTCCAGGTATTCATTATAAGCTCCTTCCAGTCCGGCTTGTCCGTGACCTACGGTACGTTCACCAATTTTACCGAGGGGCCTTTCGCGAACAGTACGTTGTTCAGCAATAAAACCGCCTTTGTAAGCTCCCAAATTAAACATAGGAAAATCCTTAATTTTCACGTATTGCGTATAGCTCACTCCACGGGCAATTAAAAAATACCTGTTTTTATTAGCGCGCGCTCTCCTGATAACATTCATGTAATACGATTCCGGTTTACCGAACATTTTAGAAAGTTCAGTGGCCAAAGGTTTTAAGTTCTCATCAAAATTTTCTTGAGAAACGGTTAAGGCATCAAAACGGATATCGTATTCAGGAACTGAAGTTGCCAATAAACTCCCGTTGGTATCGTATAAATTTCCGCGATTGGCAGGAATGGTAAAGTTTTTAAAAACCCTCTTTTCTGACAGCTCTTTGTATTTTTTTCCTTCAGCAACCTGAATATTCACCAACTTAAATGCAATAGCAAAAGCGAACAAAAAAGTCGCTCCGGCAATAGCATAAAGTCTGTATAATATGTGTTTTTCGGTTGCCAAAAATTATTTCTTTTTACGATTTACAACTACAATTTTTTGTGGTGGGTTTTTAGAGGTTCCCAAACCTAAACCTTCTACTTTTTTCAAAATGGTTGATTCCATTTTTAACTGCATCAAGCTTTTTTCAAGGTCTACATGTTCACTTCTTAACTCCCGCACTTCTTTATTCAATCTTGCAATCTCGTGCACTTTGCGCTCTGCGCTATGGGAACAAGCGATCATCACTATTGCTAAAGCGGTACAAAACAAGATGAAGCTCCAATTTTTAAGTGCATCGTCACTTATTAAAAACTTCCCTTTTAGAAAATCGTAGATTTTTCCTTTCATCTTAAATACGTTCTCCTATTCTTAACTTTGCACTTCTCGCTCTACTGTTCTCTTCAATTTCCTTTTTTGAAGGAACAATCAATTTTCCTACTTTTTTAAACGGAACTTCCACTCTTCCAAAAACATCTTTTTCGGGCTCTCCTTCAAAAAGTCCATTTCTTATGTATCTTTTCACCAAACGATCTTCTAAAGAATGATAAGAGATTAAACTGATTCGCCCACCAGGCTCCAACACTTCTTCCGTTTGCTTTAGAAATTCTTTTAACACTTGAATTTCTTGATTCACTTCAATCCGAATCGCTTGATAGATTTGCGCTAATATTTTAAACTCCCTTCCTTTAAAAAGAAGCGGTGTCAATAATTCTTTTAGCTGGTCTCCCGTTTCAATAGGATTTTTTTCGCGTTCTTGAACAATGACCCTTGCCAGCTTTGGAGCATTTTTCAATTCGCCATATTGATAAAAAACCGAACGTAAATCAGCTTCCGTATATTCATTAATCACGTCATAAGCACTGATTTTATCCCGCTGGTTCATTCGCATATCCAACCTAGAATCAAATCTTGTTGAAAAACCACGTTCAGCAACATCAAATTGATGGGAGGAAACACCAAAGTCGCCTAAAACCCCATTAACTTTTTTGTGACCGTAAAATCTTAGAAATTGCTTGAGGTAACGGAAGTTTTCAGGAATGAGGGTAAAGCGCTTATCCTCAATCACATTTTGCTTCGCATCAGGATCTTGGTCAAACGCTAATAATTTTCCGTTCTCTCCAAGACGACTCAAAATTTCTCGAGAATGACCACCACCACCAAACGTTACATCTACGTAAACGCCATCGGGCTTAATATTTAAACCATCAACAGTTTCTTTTAACAAGACCGGGTTATGATATTCCAAGTTCGTCATCGTTATCTCCCATTACTTCTTCAGCTAAATCAGCAAAATCATCGGTTGCATCTTCAATAGCTGCTTCATACTTTGTTTTATCCCATATTTCTACAATATTGATTGCAGAAGAAAGCACTATCTCTTTTTGAAGTCCGGCAAAATTCAGCAGGTCTTTCGGCACCAAAAGCCTTCCGTTGGTATCTACTTCTACCATTTTCACTCCGGCGGTAAACCTTCTAATAAAGTCGTTGTTTTTCTTTTTAAAGCGATTAAGTGAGTTTACTTTTTTCATTAAAGCATTCCACTCACTCATAGGATACATTTCTATACAAGACTGAAAAACAGCGCGCTTCAACACAAAACCTTCTTCTAACATGGGCAGAAGTTGCGATTTGAGTTTTGAAGGCACCATTAATCGACCTTTCGCATCGATTTTACATTCGTATGATCCTATTAAATTTACCACCTCAAGAATTCTTAGTTCAAATATATTGAAATTTTTACCACTTTTTACCACAATTTACCACATTGTTGATAAGTTTTAACTTCTAGCTTCTACCTACAAGGCTCAACCACCTATTAATACTGATAGTTAAGCTTTTATATAAAGTGGAGCATTTCTAAAAGATTAGATTGTGAATAAACTGAAAACCACCTAACTAAAATGAAGTTGAAACTCGAATAAAGATTAATTACCCGTACTTAAACAATAATCTATATATTTGCTTTTGCTAAACGCAATTCTTATTGATGAAAGAAGAAATTAAATCTGAAGGAAAATTTAGTTATGTAGAAAAGGGAGAAGGTACTCCAATAATTATCCTGCATGGTTTAATGGGAGGTTTAAGTAATTTTGACGGCGTTGCCAACTTTTTTCCTGAAAGCGGATATAAAGTGGTAATCCCGGAATTGCCACTTTATACCATGCCTTTATTGAAAACCAGTGTTTCTAATTTTGCTAAATACATAAAAGAGTTTATAGAGTTTAAAAATTACAAAGAAGTAATTTTACTTGGTAACTCTTTGGGAGGCCATATTGCATTGCTTACTACCAAACTCTTCCCGAATAAAATTAAAGGATTAGTAATTACCGGAAGTTCGGGTCTCTACGAAAGCGCCATGGGTGAAAGCTACCCCAAACGTGGGGATTACGATTATATTAAACAAAAAGCAGAAAATGTTTTTTACGATCCTGCTGTGGCTACGAAAGAAATCGTGGATGACGTCTATGCGACCGTAAATGACCGAAATAAATTGGTAAAAACCTTAGCTATTGCCAAAAGTGCGATTAGGCACAATATGGCTAAAGATTTACCGAAAATGCAAACCCCCACCTGCATTATTTGGGGAAAACAGGACAATGTAACCCCACCGGAAGTAGCAGAAGACTTCAATAAGCTTTTACCAAATTCTGATTTATATTGGATTGATAAATGTGGGCACGCAGCAATGATGGAGCATCCGGAAGAATTCAATAAGTTACTTCATCAATGGCTAAAAGAAAAAGAAATGTAAGCTGATGGATGTTAAATCTGCTAAATTTGTAGTTAGTAATAGCGATGCTAAAAAATGCCCGGAAAGCCATTTACCGGAATACGCTTTTATAGGCAGAAGTAACGTTGGCAAGTCTTCGCTTATCAATATGTTGACGAAGCGTAAAAGCTTGGCAAAAACTTCAGGAAGACCTGGGAAGACTCAGCTTATCAATCATTTTTTAATTAATGAAGATTGGCATTTGGTAGATCTACCGGGCTATGGCTATGCCCGGGTGAGTAAAAAGGAAAAAAAGACTTTCCAGAAATTTATTACTGATTATTTTAAACATCGAAAACAATTAGTTGCTGCTTTTGTGCTTATTGACATTAGGCACGAACCACAAAAAATAGATTTGGAATTTATGCAGTGGCTCGGCGAAAATATGATTCCATTTGCGATTATTTTCACGAAAGCCGACAAATTAAAACCTAATGCTATTGAAAGAAATGTTCAACAGTATTTAGATAAATTACTGGAAACTTGGGCAAGTTTACCCCCGCATTTTATAACCTCATCAGCGAAAGAAGTTGGACGTGAAGAGCTTTTAAGTTATATTGAAGAGGTAAATAACAATCTTTAATCACTCAAGAAAATTCCCAGTTATTTAAGAATGTTAAGGATGAGACCCTGAAACTAGCCCGCCTGCCGGACGGACAGGTTCAGTAAACATCCCAACTATTTAAAAGAGTTAATACTACTCCTTTTTCAACTCTAACTTATCAGCAAAGTAATCACAGAAATCCTTCATGGTTTCCATCATTTTTTCATCTTCGGTAGCTCTGTAAAACGTATTGCTCATCGCTACTAAGGTTTGATGAAAAAACACTTTCATTTCATCTAGCGGCATGTCTTTGGTCCACAAATCGATACGTAAAGTTTCTTGGTTTTTACTGTCCCAAAGTGATAACAGCATAGCTTTTGCCTCTTCGTTATTGATGTTGCCATCTTGCGCACTCCAGTTTAAACTTTCGGGTACATTGTTCTCATCTACTTCTACCTGTACTTTTATCTCAGATTTTTTGTTAGCCATTATTCGGGTTTTCTCGGTTTATAATTTGATTTTTTAAAAATTTGTTCAGCCTCCTTTTGCAAAACTTCTTCCAAGGATAAGTCTGAATTCTTTTCCGCAAACTGTCTTACGATTTGCCAGCCCATATATTGCCCCAATTGCGGCGGACTTTCACTATCCAATTGCAATCTGAACTTGGTGAACGGCGCTAAATTAATAAAACGTTTCCGCAAGTCAGAATCAGTATCAAACAGAATTTCATGTTCTATAAAATAACGCCAAATTTGTTCTTCATTAGCTCTCGCCCATTCCATTTCCTCTTCTGTATAGCCTATTTTTTCAGCATCGCTATATTCTGGAATTAATTTATCTTTCAGGTATAAAATCTTTCCGTAGTAGATCATAGAAGCTAGCAAGGTTCGTGAATCCGGTTGTGGAATATATTCTTCTCCATAAGCAAAAGCTATATCCGGAAGAATCTGCTCTTTTCTAAAATTTTTCTTCAAATACTGCTGAAGTCCTACATAAAACTTATGTTCCTCCCCTAAATAGGTATCTAAGGAAATGAGCAAAACACTATCGGTAGCGATTACTTTATTTTTATAATCTACTTCTGAAGTAATTGTAATCACTTTCGGGACTTCAAACTCATTAGGGAAATAATATTTTAAATGCTGAAAAATACGTTCTATCTCCTGTGTTTCTTCTTCAAAACTTGGAAAAGTTTTGGTGACTTCCCTATTGATTTCCTGCTGAATGGTATCTTTCATCGTATTCAACCAAATAGAATCAGGATAAGCTTTAGGGAATAATAAAGGATAATCTTTTTTAAGCTTTGGCAAATCTTCGGGAGAAGCTTCCGCAAAAACCTGATCGAAACGAGTCACGTCCATTTCCACAGGAATTTTAGAAATCTCTTGTTCTACTTTACTTTCATCTTCACAACTTACCAAAACGATTATTGCTAAAAGTAAAAGGAGAAAATTTTTAAGCATAGGTGTGTTCTTATGATTGCTTTAACGCCCGCAAAGGTTTATAATTATGCCGAAAAGCTTATTTTTGTTGCAAAGGTAATTTATAAACTTAAAACATTTACCCATGCAAACCCAAAAAGTAACCCACCATATTGTAGAATGGTTAAAAGATTACGCAACCAAAAATAAAATGAATGGTTTTGTAGTTGGGGTGAGTGGCGGAATTGATTCTGCGGTGACTTCAACACTTTGTGCAGAAACAGATTTAAAGGTAATGTGTTTAGAAATGCCTATTCACCAAGCGGAAAATCAAGTAAGTCGAGCTTTAAAGCACATTGAATGGCTACAAGAAAACTATGAAAATGTAGAACTGCAACGGATTAATCTCACTCCGGTTTTTGATAGTCTAATCGACTCTTTGCCGAGTGTTGAAAATGAAGAAGATCGTTTTATGTCCTTAGCAAACACACGTGCACGCTTACGAATGACTTCGCTTTATTATTTTGCGGCTTTAGAGAAATTATTGGTAGCCGGAACCGGAAATAAAGTAGAGGATTTTGGTGTTGGTTTTTACACAAAATACGGCGATGGCGGGGTAGATTTGAGTCCAATTGCTGATTTATTGAAAACGGAAGTTTATGAAATTGCCGAACATCTAGGCGTGAATCAAGAAATTTTAGATGCACAGCCTACTGATGGACTTTGGGGCGATGACCGCACCGACGAAGACCAAATTGGCGCTTCTTACCCGGAATTAGAATGGGCAATGCATATGGACGATTTAGGAAAAACGGAAGATAATTTTTCAGGTAGAAAAGCAGAAGTTTTTAGTATTTATAAACGATTGAATAAAGCCAATCAGCATAAAATGAAACCGATACCGGTTTGCGAGATTCCTTTGAATTTGAAGAAGTAAATAATAATTTTCCTTATATAAGAAACTTTACTTTCTTTTTTGCATCGCCCAAAAAAGAAACAAAAAAGTCTAGGCTGACGAGAAAAACATAAGAAAATACTACGGAACTATCCGCCACTGGATAAAAAGAACTCGCCTCCTTTGTCGGCTTCAAACAGCTTTTTATCCTCAAGCCAACGCTGCTTCCTTGATTTTCAATATTTTTCCCGATAGGCCGTTTTTTAAAAATCTCAACATTTTATTTTAAAAAAATTTCTAGCGAATCGTAAGTACTGATCTAATTTTATCGCCAATACTTCTGTAGAGGTCTTTGTATTGCATGATTTCTTCAATCACTTCGCGATGGTGTTCTGCTACATTTTCTTTGGTTACTCCCAGCAATTCTTCAATTTTTTCATAAATCAACAAATGTCGCAAGCGTAAAATAGCGTCGTCAACTTGTTCCGGTTTTAGTTCATCTAGGTTAGCAACAAAAATATCTTGCGAAGACCAACGGGAAAGCGAATATTTTTCAAATTCAATTAAAATATCCACAAACTTTGGAACGATATCTTTTTCTAAATTATTCATGAATTTCTCGACTTCTAATTTGTCTTTATTAAGAAGTTCATTAATTAATTCATGATAAAGGTATTTAAACTCTGCATCGGTAAAAGAAATTTCATCTTCCTGAAGGTCTAGATAAATCTTTTCATAGACTTTTCGTTCTTTGGTTTCCGATTTTAAAACCAGTTCTGCTTCTTCATTTTCCTCTAAATAAAATTCTTCAAATCCTGCCGATTCGTTTCCGAAGTGAATTAGTAAACTAATGATATAACGTTCAATCTCATATTTTTGATTGACTTTTTGTACCGGTTTTTGTTCATTTTTCACCGCTTGCATTGGCTGGTTTTGCGGAGCCGAACTTTTACTTCTAGAATTTTCCCGGTCTTTTTTCGACATTAATTGCGCCAAGGAACTATAAAGCACTTCTTCTGAAACATCCATAATTCGGGTACATTCTTTCAGGTAAATTTCCTGCTGAATGCGGTCGGGTATTTTAGAAATACTATTAACCATATCCCGAATGACTTCTGCTTTTTTAATAGGGTCGCCTTGCGCTTGATTCACCAAAAGTGACGCCTTAAAACTGATAAAGTCTTTTGAATTTTGCTGAAGGTAGCTTTCTATATCTTCTTTGGTATTGGCTTTGGCAAAACTATCGGGATCTTCTCCTTCTGGAAAGGCACAAACTTTTACGTTCATTCCCTGTTCCAAAATTAAATCTACTCCGCGTAAGGAAGCTCGAAGTCCGGCGGCATCTCCATCAAAAAGAACCGTTATATTTTTGGTAAGTCGGTTAATGAGTCTGATTTGTTCCGGAGTTAATGCCGTACCTGAAGAAGCAACCACATTCTCAATTCCGGCTTGATGCATTTGGATTACATCGGTATAGCCTTCTACTAAATAACAATTGTCTTCTTTCGCGATGCTTTGCTTGGCGTAATAAATACCGTAAAGTACCTTGCTTTTGTGATAAATATCACTTTCCGGAGAGTTTAAATACTTAGCTGCTTTTTTGTCTTTATTTAAAATTCGACCTCCAAAACCCAACGTTCTTCCCGACATAGAATGAATAGGAAACATTACTCTTCCTTTGAATCGGTCAAACTTCTTTTCTTCTTTTACAATCGTAAGTCCAGTTTTCTCCAAAAACTCCAATTGGTAACCTTTTTTTAAGGCTTCTTCTGTAAAAGCATCCCAAACATCGGGAGAATATCCTAAATCGAACTTTTCAATGGTTTCCATGGTAAAACCGCGCTCTTTAAAGTAACTTAAACCAATGGCTTTTCCTTGTTCGGTTTTTAAAAGTTTTTTCTGAAAAAATTCATTGGCGAATTCTGAAACCAAAAACATGCTTTCACGTTCATCGGCTTGTTTTTTTTGCTCATCGGTTTGCTCGGTTTCTTCAATTTCAATTCCGTACTTTTTTGCGAGGTATTTGATGGCTTCGGGATAATTGAAGTGTTCGTGCTCCATTAAAAAAGCAACCACATTTCCGCCTTTACCACTACTAAAATCTTTCCAGATTTGTTTTACGGGAGACACCATAAAGCTTGGCGTACGCTCATCTGTAAACGGACTTAAACCCTTATAGTTGGTCCCCGATTTTTTTAACTGCACAAAATCACCAATTACTTCTTCTACACGAGCGGCATCGAATACTTGATCTATGGTCGATTTTTTTATCATTCAGCTTAAAATCTATACAGGTTTAAAACCTAATATTAAATAGTAAATATTATTAATTTTTTACAAATCTTAACATATTACGTATTGATAAGTGTATTCTTTTTTAAAAATTTGAAATAATTATACAAAAGCTCTCACAAAATCTGTAAGAGCTTATAAATAGATTTCCAGATCTTTAACGAGTTGTAAAGACTAGAGTAACAAATATACTAATATTCTAAATTTACTTCAAAGTTGAAATTGATACTTGATCAATTAATGCTATACGCCGAAAAGCTTTAAGAGTAGGTAATAACCTAAAATTTATTATTATTAAAAAAATAACAATTCAAAACGTTTGTGGAAGCTTTTTTGGTGATTTCTGATGTCACTTAGGAAACGCTTGGACTTGGATTAAAAATAATTATGAGGTCATCCTAGCTATAATATCAGCTTTAGATGCACTTTAAATATAATTTTCTAAAGACTTGCAGTTTCAAAAGCCGCAAGTCTATTTATAAACAAAAATGGTGAAAATAAAAAAACTTGTTTTACTACTGATTATAATATTAGGATTGTCCTCGTGTATGGAAATATTATATAAGACATTAACCCCTAATAAACCAAAACCAACAAAGTTTGAAAAATGTAAAAACTCTATTTGTAAGGAGGTTATTATTATACCTATGGTACATCTAGCTAAACCTAAGTATTATGAAGAATCAAAACGTATAATTACTAATTTAAGAAGAAAAAATTATTCTTTTTTTTATGAAAGAGTTGCATTCCCAAACAATGCTGATAGCTTGAAATTAGATACATTAAAAAGGAAAATGAGAAAGCTTGTTGGTCTTGCATTTGGTTTCAATTTAACCAATCCTAAATTTAGAGGTGCATATCCTAAATTTTTCAGTAGCGGTAAATACAAGATGCAAAACCCAGATGATTCTGGATATTCCTATCAAGTTGACAGACTTGTTGATTTAAGTGTTTTAGAAGTGTTGAATGCTTATGAACAAAAATTCGGAAAAATTAAGTTAACAGAATGTGACTTTAAAACTAAATTTGATGATAAATATTGGTGTGATAATTTAAAAAATAAAGATTACGTTATAAAAGATTTAAGGGAAAAATTTATAATTAAAGAAGTTGAAAAATCAAATGAAAAAAAAATAGGATTAATTTACGGTAAAATACATACTAAAGGTTTCGAAGATAGACTACTTGAACTAGGGTATAGTAAGGTTAAATATAATGACTGAATAAAAAAGGATATGAATTGGATCATATCCTTTTCAGCAATAAATAAATCTAATGTTAGAGAAACAAAACTTTTACAGGGTTAAACGTACTCCTAATGAAACATTATGCTGTTCTACCGGATTATCTTTAAACAAAGTGTTTAAATCATATTTTGCATAAAGGGTCCAATCTCCATAACCAATATATCCGCTAAGACCGTAGATAAATTTTTCTATATTATAGTCCTCTTTGATTTTGCCTTTTGTGTTTTCCCCGTTTTTTTCATATTTCAGTTTTTGCATCACCCCAAGGTTTACACCGGCATAACCTCCCAATCCTACTTTAAAATGATCTACGTCATAATACGCACAATCAGAACCATAATTTATGGAAGATTTACCAAATTCAAAATGTAGGGGAATCACAAGATTATATACATTTAATTTTGCTTTATCTAACTTGTATTGATATTCTTCTAGCACGGTTTGGTCTTCATCTTCTACAAAATACATATTATCCTTAGCTTTCAAACCGTTCATTTGTACACTAAAAGCGTAATTTAACCTCACAGATCCACCTTTATTTAACATAGTTTGCCAGCCAAACCCTATTTCAAAAAACCTACTTCCCCCTAATTGATATGGCGAATCACTTAAGGATACATTATCGATTAGGGAATGGTTAAACCCAAAGGCTACAAAAGCGTCACTATAAGTTTTTTTAGGTATAGAATCGTAATTTTCGTTAATTTCATCACCCTCATCATACTTTAAAAACTCTAAAGAAGTGTAATAACTATCTATTTCCTGTTTTTCTTCACCGTCTTTAACTTCTACATCTTTTGCATTTCGCTTTAAGAGGGCTATATTCTCATCAATAATATTCATTTGATTTTGAATATTGAGTGCTCGCTTTTCTGCAGCTTTCTTTTTTAAGTTATCTGCTTCGGTTGCGGTAATTTCATTACTTTCTAAACGTTCGTTAATTTCTTCTACTTCTTCACGAAGTTTGTCTTTCTCTAGTTTTTCAACTTTAGATTTTTGTTTTTGGAGTTCTTCGATTTTTAATTCGATATCATTTCTAATTTCAATATTAATTTGGGCTTGAAGATTGTAACCGATTACTGATGCTAAAAATAAGCTTAGCGTAATAATAATTGTTTTCATGATTTTTGTTGATTTTAAGCACTTTGCTCCTACCCTTCCCTGTTGGAAGGGAAGAAACGCTGTGGATTGATGAATGATTATTTGATTTGATTAATTTATTCGATAACGGTAGATTTTACCCGATGGAAGCCATTTTCAAGTGCTATCCAAACCTTGTCTTTAAAGTTTTGTTTATCTTCTACCTCTATATTCTCCAATAAATCTTCGGCATTGACGAGATTATATGGATTTTCAAAATTCCGGAGTTTTGCTTTTTCTTGTGCCTGTTGAAGTAATTGCTCTACTTCTTCGTCAAGCAATTGAGTTTCCTCGGTTGCTAATTCTTTTTGTTCTACTTCCAACGGAACTGTTTTCTCTATATCTTCTGCCAATTGAAGTTCTTCAGCAAAAAATATTTCTTTTTTAGGTTGAATTGGTTGTTTGTCCTTTTTTGAAGCTCTTTCCTGAGAAGTTTCTGCATTTTCAGCAATAAAGTTTTTTTGTTCTTTTTTCTGCGGCTGACCAATCGACTTATCTTCAGGCTGAACTTTAGTTGCTGTTAGTTGAATTGATTCAATCTCTTTAGTACCTTCAACGATGATATTTGATTTTTCTGAAGCATTCTGTTCTACATCATTTATTTCTTCAGAAGAATTATCGTTGGCCACTTGTGGTGTTACTTCAATTTTTGAATCATTAAATACCAATGAGGTCACTAAAATCCCGGCCAAGAAACTAGCGGCAATCCCAAGCCACCAATATTTTTTGGTAGTTTTTGTCTCACGAGCATCTAATTGAGCATCTAATTTATCCCAAGCATTTGCAGACGGATTGATTGTTCTTCGCTCTAATTGCCCTTTTATCTTTTTATCAAAATTATTCTCCTGCATAACCATTTTTTAAGCTAGGTTTCACTTTTTCCTGTAACAACTTTCTAGCTTTAGAGAGTTGTGATTTAGAGGTCCCTTCAGAAATATCCAGCATTTTTGCAATTTCCTGATGTTTATAACCTTCTACTGCGTAAAGCATAAAAACTGCTTTATAACCTTCGGGTAATTCATCTATTTTTTGCTGAAGAAAATCTATTTCTTCGTTAGACTGAAAGGTATTGGAACTAGAAGTATTCATTTCATTTTCTATTTCTTCAGAAAAATCCATTTGTTTCTGAGCCCTTAAAAAGTCAATTGCTTCTCTCACCATAATTTTTCTTATCCAACCTTCAAAACTTCCTTCACTTCTAAAGTTGGATAGGTTATTAAAAACTTTAAAAAAACCTTTCAGCATCACATCTTCAGCAAAATGAAGATCTTTTACGTACATCCTACAAACACTCAACATTTTAGGTGAATAGGTTTCGTACAGACTTTGCTGCGCTTTTCTATCTTTTTTAAGCGCTTTCTTAATAAGTCTTTTTTCGTTATTATGTAATTGAATTACTTTCACCCGTTTTGTTTTGAGCTTCTATTTACATAGACGAAGGTAAACCAAAAATAGTTGCCTGAGGGAAATATTTTTTTGAAATAACTTCATTAATTATTGATTTACAGCTGTTTGAAAATTAAAAAATTTTCAGCTTCGGAATATTTCAAATGAAATATGTGATTGAAATAACAATGAATGATATTGTTTTGATGGAAAGAATTTTGGTTTTGAAAAAATTCTCTATTGATATTCAAAATATGATGCGATTCTGAGTCAAGCGCAGAATGACGCAGGCTAAAATTCTTGAAAAAATTAAACTTATTTCTTACGGTCGATGACGTAATTCATCATTATTTCTAAAGACTGTTTATAGGGAGAATTGGGGTAAGATTTTAATTTATGAAAAGCTTCTTGTTGAAATTCTTTCATTTTTGTAATCGCATACTCTAAACCACCGCTGTCTTTTACAAATTGAATGACTTCTTTTACCCGCTTACTATCTTTATTATGATTTTTCACAGAATTGATTAACCATCTTCGGTCTTTTTCTGAAGCGTTATTTAAGGTATAAATTAAAGGAAGGGTCATTTTCTGTTCCTTGATGTCAATTCCCGTAGGCTTTCCTATTTTTTCTTCGCCATAATCAAATAAATCATCTTTAATCTGAAAGGCCATTCCTATCAATTCTCCGAACTTTCGCATACGTTCTACATGTTTAGAGTCCGGTTTTACGGAAGCCGCTCCTAAACTACAGCAAGCCGCAATTAAGGTAGCGGTTTTTTGACGAATGATATCGTAATATACTTCTTCGGTAATATCGAGCTTCCGGGCTTTTTCAATTTGAAGTAATTCGCCTTCACTCATTTCACGTACGGCTACCGAAATGATTTTCAGTAAATCAAAATCGTTATTATCTATGGAAAGTAAAAGTCCTTTCGATAACAAATAATCCCCTACGAGCACAGCAATTTTATTTTTCCAAAGCGCATTAATCGAGAAAAAACCACGCCGACGGTTAGAATCATCTACCACATCGTCATGCACCAACGTGGCGGTATGGATGAGCTCGATCACCGAAGCGCCACGATAAGTTCTGTCGTTCACCTCGCCACCGGAAACCATTTTGGAAACCAAAAAAACAAACATTGGTCGCATTTGCTTTCCTTTTCGGTTCACCACATAGTGAGTAATCCTATTGAGCAAAGCTACTTTGGAAGACATCGAAAGCCGGAACTTCTTTTCAAAAAGTTCCATTTCGAAATTAATGGGGTCTTTTATTTGTGCTATCGGTTTCACTCAGATTGCAAATATAGTATTTCGAGTGGTATATTATTAAAATTGAAAACTGAAATTAAAGTGAAGCTAGAAATTAATTTTAGATTTTGAATGAGTAATTTTGAACGAAAATCATCAGGTAAGTTGAAAGAAGATTATATTTTTTTATCCATTATTTGAACAATTGGGATTTTCCTAATTTCACTTTTTCTCTTGATGAGATCCCGGCTCAGGTCCGGGATGACACTTTTCATTTATACAATCCTTTAATATCACATAAAAAACCTGTAGTCTCAAATGACACTACAGGCTTAATCAATTACTAAAAAAATTAAATTATTTCACAATCATCTTTTTACTGATAATTTCCCGGTTACCGCTCACTAAACTATATAGGTACATGCCTGCACCAAATTCATTGGCAGTAATTTCGATCTTAGCTTCACGTTCTCGCAATGGGTATTCTTTTAAGAAATTCCCGGTCATATCAAAAATCATAATGGCAGCTGATTTTGCGCCTTACGGTAAACGATATTCGATCACCGATCTTCCATCAAAAGGGTTAGGATAGTTTTGTGCTAAATAGTACGATTCTTTTAGCAGTACTTGTTTTTCTTCAGTACTTAAACTGCTAGTTTCGTTAAACACCAAGGCTTGTTCTTTTTGTTGCAAGGCTTCTTTTAAAGTTTCCACTTCTGCAGAAAGTTCTTTTACTGATTGTACCAGTAGCGGAATCAAATCTTGGTAACGTACCGATTTAAATTCGAATTGGCCGGTAATGTTGCTCTTTTCATCCAAAACGGGCTTTTTAATGTTTTGTACCAACTCCGGAAAAACTTCTTCTAATTCTTGTGCCAGTAAACCATGCTGCAAACCTGAAGGCAAAGTAACGTTTTTATTTTCTTTAAAGGTATATCTTACCGGATTTAACTTCCTCATACTCGCCAAGACTTCATACTCCTCTTCTGATTCTATATTTTCTTTTAGTTTACGGTCAGAAGCGTAAAATAAATTTCCGGTAACTTCTACATCGCCATCAAAAAAAACTGCAAATTCATTGGAGGCACTCGTACCTGAAGACTGTCAGATAGAATAACTAGTAACCGCATTATCACCAACAATTCCAGAAACACCTATGCTAACATTTGTCATATTGCCTCCACCAGTTCTCCCTAATAGCCCTGTTAAATTTATACCAGGATTAATACTACCAGCACCTCCTGCTCCAGCATAAAAGCTTCCTCCATAATAATTTGGGAATGGTGAATTCACATTAATATTACCATAGGTATTAACTTCCAAGACATAAAACTCTCCCCCTCCGTTACCAAAACTTCCATTCCCAACCCCCACTTTAGTATCTTGAAAATTTGGAAAAATACCAGTATTAGAATTTCCAAAAACTGTCGTTCCATCACTTCGCATGGTAGTTACTAATGTAGAATTCGTGGATGTAAAGCTAGTAGCCGTACGAAACTCTAGATTACCTAGATTACCGTTAGCACCTATCCACTGAATCCGGGGATTGTTATTACTTATATCGTTATAGCCCAAGGTCAAGGCTTTCTCCCCATTTTGCAAACGTAAACCAAAAACGGTTTGAGAACCGGTATTTAATCTTCCTAAAGACCACCAACGATCATTAGCGGTAAAACCAAAGCTTCCTTGATCTAATTGCGTAACAATACCAGGACGAAAGCGAAAAGCTTCTCCAGTAGTAGAAGGCGGACTAAAAATAGAGGTTGAAATAAATCCGTTAGATTGATTGTTTTGAGATATACCGGAAAGCCCCATTAACAACATACCAAAAAAGAATAGTATTTTTTTATAATTATAGATTTTAATTAAAATTATACACTTAATATAAAACAAAAAGCATATTAGATTTATTAATCTATAATAATTTAACTTAATCTTAATTAAAATCTAAAAAATAATGAAATATCATTAACATAAAAAAATTGTTAAATATCTTGAACATATAGGTTTTATTATTAAATTTACGTCAACAAAAATGAAAATTATATTAAAACCCTTTTTTATGAAAAAAATTACGTTAAGTATTGCAGCATTGTTTGCTGTATTTACATTAAGTGCACAAGAAATAAACAAAAATGCATTGGTTAAACATTCTTTAACAGAAAAAGTGGCCAGCCCCCAAGGTACTTCTGCTGTAGTTTTAGAACAAGCCGTAAACGTTGATGGAGATGGAAATGCATATGGTTTTTTATCTGGTCTTTATGACATTGAAGGAGATGTAGCCCCTCTATTACTAGCTACAAGTTTTGAAATTACTAACAGTACAGATGTAGGTAAAATAACTATTCCAGCATTTCAAGCAAATAATACATTAAGTACATTTTTATCAGGGTTAAATCTATACATATTCCCTAATGAAAGTAACGACCTACCTGATATCCAGTCTACAGGTTTATCTTTAGCTATGGAATTAGACCAAGTAGATAATTCTATTTTTCAAATCGCCAGTGGTTCTTCTGGTTATTTAGAAGTTGATGTTCAAACATACAATGGAGGAACTGCAATTAATTTAGCACCTGGAACATACTGGTTATGTGTTGCTCCTTCATTAACATTTAATGACGCAGATGACTTCCCAGGTCAAAATACTGGTAATTTATGGAGATGGTTTTCAGCTGTCCCTACAAACACAAGCCAGCCTACAAACGCAATTTTTGACCCAGCTGGAATTCTTTTAGATAATCCTAGTACAAATTTTGAAAGAGATAATACTTTAACAGATTTAGGTGAGCCTGGTCATTTAGCTTTTATAATGGACGATACTGGAGGGAACCTAGCTGTTACAAATCTTGACAGTGATAAATTTATGTATTACAACACTAATGAAGCTTTAGTTTTATCTTCAGAAAACACTATTGATGTAGCTTCTATTTATGATATTACTGGTAAAAAAGTTTTTACAAAAAACTTAAATACTACTAATGCTAACTTAAGTATTGCTAATTTACAAACAGGTGTTTACATCGCACAAGTTCAAGTTGAAGGAAAAACTAAAACTTTTAAGTTCGTAAAGAAATAATTTTAGATTTCTATCTATCATAAAAAGCCGATTCACATAAAATGAATCGGCTTTTTTGTTTTAATAAATTAAAATATATTTCTTCTTTCTTTAGTCTGCTGTCTCTTGAGACTTGTTCGCTAACTGTCCACAGGCTGCATCAATATCCCTTCCACGGGATCTTCTTACGGTAACGGTAATTCCATTTTTTTCTAGCGCTTCTTGATAAGCATCGGTTACTTGACTGCTCGCTTGTTGAAATTCTCCATCATCGATGGGATTATATTCAATAATATTGACTTTACAGGGAATTACTTTACAAAAATTTACCAATGCTTGAATATCTTTTTGGGTATCATTAATCCCATCCCAAATTAAATATTCGTAAGTAACTCTTTTTTTTGTTTTAGCAAACCAGTATTCCAAAGATTCTCTCAAGTCTTTTAACGGAAAAGTAGCATTGAAAGGCATAATTTGGGTCCGAACTTCATCGATGGCTGAATGTAGGGAAACGGCTAAATTAAATTTCACTTCATCATCGGCCAGCTTCTTAATCATTTTAGGGACTCCTGAAGTGGAAACGGTAATACGTTTAGGTGACATTCCTAACCCTTCCGGTGAAGTTATTTTTTCTATCGATTTTAAAACGTTTTTATAGTTCATCAAGGGTTCTCCCATTCCCATAAAAACAATATTGGAAAGTGGCATATTATTGTACAACCTACTTTCGTTATCGATAGCGACAACCTGATCGTAAATTTCATCAGGATTTAGGTTACGCATTCGCTTAAGTTTTGCGGTAGCACAAAATTTACAATCTAAACTACAACCCACTTGTGAAGACACACAGGCTGTAGTTCTAGAGAAAGTAGGGATTAAAACCGATTCTACCGTAAAACCGTCATGTAATTTTACTGCATTTTTTATTGTACCGTCATTACTACGCTGCATTTTATCAACTTCTATATGATTGATCACGAAGTTTTCATCCAGCATCTGGCGGGTTTGTTTGGAGATATTGGTCATATCTTCAAAACTATGAGCTCCTTTGCTCCACAACCATTCGTAAACTTGAGTTCCCCTAAAGGATTTATCGCCTACGGAGACAAAAAATTCCCGGAGCTGCTCTTTACTTAATGCGCGTATGTCTTTTTTCTTTTCTTTCACGATGCAAAGGTATAAAACTAAAGTGAGTTGAATTCTTTTATTCTGATGATAGATGCGTTAGGGATATTTTTGCAGCGCTCTTAGATTCCTGCCTGCGCAGGAATTGTACAGCCCGATCCGTAGGGGAACGCCCAAAAACCTTATTTACAAAAAAGGCTACACAAATTTGCGTAGCCTAGAGTTTATTTTAAAAGCAATGGTTTAAATGATAAGCATTGCATCACCGTAAGAGTAAAATTTATATTTCTCTTTAATAGCCTCATCATAAGCACGCTTCATTAAATCGTGACCCGCAAAAGCAGAAACCATCATTAATAAGGTTGATTTTGGCGTATGGAAATTGGTAATCATACAATTAGCGATACTAAAATCGTAAGGAGGGAAAATAAATTTATTGGTCCATCCTCTAAATTCATTTAAATTACCATTGGAAGAAACTGAACTTTCTAAAGCTCTCATTACCGTGGTTCCTACCGCACAAATTCTACGCTTATTTGCGATAGCTTTGTTAATAGTTTCAGTAGAATCTGTTGCGATTTCTGCTTCTTCACTGTCCATTTTATGTTTAGAAAGATCTTCTACTTCTACGGGATTAAAAGTTCCTAAACCTACGTGGAGAGTTACTTCGGCAAAATCTACCCCTTTTATCTCTAAACGCTTTAATAAGTGCTTAGAAAAGTGAAGTCCGGCTGTGGGTGCTGCTACCGCCCCTTCTTTTTTGGCATAAATGGTTTGGTAACGGTCGGCATCTTCCGGCTCTACTTCTCTCTTGATATATTTAGGAAGCGGAGTTTCGCCCAACTCGTTTAATTTATTTCTGAATTCTTCGTAAGAACCATCGTAAAGAAAACGCAGGGTTCTTCCGCGAGAAGTTGTGTTGTCGATAACTTCGGCCACTAAACTTTCATCGTCGCCAAAGTATAATTTATTCCCGATACGAATTTTTCTGGCAGGATCTACCAATACATCCCAAAGACGGGTTTCCGGATTTAACTCACGTAACAAGAAAACTTCGATACGGGCCCCGGTTTTTTCTTTATTACCATATAAACGCGCAGGAAATACTTTGGTGTTGTTAAGGACCATTACATCTTCTGCATCAAAATAGTCAATAAGGTCTTTAAATTTTTTATGTTCAATCGTGTCTTCTTTACGGTTAATCACCATTAAACGTGCTTCATCACGATCTTCTGAAGGATATTCTGCTAAAAGCTCTTTTGGCAGTTCGAAATCGAACTGAGATAATTTCATTCCCATACTAAAATTTTTAGAACGGCAAATATACAACCTCAACATAGGGGTTGTCAAGTAAATGAGCAATTATTTAAAAAATTGATTTTTAGGAGTGAAGCTTCGCCCAAATCCCTATCGTTTTTCTGCTTGAATTTGAAAACTTTCCATCGCCTCCCAAAAATCCGGAAATGATTTTGAAACGACTCCCGCATCTTCTATTTGTAAATTGGTTTTTAAGGCCAAAGGCGCAAAAGCCATGGCCATTCGGTGATCGTTATAGGTAGCTACCGACACATTTTCTGTAAGCTTTACACAAGGATACAGTTTTAAGCTATCGTTAGTAATATCTACTCTTGCACCAAATTTGGTAAGCTCATCGTGAAGTGCCACTAAACGGTCGGTTTCTTTAATTTTTAACGTGTGTAAACCGGTGAGCTCACAACCAATACCCAACCCTAAACAGGTGACAACAATGGTTTGTGCTAAATCTGGTGAAGAAGTTAAATCTGCTTGATATATTTTTGGTAAGCTTGCTGAATTATCTTTTTCTAGCTGAATGGAATTATCCAAAAAAGTGGTTTTTACCCCTAATTTTTCATATAATTCCACCAAAGAAGAATCGCCTTGCAAACTTTCTTTTTTGTAACTGCTGATTTCTATGGTTGCTGAATCACTTAATGCGACTAAACTATAAAAATAGGAAGCTGAACTCCAATCTGATTCTACCACAAATTTCTTTTTCTGCTGAAGTTTAAAAGGTGCTATTTTGATTGTATTTTCTTCAAAGGAAGCATCAATCCCTAAATATTTCAGCAGGGAAAGCGTCATTAAAATATAAGGGGTTGAAGTAACTTTCCCTTGAAGCTGAATTTCTAGACCATTTTTTAAAGATGGCGCTATTAACATGAGTGCTGAAATGTACTGACTACTCACATTGGCCGCTAAACTTACTTTATCTTTTGTCAGTTTTTTTCCGGTAATCTCTATAGGTGGATAGCCTTCTTCTTGTTGATATTCAATTTGAGCCCCTAGATTTTTTAGCGCATCGACCAATAACTTGATAGGGCGTTCTTGCATCCGCTCGCTCCCAGTCAGAATTGTTTTCCGACTTTCTTGAATGGAGAAATAAGCAGTTGAAAAACGCATCGCCGTGCCGGCGTGATGAATATCGATTAGTTTTTCTGACGAAGATAAAGCTTTTTGTAGGACTTGTGAATCGTCACTATTGGAACTGTTTTCTATTTCTATCTGCGGAAACAAAGCTTGTAAAATCAACAAGCGATTGGTTTCACTTTTGGAACCGGTAACTCGCCATTTTCCTTCGAGATTTTTTGATTTAGCGGATAATTGAATATTCATCTTTCTTTTTGCTCTCGTTTTAGTTTGCCCCGAAATTGCAGAAAAACAACAATAAATCCATAGATAAATCCTCCAATAAGATTAGCAACTATAAATCTCAATGCCATGGTCCCGGTTAATTTTTCATCTATAAAAGCATCAAAATTAAAATTATAGCTAAACCCTATATTGATTAAGTTATAGATAATGATAAAGGCAATGGCCAGAAATATTACCGATTTCCAAAACCCTTTTACTGAAATAACTTCTTTAAAGCTCATTACTTTAATTTTTCGTTTTGGTGATGACGATCGTGATCCCGCTTTGTTTTTAGATCGAGTTTTTTATCGAAAGCTTCTTGTAAATCAATTCCGGTTTGATTAGCTAAACAGAGAACTACAAAAACTACGTCTGCTAATTCTTCGCCTAAATCTTTTTGCTTATCGCTTTCTTTTTCACTTTGTTCTCCATATCGGCGAGCGATGATTCTAGCAACCTCCCCTACTTCTTCAGTGAGTTGCGCCATATTGGTAAGTTCATTAAAATAGCGTACACCGTGTTCTTTAATCCAATCGTCTACGGCTTTTTGAGCGTCTTGAATGTTCATTTTATTCTCTGTTTTTAGAATCTATAATTATCGTTACAGGTCCGTCGTTAAGGAGACTTATTCTCATATCCGCACCAAATTCTCCGGTTTCTACCTCTTTTTCAAATTGCTTTTCAAACTCTTTAATAAACGCTTCGTACAACGGAATGGCCACATCAGGTTTGGCAGCTTTTATAAAACTTGGACGGTTTCCTTTTTTTGTGCTCGCATGAAGGGTAAACTGACTGATAATTAAAGCCTCCCCATCGATATCTTTCAGCGATAAATTCATTTTATCATCTTCATCACCAAAAATTCGCATATTGATAATTTTTCTACAAAGCCATTCGATGTCTTCCTGATGATCTTCAGCTTCAATTCCAACCAGAATCAAAAATCCTTTTTGGATGGAAGATTTTACGTTTTTATCTATCGTTACGCTTGCTTCACTTACGCGCTGCAATACCACTCTCATAATTTCTATTCTTTATAAATATCTACTCGGTAATGCTCGTCTTCACCTTCTAACATTTGTAAATAAGATTTATATCGCGACCAAGAAATTTCATCTTCATCTAAGGCTTCTTTAATGGCACATTTCGGTTCTTCGACGTGTAAACAATTATTGAATTTACATTCACTCTTACGCTCAAAAAATTCAGGGAAATAATCGCCTAATTCTTCTTTTTCAATTTCTACGATCCCGAAACCTTTAATTCCCGGAGTATCGATAATTCTGGCATTGAAAGAAAGATCGAACATTTCAGCAAAAGTAGTCGTGTGTTGCCCTTGCAAATGTTGTTCTGATATTTCTGAAGTTTTCAATTCTAGACTTGGCTCTAATTGATTGATCAGCGTCGATTTTCCTACACCGCTATGTCCTGAAAACAGTGAAGTATTATCGATCATTAATTCTTTTACTTTATCGATATTTTTTCCCGATTTAGCTGAAATAGGAATACACGTATATCCAATTTCTCGATACATTCCCATTAAATACCTAATCTCGTCTTTTTCTTCTTCAGTATATGTATCTACTTTATTAAAAAGTAAAACAGCTTTAATTCCATAGGCCTCTGCCGTTACCAAAAAACGATCGATAAACGTAGTAAAGGTTGGCGGATTATTTAAGGTTATCAATAAAAACGCCACATCGATATTGGCCGCAATAATATGGGTTTGCTTAGAAAGATTGACCGATTTTCTGATGATGTAATTTTCACGCTCTTCAATATGTTTGATCACGCCTATCACCTCATCAATATTTTCTTCCAGATCAAATTCTACATAATCTCCTACCGCTACCGGATTGGTGTTTTTAATTCCTTTAATTCTGAATTTACCTTTAATGCGGCAATTGTAGAACTTACCATCTTCGGCTTTAACAGTGTACCAGCTTCCGGTCGATTTGTAGACGATTCCTTTCATTCACATTTTTGAAAAAATTGCTCAACTACCTAGATAATTGAGCAATTAACTTTTTACAAAAGTAACAAAAACAAACTGTTTACAAGCTTTTGATTACTCACTTAAAATTTTCTCTTGATGATTAATTGATTCTTGGTGAATGGCTTTAAAGATCTTCAGAATAAATTCTTCACTCAAGTTATGTTCTTTACCGTCTAAGATCATCTTTCCTAAAATCTCATTCCAACGGGTAGATTGCAAGATCGCAACGTTTTTCTCTTTTTTCACTTCTCCAATTTCGTCCGCAACTTTCATTCGTTTTCCCAGCACGTCTAACAATTGATTATCGATCACATCAATTTTAGCACGTAAGCAAGCTAACTTTTCTTGAAAGTCCTGACTCTGCGAAACTTCTTTTCTAATCTTTAGATCTTTCGTCATTTGATCTAAAGCTTTCGGAGTAATTTGCTGTTTGGCATCACTCCACGCATTGTCGGGATCGTAATGCGTTTCAACCATAATTCCGTCGTAATTAAGATCTAAAGCGGTCTGACATAAATCGGTAATAATATCTCTTCTTCCCGCAATGTGTGACGGATCTAAAATTAACGGCAAGTCCGGAAACTTGGTTTGCAGATCGATCGCAAGTTGCCATTCAGGATTATTTCTGTATTTCGATTTTTCGTAGGTTGAAAACCCTCTGTGAATCACGCCTAAATTCTTCACATCTTGCTTGTAAAAACGCTCTACCGCTCCTAACCACAAGGCTAAATCTGGATTCACCGGATTTTTAATGAGTACCGTTTTATCGGTTCCTTTCAAAGCTTCAGCAATCTCCTGAATAATAAATGGCGAAACCGTCGTTCTCGCTCCGATCCATAAAATATCTACATCGTGCTTCAAGGCTAGATCTACGTGAATTGGGTTTGCTACTTCAGTCGTCGTTAATAAACCCGTTTCTTCTTTGGCTTTTTGCAACCACTTTAAACCTAAAGCGCCAACACCTTCAAAATTTCCCGGACGCGTTCTTGGCTTCCAAATTCCGGCGCGCAACACGCTGGTATCGGTTTCTTTTAATTGGTGCGCGATCTTTAAAACCTGCTCCTCGGTCTCGGCGCTGCAAGGTCCCGCGATCACTAACGGGTGGTCTAAATTAAATTTATCTAACCACGTTCTTAATTCTTTTTTATTTTCCATAGGTGTTTGTTTTCTGTGTTTACCCCTCTGCCTTTGGCATCTCCCCTTTTAAAGGAGAGAAACTTTTTGTAATTAAGATAGAGGTTCTTTTATTTGTTCTAATTTATTTTTTTACATTTTTGTTCCCCTACTTTTTAAGGAGGGGTGCCCAACGGGCGGGGTGGTTATTTTGGGCGTTTCCCTATCGGGTCGGGCTTTCGGCAGTCGCTTTTTTTATTTGTCTTAACCTTTCGACTTAAGTTTATCCTGAGCGATAGTCGAAGGGCTCAAGGTGACAAATTAAAAAGAGCTTCAACAATGCCTCTATCCCTAACGCAACATATTTTCTTTAGTTAATTTATTCCGTTTAAAACATTTTTAATATGGTTGGTATTGGCCATTTCTTCATACAATTTTTCAAAATCATCTTGCTCCATCAAGTTTTTAAATTCATTCAAATTCTGAATATATTCCGTTAACGTCTCCAATACATTTTCTTTGTTCTGTTTAAAAATGGGCGACCACATGGCCGGTGAACTTTTTGCTAATCGTACCGTTGAGGCAAATCCGCTGCCTGCCAAGTCAAAAATATCTTTTTCGTTTTTCTCTTTTTCTAACACGGTTTTTCCCAACATAAACGAACTGATGTGCGACAGATGAGAAACATACGCAATATGTTTATCGTGAGATTTCGGATCCATATACCGAATTCGCATTCCCAAACGCTGAAAAATCTCAAAAGCAACTTCCTGCAACTTGAAAGCTGTTTTTTCAACTTCACAAACGATCATCGTTTTATTTCTATATAAATTGGGTATTGCAGCTTCCGGACCGGAAAACTCGGTTCCCGCAATGGGATGCGCCGCTAAATAATTTCTTCGCTTCGGGTGATCTTTTACCGACTCACAAATTTTTTCTTTGGTAGAACCGGTATCGAGCACCAAAGTATTTTCACCCACGTGATCCAAAACTTGGGTAAGCACTTGTATACTCACATCTACCGGAACCGATACCATCACCACTTCTGCAGCCTGCAAATCTTTCAAATCGCCAATTGCGTCGATTAGCTGTAAATCTTTCGCTTTTTGGGCATTATTTTCATTTTTATCGATGCCAATAATTTCAACATTTTCGAAAGCAGCTTTTATATCTAATGCCATCGAACCGCCAATTAAACCTATTCCTACTACTGCTATTTTCATGCTTCTACTCGTTTTATGGCTTTTTCAATCGTGGCTTCATCTACACAAAGAGAAAACCGAATGTAACCTTCGCCGGCGCTGCCAAATACCGTTCCCGGTGCGGCAAATAAATGATGCGTTTGTAAAATATGTTCTGAAAATTCTTCTGAAGTTTGATAAGCTTCAGGGATTTTTGCCCAAACAAACATGCCGACCAAATCACGATCTTCTAATTGGCAATCTAATTTTTCTGCCAATTCGAAAATTTTTGCTCTTCGATTTTTATATAAAAAATCTAAGTTTTTAAACCAATCTTCATTTTCTTTCAACGCAACCGCAGCGCCTAACTGAAGAGGTAAAAACATACCACTATCCATATTGCTTTTTACCTTTAAAATATGTTGCAAGTTTTCTTGGCTTCCTAAAACCGCTCCTACTCGCCAACCGGCCATATTGAAAGTTTTACTCACCGAATTGAGTTCTAATCCCACTTCTTTAGCTCCGGGATATGCCAATAAACTCTCCGGATTGTCATTCAGAATAAAACTATACGGGTTGTCATTGATCAACAGAATATCGTGCTTTTTAGCAAATGCGATCGCATCATGAAAAAGATACTGACTCGCTTTTACGCCCGTTGGCATATGCGGGTAATTGAGCCACATAATTTTCACTTTGCTTAAATCTTGTTTTTCTAACTCGTGAAAGTTAGCTTGCCATTCCTGTTCTTCTTTCAACTCATAAAAAACCGGCTTTGCGCCAACCAATTTTGTCACCGACGTATACGTTGGATAACCCGGATTCGGAATAAGAACCTCATCGCCTTCATTTAAAAACGCCATCGAAATATGCATAATCCCTTCTTTGCTTCCTAATAAGGGGAAAATCTCTGTTGCCTGACTTACTTCCACCTGAAATTTTCGTTGATAGAAATCGGCAAAAGCTTCCCGCAACTCGTCGGCACCACGATAACTTTGATATTTGTGCGCGTTTTCTTGCTTGGCAGCCAATTGCATTTGCGCTACCGCATCGTAAGGCGGCGGCAAATCTGGACTACCAATTCCTAAGTTGATCACGTCTATTCCATCTTGCTGCATTTCTCTAATTTCTTGCAGCTTTCTACTGAAATAGTATTCCTTGATAAACGCTAACCTATTGGCGGGTTTCATGGTTTTTATTTTTATAGATTCCTAATATTTTATGCGCTTCAGAAACTTCTTCTAAAGCTTTCATTGCTTCAACAAAAACAGGGAGTTCTTTAAAGGTTACATCAATAAAAAATGAATACTTCCAAGGTTCATCGACAATGGGTAACGACTGTATTTTCGTCATATCTAAACCGTAACGATCTAGAATTTGCAAGGCTTTTAGTAAACTTCCTTGCTCGTGCTTCAAAATTAATTTTAATGAAGCTTTATCGGCTTGTTCAACTTTTTCACCCTTTTTCGAAATAATTAAAAAACGAGTGGTGTTGGTTTGTTCAGAATGTATGCTTTCTGCTAATAAATTCAGCTTGAAAATTTCAGCAGCTGTTGTACTTGCGATCGCCGCTGTATTTTTTAATCCTTGTTCTGCAATTCTTTTAGCTGCTTCTGCCGTATCATTATCTTCAATTAATTTAATATGCGGGTATTGCTTAAAAAAGTTTTTGCATTGCAACAAAGCGATGGGATGCGAATAAACTTCAGTAATGCTTTCTAAAGTTTCACCGGGTAACGCTATTAAATTCATTTTTACGGGAATGTAATGTTCACCGACTACTTCTAATTCATACTCATCTACATAGGCATAATTGGGTAAAATAGAACCTGCGGTAGAATTCTCTATCGCCATCACCGCTTTGGTCACCGATTGCTTAGCGACTTGTTCTGCAAGTTCTCTAAAACTGGAACACATCGAAACCTGAACTTGTTCTCCAAAATATTCTCTCGCCACTTGATGATGAAAAGAGCCTTCTATGCCTTGAATTGCGATCACTTCGTTATTCATTTTTTATCAAAAAAAAATCCCGATAAAAATTTATCGGGATTTTAAGTATTACTTTATAATGTTGAAGTATTTACATAGCGCTCCCGACTCTATTTCTAATAATGAAATAAAAGTAAAAATAAGCGTTCCAAGTAAATACGTTTTTCATCTTGTCTTAAATGTCTGACTAAATTATAATTTAATTTTTACAAACAAAATGTTTTTTAGGTTTTTATTGAAAATTGATGATGAGATTCCGAATCAAGCCCGCCTGCCGGACTCTTAGGTTTGTAAAATGATTTTGAATTAATTTTCCAAAAGAAAAGGATGGGTGAACTTTCCTGCCGGCTAGAATTTGAGTTCTATTGCCCGTATTAGTCCCATCCTCA
>NZ_RXOM01000012.1 GCF_008692195.1 Salegentibacter sp. R32
TTAAATAACTAACCGTATGAGAGCCTTTTCTTTGATAACTCATAATACGAAAATATAGATTTTTTCGCACTACTAAAGTGCTGCAATAAAATTGCAGGGTTTAAATCCCATTTTTGAGACCAATAAATATTTAAAAGGGTTTGAGTATTTCAAACCCTTTTTTATTTTTAGCAACTTATTGCAAACCCCAATAGTTGAGCTTACAAAAACATAAATATTTTAAAAAGTTTACCTTCTATTTAGCTTTATTACTTCTAAATATAAGTGTCGACGCTCCAATTTCAAATAATATTACTTACCGCGAAAACTTAAATTATAACAAGCAAGAAAGTATTGTTGAGATTATCGTTGAAAAAGTTTTTGGTGAAGAAGATGCTTTTGAAGAGTTTGAAGACTTTGAAAATAATTCGATCAACAAAAAAGATTTCAAATTAGATTTTCACGCCTATATTTCTTCTTCAAATTATTTCAGTATTGAAGTTCAGAAAGAGCAAATCTTTACAAATTATAGTTTTAATTTAAAGTCTATTTTCCCGGAAGTTACCTCTCCTCCTCCACAGGTTTAATTATTGAATTTCAAAAATATTAGAAACCTCAATAATTAAACTATAAATAAAAATGAAATACAATTTTTTTAAGATTGTAGGTTTAGTGCTATGCCTAAATCTATACCAATATTCCTATGCCCAAAATGAAGAAACTGAAAACGAAGAAAATCTACCCGATAAGGTAACTCACGCCGAACCGCTTTACATTGATCTTATTCGAGATTTAGGAGCTCGAAAAGGTGAACGAGAATGGAACGTTGGTCTCGGGCTTACCGATCGATCTGATTTTGATGAATACATTACGTTAGTAGAATATGAATGGGCGCCAATAGATCACTTAGGTTTAGAGGTAGAATTACCTTTTTCTTTCCACTCGCCTAATCAAGGAAGTTATGCGCCGGCAAATAACCTAAATAGTATAAAAATGGCAGCGCAATACAGTTTTTTTGTTTCTAAAAAACACGAGATGTCGATGGCTTTTGGGTACATTCAAGAATTTACGCTAACCGATTTTGAAAATTATGGTGACGGAAAATTATTCACCGGTAATGTTTACAATCCGTTTTTTATCGCGGCCAAACGTTTAGGAGCTAATTTTCATTCGTTATTATATACGGGTCCTGTTTTTGAACATTATTTTGAAACTAATGCTATTGAAACCCATTGGCAAATTAACTCGAACGTTCATTATATGATTCCCGGTTCTAGAAATTTTATCGGAGTCGAATTTAATAAAGAAGTTCACGAACACGATTTTGAAATGACCATTAGACCTCAAATGCGTGTTGAAGTTACCAATCAACTTCTTATTGGTATCGTCACAGGTATTCCTATTAGTAAAGAAAATGAACGTTTTAGTTCTTTTCTGCGATTAATTTATGAGCCTTAATTTTGAATTAAAAAAAGGGAGAACAATTTGTTCTCCCTTTTTTATTAACCTAAATGTTCTTTGGTATGTTGCATGGCTTGTTGGCTTTCTTTAAAGTAGCAAACCTTTACGCCCATACTTTTTATATTCTTCAGTATTTTTTTAATCTCTTTTTTCTTCTTCTTTTTAGTTTGCCTAATGTAAACTGTACTAATATTTTCAGGAAAAATTTTAGTGATGTCTTGATAGATATAAGCGTCTTTTTGAGAATCGTCGCCTAATAATACAAATCGTAATTCAGGATAAAATTCAACTAAATGCTTTATTTTATAAAATTTATGGTTGTGATCACCACCTCCGCTAAATAGAAAATCGGCAATCCCGGTTTTAATATCTTTTAGTTTAAGAACCGCTTTAGGTAATTCATTTAAATCTGCAAACTGACTAATAAAGTTATACAAATTCCACTCGCTGCTACTTACATAAAAAAAAGCATTATTGGTAGATTTATCTTCCCTTCCCAATCTGTTTAAGAATTTATAATGGTCTACTGCTTCATCAAAAACATTTCTTTTGTTAATGTTCTTGGTAAGCATCACATATATCTTCTTAAAGATATTACCTGAATGAGAGATTAAAAAAGTATCATCAATATCGCTAATCACTCCATATTCACCGGGATAAGGTTTTACAAACTCCCCTTTTTCTTCCCGGATATGCCCTTCTACTTTTGCCGCTACTTTAAACTCGTGCCAACCGCTCCCTATTTCTTCTTGATAAGGAATGGTTAACCTAAAATGACCGTCGCCTAAAGTTTTAGAAGCAATCTCCCTTCCCCTATATTTGAAGGTTATTTCAGCATTAGATATCGTTTTAATCCTAAACATTCTAATTACCGCCCAAGCGTGTTTATACCAACGTTTATCTAAGTCGAAAACATCCGGGGCATGTTTTTTAAATAAATGGCCCATGACCACGATTTCACGTTCATTGGCATAGCTTCGGTAAATCTTTAGGTCAAGTTTCATAAATTAAGGAAAGTATAACTCATTTTAAATGGGAAAATAAATATTTTTACGCACAATAAAGTATAAGTATGAAGTTTTTATTCATTATAAATCCTATTAGTGGCAATGAAGATAAAAGCCACTTGTTAAAACAGGTCAAAAATAATCTCCATAAAGGTGATGAAATTGAAGTATTTAAAACTTCAGGAGAAAATGATATTCAAAAATTAAGGGACGAATTATCACAAACAGATTTTGATAGGGTTTTAGTTGCGGGTGGCGACGGAACCATAAAATTAGCCGCTGAAGCTATGGGAAAAGATTCTTTACCTATTGGCATTTTACCCGCAGGGTCTGCTAACGGACTGGCCAACGATTTAAATTTACCTTTGGAACCCAAAAACTTTGTTCCTATAGCTTTATACGGAGATACCCGAAAAATTGATGCTATCAATATTAATGACCAACTAGGACTTCATATTAGTGATTTTGGCTTAAATGCTGAATTAATTAAAGAATATGAAAGTAGCTCTTTACGAGGAAAATTGGGATATGCTATTAACAGTATTAGCACGCTATTTCAAAGTAAAGGTCCTTATGAATTTGAAATAAAAACCGAAAAAGAAACCTTTCATAAAAAAGGAATTATGCTCGCTTTGGCCAACAGTAAGAAATTCGGAACTGGAGCTGTAGTCAACCCAAAAGGAAAAATTGACGATGGTATTTTTGAAATACTTTTATTTAAAAAATTAGACCTTATTGAAATTTTAAAAACATTGAATGAAGGAAACGAACTTTCTACAGATTTCGTAGAATGTTTTCCGGTAAAGGAAGTTATCATAACCACTAAAAAACCGGTAAATTTTCAGATAGATGGAGAGTATTGTAATTCTCTTCAAGAAGTGAAGGCTAAAATTCTTCCCAAGAAATTAGAAGTTGCAGTAAAATAGAATTCCACCTATATTTTTCAATTCGACTATCCATTAGTGTTAAGCTTAATATAAAATATTTTTGGAATAAGCTTAACGTCTTAAATTTGAATGAAAACAATTAAACCAAATTTTTATGAAGAAAGTAAGCTTAATGTTAGCTTCTGCAATGGTAATTTTTGCTACCTCTTGTAAAGAAAACAAGAAAGAAGCTGAAAACGATATGGAAAACTCTACCATGACAGAAGAAACCACGGAAGAAGGTTCTATGGATTCTGAAATGGAAGAAGATTCTAAAACGAAAAAAGCAGTTGCCAACTTACAGGCCGAAAGTGACAGTAAACTTTCCGGAAAAGTTACTTTTACTGAAGAAAACGGAAAAGTAATGATGAAAGCAGAAATCATGGGACTTGAAGAAGGTAAACATGCCATTCACATTCACGAAAAAGGAGATTGCTCTGCCCCTGATGGAAAATCGGCTGGAGGTCATTGGAACCCAACTGACCAACCTCACGGTAAATGGGGAAGCGAAGAAGGATACCACAAAGGTGATATAGGTAATTTCACCACAGACGCCAGCGGTAAAGGAACTATTTCTTTATCTACAGATGAATGGTGTATAGGATGTGATGATGAAAATAAAAACATCGTTGATAAAGCCATCATCGTACACAACGGTCAAGACGATTTCACTAGCCAACCTTCCGGTGCTGCCGGCACTAGAATGGGATGTGGTGTAATCGAGATGCAATAAACTATTTCTTAATAGATTTAAAAAGGCTGCCGGTTGGCAGCCTTTTTTGTGGAGTAATCAATTTATTTTCCTATTTTTATAAAAACGACTAACCAAATTTTTATGCAAGAACAGCCCGATGGATTAATTGCAGAACTTCAAGCTAAAAACCCTAAAGCCTTTGAACGAATTTACGAACGCTATTCAGAAAGCACTTTTGGTGTAATTTATAGTGTTATAGGGGATAAACATGTGGCTGAAGAAGTCCTGCAAGACGTATTCTTAAAAATTTGGGATAATGCAGAATCTTATAATTCTTCTAAAGGCAGGTTTTTTACTTGGGTATTAAATATAGCCAGAAATGCAGCCATAGATAAAACCAGGTCCAAAGCCTATAAGAACAAAAAGAAAAACTTAACCGCAGAATATTTCGTAGATATTATTGAAGAAAAAACAAACTTATCCAGTAAAGTAGATGCGATTGGGATAAAAAAATACATTGAAGTACTTAAACCCTATTGTAAAAAGATTATCGACCTACTCTACTTCAAAGGATTTACCCAATCTGAAGCTTCTGAGGAGTTGGATATGCCTTTAGGAACCATTAAGACCAGAAACCGTAACTGTATTAATAAACTTAGAGAGATTTTAACTGCATAATGGAACTAAATCAATACATATCTTCTGGAATATTAGAACTATACGTGTACGGTGCTTTACCTGAAGAAGAAAGTATAAAGGTAACGCAAGAACTTAAACAACATCCTGAAATTGTGAAGGAAGTTGAAGAAATTGAAGGTGCATTAACACAACTTTCTACAGCAGCAGCTCCATACAATCCTGAAGCTTTATTGTATACCCTTCAACAAAAAATTACCGAAAAACAAAAATCGGGAGTGGTAGAACATCCTGCCAAAAGAAAGAGAACAAATCTTGTTCTTTATATTGGTTGGGCAGCAAGTATCGCTCTTTTAATTGGATTGGTAAGTGTAATTAGTGACCGCAATGAGCTGAGGGACTCTTTAGAAACTGCTCAAGCCAAAAACGCTACCTTAGAACAACAAATTACAGATGCCCGACAAAGCGCTGAGAAAAACAAACAACTTCTAGAAGTATTTAGGGATAAAGAAATTATTACCGTTCCGTTGGGCGGCCAAGATGTAGCTCCTGAAGCTTATGCTGAAGTTCATTGGGATGAAAAAACCAATCAAGTTTACGTAGATGCAAAAGACCTCCCTACTCCACCGGAAGGAAAAGAATACCAAGTGTGGTCGCTTACTTTAGACCCGCTTACACCAACAAGTATAGGTTTACTATCTAACTTTAGTGAGGACGAAAACAAAATTTTTATACTGGAAAATCCAAACTCTTCTCAAGGTTTTGGTATTACTTTAGAGCCTAAAGGAGGTAGTGAAACTCCAACAATGGAGCAACTTTACACTTTAGGAACTGTACAAAGTTCATAAATAAATGAATAAAAAAATGCCTGTTCAAAAACTGAACAGGCATTTTCAACAACTAACAAAAAACTTGAAAAAACCAATATTTCAATTAATTATTAAAAACAAAAAACATAGCAATTTTCTCCCTTCAATAATTTGAAAATTGAAATCGTTAAATTTCAACTTCATAAATAAATACGAAAGAAAGTTTTCTTCGGTTTTCCTATCTTTAAAATTTTAACAGTTACGATAATTTCGATAGTCATCCTTTTAAATATTTTAGCTGAAATTTTAAAATTATGAATCCCTCTGCCGGTGGTTGGATCAATAAACACTTTTCCCATCTTCAACAATATGTTTTAGACCAATATTTCACGGAAGAAAGCTTCTACCAACAATTACAGCAAACAGGATTCATTTACGCACATAGCACCAGAACAATGAGTTATCCAAATCCGTTGAAGATAAAATGGACCTTAGAAGAACTCACCAAAATCAATTTGTTTGACGCGTTGGCGTATGTCTATTTTGCTGAAGTTGAACATGCCAACAAACAAGACTTTATTAAAGAGACTATTCAGTTTTATGAATTGCTGGAAAAAGAATCTATCTGGAAAATAAAAATTTCATTTTTCAAATCAAAACCGGAAGATACGCTAGAGAAAATCCTTCAACAGCGAATTCAGATTAACGAGTCTTATATTCAAAAAAACTTTAGCCATTTAATTACCAACGCCTTACTTTTTATAGATGTTTTAGCTTTCAGAGAATATTTAGCGCATAAAAAACATCCTAAAACTTATCTTACTGAATTGGAAAGTTTTATTACCAATGTGGTGATTCTAGCTTTTCAGAAAAAAACGATTAAAGATAACTATGAAAATTTGGTAATTAAGTTGTTGGAAAGTTCATTGCGTTATCATAAAATTCAACCTCAACCCAAAAGTTTTGATGAGCTGAATTTTGAAAACTTCAAAACTCATTTTGAACGAAAATATATTTTAGATTTAGCATCTATCACTATTTACAGCGATGAAGAAATCGAAAAGAAAGAATACGCGTTCATTGAAAAACTGGGAAATGAATTAGGATTTGCCACTACTGAAGTAGATGAAAACATAGCACAAATGCTTCAGTTTTTAAAACGGCATAAAAGCGAAATTTCTTATTTTAACTATAGTAATTCTATTCAGCATTTTTACAAAAACACCAACCGAATGGTAAAAGTGTTAATTATGCGGAATAAAAACCGATTGCTTAAAGAAATTCTGGAAAGCAAAGAACTGGTGATTTTACTTACAAAATCTACTCACAAAGATCTATCGGAAGAAGAAAAACATAAGGTAAAAGAACAGTTGCTGGATATTTGCAAAACCATCCCATCATTAGCGATTTTTATTTTACCCGGGGGAAGTGTTTTGTTACCTATTCTCATTAAATTTATTCCGCAACTTCTGCCCTCTTCTTTTAATGAAAATAGAATTGAAAAACCCTAATTGGAGAGCCATTCTTTAAAATCTTTTACACGTTCGCGGGCAACAATAATTTCTTGTTCGTTAAAATGATTCAGTTTTACTTTAAGTCGGCTATTGGTGTAACTTACCATATCTTCAATGGCGTTGATGTTTACAAAAAACTTTCGGCTAACCCGGTAAAATTTTACAGGATTCAGTTCTTCCTCTAAATTTTCTAAGGTGGTTTCTAGCAAATAACTTCGGTTGTCTTTGGTATGTAAATAGGTGCCTTTGTTTTCACTATAAAAACATTCAATTTCTTCTACAGAAAACATTTTTAAATGCTGACCTACTCTTACGGTAAAACGCTTTTTGTAGGTTTTAGTTGAAATTTCAGCTCCTAATAATTTCTTTAATTCAGAAAGATTAGCGGTTACTTCATTGGTGTTAGCAAATTTGGTTTTAAACTTTTTCAGTGCAGCTTCTAATTCCTCTTCGTCAATTGGTTTCAGTAAATAATCTACACTATTCAGCTTAAAAGCTTTCAACGCATATTCATCATAAGCTGTAGTAAAAATGATAGCGCTTTCAATTTCAATTTCTTCAAAAATTTCGAAGGAAAGTCCGTCACTTAATTGAATATCCAAAAAAATTAAATCGGGTTGTTTATTCTCTAAAAGCCATTGAATGGAATCGTTTACCGAATGTAAAATTTTTTTTACCGGAACTTCCAGTTTTTCAAGCATTCTTTCCAATCGTCTTGCCGATGGTTTTTCGTCTTCAATAATTATTGCTCTCATAGTTATTTTAAAATTATTCCCAACGTTGTTGCGTGTTTTCTTCTTCCTCTAAAAACTGTTTCAACTTTTTCTCTTCCCATTCTTTGCTAAAACCGGGATTAATCCTAAACGCGTGAGCGGCGTTAAATAGAAGTCCTATTCCCCAGCCTGCCAACGACCACAACATCCAAGGGTAAGTATCGAAACCGTGCCTGAAATTTATGAAGGCTAACAGCCCATTTACAACAATGTAAATAAATAAATGAACGTAAAAATCTCGTAAATCTTTCACTCGCTTCTTAGCTTCAAAATAACGTTTTTCTTTTTCTGACATTTCCATGATAAATAGTTTTTTGTTGATTAGTATCTATCTTCTTCTTCCATAAACTGCTTAATCTTTCGCTCTTCCCAATCTTTAGAAAAGAATGGATTTTTGTTGAAAGCTTCCATATACTGAAATACCAAGCCTATTCCCCAGCCTGCCGCTGCAAATAAAAACCAAGGGAAACCAAAGCCCATCGTGAACCAGTTGATAAAAGCTAAAAACGGAATTACAATGATATAAGCGGTTAAACTGGAATAAAATTCTTTTTGTTTTTTCACCATTTCTCTGGCGCGGTCTAATTTTTCGTAATCTTTCATATTTGCATTCATTTTTGGTTGTTTTTTAATGAAACTTAATTGTTTGGTTAAAATGGGTAACTTCACTTGAAAGGAAGTTTTATCTTTCTCGATAAATACTTTTCTATCGGTCAATAATTGATAGCGTTGTTGAATATTCATTAATCCATAACCGGAGCTTTTTCCCAAGACATTTTTAGTTTGAAGGTTATTTTTCACCACTAAACATCCGTTTTCTTCTAAAATTGAAATGTGTAAAGGGTTTTCTTCGGAAACGATATTATGCTTGACGGCATTTTCTAATAATAATTGAAGCGACAATGGAACTATTTTAGCTTCAGCATTACTAATTTCTTCAGGAAACGTATAAACGATGCTATTTTCAAACCTCATCTTCAGTAAACCAATGTAGCGTTTGGCGAAAGCTAATTCATCTTCAATATTTACCAGTTCCTTATTTTTCTGTTCCAAGACATATCGATAAACTTTTGAAAGTGAAGTCGTAAATTTTTGTGCTTGATCTGGGTTCTCTTCAATTAACGAAGTGAGCACATTTAAACTATTGAACAAAAAGTGCGGATCTAACTGATTTTTTAAGGCATCAAACTTGGCTGAAGCGGTTCCTGCAATGAGTTTCTGCTCGGTTACTTTATTTTCCTGTATGGATTTATAGAAGTAAAAAGCGTGCAGAAAAAGACTTACGATGAGCGAAATCATAAACGGAAAGAAATACCTGCTCATCGTTTCTTGTTCAATAAATTCAGTTATCGTTTTACTTTGTTCAATAAGTACTAGATGAATAATCCTACATAATCCAAAAGCAATAAGTGTAACTAAGGTTGAACCTACCACCCCAATGACAAACCTCTTTTTACTTTCAGTTTGCCAATCGTATTTATTTTCTAACCAAACGAAATAAGCAAAGTTGAAAAGTGTAATCAAGAAACTATAAGAAAATTGAATCAATAACTTTTTCCAATAAAAAGAAGTGGTATCAAAACCGTTAAAAACAAACTCCAGCAAAACAATAAGTGCCGTAACTGCCAGCGATATCCTAAATAATATTCTAAAATGTTTTGTTTTCATTAAATAACTAATTACAGGACAAATATCTTTTAAAAGTAAAGCGAATAAAAATAGACTTGACCCAATTGTAAAATTTAAGGTACGAAATGTAAATATCTTTTCATTTTAAAAAATTAAACATTAAATGAACGTTTAGAAAATGTTACAAAGGCTTTTTAAAGATACTTTTTTACACTAAAAGTAAAATTTAGTTAATTTTTAATTTAAGTCTTTGAGAGAAGTAGAAAGTAATTTTACGTAAATTTTTAATCAACATTTATTCTTATGAAAAAAGCTTACTTCAGTGTTTTATTGGCACTTATATCTTTTGCTTCTTTTGCTCAAGAAACTTTAATTACGGGGTATGTAGATTCTACCTGTAGTGGAGCCGAGGGTCGGGTTCTTGAGATTTACGTAGATGGAACCATCGATTTCACGGGATGGAACGTAGTGAGACAATCTAATGGTGGCGGATATACTTCTAACATAGATATCTCTTCGTTTGGAACTATTACTGACGATTTTATTTACTTAACCAACAATCAAACTATTTTTGAAACTGAATTTGGTATTCAAACTTACGTGATTGAAAACAGTTCTATTAATTCTAATGGTGATGATGCTTTTCAAATTATCGATGATAACAGCACGGTTATTGACAGGTTTGGAGAAGAAAATGTAGATGGAAGTGGAACCGCTTGGGAACACGAAAATTCTTATTACTTAAGAAACAATGGTTCAACAGCAAACGGAGGAAATTTTGATGCTTCAAATTGGACATTTGGAGCTATCGATGCTTTAAATGGTGAAGGGCTTTGTAATAGTGCGAATGCTTTTAGCCAAATGGTCACTTTAGGAAGTTTTATGCCGGCACAAAATTTACCAGAGGTTAATTTTAAAGAATCTTACGCCAGTGTAAATGAAGATGCAGGAACTATTAATATAGAAGTTTCTTTATCGGCTGCCCCTTTAAGTAATGTAAATATTCAAGTGAATCCTATTAATTCAGAAAGCACAGCTATTGAAGGGCAACATTTTAATTTCTCTCAGCAAACCTTAACTTTTACCCCAACAGGAGATTTAACTCAAGAAGTAACCATCAATATCGTTAACAACAGTGATGCTGAACCCGATACCTTCTTAGTGCTAGGTTTAGGAATTAATAATAGTGCAGTAGTAAATCTTGGAGAAGATTTTATTAATGTAATCTATATTTTAGATGATGAACTACACACGCCAACGGCAGTAGAAAACTTAGGCATTACTTTTGGAACAAGTTATGCTATTGAAGGTAATAATCCCGGATCTGAAATAGTAGCACACGATCCGACTACCGAAAGATTATTTGTAATAAATAGTGGCAATGCTTCCGTAGAAATATTAGATTTCAGTAATCCTTTAAATATTTCAGCAATCACTACCGTAGATCTTTCGGCTTATGGTGAAGAAAGCACGAGTGTAGCTCATTATAACGGATTAGTTGCTGCTACTGCTGTACCGGATGCTGTAGATGATAACGGAACTATCATTTTCATGGATACCGACGGTACAATACTTTCTACAGTAGAAGTAGGATCTTTGCCTGATATGATTACTTTCTCTCACGATGGAAATATGTTACTGGTAGCTAATGAGGGACAACCCAATGATGACTATACAATTGATCCTGAAGGCTCCATATCTGTGATTGACCTTACTGTAGGTGCTACTAACTTAACGCAAGCTAACGTAACTACCTTAGATTTCCATGCATTTAACACCCAAGAAACTCAATTAAAAACAGCGGGAGTAAGAATTTTTGGCCCTAATGCTTCCGTATCACAAGATTTAGAACCGGAATATATTACTGTTTCTGAAGACAATACCAAAGCTTGGGTAACCTTACAGGAAAACAATGCTATTGCAGTTATCAATTTGATAAACCTTCAAATAACCGACATTTGGCCTTTAGGTTACAAAGACCACAGCTTAGCAGAAAATGCATTAGATACTTCTAACGAGCAAGATTTTATCTTTATGGCTAATTGGCCAATTAAAGGAATGTATATGCCAGATGCAATTGCTAACTACACCGTAAATGGTAATACTTATTTTGTTACCGCTAATGAAGGTGATGCAAGAGAATACGATGCCTACGAAGAAGAAGTAGATTTAGAAGATTTGATTTTAGATACAAGTGTTTTCACCAATCAGGCTTTCTTAGAGATAGAAGAAAACTTAGGAAAGTTGACATTTACCAATGCTAATGGAGATATTGACAATGATAATGAGTATGAAGAACTTTACGTTTTCGGAGGAAGATCATTCAGTATTTATGATGCTACTAGCGGAACTCAAGTATATGATAGTGGTTCTGATTTTGAAAGAATTATTAAAGAAGATCCTGCTTACAACGCTATTTTTAACGCTAACGATGATGAAAACGAACTAAAAAACCGTAGTGATAATAAAGGTCCTGAACCGGAAGCTGTGATTGTACAAGAAATTGATGGTACTTTCTATGCTTTCATCGGTTTAGAAAGAGTTGGTGGTTTTATGGTCTATGATATCACCAATCCCAATACGCCGGTTTTTGAAGGGTATTACAACAATAGAAGTGTTACTCCGGGAGAAGACAACATCGAGAACTTAGGAGATTTGGCTCCAGAAAGTATAGTGTATGTTGCTCCAGAAAATAATGCTGAAGAAAAAGGATTAATTGTGCTAGCCAATGAAGTAAGCGCCACCATTAGTGTTTATACATTAGATAATGATGTCCTTTCTACTAATGATTTTGAATTGGCTACAAATAATTTTGTAATCTACCCAAACCCGGCAACATCTGAAAGAGTATTTTTTAATGAACCAACAGATTATATGCTTTTTGATATCCAAGGAAGAAAGTTACAAGAAGCTTCTCAAGCCACTCATATAAATGTAAGTACATTAACCACTGGAACCTATTTAGTAAGAAATGCTAAAGGACAAATTCAAAAATTAGTAATTAAGTAACCAACTAAAACTAATTCTATCCTCAGGACTGAACTTCAAAGTTCAGTCCTTTTTTTTTAAGAATGTTAAACTTTCATTCATAACAAATTAGCTTTCTATTATTATTTATTTTAGTGAAAAAGAATGAGATGAACTGGTCTAAAACAAATGTAGAAGAGCAGCTAATCAAAGCTAGAAATAAAAAAAATTCAGAAGAAGATTTACTTCATCAGGTAAAGCAAATTCTTCAGCAAGATGAAAGAAATGAAGAAGAAATTCTTCGCAAAATCGAAGAAAATGATGGCCAAGCTATCAGTAATAATTTTAATTTTGACTTGTTAGAAAATGATAAAATCTATCATATAGATCAAATTAAAGATATTTGTATCACTTATCGTTTACGATTTTTAAATTCTCATTACTTTAAAGCAGAGTTACCTTATGAGGCAATTCAGCAAATAAAACAACTTCAAAAAAAGCATCAAAATACCTTATCAGGATTGAAGATTATTGCTCCCTCTAAATCATTTAGACTGGAAAACGCAGACGACCCACTTCTCTTCGCTCCCATTGGAAACGATTATTATTACCTAATTCACAAATGGGGAAACGATTTGCATCCCTTGAGAAAACTGTATGTCTGGCCTTTCAAAAATTTAGAAAACCTAATTCTGTTAATTATCGTATTAAGCATAGTAATTACTGCGATTTTACCTGATGATCTATTCTCAAAAAACCAAACCACTGCAGAATTTATAATGATTGCTTTCTTTATGGTAAAATGGATTGGCGGTATGGTGATATTCTATGGTTTTAAAAAAGGAAAAAACTTTAATGGCGCCATTTGGGACAGTAAATTCTATAACGCCTAAAACAAAATATATATTGATTAGAAGACATTGATATTTTCGGTGCTTTTTTATGAAATATATTGTAAGCGATTTTAAAATTTAAAAAACTCGAAAAAACCAAAAAAGTAAGTATTTTCGCACTTTTAAAATTTTATTGATTAACCTAATTTACTAATGAAAAATAAAGACCTTTTACAGATTGCAGAAGATTTTGGAAGTCCGGTTTATGTGTATGATAGCGAAAAAATTGTTTCTCAATACAAACGATTAACTAAAGCTTTCAAACACGTAAAACAGGTAAAAATCAATTATGCTGTAAAAGCGCTTTCTAACATTAACATCCTTAAGCTACTTACCAACTGCGGAAGTGGTTTAGACACAGTGTCCATTCAAGAAGTAAAATTAGGATTAAAAACCGGTGTTGCTCCTGAAAAAATTATTTTCACGCCTAATGGAGTTTCTATCAACGAAATTGAAGAAGCCGTGAAGTTAGGAGTACAAATAAATATAGATAACCTTTCTATTTTGGAACAATTTGGGACAATTCATCCCGATGTTCCCGTTTGTATTCGAATAAACCCACACGTTATGGCTGGGGGAAACACCAATATTTCGGTAGGACATATCGATTCTAAATTCGGTATTTCAATACATCAAATGCCACACTTACTTAGGATTGTAGAAAATACCGGAATGAATATTAACGGAATTCACATGCATACTGGAAGCGATATTTTAGATGTAGAAGTTTTCCTGTATGCTTCTGAAATTTTATTTGAAGCTGCCGAAAACTTTAAAGACCTAGAATTTATAGATTTTGGTAGTGGCTTTAAAGTTCCTTATCATGAAAATGACATTGAAACAGATATTGAAGAATTCGGAAAAAAATTAGGAAAACGCTTCAATGAATTCTGTAAAAATTATGGCAAAGAATTAACCCTCTCTTTTGAACCGGGAAAATTCTTAGTTAGTGAATCAGGTTACTTTCTAGTAAAAGTGAATTCAGTAAAACAAACCACCTCTACTGTTTTTGCACAGGTTGATTCTGGTTTTAATCACTTTATAAGACCTATGTTTTATGGTTCTAAACACGAAGTAGTAAATATTAGCCACCCTACTAAACACAAACGTTTTTATTCCGTTGTGGGTTACATTTGTGAAACCGATACATTTGCCAATAATAAACGCATTGCAGAAATAAGCGAAGGCGACATATTAGCATTTAAAAATGCCGGAGCTTACTGTTTTTCTATGGCCAGCAATTATAATTCAAGATTTAGACCTGCTGAAGTTTTATGGTATAACGGAGAAGCCAAATTGATTAGAAAACGGGAAACTTTTCAAGATTTAATTGCCAATCAAGTTGAAGTAGAGCTTTAGTTAATTTCAGCTTAAATGAATGAGGTTTTCAGGTTGAAAGATGTATTTTAGAAATAAACTTTAAGTTATGAGTACAGAAAATTCAACTTACCAAAATATTTATACCGGCTCTGAAGTAAATGTTCAATATTTACAAGAATTATTTCATAAAGCAGGTATAGAATCTATTTCTAAAAATAATTTCGAATCTGGTTTACGCGCAGGATTCGGTGGCGGTTTGCCGGGACAAGTTCAACTTCAGGTAAAAAAATCTCATTATGAGGAAGCCTTAAAAATTGTGAAAGCAACTTTTCCTAACAATTCAAAAGAATAGGGAAGAAAATATAAAAGATTATAAAAAATAGCCGGAAGAAATTCCGGCTATTTTTTATAATCTTATCTTAAATCATCTCTAATTTAACCCTGAAAATTATTAACTCCATATTTTCTCGCTTCAGCTTTCGCCCCAGCGGCCCATTGTTCTAAATTATTAATTCTTGTATCATTAGACGGATGCGTGCTTAAAAATTCAGGTGGTGCTTGTCCACCACTTTCAGCTTTCATTCTTCTCCATAACTCTGCTGCTTCATCAGGATTATACCCTGCAATCGCCATTAAAGTTAATCCTATTTTATCGGCTTCAGTTTCGTGACTTCTACTAAATGGTAACATCACTCCAACTTGAGTTCCTAAACCATAAGCCGTTTGGAAAATTTGCTGATTCTCTTCACTAACTGCCACTGCACCCGCTACAGCTCCTAATTGCTGCAATTGTCCTGCGCTCATACGCTGTTGTCCGTGATTTGCCAAAGCGTGGGCAACTTCGTGACCCATCACAACTGCTAATCCTGCTTCATCTTGAGCAATAGGCATTAAACCTGTATAAACTACAATTTTACCACCCGGCATACACCACGCATTTACCGCATCATCTTTTACTAAATTATATTCCCATTTATAATTCTCTAAATAACTCTGATAACCATTTGCATTTAAATAACGTTCAGCTGCAGTGGCAATTTTTTGTCCAACTTCCTTCACCATGCTAGCTTCAGAAGTCCCTCTAACCACTTGGTTTTCTTTTAAAAACTGGTCATATTGCTTAAAAGCCATTGGTAAAATTTGTGAGTTAGGCACTAATGCCAAAGTTTTTTTTCCCGTAAAAGGATTTTGATTGCAAGAAAAAAATACAAAAAGCATCGCCGCGACTACACTAAGATTTCTAATTTTCATGATAAATTATTTTTATTAGCTAAAACTACGAAATTGATAATCTTAAAAAATAAAGTTTATCATCGCTTTAACAATTTGAGAATTTAATAAACGGCACAAACTTTGTAGATTTAACCAAAAATAACTATGAAAAAGTCTTTTTACTTCTTAATAGGCATTTGTTTAAGCTTGATAAGCTGTAATGGTAATGCACAGAAAAAGCCTAAAAGCGAACAATTTGAAATTCAAAAAACAGAAGCCGAATGGAAAAAAGAACTTTCAACAGAAGAATATTATATTTTAAGGCAAGCAGGAACCGAGAAACCTTTTTCCAGTGAATTAAATAAAATTAAAGAACCTGGAACTTTTATATGTGCAGCTTGCGAAAATCCACTTTATAAAACTAAAAACAAATTTGATAGTGGTACAGGTTGGCCAAGTTTTGACCAACCAATTGAGGGTGGAGTTTTTTATTCAACAGACAATAAATTAGGTTACACTAGAAATGAAGTTCTCTGTGCTAAGGGCGGTGGACATTTAGGTCACGTTTTTAACGACGGACCTCCTGAAACAACAGGTAAAAGATATTGTATGAATGGTGATGCCATGGATTTTATTCCTGCGGAAAAATAAAAAGATAGAAATGAAAAAATATAGTGTAGAAAAATCTGAACAAGAGTGGAAAGAGCAACTCTCTGAAGAACAATATAAAATTTTAAGGAAAAAAGGAACCGAAGCCCCGCATATCGGAAAATACAATCTTCACTTTGAAGATGGAAAATATAAATGTGCTGGTTGTGGCAACGTCCTTTTTGAAAGTGAAGCTAAATTTAAAAGTAATTGTGGTTGGCCAAGTTTTGACCAATCTATAGAAGGTAGTATTGAATATGTAAAAGACACCACCTTCGGAATGATTAGAACTGAAATTTTGTGTAGTAATTGTGGTGGACATATTGGTCACGTTTTTGACGACGGCCCTACTGAAACCGGACAGCGTTATTGCGTAAATTCAGCTAGTATAGAGTTTAATCAATAAATATAAAATGATGAATAAAATAAAAATTTTAGCAATAGCACTAGTAGCAATTATCGGCTTAAATAGTTGTGAGGGAGACCGTGGACCACAAGGTCCTCCGGGACAAGATGGTATGACATTATTAGGAACTACCATAGACCTATATAATATTGATTTAGATAGTAATGGGGAATTTCAATATGTATTTGCAGATGATGGGATTGAAGTTTTTGAAGATGATGCTATTCTAGTATATCATTCCGGAGACTTTATTGAAGATCCTGATGGAGATATAAATATTTGGAAATTAATGCCACAAACTATTTATTATGACCCTGACGGATCTGGAGAGGTTGTTTACAACTTTGATTATACTTTTAATGATGTAGTTATATTCCTCCAAAGTAATTTCGATCTTAATGAGCTATCTATTGAAGAATATAACAGTCTCACTCAAAACCAATATTTCAGAATCGTAGTGGTTCCTTCGGCTTTTGCTAATGACCCAAACAACAACTTAGAAACTTACCAAGGATTATTAAATGAAGTTAATAATCAAGGTTACGAAATACAGATGAAGAAATAACAGAGCCCTACTTTGTTATTTAAGATGCCCATAACTAAAAGAAACACTTTAAAACTGTGTAGGCTTTTAGTTATGGGTATTATTGTTTAAATTCGCAATTCATTTCAGGTTAAAAAATATAACTATGAGTAAATACGATATTATTGTTTTAGGTAGTGGCCCAGGAGGTTATGTAACTGCCATTCGCGCTTCACAATTAGGTTTTAAAACCGCAGTAATCGAAAAAGAAAATCTTGGTGGAGTTTGTTTAAACTGGGGATGTATTCCAACTAAAGCGCTTTTAAAAAGTGCCGAAGTTTTTAGCTACCTGAACCACGCTGAAGATTATGGTTTAAAAGCCGAAAAAGTTGATAAAGATTTTGATGCGGTAGTTAAAAGAAGTCGTGATGTTGCTGGTGGAATGAGCAAAGGAGTTCAGTTTTTAATGAAGAAGAACAAAATTGATGTAATTAATGGCTTCGGAAAATTAAAATCTGGTAAGAAAGTAGAAGTAAAAGATAAAGATGGTAATACTAAAGATTACCAAGCAGACCATATTATTGTAGCTACCGGGGCTAGATCTAGAGAGTTACCTAATTTACCTCAAGATGGCGAAAAAGTAATCGGGTATCGTGAAGCTATGAGCTTAAAGAAACAACCTAAAAAAATGATTGTGGTTGGTTCTGGAGCTATCGGGGTAGAGTTTGCTCATTTCTACAGTACGATGGGTACTGAAGTTACTATTGTAGAGTTTTTACCAAACTTAGTGCCGTTAGAAGACGAAGAAGTTTCTAAACAATTTGAAAAATCTTTCAAAAAAGCAGGGATAAAGGTAATGACCAATTCTTCTGTAGAAAGTGTAGATACTTCCGGTGATGGAGTTAAAGCGAAAGTAAAAACCAAAAAAGGTGAAGAAACTTTAGAAGCAGATGTGGTACTTTCTGCTGTTGGAATTAAAACTAATATCGAAAAAATTGGTCTAGAAGATTTAGGCATCAAAACAGATAAAGATAAAATTGTGGTGAATGAATGGTACCAAACCAATGTTCCCGGAATTTATGCAATTGGTGATGTAATTGCCGGTCCTGCTTTAGCACACGTTGCTTCTGCAGAAGGAATTATCTGTGTTGAAAAAATTAAAGGAATGAAAGTAGAAGCCTTAGACTACGGCAACATTCCTGGTTGTACTTACGCCACTCCTGAAATTGCCAGTGTTGGTTTAACTGAAAAACAAGCCAAAGAACAAGGTTATGATATTAAAGTTGGTAAATTCCCGTTCTCTGCTTCCGGTAAAGCAAGTGCTGCCGGTAAAAAAGAAGGTTTTGTAAAAGTAATTTACGATGCCAAATATGGTGAATGGCTAGGTTGCCATATGATTGGTGCCGGTGTAACCGATATGATTGCTGAAGCCGTTGTTGCCAGAAAACTAGAAACAACCGGTCACGAAATATTAAAAGCAGTTCACCCTCACCCAACAATGAGTGAAGCCGTCATGGAAGCTACTGCTGCTGCATATGATGAAGTAATTCATATTTAAAAAATCAGATAATTTTAAATAAAAAATCCCGATGAAATTTCTTTCATCGGGATTTTTTATAACATTAATTCGCTTACAAGGAAGGATTTACTTTTGCATCGAATTCCATATCTAAACGAATCTCTAGATTATTAGCATCCTCGACACTTTCAAATTGGACCACTAACTTCAAACTTTCAGATTTTGCATAATCATCCACATACTCGTCTGTGGTAGAGAGTTCAATCATTGTTTGTCCAGAAGGTACTTCATCTAAATGTGCGATTTCCATATATTCTAAATCATCTGTTCGTACTCCCAAAGTAACAGAGTTTACAAAATCAAAATTTTCCTGATCATCGGCACTTACCAATGTAATATCTAAATCGTCTAATTGAATTTCTTCAACTTGTTCAATAGTTTCATCGGTGCCCGTTTCATCTTCAAGAGCTTGACGTAAATTAACATCTGTTTCAATAGGGATTTCAAAAATATTTATGGGCAAATAGTCTATACTAGCTGTTTCACTAACCGGAATATCATCTATCGTTCTAATTCTATCTACAACTTCTTCTACATCATCATCGCTACATGATCCCAAAAATAGACTTACAAATAAAATTGGTAATAAAAAAAGTTTCTTGTTCTTCATAATCATAGTTTTTATTTTTGACAAATGAAATAAAAACCTAAATAATCTACCGTTAAAAGGAAACTAAAAAGAAATAAGGAAAAATTAATTTATTGAAACATTTGCAAATTATTGTTAATTCAACTCTAACAAGTCGGCATACCAAAACTTGTAATCCCAAGATTGAGGTTCTTGGTGGCAATCATCTTCATCAGACGGAGAGTAATCTCTAAGTACTTTTTCACCTAATTCAAACTCAACAGGAAAAGTAAATAAAGGACCGTCAAAAACAAAAGTGTGGAATTCTCCGTTCTCTCCACAGGGATCTACATTTGAAGGTAAATCGTTTAGAAAATCGTGATCTATAATTCTTCCGCAGAAAGATTCATCTAATTTATTGGCATTGGTACAAACCACGATAGCTTTATATCCCGAATCTATAAATTCTTCAACCAAAGTTAAAGTATCTTTCTTCCATAGTGGAAAAATAGGTTGAATTTGAACTTCCTGAAGTTGTTGCTCTCGGTAGCTCTTTAAATCTTCTAAAAAAATATCACCAAAAACTGAATGGGTAAAGCCTTCTGATTTTAATTTTAAAACATGCTTCTGCATAGTTTCATTATAGGTTTGCATCGACACATTTCCACTTAATGGGATTTGATGGAGCGGCAATTGCAAACTTTTGGCTTGCTTTTCTAACAAAGAAATGGGTAAACCGTGCATCGAAACACGGTTAAAATCGGTATTGACTGTTGTGACCAATTTTTCAATAGCTACTTCTTGTGAGGATTGAAGTTGATGCAAAGCTAACATTGCATCTTTGCCACTACTCCAATTTAAGTAAGCTTTAGGCATCTTTTTCAGGTAAATCTAGAAAACTTAAAATAGCAAGTTCATAACTTTTCAAACCAAATCCAGCAATTACTCCTTTCGCATTTGGAGCAATATAAGAATGATGTCTAAATTTTTCCCTTGCTGAAGTATTAGAAATATGAACCTCTACCACCGGAATTTGAATCGCTTTTACTGCATCGGCAATTGCTACAGAAGTATGCGTATAAGCAGCGGCATTTAAAATAATGCCATCAAAATTATCTTGTGCTTGATGAAGTTCATCTATTATTTTCCCCTCGTGATTTGACTGAAAATGAGATAATTCTACATCTCTAAACTTAAACTGAAGGGAAGAAAAGTAATCCTCAAAAGTAGAACTGCCATAAATTTCAGGTTCACGAGAACCTAATAAATTTAAATTTGGACCATTTATAATAAGTATTTTCATATTTAAATTATTTACAGTCCTATAGAAAGACCAATCATCAAGCTATTAAAATCTGCAGAAGAGAAAGTCTCGTTATTTTGAGCTATTTTAAAACCATAACGGGCCTGCACATAAATATTATGCAAAATATCATAACCAATCCCAACAGCAAGATCTAAGCCTAATTGGTCTTTAAACTCTACATCATCAATATTAGAATCATCAAAAAAATAAGTGGCTTGTGGCCCTGCTTGTATATTTAAATCTGAACCTCCTACATAATATTTTAACATCACCGGTAAATACAATAAATTTTCATCTCCGGCATTTCCATAAAGAAGTTCTGGCTGAAATTTAAAAGAATTACTAAAAGAGAATTCAGCATAGAATCCACCATAAAACCCTGATTCGCCTTCATCACTGCCATCAGCCGTTACATTTAAATAACCTCCGGTAATACCTGTTTCAACTTGAGAGAAAGAAATTTGGGCAGTAAAAATTAGAATGGCAAGTATTAAAATATTTTTCATAAAAATAGCTGTTGCTCTGTTTTTCTTATCACAAACTTAGCAAATATGTTTAAAATAAATAACCTACTGAAAATTGAATTACTCGTTGTTTTAATTCTAATTGATTTTTAATTGCTCCTTCAAAATCATTCAAATCATTAATTCCCAAATAATAATTTGCACTCAAAAATACACCAAGCTCAAACTGATAGCCTAAACCACTCATGAGACCATAATCAAATTCTTTTATACCATACTTATCTTTTTCAGAAATTAAATAAGAAAATTGGAGTCCGGCAAAAATATTGAAACCATCTATTAAATAAAATTTAGCAAGTATGGGTAAATTTATAAAATCAAGTTTATAATCATTCTGTACATTTTTCACAAAAATAGGATCGTTAGGAGTAGAACCGGGAAATGTTAAATCTACTAGTTCTATTTCTAAGACGGAATTCTGTTTAGAATATAAAAGTTGCGGTTCTAAAGCAAATCTGTCACTAATTTTAAACTCAACAAGACCGCCTATATAAAATCCGGTCTTCATTTCAGATTTTACTAAATCGCTATAGCCGTTTATGTTAATTTTAGAAAAATTTGCTCCGGCTTTAAAACCATATTTAATTTCTTGCGCTTCTAAAGAAAATACTATAAGGAAGCTAGAAAGAAATAATAATTTTTTCATTATTTTATTTTTTAAATTTATTGATTCAATCTCAAAATGACTAAAAAAAAAGTAAGAAATAAAATTCTTACTTTTTGTGCTAGATAAAAATTAGGATTGCTTAATTAAAAATAAATATTAAAACCAATCCCAGCCCCAATAGTATTATTTTTTATTTTATAATCATCATTTTCATCACTTACTAAGGATGTGTGCAAATATTCTACTAAAAAATCTACTGATACATTTTTATTGATAAAATATGCTAAGCCAGCTTCAAAACCATAAGCTAAACCTCCAAATTTAGATTCGGAATAATCAATATCGGTTGATGGTGAAATATATTCTGTTTTCCTACTGAAGTAACCTACTTTAGCACCTATAAACGGGGCTAATTGATCACTCTTAAAATAATAAGCAATTTGCGGTAGTACACCCAAATTATTCTGTTTAATTTCTAATTCACCCGCAAACACATCTTGTTTATTTTTAGTACCTGTATAAACTAATTGCATACCTACAGCCAAATTTTCAATCACAAAATAATTAGCATCTGTAGCTAAAGATAAGGTAGTGACCTTATAATCAGATTCTGATTCTTCACCATCGTATTCAGGTGTTTCTTTATTTGAAGCAAAAGAAAATGTTGAAGTTCCTCCAAACATCCAATTTCCTTTTTCTGTTTGAGCGTTAGTGAATAGGATACCAAAACATGCAATTAAAGTAATAAGTAATTTTTTCATTTTTAAATTAGTATTAGATATTTCAACAAAAATGTTTTTATTTATAGCTTATTAAAAAAAAACGAGAACCGAAGTTCTCGTTTTATAATTTTATATTGAATTAAATTGATTAGAATTTGTAACCTAATGACAGTTGAATCATATTATTTTGTATAGAATAATCATCTGAAAATTCAGAATCATCCACATTTGAAAGACCTAAGTAATAACGAGCTTGGAAAAATACTCCCATGTCTAATTCATAACCTAATCCAGCTGCAACTCCAAAATCGATACTTGATGTTTCATCTTTCACATCTTCATCGAAACTTTCTGATTCTGTCATTCCCGCTGCTGAAGCTGTATACTCACCTTCTCCTTTAGCTGAAACTAAGAAGCCTACCTGAGGACCTACCTGTACGGAAAGACCTTCTGTTATATAATAATTGGCCATAATTGGGAGAATGATGTAATCTAGTTTTAGTTCTTCTTCTCCACTTTCAGAAACCTCAATTCCAAATTCAGTATAACTTTCTGAATATTCACTTTTCGCTCCTTGCATAGAGTAAAGTAACTCAGGCTGAATACTAAAGCTTTCCGTTAACATAAATTCAGCAAGAGCTCCAATATGCAAGCCTGTTCTAGTTTCAGCATCTTCAGCATCACCTCCTAAAGAAGCGAAGTTAACACCAGCTTTTACACCGAATTTAATGTCTTGTGCATTTGCACTAAAAATACCACAAACAGCAATTGCTGCTACTAGTAAAAATTTTTTCATAATGTTAATTATTTTAAGATTCGAAGCAAATATATATACATTTTACCAATAACCGTTAAACATAAGTCAACAAATTATTAAAAAAATCATAATATATTACATAATAAACTAATTATCAATAACTTAAAATTATTATTTTTTAAAGTTTCCTTAATGTTTTGTGAATTTTAAATTAAGGAATGAATATACCAAAGATGATTAATTACTTTTACGCCCTTATTTAAAAAACCCAATATCTATATGAGAAAATTATTTTTTATTTGTCTTGCTTGTTGTATGGTAAACAATATCTATTCGCAAACAGAAGAATCGGTTATATTTGGCTTTGATCAAAATGATTTTTTAGCAACAACTTATGCAGGTTATTTTTCACAAGAAGATGAATTTGAAAAAACAAAAACGAATACTTTCGAAATTGCACCAGAAGTTTCTTATTTTATTACAGATCATATTTCATTAGGCTTAAGGGCTAATTACCAACATAGCAAAATTGAAATGGAAGAAGATAGCAATGAAAGTAAAGAAACTTATATTGGAGGAGGAGTCTTTGGAAGGTATTATTTTTGGCCTCATAAAAGATTTTCACTATTTGGTGAACTTGGAGGTAATTATAGCGAAATAACTGAAAACAACGGTGGATCCACTAGTTTTCTAGAATTAATGGTAGCACCGGGAATTAATTTTTTCTTATCAAAACGATTTATAATTTCGGCTAAGATTGGAGCAATAGATTATTCTACTTCCGGAATAAGCGATGGTGATGAAAAAATAAAATCGTTTTCTATTAGCCTCAATCCAGAAAACTTGAGGTTTGGCTTTGCAATGAAATTTTAAGTATATGAACAAGGAAATCAAAAAAGCCGACTCACATAAAGTCGGCTTCTTTTTGGTTAGTTAATATCTTTTCTATTTTAGAACATAAATCCTACACCTACTTGAAAAACTGAGTTTTTAATGTCTGGGTCTCCAAAAAGATCAGATTCTTTAAATACATTGGTGAAGCCATAATTATATCTTCCTTGAAGAAAAAAACCACCATCAAACTTGTACTCTACTCCGGCAGCTAAGCTAAAATCAATATCTTCAGCCACATCGGTATCTATATCACCGGCATCATCAGTGGGTTGATAATCAATTTCTTCATTAATTAAAAATCCAATTTGAGGACCTGCTTGGATATTCAAACCTTTCACTAAATAGATTTTTGCTAGTAAAGGTATTTGAATATAATCCAATTGAGCTTCCACATTGTCATCGGTATCAAACTCATTGTTTTGGTCAATTTCTTCAATATCAAAACCTTGTCCAGAATATAAAACCTCGGGTTGAATAGAAAACCGTTCGCTTATAGGTATCTCTGCTACAAATCCTGCATTAAAACTTGTTCTTGTTTTGGTATCACCAATATCATCTCCGGTGAGATTAGCAAAATTCACTCCACCTTTTACTCCAATTTGTACTAAGTCTGAGTCTGCTTGTGCTTTCGCTCCTAAAATTGCAAATAATCCTACTAACGAACTTAAAATTACTTTTTTCATAATCATCATTGTTTTTTGTTTAGAACAAATGTATAGAAGCAATTCACAAAAAATTCAGAAGCAAAAACTAAAGTTTACTTAAATTATGGAGCTAATTTTTCTATTTTTAACGTATGAAATGGCAAGAGGCACTTCGGGATTACCAACATTACCTTCGCATAGAGAGAGGCTTATCTCCCAATTCTATCGAAAATTACGGCTATGATATTGTTAAACTCATTACTTTTTTGGAAGAACATAAAATCCAGGTTTCGCCCTTAAAAATTTCCGAAGAAAAAATTCAGGAGTTTATTTATGAGGTTTCCAAAATTCAAAGTGTGCGTTCCCAATCGAGGATAATTTCCGGTTTACGCAGTTTTTTTGATTATTTGGTTTTTGAAGATTACCGAAAGGACAATCCTTTAGATCTTATAGAATCGCCCCAAATAGGAAGAAAATTACCAGATACGCTTTCTACGGAAGAAGTAGACCAACTTATAGAAAGTATAGATTTAAGCCACCCCCAAGGTGAACGCAACCGTTGTATATTAGAAACCCTCTATAGTTGTGGTTTACGGGTTTCAGAACTAATAACTTTAAAACTATCCGATCTTTATTTTGACGAAGGGTTTATACGGGTGGTTGGAAAAGGAAGTAAACAACGTTTGGTACCTATAAGTACACTTACCATTAAATACATCAACATATATATAGATGAAATTAGGGTACATTTACCTATTCAAAAAGGTTTTGAAGATACCCTTTTTTTAAACCGAAGAGGCAAACAACTTACCCGGGCAATGATTTTTACCATTGTTAAACAAACCGCCACAAGAGCAGGGATTAAAAAGAAAATAAGCCCGCATACCTTCCGGCATTCTTTTGCGACTCACTTATTGGAGAACGGAGCAGATTTACGCAGTATTCAGCAAATGTTAGGTCACGAAAGCATCATCACTACAGAAATCTATATGCACATAGATCGCACTCATCTTAAAGAAGTGTTAGAAAAATTCCATCCCCGAAAATAATGAATTGATTTGCGTTAATCCAAGATATTAAAGTTCTGCTAAAGTCACCGCATTTCTTTTACAGCTCTTTTTCTTCCTATATATTGAAAGAAAAAGACAAAAAACTATGAGAACTTTAAAATTCAAAAACGGAGATAAAATGCCTGCAGTTGGGTTGGGAACTTGGAAATCTGAACCTAAAAAAGTAGAAAATGCAGTAGAACACGCTTTAAAAAATGGCTACAGACATATAGATTGTGCTGCTATTTACGGAAATGAAAATGAAGTTGGAAACGCTTTTAAAAAAGTTTTTGATAGCGGTGAAGTAAAACGTGAAGATGTTTGGGTTACCTCTAAACTTTGGAACAACTCCCATAAAAAAGAAGATGTAATTCCGGCATTAAAACAAACTTTAAAAGATTTACAGCTTGATTACTTAGACCTTTATTTAATGCACTGGCCGGTAGCATTTAAACCGGGAATAACCTTCCCTGAAAAAGATGAAGAATTTTTATCCTTAGAAGAAGTACCGCTAAGCGAAACTTGGGAAGCTATGCTCGAAGCCAAAAAGCAAGGATTGGTAAAACACGTAGGAGTTTCTAATTTTAGTTCAACCAAACTAGAAAATCTTAGAAAAGAAACCACAGAAATGCCGGAGATGAATCAGGTTGAATTGCATCCATATTTACAACAAAACGATCTTTTAGAATATTGCAGCGAACACGGAATTAACCTTACCGCATATTCTCCACTAGGAAGTGGCGACAGAACCGAAGATATGAAAGCCGATGATGAACCGATTTTATTAGAGAATGAAGTGATTCAAAAAATAGCTAAAAAGCACAATGCAAGTCCTGCACAAATTTTGATTAAATGGGCAGAATTACGCGGAACTGCCGTGATCCCGAAATCGACCAATGAAGGTAGAATCGAACAAAATTTACAAAGTGTAGGTTACGAGTTAGACAAAGAAGACTTTCAAGAAATCGCTAAACTCGACAAACATTATCGTTATGTAAAAGGTGATGCGCAATTTGCCACCGAAGGAAATTCTTACGAGAATATTTTTGATGAGTAGACGTGAGTGGTGAGATTTGAGTTGTGATATTTCAAAATAAGAAATCTCGTCATTCCGGACCTGCCCGTCCGGCAGGCGGGCTTGATCTGGAATCTCATCCTGCTAAGAAAATCTAAATATTGAGTATAAAAAACTCCCGAAATGATCGGGAGTTTTTTGTTATGCTGAATTTAATTAATTCAATATTATTTCTTTGGAATGTTTTGAAGCACTTCTTTTAAAAACTTCCAAATTTTTTGGGTAGAAGAAATACTTGCACGTTCATCGGGAGAATGCGCTCCTCGAATAGTTGGTCCAAAAGAAATCATATCCATTTTTGGATAATGGCTTCCAATGATTCCACATTCTAATCCAGCATGGCAAGCAGCAATATGTGCTTTTTCACCAGTTTGTTTTTGGTATAATTCATCTAAAACTTTCAATATTGCTGAATCTGGGTTTGGTGCCCATCCCGGATAATCTCCGCTAAAGTCAACTTCAAAACCGGCCAATTCAAAACCGGAACGTAAACTAAATGATAAATCCCATTTCCCTGATTCTACGGAAGAACGGGTTAAGCAAGAAACTTCGGCTTTTCCATTGGCAATACTCACTTTAGCAACATTGTTGGAAGTTTCCACTAACTCATCAATGTCAGGACTCATTCTAAAAACTCCATTGTGCGCTGCGTAAAGTGCTTTTAAAATTGCTGCTTGAGCCTCTTTTCCCATCACTTTTTCTGGAGTTGAAATCACCTCCGCTGTAATGCTAAGATTTTTTTCTAATGATTTAAATTCAGTTTCAATAGAAGTTTTTATCAATTCAAAAGCTTTTTCAAATTCCGATTGGTTTGTCTTTTCAACCACAATTGTCGCTACACTTTCCCGCGGAATCGCATTTCTTAATCCACCACCGTTTACTTCAGCAATCCTAACATCAGCTTCCACAAAACAATTATAAAGAATACGGTTCATCAATTTATTGGCATTCCCCAGACCTTTGATAATGTCCATTCCTGAATGTCCGCCATTTAATCCTTTTACTGTAAGTTGAAAAGCTTCAACTTCTCCACTCACCTGCTCTTCTTCGTAGGGTTTTGTCGCGGTAATATCTACTCCACCGGCGCATCCAATACCAATTTCATCGTCTTCTTCCGTATCAAGATTCAATAAAATTTCACCTTCTAAAACCGAATCATCTAGATTCTTTGCCCCCGTCATTCCAGTTTCTTCATCAATAGTAAATAAAGCTTCGATCGCCGGATGCGGAATATCGGTGCTTTCTAAAATAGCCATTGCCGCGGCAGCGCCTAAACCATTATCGGCACCAAGTGTAGTTCCTTTCGCACGAACCCAATCGCCATCGACATACATATCGATACCTTGAGTGGCAAAATCAAAATCGGTATCGTTATTTTTTTGATGAACCATGTCTAAATGCGATTGCAATACAATCTTTGCACGGTCTTCCATTCCCGAAGTTGCCGGTTTTTTGATAATGACATTTCCGGCTGAATCGACAACAGTTTCTAAACCTAAGTTTTCACCAAAATCTTTCATAAAAGCAATTACCTTTTCTTCTTTTTTAGAAGGACGTGGCACTGCGTTTAAATCGGCAAACTTACTCCAAACCGCTTTGGGCTCTAAATTTCTTATTTCTTGACTCATGAGTAATGTTTTATTATTAATAAAAATAATGATTAAAGTTAATGATCGTCACCCTGAACTTGATTGAGGGTCTCATAACAAATTTTAAAATATATGATGAGATGCTGAATCAAGTTCAGCATGACGCTTAAACCATATTATTTTCAATTTTCGCAAAGGTATTGTTTCTCTAAGCAATTATAAAATTTGTCGCAGAAGCTTTAGTTTGTATTTTTAGCTCGTGAAACAACGTCGTCATTTTATACTTGCCCTTTTATTGCCCCTCCAAGTTGCATTAATTTCTATTGCAGCTCGGTTTCCGCAGTTTATTGAAACCTATTACAGCAATGGAATTTATCCGTTTATCTCGAAATTTGAACGATACGCTTTAGGTTGGTTACCATTTTCTTTTGGTGACTTATTGTATAGCATTTTGGTGATTGGTTTAATCCGATGGATTTATTTACGGATGAAGACCCGCTTCAAAAAACCTAAACTTTGGATTTTAGAAGGGATTGCCACACTTTCTCTTCTTTATTTTTGCTTTCATGCGTTTTGGGGGATGAATTATTACCGACTCCCACTCCACCAATCTTTAAAAATCAACGATGAATATTCACAAGAACAATTGGTTTCGTTCACCAAAAAATTGGCAAAAAAAGCTAATGAACTTCATTTAAATTTAGTGGAAAGCGACACGCTGAAAGTTGATTTCCCATTTAAAAACTCTGCTATCAGAAAAATGGCAATTGAAGGATATCATAATATTGAAAGCGATTATCCCGAATTGAGCTACCAAGGAAACAGCGTAAAACCTTCACTTTTCAGCATTCCTTTAACGTATATGGGATTTAATGGTTATTTGAATCCGCTTACCAACGAGGCGCAAATTAATAACCAGATTCGGAAATTTAAACTACCCAGTACAACCAGTCACGAAATGGGGCATCAAATAGGTTTTGCTAAAGAAAATGAAGCCAATTTTATGGCGTGCTTAACGACGATGAATCATCCCGACCCTTATTTTAAATATGGCGGATATACCTTTGCCCTCAAATATTGCATAGGTGAAGTTTACTTAACCGACCCCTGTGAAGCACAAAATATTATCGGAATGCTAAATTTAGGAATTAGAAAGAATTATCGGGAAGTTCAGCAATTTTGGGATGAACACGAAAATCCTTTTGAACCATTTTTTAAAATTTTCTACGGAGGTTATTTAAAAGCCAACAACCAACCTCAAGGCATTAAAAGTTATAACTATGTTGTGGCATTGTTGGTAAATTATTTTGAAGAAGACCAATTATAAAAAGACAATTTCTCCAAATCTCATTGATTACCTAAAAATTGCTTATTTTGCCCGCTAGATTAAAATTGTATGCGCAAGCAAATTAGCAGTACTCAAAATAAAACCGTCAAGCAAATCCTTCAGCTTCAAGAAAAGTCACGAAACCGCAGAAAAGAAGGACTTTTTGTCATCGAAGGAATTCGAGAAATTCAGTTGGCCCAAAAAGCGAATTACGAATTTGAAGCCGTTTATATTTGTCCCGAAGTTTTTACGGAAGATAAATTAAAAAATTTCAATTTTACAGAAGATCAACTTACAGAAACCACACAGGAAATTTACCAAAAAATCGCTTACCGAAGCAGTACCGAAGGAATTTTAGCAATTGCGAAAGTAAAAACTCACGATTTACAAGCAATTCAATTTGAAACTGAAAACCCATTAGTTTTAGTAGCTGAAGCTCCTGAAAAACCAGGAAACATAGGTGCTATCTTAAGAACCGCCGATGCTGCAAAAGTTGATACGGTAATTATTGCCAACCCAAAAACCGATTTGTACAATCCCAATATCATTCGGTCGAGTGTAGGTTGTGTATTTACCAATCAAATTGCTACGGGAAACACTTCAGAAATTATTCAGTTTTTAAAAGAAAAAAATATTGCAATTTATTCAGCGATTTTACAAGAATCTGAAATCTATACCAAGCAAGATTTTAAAAAAGCTTCAGCGATTGTTGTTGGTACCGAAGCTGATGGATTAAGCGAAGAATGGCGAATAAATTCAACTCAAAATATTCACATCCCGATGCAAGGTGAAATTGATTCGATGAACGTTTCAGTAGCTGCAGGAATCCTTATTTTTGAAGCGAAAAGACAAAGAGGATTTTTATAAGGTGATAGGTTTTAGGAAAAATTTAACTCGTCATGCTGAACTTGATTCAGCATCCCATACAGAAAGAAGAAACATTTTATAGAATAAATAATTGCTAATTTTCAAGTATGACTGCAGAAACAGTTTTTTATATCATTATTGCCATTTTAGTCCTCGATTTTATATTCGACCAAATATTAGATGCGTTAAATGCTAAACATTTTGAGGACAATTTACCGCCACAACTTCAAGACGTTTATGAAGAGGAAGAATACGAACGTTCACAGTCTTATAAAAAGACACGCTATAAATTCGGGGTTCTTACTTCTGCCTTTTCGTTGGTGTTAACGCTAGCTTTTTTCTTTTTAGATGGTTTTGCTTGGGTAGATGGAATAGCCCGTTCAATTACAGATAACGAAATATTAATCGCTCTTATTTTCTTCGGAATCATTATGATTGGTAGCGATATCCTCACCACTCCATTTTCCTATTACAGCACGTTTGTTATTGAAGAAAAATTCGGTTTCAATAAAACCACGAAAAAGACTTTTTTCTTCGATAAAATCAAAGATTGGCTGATGATGGCTATTATCGGCGGCGGAATTTTAGCACTCATTATTTGGTTTTATCAATTTGCCGGTGAAAACTTCTGGATTTATACTTGGGCATTGGTTACCGTTTTTTCAGTAGTAATGAACATGTTTTACAGTAAACTTATCGTTCCGCTTTTCAACAAACAAACTCCACTAGAAGAAGGCAGTTTGCGAAGTAAAATTGAAGCCTACGCCAAGACGGTTGGTTTTACGCTAGATAAAATATTTATTATCGATGGTTCCAAACGAAGTACCAAAGCCAATGCTTATTTTTCAGGATTTGGAAGTGAAAAAAGAATTACGCTTTTCGATACCTTAGTGAACGATCTTGAAGAAGATGAAATTGTTGCCGTATTGGCTCACGAAGTAGGTCATTACAAGAAAAAACATATCATTTTTAATCTTTTTGCGGGAATTATCACTACCGGATTCACCCTTTGGTTATTGTCGCTATTTGTGAGCAGTCCATTACTTTCGCAGGCTTTAGGAGTCGAAGAAACCAGTTTTCATATTGGTTTAATCGCTTTCGGAATTTTATATTCTCCTATTTCAGAAATTACGGGATTATTAATGAATTTACTCAGCCGCAAATTTGAATATCAAGCCGATGATTATGCCAAAAAAACTTTTGGAAGCGCACCACTGGTGAGCAGCCTTAAAAAACTATCCAGCAACAGTTTAAGTAACCTCACACCGCATCCAGCTTATGTTTTCTTTCATTATTCGCATCCTACACTTTTACAACGAATTCAGAATTTAAAGCTGAAATAATCGCATACTTTAGTATATTAGTCGTATGGTTTTGACGGAAGAAGAAATAGAAAAAGAAAACAAAAGAATTGCCAAGCAATACAAAGAATTGCTGCGAATAAGTTATCGCACCTTAACAGATGATGATAAAACCCTTATTCGCCAAGCTTTTGAAATTGCGGTCGATGCGCATAAAGACCAACGTAGAAAATCGGGAGAAGCTTATATTTTTCATCCCATCGCGGTGGCAAAAATTGTAGCTTCAGAAATTGGTTTGGATGCTACTTCTATCGCTGCGGCGTTATTACACGATGTGGTTGAAGATACGGAATACACGCTCAATGACATTGAACAAATGTTTGGAGAAACCGTGGCAAGGATTGTTGACGGACTTACCAAAATAAGTCATTTAAAACCGGAACGTGACGTTTCACTTCAAGCGGAAAATTTCCGTAAAATGTTGCTTACATTGAATGATGATGTTAGGGTAATTATTATCAAAATTGCCGATCGTCTTCATAATATGCAAACAATGGATGCGATGCGTGCCGATAAGCAAGTAAAAATTGCTTCGGAAACGCTTTATATTTACGCACCACTTGCTCATAGGATTGGACTTTATAATATTAAAACCGAGTTAGAAGATTTGAGTTTAAAATATACTGAACCGGAAGTGTATCAGGATATTTTAATGAAAATGAAGGAAAGTAAGGAAGAGCAAGATGTTTACATTCAGGATTTCACCAAAATCATAGCCGATTCTTTAGATAGGGAGCAATTAGATTATGAAATTAAAGGAAGACCAAAATCGGTTTTTTCTATCCGTAAAAAAATTCTGAAGCAAAATATCACTTTTGATGAAGTATATGACAAATTTGCTATCCGGATTATTTATAGAAGTTCCCCGGAAGACGAAAAGTTTTTAGCTTGGAAAATTTACTCCATCGTTACCGATCATTTCCGCCCTAACCCCACCCGATTACGGGACTGGATTTCTTCACCTAAATCTACCGGTTACGAAGCGCTTCATATTACCGTGATGGGCCCAAAAGGACGTTGGGTGGAAGTTCAGATAAGAAGTGAGCGTATGAACGAAATTGCCGAAAAAGGTTATGCTGCGCATTATAAATATAAAAATGAAGGAGAACAAGAAGACCAAAATTTAGACCAATGGCTTAATAAATTACAGGAAGCCTTAGAAAATAACGAAGTAAATGCGGTCGATTTTGTCGAGCAATTTAAACTGAACCTTTACTCCAAAGAAATTTTTGTATTCACTCCTAAAGGAGATTTAAAATCCTTACCAAAAGGAGCCACGCCACTGGATTTTGCTTTCAGTATTCATACAGAAATTGGTTTAAAAACTCGTGGAGCAAGAGTAAACGGAAAACTGGTTCCGTTAAGTCATGAGTTAAAAAGTGGCGATCAGGTAGATATTATTACTTCAGAAAAAACAAAACCTACTAACAACTGGCTAGATTACGCAAATACGGCTAGGGCACGTTCCAAAATTAAATCATCACTAAAAGATGAAAAAAGGCAAATTGCTGAAGAAGGTAAAGCCATTTTAACCCGAAAGTTAAAAGCGCAAAAAATACCTTTCAACGATAAAACCATCGCCCAATTGGTAAAATATTTCAAACTTAAAACTAGTTTAGATTTATTTTACAGAGTTGGTATAGGTACGATTGACAACACCAAATTAAAAGATTTTGCTGCTTCCAGAAGCAATGCATTTGTTTCGTTCTTCAAAAATAAAATAAGGAAACCAAGTGTTCCTCAGGATATTAATAAAGAAGAAATCACCCAAAATTATGACCAACTGGTTTTTGGGAAAGATGAGGAAAAACTGGAGTATAAATTCGCCAATTGTTGCAATCCTATTCCTGGTGACCCTGTATTTGGTTTCATCACGGTAAATGATGGAATAAAAGTTCATAAAAAAGATTGCCCCAATGCTATTCAGCTTCAAAGTAATTATGCTTACAGAATTATTCAGGCAAAATGGATAGATTCATCACAACAAGAATTTAGCGCTGTAATTCACCTCAACGGGTTAGACGACCTTGGATTGGTAAGTGAAATCACCAAAGAAATCTCCAATAATCTTCACGTAGATATGCGAAAAATTTCTTTTGAGAGCCACGACAGCGTTTTTAAAGGTCAAATTACAGTCGTCGTTAAAAATAAATCCATTCTGAAAAAATTAATGGACCGACTGAAAAAAATAAACGGAATTGATAAGGTTACCCGTGAATAAAGTTTAAATTTGCAGGCAGAGTTATGGAAGAAACAGAAAAACAAAAAAACGACCAGGCCGTAGTTAAAAACGTCTTTACGAAGTTTTTAGAAGAAAAAAAACATCGTAAAACACCAGAACGTTTTGCTATACTTCAGGAAATATATGATAGTGACGAACATTTTGATATCGAGTCACTTTATATTACTATGAAGAACAAAAACTACCGCGTAAGTCGTGCTACTTTATACAATACGATTGAACTTTTACTCGAATGTGGTTTAGTGAGAAAACACCAGTTTGGTAAAAATCAGGCACAATACGAAAAATCTTATTTCGACCGCCAGCATGACCACGTTATTTTAACCGATACCGGTGAAGTAATCGAATTTTGTGACCCTAGAATTCAATCGATCAAACAAACAATAGAAGAGGTTTTTGATATTGAAATCAGTAACCACTCATTATACTTTTACGGAACCAAAAAATCATCCAAATAAAATATTTATATGGCAGTAGATTTGCTATTAGGACTACAGTGGGGAGACGAAGGAAAAGGTAAAATTGTAGACGTACTCACCGCTAACTATAACATTATTGCTCGCTTTCAAGGAGGACCAAACGCAGGGCACACCTTAGAATTTGATGGTATTAAACACGTTTTGCACACTATTCCTTCCGGGATTTTTCACGAAAACGCCATTAACCTTGTAGGAAACGGAGTCGTGATAGACCCGGTAATCTTTAAAAAGGAATTGGACAACCTCAAAAAATTCGATTTAGATTATAAGTCTAAGCTACTAATTTCTAGAAAAGCGCATATCATTCTGCCTACGCATCGTTTATTAGATGCGGCTTCAGAAACTGCCAAAGGAAAAGCTAAAATTGGTTCAACCTTAAAAGGTATTGGTCCAACTTATATGGATAAAACCGGTCGTAATGGCTTACGCATTGGTGATTTAGAAATGAGCGACTGGAAAGAGAAATATAGAAATTTGGCCAATAAGCATGAGTCGATGATTTCTTACTATGGCGTAGATATTCAGTACAATTTAAGAGAATTAGAAAAAGATTTTTTTGAAGCTGTAGAAGTTTTAAAAACCCTTACTTTTATTGATTCTGAAGAATATTTGCACCGTGCTCAAAAAGATAGCAAAACAATTTTGGCTGAAGGTGCGCAAGGTTCTTTACTGGATATTGATTTTGGAACCTATCCTTTTGTGACCTCAAGCAACACCACTGCTGCCGGAGCTTGTACCGGGTTAGGAATCGCTCCCAACCAAATTGGCGAAGTTTTCGGGATTTTTAAAGCGTACGCCACTCGTGTAGGTAGCGGCCCTTTCCCCACTGAATTATTCGACGAAGACGGTAAACGAATGGCTAAAATCGGAAACGAATTTGGAGCAACTACCGGAAGACCAAGGCGATGTGGTTGGTTAGATTTGGTAGCATTAAAATATGCCGTTCAGGTTAACGGAGTTACCCAATTAATGATGATGAAAGGTGATGTGTTAAGTGGATTCGATACACTTAAAGTTTGTACGGGCTACAACTATAAAGGTGAAGAAATAGAACATTTACCATATAATATTGAAGAAGATAACTTATCTCCTATTTACAAAGAAATAAAAGGCTGGAAAGAAGACCTCACCAAAATGAGTGACGAATCTCAATTTCCGCAGGCTTTCAAAGATTACATCGCATTTATTGAAGAAGAATTGCAAGTACCTATTAAAATTGTTTCAGTGGGACCAGATAGAAAGCAAACCATTATGCGGTAATTTCAATTGAAATCAAAAAACATTTTACGCTTCAACTTTTTTGGAGCGTTTTTTGATTAAAAGCCTTTCAGAAAAAAGATTTCTTTATTTTTGAATAAAATCTAACTTTTTGAAAAATATAATTCGGTACACATTTTTAATTAGTTGCTTACTATTTGTTGGCTTTGGCTTTTCGCAAACCAAAAAAATAGATTACACCAGTGACCGTTCCTATAAAGATGAACAGAAATATCCTGGAGCATTTATATTAAGTAAGGTCAATAAGCAAGTTTATTTTAACCATGAAGGAATTGAAGTTTGGTGTGACCAAGCCATCTTTTACAAAGAAGATGACTTTTTTAAAGCCTACGGAAATGTAAGGATGAAACAAGGCGACACCATCACTATGACCAGTAAATATGCCGAATACAATGGTCAAACCAAATTTGCCTTTGCCAGTACCGATGTCCGTTTAAAAACTCCAAGCAACACGCTAACTACAGATTCTTTATTTTTCGATAGGATAAAACAACAATCTTTTTACCGAAGCGGCGGGAAGGTTCAAGATACCGCCAGTACGATTACCAGCATAGTAGGAAGGTATTATATGGAACAAAAAAAATATTCGTTTGTCAACGATGTGGTGGTGACCAATCCAGATTACATTATCAATTCTCAGCAACTCGATTTTTATTCAGAAACAGGAAATGCCTATCTCTACGGACCTTCGACCATCACCAGTGAAACCAGTAAAATTTACTGTGAACGTGGTTATTACGATACCCGAAATGACAAAGGCTATTTTGTAAAAAAATCGACGGTTTATTACGAAAACCGAAAACTTGAAGGTGACAGTATTTATTTCAACAGAAATGAGAGTTTTGCTTCCGCCACCAATAACATAAAAGTAACCGATACTGCCAATCAATCGGTGATTCGGGGACATTATGCAGAAGTGTTTCGGGACCGGGATTCTCTTTTTATTACAAAAAGAGCATTAGCTTCGATGAAACAGGAGCAAGATTCCATTCATATTCATAGCGATACCTTAATGATTACAGGAAAACCGGAAAATAGAATTATCCGAGGCTTTTATCATTCCAAAATGTATAAAAGTGATATGAGCGGAAAATGTGATTCCATTCATATTAACGAAAAAACCGGCTTAACCCAAATGATTGGAAACCCGGTCGTTTGGTCGGCAAATAGTCAAATGACGGGTGATAGCATTCATTTAATCAATGACCCAAAAACTGAAAAAATGGATTCTTTAAAAGTATTCTACAATGCTTTTATGATTCAAAAAGATAGCATTGAAGGCTACAATCAGGTGAAAGGAAAAGAAATGTATGGGCTGTTTAGCGATGATAATGAACTTAAAGAAGCAAATTTCATCAAAAACACAGAAACCATTTATTATAGTAGAAATGAAGACGGTTCGCTAATTGGGATAGACAAAGCTATTTCTTCTTCTATCAAAATTTTATTTGAAGAGCGCGGCATTTCAGATATTTACTATTACACCGATGTTGAAAGTACGCTTTATCAAGAAAGCGATTTTCCTAAAAATGCAAGAAGATTAAAAAACTTTAATTGGCGTGGCGATGAACAACTAACCCGTAAAGAAGATTTATTTGCAGATGAAGGCCCTATTGATTTACCCAAAATTAAAGGAATACCTTTACCAACAGATGAAAATTTCTTTGATGAAAGAAAAGAGGAAGATCCGCAATTGCTCAATGAAAATTCGAGGTTAACTCCTGATATTTTAGAACATCGGGAAACTGATACCGCTACGAAGGACAGTATTCCTCCGAATAAAAAGAAAATTAAGAAGCTGTCCCCTTTAAAAAAAGTAAAAACCGATAATTAATATTGAATAAAGATTTTCTTACATACCAAGCACAAACCACTCCGCATCCATTAGGGTTGGAAGTAAAAAAAGCAAAAGGAAGCTATATTTACACCACCGAGGGCAAAGCTCATTTAGATTTTGTCGCCGGCGTTTCAGCTTGTAGTTTAGGGCATTGTCACCCAAAAGTAGTAGAAGCCATTCACACCCAAAGCGAGAATTATTTGCATGTAATGGTTTATGGGGAATATGCGCAAAGCCCGGCGGTAGAATACACAAAATTATTAAGTGAAAAAGTACAAATCCCAAACGCCAAAACTTACTTGGTCAATAGCGGAACCGAAGCTATCGAAGGTGCTTTAAAACTTGCCAGACGTTATACTGGTAAAAAAGAAATTATCGCAGCACATCACGCTTATCACGGCAATACGATGGGTTCCTTAAGTTTAATGGACTTTGAAGAACGCAAAAAACCTTTTGAACCTTTATTGCCGGAAATTTCATTCTTAGATTTCAATGAGGAAAGTTCAATTAAAAAAATCACATCACATACAGCAGCGGTAATTTTAGAAACCATTCAGGGAGGCGCAGGATTCATTCAACCTGAAAATGATTTTCTCAAAAAAGTAAAACAGAAATGTGAAGAAGTAGGTGCCTTGCTCATTTTAGATGAAATTCAGCCGGGATTTGGACGTACAGGAACACTTTTCGCTTATGAACATTATGGAATTGTTCCCGATATTTTAGTGATTGGTAAAGGAATGGCAGGCGGATTACCGGCCGGTGCGTTTGTAGCTTCCGCAGAAATTATGGACTCACTTAGCGATAACCCAAAAATGGGACACATTACTACTTTTGGAGGAAATCCTGTTGTTGCTGCCGCTAGTTTAGCCACTTTAAAAGAAATCACTTCTTCCACATTAATAGAAGAAAGCCTTCAAAAAGAACAACTTTTCAGAAAGCTTTTAGTACATCCGTTAATTCAAGAAATACGCGGAAAAGGATTAATGTTAGCTCCTATCCTTTCTTCCGACGAAGTTGCTAACGAATTGATTTTAAAAGCTAAAGAACGTGAATTGATTCTCTTTTGGCTATTGTTTGAAAAAAGAGCCGTGAGAATTACACCACCTTTAACTATTTCAGAAGAAGAAATAAAAAAAGGCTGTGCAATCATCTTGGATATTTTAAATGAAATTCAACAAAAAGCAAGCTGTTAATTACTTTGTTAACAACAAAAATACGAATCACGTAAAGCATTCGTTATACATAGTAACTTTAATACAGTAGAAATCCGTAAAATTTCGTGTATGCATCTAAGTCAAAACGAAGACAACAATTTCTCTCTTACCAAATTTGAATCTATGCTCAAAACCAATGACGTTTTGTTCTTTGATTCTAACGAGTTTGAAGGTATTATTTTTCATTACCTAGAAAGCGGAAAATTTGCTTTAGCAAAGAAAGCCGTAAAATTAGGATTAGAACAGCATCCGCATGCGAGTGTCCTTCAACTTTTCAAAGTAGAGATTTTAATTTTTGAAAATAAACTTACCGAAGCAGATTCACTTTTAAACAGCTTACACGATTTAGAACCTTCCAACGAAGAAGTTTATATACAAAAAGCCAATATTTTTTCTAAGCGCGATAACCATAAAATGGCAATTCAAACCTTAGAAACGGCCTTGGATTTTGCTCCCGATGCTGCTGAAATATATTCCTTAATTGCTATGGAATATATGTTTATGGAAGATTACGACAATGCAAAATTCAATTTCATGAAGTGTTTGGAACTGGAGGAAGAAGATTTTGCCGCGTTGTATAATATTATTTACTGTTTCGACTTTTTAGAGCAACACCAAGAAGCTATCGATTACCTTAATATGTTTTTAAATAAACACCCTTATTGCGAGGTGGCTTGGCATCAAATAGGGAAAGAATATTTCAATTTAAAAGATTACGAAAAAGCCTTAACTGCTTTTGATTTTGCGATTATTTCAGATGAATATTTCGTAGGTGCTTACATGGAAAAAGGTAAAGTGCTCGAGAAACTGAAAAGACACCAAGAAGCCATCGAAAATTATATGGTTACCTTGGAGTTGGACGACCCCATGGCTTACGCCTACCTAAGAATAGGAAAGTGCTACGAGAAACTGAAAATGAAAAAAGAGGCCTTAACTTTTTACGAGAAAGCCGTAGATGAAGACCCACTTTTAGATAAAGCTTGGATTGCCATTACTGATTTTTACCTGAGAAAACTTGACTATCAAAATGCTTTATATTACATCAACAAAGCCATAAGTATTGATAGTGAAAACGTATTGTATTGGAAACGTTACGCTAAAATCAATAACCGATTGAATTTTGTGGAAGAAGCCGAAAAAGGCTACCGTAAAACTTTAGAATTAGGTAATTACGAACTGGAAACTTGGATTACCCGTTGTGATTTGTTGATCAATTTAGGAGAATACGAAACTGCACTCGACGTACTTTTTCAAGCTATCGAATTTTATCCCGAAACTGCTGAAATTGAATACCGTATGGCAGGACTTTACTTTAGCTTAAATGAAGGCGAAAAAGGTTATTATCATTTAAGGAAGGCTCTAAAAATAGATGTAGAATATTCTATAATTGTAGAAGAACTTTTTCCGATGATTTTTAGAAGGAACAGCGTTCAAAACCTTATTGAAAAGTATTCCCAATAAACCAATCAAGTTCTTACAAATCATCTATAAATTGCTACTTTTGTCTTTTTAACAATCACTATGCAAAGAAGTTTTAAAGACTATTTAACCATTGTCTTAAAAGGTGTAGCTATGGGAGCAGCAGACACCGTTCCCGGCGTTTCTGGTGGAACCATCGCTTTCATTTCAGGAATTTACGAAGAATTAATTACCACTATAGGAAATATAGACTTGTCCCTTTTCAGTACTTGGAAAGAACATGGCTTTAAAAGTTTCTGGGAAAAATTAAACGGAAATTTCATTGTAGCCTTAATCCTCGGAATTTTATTCAGTGTATTTACTTTTATGCGATTGGCCAATTATCTGTTGAAAGAACATCCCATTCTTATTTGGTCTTTTTTCTTTGGATTGGTCATTGCCAGCATTTGGTTCGTTGCCAAGCAAATTGAAAAATGGAAAATCTCGACCATCATTGCCGCAATTTTGGGAGCGGTAATAGCCTTTTACCTTACTTCCCTTCCACCGGCAACTTCATCCAATAGTAATTTATACCTTTTACTTTGTGGTGCTTTAGCTGTTTGCGCTATGATTTTACCGGGAATTTCAGGAGCATTTATCTTAGTACTGCTAGGAGCTTACAGAAATATCACCCAAGCTGTTCATGATTTTGATTTCAAAAAAATAGCTTTGGTGGGTTTAGGTGCTATTGTAGGTTTGCTTACTTTCTCTAAAATATTAAAATGGTTATTTAAGCACTACAGAAATTTAACTTTGGCAGTGTTAACAGGCTTTATTACCGGTTCTTTAAATAAAATCTGGCCTTGGAAAGAAGTCTTGGAAAGCACAAAAATTGAAGAAAAAGTAATTGTCCTAAAAGATAAATCTGTGTTACCTTGGAATTACGATGGAGATTCGCATTTACTTTTTGCCGGACTATTAATGCTTGCCGGATTCTTTTTAATTATTATCTTAGAAAAATTAGCCGACCAGAAGCCAGACGGAGATGCAGCAAACCCGGACGTTTAAAGATAAATTATTTTTAGTATTAAAAGGGCTCGCCATGGGAGCTGCCAATAAAGTCCCGGGAGTTTCCGGCGGAGTCGTTGCTTTTGTGGCAGGCTTCTACGAAGAATTTATTTATTCCCTTCAAAAAATAAATTACAAAGCCTTTTTATTACTTATCAACGGAAGATTTAAAAGTCTCTACCATTATATAAACGGCAAATTCTTAAGCTTGCTCATTTTAGGAATGGTAATAAGCTACTTTAGCGTTTCTAAAGTATTGGATTTTCTTATTGACCATTTTGAATTATATGTTTGGGCTTCTTTCTTCGGAATGATCGTTGGATCCATTTACTACATTTCCAAAGATTTCAAACTCAAATCGGCCAGTAACTTATTGTTCATCGCATTAGGAATTATCGCCGGTGTCGGAATAAGCTTAATGGAACCCGCCACGGAAAATGATAATCTCTGGTTTGTATTTTTATGCGGAATTATAGGTGTTTCGGGAATGACACTTCCGGGACTTTCCGGTTCATTCATTTTAATTCTTATTGGCAACTACGTGTTGTTATTGGTAGATTCTGTGAACGCACTCTTTAATACTTTAACCGATATTGCCAAATGGGATTTTTCATTTACCGATAATACTGAAAGAATGAGTCTCTTAAAAGTTTTAGCTTCATTTACTTTAGGCTCTTTGGTTGGTATGGTTACTTTATCACACATTTTAGGTTTCGTCCTCAAGCATTATAAAAACATAACTTACGCGATAATTATTGGTTTTATCACTGGTTCGTTGGGAGTGGTTTGGCCGTGGAAAGAAAAAATTTTCAAAGTAAATTCAGCAGGAGAATACCTAAAAGATGCCAACGGAAATCTAATTTTAGACAATTACGACAGATATTTACCGCATTTAACCGACCTATCCACGTGGATAGCCATTTTTTTCATAATTTTGGGAATCTTAATAGTGTTCGGGTTAGAACGCTACGGAAATAAAAACGCCAATACCAATGGATAAATACGGATTAGTAGGAAAAAACATCTCTTATTCGTTTTCTAAGAGTCATTTCGAAAAAAAATTTGCTGCGGAAGGAATTCGTGCTACTTATCAAAATTTTGACTTACCCAGCCTCACCGATTTTCGGGAAATTGTAGCGCACGAAAAAGATTTAAAAGGATTAAACGTTACCATTCCCTACAAACAAACAATTTTACCATTTTTAGACCAGTTGGATGAGCAAGCCGCCAAAATTGGTGCCGTAAATACCATTCAGGTAAAAAACAAAAAACTCGTAGGTTACAATACCGACTGTTTTGGGTTTATGAAATCTTTATTTCCCTTATTGGAGAAACAACATACCGAGGCCTTAATTTTAGGAACCGGCGGAGCCTCAAAAGCAGTAGCACACGCGTTACGCTCATTAGGAATTGAATATCAGTTTGTTTCCAGAAATCCTACTAAAAACGATTTTTCTTACGCCGGAGTTACCAAAGAAGTACTAGAAAAACACTTTTTAATTATCAATTGCACTCCTTTGGGAACCCATCCCAATTTAGATGAAGTCCCGGAAATCCCTTATGAATATTTAGACCATCGCCACTTATTATACGATTTAGTTTACAACCCGCCATTAACTACCTTTTTAGCTAACGGAAAAGTACGCGGATGCAAACTTTATAACGGTCAGAAAATGCTGGAATATCAAGCAGAGCGTTCTTGGGAAATCTGGAACGAAATCTAAACCTTCATTTCCCCTATCGCAAGATTTTTTTCTTTTTTTTGCAGAGTAGCTTAGGAGTTACTATCTTTCAAAACTAAATAATGATGAACTTAACATTGAAAGATATGTCTGACAAGGAAAAATCTCAAAATCAAGAAGAAGAGCAAAAACAAGCTCAAAACCCTTCAGAAAATACAGATAATCAAGAAGCTACAGAAAATCCTACTTCTGAAGCCGAACAATCCATGATTGATGAATCTGAAAAGAAGCCTGTTGATAATAATAACGAGCAACTCACTACAGAAGGTTCTTCAGATGAAGAGGATGATACTCATGAAAATTCTGAAGAAAAAGAAAGCAACAGCGAAGACTCTTCCCATCAAGATGAACTAGACGATGCTATTGCTGAAGATAGCGAAGATGAGGATTCTCACGAACGTCATGGCATAGAAATGAAAGATTATCATTCTATGACAATGCAGGAGTTGGTGAAAGAACTTTCCGGACTTATTAAAAATGAAAAAGTTCAGCACATACGTGAACACGTTCAAGAAATAAAAACTGAATTTGATGCGAAGTTTGAAGAAGAAATGGAGCAGAAAAAAGAGGAGTTTTTAGAAGAAGGGGGTAACATTATAGACTTCCACTACTCTACTCCGCTTAAAAAAGAATTCAATTCAGTTTACTTCGACTATAAAGAAAAACGAAATAATTATTACCAACAGCTAAAGAAAAACCTTCAAAAAAACCTAGAAGACCGTTTAGCTATTATTGAAGAGTTAAAAGGAATGATTGGTGCCGGCGCAGATATGAATGCCAATTTCAATCAATTTAAAGAACTTCAAGAACGTTGGAAAAAAGCCGGACCGGTTCCCCGGGAAAGCTATAAAGATATTTGGCGAACTTACCATCACCACGTAGAACATTTTTACGATTTCTTACACTTAGACCGTGAGTTTAGGGATATGGATTTTAAACATAACCTTGAACAGAAACTAAAAATGATTGCCCGTGCTGAAGAATTAGCTGAAGAAAAAGACATTAACCGCTCTTTTAGGGAATTACAGATGCTCCATAAAATGTGGAAAGAAGATGTAGGCCCGGTCGCTAAAGAATACCGAGAAGATATCTGGGAAAAATTTAGTGAAGCTACCAAAAAAATTCACGAAAACCGTCAGGAACATTTTGCTGAGCTCGATAAAGAAAAAGAAAAAAATCTAGAGGTTAAGAACAACATTATCGAGCAAATTAAGGTAATTGCCGATGCTGAAATTACTTCTCATAATCAAGCTCAACAACGCATTAAACTTGTTGAAGAATTACGGGAACAATTCTTTAAAGCAGGAAAAGTACCTAGAAATGTAAATGAAGAAACTTGGCAATTATTCAAACAAACGGTGAGAACTTTTAACCGTAAGAAAAATGCCTTCTACAAAAACCTTAAGAAAGACCAATACGATAATTTAGAGAAAAAACTTGAATTAATTGAAATTGCCGAAGCTAATAAAGACAACGAAGACTTTAAAAGCACAACACCGGTAATGAAGAAAATTCAAGCCGAGTGGAAAAAAATTGGTCACGTCCCAAGAAAAGACAGTGATAAAATCTGGAAACGATTTAAAGCCGCTTGTAATCATTATTTTGATAGGTTACATTCTGTAAGAAACGAAGAAAACAAAGAAGAAAATGAAGCTTTTGATAAAAAGAAAGAACTTCTAGATGCAGCGAGAGAGATAGAACTTTCAGGAGATCCTAAAGAAGATATCAAAATCATTAAGGCAAAAATCGCTGAATGGAAAGAAGTAGGCCGCGTACCATACAACCGTCGCTATATTGAAGGAAAATTTAACAAAGTGCTTGACAAACTTTTTGAACAAGTGGATATTGGAAGAAAAGAGGCTGAAATGATGAAATACGAAAATCGTGTTCAGGCCTTAGATGAAGCTGATGATGACAGAAAAATTGAAAAAGAAGAAAACTTTTTACGCAAGAAAATTTCTGAAACAAAAGCAGAAATTACGCAGTTGGAAAATAACTTGCAATTTTTCTCTAATGTAGATGAAACTAATCCGATGGTAAGGGATGTGCTTAAAAATATAGAAAGACACAAAGTACAACTGGAAACCTGGAAAGAAAAATTGAAAAAAGTAAGGTCTTTATAAGAAAGACAATTCATATTCTAAAACTGTCTTAGAAGTTACAAATGACAATTGTACCCATAATATGTCATATAAAAACTTTTAAGGCAGTTTTTTATTTTGTAGCTGACATTTACTTAAAAAGGCACTTTTTTTGATAACAAGTTTTTCAAAAAACAGTAAATATCATGAAAAAGTTAACATTAGTTGTTTTGAGTTTAGGCTTTTTCTGGTCTTGTTCTTCACAAACTGAAAAAGCAGAACCTTCTAAGAATTATGAAGATATAAAAGGTAAAAGTCCGCAAGGTAATTGGGAAGTTCATAAAGAATTTGACGAACACGGAAATTTAATTAGAAAAGACTCAACCTACTCTTATTCCTGGTCGTCGGTAAATGGCCAGCAAGTGAATCCACAAGAAATGGATAGCTTAATGGCAAATGCGCGAAAAATGATGCAAGCGCATATGCAAAGTTTTAATATGTCTGGTTTTGAGAGTTCTTTTGATGATGACTTTTTTGGTGAATCAATGATGAGTATGAATCCTGATGAAATTAGAAAACAAATGATGCAACGCATGCAACAAATGCAAGCCCAGTTTTTTGGTAACCAAAATTTCCCAGAACCTGAAACCCCAGAAAACGATTCTAATTCAACAGAAGCTGAAGCTGAAAAAACTTCTTACTCGACTTCGAATCAAAAAATTTAATTTTTTAACTTAGAATACTAAATAATATCCTGCAAGGTCTTTTTTGACCTTGTAGGTATTTTTTATAATTTTTGATAGTTAAAGTTGCCGTCATTCCGGACTTGATCCGGAATCACATACTCAACTGAAAAAAATCTTAAGAATGATATGCTAAAAAGGGAAGGTTCAACGTAGCTAATGAAGTTCAAGAAAACGTTGATATATTAAATTGTAATACAGACAATTAGATTATAATACCTACAAACCTTGCAGTAATAGAGAACATTAAAAAATTGCTTGTTTTTCTTATCATTAATTCTGTTAGGGATTGTAGTGAAAAGCCCGTAAAGCAAGACTTCTTAAAAAATTTGCCTTTTAGAAAGCGACGAAAGAAGCTTTTTAAAAGGCTTTATTTTTTTGAAGTTTTACTGCGTACTTGTAACGGAAAGCCCGCTCGAACAGCATCAATCAGGAGGCAGTATTAGCAGTGAACAGTTATTAGTATAATATAATTATTGACACTTGCTAGAAGTAACATTTAAAGTTTATAATTCACACTTCGACAAGCTCAGTGCGACATAATAAATATTAAAAAATCCCTTCCGGTAAACCGAAAGGGATTTGATTTATTGGATAAGATTTCCGGAAATTATTTTCCTTCCATTCTATCTTTTAAAGCTTGAAGATCTGCGTTAGCATCACCTAATGTAGGTTTGTTATCTTCTTGTGCTTTTTTGGCAGCTTGCTTAACGATTTTTGCCTCTTCTTCTTTGTGAATTGACATATGTGAAGCGACTACTCTCTTGAATTCTTTATTGAACTCGATAATTACAAATTCTGCTTCTTCACCTTTTCCAAGTTTAGAACCATCTTCTTTTTCTAAGTGACGGGTTGGAACAAATGCAGTGATATCATCATTAAATTTGATGGTTGCACCTTTGTCTACCATTTCGTCGATAGTTGCGGTGTGTTTTGTACCTACTGCAAATTCGCTTTCGTACTTATCCCAAGGGTTTTCCTCTGTTTGTTTGTGACCTAAGCTTAGTTTACGTCCTTCAACATCAAGTTCAAGAACTACAACGTCTAACTTATCACCTACGTTACAGAATTCTGATGGGTGCTTAATTTTCTTAGTCCAAGAAAGGTCTGAAATATATATTAAACCATCGATACCTTCTTCCAATTCTACGAATACACCAAAGTTAGTAAAGTTTCTTACTACTCCTGTGTGACGAGAACCAACTGGGTATTTAGAGGTAATATCTGTCCAAGGGTCTGGAGTTAATTGCTTAATACCAAGTGACATTTTACGCTCTTCTCTATCTAAAGTTAAGATTTGAGCTTCAACCTCATCACCAACATTCACGAAATCTTGAGCTGAACGTAAGTGAGTACTCCAAGACATTTCTGAAACGTGGATTAACCCCTCTACTCCTTCTGCAACTTCGATAAATGCACCGTAATCTGCGATTACAACTACTTTACCTTTTACTTTGTCTCCAACTTTAAGTTCGTTATCAAGAGCTTCCCAAGGATGCTTGCTTAATTGCTTAAGACCTAATTGAATTCTTGTTTTAGCTTCATCGAAGTCTAAGATTACTACGTTTAATTTCTGGTCTAATTCAACAATCTCATTTGGATGGTTGATTCTTGACCAAGAAAGATCGGTAATGTGAACTAATCCGTCAACTCCTCCAAGATCAACAAACACACCGTAAGAAGTGATGTTCTTCACAGTACCTTCTAATACTTGACCTTTTTCTAATTGACCGATAATTTCTTTCTTCTGCTCTTCGATATCTGCTTCGATAAGTGCTTTGTGAGAAACTACTACGTTTTTGAACTCGTGGTTGATTTTCACCACTTTAAATTCCATAGTTTTACCAACGTAAGCATCGTAATCTCTAATTGGCTTCACATCTATTTGTGAACCTGGCAAGAAGGCTTCGATACCAAACACGTCTACAATCATACCACCTTTAGTACGGCATTTTACAAATCCGTTAACGATAGTACCTTCATCGTGGGCAGCGTTTACACGGTCCCAAGCTTTGATTACACGAGCTTTACGGTGAGATAATACTAATTGTCCTGTTGCATCTTCACGAACATCAATTAATACTTCTACTTTGTCTCCTTCTTTTAAATCTGGATTGTAACGAAATTCGTTAAGCGAAATAACCCCTTCACTCTTTGCATTGATATCGATAATAGCATCACGATCTGTAATGTTAATTACAGTACCTTCCACTACTTCATCATCTAAAGTGTCTACGAAGTTTTCTTCTACTAATTTTTCGAATTCTTCTAGCTTATCCTCATCAATAGGGTCAATCCCTTCTTCATAATTGTGCCAGTTGAATTCTTTAAGGAATTTCTCAGGATTTTCTTGTTGCTTCTCTGCTTCCGGTTGAGAATCAGTAGCCATTCCTGCTACATCCTTTACTTCTAAATCTTTGTTTTCTTCAGCCATAGTGCTGATTTAAAAATTTGTATTCTATATTTTTTGAAAAAATTTCCCGGCAAAAACATAGAAGAATTAAAAATTATTTTTCTTATATTTCCCTTTTCTTTTTCAATAAAGCCGGTTAAAAGGGCTGCAAAAATACAACTTATTTTTTGATATTCAAATATTTAAAAATCATTATGTATAAATATTTTTAAAGATTATTTTTGCCTCAAATTCTATTCTGAATAGTTTTCACTAAATAGCTATTCAGAAATCAGGCTAAAAATGAAAAATATTTTCGTCCTCGGATTATTGGTTTGTTTTTCTATGAATGCACAAACTGAAAAATTGAAAGGTGATTTGATAACGTTTGATTTATTATCTCCTTTTTATTTTCATTATGAAGCGTTTGATTATCCTACTCCACGTTGGCGTTTAGGTTATATTAAAGAAATAAGTGAAAAACGAAAACTGGGAGTAGAAATTGGCTTTGGCCATGCCTCTATTTCTTCTGTAAAGAAAGGGAATCTATTAAATACGGGTGAGCACTATACCCTTGTTGAAATTAGACCTCAGTATTATTTTATTTTGAATCCTAAAAAGAAAGCTAATTTTTACACATCTATTGAGTTATTCTACATCTACCACTATGAGAAGTTTTACAATGAAGAATTTTTTGCTGAAGAAAATAATTATCTAAAATTTGACGAAGCTGATTATCACCGTCAAAAATTTGGATTGGTAGGAAACTTGGGATGGTTTTGGTCTTTAAGCAAACGTATAGGACTCAATTTTTATATGGGAGGCGGGATTAAATTCAGGCATAATAATTATTCTAACTTTATTGGTTTAGCGAATGGAGATCATGATGAAGAACATTTTTCTCCTTATTACAGAAAAGAAGGCTTAAAATTTAATGCTGAATTTAGTTTAGGGCTTAAACTCTTTTATAGAATGAAAAAGAAAATGCTTGATTAAACTTTTATTAAGCGTTTTTAATGGCTTGTTGAGCCAATTGCAAAATTTTACTGAATTGTTCGTCTAAGCTCATTTTGGAATTATCAATAACAATAGCGTCTGTTGCCTGTATTAATGGAGAGTCTTTTCTAGAAGTATCTATTTGGTCCCTGGATTTTACGTTTTCCAATACTTCATCATAAGTAACTTTTTCTCCTTTTTGCTGAAGTTCTTCAAATCTACGTTGTGCGCGGGTTTCGGCAGAAGCGGTCATAAATAATTTTAATTCGGCATTTGGAAAAACCACGGTGCCGATATCACGACCGTCCATCACGATTCCTTTTTCTTTTCCTAATTCGTGCTGTTGCTGTACTTGTTTTTTTCTTACTTCAGGCACTGCTGCTACTTGACTTACAAAATTAGAAACTTCCATCGTTCTGATTTCATTTTCTACATTTTCACCATTCAGGTACATTTCAGCAAAACCTCTTTCGGCATTAAAATGAAAATGAAGTTGAATATCTTTTAAACTTTCAACAAGCTTTTCTTTCTGAAAAAAATCTTTCCCAATAAAGTTATTCCGCATCGCAAATAAGGTAACCGCACGGTACATCGCCCCGGTATCTACATACACATAACCCAACGCTCGGGCTAATTGCTTAGCTACTGTACTTTTTCCCGTGGAAGAATAACCGTCGATGGCGATGATGATTTTTTTCATTTGAAAATTTTTGGCTGAATTTTTGTTTGTCGAATTTTAAGTATACTAATATCTAGTAAAGACGTTATTTAATAGAATAACTAGTCTTGCGAAAATATAAAAAAACGAACCAACTATTCCGCTAAACTTACAATCTTATGCTAAAAAAATTACTAAGGCTATTGCTGTTTTTTATAGTCTCTTCCTCCTTTGCTCAGCAAACTATTTCAGGAATTATTAGTAATGAAAACACAGAAGAACCTTTAGCTTTTGTGAACGTTACTTTAAAAAACAGTCCTCATCAAGGAACAATTAGTGATATTGATGGTAAATTCTCCATACAAATAAATAAAAACCCCATAGAACTCCAATTAAGCTACATTGGTTTTGAAACCAGAATTATTGAAGCTACTACGAGTGATTCTCCGCTCTACCTTTCCCTAAAACCTTCTGAAGAACAATTGGATGAAGTTTTATTAAAAACCGGAAATCCTGCCCTCCCAATTATAAAAAAAGTGATTGCCCACCGAGAGAAAAACCATCCACAACATTTACCGGAATATTCACACGATTACTATAACAAGGTAATTTTTGATATTGAAAGTGACGGAAAAGAGGTTGATTCAGCACTCAACAAAGTGTTAAAGGGCGGCCATATTTTGGTGATGGAATCAATTACTAAAAAGGAGTTTAAAAACCCCAGACTAAAAAATGAAACTGTTATTGCCAATAGAGTTTCCGGTTTTAAAAACCCGATGTTTACGGCTTTAGCATCAGATATGCAGCCTTTTTCTTTTTATGATGAAGTAATCGATCTTCTTGATATGCACTTTTTAAACCCGATCAGTAATGGAGCTATCAACAAATACGATTATCAATTAAAAGAAACACTTTTTCAAAATAAAGATACTATTCATCTTATTTCATTTCAGCCTAAAGAAGGTAAAAATATTGAAGGGCTGAAAGGATTACTTTATATTAATACGAAAAATTACGCTATACAAAACGTAATTGCGAGCCCGTTTGAAGATTTAAAGATCGATTTAAAAATTCAGCAGCAATACCAATATTTACCGGAAGAAGTTTGGTTTCCCGAGCAATTAAATTACTCGTTAAAGCTTTCAACCAATGCCGGTGGAAATAATGATTTTGTCATTGCTGAAGGAAAGAGTTATATCCGTAATGTTAATCTACAACCTAATTTAACCACAAAAGATTTTTCTGCTGTAGTTTTAAAAATAGATGAGGAAGCCCCTAAAAAAGATAGCGTATATTGGCAAACCCACCGAACCGTCCCGTTAAGCGAAGAAGAAACCATTACTTACCGTGTGATAGACAGTTTAGGCGAAGAATTAAAGTTTGATAAAATTATTTCTTATACCCATAAACTTCCGCAGGGTAAAATACCAATTGGCAAAATAGATTTAGACCTAACAAAATTATTTGGTTACAATAAACATGAAGGTACAAGGCTTGGTGCAGGACTTTACACAAATGAAAAATTAATTAAAGATTTAGAGTTAGGCGGCTATTTTGGATATGGATTTAAAGATTATGAATGGAAATATGGCTTAAGTGCCAAATACATCATTTCTAAAGATGACGATATTTTTGTGAAAGCAGCCTATCAAGATGATATTAAAGAAATTGGTAGTTACGGTTTACCCTTATCTGAAAATCTTTATAATGGTTTACGGGATTTTATGATTGAAAAAGTAGATCATATTCAAAAATATAGCATCTCCGGAGGGTTTAGAAGCTTTAAGTATTTACAAACTGAAATTGAATTAAATCAGGCTAAAATTACTCCGCTTAACAATTATGCTTTCAAAGCAACCGATTATAATTTGAATCCATTTCATCATACAAGTGCTTCTATAAAATTACGCTATGCGTATGCCGAAAGGTTTATACAAACTCCTTATCAAAAAATGAGTTTGGGCACTAAATTCCCGATTGTCACTTTGCAATACACTCATGGATTTGACGGTTTACTTGAAGGTGATTTTAATTACCAAAAAGTAGAAGCAAGAATTGAACAGAATGTTTTTCTAAAAAATTTCGGAAAGACTTCTTATAGAATTCAAGCCGGTTATGTAGATGAAATTTTACCTAGAAGTTTATTATTTACCGGTGAAGGAAGTCACGATGATGATTTTCCTGTAGTTATTGAAAATACTTTTCAGACCATGTTGCCCTATGAATTTTTAAGTGATCGTTATCTAGATGTATTTTTGAGTCATAACTTTGGTTCTTTATTATTTAAATCGGAAAAATTTAATCCTGAAATTATTGTTCATCATAATTTAAGTTGGGGAGATTTACGTGACGACTACACTCTTTATAATTTCAAAACCAAAGAAAATGTTTATTTAGAAGGTGGATTAGAATTAGGAAGGCTTTTAAAATTGAATTACCTAGACATAGCTTATGTTACTTTTGGTGCCGGAGCTTTTTATCGCTATGGAAATTATCATCTCGAAGATTTTGACGATAATATTGCTTTAAAATTTAATGTAGGATTCAGCTTTAACTAACCTAATTCAAATCTAAATTCAACCCGAAGAAACTAGAGCTAGAAGCACTATGGTAGCGCGCATAGGTATAGCTTAATCTTAATTTATTAAACTTAATGGAAAGTCCACCGCTTACTCCTGCAAATGATCGTTGATCTAAAATTCTGAGTTCTTCCCCTCTTCTAAAGCTATAGCCCAACCTTAGGTTAAAACCCCCTTCCGGAAAAATTTCCGCTCCTATGATGGTATGCCTCAATAAATTATTAAAAAATCCCGGATCATCGGCAATTACATTTCCTTCCAGATCGGTTTCATCACGAGCAGTATTTCTAAAAGCCAATTTCCATTGCTGGAGGTTTTCAAAAGTAATATGCCAACGGATAGGAACGCCTTCTGCCAATTGAGAAATTCCTACGTCTACTTCTAAAGGTAGTTTTTCGTAGATTTCATTATAAGGAGTAAATTGGGTACCCATATTTCTCACCACCCCTGCAATTACCAAATCCCAATCTTCATAGAAATAAGTAACCCCCAAATCTACCGCTCCTCCAAAAGAATTATACTGTTCTAACTTAGAAGAAATTAATTTTACATTGGCTCCTACATAAAAATCTGTCCAAGGGATATTATACGCATATCCTACAGACAGAGCTACTTCTCCTCCACTAAAATCGCCGGTAGCTTCTCCAAACTCATTATAGCCATTAAAGGTGCCATAATTCACATAGGTTACTCCGGCGTGTACTACCTGTGTGTGCCTATCGATTAAATAAGCATAAGAAGCCGTACCATAATTTACATCTCCTAGATAATTTACATAATTTAAAGAGACATTATTATCCATTCTATAATTGATGGTGGAAGGATTATAAATTCCTGAAGTAGGATCGTAATCGTAGATCGTGATGTTTTTTCCGCCTAAAGCTGCTTGACGGGGACTTGCCACTAAATTCAAAAACTGATAGGTACTTTTACCCCCTATTTGTGCATAAATGGATGGAGTAGCAAGGATGAAAAAAAAGTAAATCCAATTTTTTGGCATAGGGGCAAAAGTAGTTATTTACATTTCTTAAACGGAATACTTACTTTATTATTTTCTAAGGAACAATGTTAATAATTCCTGATTTTAGAAGAAACTATGATCACTAATTTTTCAAACGAAGCCACTTATAAAAGTTACAGAATACAGATTTAATATTTTTCATCCTCAAAAATTATATTTTTCATTTTTAAATTGAAAAATTTTACGAAAGCATTCAATCCCAAAAAGCGTTAACAACTAAATTTCAAATACTTACAATTAATACTTATATTGCTCTCTTAACATTTTAACGACTTACACCCTAAAAAAACTTAATTCATGAAGAAAAAAATCTACTTCATTGTACTTGCAATTCTAGTGATTATCAACATGTTTAACATTCCGGGTACGACCGAAAGTGCTGCTGAAATTGATAGTGGTGATACGGCCTGGATGTTAGTTTCTGCCGCATTGGTACTCTTAATGACGCCCGGGCTAGCCTTTTTCTATGGCGGAATGGTCAACAAGAAAAATATCATTTCTACCATGCTACAGAGCTTCGTTGCCTTAGGGGTAGTGAGTATTCTTTGGGTAACGGTGGGTTTTAGTTTAGCTTTTGGTGATAGTATTGGAGGTATTATTGGAAACCCAATGACTTATTTTAATTTCAACGGAGTTTCACTTGCTCCCAATCCGGATTTTTCTGAAACAATTCCATTTTTACTGTTTGCTTTATTTCAATTGAAGTTTGCGATTATCACTCCTGCTTTAATCACGGGGAGCTTTGCTGAACGTGTACGATTTAGAAGCTACATTTTATTTATGATCATTTTTGTATTGTTTATTTACACCCCTTTAGCGCATATGACTTGGCATCCAGACGGATTATTAAGAAATTGGGATGTATTGGATTTTGCCGGTGGAACTGTGGTACATATGTCGGCTGGATTTGCTGCTTTAGCCGGAGCGGTTTACTTAGGTAAAAGAAAACGGAATGTACACAATCCATCACAAGTACCTTATATTATTTTAGGAACTGCTTTATTATGGTTTGGATGGTTTGGTTTTAATGCCGGTTCTGCCCTGGGAGCTAATCTTGACGCAGTAAGCGCATTTGCCAACACAAATTTTGCTTCTGCAGCAGCCATGATTGCTTGGATTTTCTTTGATATGTTCAATAAAAAGAAAATGTCGGCCACCGGAGCTTGTATTGGTGCGGTAGTTGGATTAGTGGCCATTACCCCTGCAGCCGGTTTTGTAACTATTGGACAAAGTATTTTTATAGGATTTATTTCGGCAATAATCAGTTGGTATGCTGTACAGGTGAAAAACAAATCTGGTTTAGACGATACCTTAGATGTTTTTCCTTGTCACGGTATTGGAGGAGTTTCAGGAATGATTTTAACGGCTGTCTTTGCTAAAGATGTAGGGTTGGTTTACGGTGAAACGACTACTTTCTTACACCATATGGCGGCATTGCTAGGAGTAAGTATTTTCACTTTCTTCGGAAGTTTATTACTCTATAAAATTACAGATTTAATTACTCCAATTCGTGTTATTGAAGAAAAGGAATTAGAAGGATTGGATCTTTCCCAGCACGGAGAAAGTGTGGATTAGATGACCACTTCTACGTTATAGAAATAAATAAAGCCTGCAGTTTTCAGCAGGCTTTATTATTTTTTGATATTAACTATTGTTGAATTGAAAAAGTAATTTTACTCTTGTTCAATTGCGATATCAGGATCCAGATAATCCGGGGTACCATCGTTATTGGTATCGGTAAAAATAATTTCGTCCTCTGTAATTATTCCGTCTTCATTGGCATCATTTACTTCAATTTCATCAGCTGTTAAAACCCCATCACCATCATCATCAACATCTAAATAATTAGGGGTACCATCGTTATCCATATCTTCATCTTGCTCAAAATAAATCCCATCATTATCGGTGTCTTCTAGATAAGAGGGTATCCCATCTCCATCATGATCCATTTGTACACCTGAAAGCAGTTTAAACTCAAACATAATAGGCTCATAATTACTTGGAGCTCCATTAAAATAAGCCAAGCCAGCAGGGATAAACACCACACCCATTCCAAAATCATCAGAGTAATTTATTGAACCGTCAGTATTTTCTTCAAAACTGGAAGATCCTTGAAATTCTATCAATGCTTCTGCAAATCCTGTGATGATACCAGGGCCTTGATTTCCTAATAAGTTAAAACTAACAGGAACATCACTTTCATCAAAGGTGTTCTCTTGTAAATTTTCGCCGGTATAAGTTACGATAACACGATCTGCTTTGGTGGGTTGATAGGTTTCTTCAGCTCCTTTTCTCACTTGAATATAATAGAGCCTATAGGTAAGATCTCCTTGCTCAACTTCCTTCATTTTTAACTCGTCTGAGTCCATAATAGAAGTCCTATCTGCATTTTCTCCTGCAATAGTATCTATCACTATTTCCTGTAATAAGGGATTGCTAGTTAAAGAAGGGATTACTTCAAAATAATGACTAGCCAGATAAGCCTCAATAGTTTCTTCATTCTCTAAATAGACTTCTGTTTCATCTCTCAACTGAATCGAAGCACCATCATCCTCAGTACCATTACAACTTATCATAAAGGCTGAAGATATAATTAATAATCCAAAAAATTTACAGTATTTCATCATTGCTTTAAATTTAGCCCGCAAGATACAATTTTCTTATATTTTTGTATAACGAAATAAATTCTCTTTTATGCGTGTAGATAAATATTTATGGTGTGTTCGATATTTTAAAACTCGGAGTATTGCTACCAAGGCTTGCAAAAAAAGTCACGTAAAGGTAAATGGCGATCCCGTAAAGCCTTCTAGAGAAGTTTACCTTACAGATAAGATTGAAATAAGAAAAAACCAAATTAATTATAAAATTGAAGTATTAGATCTTCCGCCTTCCAGGGTGGGTGCCAAATTGGTGAATATTTATTTAACTGATATTACCCCCAAAGAAAATCTTGAAAAATTAGATTTATTGAAATATTCTCAAGATTATTACCGAAAAAAAGGAACGGGAAGACCTACCAAAAAAGACCGAAGGGAAATTGACGATTGGTTTGATATAGATAATAAAGACGAAGAAGAAATATAATTATGACTGCAAAAAAAACGCTTATACTCGATCATCAACAGATTGAGCATAAAATTAAAAGAATGGCTTATCAGATTTATGAGAGCAATGTAAACGAATCTGAAATAATTATTGCCGGCATCGCAAAAAACGGTTTTGTTTTAGCTCAAAAATTAACCACTGCTTTACAGGAAATTTCAGATATAAAAATTGAATTATGTGAAGTAAAGCTCGATAAGAAAAACCCGCTAGCGGGAGCAAAGACCTCTCTTGATGCTGAGGAATATAAAAATAAATCTATTATTTTGGTAGATGACGTACTTAACTCGGGTTCTACACTTATCTATGGAGTTAAACATTTTCTAGAAGTTCCTTTAAAGAAATTCCAGACCGCTGTGTTGGTAGACAGGAGCCATAAAAAGTTTCCGGTGAAAGCAGATGTAAAAGGTATTTCTTTATCTACTTCACTTAATGAAACCATTAAGGTAAGCTTTGGCAAAAACAATAAAGCGGAATTAGTGGAGTAATTTTATTATTTCTTCACCCAGTTCTTCCACAGTTTTGGTATTTGCATCGATAATAAAATCACTTTGCAAGTAATAAAACTGTCTTTCAAAAAGGTGTTTTCTTATGTATTCTTCCAACTCTTCCTCTGTTTGGAGATGATTAATGATAGGCCTCTTTTGTTTTTCTTGAATCAATCGCGCAGTTAAATTCTGCGCAGTCATTTTTAAATAAAAAAGCTTTACTTCTTCATTGCTCTTCAATAAATGCAAATTATTGGCATAACATGGCGTTCCTCCACCTAAAGAAATCACTTCATTTTTTGAAGACCCTAACACTTCTTTTAGTACCCTATTTTCAACTTTTCTGAAATAAATCTCTCCATTTTTTTGAAAAATATCGGTAATCGAAGAATTTTCTTTTTTTTCAATTTCGGTATCAGTTTCCACAAAATCGAAGTTCATTTTTTTTGATAACAATTGACCCCCAGTACTTTTACCGCAGCCCATATAACCACACAAAACTATTTTCATCATTTTAATTTTATTCAAAAATGAGCAATTTTTAAGAAATCACAAATTTATCTAAAAATAGCCTTGGTAAATTGATAAAACACATTATATTTGCACCCGCATTCGCAAAACGAATGTTGGAGAGATCTGGTAGCTCAGTTGGTAGAGCATCTCCCTTTTAAGGAGAGGGTCCTGGGTTCGAGCCCCAGCCAGATCACTAAAGATATGGATGGGCGAGAAGTTTATCTTGAGCGAAGCCGAAAGGAGCCCCAGCCAGATCACTTTCTTTTTTTTATAATTTTTGTAAAAATTATAGTTCTTTTCAAAACGATCTGGTAGCTCAGTTGGTAGAGCATCTCCCTTTTAAGGAGAGGGTCCTGGGTTCGAGCCCCAGCCAGATCACTAAAGATATGGATGGGCGAGAGGTTTATCTTGAGCGAAGCCGAAAGGAGCCCCAGCCAGATCACTTCTTCTTATTTTTATTCAGCCCAGGTGCTGGAACTGGTAGACAGGCATGGTTGAGGGCCATGTGTCCATTAGGGCGTATGGGTTCGACTCCCATCCTGGGCACTTTAGCTATACATTTAAAACTAAAGTAGCTTGAATTTATTTAATTCATCACCTAAGTAAACTTTTCCATAATTATCTACTAAGCCATTTTTTCTAATCATCGTTTTTCTAAAATAAGGTGTCGCTGCTTTATATTCATTAGATTTTTTATAGCCTTGTATAAAGTTATCCTTTGTGATGTGCCCTAATTTAATTACTTTCCTATTTCTAGAAATTTCGATTAAAATTAATTCATCATACTTATTATTAATTTTGGTAGTACCACCAAATTTGTTTTCTGCTGTAATAGTTTTTACAGATACCTTTGCCTTAGATAAATCATAGCATTTAATATCATAACCTTCATTGTTATTAACATTTAAAACCTCAGGTTTCCTGTTAGTTTGTTCCAGAAATGAATGAGCTATAGCTTCTCCTATTCTACCAATAATATTATCATTTCCATTTAAAACTTTATCGTTATTAGCAAAATTCAAAAACTCATCTCTTGCTTCTAGATAATTCCTACAAACTTCTTTCCGTTTATCTATCATAATAGTAAATTATTATTTTAATGACGATAAGTTACAAAGTTTCATAAACCACTTTGTTTAACTATTTAACTTATTTTTTAAACAAAATAAAAAACTTTGTAGTAGGTTTGAAAATATAACCGAAAACAATGTCTTACATAAAGAAACAATTCAGCATTAAAGACCTTGAAGTTCTTAGTGGTATAAAAGCACATACCTTAAGAATGTGGGAAAAGCGCTATAAAGTTTTAAAACCAGAGCGTACCGATACCAATATTAGAACCTACGGGTTAGATGATTTACAAAAATTACTGAATATTTCTTTTTTAAATGAAAACGGATATAAAATTTCCCGTATTTCTAAATTAAAAGATGAAGAGATTGTCAACTTGGTGAAAAGCATTTCCTCTACCAATAACAGCAACGATAGAGCCATCAAGTCTTTTAAACTATCCATGTACAATTTCGATCAGAACCTATTTTTTAATACCTATAACAGCCTTCTGAAGACCAAAACTTTTCGGGAAATTTTTCAGCAAGTATTTATTCCTTTATTAGATAGTATTGGGATGTTATGGCAAACCAATTCCATTCATCCCGTACACGAGCATTTTATTTCCAATCTCATCAAACAGAAGCTCCTGTTGAACATAGAAAGACTTCAACAAGAAAAGCCACAGAAAGCCGATAAAAATTTTGTGCTTTTTTTACCCGAAAATGAAATGCACGACTTAGCCATCCTTTACGTAAACTATGAAATTTTATTACACGGTTATCAAGCAATTTACCTAGGCCAAAGCCTTCCCATGAAAGATTTAACTTTCCTCGATAAAGTTTATAATAATCTAAGGTTTATCAGCTATTTTACAGTAGAACCACAAGATCCAGGCAAATATCTAGAAAATTTCAATGAGCAGATTATTAATAAATTAGATTGTGAGTTTTGGATTTTAGGTCAACGTGCCAATTCTATTTTAAAAATACCTTCAGAGAAAATCAAAGTAATGAAATCTTTAGAAGAATTAGTAAGAAGATTATAAATGAAAAAAGTAATTATCATAGGTTCAGGATTTTCTTCCTTAGCATCCTCCTGCTATCTAGCCCAACAAGGTTATGAAGTCGAAATTTTCGAGAAAAACGATACCATTGGCGGAAGGGCAAGACAATATAAAAAAGACGGTTTCACTTTTGATATTGGCCCTACCTGGTACTGGATGCCCGACGTTTTTGAACGCTTTTTTGCCGATTTTGGTAAAAAGCCTTCCGATTACTATCAACTTTTAAAACTCAGTCCGGCTTATCAAGTTTACTTTGGGAAAAAAGATAAAATCACCATTGGTGATACCTTAGAAAAAATTTACACAGAATTTGATCGTATCGAACCGGGATGCTCTCAAAAACTGAAAAAATTTATTGACCAAGCTAAAGAAAATTACGATATCGCTATTAAAGATTTGGTATATCGTCCCGGCGAATCTCCTTTAGAATTAGTTACATTAGAAACAACGAAAAAATTAGGACAATTTTTTAGCACTATAGCCAGAGAAGTTCGCAAAGAATTTAAAAATCAAAAACTAGTTCAAGTATTAGAATTTCCGGTTTTGTTTTTAGGAGCCAAACCTAGCGATACGCCGGCATTTTATAACTTTATGAACTTTGCCGATTTTGGTTTGGGAACGTGGCATCCACAAGGTGGAATGTATCAAGTAATTTTAGGCATTCAAGCTTTAGCAGAATCACTTGGAGTAAAATTCAATACCAATCAAAATGTTGAAAAGATTTTAGTTGAAAATAAAATCGCTACAGGAATTATCGCCAACGGGACAAAACATCAAGCAGATATTGTATTAAGCGGCGCCGATTATCACCATTCTGAGACTTTGTTAGATAAACCATATAGACAATATTCTGAAACTTTCTGGGAGAAGAAAACCTTTGCTCCTTCCTCCCTACTCTTCTATGTTGGTTTCGATAAGAAATTAAAAAATGTAGAACACCATACTTTATTTTTTGATGTCGATTTTGAAAAACATGCACACGCTATTTATGATGTAAATGAATGGCCGGAAGACCCACTTTTCTACGCGAGTTTTCCTTCAAAAACAGATACAAATTCTGCTCCCGAAGGTAAAGAAGCAGGTATCTTTCTTATTCCCTTAGCGCCCGGCATAAAAGATGAACAAGCGTTAAGAGAACGTTATTTTGATAAAATAATCACCCGTTTTGAAAAAATAACACAACAAAACATCAAAAAAAATATTATATTCAAAAAAAGCTTCTGTGTAAACGATTTTATAAAAGAATATAACTCGTACAAAGGGAACGCTTACGGCTTGGCAAATACACTTTTACAAACCGCTTTCTTAAGACCAAAATTAAAAAGCAAAAAAGTAAAAGGGCTGTATTTTACAGGACAGCTAACCGTCCCGGGACCCGGTGTTCCACCTGCATTAATTTCAGGAAAATTAGTTTCGGACCTTATTAAAAAATATGAATAACCCTATGAAATCTATTTTTGATTCCGTATCGAGGCAATGTAGCCAAACCGTCACCAACTCCTACAGTACATCGTTTTCGGTAGCCACCAAGTTATTGGCTCCTTCCATTAGGCAGGATATTTACAATATTTATGGCTTCGTACGTTTTGCCGATGAAATTGTAGATACTTTTCATGATTACGATAAAGAAAAGCTTTTTAATGACTTTGAAGTCGAGATGTATAAAGCCGTCGAAAATAAAATCAGCTTAAATCCTATTTTAAACGCTTTCCAAGAAACCGTTCATAAATACCATATTCCTGCAGAACTGTATGAAGCTTTTATGAAAAGTATGCGAATGGATTTACACAAATCTACCTACCTTACTACAGAAGAATACGAAACCTATATCTATGGAAGTGCTGATGTTGTTGGCCTAATGTGCCTAAAAGTTTTTGTAAAAGGAAATCAAGAAAAATATGACGAATTAAAAAATGATGCGATGAAATTGGGTTCTGCATTTCAAAAAGTGAACTTTTTAAGAGACTTAAAAGCAGATTTTGAAGATCTAAGCAGAAGTTATTTCCCCAACACCAACCTAGAACAATTAGATGAAGCTTCTAAACAAAAAATAATTCAAGAAATTGAAGAAGATTTTGCACAAGCCTTACGTGGTATTGCGAAACTTCCTGTGGAAGCAAAACTTGGAGTTTACACTGCTTATGTGTATTTTTCTAAATTATTAAAAAAACTTAAAGCCGTTCCTTCTTTAGAAATTAGAAAAAGAAGAGTTCGCGTTCCTAACTATCAAAAAGCAGGACTTTTAGCACAATGTTACGTGTCTTGCCGATTAAACTTAATATAAAAATTATGACTATTATATTTTCACTTTTTGTTGTTGCTTGCCTCATTGCAATGGCAAGATTCACTTTTTCAACTCCAAAAGTTAAAGCTGAACGAGTTCGAGTGCAAAAAAGAAAACACCCCAAATTATAAACGTACACTATGCAAACTGTATATTGGATACTTATCTTCTTAGGAACCTTCTTCTTTATGGAATTTATGGCGTGGTTTACGCATAAATACATTATGCACGGTTTTTTATGGTCTTTACACAAAGATCATCATCATAAAGATCACGGCAGTTGGTGGGAGCGTAACGACTTATTTTTTGTGTTTTATGCACTGGTAAGTATCGGTTGCTTTTTACTTTGGCGTTACGAAGATGTTTGGTTTACCTTACCAATTGGTTTAGGCATTCTTGCTTACGGTATTGCTTATTTTACCGTTCACGATATTTTTATACATCAGCGTTTTAAAATGTTTAGAAATGCTAATAATTGGTACGCACGCGGCATTAGACGTGCGCATAAAATGCATCATAAACATTTAGGTAAAGACCACGGTGAAAACTTCGGGATGCTTATTGTACCCTTTAAATATTTTAAGAAGTAGTTGATTTAGTTTAACCTTCAACTTGTTTCAAGAATCTATAAAAAAATCTACTCATCATATATTTTGATGAGATGCTGAAATCAGCCTGCCTGCCGGACAGGCAGGTTCAGCATGACGACTATTTTTAGTTAGCTTTACCAAGCAATGAACAAAACTTACGATTATATTATTATAGGAACTGGTTTAGCCGGACTTCAATTAGCTTTGGCATTTTCTAAAGATGAATATTTTCAGAATAAAAAAATTGCACTTCTCGATAAATCTTCAAAAACCGAAAACGACAAAACTTGGTGTTTTTGGGAACAAGGAAAAGGAAATTGGGAACGTCTTATCTATAAATCTTGGTCGGCTGGAGAAGTAATCACTTCATCAAAACATATTGAATTTCAATTAGAACCCTACCAATACAAAATGGTCAGATCGATTGATTTTTACAACTATGCTTTAGCTGAAATTGAAAAAAATCCAAACCTTCAATTCATCCACGAAGAAGTAACTTATACTGAAGAAAAAGAAAGCTCAGTAACTATAAAAACTTCAGAAAGTTATTATGAAGCAGCTCAAGTGTTTGATAGTCGAATTCCAAAGGGATATTTCAGTGAAAAAGAAAAGTACATTAATATCTATCAACATTTTAAAGGTTGGATGATCGAAACGGAAGAGCCTGTTTTTAATCCTGATCAATTCACGATGATGGATTATCGCCTGAAATGGAAAGACACGACCAGCTTCACCTATATTTTACCTCTTTCAACAACTAAAGCATTTGTGGAATACACTTTTTTTACTCCATTTACTACCGAAGAAAAAGTTTACGATGAGAAATTAAAAGAATACATTGAAAATTACCTTAACCTAAAAAATTATAAGGTTACAGAAACAGAAATGGGAACTATTCCTATGACCAATTTTCCCTTTCAAAATTATCATAGTCAACGCATCACCAAAATAGGAACCGCCGGCGGTTGGGTAAAAGCTTCTACCGGTTATTCATTTAAGCATACTGAGAAGAAAATCAAAAAGCTTATTAGGAACATCAAACAAAATCAGCTTCCACACCAAGGTTTGCTAAACTCAAAATTTCAGTATTATGATAAAGTATTCCTGAAAGTTTTGGAGAAGGAAAATGAAAAAGGTGAATGGATTTTTGAAAAATTTTATGAAAGGAATTCGATCCAGGAAGTATTTCAATATTTAGATGAAGAAACCAAGATTTCGCAAGATTTAAAAATTATGGGAAGTTTATTTTCTTCCGCTTTCGTAAAAGCTTTCTTTAGGAGTTTATAATATTCTTACTAAGGGCTAAGATTTGGGTGACATTTCGACAAATTTTCCTTAAAAATTCACTCAATGACCCAAAATTTTGTCACATCGAGCGGAGTCGAGATAACTTTTTTAACAACTTACACAGCCCACTTTCATCTTAATCATTCAGCAATAAGTTTTTCCAAAGCGGTGATAAAACGATCGCTGTTCCAATTAGCAGTTCCGGTTTTATCAAAAACAATATTACCATTTTTAGAAATCACATAAGTAGTCGGCAAAGCGTTAGAAGATAAAACTTCCGGTGTTTTACTCGTCGAAAAATATACCGGAAAACTATAATCTTTCTTTTTAAGAAATTCCATCACTTTTTCCGGTTTGTCGTTAGTGATAAAATAAAAATCTACCTGTTGTTGGTATTTTTGGTAAAGTTCTTCTAAATCGGGCATTTCAGCAATACAAGGTGGACACCAAGTTGCCCAAAAGTTAATAAAAACTACTTTGTTTTTAGACTCTTCCAAGTTTTTCCAACGTCCATAAGGGTCTTCCAATTTCCAATAATAATTATCCAATTGCTTTTGTTTTTCAGTAGCTACTTGAGCAGGTGTGGAAGCTAAAAGTTGATTCACAAAAACCTGAATTTCTTTTCTTGTCTGTGGAATAGTGAGCAAGATAATCACTAAAATTATCAAGATATTGCTCCAATATTTTCTTATAAATTTCATAGTTGCAAAATAAAGAAAGCTCGAGTAATTTCAACTCTTAATTATTTATTAAGTCTGGAGTGATTTCAGCTTCATGATAAATTTTCTTCCTACTTTCAACAGAAACAAATTTTACTATGAAATATTACCAACTTAACAACGGAAATAAAATCCCGGCGATTGGTTTTGGGACTTATCAAGCCGAAGAAAAAGAAGGCATTGAAGCTGTGAAAAAGGCTTTACAAACCGGTTATCGATTAATTGATACCGCAGCCAAGTATGAAAATGAAGAAGCTGTAGGAAAAGGTATCAAAGAAAGTAAAGTGCCACGTGAAGAAATTATCGTGACCACCAAACTTTGGCGGGAAGAGTTAGGATACGAAAACACGAAAAAGGCTTTTGAAACTTCCCTCGCCAAACTAGATCTTGATTATATCGATCTATACTTGATTCATTGGCCGGCAAATGCTAAAAACTATAATAATTGGGAAAAAACCAATAATGAAACTTGGCGAGCGATGGAAGAGCTCGTAAAGGAAGGAAAAGTGAAGAATATTGGTGTCAGCAATTTTTGGCCGGAACATTTAGAACCTTTACTTGAAGCTGCAGAAATTAAACCGGTGATTAATCAAATTGAATTTCATCCCGGTTATTGGCAACCGGAAGTAACCAAATTTTGCAAACAAAACGATATTTTAGTAGAAGCCTGGTCGCCCTTAGCGCGAGGAAAGGTGTTTGAAAATAAAGAAATTAAAACGATTGCTGAAAAACACCAAAAATCGGTTGCACAAATTTGCCTACGTTGGATTTTGGAACACGAAGCTTTAGTAATCCCAAAATCTTCCACACCAAAACGCATAGAAGATAATTTTGATATTTTCTGTTTTCAATTAACTTCAGAAGAAATTCAAACGATAGATAATTTACCGCAGATGGGCTTTAGTGGAGAACTTCCCAATCATTGGCCGGATAAAGTGAATTAAAAATTGAGTATAAAAAAACTCCTGCTTTTCAGCAGGAGTTTTTATTTTCTATAAAAGTTAGCTTATGCGTTTAACTTCTTGATTAAGTTAAGTGCAGAACCTTCTTTGTACCATTCAATTTGGTTTTCGTTATAGGTATGATTTGTTTTAATCACATCTTTAGTTCCATCGGCGTGAACTACTTCAACCGTGATTGGTCTTCCTTCTGCAAAATCCTCTAAATCAATAAAGTTGAAGGTATCATCTTCTTGAATTAGATCGTAATCATCTTCATTAGCAAAAGTAAGTCCTAACATTCCCTGCTTTTTCAAGTTGGTTTCGTGAATACGAGCAAAAGATTTTACGATAACCACTTTTACACCTAAGTGTCTTGGCTCCATCGCCGCGTGCTCACGAGAAGAACCTTCACCATAGTTATGGTCTCCTACTACTACTGTTGGAATTCCTTTTTCTTTGTATTCACGTTGCGTATCTGGCACACCGCCATACTCTCCTGTTAACTGACTTTTTACAAAGTTAGTTTTCATATTGAAAGCATTAACCGCTCCAATTAAACAGTTGTTAGAGATATTATCTAAGTGACCTCTGTAACGCAACCAAGGTCCTGCCATAGAAATATGGTCGGTTGTACATTTACCGTGTGCTTTAATTAATAATTTAGCTCCTAATAAATTTTCACCATCCCAAGGTTCAAATGGAGTAAGTAACTCTAGACGCTCACTTCCTTCTGCTACTTTTACATCTACATTACTACCATCTAATGGAGGTTCAACATAACCGGCATCTTCTACTTCAAAACCATTGGTTGGAAGCTCGATACCTTTTGGCTCGTCTAACATTACCTCTTCACCATCTTCGTTCATTAACTTGTCACGAGTGGGGTCAAAGTCTAAACGTCCTGAAATTGCGATAGCAGCTACCATTTCCGGTGAACCTACAAATGCGTGTGTATTTGGGTTACCATCGGCACGCTTAGAGAAGTTACGGTTAAAAGAGTGTACAATCGTGTTTTTCTCTTCACCTTTACGGTCACTACGGTCCCACTGACCGATACAAGGACCACAAGCATTGGTAAATACGGTTGCTTCTAAATCTTCAAATATTTTTAGAAGTCCGTCACGTTGTGCGGTAAATCTAATTTGTTCAGATCCCGGGTTAATACCAAAATCTGATTTAGGTTTTAATTTTTTATCTAAGGCTTGTTGTGCTATCGATGCTGCTCTTGTTAAATCTTCGTAAGAGGAGTTGGTACAAGAACCGATTAGTCCCCAATCTACATTGATTGGCCATTCGTTTTCTTTTGCCTTTTTACTCATTTCTGAAATAGGAGTCGCTAAATCTGGAGTAAATGGTCCATTTAAGTGCGGTTTTAATTCAGAAAGATCAATTTCAATTACTTCATCAAAATACTGTTCTGGATTTGCATAAACCTCATCGTCTCCGGTTAAGTGTTCACGTACTTCGTTAGCTGCATCGGCAACATCATCACGATCGGTAGCACGTAAGAAACGCTCCATAGAATCATCGTAACCAAAAGTTGAAGTGGTTGCACCAACTTCAGCTCCCATATTACAGATGGTTCCCTTACCGGTACAAGACATTGATTTTGCCCCAGGTCCAAAATATTCTATAATCGCTCCGGTTCCTCCTTTTACGGTTAAAATTCCAGCTACTTTTAAGATCACATCTTTTGCAGCCGTCCAACCATTAAGCTTACCGGTTAATTTAACTCCAATTAATTTAGGGAATTTAAGTTCCCAAGGCATTCCTGCCATAACATCTACTGCATCTGCTCCTCCAACACCTACAGCAACCATCCCTAAACCACCGGCATTTACGGTGTGAGAATCGGTACCAATCATCATTCCTCCGGGAAATGCATAATTTTCCAATACAACTTGGTGAATAATCCCAGCTCCAGGTTTCCAGAAACCAATACCGTATTTTCTTGATACAGAACCTAAGAAATCAAAAACTTCGTTACTGGTTTCGTTAGCTCTTTTTAAATCTTTTGCAGCACCTTGTTTTGCTTGAATCAAGTGATCACAATGTACAGTGGTTGGTACTTCTACTTTTGGTTTTCCGGCTTGCATAAATTGAAGTAATGCCATCTGTGCGGTAGCATCTTGACAAGCAATTCTATCTGGAGAGAAGTTCACGTAGTCTTTACCACGCTCGTAAGCTTTTTCAGCTTCAACATCCCAAAGGTGGGAATAAAGAATTTTTTCTGAAAGCGTTAAAGGTTTACCCACAACTTCACGTGCTTTTTCCACACGTTCTGCCATTTGAGCATAAACCTTTTTGATCATATCAATATCGTATGCCATAGGTCTTGTTAATTTTTTGAACGTCTGCGAAAATACGGATTTTTAATGAATTTTGAAAATAATCACCTTTCAGCACTAATCACCTAAAAAAAATCAGTTAAAATGAAAATTCATTAATTATATTCAGAAAAAATAAGAAATCAATTGAATATTTTAATAAATTGACAATCTAAAGGTTTAAAATTACGATATTATTAAAATAGAATAGTAGATTTTCTTGATTTCAAAAACGAATATCTATAACGTTATAGAAAATTAATATAATTTGATTTGAGTCTAAATAAGATTAAAGAAGTTCAGCTATAATTTTCTCTTCGGTTAGACCTTCTGCTTCTGCTTTGTAGTTTTTAATGATACGATGTCTTAAAATACCTTCAGCAACGGCTTGAACATCTTCTATATCAGGTGAGAATTTACCTTTGGTGGCTGCATTTGCTTTGGCTGCAAGAATTAAGTTTTGTGAAGCTCTTGGACCGGCTCCCCAATCGATAAACTCTTTTACGATTTCTGGAGCGTAATCTCCGTTGGGTCGGGTTTTAGCCACAAGTTTTACGGCATATTCCACAACATTATCAGCTACCGGGATCTTTCTAATAAGCTTTTGAAAGCTGACGATTTCTTCCGCAGTAAATAACGGATTTATGCTTACATCATTATCGGCCGTGGTACTTTTTACGACATCAATTTCTTCTTGAAAAGTAGGATATTGCAAAAAGATGGAAAACATAAAACGGTCTAATTGAGCTTCAGGTAATGGATAAGTTCCTTCTTGCTCAATCGGGTTTTGAGTGGCCAACACAAAATAAGGCTTTTCCAATTGATAGTTATGTCCCGCCACAGTAACAGATTTTTCTTGCATCGCTTCTAAAAGTGCTGCTTGGGTTTTCGGTGGGGTCCGGTTGATCTCATCGGCTAAAATAATGTTAGAAAAAACAGGTCCTTTGATGAACTTGAAGTTTCTTTTTTCATCTAGAATTTCAGATCCTAAAATATCACTTGGCATTAAATCTGGCGTGAACTGAATTCGTTTAAAATCCAAACCCAATGCTTGTGAAATGGTATTGACCATAAGGGTTTTTGCTAAACCGGGAACTCCTATTAATAACGCGTGACCACCGGCGAAGATGGATAGTAAAATCTCATTGACTACTTTATCTTGCCCAATAATTTTTTTTGCTATTTCTTGTTTTAGGCCTGCGTATTTTTCTACTAGTTGTTCTACCGCTTTAACGTCTGACATGGGTTTGTTTTAGTTTTTTAACCAATTACTATTAAACTCACAGCTTTTGTAATTACCGTTAATTTTAATATAGGTTTCTTTAATTTTTTCGTTTTGCCACTTTTCAATGGCTTCAAATTGCTTTTCCCGAAGTGCTAACTCTTTAATTTTGGTATAATCTTTAGAGTAATCTGCAATATGTTCCGGGTAACGCTGCGTTAAAGTAATAATTTTAAAGAACTTTTGCCCAGTCCTATTTTGATCCATCAACACCAAAGAAACTTCTCCTTCTTTTAAATTATTTACTTTATCATAAATTAATGGGTCAACATCTGTCAACTCAAAACGGGTATCTCCGGTTTTGGGATTAATTAACTGTCCGCCATCTCCCCTTGTTTCTTTTTCATCTGAATATCTTCTGGCAGCTTGATCAAAAGTAATTTCACCACTTACAATTTCTTTTCTGATTCCTTCGATTTTTTCTTTGGCGGCAGCAACGGTTTCTTCGGTTACTTTCGGAATGATAATAATATGGCGAATATCCAGTTTTTGTCCTCGTATTTTATCTAATTGAATAATGTGATAACCAAACTGAGATTTAAAGGGCTTGCTAACTTCCCCTTCACGTAAACTAAAAGCAATTTGTTTAAAATCTTTATCTAATGGGTCTTCCCTGGTAATCGACATTTGACCTCCACGGGAACTGGTCGCGTCTTCTGAATACAGTACTGCTTTTGTTGCAAAACTGGCTCCGTTTTCTACGATATCTTCACGCATTTCATTAAGGCGTTCCACAACTTTATCCTCTTCTTCTTTAGGCACTTCCGGTTTAATGACTAATTGAGCAATTTCAACCTCATCACCAAACTGCGGACGTTCGTCTTCTGGAATCCTATTAAAAAACTCTCGCACTTCTTCCGGAGTGATTTCAACCTTACCAATAATTTTATCTTGCATTTGGTTGGCCAATCGACGCTCTTTGTTAATACTAAAAAGCTCGTCGCGTAAAGCTTGTTCGTCTTCTTTTCTATAAAAATCCAACAACTTTTCCATACTTCCTATTTGACTGACCATTCTGGAAATTTGCTGGTCGGTCATCGCAGTAACTTCAGCATCTGAAACTACAATAGTGGTATCTTGTAATGCTTGATGAGCGTATAATTTATTTTCCATTAAACGTCCGGCCAATTGGCAATCTGTAATATCACCCGAAGCTGCTCCTTGTTGTTCTGCATCTTCCCGCATTTTAGTAATATCACTATCTAAAATGAGGTAATCTCCAATAACAGCGGCAATTCCATCTGCTTTTCTTCTTTGGTTAGGGTTAATGGAATCTCTTTTTAAAGTAGGTTTTACCAGATTATCTTTATCGGTAATTACCAGCGTTGAATCTTTTTCTGCCGGTGGTTGCGCGTAAACGCTACAATACGATATAAAAACTAAGGCGGCGAGGTATAATTTAGTTGTAAACTTCAAATTTGTTATGTTTAATTGCATCTTTCGTTATCTCTTTTTCAAAATCTTTCGACAATTCTAATTTTCTTCTATTTAAAAGAATTTGCTTTACGGTTGGTTTGGCGTATTCTAAAGGTGCATTTTCGTTTCTTAATAATACTTCTTCAATTTTAACCAAATATACTCCTAAAGAATCTTCTTGTTGCAGAAAATAGTCTTCTTTTAAAAAATCTTTATTTTCTTTTTCTTTTAAAAACGCTATTTCATGATAAAAATCTTTACTGCTTACCCAAACTGAATCATTTAAAGAGTAAGCTTTAAACTTCAAGGTTTCTTCCTCTAAAGCTTGTTTATCTTCTTTATTAAAGCGTTGTAGTTTTTCTTTTATTTTATTGAATTTGGGAAAATTTTTGTTCAAATAAATGTACCTGAACTTTACTAAATCTTCATTCAATTTAAAATTGGCCCGGTTGTTTGCAAAGTAAGTTTCAATATCTTCTTCAGAAATCAACGTATCCATTTCTTTCTGAAGTATTAAATCTTTGTAAGCTTCAGTAAACAGTTCTCTTTTATAATCTTTCACCAAGCTTTCAAATTCTTCTTGCTGACTTTCGGGTAAATTCAACTTTGCCTGGTCTAACAAAATTTGTTCTGTTGCCCAATTATTGATGTAATTATTGACAAAAATCGAACTGTCTTCGGTGGATAAATTTTCGGGCAGTATATCTTTCAGGTCTTTCTTATAAAGATAATTCTGATTAACCCTAGCAATTGCTTCCTCGGTCTCAGGTTGCTCTAAAAAATTACAACTTACTGCGTTTACCAGCAGCAGACTTAACCCTATGTAGCCAAAAAATCTATTCAAATTCTTTCTTCAGCTTAGCCAATACTTGTTTATTTACTTCTACTTCGTGTTTTTCTCTTAACGAAGCCATCCATTCATCTTCCAGCTCTTCTTGATATTCTGAAATTACTTGCCCTTTGGCATCTTCAAAACTTCTTTCTTCAGAAGCTGAAACTTGATTCACCTTCACAGCAATAAACATGCCGTTGTTTTGGTAAACTTTGCTTACTCCTTGTTTTCCTTTAAATTTTTTGGGTAAGGAAGTATCACCTTCCGCAAAAGTTCCTTCATTAAAGAAAACGTCCTCAAAATCTTCTTTTAAATCTTCTAAGGCTTCATCGTCTTTCAATTCCCTTCTCACTTTTTTTATTTCAGATTTATCATCTGAAGAAGCAATGATTCCTTCGTAAGTGGTAGGCGAAACATAATTTTCTTTATGAGCTTGGTAATATTTTTTTAAAGCTATAGAATCTTCTTTTGCCGCATTCCATACTTTCTTTTCCATTAAATCGAATAGCAACAGACCGTTTCTGTATTCTTCAATTACGTGAGCGTATTCTTCATCAACTTCAGCTAAATGCTCCCGGTGGTATTCTCTCATAAACGATTCTTTAAAATCGGCATACCAAGCATCTAAAGCTTCATTAGTAGTTTTAAAATTCCCGGGACGTTTTTGTCGGTTAGCAATGTATTCAGCGAAATCTTGATAAGTTAACCCCTCATCTTTTATGCTGAATAAATTTCGCTGTGGAATATTTTTTAATGCTGAAGCTTCCCAAGGTCCGGCAGTAATATTTTCTTTGATATTATTTTTGAAATAAGATAATCCGGGAGAATCTTCCTTAAGAGTGTACAACGACTGAATATGGTCGAATACTTCTGAAGCGATTAACTGCGCTCTTGAATCTTTCTTGATATTTCTTTCTAAGCTGAATTTTTCTTCTTCAAAACTTCCAACGGCATCTTTCTCTATCAACTTTACAATGTGCCAACCGTACTTACTTTTAAATGGTTCTGTAATTTCTCCTTTTTCAGTTAAGGAAAAAGCTGCATTTTCAAACTTCTCAGAATTTAGCCTACCCTTTTTGAAGGTATTCAGTTTTCCGCCATTCACGGCCGTGTTTTTATCGTCGCTGAATTGTTTGGCTAAATCTTCAAAAGCAGCACCTTCCTGAAGTTTTTCGTAGATATTTTCTATTCGCTCTTTTGCTTCCTCTTCATTGTTTTTATCTTCAATCATAATGTGAGCGACGGTAACTTCACCTTCGTTTTCTCGTTTATCGTTCACCTTAACTAAATGATAACCAAATTTACTTCTTACCGGCATGGAAACATCACCAATTTCAGTTTCGTAAGCGCCGGTTTCAAATGGATAAACCATATTGAAAACGCCAAACCAACCTAAATCGCCACCGTTTTGTTTTGCTGAAGGATCGTCTGAATATTTTCTGGCCAATTGTGCAAAGTCCTTATCTGAGCTTAAAATCTCTTTTCTTACCTCTAGAGCTTTATTGTAAACTTTCAAAGTATCTTCTGGAGCTGCATCAGGCTTTAGATTGAAAAGTATATGACTTGCATTCACCTCCTGCTGCATTCTATTATAAGCTTCTTGAACCAGTTTTTCTGAAACTTCACTTTGGTTGATGTATTTTCTGGCCAATTGTTTTTTATAGATGTTGTATTCGCCAGTAAAAGTGGGAAGTGTATCTAATTTTAAATCTTCTGCCTCGATAACTTTCAGCTTATAATCGATAAAAAGGTCAAGATATTCATCTACGTCTTGTTGCTGCTCTTCTTCAATTATGGATAAGTTTTTAGAAAACACGCGTTTAAACTCATCGGCATACACCGGTTTTCCATCTATCGTAAGTAATACATCTTGTGATTGCTGAGCAGAAATCGAAACAACTGCAAATAAGCAAAGTAAAAGAAGTGAATTTTTTTTCATTTGGTTTCTTCTTAAAAAGTGGTCAAAAATAAAAAATAATAAAGGTTTTACAAGCAATTAATTAACGCTATATCGAAAGATTAAGTATATCATGAGGTTTCACGCAAGTAATTACTTACTTCACCATTTAAGAAACAAGGATATATTTTCATTTTTTAGTAACTTTAAAGCTTATTTTGATAAAACTAACTCATCTACTCATGAAATATACTGTTGAAATACTCATTGAAAAACCCCGAGAAGAAGTAATCGATAAAATGGATAGCTTAGAAAACCTGAAACATTGGCAAAGCGGACTGGTAAAAGCTGAGCCTATTTCCGGGACGCCGGGAGAGGAAGGTTCAAAAATGAAACTTCAGTACAAAATGGGCAAACGGGATATGACGTTGATAGAAACCATTATCAAGAAAAAACTTCCTACTGAATTTCATGCCACTTACGATACCAAAGGCGTGCATAATATTCAGAAGAATTATTTTCAAGAATCCACACCTCAACAAACCCGATGGATTTCTGAATGTGAATTTCAATTTAGTGGTTTCACCATGAAAGTCATGGGATTCTTAATGCCCGGCGCTTTTAAAAAGCAATCTTTAAAATATATGAACGATTTTAAGGCTTTTGTTGAAGAAGGGATAAGTGTTTCTAATCAATAAAAAATCCCAATCAAATTGATCGGGATTTTTTATTTCTAAACTTCAAGAAAACTATCTCGTAAGTTTTTTATACTTGATTCGTTTTGGCATGACATCACCGCCTAAACGTTTCTTTTTGTTTTCTTCATAATCTGAGAAACTTCCTTCAAAGAAATACACTTGAGAATCACCTTCAAAAGCTAGAATGTGCGTACAGATTCTATCTAAAAACCAACGGTCGTGAGAAATCACTACGGCACAACCTGCAAAGTTTTCCAAACCTTCTTCCAAAGCTCGAAGAGTATTTACATCTAAATCGTTAGTTGGCTCATCGAGTAACAATACGTTTCCTTCTTCTTTTAAGGTCATTGCTAAATGAAGTCGGTTACGCTCTCCCCCTGAAAGCATATTTACTTTCTTGTTCTGTTCGCTCCCGCTAAAGTTAAATCTACTTAAATACGCACGTGAATTTACTTCGCGGCCTCCCATCATAATTAATTCTTGCTCCTCGCTAAAGTTTTGCCAAATGGTTTTTTCCGGGTCAATATTCGAGTGACTTTGATCTACATAAGCAATCTTCGCGGTTTCCCCTACTTCAAACGTACCTTTATCAGGCTGCTCCTCTCCCATTATCATTTTAAAAATGGTGGTTTTACCGGCACCGTTCGGCCCAATAATTCCCACAATCCCCGCTTGCGGAAGTTTAAAGTTTAAATCTTCATAAAGCAATTTATCACCAAAAGCTTTACTTACGCCATTCGCTTCAATTACATTAGTTCCCAAACGCGGACCATTTGGAATGAAAATTTCTAGTTTTTCATCCATTTGCTTTTGGTCTTGGCTTGCCAATTTATCGTAATTATTTAAACGTGCTTTTTGTTTGGCTTGTCTTCCTTTTGGTGCCATTTTCACCCATTCCAACTCTCGCTCTAAGGTTTTTTGGCGTTTAGAAGCTGCCTTTTGCTCTTGCGCCATTCGTTTGGATTTTTGGTCTAACCAAGAAGAATAATTCCCTTTCCAAGGGATTCCTTCTCCTCTATCTAATTCCAAAATCCAACCGGCTACATTATCTAAGAAATAACGGTCGTGCGTTACGGCAATTACAGTTCCTTTATACTGTTGTAAATGATGTTCCAACCAATGTACCGATTCGGCATCTAAGTGGTTAGTAGGCTCATCCAGTAATAAAATATCCGGTTCTTGTAATAATAATCTACAAAGCGCCACTCGACGACGCTCACCACCAGAAAGTACCGAAATTTTCTTATCGGCATCTGGTGTTCTTAGCGCATCCATCGCAATTTCCAATTTAGTATCTATTTCCCAAGCGTTGGAAGCGTCTACTTCATCTTGCAATTTCGCTTGACGATCCATTAACTTTTGCATCTTATCGGCATCTTCGTAAACTTCCGGTAAACCAAATTGGTCGTTAATCGAGTTGTATTCATCTAAAATTGCTACCGTTTCGGCAACGCCTTCTTTTACAACTTCTAAAACTGTTTTTTCTTCATCAAGTTGAGGTTCTTGCTCTAAATATCCAATGGAATATCCTTGCGAAAAAACCACATCTCCTTGATAGTTCTTTTCTTCTCCGGCAATAATTCTTAACAAGGTAGATTTCCCCGAACCATTAAGTCCGAGAATTCCAATTTTTGCTCCATAGAAGAAACTTAAATAAATATTTTTTAATACAGGAGTATTGGCGTTTTTATACGTTTTTGTCACTCCCGACATCGAGAAAATTACTTTCTTATCGTCTGACATATTTTTTATCTGTTAATTTATTAAAAGTTAAGTTTAGACACTTCAGTTTACTACTTCTAGTTGAAAATAAACATGTCCTTTTATAGTTTAGCCACCCGACTTCTTTTTTAAAATGAAAGACATCAAATAACAAGTTTATGCTGAGCGGAGTCGAAGCACTGCTATCGCTAACGCAAAAATAAGAATTTAAAACTAGCGAATTTCTATTTTCTTTACGAATGTAAATCTAGCAATCTGAGTACCACCAATAATTGTCCGGTATGATATGCATTATGTTCCACTATGAGCATAAATTCTCGAAACAACGTATGCTCATCGCTATTCTTAATAGTTTGGTTTAAATCGGTTTCCGGTTGTTGAATAAGCTTGATAAGTTCTTTTCTATCTTTAAAAAACCGGCTTTTCAAATCTTCCCAAGCTTGCTCATTTTTTGGAGCTTGTTCTTCAGTCCAATATCCATCAGGCCATTTAGGGGCTTGATAGTTATTATTCGAAATATATTCAAAGATATCCTGCTGAGCAAATACAATATGATAAAATAACTCGTAGAAAGAATAAGGTAATCCGCTTGGTCTTTCACCTACTTTCTCAAAAGTAATTTCTTCTAAAATTTGATCGATGGGAGTAAAAGCTTCACCTCCTTGCAAATGTTTTATAAGCTGTTCTTTCATCAAATATTATTTTCCGTTGAAGTCCTCCACCTTTCAACTTCGGTTTCCGTTTCAATTTTTGCTTCTATTATACTCTTCCTTTTAATGCATTAAAAACCCAAGCAATAGCAAAAAAGCCTACACCTACTGCACCAAAACCATAACCGGCAACTTCTCTATATTTAAATGCTCCTAAGGCGATTAAAGATAAACCTACAATTATCATAATAAACGTGGCCCAAGCCAAGACTGTATTTTTGTTCATACTCATATTTCTGTATTATTTAAGGGTAACTGCAAATTTATAATATTATTAATAGTTTCAGCATTTATTAAGAAATCGAAACCGAAACTCAATTTTTTTATCATTTTTTTATAAATATCTCACTTTTTGCACTAAAATTTAGTTATAAAAATGATAAGCTTTTTGTATTTTCGTCATCAAAAATAGAAAAGCGTGAGGGATTGAGCGGTATGTTTGAGCTCTTTTTATTTTATATAAAATAAAAAAGCGAGTAGCGAAAGCCCGACCCGATAGGGTGCACGCCCAAAAAATTTTAACGAATGGATATCAAATTCAATAAAAACGAAGACCACAATAAATTATTAGTTTCAGACTTACGCAGTAAACTAGCCAAAATAAAACTCGGCGGTGGTGAAAAGCGTATTGAAAAGCATCACGCAAAAGGAAAAATGACAGCTCGTGAACGAATTAACTTTTTGCTTGATAACCCTGAAGATGCTGTAGAAATTGGTGCTTTCGCCGGTGACGGAATGTATAAAGAACACGGAGGTTGCCCCAGTGGTGGCGTGGTGGTAAAAATTGGAAAGGTTTCTGGTAAGCAAGTTATTGTGGTGGCCAACGATGCTACAGTAAAAGCCGGTGCTTGGTTCCCGATTACCGGCAAGAAAAATTTACGAGCCCAAGAAATTTCCATTGAAAATAAATTACCCATTATTTATTTGGTAGATAGTGCCGGAGTTTATTTACCGATGCAAGATGAAATTTTTCCTGACAAAGAACATTTTGGCCGAATTTTTAGAAACAATGCCGTAATGAGCAGTATGGGCATTACGCAAATTGCTGCAGTGATGGGAAGTTGTGTTGCCGGTGGCGCGTATTTGCCAATAATGAGTGATGAAGCTTTAATCGTTGAAAAAACAGGAAGTATTTTCTTGGCCGGAAGTTATTTGGTAAAAGCGGCAATTGGTGAAAGTATTGATAATGAATCTTTAGGTGGAGCCACCACACATTGTGAAGTAAGTGGTGTAACCGATTATAAAGCTGAAGATGATAAAGATGCGCTCACTAAAATTAAAAATATTATGGATAAGATTGGTGATGCCCAAACGGCCGGTTTTAACCGAAAAAAGGCTGCAAAACCAAAATTAGATCCTGAAGAGATTTTTGGTCATTTACCGGCCAAACGAAGCGACCAATATGATATGATGGAAATTATTAACAGATTGGTTGATAATTCTGAATTTGAAGAATATAAAGCCGGCTACGGGCAAACCATTATTACTGGTTATACGAGAATCGATGGTTGGGCTGTGGGTATTGTTGCCAATCAACGGAAAATTGTAAAAACCACGGCAGCGAAAACCAAACCAACCGAAATGCAGTTTGGTGGTGTAATTTATTCGGATTCTGCTGATAAAGCTACTCGATTTATAGCCAATTGTAATCAGAAGAAAATTCCGCTAGTGTTTTTACAGGATGTAACCGGGTTTATGGTAGGAAGTAAAAGTGAACACGGTGGTATTATTAAGGATGGTGCTAAAATGGTAAATGCAGTGAGTAATTCGGTTGTTCCAAAATTTACTGTTGTGGTAGGGAATTCTTACGGAGCCGGAAATTATGCAATGTGTGGGAAAGCGTACGACCCACGATTAATTGTAGCTTGGCCAAGTGCTGAATTAGCTGTAATGAGCGGTAATTCTGCAGCTAAAGTATTATTACAGATTGAAACAGCGTCTTTAAAGAAAAAAGGGGAAGAAATTACAGAAGAGAAAGAAAAAGAACTCTACGATAAAATTAAAGCAGATTACGATAAGCAAATAAGCCCGTATTACGCTGCGGCAAGAATTTGGACCGATGCGGTGATCGACCCGTTGGATACTCGCAAATGGATTTCAACCGGAATAGAAGCTGCCAACCACGCTCCTATCACCAAAGATTTTAATTTGGGGGTAATTCAGACTTAATTTTTGAACTTACATTAAATATTTTAAAAAAGTGAGGTTCAAAAGACCTCACTTTTTATATCAATTTTACCAAAGCTTTAAGAGAGGTTCTTTCTTAATTTCAAGACTTTGAGTAACTTCGCAACCTTGCAAAAAATTATGGCAAATTTCGACGAAAACATAGAAGTTCAGGGGGCACGAGTACACAACCTGAAAGATATAGATGTAACCATTCCTAGAGAAAAATTAGTAGTAATTACCGGGCTTTCCGGTTCAGGTAAATCTTCTCTCGCATTTGATACAATTTATGCGGAAGGACAACGCCGTTATATTGAAACATTTTCGGCTTATGCTCGACAATTCTTAGGTGGGTTAGAACGACCTGATGTGGATAAGATTGACGGACTTTCACCTGTGATTGCTATCGAGCAAAAAACGACTAGTAAAAGTCCGCGAAGTACCGTAGGAACTATTACTGAAGTTTACGACTTTCTGCGGCTTTTGTTTGCACGCGCAAGTGATGCTTATAGCTACAAGACCGGTGAAAAAATGGTCAGTTACAGCGACGAGCAAATTAAAAACCTTATCAAGAAAGAATTTAACGGCAAACGCATTAATATTCTTTCGCCCGTTATTCGCTCTCGAAAAGGACATTATCGCGAATTATTTGAACAAATTGCCAAGCAAGGTTTCTTAAAAGTAAGAACCGATGGTGAAGTGCGCGATATTGAAAAAGGAATGAAACTCGATCGGTACAAAACCCATGATATCGAAATTGTGATCGACCGGATGAAGGTGAGTGATGATAAAAAAATAGACAAACGTCTTTCGCAAAGCATCAATACCGCCATGAATCAAGGAGACAATGTATTGATGATTCTTGATCAGGATTCTGATGAAATTAGATATTTCAGTAGAAATCTAATGTGCCCCACCAGCGGAATTTCTTACCCCAACCCTGAACCCAATAATTTCTCTTTCAACTCTCCAAAGGGTGCTTGCCCAAAATGCAACGGGATTGGAACTTTATATGAAGTTAACCTTCAGAAGATTATTCCGGACGATTCAAAATCCATTAAAGGTGGCGGTTTAGAACCTCACGGAAATCAAAAGAAAAACTGGGCATTCAAGCAAATGGAACTGATTGCACAGCGTTTCAACTTCAAACTTTCTGATCCCATAAAAGATATCCCGAAAGAAGGATTAGATATGATTCTTCATGGCGGAAAGGAAAAATTCAATCTAGAATCTAAAGAATTGGGCGTAACCCGCTCTTACAAAATAGATTTTGAAGGAGTTGCCACTTTTATCGAAAACACTTATAACAATAACGATTCTTCTTCGCTTAGACGTTGGGCTAAATCCTATATGGATAAAGTAGAATGCCCAAAATGTAACGGCAGCCGCTTACAAAAAGAGTCACTTTACTTTAAGGTAAACGAACAAAATATTGCTGAATTAGCTGAAAAAGATATTCTAGAACTCACCGATTGGTTTGAAAAACTTCCGAAGAAGCTCAGCAAAAATCAGTGGAAAATCGCCGAAGAAATCGTTAAGGAAATCACCACACGATTGCAATTTCTAGTGGATGTTGGGTTAACCTATTTGTCACTCAATCGAGGTTCTAAATCACTTTCTGGTGGTGAAGCGCAACGTATTCGATTGGCCACACAAATTGGTTCACAATTGGTAGGCGTACTTTATATTTTAGACGAACCAAGTATTGGTTTGCACCAACGGGATAACGAAAAACTGATTAATTCTTTAGAATCTTTACGTGATGTTGGGAATTCAGTAATTGTGGTGGAACACGATAAAGATATGATTGAACGAGCCGACCATGTGATAGATATCGGTCCGTTTGCCGGAAAACATGGTGGCGAAATCATTAGCGAAGGAACACCTGAAGAAATTAAAAAACATGACACCTTAACGGCTTCCTATTTAAACGGAAAAAAAGAAATTAAAGTTCCCGAGAAAAGACGCGAAGGCAACGGAAAATTTATTGAACTAAAAGGTGCCACAGGAAATAACCTGAAAAATATTTCGGTTAAATTTCCATTGGGTAAAATGATTTTGGTCACAGGGGTTTCCGGAAGTGGGAAATCGACTTTAATTAATGAAACCCTCTATCCGATTATGAATGCGCATTATTTTAATGGCGTAAAAGTACCGATGCCTTACAAAAGCATTAAAGGCTTAGATAATTGCGATAAAGTAATTGATATTAACCAATCACCTATCGGGAGGACACCGCGTTCCAATCCGGCAACTTATACCGGAGTATTTTCTGAAATACGCAGCTTATTTGCCAAAACACCGGAAGCTCAAATTAGAGGTTATAAACCGGGAAGATTCAGTTTCAACGTAAAAGGCGGAAGATGCGAAACCTGTAAAGGTGGCGGACTTCGAGTAATCGAAATGAACTTCTTACCTGATGTCTATGTAGAATGTGAAACCTGCCAAGGGAAACGTTTTAACAGGGAAACTTTAGAAATTCGATACAAAGGAAAATCGATTAGTGACGTGTTGGAAATGACGATTAATGAAGCGACCGATTTTTTTGAGCATATCCCCAAAATCTATAGGAAATTAAAAACCATTCAGGATGTTGGTTTAGGTTATATTACTTTAGGACAGCAAAGTACCACACTTTCCGGTGGGGAAGCACAGCGAATTAAATTAGCAACCGAGCTTTCTAAACGCGATACCGGAAATACGTTTTATATTTTAGATGAACCCACCACCGGACTTCATTTTGAAGATATTCGTGTGTTGATGGAAGTACTTAACCGTTTGACCAATAAAGGTAATACCGTTTTAATTATCGAGCATAATTTAGACGTAATTAAACTCGCCGACCATATTATTGACATAGGTTACGAAGGTGGAAAAAATGGCGGAAAGCTTGTAGTAGAAGGAACTCCTGAAAAAGTTGCCAAACACAAAAAAAGTTATACGGCTAAATTCTTGAGAAAAGAACTAAATTAGCCGCCCGAAAAAAATTTATATAAATGAGTACATTAAGAAATAGCAACCATAAAAGCTGGAACGAAATAAAAATTAACGATAGTTGGGCACTTTTTAAAATCATGAGTGAATTTGTGCAAGGCTACGAACGTATGAGTGCTATTGGGCCTTGCGTTTCTATCTTTGGTTCAGCGAGAACAAATCCAGAACATAAGTATTATAAATTGGCGACAGAAGTTGCTGAAAAAATTGTAGAACATGGTTACGGAGTAATTACCGGTGGTGGCCCGGGAATTATGGAAGCCGGTAACAAAGGTGCGCACTTAGCTGGAGGGACTTCAGTAGGTTTAAACATTGATTTACCTTTTGAGCAACACGACAATCCATACATTGATAAAGACAAAAGTCTAGATTTTGATTACTTCTTTGTTCGCAAAGTAATGTTTGTCAAATATTCACAAGGTTTTGTAGTAATGCCTGGAGGTTTTGGAACCTTAGATGAGTTATTTGAAGCAATTACCTTAATACAAACCCATAAAATAGATAAGTTCCCTATTATTTTAGTTGGGCACGAATTTTGGGACGGTTTGTTGGATTGGGTAAAAACAACCCTGTTAGATAGTTTTAAAAATATTAGTGCCGGAGATATGGATTTAGTTCAGGTGGTAGATTCTGCAGATGAAGTAATTGATATTCTCAATAAATTCTATAACCAATACAACTTAAGTCCAAACTTCTAATTTTATACAATAGTTTTTATTTAAAACGTTATACTAACACTACCCAATTGAAGTTTTAAAACCCTATTGCTACATTGATTAGAAAATTACTTTATTTACTAATACTACTTTCTTCCGGTGTTCTCTTGGCTCAAAGTCAATTGGATATTCAGGCAAAATTGCTTGCTAAAAAGAAAGTATTAACCATTCAGCAAGAACTTTTATACAAAAATGAAAGTTCAGATACTTTAAACAGTATTTACCTAAACGATTGGGCCAATAGCTTCAGCAGTAAAAATTCTCCCTTAGCTACTCGTTTTTCTGAAGAATTTGTAAGAAGATTTCATTTCGCAAAAAATTATGAACGTGGCGGAACCATTATTCAGCAATTAAAACTAAAAAACGGCAGTGGCTTAGCTTGGGAACGTGTGGAAGGTCATCCCGATATTATTCAAGTAAAGTTGAATTCTCCTTTACTTCCCGGAGAAAGTTTACCCTTGCATTTAAAATATCAGATTAAAATACCGCATGAAAAATTCACACGTTATGGCTATAATTCTAACGATTTCAAATTAAGGTATTGGGCAATTGTTCCTACGGTTTATGGTAAGAATGGCTGGGAATATTACAGTCATAAAAATTTAAACGACCAATTTGTTCCATTAATCAATACCAATTTAGAAGTTGAATATCCTAAAGATTTAGCGGTGATCTCGCCATTGAAATTAAATGATATTCAATTAAATGATTCTACAAGGCAAGCAAAACTATCTGGAGAAAAAATAAGCGACCTGAAACTTTACTTGGTGAAGAAAAATGATTTTTCTAAAGTAGAAGCTAACGGTATTGAAGTGATTACCAATATTGAAGATGACGATATTGACCCACAAATTAAAGCCATAAATATTGATAGAATTATTCAATATTTAGAGAAAAAATTAGGGCCTTATCCACTAAAAAGTTTAATGGTAACCGAGGAAGATTACCTCGCCAACCCTATTTATGGGCTTAACCAGCTTCCTAGTTTTATTAGGCCTTTTCCTGATGGTTTTCAATATGATATCAAATCTTTTAAAACCATTACCAAAACTTATTTAGACAACACTTTACTACTAAATCCAAGAAAAGAAGCTTGGTTAAAAGATGCGATGCTCATTTATTTAATGATGGATTATGTAGATACCTATTATCCAAAAATTAAATTGTTAGGTAGCTTTAGTAATGTAATCGGGATACGATGGTTTCACGCGGCAGACCTTGAATTTAATGACCGTTACCCTTACTTCGCTTTAAACATGGCACGTTTAAATTTAGACCAGCCATTGAGTGTAAGTCAGGATTCGTTGGTGAAATTCAATAAAAATATTGCCAACCCTTATAAAGCTGGTGTTGGTTTTAATTATATCAATGATTTTTTAGGAGATACTAAACCTATTCAGCAAAGTTTGAAGGAATTTTACAGTCAGTATCAACTTGATGAAAATGTTGATATTGCCGATTTTGAAAGAATTTTAAAAGCCAATTCTTCTAAAGACATCGATTGGTTTTTTAAAGATTATGTAAATACCAATTCCCGTATTGATTTCACCATAAAAAAAGTCGAAAAATCTGATGACTCTCTAAAAGTTACCATAAAAAATAAAGAACCCAACAATATGCCGGTAGCTTTATACGGTTTAAACAAGAAGAAAATTGTATCGAAATATTGGGTAGAAAATATAGATTCCCTCCAAACCATCACTATTCCCCGAGATAGTATAAAACGCTTGGCTTTAAATTATGAAGGCGTTATCCCGGAACACAATCAACGGAATAATTACAGACGGGTAACAACATTACTGAACAAACCTGTTCAATTCAGGTTATTTGAAGATATTGAAGACCCAACTTATAGTCAATTATTTTTAATCCCTGAGTTTGATTACAATCTTTATGATGGTTTTATCGTGGGACCAAAACTTTATAATAGTACCATTCTTCGACGGAATTTTAATTTTAAAATCGCTCCTAAAGTTGGTTTAAGAAGTAAAGCTTTAATTGGTTCTATGTCGGTTTCCAATACCCATTTCTATCAAAATCAAGAACTCAACCAAGTTACGTATGGAATTGCTGCTAACCGATATTCTTACGCAGAAAATTTATACTATCACCGGCTTACCCCGTTTTTCAATATATTTTTCAGAAATCCTTATTTAAGAAGTAATGAGCGACAAGCTATTGGGATAAGAAGCGTGAATGTATTTCGGGATCGGGCAATTACCAATCCGGTAGATGAACCTGATTATAGCGTTGTAGATATTCAATATAGTTATAACAACAGAAATTTTAGGGATTATTTTACGAGCACTATAGATTATCAAGTTGCCAAAAAATTCAGCAAAGTTTCCCTCACCGCTAAATGGAGAAAATTGTTTTTGAATAACCGTCAGATTGAACTGCGTGGTTTTGCCGGTTTCTTTTTATTCAATGATAGCCAATCCAATTATTTTGATTTTGCCTTAGACCGACCCACCGATTATCTTTTTGATTATAATTACTACGGAAGAAGCGAGGCTACCGGCTTATTTAGTCAGCAATACATTCAAGCCGAAGGAGGTTTTAAGTCTAAACTCCAGCCTGCTTTTGCCAATCAATTTATTTCTACGTTAAACGGAAGTTTCACCCTTTGGAATTGGATTCACGCTTACGGTGATATTGGTGTGGTCAAAAATGAGGGAGAAAGTGCCAGTTTTCTATACGACTCCGGGATTCGTGTGAATTTAGTCCAAGATTATTTTGAATTATTTTTCCCTGTTTATTCTAATTTAGGATGGGAAGTGGCTCAAGATAATTACGACCAGAAAATAAGGTTCATCGTTTCGCTGGATATCAATACCTTAATCAGACTTTTTACCCGAAGATGGTATTAATTTGATTGATAACTATGTAAGCTTTACTGAAATTTCAATAATTAAAATTAACAATTTAACTTAAAATTATATTATTTTCATTTTACTCTCAAAAAAATGATAATTCCGCAATAGCTTCAGCAAATTTCAATTGACTTTACGCTCATTTTTTCTTATCTTCGTACCCATCCAAAAATTGAAACATGCAAGAGAAGGTCTTAGAAAAAAATGATATTTCTTTTTCAGAATTTAAAGAACAAGTCATTAAGGATTATAAAACTGCAGTAGTAAGTAGAGAATGTAGTTTGCTTGGCCGCCGGGAAGTATTAACTGGAAAGGCAAAGTTCGGAATCTTCGGTGACGGAAAAGAAGTACCTCAACTTGCCATGGCCAAAGCCTTTAAAAATGGCGATTTTCGTTCTGGTTATTACCGTGACCAAACTTTTATGATGGCCTTGGGCTTACTTTCTGTACAAGAATTTTTCGCTGGACTTTATGCCAATACCGATATTAAAAAAGAACCAATGGCTGGAGGTCGTCAAATGGGAGGTCACTTTGGAACGCATAGTTTAAATGAAGACGGTACGTGGAAAAACCTTACCCAACAGCCCAATTCCAGTGCAGACATCTCTCCTACCGCAGGACAAATGCCCCGATTATTAGGCTTGGCTCAAGCTTCTAAAATATATAGAAATGTTGAAGGAATTGATGCTGAAAAATTTTCGGTAAAAGGAAATGAAGTCGCTTGGGGAACCATTGGTAATGCAAGTACCAGCGAAGGTCTTTTTTGGGAAACCATAAACGCTGCCGGCGTAATGCAAGTTCCTATGGTGATTAGTGTTTGGGATGATGAATACGGAATTTCTGTTCCTGCCAAGTACCAAACTACCAAAGAAAATATTTCTGAAATACTTAAAGGATTTCAGCGTGATGAAGAAAACAATGGTTACGAAATTATCGTTGTAAATGGTTGGAACTATCCAGAGTTAATGGATGCTTACGAAAGAGCCGGAAGAATTTCACGTGAAGAACACGTTCCGGTATTAATTCACGTAATTGAACTTACCCAACCGCAAGGACATTCTACTTCAGGTTCGCACGAGCGTTACAAATCTGAAGCTCGTTTAAAATGGGAAAAAGAAAACGATTGTAACTTAAAAATGCGTGAGTGGATGATAGAAAATGATATCGCCACTGATGAGGTCCTTACGCAACTTGAAAAAGATGCTAAAAAAGAAGTCCGTGACGGTAAAAAAGCAGCTTGGAAAGATTTTACTTCAGAACCAAGTAATGCCAAAAAAACCGTTCTTCCTATCTTAAAAGAAATAGCAGAAAACAGTAGTAATAAAAATTTCATTCAACCTTTAATAGAAAAGTTAGACGGAATTAAAGAACCGCAAAAATTTGAAGTTCTTACTATTGCCCGTAAAGTTCTTCGGTATATTATTAAAGACAATTCTGAAGCAAAAACACAACTTTTAGACTGGATAGAAAATTTTACCAATAAAGTTCAACCAGATTACAGCAGTCATCTTTACAGCGAATCTGAAAACAATGCGCTAAGCATTCAAGAAGTTTTACCAACTTATGATGATAACGCAAAACAAGTAGATGGAAGAGTTGTGCTCCGAGATAACTTCGATAAAATTTTCGCTACTTATCCGGAAGCTTTAATTTATGGGCAGGATACCGGAGACATTGGTGATGTAAATCAAGGTCTAGAAGGCTTACAAGATAAATATGGTGAACTTCGAATTGCTGATGCCGGTATTCGGGAAGCAACTATTTTAGGTCAAGGGATTGGAATGGCGATGCGTGGTCTAAGACCTATCGCTGAAATTCAATACCTCGATTATTTAATGTATGCGCTTCAAATTATGACCGATGATTTAGCTACCGTACATTACCGAACCAAAGGAAAACAAAAAGCTCCACTAATTGTAAGAACCCGTGGACACCGATTAGAAGGAATTTGGCACAGTGGTTCACAAATGGGCGGAATCGTTCATTTACTTAGAGGAATTCACATATTGGTGCCAAGAAATATGACTAAAGCCGCAGGATTTTATAATACGCTTCTAGAAAGCGATGAACCGGCTTTAATTATAGAATGTTTAAACGGTTACCGATTAAAAGAAAATCTTCCTAGCAATTTAGGTGAATTTAAAACACCAATTGGTGTAGTAGAAACCGTAAAAGAAGGAAATGATATTACGCTGGTTTCTTACGGTTCAACCCTAAGAATTGTAGAACAGGTTGCCAAAGAATTATTAGAAGTTGATATTGATGCCGAAGTGATTGATGTTCAATCTTTACTTCCTTTCGATATCAATCACGACATAGTGAAAAGTGTAGAAAAGACCAATCGATTATTAGTGATTGATGAAGACGTGCCTGGAGGAGCTTCTGCTTACATTATGCAGGAAATTTTAGAGAAACAAAACGCTTATCGCTACTTAGATAGTAAACCCGAAACCTTAACAGCGAAAGAACATAGACCGGCTTATGGAACCGATGGAGATTATTTCTCTAAACCTTCAGCAGAGGATATTTTTGAAAAAGTTTATAGCATATTTCACGAAGTAAATCCAGAGCAATATCCTAAGTTGAGATAAGAATTTACTAGTTAAAAAATCATATAAAAAGGCCTCTTGAATATATAGAATCAAGAGGTTTTTTATTTAGATAAATCACATCCAAGCTTTATTGGAGATCTCAATTTTATAGAAGGAATAGTTTAAGTTTTTCAGTACTTTTTCTTTTACTAGCGGAAAAGACAAATCGCCTCCGGCAGTATGAAAAACCAAATGATACAAACCACGTTTTCTAAACCAAACAGGTTGTTTTACAGTAATAGATTGTAGCTTGTAAAGTTCTAAAATTTCAGTTTGTTGATTCCAGAATCCGTGTTTCTTGATGATAAAATTCTCTGTAAACTCTATGGAAATACTTTCGTAATATTTCTTGTTGAAGAATACTGAAACACCTAAGTAAATTAAATATATTGGTAATATTACTTTCCACTCATACCAAGAAAAAATCACTACCGGAATAAATGCCAAAGCCAACGGAATTAAACTCCAGAAAATTCTTCTCCCTAACAGAATTTGATGTGGTTTTATCTTTGCCGAAGTTTCTTCTGATCGGTTATATAAAAATTCCTTGATTTTCTGAAGCTTCTCTTTTGCTAAACCAGGAATTTTAATTTTACTCTTTTGGTTTTGAAGCTGATCTGAACTACTCGCCAAAGCAACTTCCGCTTCATATAAATTTAACCGCTTTTGAATAGGATTGGTGCTTAACCTCAACAGCTGAATCCTTCTGGGTTTTAAAGAAGTTCGGGTATTGGTTTTCAAACCCATTTCCAAATCTAAGCTGGAAGGTGTTTGGGTAAGCTTTAAGTTGAAGTATTTAATAAAAATCTCCACTGTTGAAATAACAATTCCCACTAAAAAAGTAAAAATTAAGGCTATTATTAAAACAAAAATTACAGCACTTGGTGAAGTATAATTTTGGTCTAAATATTCAACTCCCTGATCTAAATAAGTATTTTCAATTTTCAGTTGGTTCAACTCATTCATAATCGTTCCAAAGAAGAGAAAAATCAACCAAATTCCCCGTAAATAATTAGACGTTAAACCGAGTTTCAGTAAATCTAAAACTTCTAATTGATGCTTCCACTCTACCCTATTTCTTGCTGAAGTTGTTGAAGTTGCATTTTCGGCTTCAATTTCATTTTCAACTTCATTGTCACCCGTACTTTCTTCTGCAGCCAAATCCATTAAAATACTTCGAAGCGAATCTGCCTTATCTTTAGAAAGTGCTTTTATAGTAACTTCTTTATCACTACTTCCGGCAGTATCGATAGCTACTTCATACACATCAATAATTCGTTGAACAATAGACCTCTTAAAATAAACCTGTTGAATTTTATCAAATGGGATATTGATAAATTCCGTAGAAAAAACCCCTTTTTGAAGTACAAATTCTTTTTGGTGGTAATCAATGTGAAATTTAAAATTCTTATAATGTAAAATACTGAAGATTAACACAATTATTCCTAATACTCCCAACCCCAGTAAAACATAAAGAAGAATATTTCCTTCGTGCTTCCCTAACAGAAAATAAACTCCCAACACCCATAAACTCTTTAAAATCTTAAAAAAGGTGGCTAAGAAAATTACAAGAATTCCTATTTTAGATTGCAGTTGTGGCTGTGAAAAAGGCTTATTCATTTTCTTCTATCGCTAATTTTTTCGCCACTGCTTCTTTTAACTTCACAGCTAAATTAGGTAAAAGACCAGGAATATTCACATCACTTCCTTGCCCGCCGGCCGTGAAAATTTTTAAGGTAGAAATTCCCAAAGCTTTATCTAAAACACCGCGGGATATGGAAACATGCTGAATTCGGTTAAAAGGAATCACCGTGGTTTTGGTCACTAAATAACCACGACGGTAAATCAAATCTTTATCCCGAATAACATAACCGTATTTATCTTGCAATAAAAACGCATTTAAATAAGCTAATCCAAAAATGAGAAGTAAAACACCTAATGCTAAATAAAGCGCCCAATGTGGTGGAGCGAAATAAAAAAGCACTCCCCAACCTATTAGCAATAACACAAAACCAATAAAAATTTGAATAAAGCTTTTGGTTTGCTTTTTTATGGAAATAGCTTCAAAATCTACTGCCTGATAATCGGGCAGCAGATTTATATTGACTTGTTCATTTGAAAATTGACTCTCTACGGAATCCATTTTTTATCGAAATTTGGTTGACGCTTTTCTAAAAATGCATTTCTACCTTCTTTGGCTTCATCTGTCATATAGGCTAAACGAGTTGCTTCTCCGGCAAATACTTGTTGTCCCACCATTCCGTCGTCGGTGAGGTTCATCGCAAACTTCAGCATTTTTATGGAAATTGGCGATTTTGCTAAGACTTCTTGTGCCCATTGGTAAGCAGTTGTTTCTAGCTCATCATGCGGAACTACAGCATTAACCATTCCCATTTCAAAAGCTTCTTGTGCTGAATAATTTCTTCCTAGAAAGAAAATCTCACGTGCTTTTTTCTGTCCGACCATTTTTGCTAAATAAGCTGAACCATAACCTCCATCAAAACTGGTAACATCGGCATCGGTTTGTTTGAAGATAGCGTGCTCTTTACTGGCCAAAGTCATATCACAAACTACGTGCAAACTGTGACCGCCACCAACGGCCCAGCCGGGAACCACGCAAATTACCGCTTTTGGCATAAACCTTATTAAGCGTTGAACTTCTAGAATATTTAATCGGTGGTAACCGTCCTCACCAACATAACCTTCTTTTCCTCTGGCTTTTTGGTCGCCACCACTACAAAAAGACCAAACACCGTCTTTAGTAGAAGGTCCTTCTGCAGAAAGTAACACCACTCCAATAGCCGTGTCTTCATGGGCATCGTGAAAAGCATCTAATAATTCACTGGTGGTTTTAGGTCTAAAAGCATTTCTAACATTAGGTCGGTTAAAGGCAATTCTTGCCACTCCGTTAGATTTTTTATAAGTAATATCTTCGTATTCTTTAGCAGTTTCCCACTTTATTTCACTCATAATTCTTGTATTAATTTCTGTAAAATTACGGTTTTTATTGAGAATTTATTAAATTTATAAGGAAGATACCTGATCCCTAAAAATGAGAAATATTTATTTTATAATCATATGTTTTATTAGTAGTGTTAGTACACTTTCAGCTCAACAGAACCACAACGAAGAAAAAGAAATTTTCGCTGAAGTGAGTCTAAAAGAAAAACTTCCTAATTACTTGCAGAATATTTATTTAATTGATGACGATACGTCTATTTCTAAAAACTATTCTTCCCCATTAAAAAAGTATCAAAAAGGAGATAAATCTTACGCTAGTCCACAAAGAGCTAATTATCTTTTTAAAGAAACGTCTTTATTAAAAAGTATACATCCTAATTATAATTATTTAGGTGGAAATATGGATTTCGATACCAATCGTATTCCCTCTCCTAATGAAATATATCCCAGATAAAATTAATTATCCTAATCGCGGGATTTATCAGAATGATATGGAATGTCAACCTTACCCGTTATTTGAAGTAAAAGTTGTCGATAATTTTTCAATTGGGATATAATCTCAAATTTTTTAGCATACTATTTGTTACCTTTATCCTGAAATTGAAGTTTATGAGTTTTAGGTTTTTCATATTTATTTTTCTTTTGGGTTACTTTTCCTACGCGCAAGAATGGGAAAACCCGAATATTTTTGCCACTAATAATCAAATTGTAAGAGCTGATCTGTACAGTGGTCAGGCTGTTTCCCTTTCCCAATTTGATGGATATATGAAACCAAAACGAACCCAATTTTCAATTCCACAGGGAAATGTTTTTGGTGAAGACGATAACGGGAAGATTAATATGATGGCTTTGGCACAAACCAAAGAATGGCAAAGAAAAAGTGGAATTGTAGATATGCAGTTTCCTGCCCGACAATTACAGCAAATTAACGGACAGGTTCAAGTTTTTTATAACGGGCAAGCCAATTTTAAATACCGAACTGATTTCAATCTAGATTATTACGGACAAGGAACACCCGACGGTGGAATAAGAAATGAGGTTTACCAAGATGTGACCCAACCGATGATTAACCCATATTACCTTAACAATAATTACTATTATCCTTACCGAAGAAGTTCCCGTAGAAATTCAGGTAATTTTAATTTTTATATTACTAGATAAGCCTGATACCGTCTTCTTCAATAGAAATTAAACGCTTCTTGTACAATTTCCCTATTGCTCTTTTAAAACTCTTTTTACTCATTTCTAACCAACTTTTAATTTCTTCAGGTGTAGATTTATCGGTTAATGGTAAAAAGCCATCTTGTAATTGCAATTCGTTATAAATCGCATCGGCATTAGGTTCTATACTTCGGTAACCGGGACGCTGTAAAGTGACATCTATTTTATTGTCTTTACGTATTTTTTTAACCCAACCTTCCAATTGGTCTCCGGTTTTTAAATCCTGAAAAACATCATCGTGATACACCAAACCTTGATGCAATTCATTTACAATTAAATTAAAACCAATATCAGTTTTATTGGTCACGATAACATCTACTTTTTCAAAAGGTTCAATAGTAACATCACTATTATCTAAAAAATGATTCACTTTACTGGAAGCTACTAAACGTTGAGTTTCTTCATCTAAATAACAGAAAATCAGGTAATGTTCGCCTTGCTTCATTGGATAAGCTTGCTCTTTAAACGGAACAAATAAATGCTTCTCTAATCCCCAATCTAAAAAGGCTCCCATTTTATTAGCATCGACACATTCTAGATAAGCAAATTCATCTAGTTGAACGTAAGGCTGCAAAGTAGTTGCTACCGGACGCTCATCGTGATCTAAATACACGAAAACCTCTAGCTCATCACCAATTTCAAAACTTTCCGGTTTGTACTTGTTAGGCAGTAAAACTTCATTTTCTTTCTCTCCACTATCATCTTTCAAAAAAAGTCCCGGAGGCGTGTCTCTATCTATCGTTAAGGTATGATATTCACCAATGCTAAGCATAACTCTAATTTAGATGGCAAAGATACGTGCTTTTAAGACATAAAAATGCCCAAAAAGAAAAAGAAATCCATTTCGATCATCACATCATCTGCAATCATTTCTTTTTCCCTCTGGGCGGGCAGCTGTAAGCTTTGCTTATTTAAATAGTTGTTCTTTATTAAAATATTTGGTGAGTAAATAATAAACAACAACTCGATGCTTATGTCGGTTTGACTTTCCGTACTTTTCAATGACGGCATTAATAGCTATGTTTAACTTATCGCTATCTTCCAAGCCTAATTTTCCTACTAAAAAATTTTTCCTTACTCGTTTTAATTCCTCTTCATCGGAAGATGCAACCGTATTAGCATCACTGTTGTAAATGGAAGGCCCCATACTTTCAGCAATTTTCCGAAGTAAATCTACATCAGGATTATCTTCTATTTTATTTACACCTTCAATGTATTGTCCTACTTTTTCATCTAATTTACTCATAACAATTTTTGATTTTTTAGTTGAACTAAAATTACAGAAATTATATCCTTAAAACTGTTATCAATTCGCTAAATAACAAGGTTTTAAGGAGTATTGTTAAGGAAATTTAAATATTCATTTAAAAAGCTTGTCAGCTTGACCGGGGTCGAAAAGTTTAATCCTTCGGCAGCAAAACTTTAAAATAATCTTTTAAATATTGATCGTTTTCTTCCCGAGGTGTAAAAATTTCTAAAATCTTTGGCTTATCGCTTTCTGAATAAAATTGAATGAGTTCTTCATTTAAACTCGTTTCATCAGTTGCCGCTTGGTAGGAAAATCCATACATCTCAGCTAAATGATTTGCTCTTAAATTGTGCGTGGTTTCAAAAAAAGTTGAAAAATGTTCAGCTTCTTTCGCACCAGGTAAAATCCTGAAAATCCCGCCACCCTGATTATTGATAATAATAATTCTGAAACTTTTCGGAATATAATTATTCCACAAAGCATTGCTATCGTAAAAGAAACTCACATCGCCTGTAATTAAAGTTGTTGGAAATTTTGCTTTAACCGCTGCGCCCACTGCCGTAGAAGAACTACCGTCAATTCCGCTCGTGCCTCGATTACAATAAACCTGTAAACTCGGATAAAGCCTGAATAATTGCGCATACCGAACAACGCTACTATTCGAAAGATGAACCACTTGCTGCTCCGGCATTTGTTGTAAAATCTGACGAAAAGCCTTCAAATCACAGAACGGAATTTCTTCCATATATTTGTCGTGATGCACATCGCGCTGCGCATTTACCTGCAACCATTCATCGCGATAATCACTTTCAACTGGCTGCGTTAACGGAATAAATTTGCTAAAAAACTCATTCGCATTCACATCAAAATGTTTATTTAAACAGAAAAATGTATCGAACGCTTTTTTTGCATCAACATGCCAATGATGCTCGGGTTGATAGGTGCGTAAAAAAGCTTTTATTTTTTTGGAGATGATAAGTCCGCCAAAGTTTAATAAAATCTCGGGTTGTAACTGTTGAAATTCTTCTTCACGAGATGCTGAAACTTCAATCGGAGCGATAATTTTATCGATTCTCGTGATGAATTTCTCGTGGTGTAAATTAGAAGTTGTTTCTGTAAATACCAACACCGAAGGATCTTCTGCCAATTCATCTAAAAACTTTTGTTCTACTGCATTGGGTTTGTTTACTCCCACCAACACCAGCTTTCGCTTTGCCTTATTCCAAATTTCAGCATAGGATTGTAGTGCTTTTTCTGAAGTGGTTTTTGGCTCTCGAATCGGTTCTATGGTTAACGGATTTACCGTTGGCTCTTCAACTAAATGATATAAAGGCTCGTAAAACGGAGCATTGATATGCACGGGACCATTTTGCTCGATCGCCGTATTTAATGCTAAATTAATTTCGCGCTCATTATGTTTTTGCGCTTCAAAAAGTTTCTGTTTCAGTTTTGCATCAATCGGAGCCGAAGCTGATAAAACCAATTCTGAATATAAATTAGCGGAATATAAAATATGATTCTGATAAACGTTTTTTTGTCGAATAGTTTGCCCATCACCAATATCGATACGTTCTACGGGGCGATCGGCTGAAATTACCACCAAGGGCACATCGCTATAAAAAGCTTCGGCAATGGCCGGATAATAATTTAACAACGCGCTTCCCGATGAACAGCACAAAGCCACCGGTTCTTGTAATTGTTGCGCTAAGCCCAACGCAAAAAACGCCGCCGAACGTTCATCGACAATACTGTAAGCTTCCATTTCTGGATGATTGGAAAAACTGATTGTTAAAGGTGCATTGCGTGAACCCGGTGAGATCACGACGTGTTTTATTCCTTTAGACAAACATAATAAAGTGATCGATTGGGCAAGCGGTATGCTAGAGTATTGCATTGTTTTTATAGAATTTTCTACTACAAAAATACGGCTTATTAGTTAATCCTACAGGAAATTATTAAAAGCTTAATACCTAATTTTAGCTTTATAATGCTAATATGTTCATTAATAATTAAATTGAAAAATATTAAAGCAATTCCGTATATTTGATTAAAACAGATTTGTTATGGATATTAAAACTCGAAAATTAAATCTGATATCTTATCTCGCTCATATTCAAGATGAACATATATTAGATAAAATTGAAAAATATATTTTAGACAATAACGAATTTAAAGTAAAGCCTTTAAGTGTCAAAGAGTTATTGAACCGTATTGAAATCTCTGAAAAGGATTTTAAAAACGAAAAATTCAAGACCCAAACTGAATTGGAAATAATGTCAGAAAATTGGTAAGAATTTAAGGAATGCAAATAATTTGGTCAGATTTTGCTATTAATAATTTAAAAGAAATTTTTGATTATTATAAAATAAATGCAAGCCTTAAAATTGCCCACGCTATAAGAAAACAAATTCTTGAAGCGACCAAACAACTTCAGAAATTCCCAGAATCTGGACCAACTGAATTTTATTTAGAAAAACTTCAGTTAAATCATCGATATCTAATAGTTAATAATTATAAAATCATTTATAGAATCTCAGAAAATCAAATTCTTATTAACGATGTATTTGATGTTAGACAAAATCCTGATAAAATGATTACTAAAGAAACTAAATAAATTTACTTTCGCTAAAAAACACAGTTGATGTTCGAGTTTACTAGATAAAATTTTCAGATCGCATTTCCTCTCTTATGAAGATGATAAGAAAAGCTTCATAACACTTTTTGTATCGTTTCAGCTTTCCTGAGCGTTTCTTCCCATTCAGACGTCGGGTTTGAATCTTTGGTGATACCACCGCCAATGTAAAGTAAAGCTTTATTCTCCAGCAGTTGCATGCAACGCAAATTCACGTATAAATTAGATTGTCGCTCGATCAAGTTGAAAGCTGAATTTTCTACATTTCGCTTTCGAGGATTTCGAGGTTTTTCAACCTGGATATTCAATTCTCCTACATAACCCGAATAAAACGCACGATCGTAAGCTTCTTCTTTTAAAATGAATTCTTTCGCCATTTGTTTGGGTAAACCACAAACCGCCGGAGTTGGGTGCAGACTAGTCACAATTTCAGCTAAACTGTCTTTTTGAAAAACTCCGCTAATATCAGTTTTTAGATGCATTACATTTCCTGCTCGATGGGTATGCACTTCTGAGATTTGCAAACGCTCAATCCCTTCAATAACTGTTAATGCATTTTCGATAGTTCTAGTGACGATGGCTTGCTCTTCTTTTTCTTTTTCGCCCCAGGAAACATCGGTCGATCCCTTAAAAACTTGTGTTCCTGCTAATGCCATCGTTTTAAAACGATTATTTTGTGTTTTCACTAAGGTTTCCGGTGTGGCTGCCAACCATAAGCCTACCTGCGGATGGTACCAACAATACACAAAAGCTGTCGGATAATTTTTCAATAATCGCTTAAAATATTCGATGGGTTGTGTTTTTACCACTAAGACTTGCTTTCTGGAAAGCACGACTTTTTCTAATGCTGAATTTTTAATGGCTTCTACTCCTTTTTCCACTAAATTTTCATGAAAGCTTTTTTGCTGAAGCGTAGTTTCGAAAGTGGTCGCAGAAGTTGTTTCTTCCGAAGTTAGCTCTTCCGCAGCATAATTCAGCTTCGAAAATTCAGCTGTTTTTCGATCAAAAAAAATGGTTTTCTGTTGATCATCAAACGGAGCGAACACAAAACCTTCTTGCTGAAAGTTTTCTAAATATTCTAATTTAGCTTCTTGCTGAAGTTGCAAGTGAAGCTCATCACTATTGGGATGACGGTAAGCTACAAAGGGTAATTGTGCTTCAAGTTGTTGTTCTAATTTTTGAAAATATATAGGTAGGGTCATTTGGATTTTTTAAATTTTTACTCAACATCGACTAAATAGTTCTCGACTACGTATGAACTGACATTGATTAAACTAATTACACTTCGACAAGCTCAGTGTGACCATGCTTTTACTTTTTCTTGGGTAAAGCAATGGTGGTTAATTTTACAGCAGAAATTAAGTTGTCTTCGACATCTCGAATTTTAATATCCCAAACCTGCGTGGTTTTGCCATTATGTATAAATTCGGCACGCGCAAACACCTCTCCGCTTGCGATACTTTTTACGTGATTGGCAGAAATTTCAATACCTCGAATATAGAAATGCTCTCCGTCTAAAAAGATAAAACTGGCCGCACTCCCCACACTTTCTGCGAGCGCTACCATCGCACCACCGTGTAAAACGCCATCGGGTTGGTGTACTTTTGGAGTCACCGGCATTTTAGCCACTAGAAAATCTTTACCAACATCGATAAATTCTATTTCTAGGGTTTCCATTAAGGTGTTTTTGCACATTTTTGCGCAACCGGCTAGTATTTCTTCTTTAGAATATTTCATTTTTTAATATCTCTATAAAATCTTATTACATAATTGAAATTAAATATTTAGTTTCGGAAAATATCTAAATCTCGATGATCGAGTAAAAATACAAAATAGCAACTACATGGCGACCGAAGAAAAAAAGGTTTCTTACACGACCACCAATTCTTATTCTACCAGAAATAAATTGACTTCAGCAACTAAAAACGTTTGGTTTTGCTGCCACGGACTCGGATTTTTAAGTCGGTATTTTATTCAATATTTTAACGGATTGGATGCTGATGAGAATTATATTATCGCTCCGCAAGCGCCTTCTAAATATTATCAAAAATCAGATTTTAAGCACGTGGGTGCCAGTTGGCTTACGCGTGAAGAAACGCAACAGGAAACTGAAAATGTGTTGAATTACTTAGATGCGGTTTTTGCTTCGGAAGAAATACCTGAAGATAAACGATTGATTTTGCTTGGCTATTCGCAAGGCGTTTCGGTAGCGATGCGTTGGTTGGCATCAAGAAAATTAAATGTGGATACCTTGGTGATCCATTCCGGCGGAATCCCGAAAGAATTGAATCCGCAAGATTTTGAATTTTTAACAACAACTCAGGTTGAATTGTGGTATGGCACCGAAGACGAATATTTAAACCAAAAGCGGATTGAAGAAGAAACCCATCGGGCTAAAGCAATGTTTGGAGATCGTTTAGAAATAATTCCATTTGAAGGAAAACACATCGTGAATCGATCATTAATCAACGAATTAGGAATTAGGAATTAGGAATTAGGAATTAGGAATTAGGAATTAGGAATTAGGAATTAGGAATTAGGAAGATTTTATTTTTTGAATTTTCTGTAAAGCTTTCAGCTTAAAATTTTGAAAAGTTATCATTTATACTTTGCATGATGGGATTTTTGGGCAAGTCCGGAATGACGGAAACAACAATAAACTCAACTTCGATTTCAATTTCATTTTCGACTTCATTTTCAAATTAAAGCCTCTTCGCTTCTTCCCAGAAAACATCCATTTCTTCTAAGGTCATTTCTTTCAAGGATTTATTGTTTTCTTTGGCTTTTTCTTCTAAATATTTAAAGCGCTTGATGAACTTTTTATTAGTGCGTTCCAGTGCATTTTCAGGGTTTATATTGAGAAACCTAGCGTAATTAATCATCGAGAACAATACATCACCAAATTCAGCTTCTATTTTATCTTGATGTTGAGCAGTTACTTCTTGCTGAAGTTCATCGAGTTCTTCTTTTACTTTTTCAAAAACTTGCTGCGGTTCTTCCCAATCAAAACCAACGCCGGCAACTTTATCTTGAATTCTACTCGCTTTTACCAAAGCCGGCAACGAACGCGGCACACCTTCTAAAACACTTTTTTTACCTTCTTTTAGTTTTAGATTTTCCCAGTTTTTCTTGACGTCTTCTTCATTTTCAACCTCTACATCTCCATAAATATGTGGATGACGGGAAATGAGTTTTTCGCAAATTCCGTTAGCCACATCGGCGATATCAAAGCTTTTTTTCTCACTTCCGATTTTAGAATAGAAAACAATGTGCAACAATACATCTCCCAATTCTTTCTTCACTTCTTCCAAATCGTTATCTAAAATGGCATCGCCCAATTCATAAGTTTCTTCTATGGTTAAATGCCGAAGCGTTTCCATGGTTTGTTTACGATCCCATGGGCATTTTTCACGGAGTTCATCCATAATGGTCAATAAACGATCGAAGGCTTGCAATTGGTCTTTTCTAGAATTCATTTTTTGAAAATTTGGAGGTTTAAAAGTACAATTTCTTGAGTAGAGTTGAGAGCTGAGTGGTGAGATTTTAGTTTTACCTTTCCGTCATTCCTTCGGAATTTCTACTAAAATATCGATTTTAAGATGAAGTAATTAATTCATTCTGCAAGAGGGATAGCAGCGGCATCCTTTTTTGTTTATCAAAGCTTCTCGACTCCGCTCGAAGTGACAAACAAAAAAGATATAGCGAATAGCCCGGCCCGTTAAGGCTTGCCATAAAAAAAGCCTTGCAACTAATTACAAGGCTTCTTGTTTTGAAATAGTAAGAAAATTTATTCTTCTTCTGAAGAGATTTCTTCTTTTTCTTCTGCTTTTGGCTCAGAGAAATCGGTGATTCCTGCATTCACCAAAATGTTATACCATTGGAATACTTTTTTGATGTCGCTCGCATACACGCGGTCTTCATCATATTCTGGTAAAATTTCTTTGAAATATGCTTCTAATTTTGCTTTGGATTCTTTGTGGCTAATGGCTTCTTTACCATCTTCTTTTTCAGCAATTTTTTGGAAAACCTCTCTTAAAGGGACTTCTTCTGTATAAGTATACATTGCAATTTCACTAAGCATGCTCACGTTGTGACGCACATTTACCGATATTTTTTTACCATCTGCCAACGATTCTGCAACAAAACCACCGCGGGTTTGCGCTTTTAACTCATACAATCCCGGTTTGCCTGAAATAGCTAGTACTTTTTCTAAATTCATGTTTTAATTTTTTAAGGGTCGCAAATATCTAATCTCTCACTATAATTACAAAAAGATTAGCGTCCTTTTTTTGCATTAGGAAAACGCATTCTGTATTCTACACGAATATCTCCTTTACTTATTTTTTGTAGTTTACTCTTAATGAGACGTTTTTTTAGTGCTGACAATTTATCTGTAAACAGGATTCCTTCAATATGATCGTATTCGTGTTGAATGACCCTTGCCGCAAGTCCGCTGTAGGTATCGGTATGTTTATTGAAATCTTCATCGAAATATTCTATGGTGATTTCCGGCTGTCTGAATACATCTTCGCGAACGTCTGGTATGCTTAAACAACCTTCGTTAAAGGCCCATTCGTCTCCTTTTTCCTCTACAATTTTTGGATTGATAAAGGCTTTTTTAAGGTCTTTTAATTGTTCTTTATCTTCTTCTGAAAGTTCGTCGTCATCTAAAAACGGAGCAGGATCGATGACAAATAAACGTATAGGTAAACCTATCTGTGGAGCGGCCAAACCAACGCCATAGGCATTGTACATTGTTTCGAACATATTTTCGACTAGCTCATGAAGCTTGGGATAGTCTTGAGGTATATCTTTTGCTTTTTTCTTTAAAACGGGATCTCCGTAAGCTACTATGGGTAAAATCATTTTCTAATTTCCTATTTTTAATTTGAAAATTAACTTCATTCAATTCCTCAAATTTTAGAGATATTGAATTGGTCCTTAATATAAATATGACTGTAAAATTATAGTGGCACTAATTTCGTCTACCAAGGCTTTATTGCGGCGTTGCTTTTTTTTTAGTCCGCTATCGATCATGGTTTGTACTGCCATTTTAGAAGTAAAACGTTCATCTACACGTTCTACTTTCATCTGCGGAAACTTTTCTGCGAACTTTTTTAAAAACTCTTGGATAAATTCTTCACTTTGCGAAGCTGCTCCATCTTTTTGTTTTGGTTCTCCTACGAGTACCAGTTCTACTTTTTCTGTTGAAAAATAATTTTCTAAAAAAGAAAGCAATTTAGGTGTTTCTACCGTAGTTAACCCAGAAGCTATCATCTTTAGCTCATCGGTCACGGCAACGCCAGTTCGCTTGGTTCCAAAATCTAAGGCCAAAATCCTAGCCATATTCAATTTTTTTGCAAAGGTAACACATCTATTCCTATTGTTATAATATTTGATGAGAAGCCTTATATTTGAACAAAATTTAACTAATGACAGATTTAAAAAATACAATTTTAGAAGCTTGGGATAACCGAGAACTCTTAAAAGAAGATAAAACCCAACAAGCGATTCGCCAAATAATTAATTTAATCGACGCCGGAGAATTACGTACGGCAGAGCCTACTGCTGATGGTTGGCAAGTAAACGAGTGGGTAAAAAAAGGTGTGGTGTTATATTTCCCGATCCAAAAAATGGAAACTTTAGAAGCGGGTATTTTTGAATATCACGATAAAATGCCTTTAAAGACCGGTTATAAAGAAAAAGGAATTCGTGTAGTGCCCAATGCTGTGGCTAGACACGGAGCTTATATTTCTAGTGGCGTAATTATGATGCCAAGTTATGTAAATATTGGCGCCTATGTTGATGAAGGCACAATGGTAGACACCTGGGCAACTGTAGGAAGTTGTGCTCAAATTGGTAAAAATGTTCACCTTTCTGGTGGTGTTGGTATTGGTGGTGTTTTAGAACCTTTGCAAGCTGCTCCGGTAATTATTGAAGATAATGCTTTCTTAGGTTCTAGAAGTATCGTGGTAGAAGGTGTTCGGGTAGAAAAAGAAGCGGTTTTAGGAGCTAATGTAGTTCTTACAGCTTCAACAAAAATTATTGATGTTACCGGTGACGAGCCAAAAGAAATGAAAGGTGTAGTTCCTGCACGTTCTGTGGTAATACCCGGTAGTTATACTAAAAAATTCCCTGCTGGAGAATTTAACGTACCTTGTGCTTTAATTATTGGAAAACGTAAAGAAAGTACCAACAAAAAGACTTCTCTAACCGATGCGCTTAGGGAATATGATGTAGCTGTGTAAACTTATAATATTATCAAGTAAAACCTTCTCATTAGTGAGAAGGTTTTTTATTTTTATCATTTTCATTTTTTGCTTATGAATAATTCTAAACTTAATTTAAATAACGCTAAATACCTGATTATTCAGCAAAAAATGATTGGCGATGTGCTTACTTCTTCTATTTTATGTGAAGCGATTAAGCAGAAAAACCAGCTGGCAGAAGTCCATTTTTTAGTTAATCAACATACGATTCCGGTAATTGAACACAATCCATTTATTGATAAGTTAGTGGTAATCACCAAAGAAATTGAAACTTCACCGATAAAACTTTTTCAATTTCTTCAACACATCAAAAAAGAAAATTATGATGTGGTAATCGATGTCTATTCTAAGCCTATAAGCGTTCTTATCGGAAAATTTTCTAAAGCTCAACTAAAAATTGGTTATAAAAAATGGTATAGTCAATTGGTCTATGATGAACTTTATACCTACAAAGCCAAAGCTGATACCAACGCCGGACTTGCTATTGAAAACCGAATGAACCTGTTACAATCTTTAGATAAAACCTATGCTAAAGAACTAAAACCGAAAATTTATTTAACGGAGGAAGAGATTACTTCAGCAAAAAAATCACTTCAGCAAGAAAATTTATTGGATAAACCTTTATTGATGGTTGGGGTTTTGGGTTCTTCGGAAGAAAAAAGTTATCCGCTCCCCTATTTAGCTAAAGTTTTGGATACGATTGTTGAAACTACTGAAGCGGAATTGTTATTTAACTACATTCCGAAGCAATTACAAATAGTTGAAAAGTTGGTTAATCTTTGCTCACCCGAAACACAACAACGAATTCATCTTTCTATTTATGGGAAAAGTTTACGGGAATTTATGGCATTAACTTCTGTATGCAAGGCTTTTATTGGGAATGAAGGTGGTGCAGTAAATATGGCAAAAGCTTTAAAAGTTCCTACTTTTTCGATTTTTGCCCCGTTTACGAAACGAGCTGCTTGGGCACTTTATGAAAACCATAAAAATGTAAGTGTTCATTTAGAAGATTACCAGCCGGAAACTTATGAGAAATTCAGTTTAAAAGAAATTAGGGAAAAAGCTTCTACTTATTATGAATCTATAAAACCGAAATATTTCACAGAAAAGTTAAAAAATTATTTAAAAGAGGTTTTATAATTTTTCTATCCCAAATGGGGTTTTTATAATTTTTTTGGTCTTTGTTTCTTTTCTGATAGCTAAGTTAGCATCTAAAGATTCCTTGGTTTTATAACCTCTTGCATGATCTAAATGTAGGCACAAGGCACGATGTCTTATTTGCTTTCCATTTATTCCATAATTTTCTAAACGCTCGCCTAGTTCCCTGTCCGGCCCTCCATAGCGCATACGTTCATCATATCCATTAATAGCAATTAAATCTTCTTTCCAAGCTGATGAATTACAATTATTGAAAGAGGCATTAGAAGGGGTAAATGTATCTAATAGCATAGAAACTAACTCACCACTACCTAACTTTCGCTGTTGTGAAGAACCTAAATTTCCATTCTTTTTAAGCCAAGCAACATCAAAGCAGTTTCCTGAAATGATATCTTCTTTTTTTATGAGTTTACTCAGCTCCATATCAAGTTTGCAGTAACCACCAGATAGAAATTTTCCTTTCTCTGCATACATGGCGTGACGCTCTAAAAAGTCATTTTTAGGAATACAATCTCCATCGGTAAAGACAATATATTCGTGATTTGCTTCAACAATGGCTTTATTTAATATGGTTTGCCGTCGATAGCCTTCATCAGCATGCCAAAGGTGAATAATATTTACAGGATAGTCTTCTTTAAATTTTTCGATTAATTTTTTTGTTTCTTCCGTAGAACCATCATCTGCTATAATAATTTCAAAATCTTTGTAATTTTGAACACTGTAGCCATAAAGTACTTTTTCAAGCCAATCAACAGCGTTGTAAGTAGCTATAATTAAGGTTATTTTTGGCAATTGTTTCATCTAAAAGATTAAAAGGTGATTCTACTTTTAAAAATCAAAAGTAATTATTTTTGAGAATTTCTTTTTCAGAATTAAAAAAAAACTTGAAATTTGACAGCAACCTTTTTAAATAAAAGACATCAATATAATGATGTACTTTATTTATAAATCTTAGATTTTAGAACTCAGTCTCTTGGAAAAACTTACAGCCTTAATACCCACAGGTAACGAAATTCATAATATTGAAGAAGTTATAGCTTCTGTAAATTTTGCTGATGAAATATTGATTGTTGACAGTTACAGCACAGATGGTACTTTCGAAAAAGCTATAAAATTGGCTAATAGAGTGATTAGAAAAGAGTTTCAATATCCTTCCTCTCAAAAAAATTGGGCAATTCCTCAAGCAAAATTCGAATGGATATTACTATTAGATGCCGATGAAAGAGTCACACCTGAATTAAAAGACGAAATCATTTCTATATTAAATAATCCACCTAAGGATATTGTTGGCTATTGGATTGGTAGGAAAAATCACTTCATGGGAGAAGAGGTAAAGTTTAGTGGATGGAAAAATGATAAAGTAATTCGGTTATTTAAACGAGATTTTTGTAGATATGAAGATAAGTTTGTTCATGAAGAAATTATAGCGGATGGTAAAATTGAAAGATTAAAAAATAAATTATATCATAACACCTACACCAGTCTTGATAAATATATAGAAAAGCTGAATAAATATGCTTGGTGGCAAGCTAAAGATTATGATAAAAAAACTGGTAAATTAACTTGTTATCATTTTATAATAAAACCATTTTGGGGCTTTTTTAAGCATTACATAATACAAGGAGGTTTTAGAGATGGTGTGATAGGCATCACGATTGGTTATGTTCAAGGTTATGCGGTTTTTATGCGTTATGCCAAACTTTGGTTATTAAGACATAATAGAAAATAAGATCACTTTGAGGGTGTAAAATAAACTCTGTCTGAATAGAATTATTTATTAATTTCATTCAGATAGAATTATGACAACAAAGGAACAACAAGAATTTGAGAAAAAGGTACTTGACCAGTTTATGTCTGGCAAAAGC
>NZ_RXOM01000014.1 GCF_008692195.1 Salegentibacter sp. R32
GCCGGACGATCAATTGTTGGTAGTGGTGTACCAACCGGAGCTGCATCAATTTTATTTTGTGGAACAGGTGGCGGAACGGCAAGCCGGACAAGCTACTTTTGGTTTACCGGAAGTTTGGGACCCGGCATCCGAATTTCACGCATGGGTAGGCTATTACCGCCCGGAAGAACAACAAGCTTCGCTGAGTGTTTATTTGGGCAGTTTATAGGCCCCTCCCAGCCCTACCTGCCAGCAGGCAGGCTCCCCGAAGGGGAGGGATTTACCTTGACCCTTCGACATGTTGGAGATGGTCAAAAATGAAATTGAAGTTGAAGTTGAAGCTGAAAATGAAGTCTGATTTTTAGCTTTTAGGCTTGAGTCTTTAGCGCACAGTTTACTGTTCACTTCCTTGTTAAAATGACTTGCTCAATACTACTTCCTGTTTCCAAAAGTCCAATACCTATCACCTCATCCCTACTCACTTGTCTTTAGGGGAGGGGAGTAAGCGAATACTCACGCCGTTGCAGATGGGAAATCCCACTTAGTGAGTGTAAACAAGTACCTCACCTTACGGGTGTGCAAGCACCCTCGATAAATATCAAAAACTTCAAATTTAAATAATCAAATTCCAAACCTGGCATCCAACCACCCCGTCCTTCGATCCCCCTCCTCAGGAGGGGCTAGGGGAGGAATTTTATGAAATTAAGCCTTCGACAGGAGGATTAATGAAATTGAAATTGAAATTGAACTTGAAATTGAAGTTGAAGTCTTTCCGACTTCCAGCTTTTTTTTCCAAAAAGTCCCAACTCCAAACCTCAAATCCTCAATAACAACTAGCCAATTCCAGCTGATCAACAACCTATCACCTCATCCCTACTCACTTGTCTTTAGGGGAGGGGAGTAAGCGAATACTCACGCCGTTGCAGATGGGAAATCCCACTTAGTGAGTGTAAACAAGTACCTCACCTTACGGGTGTGCAAGCACCCTCGAATATTTCAAATCTAAACCGCTTCTCGATACAATTTCATCCTCGGCTCGTCTAAAGGAGTGATTCCTGTAATTCCAATGAAAGAAAAAGTATCGAGAAGTAGTTGGGAGTTCTGATGCTGTTCTCGATACAGTTTTGTTTCTACTGTTTTTTTACTTTGTGAATCTTCTTAAGCTGATTTTATTTTATTACAAAAAAAACTAATAAATGTAAATTAACAGGAACTAAAAAACTTTTCTAAACAAAATGAGGGAGTTTTATATATTTGTATGTATGGTGTAATTTTTTCCAAAATCTTATGGGCAATCATTTCGATAAAATTGTCAATTATTGGCATGCTAATTATTGCGAATCCATTCAACATTCAAAAAAGTATAAAGTTCCGGAACATTTTAAAAAGATGGCCGGCTTGATGGCGCCGGGAAAATCTTATTATTATATTGTCAATTTCCATACGTTGGCATTAGAGCTTATTTCTGATTCGGTAGAAGCTTTTATTGGCGAGAAACCTTCTGAAGTGAATATGAATAAGCTTCTTTCATTAGCACTTGAACAGGAAATTGAAAAACTACATAAAAAAGAACAGGTAATACAAAGTTTTTTTATGGAGTATCTAAATCCCAAAGAAAGGTTGGACTATAAAGTTACCTATACCTATAAATGTAAAACGCATGATGGTAAAGAAAGGCTCATGCTACATCAAGCTACTGTTCTTACCTTGAATGAGATAGGGCAATTTGTGCATGTCTTTAGTATACATAGTGATATTTCTCATTTATGTGTAAAAAGTACGGATGCTGTCTCTTTTATACATATAGATAAAGGTCCTTCTTTTTATAATGTGTCTACTGAATCTGGAAAATTTAATCTAGATGAGCCTACTAAAATTAACAGCCTAAAAGATTTAATTACGCCTAGGGAGTTGGAGATTGTAAAAGAGGTAGCCATCGGAAAGAGTGTAAAAGAAATTGCCGAAAAACTAAATTTATCCAAGCATACCATTAATACACACAAAAAAAACCTATTGCAAAAAGTAGATTGCAATAATTCCACTCATCTAGTTACGATCTGTTTGGCGGAAGGCTTAATAAGAGTATAAATAATACAGTGTTAATTTTCGTGCTTTTTAGATTTCTTGTTTAACTATTGAGGAACCTTCTAATGATTGAAAGACAATGAAGTTTACAACTAATGAAAAGCGATTTTGGAAAACTAAATTTTCTTATAAAGGATTAAAAAACATTCCAGAGGAGGTTGAACAGTTAACCTTTAGAGATGAATATTTAACAAATAAGGAATTGGGTTTTATCACTTCAAGAATCAAACGGATAGAAAGGCTAGATTTAGATAGCACGTCGATTGATGATGATGGGATTTTCAACTTATCAGCAATGAAGTATATAGGGGAACTCAGGCTGGTAAATCTCGAAATAACCGATAAGGCTATTGATGACCTTTTAAAGTTGCAGTCTCTTAAATTATTACATCTTGGATCTACCAAGGTAAGTTGCGATGGGGTGTTGAGATTAAGTGAATTGAGGAACTTGAAAGAACTATTTGCAAGCCCTGAAAAAATAGAAAAAGAAAAACTGGATGAATTTCTAAAACATAAACCCGACTGTGAACTTACCATAAACAGTAAGCCGTACTCAAAAATAAATTATAATTTTTGATTTTATATTTACTCGTCATTCAAAGCTTATCTTTCCACTAGTTTGATGAATATCTAAAAGATACTTTTCCGCTTTTAGATTTTTTCCTTTAAATGGATAAGAATGCATGCTCATCATTGGTATTTCGTATATTTCTAAAACTTGATAGTCAGTTTGTTTAGTATCAGGTGTGATGATTGCAATCCTGGCCAATGGCAGGTTGAATTCGGTATCTACTCGGAACACTATTTATTGATGAAAATTAATTGTTTAGTGAGTCATATCTATACTGTCGCGACCTGTATTTAAATTACTTATATTGTTTAAATGATAATTTCATTTTTGTTTGGTATTTAATCTGAATTCAATTTGTTCTTTTCTAAAATCTTTTTGTGAGATTTGAATTTATGGTTAGGTATAGTCTTTTCCTAGATTTCTATTTTTTAAACCTCATCACATAGAAAGTGAGTTTTTTTCATCTCTTATTAAGTTAACTAGAAATCTTTGAATAACCTTATTTTTAACAATTTTGAAAATCAATTTCTTCATTCAGTATACTTTAAATAATACCTAAAAATAGGTATTTTAAGAATGCTTTAAGATTTTTATCTTGCTATTGATAGTTTAAACCTAGACCTATTGAGTTTACAGTTTAAATTGCATAATTATGCACTACATCAGTTGTCTTCTAGTTTTAACTATTATACTAACCACAAATACAAAAATGGTTTTTGTAGCGAATGGTGATTACGGTACAGATCTTTGGGTATTTGATAAAAATACAGAAGAATTGAAAGGAAAAACTCATAATTAATGATTAAACTTAAACTATTATGAAATTTAAAATTTTTATTGTTCTAACGATTTTAGCATCCTCTATGGTTTGTAATGCCCAAGGATCTAAAGTGGTATCCCAGGACAAGGTGGGGGGTGACGGTGAGGGTCATCCCATTTCTAGTCCCCCTGACAATACTTCATCATCAACACAGTATAAAGACAATTCTCAAGAAGTTATCCCAGAAACAGAATGGTTGGAAATTCAACCATATAATGGGGGCTATGATCAATCACCCGAAGCCGCAGCACGGGCTAATGCCAACAGAAACCACAACACCCAGCGCAGCAATATGAATAATCCCAATGAAATGTCATACTGGTCTAACATGATGTCACAGGCTTTCACTAATGCAATGCAAAACAGACGCGAAGAAGAGCAGAGGGCGAAACGGGAATGGGAGGCACAATTAAAGAGGGAAAAAGCAGACCTCCAGCGGCTTAAGGATGGTTATGAGCAAGAGGTGTTGCGAAGAGGGCGTATAGGAGTAGGCCAAAGAAACATAGCAAATCATCTAATAAATGGTGGAGATATAAGTCAGGCCACTCCCTCATCCATCAATGCGATTTTCAATCAAGAAAAATCAGAGTTTTCCATAAAGGATACGCCTTATTATTATACTGCTATCTATGATGATACACCAGGGGAATATTTTTATATGTTCAACTATTATAATTCAGCCCCTAAAAGTGTTGCCGATTTAGAATTTAGTTTAAAATTAAGTGCTGCCAAGGATTCCTATCTGGGATGTACTAGCTATAGTTGTTTGTCTAGAAAATTTAGAGAAAGAGGGTATAGAACACCTCATGTTGGAGTGTCAAAAATAGTAGCTATCCCAAAACAGGATTTTCTGAAGATTTTTCCAAACAGCTCATCCCTTTCTAATTTTATTTCTGAAAACCGATTAGTAAACAGCTCAAACGGGGCTGCAATTTTTAATAGAAAGAGCGATGTAATGGACAAGTATCACCTCATGATTTCCAGTAATTACGAAAAAATTCAAGAGTTACATGCCGGTCTTAATACTATTTATGTGCAAGGGGTTGAAAAGGTGGATATCGATGCTCCTCTGGCGAGCATTGCAAAAATAAAACAGAACATACAGCAGTTTAGAAATAGCAGAACAATAAAACCTTTTTATGATGATGATGTTGTTGATTCTCGAAATCACGAAAGTTATAGTACAGTTATAATTGGCATTCAACGCTGGATGGCAGAAAGTTTTAAACTCAATGGAGGGGTATTTATTAAAAAAGGGGAGGATAAATACTTTTATGATGCTACAACCGCGAGCCAACTTTGCCCAAGCGGTTGGCGATTGCCTACCAAAAATGATATTTATGAATTAGGAACATATATTGAACGGACACATGGTGTTGAGTTTAAAGAGGAAAATTCTGAGACTATATATAAAATTTTGAGGGATAATTATGGTTTTATCGATGATGAGAGAGAAACGGGCTATGTGCAAATGAATTTTGATTATATAACGTCATCCACGTTCAGTTCTGATAAAGAATATAAACGAAATGAGAAATATAAAGAAAAATTAAGGAATTGGTATACAAAAAAATGGTTGGATACAAAGGATATCCCTTCTTATCTTCAAGCAGGAAAGTATAACACAATCCCCAATAAATTTCTTAGCAGATTAGGGCATGGCAGTTATGATTTCTATTGGGATCATACTAAACATAAACAAACAGGTCTACTTTGGTTTTGGTTAAACGATTTGGAATTTAAGGGTGATGAAATACAAAAATTTTATGTTGCAGGCATTGGTAAGGATAGGTTTGGCTCATTTTACGATGATGATCTTGATGTTTTATACCCCTGTAGATGTATTAAAGTATCTTCTGCTGAGGCAACAAAAGCTTTTGAAAAAGTAAATATTAATCAGGCTACGGAAAACGAATTAAATAGATGGGGTTATGTTTTTTTAAATTTAGATAGCTTTGAAAAAGCTAAAGAGATTTTTATTAAAAATATTGAAAAACATCCTGACTCTGCCAATTGCTACGATAGCCTGGGTGAATGCTATATGAAAATGGGGCGAAATGAAGAGGCTATTAAACAATTTAAGAAAGGACTAACTAAGAATCCTACAGAAAGTCTAAGAGAAGTAATTGTTTCTAATTTACAAAAATTAGGAATCCAAGTAGATTAGAGCAGTTTATGTGCTGAACAATTATAATTATAGCTGGAAATCTTATATAAACAAGATGATTTTCATTATCTAGGAGGATAGAATTAAAATTTGAAATGAATGCGTAGAATTGTAAGATTTTAAAGAAGTCACTTAATGCTTATAAGGGACCTACAAAAAAAAATCACCGAAACAGTATAAAGCGAACTGTTTGAATACCTTAAAAATAGCTGGAAAACATCTTGGATTAAGTGTAATGAGCTCTTCTAAAATTCATGCTAATTACACGCTTATGCCAAAAGTTTGAGTGATATGATTGGATATTTGAACAACGGTGAGATTCTAAAAGCAAAAAATAAATATAAAAACTCGTAACTGCTTAGCAAGAGGGTATAATTGAATATTAAATTATTAAGAAGCTTTGCAGGTAAAAGTCTTGATCTTATTTTAAATTTATCAACCTGAAAAACTGATGCTGCCGATAATAAAATTTAACTAACAGCGATTGGTAATAGAGTTATTTGTTATTTAAATCGGCAAGTCTGTTAAGTGCCTCTAACGTTTTTTTTAAAAATAAATCATCTTCTTTCCAAGTAGTTCTCAAGCATATTGAAGTGCTGGAATCAATGATGTTGCTTACTTCACAATTGGAAAGTATAATTGTATGATCGTTGTCTGCTATTTCGGGAACTCCCGTCTCTTCAAATTTTAAAATTAGAGAACAATGATCATTACAAGAAAGCTTTGCGCTTGTTAAGCAGTTAAGTGCTGCTTTGTACTGTTTTTTTTGCTTTGTGGCACGTTTCCAGATAGATACGGTTAAGTGTTCATTTTCAAATCGGTACGCTGTAATTTTTTTAGCAGATATTCGTTCTGTATTTTCATATTCCTTACTATTAAAAAAACTGATATGTTGTGCAATCACTTCTATAGTTTTTGTCCATGCTGGTAGGTTCTTTTTATTTTCTTGGGTGTAGGCTGTAAATGAGCAGTAATAAAAAAATAAAAAAAGTTGTAATAATTTTCTTGTGTTGTATAGAGGGAAAGAAGCATTCATACACTATTTTGATTTAGTTATAAATTCATAGGAAACCCCATCCAGTTTAATATATTGGTAAGGTAATTTATAATATTCAATCGCTGAATATCGAAATATTTCAGCGGGAAGGTTTATTTTAACAGTGTAGGTTGTGTTTGCAAAACTCTTTACTTTAAAAGTTTCTTTTGTACCGGAAATTTGATAAAGATCATAAGCAAGAAGCTGTCCTTCTTTATTTGTAAAATAAGGGATGGCTATTCCTGCTTCGTCACTTTGAATAGGCATTGAAATTTTTGTTAGGTTTGGTTTACCGGTAAAACTTATATAATCATCCATATCGGTGAGAGCATTTTGAAGACTTATATCTTGAGGAAATTGTATAAAATCGAATTTAGATATGGGCTTATTATGAATGTCTAACACCTTAATTCCTGAGAAGTTTTCCGGTTTATTTTTTTCTACTACTGTTAGGGTAAAGGATTCTTTGGTTCTAGGATTTAAGTAAATGTTATCTTGTTGCTTTGTCCAGTTACCTATACAGAATTTAAACTTTATCCCTTCACAAAATTCTTCGTAGAAAAAAGAGTTGTCGTCATAAAGCTTTAAGCTGCTTCCACAATTTTCAAACTCCTTGTTCATTTCTTTCCATATTGTTTTTTCTTGTGCGTAAGTCTCGTAGAAGATTAGTAGAATAAGAAGGCCTAATAAAAATGAAATTTTCATATTGGAACATAATGGTAGACCTAAAGATATTAAATTTTTAAAAACATGATCCATCCATAGGTTCTTGAGAAGAGGGTGATGTTTTATAGGTTTATATCATACGGAGTCCTTTGACACAGCTCAGGACCGTCAGGTCTTTTCCTACCGTAAAGATCCTTCACCCCGCTGTGCGCCTGTCTTGAGTAAAGCGGAAAGATTCTGGATGACAGTAGCTGACAGTAGCTGTTTTCAATATGGAGCGTTTTAAAGATTTTTTCTCTTCATTTTTACTTACGTAATCCTCTCCTTACAGTCGTGGGTTATGATAAAAACTAAGAAAAGAGTCTAGGCGCGAGAAACTAGCTCTAAATTTGTTGATTGGCTCCGTAAAATTTTGTGAGCTATTTTCTTTAGGCCGGGGGTAAATGTCTAATGTTGTAGTTTTGTCTTATTTAGTAACTTATTTTAATAATCAAATTCCAAACCTAGCATCCAACCTCCCCGTCGTCCTTCGATCCCCCTCCTCAGGAGGGGCTAGGGAAGGAATTTTATGGAATTAAGCCTTCGGCAGGGGATCAATGAAATTGAACTTGAAATCGAAATCGAAATCGAAGCTGAAAAATGAAGTCTGTTTTTTAGCTTTTAGCCTTGAGTCTTTAGTTCACAGTTTACTGTTCACTTCCTTCTGAAAATGACTTGCTCAATACTACTTCCTGTTTCCAAAAGTCCCAATACCTATCACCTCATCCCTACTCACTTGTCTTTAGGGGAGGGAAATAAGCGAATACCCACGCCGTTGCAGATGGGAACTCCCACTTAGTGAGTGTAAACAAGTACCTCACCTTACGGGTGTGCAAGCACCCTCGAATATTTCAAATTTTTAATAACAAATCTAAACCTAGCATCCAACCACCCCGTCCTTCGATCCCCCTCCTCAGGAGGGGCTAGGGGAGGATCACCCCCACCGCCTATCATCCCGAAATCACTTCAATTCCCGCCTTGTTGGCTTTATATTTTATTTTGGTCATCAACTCGAAGTAACTCCAGTTGCGAAGGACAAACTCTTCTTCCTTGGCGATGCCGATTTTATCCTCTTGGTTTATCAATAGCAGCGTTCCCGCTTGGTGTTGGATACAAAAATCAATAAGGTGCCGGCTGTAGAGGTGCAGGCGGGAGCGGATGTAATTCTTCTCCGTTTCCTTGAACTTTTCAACCGCTTTGAGCTTGCGTTGACGCCCCTTGCCCGATCGGGCATAGGTGGCCCCGACCTGCGCCCGCTTGCGGGCGGACTGTATGGCCAGCCGGCGATGTAAAAATTCTTCCTTCGTCCCAATGTTCAGCCTGTGCTTGCCCACTTTGACCACCACCGGATGTTCCAAGGAGAGCGAGGCCTCCGCAACGATACCCGGTTGGAGGGCGTGCCGTTCTTTTTCCAGTTCAAAGACCGCCAGCCAAAAGGTCTTCCCGTCCTTAAGCTGAATATGGGAAGTACAGAGTTTGAGCTCTCCTTTTGCCGCACGGTGCAGCAGTTGGCGCTTATCGGTAAAATCCCGCCCTAAATAGGTTTTAAAAGGGAGCTGGAACAACTGAAAGCAAAAGGCCTTTTTTTCGGGATCATAGGCAAAACGTTTAAAGGCGTCCATACTAAAGGGAAAGGCCATGCCCCTGCGGAAGTTGTGCACCGAACGTTCACCCCGCCAGTATTCATCTTTGTAGCGGTGAAAGCTGTTCACTAAATTCTGGTTTAAGCTCGAGAGGATATCGGTAGGCACCTGCCCTTTAAAACGATCGACCACCACGCGGTAGGTGGTATTCATCCGGGATCGGTTAAGGATCCCTTGTTCATCTTTCTTTTCATCGGCAAGCTTTACCCGTACCCCTTCCGATAAGTAAAAAAACTCCTTGATCATTTCCTGTACATAAAGGTGGGAGGCGATAAGATTGGCCGCCCGGAAGCAGCGGTTCTGCCATTGGTAGAGTTTGCCAATCGCCTCTTTGCGTTCTTGTGGGGTGGGCAGGTCGATCACCACTTGTATTTTTCGTGTGAGTTTGATCGTGTTCTTTTTCATCTTAAGCCGATTTTACGGGTTGTGCGTCGTGCTGTTGCTGTAGGTAGTGATAGGCGGTACTAAAGGCTTGGTGCACCTGCTTGGGCGTTTGCCCCAGCTCTTCGGCAATCTGCGCAAAGGAGAGCTGCTGCTCGCAGCGCAGCCGGAAGACCTTGGACTGTGCCTCGGTAATGCCCCCTTCAAAGCTGAGCTTGGTCGCCTTCTTGGGGGCGGTCTCCAAGCTATCGCCTTGGTGGAGGATTTCTTTAATCGCCCCAATGGCCGCTTGTACGTCGTGGTACACCTGGATGGTAGTGCTACCCAGGGCCTGGCCTATGGCCTTGTATTCAAACCCGAACTTCAGGCAAAGTTCGATCAAGCGCTGCTGCTTGGGGGCGAGCAGGGGCAGCACCTTTTCCACCTGTTCCAGGGCCTGCTGTTGTTCCTCTTGCTCCCGCAGGTGTGCCTCGTCCTTAGCGACATCTGCTTTGAGTAAGTAGTCGTTATAATTTTCATAATACTCCAAGCGGTTAATCGTCCGGTAAAACCGGTTTCGGGGCCGGGTAAAATAGGAAATACACTCGCGCTTCATCACCAAGCGCAGGAAAAAGAAGATATGCTTGGGACTTTCGAGGGTCTCGCGGTGCAGCCAGAGCTTTAGAAAGCAGTCCTGTACCAGGTTTTCGACCACAAACTCGTCTTCGAGCCATCGCCGACCGAAATGAAACAGCATCCGCCCGTACCTCTGGTAGAGGTAGGTCAGCGCCAAAGGATCGCCCAGTTTTAATTGGGTATAAGGGTGTGTTTGCATAAGTGTTCGCTTTTAAGCAGGGGGAATCCCCTTAACTTATGAGTTAATTAAATCATTGATTTTTGCGAACCCTTTAATAGCGTTAAAGAAGTTAAGCTTTGAAAAGAAGAAAAGTAGCAGCCCTTAGTGGCAAACAAAAAGGCGTGGATACTCAACTTACCAACCTGAGGTACTGGTATACCATGCAACGATAAGTGAGCCCACGCCCCGGGTCGTGAGCATCCTTGCTTATCATCTCGTTGCAAAAATTACCAGTTTTCAGATTGAGAATCAAAGCGAATGCTTCTAATATTTTTACTTAAAGAAGTTTCGCAAATATATTAATTGTAACCCAAATATATAAAAAACATTCAATTGTAGTTTGTTTTACCTACATTTTTTATGTTAAAATTTATGAGATTGCCTTTCTAAGCAATTATAATGGAACTTAATAAAACTTATCTTGAAAAATTTGGAGCAAATGTTCTCAAACGAAGAACAGCACTTAAGTTAAGTTACAGACAATTAGCACAAAAGTGTGATATAGATTTTAGTGCCATTTCGAAAATTGAAAAGGGTCAAAAAAGCTTAGAGTTTCAAACCATCATTGAATTAGCAAAAGGCTTGGAGATTCATCCCAAAGAGTTGTTTGATTTTGAAATTGAATAGCCTCTTATCAGAACCAGCAGTAGTCATTTGAGGAACTTATGAAAAATTTATTAAAAGTACTTGTGGTATTCCTGGTGGCTTGCAGTCCGGCTCAGGATAGAATTGAAAATAAGTTGATGCAGTGTAGCTACCAAAGCTTTCAGGATGGGGGCGTACAGCTTCAGCAACTCATGCACGATTATGAAAACCTGCTCATCAAAGAAGGCTTGTTAAGAGATGTTACCGGAGCAAGTTATCGACGCATGCTTTCGCAGTTAAGCGAAGAAAACAACATAAAGGGAAAAGCTTTGTATAGTTTTATGGAGCAATGGTCGGGATTGGAAAAGCAGGAAGAATTTGACATGCAAAATTGCGTTCAACAAATACTTTCAGATTCCACACAGTATAAAAGTCATACTTTTCTAAAATTTCAAGCGACGATGGAAAAGGAGGTCACTCTATTTGGCGATTTCCAACCGGAGGTATTGTCAACAAAAATGTTAGGGATCTTATCGGCAAAAGATTTGGAGCTTGATTTCTATAAGTTCAGGGTTTTCTTCTTGCTGGATATGGCATTTGCGAAGAATAAGCTCCCCCAAGACTTACCTCCCTCTACAGCACCTAGGGAAACGGAAAACCCTTTAGAAGTATACCTAGACGCTGAAAATAGGGTAAAAGTCGATGGAAAAGAGATTGAACAAACGCATGTCCTTTCGTACCTATTAGAGGAGTATAAAGCGCATCCCAATAAAACACTACTAATCGTTAAAACCGATCCAAAAACGATGTATGCCGATTATATAGCGCTTCAGAATAAATTGATTAAGGTAATCAACAGCGTACGGGAAAAGGCTGCTCAAAAGGATTACGGAAAGAAATATTCTGAGTTAACTGAAGCGCAAAAGGAGCTACTTCGTGAAAAATACCCGGAACCGGTCTTGAGGGAGTAAGGGCTATTGGTTTTCTAAAAACTAAGAAGAATACATCCTCTATAGAACTTGAAGTACAGCTTCTTGTTTTTTGGTTCTTTTGTCTAACATTCAGCTCATAGCTTAGTTTTTATAAATAGTAGCTAAACGGCCTATCCAGAAAAATATTGAAAATCAAGGTGGCAGTGTGGGGAAGAAGATAAAAAGCTGTTTGACCGCAGGGAGTTCTTTTTATCTGTGGAAGAGGGCACCGTAGTATTTTCTTATGTTTTTCTCGTCAGCCTAGACTTTTGCTTCTTTTCGGCGATGGAAAAGAAGAGGAAATAATTAAGTCAACCTTACTAACAGAACTACTTCTCGATACAATTTTAACCTCGCTATCGTTTGACTAAAATCGAAGTGACTAATACTACTGTCTTTTCAAGGGGAGTCGGGAAATCTTTTTTATCTGTACTTGAACAGGAAATTGAAGTTTTAGCTTTTGATTTCAAGTATCCTGTGTTATCGTGGTTTCATGAAAAAAGGCGATTACGGCTATGTCTGGCCGGCAGCAGCTCAACTTGATCCCCAAGGCTATCATTCTGGAAAGGGATGCGAATGGATAATTTTCAGGTGAAGCTGAGGTAAGCTTATAAATAAATATTTAATTGCAGTTTAACAGAGGAAATTTCGTTTCTAAAATCAATGCAATTCTTTAATGCTTTTTAATTTTAAATCTTCATCCCAAATGGTAAGTACTTTCAGATCAAAAACCCTAACATCATCAGCTTTCGTTCCGCTGACTTGATAGTTTAAATCGTAGGTGGCGTAGAAATCACCGTTGGGTTGCTCGTTAATAGCAAAACTTTCCCAGTCAATCGTACTGCTGGAATGGGGATATTTCTCTCGGTATTGGCGAATGTTTTCTAATACTTCGTTAATAGAAGGATTCTTTGTACCATACCAATAGGTAAGCTCTGGAGAAAGGTAGTTAGAAAGCTCTTTTAGGTTATTGGCATCACTCAATTGATAATACTTGGTGATTCGCTCTTTTAAAATTTCTTCCTGATCGTCTTTAAAATAAGTGATAGAGGCCACGCTTAGTGAGATAATAAGCAAACTTACGAATAATAAGATTTTGCTTTTGCGCTTGCGTATAGTTACAGACTCTTGTGGCATTTGAGAGCTTAGCTTTTCAATCGAATTTTGTTCTTCAGATTTCCTCGATTTATTAATTAAGCTACTTGAAACAGCTTCTCTGGCAATTCGGTATTCCTGAGCTTTTACTATACTTATTTTCTCTTTTGGATGTTCAGCATAGGGAATCAAACTTACATAGGCCGGATTATTCGCTTTTCCGCCGTAACCCAGTACGATATAAATAGGAACAGCAGGGGAATGAATTTTAGGAAAGCTGCTTACTTGAGTGGTGCTTAACGTATCATATTCATTTTTATAGGGTTTCGATCGATACTTCGCTTCGATATGAAATTCTTGCCCGGTGAGCTTACACCGAAATTTAAAATCAGGATGCTTTGAGTTCTCTACAAAACGCTCACTATTTTGCCTATAGTCGTTGGTTTTATGGAGTAAATCGTACAACTCCTTCGGAAATAGTACCTGTTCTACATAATCTTCAAAGGCTTGCCCTTTGTGAAAGGAATCTTTGTTGTAGTTATCATTCATTGAATAAAATTCTTTTTGGTCTGCTTATCGATGGTGTTTTATGGATGATTTTTCCCCCTGTACCTGCTCGCTTGAAAGATCTCAAATAACGAAATTATCAAATTATAATTAAATTTGATTAATAGCTTTTAAATTAAATGTTTAGAAAATATAATTTTACAGAAGGGTTGTATTTGATCAATGTTTATTCTCTGTTACCATAAAGGAACTTTATTAATTACGGAATCCCTTATTCTTGTGTTATATTTTATGCTTATTTTCAAACGCTAAATGACAGTCGTTAATTCTCAAAAATTTCAACGCTCAACGCAATGACAACAACTTCTCACAATAAATTAGTTTCTTTTATTTGGTCCATCGCAGACGATTGTTTACGTGATGTTTATGTACGTGGTAAATACCGTGATGTAATATTACCTATGGTCGTTTTAAGGAGGTTAGATGCTTTATTAGAACCTACCAAAGATGCCGTGATGGAAGAGCTTACGTTTCAAAAAGAAGAAGCCGGGTTTACCGAGTGGGATGAAAGTGGCTTACGAGAGGCTTCCGGTTAGGTGTTTTACAATATTAGTAAGTGGACACTCCAAAAATTATACAATACCGCGACCAATTCTCAGCAAATTTTACAGGCCAATGTCGAAGATTATTTAAACGGCTTTAGCCCAAATGTGAAAGAGATCATCGATAAGTTTAAATTGAAAGCTCAGATTCGCCATATGGCGAATAAAGATGTGTTGTTAGACGTATTAGAAAAATTTACTTCGCCTTATATTAACCTAACCCCTTTTGAAAAAGAAGATCCGGAGGGCAGAAAGCTACCTGCACTTTCCAATTTAGGGATGGGCTATGTGTTTGAAGAATTGATCCGGAAATTTAATGAAGAAAACAATGAAGAAGCCGGAGAACACTTTACGCCAAGAGAGGTGATTGAATTAATGACGCATTTGGTATTTGACCCTATCAAAGAAAACTTACCCCCGGTGATGACCATTTACGATCCCGCTTGTGGGAGCGGTGGTATGCTTACCGAAGCGCAAAACTTTATAAAAGATGAAGAAGGAGCCATTAGGGCAACGGGCGATGTTTTTCTCTATGGAAAAGAAATTAACGATGAAACCTACGCCATTTGTAAGAGTGATATGATGATTAAAGGAAACGATCCGGCGAACATCCGAGTAGGTTCTACGCTTTCTACCGATGAGTTTTCAGGGACGAACTTTAATTTTATGTTGTCCAATCCACCATATGGAAAATCTTGGAGTAGCGAGCAAAAATATATCAAAGACGGAAAGGAAGTCATCGATCCCCGCTTTAAAATTAACTTATTCGATTATTGGGGAAATACCGAAGAAATAGATGCAGTACCCAGATCTTCAGACGGGCAGCTGCTGTTTTTGATGGAAATGGTGAATAAAATGAAACCGCTTCACCAAAACCCATCAGGTTCTCGTATTGCTTCCGTACATAATGGATCGAGTTTATTCACCGGTGACGCAGGTAGTGGTGAAAGTAATATTAGAAGATACCTTATCGAAAATGATTTGTTAGAAGCTATCATTCAATTGCCCAATAATTTATTCTACAATACCGGCATTACCACTTATATCTGGTTGTTAAGCAATCATAAACCCGAACTTCGAAAAGGCAAAGTACAACTGATTGATGCAGGAGAATTGTACCAAAAACTCCGTAAGAACTTAGGAAATAAAAACTGTGAATTTGCCCCGGAACATATTACCGAAATCACTAAGGTTTACACACAATTACAAGCGGTAGAAAGGGAAACCAATCCGGAAACCAAGGCAGCACTTCCCGGAATCGCTTCCAAAATTTTCGATAATGAAGATTTTGGCTATTATAAAGTAACCATAGAGCGACCACAACGATTAAAAGCGCAATTTACTTCAGAAAAAATAGAAGCTTTACGCTACGATAAACAGCTTACCGAATTGATGCAATGGGCATATCAGGAATTTGGTGATCAAGTGTATACAAATTTAAAAGGACTCCAAGAGCCAATCTTAGCTTATGCCGAAGCTCAGGAACTTAATTTGAGCAGTAAGCACAAAAAGAAATTGCTAAGCCCGAATACCTGGGAGAAACAACGAGAATTGGTGCAATTAGCTGAACACTTATTCGCTGAATTAGGAGACGAAATTTTTACCGATTTTAATCAATTCAGCAAAAAAGTAAATCAAACCTTAAAGAACTTAGCACTAAAACCTTCTGCTAGTGAGAAAAAAGCAGTATTGCAGGCCGTAAGTTGGTATGATGCCGAAGCGGAAAAAGTGAATAAAAAGAAACATAAGTTCACCGATGAAAAATTGAGTACACTCTTAGCGCATTTCAATTGCAAAGAAAAAGAGCTGGCGCACTTTGGGTATTTCGCTACCGGCAAACCGGGAGAATACCTGGAATATGAAACCGAGAGTGACTTGCGCGATTATGAAAACGTGCCGCTAAAAGAAAGAATACATACCTATTTTCTAGAAGAAGTAAACCCACACGTTCCAGAAGCTTGGATCAACCTCGATAAAACTAAAATAGGTTACGAAATTAGCTTTAATAAATATTTCTATAAGCACACACCACTTCGAGATATCGAAGAGGTGACCAAAGATATTTTAGAGTTAGAGCAACAAAGCGAAGGTCTTATTGCAGAAATATTAAATTTAGCATAGGTATGGATTCTGAAATGATTATCTACCAAACCGAAGATGGCCAAACCAAAATACAAACCCGTTTAGAAAATGAAACGGTTTGGTTGTCTCAAGAGCAAATGAGCGAACTTTTTCAACGGGAGAGAAGTGTTATTACCAAACATATCGGGAAAATTTTTAAAGAAGGAGAATTAGAAGAAGAAAGCAATGTGCAAAATTTGCACATTAGTGGTTCAGATTCCGCTGCCTTCGACTCCGCTCAGGCAACGGAATCTAAAGGGAAATCTGAGTGTAGTCGAACCTTGGAATCTGAGCGTAGTCGAAGATGAAGGGATACACCTACATATTAGAATGTTCCGATGGAAGTTACTATACTGGGAGTACCAATAACCTAGAACTGCGAATCAAGCAACACCAAAACGGTGAAGGTGCTAACCATACCAAAAAAAGACTTCCTGTTAAACTGATATATTTTGAAGAATTTGACAGAATAGACCAAGCTTTTTATAGAGAAAAACAAATACAAGGTTGGAGCCGAAAAAAGAAAGAGGCACTTATGGATGGAAAATTAAAAGATTTACATAAAGAAGCTGAATGTAAAAACGATACCCATTATAAAAACTGGGGTTCGGCTCCGCTCACCCCACGAAATAACCTGAATACTGAGCAAAACCCATTGACCGAGCGTAGCTTGTTGCCTGAGCATAGTCCGTTGACTGAGCGTAGTCCGTTGACTGAGCGTAGTCGAAGTCAACATTCCCCCAAAAAATACGACAGCTACAAAGCTTCTGGTGTAGAATGGTTAGGAGAGATTCCGGAGCATTGGGAAGTATTACCTTTATTTGCATTAACTGAATTAAAATCTAAAACAGATAATATAAATGAACAACTTTTGTCTGTTTATTTGGATAAAGGGGTTATTCGATTTTCCGATGTAACCGCTAAAAGAACAAATGTAACTAGTTTAGATTTATCAAAATATCAACTTGTTGAACCAGGCGACTTTGTATTAAATAATCAACAAGCGTGGAGAGGGTCTGTAGGTGTTTCTGAATATAAGGGAATTGTTAGTCCTGCCTATATTGTATTAAAATTAAGCGAAGTTATTAATTCAACTTTTGCTAATTATCTTTTTCGCAATGGCTTGATGGTAGGACAGTATTTAATAAACTCTAAAGGGGTTGGTACTATTCAAAGGAATTTATATTGGCCTTCCTTAAGAAGAGTAAATATTAATCTTCCACCCCTCCAAGAACAAAAAGCCATTGCTAGTTTTTTAGATCAAAAAACCAGTCAATTAGATTCTGCCGTAGCGCAAAAAGAAGCTTTAATCCAACTTTTAAAAGAGCGTAAGCAAATCCTGATACAAAATGCGGTTACAGGAAAAGTGGTTTGGAGCGAGAAAGAACAAAAAATGATACCGCTTGCCCTGAGCGGGGTCGTAGGGAAAGACTCAGATGTCGAATGGATAGGTGAGATCCCGGAGCATTGGGAGGTGATGAATTTAAGATATGCTTTTGAATTTTTAAATAATAGAAGAATTCCATTAAGCGCAATTGAAAGAGAAAAAATGCAAGGGAAATTTCCTTACTACGGGGCTAGTGGAATTATTGATTATGTTGATAATTATATTTTTAATGAAAAGTTAATTTTAATTGGAGAAGATGGTGCCAATTTATTAAGTAAATCAACACCTCTAGCTTTTGTTGCAGAAGGTAAATATTGGGTAAATAATCATGCTCATATTCTAAAGCCACTCTTTGAAGGATTTTCTTATTGGGCAGCATTACTTAGTCTGATAGATTATACAGTTTTTATTTCTGGAGCAGCGCAACCGAAGTTATCTAGAGGAAACTTAGGTTCAGTAAAGGTTATTGTTCCATCTCCTGATGATTTAAAAGAGATTTGTGCTTATATAGAAAAAGAAAGTCAAAAAATAGACAAAGCCATTGCTTTACAACAAGCACAAATTGAAAAGCTAAAAGAGTATAAACAAAGTTTAATAGATGCCGCAGTGACGGGGAAGGTAAATGTTTGTTAGAGGGGATGAATTATACAGGAGGAGATATAAATAGATTAGGAGAGCGTCTTAGAGAGTGTAAAGGAAAACACATTTCTGATGAAGATTTAGATCTTTAACCTTAAATTTGAATAAAAGTGATAGTTATTTAAAATCAGAAACTTATACATTATATAGGTAGTTTAATAAATAGATAGTTGTAATTCAAGTAAAATTAAATTAAATTCATTATTTAAATACTAAAAATGAGTGTTGAAATAAATTTAAAAAACAATCAAACAGTAAATCTTAATGCCGTTAAAAGTTTGGAAGATGAATCTGGAGATATATTACTGAAAGATGAATATGGTAAAGATTGGATTATAATAGAGGTTAAAAATAATGAGACCTCTATCTCTTTCAAAGATGAAGAAATATCGGAAAGTGAAGAGATTCTTCGAGAAAAAATTGATGCAATTTTTATCGATTTTATAGAGTCTGAACAACAAGGTACAGAAAAAACAGATATTGATAATGAAACGGAGGTTCAACCATTCGATCCAGAAGCAATAAAAGTTCACGCAAAACAATTTAGTCTTCGTCTTATTTATGATATGATTAAAGATGAGGACATTGACTTATCTCCGGATTTTCAAAGAAATGTAGTTTGGTCGTCTAATCAGAAATCTAGATTAATAGAAAGTATTTTATTAAGAATACCTCTTCCTATGTTTTATTTTGCTGAAGAATCTGATGGGAGAATTACAATCGTAGATGGTCTTCAGAGATTGACAACTATTCGAGAATTTATGGAAAATAGATTCCCTTTGAAAGGATTAGAATATTTGAGTGAAAGTTGTGGAGGTAGATATTATGAATCAGAAAAAGGTAAAGATGGTTTAGATAAAAAATATTATAGATGGTTTAATCAAACTCAATTTTCTGTTAATGTAATAGATCCCTCTTCTCCTCCAAAAGTAAAATACGATATATTTCGAAGAATAAATACCGGAGGTAAACCTCTCAATAATCAAGAGATTAGGAATTGTTTAGCCGGAAAAGGATTAAGGAAAACTATAAGAGATATGGCTGAACTTGATGAATTCAAAATAGCAACAAATTATAGTATTCGTTCACGGAGGATGGATGATCAGGAAATAGCTCTTCGATTTATTCTTTTCCATCAGCTATTTGACCAAAATGAAAATGTAGAAAATTATTCAGGTTATATGGAGTCTTCATTAAATGACATTACGGAATCAAATAGAAATACTTCTGCAGAAACTCTATCTCATTATGTGACTAAGTTTAGAAATTCTATGCTCAATGCAAAATACTTATTTGGATGTCGATACGCATTTAGAAAAATAAGATTGAAAGATATCGAACCTGATGCAAGAAAACAACTTATTAATAAAGCACTTTTTGTTGCTACATCTGTTCTTTTATCTTATGAGAATCATTCTGATATAATTGATAAAAATAAAGAGCTTGCGCTTTTAAAACCTTTAGCACAATTAATTGAAAATGATCAGCAATTATTAGACAATTTGTCATATGGCACAAATTCAAGGAATAACATCATATATGTTTTTGAAAAAATTGAAAAATTAATAGATGATACATTAATTAGATAGTTGTGAGTACTCTAGAAATAAAAAATTTTAAGTGTTTTAATAATATATCAATACCTCTTAATCGGTTAACAGTTTTTGCAGGTAACAATGCAAATGGAAAAAGTACTGCCATACAATCTCTTTTATTCCTTAGGAGGACAATTGAACATTGTGCTATATGGACTGATGATTTTTCTGATAAAAATTATCATTTTGAAAGAGCTAACGGATTATCCGTAGAATTAAATGGTTCTTATGGCTTATCGCTAGGTACTAGCTCCGAGGTGATTTCTTTTAATGCAGAAAGTCAATGTATTCAACTTGGTATAAAATCTAATAATGAAAATCTATCTGTCGAATATGATATACCTTCGGAAAGTGTATTATGGTTAAAACCTGAAAATGTCAAAAATAGTTTAAATGATGATTTCTTTTTATTCAAACAGGAATTTTATTATTTAAATGCTGAAAGAATAGGTCCTAGACTAAACAATGATATTAAATTTTATGATTTTCCAAATACCGGCTATGATGGTTCATTATCTGCTCAACTATTAGGCGATCCTACTTTTGAATATGGGTTTAAGGTTGACGATTTTAGAAAATTCGATACTAACAATAATTTGAGGTTGGGCTCTCAAGTTAATAGTTGGCTAAATTTTATTATTCCTGGAAATGAAATAGAAAGTAATTTCGATTCTAAATTAATGGCTGCACAAATTAGAATGAAGAATAATTTTAGTAATGGAGAGTCTGTATTGGCTACAAATATTGGTTTTGGATTGAGTTATGTTTTACCAATTATTCTTACGGGTTTGATAGCAAAGAAAGATACACTATTTTTAGTGGAAAATCCCGAGGCGCATTTGCACCCATCTGCACAATCACGAATAGGTCAATTTCTAACGAAAGTGGCTTCTGCAGGTGTAAATATTATTCTTGAAACACATAGTGATCATGTACTGAATGGAATACAAATAGCTTTAGCAGAAAAAGTTTTACAGCCTAATGAGGTTACAATAAATTTTTTCTCGAGATCAAACGATCAAAAGCAACCAGTTGTTAAAAGTATAGAAATCAATGAAAAAGGAGAGTTATCCTCCTGGCCTGAAGGTTTTTTTGATCAATCTCAAAAAGATTATGCTTCGCTTTTAAAATTAAGGAGGAATGATTAGTCTATTTTTATTAAATGAATCGATCTCTGATATAGAATTTGGTGACTTTCAATCTGGAATAGACGATTTAATATTAATTGATTCTGACAAGGATGATATATTTTTTAAAAATTCAAATGTTTATAATATAGATAATTATTTAGGGTTATGTGAGAATTATTCTCAAGAAAATCAATTTAGAATTGAATTTTTAGAAAAGTTAGAAAATCATGATTCTAATCCACAATCGGTAGATGATCTTAGAAAGATCTTTCCCAAAAGAGCCAATGGTTTTCTTGGCATTGATTTCTCTAAAATATGTATAGAAGAAAATTTGTGTGTTGCTAATAATAATGACTTTTCAATTTTTAAGGAATATTACACTTCGTTAGTAACTTTTTCAAATTTTAAAGACCTGAAACAAGTTTGCTTTCCTAATATTATTTTTTCGCAAGATTCAGAAAATCAGCTTATTGCTTATGGGGAGAGTAAATATTTTAAACAATGTATAGAACAATTTGAAATTCTAGAAAAGTATTTGAAATCTTGGGGTAGAGGTAATTTTAGTTATCAAGACCTGAATGATAAAACAGCAATTACTATAAGCCCAGAATCAACTACTACTATGAGAAAATACCGAGATGATCGAGTTTTTTCTTTACCTGATGGGGGTACAGGTGTGTTTGAATTACATATAAAACTTGGTAATATAAGAATTCATCTTTTAGAAGATAATATAAAGAAAAAAATAATAATAGGATATATAGGTAAACATTTAAAAATTTGATTAAAAGATGCCTAACCAAACCAACGAACAAGCCTTAGAAGCCACGATACAAAAACAACTCACCGGTACCAACCTAGAAGCCTTACCAAATGATGAGGTGGCAGAACCGGCAGGTGAATATGCTTCCGGAAAAGACTATGTGATTGGTTGGCCGGAAAACTTTAACGCGAAATATGCCTTAGATGAAAAGCATTTTTGGAGCTTTTTAGAAAACACCCAACAAGAAGACTTAGAAAAACTACAACGCCATAGCGATTGGAAGCTTAAAATTTTAGAGCGTTACGACCGGATGGTTAAAAAATATGGTATCCTGCATTTGCTTAAAAAGGGCTTGGCGGTAGAAGATGCGCATTTTACGCTTTTTTATCAATTACCCTTAGCCAGTAGCAGTCCACGTGTACACGATAATTTTAATAGCAATCAATTTAGCGTTACACGACAATTACGCTATTCAGAAGCCAATCCGCGGGAAGAGATCGATATGGTTTTGTTTATCAATGGGATTCCGGTGATCACCATCGAACTCAAAAATCATTGGACGGGACAAAATGCGAGGGTACACGGTCAAAACCAATATAAGTTTAAACGCGATAACCGTCAGCCATTGCTTCGTTTTGCTCGATGTTTAGTACATTTTGCTGTCGATACCGATGAGGTATATATGACGACTAAACTCAATGGGAAAGATACCTTTTTCTTACCTTTTAATAAAGGCAATCAAAATGGAAAAGGCAATCCTGTAAATCCGTTTGGCCATAAAACCGCTTACCTTTGGCAAGAAGTACTCACCCGAAAGAGCTTAGCGAACCTTATTCAGCATTTTATTCGGTTAGATGGTAGCAAAAAAGATGCGTTAAATACGCGTACCTTGTTTTTTCCGCGTTACCACCAATTAGATGTAGTTCGTAAAATCGTGGAAAATGCTTCCCACAAAGGGGTAGGGCAAACCTATTTAATACAACATTCTGCGGGTTCAGGAAAATCGAATTCCATTACCTGGGCCGCCTATCAGTTATTAGAGACTTATCCGGTTAATGAAAAGGTTCCTGGAAGTAAAGGCATAGAGCAACCTTTATTTGATTCGGTAATTGTAGTAACAGACAGACGCTTGCTGGATAAACAGATTCGAGAAAACATTAAAGATTTTTCAGAACAGAAAAATATAGTTGCTCCCGCACATTCTTCAAAGCAGTTACGGGAAAATTTAGAAGTAGGTAAAAAGATTATCATTACCACCATCCAAAAGTTCCCCTTTATCATCGAAGGAATTTCCGATTTAAGCGATAAACGTTTTGCGGTACTCATTGATGAAGCCCATAGTTCCCAAAGTGGAATTGCTCATGATAAGATGAATCAGGCGATGGGTCAGCAGGAAGAAATAGAAGACGCACAAGATAAAATTCTAGCGATGATGCAATCCCGTAAAGTGCGGGGCAATGCTTCTTACCTGGCTTTTACGGCAACACCTAAGAATACGACCTTAGAGAAATTTGGCGTAAAGCAAGAGGACGGAAGCTTTCAACCTTTTCATCTTTATTCGATGAAACAGGCGATAGAGGAAAAATTTATATTAGACGTACTTGCCAATTACACTACCTATAAAAGCTATTATGAAATTGAAAAATCGATTGAAGATAATCCGCTTTTCGACACGGTTAAAGCACAGAAAAAGTTAAAAGCTTACGTAGAATCTAACCAGCAAACCATCACGACCAAAGCGGAGGTGATGTTAGATCACTTTATAGGAAAAGTAGTAAACACCAAAAAGCTAAAGGGGAAAGCGAAAGCCATGGTGATTACCCAAAGTATCCAATCGGCAATTAAATATTACAAATCTTTAAATCGAATTTTAGAACAACGGAGAAATCCATTTAAAGTATTGATCGCGTTTTCGGGAGAAAAAGAGTTGGAAGGAATCACCTATTCGGAAGCGGAAATGAATGGTTTTGGGGAGAAAGATACCAAAGATTTTTTTGATAAAGATGAGTACAGAATTTTGGTCGTCGCCAATAAATACCTTACAGGATTCGATCAGCCCAAGTTAACCACAATGTACGTTGATAAGAAACTACAAGGGGTATTAGCCGTACAAGCTTTATCTCGTTTAAACCGTGCAGCTGATAAGTTAGGGAAGAAAACAGAGGATGTTTTTGTGTTAGACTTTTTTAATACCACAGACGAAATCAAGGAGGCGTTCGATCCATTCTATACTGCAACTTCCTTAAGTAAAGCCACCGATGTAAATGTATTACACGAATTAAAAGATGCCTTGGATGAGGTAGGAGTTTATGAACAAGAAGAAGTAGAAGAGTTTATTCAGCAGTATTTTGATGGTGTAGAGGGAAACTTGCTAAGCGCTTTAATTGACGTGCCGGCAGATCGCTTCAATATCGAATTAGATTGGGAAAAAGAAGAAGACAAAGCTGACTTTAAAATTAAAGCCAAACAGTTCTTAAAGATATACGGTCAAATGGCGGCAATTCTACCGTACGAAATATTGGCTTGGGAGAAGTTATTCTGGTTCTTAAAATTTTTGATTCCAAAGTTAGTCGTCACAGATCCAAATAGTCCTAACGTAGACGAAGTTTTAGAATCAGTTGATTTATCGACGTATGGCCTGGAGAGAACAAAACTTAATGAGGGAATTCAATTAGAGGAAGACGATAGTGAGTTGCAACCCCAAAATCCCGGACCACGTGGTGCACACGGGGAGAAAGAAGAAGATATTCTGGAAAATATCATCAAGAGTTTTAATGAACGTTGGTTTCAGGGATGGGAAGCGACACCTGACGAACAGCGTATCAAATTTTTACAAATTAGTAAGCAAATTAAAGCACATCCCGATTACGAAACGAAAGTAGCTCAAAATGCCGACCAACAAAATTCTGATTTAGCACTCAAAAGAATTTTGGAAGAGGTGATGAGAAATCAACGTAAAAATGAACTCGATCTTTACCGTTTATTTGCTAAGGATGATTCATTTTATCAAGCTTTTTTTAACTCGATGAAGGTAATGATAGAGAAAAACTTGTAAATTCTTTTGAATTCCTATTAGGAAGATTACCATACAAGAGTGAACACTAAATGAAGAATAGTTGATTGATTTTGTTTTTCTGTTATAGTTCAAGCCAATTGGATCATCAACTTCAAAAAGGAGTGTATGGAATCTATTGGGATGAAAGTACTTATACTGAACTGAAGATAATTGACGAAGAACGCTACGAATATATTCATCAAGCTTTGTTGCTGACGGATACCGTTGTTCAGGAAACTATTTGATAGACAACGGGACATTAAAATTACTGGGAAGATGTAAAGACGAACGAAAATATAAATTCAACGGAAAATTATATCGCATGCCCAGGCATTGGAAAATTAAAAAGGATAGTTTAATCAATACAACGGAAATTAGTTTTCCAAATTCGCTAGGGTTTAAACATAATCGAGAATAAAACCCTGGTTTATACTAAACATGAGAAGTTCACAATAAAAATAGATCGGTTAAGGAAAGGAGGAATTCGATATCAAGTTTGGAATAGCCCCAAACCTATGGTCGATGTCCCGGATTTCAGTTGGGACAATACCTCCATCTACCTTGGCCTATAGAAAAGAAGCTAAAGCTTGCAAATTAAACCAATAGCTCAACAATTTAAATGACAGAAAGTATTTCAAAGATTTCTTCACCCCTAGGAAATTCGTTACTCTTCCTTTTAAGTGCGGTATTGGCTTACTTTGTGTTCACCATCGATACCATGATCGTAGGTTTGATAGGCACTTTGTTGTTGTCTTTGTTTTTAACCGTTTTCGGACTTTTAAAAAGGCTCGGTTTCCGCTACTTCATCGTTTCCTTTTTTCCGTGGTTATGCATGTTTATCCTTTCCTTTTTGTTTTTCACCGGACCTGGATGGGTCATATTGGGAGAATTGGGGATGGGAGTGCCCGCACCCTTACCGAATTAAAGAAGGTTTTGAAAACAACGCGCTAAACATTGGATTCTTTTGGAAGCAAATTGATGGGAAGTATATAAAAAATCCGTTATCAATAGGTAAAAAAAAATGCTGAATTGGTAATAAGCACATTAAAAAAATAACGAAATTTACTTTTAAAGAATTATCATGAAAACAATAGCATTACTTTTGACCTTGCTATGTGCAACAGTTGTTGAAGCACAAGTTGAAATCCAAGAAGACAACCTGACTATTGAATATGAGAATACCAACAAAGCGGGGCAGATAGTAGGCTTGGGGAATATTACCAATGTCTATTCCAAATCAAAAACTTGGGTTCAATACAGTATTAAAGTTAGAATCGAGATGATCGATAATAAAAAAAGGCCCTTTGATCCCAACAAGTTTTCACTCATAGAACCCCAAAATAAAATAAGATTAAGGCCCATTGATATAGCCAACGCAAATTATATGAATCAATGGCACCTGTTTAGATTGATCAAGGATAAACCGAGTTACAAATCGCTGGAAGAGCGGTACAAACCCGATATAAAAGATACGTATGTGGATTATGAATTCGAAGGGATTGAAAATGTAATTATCCCCGTAAGCTATGATGCGTACGATAAATATAAAATAAGTATAAAAGAACCGAAAAAAGTAGCGCACGAATCCTACTTTGAGCCTAGGAATATTAAAAATCAAAACCTAAACCTATATTTTTTTGTACCGGAAAGTGCGAAAAGTGCCACGCTTTACTATGGAAACCAAAAAATTGCGGAGATAGATTTTAAATAAAATAGGTGGGTGTAAAAATAATGCCTACAAGAATGGATACCCCTACGAATGCGCTGTTTTCTGCGATCTTAAAAGCTCAAGGGGCAAAGTCGGTTCTTTTTTTTATTTTTAATTACTTAATTTCTACAGTTGAAAGCTAATAAGTCCATCAGCAATGCAAGCCTTGTTTTTGGTTTTTTAGGTTATAGTTTTGGATGCCCCTCAATTACGGTGTTGGATGAAACCGAACCACAAATACACATCCGTTGTGACAATAGGCACTAAAAATCAATGGGAAGCATGAAAGAAGCGGAAGAGTTTTGTCCTCAAAATAAAGAAGAGTGGAGAACATGGCTGGAACGGAACCACGTGAAAAAGGAGTCGGTATGGGTGATTTTTTATAAAAAATCATCGCCCAAGCATAACCTGAGTTGGAGCGAGTCGGTGGAGGAGTCGCTTTGTTTTGGGTGGATTGATAGTACCAAAAGAACAATGGATGCCGAGCGCTTCAAGCAGTATTTCAGTAAACGAAAACCCAAAAGCAATTGGTCAAAAATCAACAAAGACAAAATAAAAAACTTAATTGACGAAGGACGGATGACCAAAGCAGGTTTTAAAAGTATAAAAATCGCAAAAGAAAATGGTTCTTGGTCTGTGTTAGATGCGGTAGAAAACTTGGAAATCCCCGACGATCTACAACAAGAGTTGGCAAAACAACCCACAGCAGCGGAATACTTTGAGTCTTTGAGCAAGTCTGCTAAAAAAATAATATTGTACTGGATCATTTCCGCCAAAAGGGAAAATACAAGAGAGAAAAGAATTTTGGAAACCCTGGAAAACGCAAATCGAGGATTAAAACCAAAACACTTGAGGTAAATAAAGGTGTATGATAGAACAATTTAGGAAGGATAAGCGCGAACAAGTCAATGCGTTAGTTTGACTATCTTCATAAGAAAATAAGAAATGAAAAATATAAGTTATCTCTTTCTGGCCTTAGCCTTGTTAGCAGAAGTGCTGGGGACTATCGGGGGCTTTGGCTCTTCGGTATTCTTTGTGCCGATGGCCAATTTTTATTTTGATTTTGAGTCGGTACTCGGCTTAACCGCCATTTACCACCTCTCCAGTAATTTAAGTAAGATTTTCTTGTTTAAAAAAGGCCTTGATAAAAAACTACTGCTGCATATGGGGCTTCCTTCCGTTGTTTTGGTCGTGCTGGGCGGATTGCTCACCCAAGCTTTTAACCCGCATTACCTAGAATTGACCTTGGGGATATTTCTCGTGGGATTGGCCCTTTTGTTTCTGATAAAAAAAGAGATAATTATCACTCCCAATCGAAAAAATGCGATGATCGGGGGAGGGCTGTCCGGATTTTCTGCAGGACTTTTAGGAACGGGAGGAGCCATACGCGGCCTCACCATGGCGGCTTTTAATTTGGAGAAAAGCGTGTTTATAGCTACTTCGGCTTTTATCGATTTATTAATTGATGCTTCCAGAACCGTGGTTTATTTTTACAATGGCTTTATTCATCAACATGATTTAATATATGTCCCTTTCCTACTGCTGATAGGGTTAATAGGCACTAGTCTCGGGAAGAGCATCCTCAAGCATATTCCCCAAGATAAGTTTAAGAAAATTTCCCTCAGCCTTATTTTAATTATTGGGCTCATTACCCTTACCAACTTATTAGTTCATTAAATAACTAAGGAAGTAGGTTTATGAAATTTAAATTCGGTTCTCGGTCACCTTTCACTCATTAACCTGTACCCAATAACGGGTTTCATAAACTTTTACTAAATTAGACCAAAGATAATCACCTTAAGTGGTTAGACTAGGGAGATAAAAGTATTAACCCAGTGAAGCACGCGTATTATGAATTTACAGAAATATATCTTTTTATTAGCCCTGGTGGCAGCTATTTTTTCCTGTAGAAAAGAAAAGGCATCTTCAACTCATCAAAACCCTTCTGGAAATGCGGTAGAAAATAAAGCAACAGTACACGCATCCGCTAGGTTGCCTATAACTGAAATTATTACAAAACTTCAAGGGGAATGGAAAGAGCCGGACTATCCTTTTCGTAGGCTTGAGGTGAAAGGGCAAACTGTTAAATTTACGGAAGAAGGCATAGCCGAGAAACCAAAATTTACAGCGTTTGAACTTTCCAATAGCTGTCCTTTTGAAGTAAATAATATTAAGAGTATAGAAGCCGATGAAATCATTTTTAGTATAGCAGAAAACAAGCGTTGTGAAAAATTGAAGATAAAGGGTGATACTTTAAAGTTAAGGGGCTACAGCACCCATACGAAAGAAGATTATGAAATAATTTACAAAAAAGTGAAGTGATTTCTTGAGGCATTGAGGAGCTTGATGTGCGATGATTTGCTTAGCACTAGATTTTTAGTTTTAATGCAATCCCCACATAGGGTGAAATTCCAAAGTGAGTCTCATGGTTAGAGTCCTCAAAAAGTGATTTAAGGTTTCTATCGGTGAAATAAGCCCACCGGGTAGCATTGATCCCCAAAGTGAGGGGGACGCTGATTTGCTGGTTGATATTTAATTCCGGTTGAATTCCTGCAATAATGTATTGATGGGTGAAGATCACCTCTTTCTCTTTGCTTTCCAGTAAGGCCAGTTGGGCATTCATCTGAGTGGTGAAGTATAAAGAGAAATTGTCACTAAAGGTATACCCTGCTAATACTTCAAGTCCATTCATCATCGAAACTTTTACCCGGTAACGGCCTTCGTAGGTGTAATTGAAATAAAAAGCAGGAAATAGCATGGGGTAACCAAAGGCATTATTCAGCACGGCACCCCCTCCGAGTTCGAGATCTTCACTTAGTTTTTTTATAAAAATAGTCCCTGCATTTCCAAGAATTTGGTTACCTTTTATGGAAGCTAAAGAGGTTTCTGCGGTATAAAGACCCGCTCCGGCTAAAGCCAATAGGGACCAATTATTTGTTAACGGCCGAAGGTGAAACAAGGAAACCTGCAGATTAATCATATGGGATAACACTTGATTTTCGCTGAGGTGCCTGTTGTCTAAATCGGCTATCGCTCCGGTAATGTTTATGCCCCAAACTTTAGGAAGACTATCTTTACTCACGCTAACCGGTAAGGTGATATCGGCTTGATATACCCGGGCCGAACCTTCCTGATCATTCGATTTTCCTCCATTGTTGAGGTGGTAGGTAGAAGTTCCTAAATATTCTGTTTTCAATGAAACTTGGGCGGTGCTTGCATGGCTGCAAATTATGAAAAGAAGGATGGTAAATAGCTGTTTCATGAGGGATAAAGTTTAAAACAAAACTATTCTTTGATGAAACGACCACGAAAAGCTTTTGATCAACCGTCTATATTTTTTGACGAACGGCATAAGCTTGCTATTATAAAAGATATAGATTTGAAAAAGTGAGATATTCTTTTAAAAATATACGTTACTTTACCTGGGGCTTTATTTTCCTGATGATCCTCCTCCAATTGGTAAACAATAAAGAATTTAAATTTGTTGGGGCATTGTTGTATTCCTTAGGGGTGCTATTGGTGATAGTGGCCCATGAAGCCTTGGTGAGACGGGTATTTATTCAGAAATATAAATTTTATAAAGTTGGAGCCAAATCGATAATTTGTAATTTGTTGCTGGTAATGGTTAGTTCTTCGGTATTAACCACGTATGGCTATTTTATATTGTTAGGCTTTTTAAAGCCGGAATATAAAGTAGTAATAAACGATTTGCTGATTTCAATGTTTTTCGGCCTCTTTTTAGTGACTACTTTTATCTCCGGTATGAGTTATGCGCTGGAAACTTTAAAAAGAAATTTAGCCTATGAAAAAAAGCAGCGGCAATTAGAGAAAAATGTGTTGAAAATTGAAATAGAGCATTTGCGCCATCAACTTAGTCCGCATTTTACCTTTAATATTTTAAATAATCTTCAATTCCTTATCAGAAAAGATAAAAGTGAAGCTTTAGAATTGCTGTCCCGGTATAGCAAAATATTGAAATATTATATTTACGAATCCCAAAATAAATACATCAAACTGGATGATGAGATCACCTTTCTTAGGTATTATTTTCAGTTAGAAAAGGATAAATCTGATGAAGAATTAGCGATTGAATTGACGATGGATTACCCGGAGAATCAGCTGTTGATTATTCCGTTTTTACTTTCCACTTTTATTGAAAATGCTTTTAAGCATGTGGGCGCTAATGTGCATGGCAATTTTATTCGTTTACATATTTTCGTAGAAAACGAGGTGCACTTACATTTGAAGATAGAAAATACGTTTATGGAAATGAATGCTGAAGAAAAGAAACCGGGAGTGGGGCTCGAGCAGGCTAGAAAAAGACTGGAACTGTCTTATCCAGATCACTATAAATTGCAGCAAGAGGCTAGCGAAGGTATATATCAAGTACAGTTGCAACTAAATTTATCTAAAAAGCAATGAAATGTATTGTAGTTGATGATGAACGTATAGCCCGCGAGGGCTTAAATGAATTTATAAAGGAATTCGATTTTCTGGAATCTGTTGGCAATTATGCCAATGCCCACCTTGCTCTAAATAAACTGAAAAAAGAACCGGTAGATTTGATATTTTTAGATATCCAAATGCCTGTTTGGAATGGGGTAGATTTTGCTGAAACAATAAAAGAGTTGGGGGTCATGATTATTTTTACCACCGCTTATCCGGAGTTTGCCCTTAAGGGGTATAAGGTAAATGCGGTCGATTATTTGCTGAAGCCTATTTTTTTTGAAGATTTTAAATCAGCGGTGTATAAAGCAAAAAAACTATATGAATTGATGCATGAAAAAGAAAGCTCTTCATCGCCCTTGCTTTTTAAAGAAAATGGAGCACTTCATAAAATATATCCTCCCCACATCCTTTATATAAGCGCCTTGCAGAATTATATTGAAATTCATCAGGAGGATAAGGGGAAGTTAGTCATACACCAAAGGCTGAAAAATATATTAAAAGAACTTCCGGAGGGCGACTTTTTGCAAATTCATAAATCCTATATCGTCAATTTAAAATATTTTAAAAGTATGAAAGATTCAAAGATGCTTATAGGGAATCTGGAACTTCCCATTGCCAGAAGCCGAAAGGCTTATGTGCTTAGCTATATAAAAGATTACTTTAATAAGTAAAGCTTAGAAGAAGTAAGTAAAAGAGTATTAATTGTCCCCTTGGCACCCAATAACTACCTTTTCTTACTTAATACTACTCTTTCAAATAGGCTTAGTTATTCGATAAATTTAATTATTTTTAGGACGAACAAAATCCTATTTAACGTAGAGGGGCACACATAACCTCCTAAAGAGGGAGCGATAAGAAAACCTTTTTACAAAAATCAATGGTTAATCATTCGCTTATGAAACTTAAAGGCTTATTTGTAGTCATCGGTATTTTCTTATGTATGTCCTGTTCAGATGATTCCGGTTCTGAGGCTGAGGCAAATCCCACCTTTGAAGACGGTTTTTTTATTGTAAATGAAGGGAATCAAGCAGGGCAAAAGGCATCGATTTTTTTTGATGATTATCAAGGAAATCTGGATTACTTAAATGTTGATATTTATGAATTGGCCAATGAAGAACCTGTAGAAGGGGCTATTCGGGACTTAGTGATTGAAGGTGCGTATGCGTATCTTTTGATCGATAGCCCTGAAAAAGAAAACAATCACATTGAAATTCTAGATAAAACCAATTTTGAGCTTCTTAGAAAAGTAGAGGATGGGGTAGGAAAAGGCGAGAAACTATTAATAGAAGGGGATAGGGCCTATGTGCTAAGCTATTCGCCCAACAATGGTCAAAATGAATATGTAATTCAAGTAATAGATCTAGAGGCTGATTCCTTGATTACTTCGGTGCCCACGGGTTGTTATTTTCAGGAGTTCAATCCATTTGGTGAGCCTTATTTTATTAAAAATAATCAAAAAATATATACGCATAGTTTAGTGGCCAATCTTATTGTAGAAATGGACTTGGAGACCAATAGCATTAGCCATACCTATCCTACCACTACCCGACCCACTTCCATGGTTTTTGCCAATAACGAATTATATTATAGCGGATTGAATGATGCAGTTCAAGGTGCTTATACAGGACTTTACAAAATCAATGTAAATACGGGAAACATCACTACGTTCTTAGAAATAGATTACCGACTTATTAAAAACTTAAGCTATTCTAATGGAATGTTTAGTTTAATGTTTTTTGAAAGTCCGCATTTACATGATTATGGAACGATCTATAGTTGGAATGGGAATGATGCCATTTTATTTGATCCAATCGAAGAAGCTGGGGGCTATTCTTTTGCTAAAAATATGACTACTTATCATCTAAGGAATAATAAGCTCTATTTCACCTATGATGACAGTCGGCATATTCTAGATTTGTCTAGCCAATCATTTGTACGGCATAGCATTGCTGGACCGAATACTTCAAAAATTGTTTTTGAGTAGGGGAGGCCAAGTTAGCTATAGAAGCTAGATGCTCGTGAGTCATTCTGAACCTAAACCGCCGGTAGGCAGGCTTGTTTCTTTTTCATCTTTTAAAGGAAGGTTGGGACTCTGAAAGAAACTAAATATCCTTTTTCTCTTATAGGGAGACGGAAGCTGAATATGAAAAGTAAATCGTTTATTTCAAGTAAGGGTTATCCCTTTACCTTTTTTACTTTTAGCGCAGACAGTTTAACGCTATAAAAAAGAATGCCAACTTTGAAGGCATTATACTTAAATTTTATTAAATTCCGTGTACCACAGTTGACAACAGAAATGATATAATCTTGATTTTTTTACTTGTAGTACACATCAGTTGATATGGCTAGCAGTACACTACAGGATGGAAGCCTTTTTGTTAAAAACTACATTTGAAAAGCTTTAATTGAAACAATAAAATTAAAATGGAAAAAACTTTTCAGTACGTAGACTATCTCTGGGATGAAGCTAAAGCTGCCGAATTGGGTGACGATCAGGTAGCTTTGTTTTTATACCGATCAAATATATTAGGTGCCGATCTAAGAATTACCAATTATGGCGGTGGAAATACCAGCTGTAAAACCATCGAAAAAGATCCGCTAACTAACGAAGATGTAGAAGTAATGTGGGTTAAAGGTTCTGGTGGTGATATTGGTACGTTGACTCGTAAAGGAATTGCCGGTTTATATACTGAACGCCTTAGAAACCTTAAAAATGTTTACGGTGGTTTAGAAGATGAAGACCGAATGGTAGGACTTTTCAATCACTGTATTTATGATCTGGATAGTAAAGCACCTTCCATCGATACTCCGCTTCACGGATTATTACCTTTTAAACATATAGATCACCTGCACCCAGATGCGCTTATTGCGGTTGCGGCTGCAAAAGATAGCGAACAGGTTACTAAAGAAATTTGGGGCGATACAATGGGTTGGGTTCCGTGGCAACGTCCTGGTTTCGATTTAGGGCTTCAGCTAGAAAAATGTTTGGAAGAAAACCCAGGAATTAGAGGAATCGTATTAGGTAGCCACGGTTTATTTACCTGGGGCGATACTTCTTACGATTGCTACGTAAATAGTCTGGAAGTGATCGAAATGGCTTCAGATTATATTGAAAAGAAAATCAAAGAAAACGAAGAAGTTTTTGGCGGACAAAAACTAAAATCTTTACCTGCGGAAGAGCGTAAAGAAAAAGCTGCCGAGTTAATGCCGTTACTTCGCGGATTGGCTTCTTCAGAAAATCAAATGATCGGTCATTTTACCGATAGCGACACCGTTTTACAATATATAAATAGTAATGATCTGGAGCGTTTGGCACCAATGGGAACTTCGTGTCCTGATCATTTTCTACGGACTAAAATTCAGCCGCTTATCTTGACCTTAGATCCATCAGACGATGTAACCGATACCGAAGCTACGCTGAAAAAATTAGAGCCTTCTTTTGAAAAATATCGAGAAGAATATCGCCAATATTACGAAAATCATAAACACGCCAATAGTCCGGCAATGCGGGATCCTAATCCGGTGATCATTATTTATCCAGGTGTTGGGATGTTCAGTTTTGCAAAGAACAAACAAACTACTCGTGTAGCCAGTGAATTCTATGTAAATGCGATCAATGTGATGCGTGGTGCCGAAGCGATTACTGAATATACTTCCTTACCAAGACAAGAGGCTTTTGATATCGAATATTGGTTATTAGAAGAGGCAAAATTACAAAGGATGCCCGCAGAAAAACCACTTTCGCGCAAAGTAGCAATCGTAACCGGAGCTGCCGGCGGAATTGGAAAAGCGATCGCCGATAAATTGGTTGCTGAAGGTGCTAACGTAGTGCTAACCGATATTAGTCAGGAGAATTTAGAGGAAGCTTTAGCGACTTACAAACGTGACGAAGCTGCGATTGCACTTTGCGATGTAACCAAAGAAGAGTCGATAGAAAAGGCTTACAAAGAAGCGAATCTTGCCTTTGGTGGTGTAGATATCGTGGTTCATTCGGCAGGATTGGCAATTTCAAAATCTTTACCAGATACTACCCTAAAAGATTGGGAACTATTGCAAAATGTATTGGTGAAAGGTCAGTTTTTGATGGCACAAAAAGGCGTTGAAATTATGCGCAAGCAAGGCTTAGGTGGTGATATTGTAAATATCGCCAGTAAAAACGGACTAGTCTCTGGCCCCAACAATGTTGGCTACGGAACTGCAAAAGCAGCGCAACAACATATGACGCGTTTATTAGCTGCGGAATTAGGTGGCGATCATATTCGTGTGAATACGGTGAATCCAGATGGAGTGATCGTTGGAAGTAAGATTTGGGAAGGCGATTGGGCTGAAGGTCGAGCAAAAGCTCACGGAATTAAAGTTGAAGACCTTCCTGCGCATTACGCCAAAAGAAACTTATTAAATGAAATTATCTTACCAGAAGATATCGCAAACGGCGTATTTGCCTGCGTAGGCGTCTTGGATAAAAGCACCGGAAACACCATTAATGTAGATGGCGGTATGGCGAATGCTTTTGTGAGATAAAGTTTAGATATGAGTAATTAGATTTTAGAGTCTAGATACTAGAAAATAGATTTTAGAACTTAGAGAATCGAGAAAGGAATTAGGAAAAAATTTTTTGTCATCCTGAACCTGACCGTCCGGCAGGCGGGCTTGTTTCAGGATCTCATCCAGCTGAGAACGTGATGAGATTCCGTGTCAAGCCTGCCTCGCCGGCAGGCAGGCACGGAATGACGATAGAAAAAGGTTTAGATTTAAATTGAGAATATTGTCCTACTTTTTAATTCCGTAGCAATTGTAGAAAAATGGCGCAGCGCTGGATGTGGAGCAAGGGATTAGTGAAACGGTTTCCCTTGCGCAGGATAAGTTATTTTTATAACAATTCAAGGAAATAAAAATAAGACTAGACTTTCCTGCCCGCCTGACTGCCGTCAGGCAAGTTCCGGCAGGCGGGTTTGCTACTTTTTTTGGCAATGAAAAAAAGTAGGGAGAAGTAAATTGAATAAGAAATTAATAACTCTAAGTTCTAAAATTTTAAAATAAAACAAGTGCGTCACCCTGAACTTGATTCAGGGTCTCATCCGGAGTCAAAAATACTTGATGAGATCCCGGATCAAGTCCGGGATGACGATAAAAATTCTTTAAAAGGATGAAAATAAATACTGATCAACTATCAGAATTCAATAAAAAGCAAAACGATTCATTCGAAAATGAAATCGATTACATTAAAAATAAGTTTGCTAAAAAAGGAATCTCGATAGATGAAATTATACAAAAATTAGCCGATTTTCAGGTGGCGATTCCGAGTTGGGCTTTAGGTGCCGGCGGAACGCGATTTGGTCGCTTTTCTTACGGAGGAGAACCTTCTTCTTTAGAACAAAAGTTAGATGATATTGGCATTTTACACGCGCTCACCAAAACGGCGGGTGCGGTGTCGTTGCATATTCCGTGGGATATTCCGGAAGATGTAAACGCGATCAAAGATATTGCTAAAAGTCACGATATCATTTTTGATGCAATGAATTCGAATACCTTTCAGGATCAACCTGATGCAAAAGAGAGCTATAAATTCGGCTCCTTAAATAGCATCAATGAAGCTTCTCGTGAATATGCAGTAGAACACAATAAAGAAGTAATTCGAATTGGAGAACAACTCGGTTCTAAAAGCTTAACCGTTTGGTTGGCAGATGGAGCAAGTTTCCCGGGACAATTGAATTTTCAAAATGCGTTGCAAAACACCGAAAAAAGCCTGAAAGAAATCTATGCTTCAATGCCAGAGGACTGGAAGCTTTTTATCGAATATAAACCTTACGAACCTAACTTTTATAGCACGACAATACAGGATTGGGGAACTTCGTTTATGTTAGCCAATGCTTGTGGGGATCGCGCTTTCACTTTGGTCGATTTAGGTCATCATTTACCAAATACCAATATCGAGCAAATCGTGGCGACCTTAATGTATAAATGCAAGTTAGGCGGATTCCATTTTAACGATAGTAAATACGGTGACGACGATTTAACGGTAGGTTCCATTAAGCCTTATGCCTTGTTCTTAATTTTTAATGAATTGGTTTACGGAATGGAAAATAATCCGCAAAATCCTTATCCAGCCTGGATGATCGATGCGAGTCATAATATCAAAGATCCACTGGAAGATTTATTACAATCACTGGAAGCTATTTTGATTGCTTATGCTCAGGCGCTGTTAGTCGATCAAAAAGCATTGAAAGAAGCGCAACAGAATAATGACGTTACCAAATGTCAGGAAATTTTACAGGATGCGTATAGAACAGATGTTCGCCCGATCGTAAAAGCAGCTAGAGCTAAAAGTGGCGCAGCTGTAAATCCTATTGAAGCCTATCGCGCATTCGATGTTCGTAAAACGCTAATCGAAGCCCGCGGATTAAAAACGGTAGCAACGGGATTGTAGAAGTTAGAAGTTAGATTTGAGAAATGAGATTTTTAGAAAATAGAATATAGAGAATAGACTAGAGATTAGAAATTAGACAATTTGAAAATATGTTGATTTGAAAATGAAGGTGAATTGTCACTTCGAGTGATTTTATTGAAGCAATAGCGGAAATAAAATTATATCGAGAAGTAATTAGGAATGAGATTCTAGAAATTAGAATATAGAGAATAGACTTAAGAATCAGGATACAAAATAAGTTCGTCATCCCGGACTTGATCCGGGATCTCATCCTGTTTTTAAAAGTTTGATGAAATTCTGAAACAAACCCGCCTGCCGGACTGGCAGGTTCAGAATGACGAAAGAAAAGTCTAACATCTAAACTCTAAAAGCGAAGCGATCTAAAATCTAAGAAACTGCGCGAGGAATTGCAGCGTAAAGCCTGCCTCGCCGACAGGCAGGCCCGACCTGTAAGGTCGCGCCCCAAATAAGATTACAATTAAAATGAATAAAAAGAAAGTAACTGCTGTTTTTGATATTGGGAAAACCAACAAGAAATTTTTCCTGTTCGATAAGGATTATCAGGAGGTTTTTCGGGATTATACGCGTTTGCCGCTAACGGTAGATGAGGATGGTTATCCTACCGAAGATATTACGCTTTTACGACAGTGGATCAAAGATACGTTTCATTCGATTTTAGAAAGTGAAGAATATGAAGTAAAATCGATCAATTTTTCGACGTATGGGGCGAGTTTAGTGCATTTAGATCATCACGGAAATGTGTTGACGCCTTTATATAACTACACGAAACCGATTGAGAAGGAAATTACTGATGAATTTTATGCGAAATATGGCGGCGAATTAAAGATCGCCAAAGAGACCGCTTCACCACAATCGGGAATGCTAAATTCGGGATTACAGTTGTTTTGGCTGAAGAAAAAATACCCCGAGATTTTTAACAAAATCAAGTATACGCTTCATCTTCCGCAGTATTTATCGTTTTTATTTACGGGTATTCCAGTGAGCGAATATACCTCGATCGGTTGCCACACTAATTTGTGGGATTTTGATAAGGAAGATTATCACAAATGGGTTTATTCAGAAGGTTTCGATCAGTTATTCGGACCAATTATTCCGACCGCGAGTAGTATTAACACTTCTTACAAAGGAAAAAAGATAAAAATCGGTGTGGGGATTCACGATAGTTCTTCAGCATTATTACCCTATATTTTAAGTAAGAAAAAGCCATTTTTATTGCTATCTACGGGAACTTGGAGTATTTCGCTGAATCCGTTTAACGAAGAAAGTTTAGCAGAAGAAGATATTAAAAACAATTGTCTGAACTACCTGCGTGTCGACGGGAAACGGGTAAAAGCTTCTCGTTTTTTTATGGGGAATGAATACAGAATTCAGGTAGAAAAACTCGGCGAATACTACGGAAAGGAATACGGGTATCACCGTGATGTAAAGTTTGATCAAGACCTCTATTTAAGATTGATTGAAAAACCTTCAATTTATTTCAAATTTGAAGGAATTTCATTGCAACGGAAAGAATTACACCAAACCGATTTGAAGCCTTTTCCAACTTTTGAAGAAGCCTATCATCAATTAATGATCGAGCTGATGGAATTACAGATTCATACCATTAGAAATGCGATAGGAAATTCACCTATTTATAAAATTTACATCGATGGTGGTTTTACCGATAATGATGTGTTTATGAAGTTAATGGCGCATCATTTTAGTGAATTTAAGGTATTATCGACGCATTCGCCTTTAGGTTCAGCCTTAGGTGCAGCGATGGTGATTTCTAATAAAAAGGTAGATTCTAAATTTTTAAAAGAAAACTACCGAATGAAGAAATTAGTTCCGCTGCTGTTAACGAAGTAGTTTTTAGTAGTGAGAAGTTAGTATTGAGAGATTAGATGCTAGAAAATAGACTCTAATTTCTATTTATAGAAGAAAGTAAAATGGCCTATCGAAAGTTTATCGTAAAATTTGAAGTGAAAATGCCGTAAAATTTTAGGCTGTTTGAGCGATAGCGAGTTCCTAAAATTTAGGCATCGAATGATAAATTTAGATAAGTGTTCGTAAGCCTTGATTTTTTGGTTCGTTTTGTATCAAGACAAAATGAACAGATTGTGTAAATAAATTTTGATGAGATTCTGAAACAAGTTCAGAATGACGAAAATAAGAGAAAACTTAAAGCTGAATACATTCAATTTTAAGCTCAAATAATATCAACTGTTAACTAGTAACCGTAAACAGTAAACTAAACTAAACCTATGGCCTTTCCATTTAACACCGAATATCCGTCGATCGAATCGCTTCGCGAGCGTGCGCAAAAACGTATGCCGCGTTTTGCATTCGAATACCTGGACGGAGGCTGTAACGAAAATATCAATATTAAAAGAAATACTGATGAAATTAGGGAAATTCAGCTAAAACCCAGATACCTGAAAAATTACAGTAAATCGAGGTTAGAAACTGAATTGTTCGGTATAAAATACGATGCCCCTTTTGGGATTTCGCCCATTGGTTTACAAGGTTTAATGTGGCCAAATGCACCCGAAATCCTGGCAAAAGCATCCTTGAAACATAACATTCCGTTTGTTTTGAGTACGGTAACTTCCACAAGTATTGAGCGAGCGAGTGAACTCACGGAAGGTCGCGCCTGGTTTCAGCTCTATCATCCTACCGAAGATTGGTTACGTGACGATATTTTAAAACGAGCTGAAGCTGCTGAAGTTCCGGTTTTGGTGATTTTATGTGATGTTCCCACCTTTGGCTATCGTCCAAAAGAGATAAGAAACGGACTCGCAATGCCGCCGCAAATGAACATCAGAAATGTATTGCAAGTTATGGGTAAACCCGCCTGGGCAATCGAAACTTTAAAGCACGGTGCGCCAAATTTTGCAACGATGAAAAAATATATGGAAAAAGGAATGAGCATCAAACAGCTTGGCGCCTGGATGAATGCTACTTTTTCCGGAAGATTAAATGAAGAAAAAATTAAACCGCTCCGTGATCTTTGGAAAGGAAAACTGGTGCTGAAAGGAGTTGTTTCTGATGAAGATGCTGAAGAGGCGATTCGATTAGGTTTCGACGGAATTATCGTTTCCAATCACGGCGGAAGACAATTAGACGCCGGAGAATCTACCATAAAACCACTTTCTCATATTGCCGAAAAGTATAAAAATCAAATTACGGTAATGATGGATAGCGGAATAAGATCCGGTCCCGACATTGCTCGCGTTATGAGTAGCAGAGCCGATTTTAGCTTTTTAGGACGATCATTTATGTACGGCGTTGGCGCTTTAGGCAATAAAGGCGGCGATCATACCATCGCAATGCTAAAAATGCAATTACAACAAGTTTTAGAACAGGTTTGCTGCGAAAAAGTCACCGATCTTCCGAAGTACTTGGTGAAGGATTGATTAGAGTTGAGATTTTAGATTTTAGAAAATAGAATATAGAGATTAGACTTGAAAGCTTAGAGATGAGAATAAAGAAATAAGGAAAAGCGTCATCCTGGTTCTGACCGTCCGGCAGGCGGGCTTGTTTCAGGATCGCATATAGCTGAGAAGTTCAAAAAATTTCTTGTCAAGAACGTAGTGATAATTGAAAAACGTTGGAATTGACAAAGTGTTTGGTGTCCTACTTTTTAATTCCGTAGTAATTGTAGTAAAATAGCGCAGCGATGGCTGCGGAGCAAGGGATAAGTGAAACGGTTTCCCTTGCGCAGGATAAGCTATTTTGCTAACAATTCAAGGAAATAAAAATAAGACTAGACTTTTTTGCTACTTTTTTTGGCAATGAAAAAAAGTAGAGATTTTAAATGATAATATGAATATGGAATAGTTTGGAAGTTAAAAAAAAATCAACTAAATCGATTGAAATAAATTAATAACAAAATAAAAGCTGAAAGCTAATCGCTGATAGCTAACATCTAAAAAAATGAGTCAGGCACAAATAGAAGATGAAGTATTAACCGAGGAAGTTTCGGGAGAATTTGAACGCGAACGTATTCCTGAATCCAAGCTAAAAAGTTGGAAAAGCTTTTTAGGAATGTACGCCGGTGAGCACGCTGCCGGAACCGAGTTTGTGATCGGTCCGCTTTTTTTAACTACCGGAGTTAGTGCTTTCGACTTAATTATTGGATTACTTTTAGGGAATTTGATGGCGGTTTTAAGCTGGCGTTTTCTTACCGCAGAAATTGGTACCAAATTTAGATATACACTTTACTATCATTTAGAAAAGATTTGCGGAAAACGCCTGGTTACAGTTTATAATTTGGCTAACGGAATTTTGTTCTGCTTTTTAGCCGGCGCGATGATCACGGTTTCTGCAACCGCCGTTGGCGTTCCATTTGATATGGAAATGCCAAAGTTAACCGATACAATGCCTAACAGTGCCACTTGGGTAATTATCGTATTGGCAATCGGGGCAGTAATCTCGGTAATTGCGGCCAAAGGTTACAGCACGGTAGCGAAAGCCGCCAATTGGATGAGTCCGATTATCGTAGCTGCTTTTGTTATATGCGGAATTGTTTCGCTAGTGAATTTAGATGTCCATAGTTTCTCTGATTTTTGGAACATTTGGGGCGAAGGAAGCGAACCTTTTCCTGGGCAAATAAAATATACATTCTGGCACGTATTCTTGTGGTCCTGGTTTGCTAATGCCGCAATGCATATTGGGATGTCAGATCTATCGGTTTTTCGATTTGCCAAAAAACCAAGTTCAGGTTGGACGACGGCTGCCGGAATTTATATTGGTCATTACATTGCGTGGATCGCAGCTGCATTGTTATATGCTGTATACTTAAAATCTCCCGAAGCGCAATCTATTTTAGCGAGTGGAGAAGCACCTTCGGTAGCGCCGGGGCCATTGGCATATAATGCGATTGGTGTCTTCGGAATTATAGCAGTGATTTTAGCAGGATGGACAACGGCAAATCCAACAATTTACCGAGCCGGATTAGCTTTTCAGGCTATTATTCCGAAAGTTTCTACGGCTTGGGTCACTATCATTGCAGGAACGGTAGCAACAATCGCAGGATTATTCCCTGCTTTTGCTATGAAATTATTAGGTTTTGTAGCGCTTTACGGATTCATTTTAGCACCTATCGGAGCCATTATCGTTTTTGAATATTTCTTCGGAAAGAAATTTGGCATCCAATCTTTCTATGCTGAAAAATCGGGAACTAAATTTAATCAGGCCGTCTTTTGGGCTTGGGTAATTAGTTTTGGTGTATTCTACTTTATTTCAGTTCAATTCGATGTTTTCTTATCTTTTGTTACACTACCCGCCTGGCTTTGCTGCGGAATTCTATACTTAGTTTTCAGCAAAATGATGCAGAAGAAAAAGCTCGTTTAATTTTTAGTGCGTAAGGGATAGAACGGCATGTTTGAGCTCTTTTGGGATTACTATGTGGAAGTAATCTAAAAAAGCGAGTAGTGATAGCCCGACCCTTGACCAAAGGAAAAGGGAAACGCTAAAATAATTATTTGAATTACAGGAACGTACAGGATGGAATAGGTGAGGAGTTGAATTATTTTTGAGAATAGTTTTTTAAAATATTATAAGTAAAACTGTCTAGTGAATAACAGTTTTTGTGTTTGTGCAAACCATCATTCTACAGAGTGATGGTTTTTTTATTCAGGTAGGAGCAGGATAGGAATTTTTGTAAATTAAAAGATATTAGCACAAAACCAATTTACTTCATGAAAACTAAACTTTTAGGGGCTTTTATCCTGACATTATTATTGATTTCTTGTAAAGAAAAAACACAAGAAACTACCTCAAACTCTAATTTATCTACTACAGAAAACTTTCAGCCGGACTGGATTGCTAAAGTAGGAGCAAAAGATTTTCAAGTTGAAGAAAAAACCTATTGGGTAAACGATTATGGTATTAAAAATGACACCACAGCGTTAAATACAGAGGCTATTCAAAAAGCGATTGACGATTGTGCTAAAAACGGGGGAGGAACAGTTAGTTTTCAGCCGGGAATTTATTTGTCAGGATCTATTTTTGTAAAAGAAGGCGTGCATTTAGAAATTCCGAAAGGAGTAGAAATTCGTGGAAGTCAAAACATCGAAGATTATCCGGAAATTGACACGCGTGTGGCGGGAATCGAGATGAAATGGCCGGCAGCTTTAATAAACGTTCGCAATCAGAAAAATGTGAAAATTGATGGTGAAGGTTTAGTGAACGGACAAGGAAAAGTATTTTGGGATTATTATTGGAATTTACGTAAAGAATACGAACCTAAAGGTTTAAGATGGATCGTAGATTACGATGCTAAACGTCCGCGAACTTTTTTAATCTCCAATTCCGAAAACGTTTTCTTGCAGGAGTTAAATATTCAGAAAGCCGGTTTTTGGACTATTCAGGTATTGTACTCGCAATACATTACGGTTGATGGCGTGACGATTAGAAACAATATTGGTGGTCACGGTCCAAGTACCGATGGTGTTGACATTGATTCTTCGAAATGGATTTTAGTGCAAAATTGTGACATTGATTGTAACGATGATAATTTTTGCTTAAAAGCCGGTCGTGATTGGGATGGTCAACGGGTAGATAAACCCACAGAATATGTGGTAATTCGAGATTGTATCGCGCGTGCCGGTTCCGGACTTTTTACGATTGGTAGTGAAACAGCCGGCGATGTTCGTCACGTCTATGCTTCAAATATCAAAGGTTTAGGCACTAAAAACGGACTTAACGTCAAATCTGCCATCACGCGTGGCGGAACGGTAGAAGATGTGTATTTAGAAAATATAGAAATGGATAGCGTGCGCACCTTTATTGAAGTCTCGATGAATTGGAATCCCAGCTATAGTTATTCTAAATTACCGGAAGGCTACGATATAGATTCGGTACCAAAACGATGGAAAACCCTTTTGAAAGAAGTGAAACCTAAAGAAAAAGGAATCCCCACGTTTAAAGATATTTCATTGTATAATATCGAGGTTCGCGGAGCAAAACGTGCGATCAATGTAAACGGATTAGAAAATTCTTACATCACCAATTTCAATTTAAAAGATGTCCACATTCAAGCAGCTACTGCCGGACAAATTAATTACAGTAAAAATTGGACTTTAGAAAATGTAAGTCTAAAAACCGATGATCATTCTAAAGTGAAAATCGAAAATTCTCCGGGAGTACAACTACCGGATTCGCTTTACATTCAATAACCTCAGATACTTTTTTTATGCGGAATGTTTTCAAAAACATCAGCTTACTTATACTTTTTATTTTTTCAATAGGAGTTGTTGCGCAAGAAAATTATTGGCACAACAAACCCAGAAAAATCCATTACCAACCAAACGGAAATGCTTTTGAGTTGGTCAACGGCACTCGAAAATTCAATCGCGCGCTGTACGGAACCAATACAGGATTTCGGGTAGAAGCCGGCGATTTACCGGAGTTTGCAATGTATATGCCGGGAATGGGCGGTAATTTTCAATTAGGAATTCTTGCTGCGGAAAATAGCAAATGGATCACCGAAGCCGATAACATAAAGACTTCTTATATTCCTGGAAGAATGGAGTATACGATTGAAGATGAATTGTTGAAAGGCGGAAAACTTCAATTACAAATTCTTGCTTTAGCCGATGCTGAAGGTTTTATTTTAAAAGTAATTCCTGAAAATATTTCTTCGAAAGTCAATTTAGTTTGGGTTTATGGTGGCGCCAGCGGAAAGAAATTTCATCGTGATGGCGATATTGGTGCCGATCCTGAATCTGTTTTTTACCTGCAGCCCGATTATTGCGAGCATAATTCTTTTAAAATTGCTGAAAATTCGTTTCACTTAGATTATGCCTGGGATAGCAAAAACCATGAAACCCGAAAAGTAATGACAGGCGTCTTTCCTGAAGCTGAAGTGAAATTAGCAGATGTAAATCATTTGGAAAATCCGCTCAAGTTATGGAATTCTACTGCGGAAGATTTACCGGTTCTGGCAGGAAAAATAACCGATTTAGAAACTGAACTTTATTGGAAAATCGGAAATCAACTTCAAGTTGAAAATAAATCACAGACCAATCTTCAGCAAGATTTTGAAAAAGCTTTATCAAAAGCGGAAGATTTAGCCAACCGAGTTCAGCTAAAAACACCCGATCCTTATTTGAATACTTTGGGCGGAGCTTTAGCGACCGCTGCCGATGGTATTTGGGAAGATCCTGCTTTTTTACACGGCTCGGTGGCCTGGCGAATGCACCTCAACGCCTGGCGTGGCGCCTATGTGGCCGATCCATTGGGTTGGCACGACAGAGCAAAAGCACACTTTTCAAGCTATGCGAACTCTCAGGTCTTACAACCTGAAATCGGTCCGGTAGTTCCCGATACCTCAAGACATTTCGCTCGACAAAAAGAGAAAATCGGGACTTCGATGTTTAGTCGCGGCTATATTTCCAGAAGACCTAACAACAACACCATCGCACATCATTACGATATGAATTTGGTGTTTTTCGATCAGCTACTAAAGCATTTTCAATGGAGTGGCGATAAAGAATATATCAAAGAAATGTGGCCAACTTTAAAGCGTCATCTCGCTTGGGAAAAACGAAATTTCGATACTGATGGCGACGGAATTTATGATGCTTATGCCGCTATTTGGGCAAGTGATGCCTTGCAATATTCCGGTGGTGGCGTGGTTTATACTTCGGCTTACAATTATAGCGCCAATAAAATGGCAGCGAAACTGGCGAAAATTGTTGGTGAGAATCCAAAACCTTATGAAGAGGAAGCTGAAAAAATTATAAATGCGCTTCAACAAAAATTGTGGATCAAAGAAAAAGGAATTTTTGCTGAATATAAAGATTTACTGGGCGAACAAAATTTGCACGAACAACCCGGAATTTGGAGTATTTATCATACGATCGACGAAGCTGTTCCTTCGGAAAAACAGGCGTTACAAATGCTGAATTATGTCTCGACTGAAATTCCGCATATTCCCGTAAAGGCTGAAGGTTTAGATCGGGAATTGGAACTTATTTCTACCACCAATTGGCAACCCTATACCTGGTCGGTTAACAACGTGGCTTTAGCTGAAAACCTACATATGGCTTTGGCCTATTGGCAAGGTGGGAATTCTGAAAAAGCTTACGATTTATGGCAAAGTGCGCTGGTGGAAAGTATGTATTTAGGTGCTTCTCCGGGAGGATTTCAGCAGCTTTCTTTTTATGATGCGATTCGTGGAGAATTGTACCGCGATTTTGCCGATCCTATCGGGATGGCGGCTCGCAGTTTGGTCGAAGGTTTATTCGGAATTCATCCTGATGCTTTAGAAAATGAATTGAAAATTACTCCGGGTTTTCCTGAAGATTGGAACGATGCTTCTTTGAAAATCCCAAACGTTTCGGTAGAATTTCATCAGAATAGAAAATCGAAATTGTATAAAATTCAGCAAGATTTTCCGAAGGAATTGACTTTAAAAATGGAAGTAGGAATTACTTCAGAAAATGTAGAAGAAGTGCTGGTAAACGGAAAATCAATTCCGGTAAAATGGAAAAAAGAAGCCTATAATTCGCCAAAATTAATCATTGAAGTTCCTTATGCTGAAAATTATACAGTTGAAATCAAGCAAAGCGGAAATCGCTTAGAAAAACCTGAATTTTCTGGCAAAATCGCTTCCGAAGAAACTTTACAATTAAAACTGAATAAAGCTAAAATTATTGCCGTTGACGATCCGCAAGAGATCATTAAAGACTACGATTTAAATTCGGGAGAATTTCAACTAAATTCTGTTACCGGAAATAAAAGCTTCTTTGTGCAATTACAACAAGACGAACAAAGCTGGTGGAAAATGATTGCTGTAGAAGTACTTCCAAAATTAGAGATTCTTGAGCAACAAATTTCAGGAAATCAATTGCAGTTGAGTTTGCAAAATCATACTTCAAAAACTATTGATGCTGAATTAATGCTAAATTCAGCGAAAAAGAGTCAGAAAGATATTCAGTTGAAAGCTCAATCTCAAAGCTTAATTGAAGTTCCGTTAGCATATGTTGTTTCAGGAACAAATCAGCTTCAATTAAAATTCGAAAATGAAACTTACGACTTAGATTTTCAAAATTGGGAGGTGAAAACTTCAGCAAAATCAAAATTTGAACTAGTTAATTTGAGTTCAATTTTCAATAGTGAAGTCAGTGATATTTTTACCGATCAATATCAGGAGCCGCGACCTTTGCGACCAACCTTGCAATTACCAACCACCGGAATTGGCAATTGGTGTTATCCGTGGATCGCTGAAGAAGTGCATATCGACGATTCTGGTTTGCGTAAAAAAGCAGGCGAAAAACAGCAAATATCGACTCCGCAGGGAATTCCGTTTCAAACGCCTTCCACAAAAAATAAACAAAATATTGCTTTTGTATCCCAATGGGAAGTTTATCCCAAAGAACTTGAAATTCCGCTTTCGGGGAAAGCTTCGCACGCTTATTTAATGATGGCCGGCAGCACCAATCCGATGCAAAGCAGATTTGTAAATGGTGAAGTAATTGTTACTTATCAAGACGGTTCAAAAGAAATTTTGGAACTTAAAAATCCTGAAAACTGGTGGCCAATCGAGCAGGATTATTTTGTAGACGGCTATGCGTTTACTACTGATGCACCAAAACCACCGCGAGTTTATTTAAAAACCGGAGAAATTACTCGTGATTTTGAGGATTATCATAACATTCACGGTTATTCTAATAAAGGGATTGACGGCGGCGCAGCTACGATTTTAGATCTTCCACTTAACTCGAAAAAGAAGTTGAAAAGTCTCTCTTTTAGAGCCAGTGCAAATGATGTGGTGATTGGATTGATGAGTTTAAGTTTAAAACGAAAGTAATGAAACGAAGAACTTTTGTACAACAAAGTAGTTTGGCGGCGTTAGCGAGCTGCTTGCCTTGGCAGTCAATATTGAGTTATGGTAACGATCCTGAGTTGTCGAGTTTCGAAAAGCGTTTAAGTCCGGTAGGAAGAGCTTTGGAGTTTGAAGATCAATACGTTTGGTGCAATAGCCCAATTGAAGGCCCCGATGGTAAAATTCACGTGTTTTATTCTTGTTGGCCAAAAAGCGAATCGATGAGCGGATGGACACACAAATCTGAAATCGCTCACGCAGTAGCTGAAAAGCCGGAAGGACCTTACGAATATGTTGATACAGTTTTGTCTCCACGAGGTGAAGGTTTTTGGGATGCGACAACTTGCCATAACCCAAGCATTCATTTTGTAGACGGGAAATATGCGTTGTTTTTTATGGGGAATTCCAATGGCAAATTAAATACGCAACGCATTGGTTTGGCTACAGCAGATTCACTTTACGGCCCTTGGAAACGACCGGATAAGCCTCTTTTATTTCCGGGAGAACCCGGAAGTTGGGACGATCACTGTACAACCAATCCTTCCTTTTTAAAAATTGAAGATAAATACTGGTTGTATTATAAATCTTTTGATTCAGAAGGCTATTTACATCCAAAATTCAGTATTCGAGGAAATCGAAAATACGGTTTGGCGGTGGCTGATCGATTAGAAGGACCGTACAAAAAATATGAAGGCAATCCGGTCATCGATTTTTCAGGAATGGGGAATAACGAACAATGCGAAGATGCTTTTGTCTGGCGTGAGAAGGGTAAGTTTAAAATGCTCGCGCGCGATCTAGGAACGTTTGGTATCGATAATGGGTTGTATATGGAATCTGAAGATGGCAAGCATTGGAGTCAGCCGAAAATAGGATACCAACCTTTAGACAAATATGTGAAGCAGCCACCTGCTCCTAAACATTTAAATAGATATGGTAGAGCAGAGCGGCCACAGATTTTATTTCAGAATGGGAAGCCAACTTATCTGTTTACCGCTTCACAAGGTGGAAAATATGAAACGGCTTCCTCGTTTATTTTTAAAATTGATTAAAGCAGTTAGCAGTAAACAGTTTACAGAATTTAGTGAAAGTCACTTCGAGTGATTTTGTTGAAACGGTAGTGAAACAAAATTGTATCGAGAAGTAATGAGGAGCGAGATCCTAATATAAATTTCAATTTTACGATTGAAATTCACTTGAGATGAGAGGAGGTTGGAGAATATAGGACAGCTAGAATCAGGAAATAAGAAACAAGATAACTGCCTTTAAATAGGCCGAAAATGATGAAATTATATAAATGACCCTAAAATAAAAACCACTAATAACCCTAATCCTATGAAAAAATATATCTCTTTATTTTGTTTAAGTCTGTTGTTCTTCAGTTGTGCCGAAGAAAAGAAAAAGGAAGAAGCGTCTTCGGAAAGCGGACAAACCTCTAAAATCGACCGAAAGGCCGTGATCACCCGAAATAATGTACACGTCAACCAATTAGATACATTGGCCTCGTTAAGCGTCGGTAACGGAAGTTTTGCGTTTACCGTTGATGGTACGGGATTACAAACTTTCCCGGATATGTACCAATATGGCGTTCCATTAGGAACGGAATCGGAATGGGGTTGGGATTCGTTCCCTAATTCCGGCGATTATAAGTTTGAAGAAACATTGGAAGATTACGATCAATATGGTCGCAAGGTGAGTTATTCGGTACAAAAGAAAGGCGATCGCGCTAGAAAAGCAGTCGATTTTTTTAGATCGAATCCGCATCGTGTGCAATTAGGAAATCTTGGTTTTGATCTACTCAATAAAAACGGCGAAAAAGTTCAGCCGCAAGATATTTCCGATATTCAGCAGGAACTAAATGTTTGGACGGGAGAAATTACTAGTACCTTTAAGGTAGAAGGAATTCCGGTGGAAGTCAAAACACTTTGCCATCAAGAGGAAGATATTATTGGGGTTGAAGTAAATTCTGAATTAATTGAAAACGAACAATTAAAAATAAGACTTCGATTGCCGTATCCCACTGGCGGATGGACCGATTTAGGCACAAAATGGGAAGCTGAAAATCTAGATTATTCAAGTGAAATTTCAGCAAATGAAAGCAATCACGCTGTAGTTACCCGACAAATGGATTCATTGAAATACGATATAGGTTTCAATTGGAAAGGCGAAGCAAAATTCGATAAAAAAGAAGCTCAGTATTTTGAATTAATTCCGCAGCAAAACAAGTTTTCGTTTACCTGTCAGTTCACCAATAAAGCTATTAATAAAGAAACTGATTTTGCTTCTGTAGAAAAAAGTAGTAAGAGCGGATGGGAAGCACTTTGGAAGAGCGGCGGCATCGTCGATTTTTCTGAATGTACCGATGAACGTGCATCTGAATTAGAACGTCGAGTGGTATTATCGCAATACTTAACCAAATTGCAGTGTACCGGAGAAATTCCGCCACAGGAAACTGGATTAACTTATAATTCGTGGTACGGGAAACCGCATTTAGAAATGCATTGGTGGCACGGAGTTCATTTTCCGTTATGGGGAAGACCAGAGTTGCTCGAGAAGAGTTTACCCTGGTATGATCGCGTTTTCAAAAAAGCGAAACATTTAGCAGAACGTCAAGGTTTTAAAGGTGCGAGATGGCAAAAAATGACCGATCCCTACGGTGATGAAGGTCCGTCTTCTGTGGGTGCATTCTTACTTTGGCAGCAACCGCATTTTATTACGTATGCAGAATTGATGTATCGTGCAGATTCTACTTCAGCAACTTTAGAAAAATATAAAGAGCGAGTGTTTGCTACAGCAGATTTTATGGCATCGTTTGCCCATTTAAATGAAGAAGGAACTTACGATTTAGGTCCGGGGGTGATTCCGGCGCAGGAACGTTTTCCGAAGATGGAAACATTTAACCCGACATACGAATTGGCCTATTGGAACTGGGCATTAACTACAGCGCTAGAGTGGAAAGAACGTTTGGGAGAAGAACCACCTGCAGCTTGGAAAAAAGTAGCCGAAAATTTATCGCCACTTCCCGTTCAGGAAGATTATTATTTAGCTACTGAAAATGCAACCGATTCTTACACCAACCCAGAATATTTAACAGATCATCCTTCGGTTTTAGGAGCTTATGGAATGTTGCCGGTAACGCCAATGCTCGATAAAGAAATTATGGATAATACTTTTAATAAAGTCTGGGATATCTGGACCTGGGAAGATACTTGGGGTTGGGATTTCCCAATGACAGCAATGGCCGCAGCGCGATTGGGCAAACCTGAAAAAGCAGTAGATGCACTTTTTATGGACGTACAAACCAACACCTATTTAAAAAATGGTCATAATTATCAGGAAGAGCGCTTAACCTTATATATGCCTGGTAATGGCGGTTTACTTACTGCGGTAGCCATGATGTGCGCCGGTTGGGACGAAACCAACGAGAAAAACCCGGGATTTCCCAACAATGGCAAGTGGAATGTGAAGTGGGAAGGCTTGAAAAAAATGCCTTAACAGGAATGCACAGGATACCCTTTTTGTTAAGAAAGTCTAATTTTCATTTTTATAAATGACGTCATCCCGGACTTGATCCGGGATCACATCAAAGTTGGGTAAGATAATCAATAATTCGACTTTGTTCAGTGTGATATTTCAGCTTGACAATCGTTTTAGCTCTCACTTCTAGTGATTTTGTGAAAGCGGTAGCGAAAACAAAATTGTATTTAGAAACAGTAAATAAAGTGTTCTTGATATAAATTTTAATTATTGAAATTAATTCCACTTGACAAAGATTTGGAATTTTAAAACTCACTCAGTTACTCATTAATAAAGTTAGAAATGATTCAAAAACTGCATACATATTCATTAATTGCTTGTTTGCTAACATTTTCAGCTTTAATTTCTTGTAAAGAACAAACTGATAAAAGTGAAAAATCAGCTTCAGAAGAAAGGAAAGATGTTATTCCTGTTTTAATGACGGGCGAAGGAGAAATGCCTTCGACTTGGATCGATAAAACCACCGGGCATCAGCTTAAAAAATTAACTTCCGAAGGAGATAATCGAAGTTTTTACTTTCATAACAATCCATTTGTGAAAGCTGAAAATAATGAAGATTGGTTAATGATTTTTTATAAAACTACAGAAGACGGAAATCAGCTATATTCTTTAAATTTAACCACGCAAGAACAAAAAGCCATCACTACCAAACCCGGCAAAAAACGTGGCGAGATTGTAGGAACTAAATCGAGAAAAGTATTTTACACGTTAAATGATAGTGTTTTCGCAAGTCATATCGATACGCAAAAAACTGACTTTATCAAAAAACTTCCGGAAGGCGTGAGTGTTGGCACGAATACTTTAAATGCTTCGGAAGAATTGCTAGGTGGAGTTGTAGCTACGGAAGAAGAGGCAGAATTATTCAAAAACAATCCTAAAAAGTCAGATTACTTCAATTTAATCTATGAAGCACATTTGCCTAGACATTTAATGACGATCGATGTAGGAAATGGAAAGTTAACCAAACTATATCGTGAAAATGCTTGGCTTAATCACGAGCAATTTTCACCCACAGATCCTAATTTATTAATGTATTGTCACGAAGGTCCTTGGCATAAAGTAGATCGTATTTGGACGTATAATTTATCGACTGGCGATACGACGTTAATTCATAAAAGAACGGTACATCGAGAAATTGCCGGGCACGAGTTTTTTAGTCCCGATGGAAAAACCATTTGGTTCGATTTGCAAATTCCGCGTGGTGAAACATTTTACTTGGCCGGAAAAAATATTGAAACCGGAGAAGAAACCCGTTACCAATTAGAAAGAAATGAGTGGTCTATTCATTTTAATATTTCACCAGATATGAAAACATTTGCCGGTGATGGTGGCGATAAATCTCAAGTAGCGCACGCTGAAGACGGACAATGGATTTATCATTTTACACCTAATGGAAAAGAGTTAGATTCTGAAAAGCTTGTAAATATGAGCAAGCACGATTACGATCTAGAACCTAACGTGCACTTTTCACCTGATGGAAAATGGATTATTTTTAGAGCTAATTTTGAGGGAAGCACTCAAATTTATGCCGTAAAAATAGAAAAACACAAAGCCTAAGAATGAAAAAATTACTTGTACTTAACTTATTATTATTAATAGGAAGCACCGCTTTCGCACAAAACTCTTTTTCGGGATTACCGGAAATGAGCAATACCCAAAAACCTTGGACCAGATGGTGGTGGATGGGAAATGCGGTCGATAAAGAAAACCTGCGTGAAAATTTAATTCAACTAAGTGAAGCCGGTATTGGCGGGGTAGAAATTACTCCAATCTATGGGGTGAAAGGAGAAGAAGAAAACTTCATCGATTACCTATCTCCTAAATATATGGAGATGCTGGATTACACTTTGCAAACGGCAGATAGTTTAGGTATGCAGGTCGATATGGTTTTAGGAACCGGTTGGCCCTATGGCGGTCCGCAAGTTTCTAAAGAAGATGCAGCAACAAAGCTCATTATCAGGAAATATGAATTAAAGAAAAATGAGCGCATTAAAGAGGAAATTAAGCCGAATGAAAAAGAGGATTATGCAAAACTAAAATATGTAGTGGCTTACGGTCATCAAGGAACTTATATCGATTTAACCGATGAGTTAAATGGAGACGAGCTGAACTGGAAAGCCAAAAAAGAACATTTTACGCTTTATGCAGTATTTGTAGGGAAAACTGGTCAAAAAGTAAAGCGTGCTGCTCCGGGAGGTAAAGGTTTTACCTTAGATCATTATTCTAAAAAGGCTTTTGAAAATTATGTAAAACCATTTGATGAGGTTTTACCACCGTTTGAAAATAGAATCCGAGCGATTTTTAATGATAGTTACGAAGTTTACGGCAGTAATTTTACTCCGGAGTTTTTTGAAAAGTTTGAAGAATATCGTGGTTACGATCTAAAAAAACATTTGCCGGAACTTTTTAGTCGAATGAATACCGAACTCGCTAATCGCGTAAAAGGGGATTACAGAGAAACATTATCAGATTTATTGTTGAATGATTTTAATAAACCGTGGACAGATTGGGCCAACGATTATGGTTTTAAAACGAAGCTGCAAGCGCACGGTTCACCAGGAAACTTGATCGATCTGTACGCTTCTGCCGATATTCCAGAATGTGAAACCTTTGGCTCCATGCCTTTTGATATTCCTGGCTTACGCAGAAAAGCTGAAAATATTAGAAATGGTGATGCCGATCCTGTGATGTTGAAATTTTCTTCTTCCGCAGGACATATTGCCGGCCGACCTTTAATTTCTTCAGAAAGTTTTACGTGGTTGCGCGACCATTTTAAAACCGCTTTATCACAAACCAAACCTGAAGCGGAAGAATTGTTACTGAATGGTGTAAACCATATGTTTTTTCACGGGACAACCTATTCACCTAAAAGAGCCGCATGGCCGGGTTGGAAGTTCTACGCTTCCGTTAATATGAGTCCGAATAACACGATTTGGGAAGACGCTCCGGAAATGTTTTCGTATTTAGCGAATGCGCAACAAATTTTACAGGCGGGAAAACCCGATAGCGAAACTTTGGTGTATTGGCCCATTTACGATGTGTATAACAGTCAGTTAAAAAATAAATTGTTTTTTCAGTTTAAAATCCATTCGTTAGAAGAGTGGTTACACGGCACTTCTTTTTATGAAATTAGTACCGATTTAATGAAGAAAGGTTACGGGGTAGATTTTATTTCTGATGCGTTTATTGCGGAAGCGAAAGTAAAAAACGGAGAACTGCAATTGCCGGGTGGTAACTTTAAAGCTTTGGTCATTCCTGAAGCAAAATATATTCCGTTAGAAACACTGAAAAAATTGCTTCAGCTTAAAAAAGAAGGAGCTAACATTATTTTTAAAGCCTTGCCTAAAAGTGTTCCCGGTTTTAAAGACTTCCGCAGTAAAGAAAAGCAACTCGTTCAATTATTAAAGTCAAATCAAATAAAACCGCAACAAAATATCGATGAAGCTTTGCAAGCAGCGAATGTTATGCCCGAAAGTTTTGTGAATACTGGTTTAAAATATATTCGAAGAGAATTAAACGGAGAGAAACTTTACTTTTTAGTAAATCATACCGCTAAGAAAGTCGATGAGTTTATTCCTATTCAGCATCAGGCGAATCAAGTCACTTTATTTGATGCGCTAAGAAATACTAAAGGAAAAGCTCAAATTCAGAAAGAAGGAAAAGTGACAAAAGTTTGGGTTCAGTTAGAACCTGGTGAAAGCATTTTCTTAAAAACAGGCGTTGAAAATGATATCGAAGATTGGTTATATGTGGAAGAAGAAGCAAAAGCTTTTGAACTTACCGGAACTTGGAAAGTAGACTTTTTAAGAGGCGGCCCGCAATTACCCGCTTCCGCAGCAATGAAAACTTTAAATTCTTGGACGAGCTTAGGAACCGATGCTGAAAATTTCTCGGGAACGGCAAGTTACGAGCTTAAATTTGATTCGCCTAAATCAAACGTGAATCTTTGGAAATTAGATTTAGGAGAAGTTCGCGAAAGCGCTAAAGTTTGGTTGAACGGAGAATATATGGGGAGTAGCTGGTCGATTCCGCATCATTTAATTTTAAAGAATCTAAAAGAGAAAAATAATACACTTCGTATAGAAGTGACTAATTTACCGGCCAATAGAATTCGGGCCAAAGAGAATCGTGGAGAACAATGGAAAATTTTCTACGAGATCAATATGGTGAATAAAGATTATAAAGAATTTGATGCCACAAAATGGGAGGTAACTCCATCTGGATTAGTGAATCCTGTAAAATTAATTCCGCTTAAAAAGAAATAATTTATATAAAATGAAGAGATTATATTTTGCTTTTGTATTACTATTTGTTTCAACGATATCGATTGCGCAATCTACCGTTGATAGAAAACAAGTCTTAGAAGAAATGATGTTGGCCAACCAATATTTTATGGATAAATGGCCAGATACCGGGAAAAAAATTGATGCTAAAAACAAACATTATCCCAGTAATATTTGGACGCGTGCCGTTTATTATGAAGGTTTAATGGCTTTGCATGAAATTTATCCCAAAGAAGAATATTATCAATATGCCTTAGATTGGGCAAATTCTCATGACTGGGGTTTTAGGAGTGGTAATACTACACGGAATGGGGATAATTATTGCGCAGCGCAAACCTATATCGATTTATATAATTTAGAACCAAACGCTGAAAAGTTAAAAAATACCCGGGCATGTATGCAGAAATTTTTACACACGCCACAAAACGACGATTGGGATTGGATTGATGCCATACAAATGGGAATGCCGGTATTTGCAAAAATGGGTGTACTAGATAATGATGAGCGTTATTTTGAGAAAATGTACCAGATGTATATGGCTACGCGAAATGAAATAGGAGATAACGGACTTTACAATGAAGAAGACGGACTTTGGTGGAGAGATGCCGATTTCGACCCACCTTACAAAGAACCCAATGGGGAAGATGCTTACTGGAGTCGTGGTAACGGTTGGGTAATTGGAGCCTTAGCGAAAACCTTAGCGATTATCCCGGAAGACGCTCCGCATCGTGAACAATATATCAACGACTTAAAAGAAATGGCAGCTGCTTTAAAGAAAGTACAACGTAAAGATGGTTTCTGGAATGTGAGTTTGCACGATAAAAAACATTTTGGCGGAAAAGAATTATCGGGAACCGCTCTATTTGTGTATGGAATGGCTTATGGGGTCAATAATAATTTATTAGATCGGGAAGAATATTTACCGGTTATTTTAAAAGGTTGGAATGCGATGGTGAAAGAAGGCTTACACGATAATGGCTTTTTAGGTTATTTACAATCTACCGGAAAAGAACCAAAAGACGGTCAACCCCTTTCTTATGATAAAATACCGGATTTTGAAGATTATGGTTTAGGCTGCTTTCTATTAGCGGGCAGCGAAATGTATAAATTGGAACTTTAGTTTTCTATTGTTTTGATTTGTATTTGGTGATGAATCCTGCAATTTTTATTGCAGGATTTTTTGGTAATGAAAAGATATTTAAAGAGTTAAAATTAATTCTTACTCTTTCACGATTTTTTTAACCTGTTTGTTGCCCTGTTGATTGATGGTTTCTATTAGGTAGAGCCCTGAAGGAAGTTTTTCGATATTAATGCTGTTTTCACCGGTGTTAAGTTTTCCTTGCTTGACCAGCTGACCGGTAATACTATATATACTGTAATTACTGGGCGATAATACAGAAATGTGAACAGAACGGTATGCGGGGTTAGGCCATAGTTTTATACTTTGAGTTTTCCAGGTGTTTGAGTTTAATTCAGCACAAGTCTCTGTTGCGTATTTGGCGATAAAAAAGTTGGTACCTGAAGGATTAGGGTTCATTACCTGCCCGCCATTACTGTCATAGAGAGTGTGTTCAAACTGCCCGCCGATGAGGACATCTCCGTTAGCATCAATGGCAAGGGCCGAACCCCTATCGGGATGGCCATTATTTCCCGGTAAAAAATCAAGACCGGTACAGTCTCCTGTAGTTTTATCAAAAGTTGCTAAAAGAACTTCTGTGCCTTCTCCTGAATTATTAATGTTGACAGTTTGATTGCCCCACGTAAGTTGTTTCCCAGCTTGATTAGTTAGAAATAGGGTGTTATTTTTTAACTTTATGTCTCCATTAGCCCAACCTTGACCAGAACTTGTGTTATAATATGAAAACCAATCTACCTGTGTAGCATCAGGGTTGGTTTTCATGACATAACTTGGAATAATCTGTTCAGAAATATTCTGTCCCAAAAAGGTATCATAACCAAAACCTAAAAAAACTCCCCCCATATAAATATTGTTTTGGCTATCAAAATCTAATCCATATATATTGCTCCCTATAGCTTGGTTATAGGTGTTCTGCCGGAGCCATTTAAAATTCCCTTGAGCATCAAAACTGGCAAAATACAATGATCCGGTAACCTGTTGACCGTTTATCGTTGCCGAGGAACTCGGCTCCCTACTTCCCGTAAAATAATAATGGCCATTATAGGGGTTTCGGTACATTTTTAAAGAGGACCACGCATAGCCTGTTAATTGCATATCCAAATAAGTGCTTCCCAGAAAATTACCGTTACTATTATATTTAAAAATATGATAGGTGTTCCCGGGTCTAGTATTTACATAATTTCCATTATCGTATGATCCGGAAGGGATACTAACCAACCAGTGTAGCTCTCCACTGCTCTTGTCTATGGTCATACCAACGGAACCAAATTCAGTAGCGCCACCTCCCAAAGTAGAAGAACTATCCCTATCCATAGGTTGTTCGAACCAAAGCATAGTACCATTTTTATCAAATTTGGTAATGTAACCCAGGCTACAATCTTGATTAGTGTTATTAGAGAGGATAGTGTCATTCTCTATCCGAAAGGGATAATTCTGCCCATCACAACGGTAAGAGCTCCCTGCCATATAAAGATTGTTGTTATTGTCGGTCTCAATATAGGGGGCGGGTTCATATCCTCTTCCACCAATGATCTTGGACCACCGGTAACTGCCATCACAGGCAAAACTTGCGAGGGCATAATCGTTCTGTACATCATTGCCCCCGCCGTAATAATTTTTTTGGTGGCCGTCTATCTGTGGGTTAAGGTAACCGATGGGGGAGACCACATAGACATTACGATCGCTATCGGTGGCGATATCGTACACTTCTTCGGGATCGATGGTATTATCAGTAGTGGAACTTGCCCCGCCTTGTTTGATCCATTGCCATTGTTTTTGTTGGGCAGTTATAGAACTGTTCCATAACAGCAATATCAACAAGAAAATTATATAAATTGGTTTCATAGGGTTACTTATTCTTTCACGATTTTTTTAACCTGTTTGTTGCCCTGTTGATTGATGGTTTCGATGAGGTAGAGCCCTGAAGGGAGCTTTTCGATGTCAATGCTGTTCTCGCCGGTGTTAAGTTTTCCCTGTTTGACCCGTTGTCCGGTAATAGTGTACATACGGTAACGACTAGGCGCCAACACCGAGATATGAACCGCACGCTTGGCCGGGTTGGGCCATAGCTTTATGCTTTGTGTTTTCCAAGTGCTTGTCCCCAGCTCGGGGCAGGGCTCGGTGGCGTACTTGGCAATAAAAAAGTTGGTATTGGAAGGGTTGGGGTTCATCACCTGCCCGCCATTGCTATCATAGAGGATGTGTTCAAACTGCCCGCCGATGAGGACATCCCCGTTTGCATCAATGGCCAGGGCAGAACCCCTATCGGGATGGCCATTGTTGCCGGCTATAAAATCAAGGCCGGTACAGTCTCCTGTAATTTTATCGAAAGTTGCAAATAGAATTTCCGTGCCTTCACCGGATTGTCCTATATTTACGGATTGATTCCCCCAATTCACTTGCGTTGCACCCTGATCTGTAAGGTAAAGTGTATTGCCTTTTAATTGAATATCCCCTCGACTCCAACCAGACCCATAATCATTGTAAGAAAACCAATCTACCTGTGTGGCATCGGGGTTGGTTTTCATGACATAACTTGGAATAATCTGTTCAGTGATAGTCTGTCCCAAAAAGGTGTCATAACCAAAACCTAAAAAAATCCCCCCCATATAAATATTATTCTGATTATCAAAATCAAGCCCGTATATATTGCTCCCTATAGCTTGGTTATAGGTGTTCTGCCGAAGCCATTTAAAATTACCCTGCGCATCAAAACTGGTAAAATACAATGATCCGGTAACCTGTTGACCGTTTATCGTTGCCGAGGAACTCGGCTCCCTACTTCCCGTAAAATAATAATGGCCATTATAGGGGTTTCGGTACATTTTTAAAGAGGACCATGCATAGCCTGTTAATTGCATATCCAAATAAGTGCCTCCCAGAAAATTACCGTTACTATCATATTTAAAAATATGATAGGTGTTCCCGGGTCTAGTATTTACATAATTTCCATTATCGTATGATCCGGAAGGGATACTAACCAACCAGTGTAGCTCTCCACTGCTCTTGTCTATGGTCATACCAACGGAACCAAATTCAGTAGCGCCACCTCCCAAAGTAGAAGAACTATCCCTATCCATAGGTTGTTCGAACCAAAGCATAGTACCATTTTTATCAAATTTGGTAATGTAACCCAGGCTACAATCTTGATTAGTGTTATTAGAGAGAATAGTGTCATTCTCTATCCGAAATGGATAATTCTGTCCATCACAACGGTAAGAGCTCCCTGCCATATAAAGATTGTTGTTATTGTCGGTCTCAATATAGGGGGCGGGTTCATATCCTCTTCCACCAATGATCTTGGACCACCGGTAACTGCCATCACAGGCAAAACTTGCGAGGGCATAATCGTTCTGTACATCATTGCCCCCGCCGTAATAATTTTTTTGGTGGCCGTCTATCTGTGGGTTAAGGTAACCGATGGGGGAGACCACATAGACATTGCGATCGCTATCGGTGGCGATATCGTACACCTCTTCGGAATCGATGGTATTATCAGTAGTGGAACTTGCCCCGCCTTGTTTGATCCATTGCCATTGTTTTTGTTGGGCAGTTATAGAACTGTTCCATAACAGCAATATCAACAAGAAAATTATATAAATTGGTTTCATAAGTTTCGGTTTTAAATAATTGATTATCCGGAATCTTACCCTATATTGAAAAACAAACTATTGTGATGAGACCCTGAAACAACACTTCGACTCCGCTCAGTATGACAAACGGGTGAGGGTCTTTATGCTTATTTACTCTTTCACGATTTTTTTAACCTGTTTGTTGCCCTGTTGATTGATGGTTTCGATGAGGTAGAGCCCTGAAGGGAGCTTTTCGATGTCAATGCTGTTCTCGCCGGTGTTAAGTTTTCCCTGTTTGACCCGTTGTCCGGTAATAGTGTACATACGGTAACTACTGGGCGATAAAACTGAGACGTGAATAGAACGTTTTGCCGGGTTGGGCCATAGCTTTATGCTTTGTGTTTTCCAAGTGTTTGTCCCCAGCTCGGGGCATGGCTCAGTGGCGTACTTGGCAATAAAAAAGTTGGTATTGGAAGGATTAGGGTTCATTACCTGTCCGCCATTGCTGTCATAGAGGATGTGTTCAAACTGCCCGCCGATGAGGACATCCCCGTTTGCATCAATGGCCAGGGCAGAACCCCTATCGGGATGGCCATTGTTCCCGGCTATAAAATCAAGGCCGGTACAGTCTCCTGTAGTTTTATCGAAGGTTGCAAATAGAATTTCCGTGCCTTCACCGGATTGTCCTATATTTACGGATTGATTTCCCCAATTCACTTGCGTTGCGCCCTGATCTGTAAGGTAAAGTGTATTGTTTCTCAGTTTGATGTCTCCTTTGGTCCAACCAGACCCATAATCATTATAAGAAAACCAATCTACTTGTGTAGCATCAGGATTGGTTTTCATCACAAAACTTGGGGCTATTTGTTCAGTGATAGTCTGCCCCAAAAAGGTGTCATAACCAAAACCTATAAACGTCCCCCCCATATAAATATTGTTTTGGTTATCAAAATCAAGGCCATATATATTGCTCCCTAAGCCTTGGAAAGAGGTGGTGTTTTGCCGGAGCCACTGAAAATTACCCTGAGCATCAAAACTTGCAAGATACAATGATCCGGTAACTTGTTGACCACCTATGGAAGCAGTACTGGGTTGGTTTCCATTGTCAGCCCTCCTTCCGGTAAAATAGTAATTCCCATTGTTGGGGTTTCTATACATTTTTAAATAGTTTATCGCAATTCCTGTTAATTGCATATCCAAATAAGTGCCTCCCAGAAAATTACCGTTACTATCATATTTAAAAATATGATAGGTGTTCCCGGGTCTAGTATTTACATAATTTCCATTATCGTATGATCCGGAAGGGATACTAACCAACCAGTGTAGCTCTTCACTGCTCTTGTCTATGGTCATACCAACAGAACCAAATTCAGTAGCACCACCTCCCAAAGTAGAAGAACTATCCCTATCCATAGGTTGTTCGAACCAAAGCATAGTACCATTTTTATCAAATTTGGTAATGTAACCCAGGCTACAATCTTGATTAGTGTTATTAGAGAGGATAGTGTCATTTTCTATCCGAAAGGGATAATTCTGCCCATCACAACGGTAAGAGCTTCCTGCCATATAAAGATTGTTGTTATTGTCGGTCTCAATATAGGGGGCCGGTTCATATCCCCCACCACCAATGATCTTGGACCACCGGTAACTGCCATCACAGGCAAAACTTGCGAGGGCATAATCGTTCTGTACATCATTGCCCCCGCCGTAATAATTTTTTTGGTGGCCGTCTATCTGTGGGTTAAGGTAACCGATGGGGGAGACCACATAGACATTACGATCGCTATCGGTGGCGATATCGTAAACTTCTTCGGGATCGATGGTATTATCAGTAGTGGAACTTGCCCCGCCTTGTTTGATCCATTGCCATTCTTTTTGTTGGGCAGTTATAGAACTACTCAATGCTAAAGTCAAGAAGGTAACTATATAAATTGGTTTCATAGGTTTTGGTTTTAAATAATTGATTATCCATAATTTGTAATAATTGGCTGTTTTTGTCATTCCGGACTTGATCCGGAATCTTACCCTATATTGAAAAACAAACTATTGTGATGAGACCCTGAACCAACACTTCGACTCCGCTCAGTATGACAAAAGGGTGAGGGTCTTTATGCTTATTTACTCTTTCACGATTTTTTTAACCTGTTTGTTGCCCTGTTGATTGGTGGTTTCGATGAGGTAGAGCCCTGAAGGGAGCTTTTCGATGTCAATGCTGTTCTTGCCGGTGTTAAGTTTTCCCTGTTTGACCCGTTGGCCGGTAATGGTGTACATACGGTAACGACTAGGCGATAAAACCGAGACGTGAATAGAACGGTTGGCCGGGTTGGGCCATAGTTTTATGCTTTGTGTTTTCCAAGTGCTTGTCCCCAGCTCGGGGCAGGGCTCGGTGGCGTACTTGGCGATAAAAAAGTTGGTATTGGAAGGGTTGGGGTTCATTACCTGCCCTCCATTGCTATCATTGAGGATGTGTTCAAACTGCCCGCCGATGAGGACATCGCCATTGGCATCAATTACCAGGGCAGAACCCCTATCGGGATGGCCATTGTTGCCGGCTATAAAATCAAGGCCGGTACAGTCTCCTGTAGTTTTATCGAAAGTTGCTAAAAGAATTTCTGTACCTTCTCCTGAATTATTGATGTTGACAGTTTGATTCCCCCAATTCACTTGTGTTGCACCCTGATCTGTAAGGTAAAGTGTATTGCCTTTTAATTGAATATCCCCTCGACTCCAACCAGACCCATAATCATTGTAAGAAAACCAATCTACTTGTGTAGCATCAGGATTGGTTTTCATCACAAAACTTGGGGCTATTTGTTCAGAGATAGTCTGCCCTAAAAAGGTATCATAACCATAACCTAAAAAAACCCCCCCCATATAAATATTATTCTCGTTATCAAAATCTAGCCCGTATATGGTGCTGCCTAAGCCTTGGAAAGAGGTGGTGTTTTGCCGGAGCCACTGAAAATTACCCTGAGCATCAAAACTGGAGAGATAAAACGAACCGGAAACCTGTTGACCGCCTATTGTATCAGAACTGGGTTGGCTTCCGTTTGCAGACCTCCTTCCCGTAAAATAATAATGGCCATTATAGGGGTTTCGGTACATTTTTAAAGAGGACCATGCATAGCCTGTTAATTGCATATCCAAATAAGTGCCTCCCAGAAAATTACCGTTACTATCGTATTTTAAAATATGATAGGTATTTCCGGGTCTAGTATTTACATAATTTCCATTATCGTATGATCCGGAAGGGATACTAACCAACCAGTGTAGCTCTTCACTGCTCTTGTCTATGGTCATACCAACGGAACCAAATTCAGTAGCGCCACCTCCCAACGTAGAAGAACTATCCCTATCCATAGGTTGTTCGAACCAAAGCATAGTACCATTTTTATCAAATTTGGTAATGTAACCCAGGCTACAATCTTGATTAGTGTTATTAAAGAGAATAGTGTCATTCTCTATCCGAAATGGATAATTCTGCCCATCACAACGGTAAGAGCTCCCTGCCATATAAAGATTGTTGTTATTGTCGGTCTCAATATAGGGGGCCGGTTCATATCCCCTTCCGCCAATGATCTTGGACCACCGGTAACTGCCATCACAGGCAAAACTTGCGAGGGCATAATCGTTCTGTACATCATTGCCCCCACCATAATAATTTTTTTGGTGGCCGTCTATCTGTGGGTTAAGGTAGCTGATGGGGGAGACCACATAGACATTGCGATCGCTATCGGTGGCGATATCGTACACTTCTTCGGGATCGATGGTATTATCAGTAGTGGAACTTGCCCCGCCTTGTTTGATCCATTGCCATTGTTTTTGTTGAGCAGTTATAGAACTGTTCCATAACAGCAATATCAACAAGAAAATTATATAAATTGGTTTCATAGGTTTTGGTTTTTAAATAATTGATTATCCGGAATCTTACCCTATATTGAAAAACAAACTATTGTGATGAGACCCTGAATCAACACTTCGACTCCGCTCAGTATGACAAAAGGGTGACGGTCTTTATGCTTATTTACTCTTTTACGATTTTTTTAACCTGTTTGTTGCCCTGTTGATTGGTGGTTTCGATGAGGTAGAGCCCTGACGGGAGCTTTTCGATGTCAATACTGTTCTCGCCGGTGTTAAGTTTTCCTGTTTTGACCCGTTGTCCGGTAATGGTGTACATACGGTAACAACTAGGCGATAAAACCGAGACGTGAATAGAACGGTTGGCCGGGTTGGGCCATAGCTTTATGCTTTGTGTTTTCCAAGTGCTTGTCCCCAGCTCGGGGCAGGGCTCGGTGGCGTACTTTGCGATAAAAAAGTTGGTATTGGAAGGGTTGGGGTTCATTACCTGCCCGCCATTGCTGTCATAGAGGATGTGTTCAAACTGCCCGCCGATGAGGACATCGCCATTGGCATCAATGGCCAGGGCAGAACCCCTATCGGGATGGCCATTGTTGCCGGCTATAAAATCAAGACCGGTACAGTCTCCTGTAATTTTATCGAATGTTGCAAATAGAATTTCCGTGCCTTCTCCGGATTGTCCTATATTTACGGATTGATTCCCCCAATTCACTTGTGTTGCGCCCTGATCTGTAAGGTAAAGTGTATTGTCTCTCAGTTTGATGTCTCCTTTGGTCCAACCAGACCCATAATCATTATAAGAAAACCACTCGACTTGGGTAGCATCAGGATTGGTTTTCATCACAAAACTTGGGGCTATTTGTTCAGTGATATTCTGCCCCAAAAAGGTGTCATAACCATAACCTAAAAACACCCCCCCCATATAAATATTATTCTCGTTATCAAAATCTAGCCCGTATATAGTGCTGCCTAAGCCTTGGAAAGAGGTGGTATTTTGCCGGAGCCACTGAAAATTACCCTGAGCATCAAAACTGGCGAGATAAAACGAACCGGAAACCTGTTGACCGCCTATTGTATCAGAACTGGGTTGGCTTCCATTCGCAGACCTCCTTCCGGTAAAATAGTAATTCCCATTGTTAGGGTTTCTATACATTTTCAAATATTTTCTTGGAATTCCCGGCAATTTCATATCTAAATAAGCCCCCCCTAAAAAGTTTCCGTTACTATCATATTTTAAAATATGCCAGGTGTCATCCGGTTGGTTATTGGTGTAGGCTCCATTGGCATAAGATCCCTGTGGAATACGAACCAACCAATGGAGATCACCATTACCCGTGGCAACAAGGCCGCGGGAATCAGTATGGACAAAGGCTAAAGAACCATCAGAAGGGGGCATCGGCTGTTTAAACCATAGCATATTACCATCTTTATCATATTTGGTTAAAAACATCAGGCTACAGCTTGAGGAAGTCTGATTTAAGATGGTATCATTTTCTATACGGGCCGGATATTTGAATTGCTCATTTTCATCACAGGAATTAAACTTACCTGCCATATACAGAAATCCATTATCATCAGTTTCAATAACGGGAGGGGTTTCATCATTTTTTCCGCCAATAATCTTTGACCACCGGTAACTACCATCGCAAGCAAAGCTTGCCAAGGCATAATCACTTTTTGTACCTGCTGGAGAACCGTAAAAGGTTTTGGTATTTCCGTCTATTTCTAGGTTATGAATTCCCATAGCCGAAACTGCATATACATTCCGGTCGCTATCGGTGGCGATATCATAAGCCTCTTCGGTTTCATCCCCTTCTATACTGGCTCCGCCTTGTTTGATCCATTGCCATTCTTTTTGCTGAGCAGTCATAGAACTACTCAACATTAAATTCAAGAAGGTAACTATATAAATTGGTTTCATAGGTTTTGGTTTTAAATAATTGATTATCCATAATTTGTAATAATTGGCTGTTTTTGTCATTCCGGACTTGATCCGGAATCTCACCCTATATTGAAAAACAAACTATTGTGATGAGACCCTGAAACAACACTTCGACTCCGCTCAGTATGACAAAAGGGTGACGGTCTTTATGCTTATTTACTCTTTTACGATTTTTTTAACCTGTTTGTTGCCCTGTTGATTGGTGGTTTCGATGAGGTAGAGCCCTGACGGGAGCTTTTCGATGTCAATGCTGTTCTCGCCGGTGTTAAGTTTTCCCTCTTTGACCCGTTGTCCGGTAATGGTGTACATACGGTAACAACTAGGCGATAAAACTGAGACGTGAATAGAACGGTTGGCCGGGTTGGGCCATAGCTTTATGCTTTGTGTTTTCCAAGTGCTTGTCCCCAGCTCGGGGCAGGGCTCGGTGGCGTACTTGGCAATAAAAAAGTTGGTATTGGAAGGGTTGGGGTTCATCACCTGCCCGCCATTGCTGTCATAGAGGATGTGTTCAAACTGCCCGCCGATGAGGACATCGCCATTGGCATCAATTGCCAGGGCAGAACCCCTATCGGGATGGCCATTGTTGCCGGCTATAAAATCAAGGCCGGTACAGTCTCCGGTGGCTTTATCGAAAGTTGCTAAAAGAATTTCTGTACCTTCTCCTGAATTATTGATGTTGACAGTTTGATTACCCCACGTAAGCTGTTTCCCAGCTTGATTAGTTAGAAATAGAGTGTTATTTTTTAACTTTATATCTCCATTAGCCCAACCTGAACCAGAACTTGTGGTATAATATGAAAACCAATCTACCTGTGTAGCATTAGGGTTGGTTTTCATGATATAGCTTGGAATAATCTGTTGAGAAATATTCTGTCCCAAAAAGGTGTCATAACCAAAACCTAAAAAAACCCCCCCCATATAAATATTATTCTGGTTATCAAAATCAAGCCCGTATATATTGCTCCCTATAGCTTGGTTATAGGTGTTCTGCCGGAGCCATTTAAAATTCCCTTGAGCATCAAAACTGGCAAAATACAATGATCCGGTAACTTGTTGACCGCCTATCGTTGCTGATGAATTCGGCTCCCTACTTCCCGTAAAATAGTAATGGCCATTATAGGGGTTTCGGTACATTTTTAAAGAGAACCCTGCATAGCCTGTTAATTGCATATCCAAATAAACCCCTCCCAGAAAATTACCGTTACTATCATATTTTAAAATATGCCAGGTATCATCAGGTTGGTTATTGGTATAGGCTCCATTGGCATAGGTGCCCTGTGGAATACGAACCAACCAATGAAGATCGCCATTACCCGTTGCAACTAGATCGTCGGAATCAGTATGGCTTAAAGCAATAGAACGAGTAGTAGGGGGCATCGGTTGTTTAAACCATAGCATAGTACCATCTTTATCATATTTGGTTAAAAACATCAGACTACAGCTTGATGAAGTCTGATCTAAGATGGTATCATTTTCTATACGGGCCGGATATTTGAATTGCTCATCTTCATCACAAGAATTAAACTTGCCTGCTATATACAGAAATCCATTATCATCGGTTTCAATAACCGGAGGGGTTTCATCATTTTTTCCTCCAATAATTTTTGACCAACGGTAAGTACCATCGCAAGCAAAACTAGCCAATGCATAATCACTTTTTGTACCTGCGGGAGAACCGTAAAAGGTTTTGGTATTTCCGTCTATTTCTAGATTATGAATTCCTATAGCCGAAACTGCATATACATTCCGGTCATTATCTGTTGCAATATCGTAAGCCTCCTCGGTTTCATCCCCTTCTATACTGGCTCCTCCTTGCTTAATCCATTGCCATTCTTTTTGTTGAGCAGTCATAAAACTACTCAACATTAAAGTCAAGAAGGTAACTATATAAGTTAGTTTCATAAGTTTCGATTTTAAATATTCTAAAGTTAAGGTTTTTTATTTTACTTATTCCACAATTAATTTGACAGTTTTCATGCTACGCTCATGCTTTTGTAAACTTAGATGATACATCCCGGAAGCTAAACCGCTACAGTCAAAAATTAAATTTCCTTGTAGTTCCTGAAGCCTTTTTACACTTATTATCTTTCCATTAAGATCGGTCAACACCACGCGATAGTTGTTAGAATCTCCTTCTACTTCATAATACGCAGTGGTATAATTTGCCACAGGATTAGGGGCAACTTGTAAACTGAAAAATTGTGTTGGCGCCGGTCTTGGACTTGGCGGAGGAGGGCATTGTGAAAGATTGAGCGCAAGATTGGTATGACATTCTATGTTTTCCGGTCCTTGGCCGGTAACTGAAATATCCAATATGCCTCCAGAAAAGCCATTTTGACCGTTAAAATAGAAAAGGTGGCTGGAATTTCCAGGCGGTAATAGTGCAGAATTATTTATAAAGTAACCCTGGTTATTGAGCGCAAATAAATCTATCCCGATAGGAATTCCGTAGTTATTGGTGAAATCGATATAAATTTCATAGACCCAGTCCCCATCAATGTTCACACAATTGGCTTGCCAATTATTAACATTAATATCACAATTACGGCATTTACCATAATCCATTTCCATAGTACCAATATCTAAAGAACAGTAATCTTCTAAAAATAAAGAATAACTACTTCCCGCCTGAATATCCTGATTATCTAAAGGCATTACAGCTCCAGTACCTTGTGTTATAATTTGTTGGTCTCTTCTCCATTCCCAATTATCAAATCCATCAAGAGGACCTATCAAGTAGCCTTCGGCAAAATCACCGCCGCAAGTGGTAAAGCAACCGGTTGGGAAAATCCAAGCTAAGGCCTCTAAATCGGTAGGTAAATCGGTCTGAGCCGAAGCCGAACAATTGTTTACTTCTGCCCGTACTCGAATCGGTCCGTCGTGGGTTACCACTGTTTGCGTACCGGTATCTCCATTACTCCAATAATATGCTACGCCGGGTTGCGGGTTTCCTATAAATGCTTGAACCTGATAAGGCGAACAAGACATAATATCCAAGATAATTTCAGGTTGCGCCGGCGGGTTGACCACATTTACGGTAAAACTCCCTGCTGCTCCGGTACACGAAACACCATTTATGGTCACCGTTGCAAAAACGGAATAGATGTAAGTCCCGGGACCTTGATCATCAATAATTTCGTTTTGGTCATCCCACTGGGTTTGCAACACGTCATTACGGTACCAGGTATATTCTAAGTTGTCGCTGTCTGGTACGCGAAGCTCTATAGTATTTCCCTCACATACCACTGCTTCTCCGGAAATTACTGGTGGAGTAGGCGATTTAATAAAACTGACACTTATTGGTGGAATATCATATGTTTTGCAACCATTATCATCGGTTATGAAAGCAAAATACTGTCCATTTTCGGTTACGTTGAGCGTTGGGGATGATGTTATAGCGTAAGGACTCGGTGTAACTTCATTTTTATACCATTCAAATGAATCAGGTACACCAATAGAAGTGTTATTGAAACTTAAAGTTATTGTTTCACCTTCACAGGCAGTTGCAGGGCTTTTTTCAAATTCACCATCTAATACCACATCAATAACACTAACTGGTTGGAAGGTAGAAGAACTACACCCATATTTATTGGTTACGGTTAATGTTACCAGAGTTGAAGGCCCTGAACTAAAAGATTTTACAGGATCTTGTTGAAGATTAGTTGATAAGTCCTCAAACTCCCATTTATAGGTTAAATCAGGATCATTAGCTAGGGCGTCAAACCGTACCGCTTCATTTTCGCAACCTGCAACAAAGTTAAAGCTGGCATCGGGCAATGCAGGTAAGGTGATGGTTTCGTAAGCTTCGCAATAAGAAGGGACGGGGTTGTTTGGGGTTGCATTCCCTAAAATCCTAATCCCTGTTTGATAGGTGCCCGGAGCTAATTGCGTATTCAATTGCGCTACGCCGTTTACGGTTGTTCCGCTTTGCCAAGAAGCGCCCCCGTCGGTGGTAAACTCAAATTGGGTGGGCTGCTCGTCGGGGTAATATTCAGAATAATCCAACAGGTTCACTTCATACCGGCCATTACCGGCACATGAAATATTGTATTTTAATCCGGCTGAATAGGGAATGGCAAAACCTACGGGAGATTTCTGTGACTCACAAATACTACCATCTTGATTAACATACGTTGAAAGAAAATCTAAATCATAATAACCGGGAGGAAGATTTTGTACTACTAGCTGATTTGCATTGTTGGTGACTACCGTACCTGGTAAATTATTGGTAGAAAACCCGGCACTAATGTAACTATCAATTTGAGTTACCGTTACTGTGATCTCTCCACAATTAGTTACTGCAGCATTATATTCAAAATCAAAAGGAGAACATCCGGGTCCTCCACCTGTACAATCGCTAACAGTAATGCTATGGGTGTTTTCTACACAACCAAACTCATTGGTTACTTGGGCATAATAACTTCCTAGTGAGTTTGCTACATTAATGGTAGGGGAAGTCACCCCTAGATCTACCCCATCTTTAAACCATTTAATGATATCGGTAGCACTAAATCCTCCCTGTTTATTAACCGTAAGATCATTAGTGGAAGAATTACAACTGATACCATTCGCCGGAGTAATTGTGAGAACCGGTGAAGGAGACACTGTTACCGTATAAGAAGCTGTGGAAACCATTGTACAGCCATTTACTCCGTTAGCCGTAGCCGTAACGGTGTAGGTAGTGCTTGCTGAAAGTGGAGCTTTATACGTATGAGATACGTTGGTTGTATTAGTAATAGGCCCTGCCGTCGTACCGTCCCCAAAATCCCATGTAATATTTGTAAAACTTGCCCCTGAAGGTAGTACGACATTAAAATTTGCTGGTTGGCCGGTACAAGCCTCTACACTACCATTTATACTTATTGGTGGTGATTGCATAATATCGACCGTTTTAGAATTATCAAAAAACATCTGGCATTTTCGCGCATTCACTTTTACTTGGACATTGTTTAAAGCCGCTTGGTTCCATAAGACATAAATTTGGTTGGTGTTTTGACCGCTTTCTATACTCCCTGCAGAAGAAGGGATAATCTCCCAATTATAAGTTTCAGCCGTGGTATCGGTCACTTCATACATTTCATAACTGCTTCCACACACTTGTGTAGCGCCTGCTGTAAACAACAAATCTACGGTTTCCGTTTGAACAGGTAGGGTAAACGTATCGGAAGAACACTCAGAATCATCCTCCAACCATACTTTTACCTCTAAAGTAGCACTTGGGTTGAAATTGACATCAATCTCAGGTCCGGTAGGCGAACCTGAAATTTCTCCATTGGTGACACTCCAATGGGCGGTGCTTCCCTGTGGAACCACTACGGAATATGTTTCTGGTACACCGGGACAAACCGTAGTAGGGCCGGTAATAGCATCTGGTGTTGCAGAAGGTCCATCTACTTCTATTTTTAAGTCACCAGCGCAGTACATGTCTGATAGTATATTAACTACATACGTCCCGCTATTAGGGAGCGCAACAGATGTAGGAGAACTATTTCCGTTCTGTGAAAACCCATCAGGACCAGATATAAGCCAGTCTACATTGTAAACAGTGTTTCCGGCTTCATCTTTAAACTCTATGGGGGCCGTCTCATTTACACATATATCAGGAATATCGCCTAAGGATAAAAAAGGCTTGACCTCTATATTTAATTCTGTTTTGCCTCCGCAGCCCAATAACGTATTTTCATAATTACAAACCAAGGTTACCGTCCCTGATAGACTTGTCTGCACGATAATTTCATTACGCTGATTGGTTAATCTTAATGAAGCTCCAATGGTATTATTTTTAAGACTCCAATGAAAATCTGTGGTAGGCCATTGAGGTAAAACATAGTGCCCCTGGTCTTCGGCACATATGGTTTTCGGGCCTTTTATGGTTCCGCGACTTTGTACCACTGGCACCTTGGCAGAAGTGGTGCAGTTTCCACAGTCCCTAGAAGATGCACTAATATAACCCATTCCATTTTCGCCTATATCATTCCAATGGACGGATACTGAATTTTTATTTTGCCAAACTATTTCTCCTCCTTTAATTTGCCAAGATAGGGGACAGCCGTCTATAGGTAAGGAATAAGTAGAAAATGCGCCTTCACACACCACTCCCGGACAGGAAATAGGGGGCAAAGGTTCACTAACATTCACTGCTAGGGTAAACTCACTTACACAGCTACATCCATTGAAAACTTGTAAGGTCACTTCGTAAGTTCCCGGATTTAGATAAGTATAACTCGGTTCAAATTCATTGGAGGTATCGCCGTTACCAAAATCCCAATTGTAATATAAGTCTCCGTGGCCTCCGTTGATTGTACTCAAATTGTGGAACACGGTGGAAGTTTCTGCGCAAACCGTTATTTCCTTTTCATCTTCGGAAAAAGGAATTACTTCAAATTTAGCGATGGGTGGGGATAATTTTTCTATACAACGTTGCATAGTGGTCTGTGAGCCATCCTGTAAAATAATTTTCACTTTTATAAAGCCGGAAGGATTAGTGTCCCACTCTATTTTACAAATGGTTCCGTTATTGGTTATCGAGTTTACTGTACCTCCCGAAACCATCCACTCTACCGAACTTATAGTACTTGTATTACCGGTAATGGTATAAGTGGAAGAACTACCCCCACAAACACGAAGGCAGGAAGCCTCTATAATATCTTCATAATCAAAATTAATGGGTTCCTCCAGCTTTCCTTCTTGACAGCCTACTTCACCTCCCCATTCTAAAAATAGGCCACATTCGTCAATAACCGTGATATTAACAACTTGGGTTTCGGCACAACTTTCATCAGGAGTAAAGGTATAGGTTCCTGAGGTTTGGTTGTTTACTACCGCAGGACTCCAAGTTCCACTTATTTCATTATCAGATACTGATGGTAATGCTGGAGCTTCGTTACCTTTACATATTTCGGTGAGAAAACTAAATTCTGGAGTAATTCCATAATTGACTTGGATAGTTACTTGTGCAGTATTGCAGTTGTTTGTTGCGTTATGACACAATTCATAAGTTATAACGTATATGCCTGGAGTAGCCGGAGGAACCGATAAAATGCCATTTGAAGAATTTATATTTATACCAGATAGGCCCCCGTCACTTATAATGGAATAGGAATAAGTGTTAAAAAAATTAAAGATAGGGTTTTCGCAATAAGTATCATTGCTACTGATTCCTTTTAAATTGCCTCCTTCGCATCCATTTATGGGGGACGAAGTAAAGTCATCATCATTCGCTATGATTTCGGGCGGTAGTATTTCCAAGGTTACCGTACCGATATCAGAATGTGACATATTATTGGCATTGAATAAAGTATAATCGTAGGTATAAGTGCCCGGGGGGACCGAAGAAGAAATCGTAAATACCCCTGTAGAAGTATTGAAACTTATTCCTTGCGGTAAAATATAAGGAAGCCACAAGAAGGTATTATTGGGAGTGGCCGGGTTACCAAATACTGTGTCATTGTCCAAAACAGAAAATGAATGGGAGGTACAGGTGGTAAAAATCTTAGCATCGTCGTTTGCCGTAATACAATTTACAAAACTTACATCGGGGCCGGTATCATTTGCGGAATAATCAAATATAGGGTCTAAGGCAAAATTATTGCCTATACCCGGACAATTACGGGTAAAGTTCCCCTGTACTTCAAACTCAAAATTACCATTAGGGTTATACCCAAAAGCAGATAATGGCACATTAAAACAAAAGGTACCCCCAGAAGAATTGGGTAAATGGGTAGTGGGTGCTGAGATAGCTGATATAAGGTTTCCGTTTTGAGTTATACTCAAACTAATATTATTGTATGATGATTGTTGAGGTAGGGTATAAGTTCCACAGATGGTTATATCTTCTGTAGGGCAATCAATGGTGGGAATAGAATTTAAGTTTATAGTTCCATTTAGTGGGTTTGCACAGTTTGTACCACAGATATCATCAATATATACTTTGCCCCAATGACCTCCCCGGCTACAATCTGCAATAATAAATTCAACTCGAACATTCTGTCCCATAAAATCGGAAACATCAATACGATCACATACCCATCCTGTATACAAGCGGATGTTGTCACCGGCAGGGTTTAAACTGCTAAAAACACAATCATCAGGATTTGAAAAAGCACTAACTTGACGAAGTATATTATCATTTTGATCATAAACCCTAACCACGAAAAAAGGTTGTTCCTGGGGCGTATGCCCGGGGTTTTCAAAAATTAATGAATAATTGAAATTAAAATAGTTCTCATTCACTATAAAATTCCGGGACATGGTAGTAATATGAATTTGTCCAAAAGTATTTGACATATTATTTAACCGGACAGCTCTGTTCCCATTCAATACTCGAGAAACAGCTACAGAAGGATCGGTTCCAGTACTAACAGGAGTCGCATACCCTCCTGAATTATTTAGTGCCGATGGAGCCAGGGGAACAAAATTAGCACTCCCTGTATTAATGTTTACACTCCCGGTATTGGTTAAAGAAGGCAGAATAGATTGGGTGAATGTATATTGACCTAAACCACTTTCAAAGCCCCCATTACTACATCCCTGTAATACACGTTGAGAAGCTTGGTTTTTATAGTTTTTTCTTTTTTCGGGATTCTCTTTAAAATACTGAACGCGTAATAGATGTTTTTTGTAATAAGCAATAGCATTTTGAGTAATGGTCTCAAGCCCATCCTCTTCCATTTCCTTATTTTCTTCAACAATGTTTTTTTTAATTTGTTTTATTTCTTCGATAGGTATATTAAAAGTAGCCAGTCGTTGAGAAATATATTCTGAAACTTGTTTTTCAGTTTCTTCTATTAAGTTTTGATTGGGAGTTTGGGAGTAAATGGTCCCTAACCCTAAAAAGCAAAGGATAAGTAAAAAATTTTTCATAAGTAGAGAGTTTTAATATTGGCATAATGATTGTTTATTTAAATTTTATTAAACTGTAAAAGCTTAAGACTCAAAAAACATTGAGTTCTTTAAATATTACTTAAATACAAAAAGCGAGAGGTATAGATTTTACTCATAAATTATGAGGGAGACTTTCTGTAATTAAGAGTTATTTAAAATTATTGTGAGGTGTATTTTCATTAAAAATACTAAAAAAATATTAATAATTCATTTTTATAGTTAAATTTTTTGATGAAATATTAATAAAATCTTATTATCTATTACTTGTAATAATTGAAATCCGCGTTATTCCAGACCTGCCAACCGGTGAGGCAGGCTTGAGCCGGAATCTCATAAAGTTTTAAAATTCAGAATTTAGTGTATAAGAACCTGAATCAACACTTCGACTCCGCTCAGTATGACAAAAGGGTGACGATATTTTTTATGCCATATGGCGGATATTCAAATAAAAATTGTTTTTGTGATTTATTTTTCTCTATTCTTGAGAGAAAAAGTCTTATTCTTAAATTAGAGTTAGATTTTGTAATGTGAGTTTGCACGATAAAAAGCATTTTGGCGGAAAAGAATTATCGGGAACCGCACTGTTTGTTTACGGAATGGCTTATGGCGTTAATAATGGTTTTCTAGATCGAGATGAATATTTACCGGTTATTCTAAAAGGTTGGAATGCGATGGTGAAAGAAGGCTTACACGATAATGGCTTTTTGGGTTATTTACAATCTACCGGAAAAGAGCCAAAAGACGGTCAGCCACTTTCTTATGATAAAATACCCGATTTTGAAGATTATGGATTAGGCTGCTTTCTATTAGCGGGCAGCGAAATGTATAAATTGAAACTTTAGATTACTATTGTTTTAATTTGTATTTGGTGATGAATCCTGCAATTTCTATTGCAGGATTTTTTTGTTACTTAATAATTGTTTTGTCGATTAAATTATTATTTAATCGATTTTTGTTTTGTAAATTAGATAACTATTAACTTAAAAAACTTATATTATGAAAAAAGTTATTTTAACCTCTTTTCTTGTGTTGTTAAGTGTTTTTGCTTTTGCAACACCAATTGACAATGCTAAGAAAATCAATGATTGTGAAATGAATTGTTTTGTTCCTTATGGAACCATTACAATAGTTAGTGAGACTTCTACTCATTATACACTTCAAGTTACAGGAGATCCTGCTCCAACATTATACATTTTTGTAAATGCAAATAATACAGGGAATACTACCAACGTAGGAGGAACATTTACGGTACGTAAAGGTAGGGACTCCACACTTGTTACTCTTGCCTATCCAATAGGTAGTAATTATGGACTTTATGCGGGAGCACAATTTCCATAAAAGTTATTTTTTATATTGGTAAAAAATTATCATAAACCGTAATGACTAAAATTACGGTTTTTTTATGTATAAAGCATTTAAATTTAGAAATTGCTATTTATCCTTTCTTTCCTAAAAAACCTTAATGCCGTATTAAACTTGGTTAAACCTTTTCATTTTGTAAGGTATACTGGTTAGCTTTGAAATAAAAAATTATGAAAGGAAAAACGATTATTATTACGGGAGCTTCTAGTGGAATCGGAAATGCGACAGCTAAGAAACTGTCGAGTGAAGGAGCAAATGTAGTGTTAAGTGCCCGTCGGGAAGACCGCTTAAAATCATTAGCAGATGAAATTACCAAAAGTGGTGGGAATGCTTTAGTAGTAGTGGCAGATGTCACCAAAAAAGAAGATTTTAAAAATGTAGTAGATCAAACCTTAGAGAAATACGGAAGTATTGACGGGTTGATTAATAATGCCGGTTTGATGCCATTATCTTACGTAAAAAATCTTCATACCGATGAGTGGGACACCATGGTCGATGTGAACATTAAAGGCGTTCTAAATGGAGTTTCTGCGGTGTTACCTACCATGAAAAAGCAAAAATCAGGACATATCATTAACATTTCTTCCAGTGCCGGAAATAAGATTTATCCCGGAGGAGCTGTATATTGTGCCACCAAAGCAGCGGTGAAAATGTTTACTGAAGGTTTACGAATGGAATTAGCTCCAAATTTTTATATCAAAGCAACTTCCATTGAGCCTGGAGCTGTAGATACTGAATTAACTGATACAATTACTGACGAAGAGATAAAAGAGGATTTTGTTTCCCAAATACAGGAATTAACTCCACTGGAAGCAGAAGATATAGCAAACGCTATTTATTACGCTTTATCACAACCAAAACGAGCTAATATTAATGAAGTTTATATTATGCCTACCGAACAAGATAAGTAGTAAAATATGAATTTATTCTAAAAAAAACCTGCAATTTTAATTGCAGGGTTTTTTACATAACAAAATACAGGGTTTATTGGTTGATTTCTTTTTTTAGATTCTTGATAAAAAGATTTAAATATTTTTGAAGGCAAGATATAGATTCCTCATTTAAACTTGAACTTTTACTTCTATCATTAATTATATACTGATGTAGCTCTTTAACTTGCGTATTACATTCCTCAGCGTATTCATTAAGTTTTTTAAATTCGTGAGACTGAAAATTGTAATTAGGAAAAAGATGCTCATATCTATTTTGAAAGAAATATATAAATATGAAGAATTTTTTAAATTCATTAAAATGTAAAAAACTATCTAGCATTTCATCTTTATGATTTAAAAAGTCTTCCAAAATTTTCTCTTTATCTCCTATTTTATTAAGTAATTCGATTTTTTGATTAGACATATTTACTTTGTGTATTACTATACTAAATAAACATTTTCAAAAAACATCCTAAGACTAATCGTATTTTTCATTAATTCTTCATATGCTTCCCATTGTTTAGGTTTTAGATATGATTGCCGGTTAATTTTAATTGTAATGAAAGAAAGTATAACAAATGAAGAAATAGAAAAAATAACGGTAATAATACCGCCAAAATATCCTCTGAAAGCTCCCCAATCATTTATATCCTTCGAATATTCGGTTCCCCAGAAATTGTAAATAAAAAATCCAATTGTAATGAAAAGCAAAAGTGCTGAAATGACAATAATTGAAATAATTAATTTCTTAGAAATAAAATTTTGCATTGCATAAGATTTAAAAAATATCTAAATTAACAATTTAATATATAACTTAAAAATCAGAATTATGTCTATTTTTGAAGAACTAAAATTAGATAAACCAATAGAAATCACAGACGAATTCAAAAAAGAAGTATCACAAGTTTCTGATATTTTGGTAAAATGCTTATTAATTAGTAATATAATAACGGAAGAGAGTCAAAGACTAAAAAATATTGAAACTTATATAAAACATTTTACAGACTATGAAAATCAACCTGAAGATAAAAGAGAATTTATTGATAATGAAATATATAATTCAAAATCCCGTATAGAATATTTTCATAGAACAAAATTATCTTAAAACAAACTTCTTCTAATATTATTATTTGATATAAAAAAAGCTTCTCAATTTGAGAAGCTTTTTTGTGCGGGCGGAGAGACTCGAACTCTCACACCTCGCGGCACTAGATCCTAAGTCTAGCGTGTCTACCAATTCCACCACGCCCGCATAATACTTAGCAACAAACTTAGGACGGTTTGCTAAGCGGATGCAAATATAAATAAACATTTCAATATTCAAAGAAAGTAATCATAGAAAATTTCAGTTTTTAAAAACTTGTTGGTATCTTGGCAATTCATCAAATTTTGAATACCCATGAACAAAAGCAAAGCTTATATAGAAGAACATAAAGAGCGTTTTTTACAAGAACTTATAGAACTATTAAAAATACCTTCCATTAGTGCCGATTCGGCTTATAAAAATGATGTGTTAACCACGGCAGAAGCTGTTAAAGAAAGTTTGGCAAAAGCCGGCTGTGACTTTACCGAAATCTGTGAAACTCCAGGTTATCCTGTGGTTTATGGAGAGAAAATCATCGATGAAAATTTACCGACAGTGTTAGTGTATGGCCATTACGATGTGCAACCGCCAGACCCAATTAATTTATGGGGTTCACCACCTTTTGAACCGGTCATTAAGAAAACTGAAGCCCATCCTGAAGGAGCCATTTTTGCACGTGGCGCTTGCGACGATAAAGGGCAAATGTATATGCACGTAAAAGCTTTAGAATACATGGTAAAAAATGACGATTTACCGTGTAATGTAAAGTTTATGATTGAAGGAGAAGAAGAAGTAGGAAGTGAAAATTTAGGCTGGTTTATTGAGCGCAATCATGAAAAACTGAAAAATGATGTCATTTTAATTTCAGATACGGGAATGATCGCCAAAGATACGCCGTCGATTACCACCGGATTACGCGGGTTGAGTTATGTAGAAGTGGAAGTTACCGGACCTAACCGTGATTTACATTCCGGTTTGTATGGCGGAGCCGTGGCGAATCCTATCAACGTGTTGACCAAAATGATTGCTTCGCTTCACGATGAAAATAAACACATTACGATTCCCGGGTTTTACGATAAAGTAGAAGAACTTTCTACAGAAGAACGCGCGAAAATGGCAGAAGCACCATTCAGCTTAGAAAAGTATAAAAAAGCGCTAGACTTGAATGATGTGTATGGGGAAGAAGGTTACACAACGAATGAACGAAACTCAATCAGACCAACCTTAGACGTTAATGGAATTTGGGGAGGTTACATCGGGGAAGGTGCTAAAACCGTGATTCCGAGTAAAGCTTTTGCAAAAATTTCGATGCGTTTGGTTCCTAACCAAGATTGGAAAGAAATTACCGAACTCTTCAAAAAGCATTTTGAAAGTATCGCTCCCAGCGGAGTCACCGTAAAAGTGAAACCACATCACGGTGGGCAAGGTTATGTAACGCCTATCGATGGAATTGAATACCAAGCCGCCAGTGAAGCCTACAAAGAAGTTTTCGGGAAAGAACCCATTCCACAGCGAAGTGGAGGAAGTATCCCTATTGTTTCGTTATTTGAAAAAGAGCTGCAAAGTAAAACCATTTTGATGGGCTTTGGTTTAGATACCGATGCGATTCATTCTCCCAACGAGCATTTTGGGATTTGGAATTACTTGAAAGGTATTGAAACCATTCCGTTTTTTTATAAGCATTTTGCGAAGTTGAAAGGGTAGAAGTTAGAGAGAAGATATTTTTTAGTCACATTGAGCGGAGTCGAAATGTTTTGACGTATTGATAGATTTCTCGACTCCGCTCGAAATGACAATAGTTTATATATTTTCAAAATTTTCTCTCTTTTATTCCCTTTGAAATTTTATTGCTTCTCAACCGACTACAATTTTTGGCCGTATATTTGCTTGTTATTATTTATGAAAAAGTTGCAACTATTCTTCTTGTTCCTACTTCTATTTCCTTCCACAGTAATTTTGGGAAGCAATTTTCAGGTGGAAGATTCTTCTGAAATACTTCAGCAAATCAATCATATTACCATTGCGGTGAATGAAGAAAATGAAATTTTATTTGAAGAGGAAGTCACTCAGTTAGAAAAATTAAAAGGACAGATCACGGAAAAAATAGATTTTTTTGTTGAAAAAGGATTTGAAATCCCCACGGTGACGGTACGCGTTTTTGAAACAACTCCTGAAGAGATTCTTGAAAACATAAAAGCTGAAATTAAAAAGACTTCTATTGACTACGTAGATGTGCAGCGGATAAAAAAAGTGAAAGAATTACAAGTAACAGATAGCATCATCGCTAAATACCGAACGATTATTTCTACGTGGAAAAATCAATCGGCTGAAGAGCGGAAATTCACCAAGGAAGATGTACATTTTGTTCGGGAAGTCTATCAAAAAATGAATTTCAATCAATTTATCCGAGCCGGAAAACTACCTTCATTTGTCCCTAAAGTTGAAGAATTGGATAGTATTCACTAATTTATTTGATTGTCGTGATGTTTAATTTGAGCATTGAGAAGACGGGTTCTTTTCAGCATCTCATATAACTTGTTTACTTATGATTTTGGTGAGAACCTGAATTTATACGACGAGGTTCAGTATGATAATTCAGATGGTGTTACATTTATTATTTATTTTCTAATAAAACCACTCGTAGTGTATTAAAAAATTAGAATTCGTCAGGTCGAGTGATTTTGTGTAGTGGAACGGAGCAAAATTGTATCGAGAACTGAATTTTAACTTCAAGCCCTATTCTCGATACAAAAACCTTAACAGGTTTCCACTCGAAGTGACGGTCTTGAAGTTAAACATAGTAAATTGCACTAAGGGTTTTTTAATACTACTTTTTATCCTTTTTCTTCTCTTCCTGAAAAGCATCTTTAAATTCAATATCTTCATCTACTTGCCCTTTAAATGCGGAAATCCAAGCATTTTTAAAGATACCAAAAACAGTTGGCCAAATTTTGGTTTTGGTTTGATTCAAGTCTCCTTCAATAGGAGCTTTTGTGGCTAAGGTATCGGTTCCTTGGTTTTTCAGAATAAATTTAAACACGCCTACAAAACCTTCCCAAAGCGTTTCTAAAAAGCCATCTTCTTTCCCGATTAATTTCGTGTCTTTCAGCAAAGGTTTTACGTAGCCTTTTAAATAACCATCGGCAATGGCAAATTCAGTATAAACGCCCATCGTGCCTTCTTCAAAATCAAGTCCGGCGTAATAATTAGTGAAATCATTAAGTGCGGTTGCGCTTGCACCTTCCAACGAAAGGGAAACATCCATATCTGGTATTTCTTTGATTAAGTTGATTCTACCATCAAGGTTTAGTTTTCCATTACCTATACTCGTTCCGGTGGCAGTGATCGGAGAAGGTAACGTACGTTCGGTTTGACGTACATTTCTCAGGTTTTGAGCACTTAAACGCAAATCGTTGATGTATAAATCTATATTTGGATCAGCTTGTAACTGTACAAATGCTAATTTTCCGTTATATACTTGAAAGTCGTTCACATCCAGTGGAACCAAATCGGTTAAAGCTTTTGTCCAGTCTTCTTTGTCGGGTTCTTCCTCAGCAGTCTTTTCCTGATCTTCAAAAACATAAATTACTTCCGGGCTTTTCATTTCTATTTCACTAACAATTTTTCCTTTAAAGAGCGATCTCCATTCAATAGAAATATCGGTTTCAGGAAAATTAAGAAACGGAATTTCACTTTCAGCGGTTTTTTTGTTTAGGTAGAGTCCGTTAATGGTGTAAGCTCCGGTGATTAACGATAGGTCGATATCTTCTACTTCTCCGTAGTAGCCGGGAATATCCGCTAATACTTTGTTGACGTAGTTTTTAATCAGCGTAGGCAAGTAAAGCCGAAAAGCTATAAGTAAAATGATAATCGTAATAGGGAGTACGTATCTTTTTTTCTTATATCGTTTTCTGTTTTTGGACTTACTCATTGCTTTTATTTTAAGCTAATTTGTAAGTTTTTTCTGTTATTTTAGGTTAACGAAGTCATAAAAACGTTACGGGTAATGAAGTTGAAGTTGAACTTGAAACTGAAGCTGAATTTGAATAGGCTACAGCTAACTGAGTACTGCTCACTGCTTTTTGAAGCTACTTCTCGATACAACTTCATTTCCGCTTATTTTTTCAAAATATTAGTAAATACTGTTATTGTTTCATTAATAAGGATTTTCTTATGAATAAATGTATCTACATTTATTTCAGAATCAAGAAAAACTTATTGTTTGAAAATAAATACTGCTGTTAGAGAAAAGCTTCAAGTTTCCAATTCTATTTTGGAAACTATTGGAGATACCCCATTGTTGAGATTGAAGCATATTCCTTTAAATTCTACATCGGAAGTCTTTGCGAAACTTGAAAGCTTTAATCCTAGCGGTAGTATAAAAGATAGAACTGCTTACAATATTCTTCAAAAAGCCATTGAAGCCGGAGAACTCAAAAAAGGAGATACGGTGATCGAGTCTAGTTCGGGCAATATGGCTATTGGTCTTGCACAAGCTTGTTTATTACTAGATTTAAAATTAATTGTAGTTGTAGATCCTAAATTAAATAAAGCTACAGAACAGTTACTGCAAACCTATGGCGCTACTACCGAAATGGTTACAGAACCGTTAGAAGAAGGAGGATTTCTAGGTGCTCGTTTAGCGAGAGTAAAAGAATTACTTAAAACAACAGAAAATAGTTTTTGGAGTAACCAATATGGGAACCTCAATAATCCGCTTACCCATCAACAGACCACAAAAGAAATTTATGAAGCTTTAGATGGAAATCTGGATTACCTTTTTGTGGCGACTAGTACTTGTGGTACTTTAATGGGCTGCGCCAGTTATATAAAAGAGCATCATCCGCAAACAAAAGTTATTGCTGTAGATGCCGTAGGAAGCGTTCTTTTTGGAGGGAAAGCTGGATCTAGAAAAATACCGGGTCACGGCGCCGGAGTGAATTCTCAATTTTTGAATGAAAATTATATTCACGATTTTATTAAAGTAAATGATCTAGAGTGCGCGGTAGGTTGTTGGGAGCTTTTGAAAAAAGAAAGTATTTTAGTAGGCGGTTCTTCTGGTGCTATTATTAGTGCTTTCCATAAATATGAATCTCAATTAGAAGAAGGAGCTCGTTGTGCACTTTTATTAAGTGACGGCGGAAATAGGTATTTAGATACAATTTACAACCAAGAATGGTTATTAAAAAATATTCCCGGAGTTTATGATTCGCTAACTCCTATTGGCGGTTGGAAAATTAAACCTGCTTCAGAATTTTCTGTGGCGATTATTGGTCTTGGTCCAAAAGGTTTATATGGTTTAGAGCGTTTATTAGCTACTATTAAAGCTTCTAAAATTGAAAATCAAATTCATATTCATCTATACAATAAAAATCATTTTTTTGGAGCGGGAGATGTTTATAAAACTAATCAGCCTAGTTATTTAAAAATGAATTTTGCAAATGAAAAAATAGACATTCGTCCAAAATCTAAACCTAAGCCAATTACAGATCGATTATCAAGTTATGTAAGTTGGCTAAGTGAATATTTAGGTGAAGAAGAAAGCTCATTGTTAAAACAATTTTCATCACGCAGCACCGTGGGTAAATACCTTTCTTCTTGTTTTGAAATCTTAGTAGCAGAAGCTCCTAAAAATGTGAAGTTTCATGAGCACCCAGAAGAAGTAATCAATATTTCTAGAAAAGAAGACCTTTTAAAAATTGAAACTTTATCTTCTTCCGAGAAAAAAGAAATAGTAACAGTTAACCATCTGCTGTTAACCACGGGACACGCAGGTAATCGAATTTCGAGTTCGGAAGAAGAAAATACTTCACACATCAATTATATATATCCCGTATCTGAAAAATTGTCTCCTGTTGAAGCAAATTCAGTGGTAGCGATAAAAGGAATGGGATTAACTTTTATAGATGCCGCCTTAGCTTTAACGGAAGGTAGAGGAGGAAGTTTTGTAGGAAAAGCTGAAGAAATACGCTATATAAAACATGGCAACGAACCAAAATTTATCTATCCTTATTCTAGATCTGGAGCACTTATGATTCCAAGAGTAGGAGAGATGCCCAGTTCACCATACTTGCGTTTTTTTACTGCTGAAAATGTTCAGAAACTAAAAAAGAATGATTCCTATAAATTCAATTTTACAGAAGAATTATTACCCTTAATCAAGAAAGAATTCACCTATCGTTATTATAAATTGGCATTTCAAAATGTAGGAGAAAATCTAGATGACTCGTTAGCTTTCGATGAAATAAAAGCACAAATTGAAGCTTTTCATTTAAACCATCCTGCTGAAAAAAAAATCAGTTTTGATGAACTGAAAGATCCCTTTTTAGATTCAGAAAAATATAATTCTTCTATCGCAAGTCAATATTTAAAGGAAATATTGGAGCAAGTCTCGTTAGGGAATAAAAGTCCGTTGTTAGCTGCCGTTGGCGCTTGGCATGATATTAGTCCTATTTTTAATGAACTCTATAGTTTTGGAGGGCTTACCCCAACTTCACATCAAATATTTGATACCGAGTACGCACCGTTTTTTAACCGTATTAGTTATGGTCCGCCACTTGAAAATATGTATAAAATATTGGCGTTGGCAAAAGCAGGAATAATTGATTTCACCTTTGGTAAATCTCCTAAAATTGAAAAATCGATTAATCAACAATTGGTCTTAAGCAATTCAGTAGGAAATTTAAGTAAGCAGGTAGCGATCAATCATCATATTGATGCGCGTATTCCTAAAATGAATTTGAAAACAGATTGTTCGCCACTTTATCAGAATCTTTTAAAGAACGGATTGGTTAGGCCTTTTCAAAATTTAGATGCTGAAGATAATTATTTTACCGGCGGAATCGATTTAACAGAAAATGGTAATCTGATAGATAAAGAAGGAAATATAATTGAAAATATTACTGCTTACGGAACTCCTACCGAAGGTGTCACTTTCGATAACGATACACTTTCTAGAAGTCGAAACGATTTCGGATCTATCTGGGCGAGTAATGCAGTGAAAACCATCAATAAAATTAATAAGAACTAGGATTAGATGAATAATAAAAATTACACAAAAGGAAATCAAAAAAACGGACTTACTCCAATCACTTCTAATTGGATGCATAAAATCATGAAAGAACAAGAAGTGGTTCAGGAGCTTTTTGCGACTTATGGATCTCCGCTAAATATTCTACATCCCGATTCTTTCGCTAAAAATTGTAATACGTTTAAGGAAGTTTTTCAGCAGCATCAGGTAAAATCTCAATTATTTTACGCAAGAAAAGCCAATAAAGCTAAAGCGTTTGTAAAACGAGCCTTTTCAGAAAATATTGGAGTAGATACTGCTAGCGAGCGTGAACTTGAACAGTCTCTAGAACTTGGCGGCGATGGCGATCATTTAGTGCTTACTTCAGCAATAAAAACCGAAAAGCAAATCCGTATCGCAATTCAACATCAAGTTCCTATCATAATTGATAATCACGATGAATGTTTATTGATCAACAAATTGGCACAGGAACTCAACTGTAAAGCACGTGTAGGTTTTCGCTTAAGCGGATTTTATGTAGATAGTGAAAAACTTTATAGTCGCTTTGGGTTTGATATCGAAGAAATTGAAGCGTATTTAATCACGAATGTAGGAGAAGATAAAAAATTGAATACGTTTAATGTGGAAGGAATACATTTTCATTTAGATGGTTATTCAACAAAACAAAGAAGTGAAGCTTTATTGCAATGTATTCAGTTAATAAAAAAACTGAATGTACAAGGTTTTGCTTTTCGATTTATCGACATAGGTGGAGGTATTTTAATCAACTATTTAGAAAGTAAAGCTGAATGGTTAGATTTTGATGCAAGGCTGAAAAAAAGTTTAAAAGGTGAAATTTCTCCAGTTACATTTAATAATAACGGACTTGGGTATTGGCTCGAAGACGGTATTGTAAAAGGAGAACGAAAAACCTATCCTTATTATAATGAGATTAATACCGATAAATTTTTAGATGAAATTTTAGCCTATTCAGATAACAGCGGAAGCTCGATTGCGTCATTGCTCAGAGATCAAGATCTAGAAATTCGTATCGAACCAGGGAGATCGTTAGTGAATCAAGCGGGTATCACGATGGCAAAAGTGGTACATCGTAAAAAAGATGCCAAAGGGCAATGGTTGGTCGGTTTAGAGATGAATATGAGCCAAATGATGAGTTCAAGCGCAGATTTTATGCTAGATCCCTATGTGATATATGCCGATTTAGATGAAGATGAAACAGAAAATGATGCTGTTGAAGTTTATTTCACCGGTGCTTATTGTTTAGAAAGAGATGTATTATTAAAGAGAAAAATAAAATTACCCAAACTTCCGGAAATTAATGATGTCGTGATTTTTGTAAATACTGCCGGTTATATGATGCATTTTTTTGAAACGCAAGCGCATCTTTTTCAATTAGCGAATAATCTGGTTTATACAGAAAAACCAGATTCAATAGGTATAACTGACTTTAAAAAAGATTCATTTGTTTAATTCCCTACATAAATAGAAAAATAAATGCTAGAAAAATTACTCATTGGAGACTATGAAAGTCTAATCAGTATTGTAGTGACCGCACCGATAATTTATGTAAGTATAATTTTTTACATAAGGATTTTCGGTAAACGTACCACTTCCCAAATGAATAGTTTTGATTGGATAGTAACCGTTGCGATGGGATCGTTGGTTGCTTCTACTGTAATTCTAAAAGATGTATCTGTAATTGCTGGAGCATTATCTATTTTCATATTAATGTCACTGCAATTTGTATTAACCAAATTAATGGTGCGTTCTAAAAAAGTTCGAGAATTAGTGCGCGCTACACCAGAGTTATTATTTTTTGATGGTGAATTTATTATGAAAAATATGCGGCAAGAGCGTATTACTAAACCCGAAGTTTATGCTGCAATCCGAGAAAGCGGGTTGCCCAATATTAATGAAGTTTATGCAGTAGTTTTAGAAACCGATGCTAAATTTAGTGTAATAGGAATGAGTAAAAGTAATACTTCTTTTTCGCTAGCAGATGTCGAAGGCCTGCCAAATGGACTAAAGGAAGATTTAAAAAAAGTAAAAGACTCCGGTAAATTTCCCTCAGCAAAAAATGAATAAAAGAAAAAATAATTCAGAATTAAATGAATGCATAAAATAATGATAATTATTGTGTGTTATGCTTTAGCTGGTTTATTTTAAAGATTCAACCTTAAATTTTCAAAATTAAAAGTCGACTTAATTCCCCAGTATTCGTTTCCACAATTCTCCCAGTAATTTTTTGGCTTCTTGAGTATTTCTTTCTCTTTCGGTAATGATGACTTCCCCATTTTTCCTTTCTAACTGAAAGCTGAACGTAAAGTTTTTAGCGGAAGGCGAAAAGCCTAACAAACCAAAACGTAAATCATTCAAGTAAAGTTTTTCATTCTCTTTCGTGATCGTGTACCAACCTTTAGTGATCTTGATGAGTCGCTGTACATTTTCTTCCTCTTTTAGATTTTCTAACCATTCGTGATTTTTGGGGTAAGCAGTAAATTGAATGGGTTTAGCATCAAAGAACGAATAGTGCCCGATGAGGTAAGCGTCTTTAGTATCTACATTTGCTGTCCATAAAATCGTATTGAATGGGGAAGGTTTGGTTTCTATTTCTGAATATTGAATGTTTTGTTGCTGAAGCGCTTCCGTAAATTTTTGATAAGTAATTCCTTTCAGAGTTAGCGTTAGCAACATATAAGCAGAACTAATGATTAATCCCAAATTATTAAGCTTTCTCCGTTTTGGAGAAGTTCTTTTCTTCCGCATCGCTAAAATCACAAAAACCAGAAAAGGTATAGTGTAAAGCGGATCGATTACAAAAATATTCTTATAAGCCAAGCGTAAATCTAAGGGCCAAAATAATTGTGTTCCCCAAGTGGTATGCGCATCAAGTAACGGATGCGTGATAAAACCCCAGAAAAACAGCCAAGACCAATTTTTCCAATTTGCCGTTTTTTCCCAGCGGGAAACGAGCCAACCGAAAATAAACGCAAAAACTACAGAAAATACAATCGAATGCGTAAACCCCCGATGAATTTCTAAAGCAGTCACCGTATCGGTAAAATGGGAAGCAAAGGTGTCGAAATCTGGAATGGTACCGGCAATTGCTCCGTAAAGCATCGCTTTATTGCCTACTTTTTTTCCTAAAACCGCTTCGCCAACGGCTGTTCCTAAAACGATTTGTGTTAATGAATCCATTTTCTATTATTTTAAATTGAAATCGAAGTTGAACTTGAACTTGAAATATTTTACTACTGCTTAACTGACTACTGCGTCTTACTTCTCGATACAATTTTGTTTCTGCTACCGCTTCAATAAAACCACTCGAAGCGACTTTGGGCTGTTAACTGAATACTGCCAACTGTTTACTACGTCCTACTTCTCGATACAATTTTATTTTCGCTATCGCTTCAACAAAATCACTCGAAGTGACTTTGAATTGTTATTGACCATTGCCAACTGTTTACTGCGTTTTCCTTCTCTACACAACTTTGTTTCCGTTGTCACTTCAATAAAACCACTCGAAGTGATTCATTGATCAATAACTTTTGGTTATCGTCATTCCGGACTTGATCCGGAATCGCATCAGAGTGAGTATAGATCATAACTTTTTAAAAGTTTATTCTTGAATACTTATTCAATATTAAAAATCAAATCCTCCTAACTATCTACAATATTCATTTTACGAAGTAAAAACGACGCATTCATATTTTGACAAATGCCATCTTTAAATTGATAGTCAAAATGCAATTCGTCGTTAATAATTTCAGCATCAAAATAATGGTTTTTTACTTGCGGCAATTCGTTTGCGACTTCGCATAAACTTAGATCGTGCGTCGCAATAATTCCGGTAGAGTGGGAGTTCACGAGTTTTTCGACAAATTTTCGAGAGCCAATTGCTTTGTCGGTCGAGTTGGTTCCTTTTAAAATTTCATCAAGAATAATAAAATATTCATCGTTTTTAATTTCATCGACAATAAATTTTAACCGACTTAATTCTGAATAGAAATAAGAGGCTTCATCGGCCAAAGAATCTACCGTTCGCATACTCGTGATGAGTTTGATCGGTGAATATTCACAGGTTTTTGCACAAACGGGCAGTCCCACATTTGCCATCATAATTTGTAAAGAAACCGTTCTTAGGAAAGTACTTTTCCCCGCCATATTGGCGCCGGTAATAATAAAAAATTCTTCTTTGTTAATTTGGTAATCGTTCGTAACCGCATCGTCAGGATTGATAAGCGGGTGCACGGCTTCAGTAGTGGTTAAGATGACTTGATTCTGTTGAATTTCAGGATAAGTATATTCTTGATGGTTAAAAGCAAAACCACCTAAAGAATTATGGGCATCAAAAAAATCGATGACTTCAAACCAGTTTTCTACCTCGTTGCTGTGATTTAAAATCCATTTTTCCAACTTTAAAGATTTCTGTAAGTCCCAAAGTAAAAAGCCATTGATTACAACCCCAATAAGAAAGTTATTACGCTGGTCTAATGCATCTATAGTTTTAGAAAATTGTTTTAGTATTTGTGAAGCTTTTTTTTCGTTATTGATGATTTTTTCTTTCTTGATCTTTAATAAACTGCTGTTGAATTTTTCTTTTTCAAGCAATGCCAGTAACAGATGATATTGTCTAAAAGTTTCTTGAACTTTACTAACGTTTGCGGAAAGCTTATTAATGTTTTTTAAATGTTTTCCTGTAATAAGCAATCCCAAAATAAACCAACCCATCACAATATTACCGGAAATGAAATCTAGAAAATAGGCGATCACCATAATTATGGATAAAATGGAAAAAACTTGAGGAAGCCATCTAAATACAGAGGGAACAAAATTTTGATAACTTGTAAGCCACTTTAAAATAGTGGTGGTATCTGTTTCTACATTTACCAGTCTGGAAATAGCGGTGAATTCTTGCCTAAAATTTATCTTTATCGATAGCTCTTGAATTCCCCCTTGTTTTTCTTTAATCTGCTGAATGTGATTGCTGCTCAGTAAATCAGCTAATTTTTGTTTTCCTGAAGCTAACGCGGTTCGGTTGAGGTATTGAAAAAACGAGCGGTCTCCAAATAAATCGATATCCTGACTAAATTCGTGTTGCGGATTGATAAATTCTTTTCCGTTCGGTAGGTGATGAAAATTGCGTTGAAGTACTTTGATTTCCGTTTCATTCAACTCAATAAATTGTTTCAGTTTTTCTTTTTCCTGCTGCAAGTCAGTATGCCTGGAAACTAAAAAAAGAAAACTGGCAATTCCTAAAAAGATAAATAATAAGACCAGTGAAGTATTTCCGAAGAAGAAATAAACCAAAAAAGCAAAAATTAAGAAAACAACTAACCGAAGCATACTGGAAGCAAAAAGCTTTTTCTTGATGCTACTCAATGCTGTTTGGTACTGCTGAATTTTATCTTGATAAACCGATAAAGGTGATTTCATGAATTTTCTGTTGAAGTGTAATTGGTGCTAAAATACAGAACTTCCCGAAGAATTTATGATTCCATTTCCTTTAATTCCTGCTTTTGTTTTTTGGTGAGTTTGCTCACCACCAATTCATAACTGTGAGTAATAAAATGTTTGATTTGTTTTTCGGTGAGTTGCGGACCGTTTACCACTACCGTGTTCCAATGTTTTTTGCTCATATGGTAACCGCCGTAAATTTCTTCAGGATATTTTTCACGGAGTTCGATAGCTTTTTCCGGGTCGCATTTTAAATTAATGGCAGCATCGCCCAATTCCCATTTTTCTAGTCCCACTAATGCAAACATTTTTCCCATCACTTTAAAAACCAAGGTATCTTCATCAAAAGGAAAATCTTCCGTGGCTCCCGGGTAGCTTAAACAATGTTCACGCAGTTGTAAAATATCCATCATGAAAAAGGAATATTGGGTAAAGGTACAAAATCTGTTTCTCCGGGGACTTCAGGAAATTCTTGATTTTTCCATTTTTCCCGCGCTTGCTTTATGGTTTCCTTAGAAGAAGCCACAAAATTCCAATGGATAAAGCGTTCTTCCGGAAAAGTTTCGCCTCCAAAAATATAGACAGTTGTGTTCGCTTCCATTTCAAACTCACATAAGGTAGCATCTTTCGCTACTAAAATTTGTTTGGGTTCGTATTCGTAGCCTTCGTTAAGGACTTTTCCTTCTAAAATATACAAAGCACTTTCCCCGAATAAATGTTGACCAATAGTTACTTTTTGGCGTTGAGTACTTTTAATTTCAATAAAATATAAATCGCTATGCACAGGAACGGGAGAAGATTTCCCAAACGCTTTTCCGGCAATAAGTTTATAATGGAGTCCGTTTTCTTTCCAAGCGGGAATATCCTTAGCATCGACGTGCGCAAACGAAGGAGCTGTTTTTTCTAGTCCTTTAGGAAGTGCCACCCAAATTTGCAGTCCGTGTAAAGTTTTTTCTTGTTCGCGTAGTTTTTGAGGCGTTCTTTCTGAATGAACAATTCCTATTCCAGCGGTCATCCAATTCACGGCTCCGGGATTAATCTGGATTTCGGTGCCTAAACTATCTTTATGAATAATGCTACCTTCAAATAAAAAAGTCAGCGTGGACAGTCCGATGTGTGGATGTGGCGGAACGTCTAAATTCTCTCCGACTTTTAAATGTGCCGGTCCCATATGGTCAATAAAAGCAAAAGGCCCGACCATTCTTTTTTGCCGAAAAGGTAACAAGCGGCCCACCATAAAGTTACCAATATCGGCTGCGCGTTCTTCAATAATGAGATTGAGGTTAGACATCTTTTAAAATTTTAGTTTTGTTTTCTAAGGTTAGGTGTTCTTGCTGAAGTTCTAAAGCAGAATAATCTAATTTCCAGTTGATGGTTTCTACCAGTTTTTCAATAAGCTGAATGGTTTCCATTGCTTGGGAAGAGGCTTCTTTAAGCAACCCGCTGTTGGGAATTTTATCAACGATATGTTGTTTGGCTTCGCGGTTAATATCAGTTAAATCGGAGGAAGTAAAAGGATTGGCCCAACCTTCACGTTTATCGTAATATTTAAAATCGGTTTCTATGGTGAGGAGTTCCGGTTGCGGAAAATTACTGAGGTAGATGGTTTTCTTTTCCACATCAGAATTCATTTTAATCTTCGTTAAATCAAAACCTACATGCGCTTTCGCTTCAATAAGAACTAGGGCTTTTTTGCTTCCCAGAAAGAGATTGAGCCATTTGTCTTTTACATTGTGGTAATGATAGATTTCAGAAAAGTCGCCTTCCACGGTAATAAATTTACAAACGGCCCGAATTTTTTCCATCAAGACGACCGATTGTTTTTCTTCTTTTCCTTTCCGTTTGGAGGAACTGAAAAACGAGTAAATAAAATACGCGGCAATGGCACCGGCGGCTAAACCTATAAAGAGTAATTCCATAGTTAGTTTCCTATTTCTCCCAGATGTGTAAATTTAAAACCTTTTTCTAATTTAAGTCCATAACCCAGCATTCTATCGAAACTGGAATGTGAAAAAAGTACAATTCCCACCATCTGAATCACTTCAGAAGTTAAGAAAATTCCGAGGAAATAAATAGCTATAGCTATAAATTTATGATGAAATATATTGTAGGTAATCGCCCCGATTTTGTTGTTGACTGTATAGCCCAGTATCCCAATATCGGGCGCGAAAAATAAACCTACAAACCACCACCAAGATAAATTCAGTAAGGAAAATAGGTAGATGCCAAGAAGGAGCATCGCGAGTTCTTCGAGTTTTAATGATGTTTTCATTTATTTATTGACTTTTAGTGTATGATTTTAAAAACCACTTCGACAGGCTCAGTGTGACAATGCTTTAAAGGTTTTAATTTCGATTTCATTTTCAGCTTCAACTTCTATTTCAAACAGTTTTCCATTTTTTATCACTTGCTGCTTCCTTGATTTTCAATATTTTTTTAGATAGGCCATTTTAGCTTTTGGGATTTATATTTTTCATTTTCAATTTCGACTTCAACTTCAATTTCAGAACATCGCCGTAGCAAGTTCCACTCTTTGGGAGGGGTTAGGGGAGGCATTTATAAAGCACCGGTTTGCTTGGGGTGGCGTCATTTTTTATGGAAGCAATTTGTAAATTCAGTAGATAATTGCCGTCTTCGATTTTGTTGGAAACATAGATGAGTTCAGTAATCGTGGCATCCAGTCGGGTGTTTTCCGGGTAATTCCAAAAAGCACGGTGGGCGAGGAGCTCTCCGTCATCCTTTTCTTTATCTACCGAAGGTAAATCGATCAGCAGGTGTTTAATGCCGCATTCCCGAATGTATGTGGCCGCTTCTTCCAATACATACGGCCAATTGGTATGGCTGTGTTTTTGTCGCCTTTTCTTTTTGGTATTCGGTAAAGTTCTAATCACCAAAGCTTCCGCTTCATTTTTAGATAGATAGCGTTGCAATTGCTTTTTAGAAATGGCGTAATCTTCCCCGTAATTTTCAGGCGCTACAGAAATTACTTTTGCTTTAAAGAAAAACTGCTTCAAGGCTTTGTTCACGCTGTAAAATTCTTCAGAAATATGTCCGACAGATTCCGTATGCGTTCCGTGCGCGTGCGGATTAAATTGAATGTTATTAAAATTCACCGAAGCGCCTTCGCTCACTTTGGCTATCCATTTTCCTTCCTTCACCGGTTCGATGGTGGGTTGGTCTAAATACCAGGCAATCGGGTTGTTTTCATCTCCGCTTAAAGTAATTGAAATATCGAGCGGTTGGGCTAAATCTACGGTAAGGGTTTCTTTATCGAGTTGAATGGTGGTAATCATATGCTTTTTTTGTTCACGCCCTAATATAACCAATTCAGCCTAAAATTGTGTAAAGTGAAGGTAGTCTTAGTGTAAATAAGTTTTTATCACGAAGAGGATCCCAATAAAAGCTAAAAAACCTATTAAAATTAAAATACTCCATTTATAGTATTTTTTGTGAAGTTTGGCGTCTTTTCGATAACTAATTACCATCACAATGGCAAAAGCAATTACAAAAAAAAGAGCGAACATCCATTGGCCTTGGCTAAACATTTTTTCTATTTTTAGGCAAAATTAATCTATTATTATGAAGAAACGTATCGACGCCGTAAAAGAATTTCATACTGCTTTTGGCTTAGGCTATAAAGAAGAATTAACCGCTAGTTTGGGAGAAGCCAAAAATTTGCTCCGTTTTAACTTGATGAAAGAAGAAAACGAAGAATACCTGGAGGCTGCCAATAATAATGATATGGTAGAAGTAGCCGATGCGCTTGGCGATATGCTTTACATTCTCTGCGGAACGATTATCGAACACGGTATGCAGCATAAAATAGAAGAGGTGTTTGAAGAAATACAGCGCAGCAATATGAGCAAACTGGGCGCCGATGGAAAACCCATTTACCGTGAAGATGGAAAGGTTTTAAAAGGCCCTAATTATTTTAAACCCGATATTAAACAGATTTTAAAAAAGGAGTAAGGTGTTGCCTGCGGCCGGGCTATCCGTTGCAAGTACGCAGTAAAACCATAAAAAAACTAAGCCTGGTAAAAGCTTCTTACGTCGCTCTTGCCAGGCTTGTTTTTTTAGATGCTTTTGCTTTACGGGCTTTTCACTGCTATCCCTAACACGGGGGGAGTTGGGTTTTTAGGTTTGTTATCTAACGTTATTTTATAACTATTTATAATTGTTTATTATTAATTCAGTTTTATGTTTCGATTCCTTTAATTTATACTTTTTAATTATTGTTTTTAATCCCTTTTCAAATTTTAAAGGGCCAAGCTTTTTTCTAAATTTTTGAACTTTTGTTAGCTTGGTTTCTTGAAAATCATATCCAAAATGATTTAAAAATGAAATTAGGATACAATGAAAACACTTTATTCTTTCCAGTCTATATCGTGGTTCTATTTTATTCATCCCATCAAAAAATACATAGATTGGTTGAATACATTCAATCAACTCGTTTTTACGGGCTTCAAATAGATTAAAGCTAATTATTTTTTTGTCTTGAATCAAGCATTCGTAATACTGTCCAAATCTATTACGAAAAATATGATCGGATTGATTGTTTGCATCATAGTCCGAACCTTTAAATAAATCTACATCACTAACAACATCTGCAAATATCCGAAAATACCGAATCATTTCCATATCATCACTTTCACTATTAGTGGTGTCTAAATACTCTAGATTATCTTCTATAAGTTTTATGTAAGCGAAGAAATTTAAAAATCTATAGACTGTTGTATCAATATAATAGTTGTCAGTATAATAATTTCCATTTACATCAAGCCAATTTTCATCACAGTTCTTAGAGTAATTTTTAAGTCGGCTATTTAAAAGTTCAGCACTGTTTAATAATTTGCTTTTAAATTGACCTATTATTTCTTTAATTTTTTTAGCCTGTTCATGTTTATAATTTTCTTCCAGTTGAAAAATATGAAATTTTCTATCAATTTTTGGTTTTAACCAATAAACCGTAATGAGCGAAGAAATTAGTCCTGTGCCACCAGCAATTAACGTCGTTATTAAAGAATCACTCATTTTTAATTCTCGTTATTGTTTTATGTACCTATCAGTTGAATATTAGTTGATAACTAAGATAAATAAAATTCTTAACTTTTAATCTTTCTTGGTCATCGGGGGAACTATAATGACCCATAATAGCAGTTATTCGATTATAATATTCTTATCCAAAATATTTTTCATTCCAATTTTTAATTATCTCTTTATTGAATATCCGTAAACACTCATAACTCGATATTTTTTCTTATATTTACTTCAAAATCAATGGTATGAATATATTCACGTTTACAGCACATTTTGATAGTGAGGAAGCTTGTCGGAACCATTTTAAA
>NZ_RXOM01000013.1 GCF_008692195.1 Salegentibacter sp. R32
CTTACTATCTTATATCAGGACTTGAGCTTAAACGTTCAATGGGCATTAAAAGAGGTAAAAATGACAAGGTAGATGCTAAGAGAATTGCCCAATATGCATTTTTGAGAAGAGACGACCTGATTGCTTATAAAATGCCAGGGCAAACGGTCGTTAGGCTCAAAAAGCTACTAGGGCAACGCTCAAAGATAGTCCGTCAAAGAGCTGGTCATAAAGCCTCAATTAAAGAAGAGAAACAAATGTACCCGTCAACTCAAAAGTCGTTCATAATTGAGTCTTCTGGGGCAATAATAGGTTTTTTGACCCTACAGGTTAAATTGATAGAAAAAGAAATCGTCTCCCTGATCAAATCAGACCAGCAGATCTTGAAGACCTATGAAAACATACAAACCATAAAAGGGGTCGGCCCAATATTGGCTGCAACAATGATAGCGCATACCAATAATTTTAAGTCATTCCAGAACTGGCGGAAATTTGCATGTTATGCTGGTATTGCGCCTTTTGAGCATAGTTCTGGAACGAGTTACAGGGGCAGGACAAGAATA